>MSXN01000005.1:138113-270779 GCA_002083555.1 Nitrospira sp. ST-bin5 | reverse complement strand
ACCGGACAG
The DNA here is from genome assembly GCA_002083555.1 of Nitrospira sp. ST-bin5. Lineage (GTDB taxonomy): Bacteria > Nitrospirota > Nitrospiria > Nitrospirales > Nitrospiraceae > Nitrospira_D. The sequence goes on along the minus strand of MSXN01000005.1, from coordinate 270,770 downwards.
GCTCAAGGCATCACCGGGGGTACGTTGGTGACCATCGAGCGCAAAGACGTCGGCGTCACGCTGGAACTGACCCCGCAAGTCCTGGAAGACGACCTGATCCGTCTGGAGCTCAAACAGGAAATCACCGCCATCGCCGAGAACGTGGCCCAGACAATCGGGTCAGGCACGGCATCCATCCCGGTCGGTCCCACTACGACCAAACGCTCGATGGAAACCACCACCATTGCAAGAGACAACCAAACCATCGTGGTGGGAGGACTCGTTCGAGACAACATCACCCTCAGCGAACGTAAGGTGCCGTTCTTCGGAGACATTCCGTGGCTGGGTTGGCTCTTCCGCTTCCAAAGCAAACAGACCGAGAAACTCAACCTGCTCGTTTTCCTCACCCCGCACCTGATCCGCGACGAAAGCGATATCGCCGAGCTGAGCCAACGGAAAGCGAAAGAACTCACGATCATTCAACGCGATAACCGGATCGAAGAACCCACGCGTTTAAAGCAAGACGTCATCGAGCGTCTCGAGCAACCTGCGCCAAACCCAGTCGAACCTGCTCACAAGACCCCCTAACAAGCAGCGCGCGCTCCCTGGCCCCTCCTCTGAGGGGTAGTAGACAGTTGTGTGAACCGGCTACCCTGTTGTGGATCACACAGGGCACCACATGGCTCATACTCTCCTGACCCGCTCCACCGATCGCTTTCCCGTCACCTACCCCGTCGTATTTGGCGGGGCTCCTTTTGTAGGCGAAGGCGCGTTGACGGACCTGTCCGCCTCCGGTTGTGCGATCTCGTGCGATCGCACCGTCCTCTCCGGCAGTTATGTGCGGCTCCACGTTTTGATGCCTGATCAGTCACCCTCCCTTTCGATCGAACTCGGCAAAATCCGCTGGGTCGAGGGCTACGTGTTCGGCGTTGAATTCATCCGCCTTCCCATACGTGCCCATCAGCAACTCGACCAGGTCATCTGGACTCGCTTTCTCCGCTCCCTTGGCCGCCCCGCACTCCCCTGAGCTATCTCCGCATTCATGTACCGGCTTTGATTGACGGCCAGTGGCACACAGGGCTAGGCTGCGGGCAGGACATTTCCGATCCGGTTGACTCTAGTTCCATACCGATTCGACCGTAGGAGGCGTATGGCCTTTCCTCGTCAGTCTCCTCCGGCACCTCCCTCAACGCTCCTTGCTGAGCAGCAGCGCCTTGATGAAGACGCCCAGCGCCAGCGCCATTGGAAACGCTGGGGCCCGTATTTGAGTGAACGAGCCTGGGGCACCGTACGCGAAGACTACAGTCCGCATGGCACCGCATGGGAAGCATTCCCGCATGATCAAGCCAGATCGCGGGCATACCGCTGGAACGAAGACGGACTCGCCGGCATCTGTGATCGTCACCAGATGATCTGCTTTGCCGTCGCCCTCTGGAACGGACACGATCCCATTTTGAAGGAACGCCTCTTCGGCCTCACAGGCAATGAAGGCAACCACGGTGAAGATGTTAAAGAGTACTACTTCTATCTCGATTCCACGCCGACGCATTCCTACATGAAATATCTCTACAAGTATCCGCAGGCCGCCTTTCCCTATGCCCGGCTCGTGGAAGAGAATCGCCAAAGAAAACGCCAGGACCCCGAATTTGAGCTGGTCGACAGCGGGGTCTTTGACGACAATCGCTACTTCGACGTATTCGTGGAATATGCCAAGGCGACCTCGGAAGATCTCTGCATCAGGATCCAGATCGTCAATCGAGGCCCAGAAGCGGCAGAGCTCACCGTGCTGCCGACAATATGGTTTCGCAACACCTGGTCTTGGGGATCGGACATCCGGCGCCCGAGACTGAGACAGGGGGAGCCAGCCAACCGTATGAGCGTGATCGAGACGAATCACGACCACTACGGGCAACGACGATTGCTCTGCGAGGAGCAGCCGACGCTGCTTTTTACGGAGAACGAAACAAATACCCGGCGTCTCTATGACGACCAGGATGGCGCCAAGTACGTGAAAGACGGCTTCCATGACTATGTGGTGGCGGGAGAGAAAGATGCGGTCAATCCGGATCAGGTCGGCACGAAGGCCGCCGCCCACTATGCGTGTAGGCTGGAACCCGGCGCGACCAAAACAATCCGCCTGCGCTTTACCAACGAAGAACAGACTCCGGAGTTCACCAAGCAGGACTTCGATGCGGTGTTTGATGCACGCCTTCGGGAAGCCAATGAGTTCTACGATAGCCTCGCGCCGGCCACGCTCTCAGAGGATGCTCGCCAGGTACAGCGCCAAGCGTTCGCCGGGCTGCTCTGGAGTAAACAGTTCTATCATTATGAGGTCAATCGCTGGCTCAAAGGCGACCCCGGTATGCCAGAACCTCCCCGCGCGCGTCTCGGGGGCCGCAATGCCGACTGGACACATCTGTACAACGCCGACGTGATCTCGATGCCGGACAAGTGGGAGTATCCCTGGTATGCCGCATGGGATCTGGCCTTCCATTGCATCCCGCTCGCGCTCGTCGACCCCACCTTTGCCAAAGAACAACTCGTGCTGATGCTGCGTGAATGGTACATGCACCCCAACGGACAGATTCCGGCCTACGAATGGGCCCTGGGCGACGTGAATCCACCCGTTCATGCCTGGGCTGCCTGGCGGGTCTACAAGATCGACAAGAAACGCCACGGCTCCGGCGACCGGCGTTTTTTGGAACGCTGCTTCCACAAACTGCTGTTGAACTTCACCTGGTGGGTCAATCGCAAAGATGCCGACGGGAAGAACATCTTCCAAGGCGGGTTCCTGGGGCTCGACAATATCGGCGTCTTCGATCGCAGCGCCCCGCTGCCGACCGGCGGTCATATCGAACAATCGGATGCCACCAGCTGGATGGGCATGTATTGCCTGAACATGCTGACCATGGCGTTGGAGCTCGCCCGTGACAACCGCGCCTACGAAGACGTGGCCAGCAAATTCTTCGAACACTTTGTCTATATCTGCCGGGCCATGAACAACATCGGCGGGGAAAAGATCGAACTCTGGGATCGTGAAGACGGATTCTTCTACGACGTGCTCCATCTGCCGAACGGTGAGACGAGACACATGAAGGTCCGTTCCATGGTCGGGCTGATTCCGCTCTTCGCCGTCGAGACCCTCGACTCGGAATTGATCGACAGCCTCCCGCGTTTCAAGCATCGCATGCAGTGGTTTATCGAAAACCGGCCGGACTTTGCGCAGCATCTCGAAACTCAATCATACGACGGAGGCGTCCGTCGATTTCTCTCGCTCGTCAGCCGTGATCGATTACGGTCCGTGCTCGGCTACATGCTCGACGAAGAAGAATTTCTCTCGCCCTACGGCATCCGGGCGCTCTCGCGGTATCACAAAGACCACCCCTATGTGCTCAACGTCATGGGCCATGAACATCGAGTGGACTACGAGCCGGCCGAGTCGAGCACAGGACTGTTCGGTGGCAACTCCAACTGGCGCGGACCGATCTGGTTCCCCGTCAATTATCTCCTGATTGAATCACTGCAGAAGTTTCATTACTTCCTCGGCGACCAATACAAGGTGGAGTACCCGACCGGTTCCGGCCGTCAGGCCACCCTCTGGCAAGTGGCAGCAGAAGTGTCCAGACGGCTCACCCACATCTTTTTGAAGGATGCCTCGGGAAAAAGACCGGTATTCGGCGGAACATCGCGATTCCAGGACGACCCGCACTGGCAGAATCACGTGCCCTTCTATGAATATTTCCATGGCGACAACGGCGCCGGCATCGGCGCGAGTCACCAGACAGGATGGACGGGATTGGTCGCGAAGTTGATTCAGCAGTCGGGAGAGTGATGAAGCTGACAGCTGACATTAAGAGCCCTGATGTGAAGATCAGCATCCAAGATTGCCAGAACCTGGACCGCGCACTCAGCCTCGAATGGCTCGAAACGAACGGGCGTGGAGGATTCTCGTCCGGCACCGTCGCGGGAGCCAACACTCGCCGATATCATGCGCTCTTATTGACTGCGCGCAAGCCGCCGAGCGAACGGTTCGTGCTGGTGAATCAGGTGGAAGACTGGCTCGATCTCGACAGGCACTCCTTCCCGCTCTCCACCAATTGCTATCCTGATGCTGTCCATCCATCTGGCTATCACGTCTGTACAGGGTTTACGACCGATCCCTGGCCTACCTGGACCTTTATCTGCCACGACACAACCGTCCAACGTGAGATCTTCACAGTCCATAGACGTGATCTCGTCATCGTTCGATGGAGATTGCTTGGCAAGAAGAAGCAGCGAGCGATTGTCCGCGTAAGGCCGAAGCTCAGCGGGCGCGACTACCACGCGACGCATCACGAGAATGGAAGGCTATCGACGGAATCTTCGATCGAAGCAGGGACCGTCACCTGGCAGGTGTATCCCGATCTCCCACCGATCCGAGCGTTTCATGCCGGTGACTATCGCCATGCCCCGGAGTGGTATCGCCAGGTTGAGTTCCCCGTCGAGCAACAACGCGGACTCGACCATAGGGAAGATTGGTGGTCGCCTGGAGAGTTCACGTTCAGCCTCACACCGGGATCAACCGCGACCTTGGCCTTCACCAGCGAAACCTTCGACGGGCTCGATGTCTCTGCCCTTACCAAGCGTGAGCGGGCGCGTCGAACCCGGCTCACGCAAGCTGCCCCGAACGCCGATCCTCTGGCCGGCACACTCTGGCGTGCCACGGACACCTATCTGTCCGAACGAGGCGATCGGCAGACGGTGATCGCCGGCTATCCCTGGTTCACCGACTGGGGGAGGGATACCTTCATCTCGTTACCGGGGCTCTGTCTCGTGACCGGTCGATTGGAGGTCGCCTGGCAGATCATCGCCGCATTTGCCGCCCACGTCTCAGAAGGTATGATCCCGAATCGCTTCCCCGATGCCGGCGAGCAGCCGGAGTACAATACGATCGACGCCTCACTCTGGTTCATCCATGCCATTGATCGCTACTTCGCCGCGTCCCGGGATGACTCCCGTATCCGCGGCACGGCCTGGCCTGCCATCAAACAGATTCTCGATGGCTATCGGCGCGGCACACGTTACGGGATTCGAATGGATGACGACGGCTTGATCACCGGGGGAGCTCCCGGCGCCCAACTGACCTGGATGGATGCGAAGATCGGTGACTGGGTTGTCACCCCGCGACATGGCAAACCGGTAGAAATTCAAGCCTTGTGGATTTACGCCTTGGGTGTCGGAGAAACCCTTGCCCGTCTGTTCGGCGAGGCATCGTACGCCGATCAATGCCGGGCTGACCGGCAACGAGCTATAGCTGCATTTCAGCGGCGCTTCTGGTACGAACAAGGCGGCTACCTGTACGACGTCATCGACGGGCCGGAGGGCAACGACACCTCCTTGAGGCCCAATCAGCTCTACGCCATCTCCCTGGGGAACGCCCTGGTCCCGCGCGATCGTGCGCAACGCATCCTCCGGCTCGTGAAGAAACAGCTCGTTACTCCGGTCGGAGTTCGCACGTTGTCACCGGACGATCCGCGCTATCACCCCCGTTATGAAGGAGGCATGCCGGAACGAGACAGCGCCTATCATCAAGGCACAGTCTGGCCCTTTCTCCTCGGGCCGCTGGTGACGGCCTGGATCAAGAGCTTCGGACGGAATGCCAAGTCACGATCAGAAGCGAGGGGATTCTTGAATGGCCTCGACGCTCATCTCAGCGAAGCCTGCCTCGGTCAGGTGTCGGAGGTTTGCGATGCCGAGGCTCCGCATCATCCGCGCGGGTGTTTTGCACAGGCTTGGTCGGTTGCGGAGCCTTTGCGCGCGCTGATCGAAGATCTTGGAACCTCTGTGAGAATTCTTCAAACCCCAGAGAAACCGAACACCATTCGGCAACGACAAGTCTCGACCCCACCCGTCGCCCCGAAGACAAACCGTTCGACCAAGGCGCCGAAGAAACCGCGCACGAAAGCCCGATCAACCCGTCAGGCTACGTAAGCTCAACGCCAACTATTGCTGTGCGTATCTTTCATCGAATCCACAGTTTCGCGTAGGCACGTGCGACAGCCCGCCTTTGGGAGGCTGCCTACAGAGGCAGCTTTCCTACCCTACGGTCATACCCAGAATGCGAGAGAAGAGTGAACAACTGGAGGGGACCTGTCGTAAGGCGACGCGCCTGCCCGCGCCGCCTTACGACAACACAAAGCGCTAGCGACGATTGGCTTGATCGCGGCGGCAGCTTTCCTCAGCCAACATCCGCTGACCCGCGGAGGCGTCCTTGGGAATGCGCGCCATACAGGCATTCAGATTGTCTTCGACCGCGCCTGCAGCGACACGCTCGATATTCTTCGTCGTGCCGAACGTCGCCCCGCTACCGGAAGACGACCCGCCCCCGGATGCTCCCGATGTTCCCATTGAACCATCGCTCGCACAGCCTCCCAACAGCAGTCCCACGAATGCGATCACAGCGCACAGGCCCAGTGAACGATCTGACATAGCCATACCTCCTCAACATTGATCGAACATGACGAAATAGCCGCATCATCCTACTGCGACGGCGAGGGAAGAACAAGCCGGTTTTTCAGAAGAACGCCACCGGAGCCCGTTCGATTGACGGAGTCCGCATAGCAGTGGCCGGACCGAGATAGCGCGCCACCCACAGTCCGGCCACGCGACGTCACGCAACTATTGCGGTGTGGCGGTCACTTTCGTCGCCTCTTTCACCGGCGGTTCAATCGTGATGTTGGGCCCCTGTACTCTGGGCAGCACCCCGGCGCCGGGCTTCTCCAAAATCCGCTGATTATCGTGATTGATCGATAGGCTCTGCTTGGAGTGGCTGTCATCGAACACAGCGGCGTTCGCAAGCGACCCTACCCCCGTCGCATTCGTCTGACCGGGGTCGTTCGCGAGAGACTGTCCTTTGACTGGATCTATCGCGTTACCCATCGGATAGCCGGGATGCTTCGGCAGCATATCGGGATTGGCGAAAGCCGACGAGATGGCCAACAGCAGGACCGCGGATGCGGCCACAACAATTCGTGAGGTTTTCATGGTGCAACCTCCTTCATAGTGGGTGGGAGATACAAGAACGCCCTCGAGGCGTATGAAACCGGCAGGGCGCATGGAAGCGGACAAGAAGAACGGATACGTGAACAGCGGTGAGAAGGCTACCCCGGTCTCATACGACACCTCCGGGACACCTTCAGCATCGCTCCCCGAAAAGACGGAGTCAAGCAGGCACAAACCGGCTCACAGTGGGCGCTTGGCGAGAATCAGATTTGATACGGGAAAGCCAAGCTGCCTGGCCCGTTCGACCAGTCGTCGGTAGGTCGCATCGTCCAGCTGGGGCGTACGCGAGAGGATCCAGAGAAAGCGGCGATCCGGCGTACCAACCACCGAGGTGCGATAATCGGGATCGAGATCGAGAACCCAATAGTTTCCCTCGCGTGATGAGCCGAACAATCGCGCGAAGAAGTTGTCAAAGACCACCGTCAACCGCGCGTTGGTCTTCGGGTCGACCACCGTCGCCACACCGTCGATCTGGTCGAGCCCGCCGCTCTCAGTCACACATTCGTTGTGAACCCCGACCGCACCGTCAGAGCGACTCGTGTAGATCGCTTTAGAATCGACGCAATGCCGTTGAAACCACATCGGCAGCCGCGCAATCTCGTACCATGTTCCTGCATAACGGGTGAGATCAACGGACGACGCCGTCGGAAGCGGCTTCCTCGATCCCGGACCAGCACAGGCCGACAAGACCACACACATGGCAATCACGACTGGCAGGGGAAGCGTTTTCATGGCCGACTCCCGTTTGAATAGCACACAGGAAGGAAATACCCAACGCGTGGGTCGTCATCGACAGCATATCACTCCGACGGCGTACTCTTTCGGAGCAGTGCCCGCATCTCCCAGAACGAGGGAGTCGGCTCGTTAACGTCCGGATGCTCCAAATCGATCTGCACATTGTAGAGCGGCGGTGTCGTGCTGGGAAATTGAGTGACCGGGTACCAACAATCGTACTTGAGCCCCCACCGATCCCGATAGCTCAATCGGAGATAGCCATGGCTCTGCAGCTTCACCCGTAGCGGAGTATCCGGCCCCAACACGAGCGAGGCCGCGTGCTTCTGATAGCGCGGGCCCTGTGGATAGACCTTCTTCACCGAAAAGCTGCCCTCCCACCCGCCGAGATGCAAGACGCAATCGTAGGCCACTCCACGCCCGACATTTTCGAGCTGCGGAATGAGGGTGAGTATATTCCCTGCGGTCATCGCAGACATATTGGTGACCCGGAGCATGGGCTGCTGCGCGCGGAAGTCGTCCCGAGTGTGCGCCGAGACTACCTGCCACACATAGTACGCAGCCCCACCGGCAATGAGCAGCGCAAGAAAAGCGATCAACCAAAGCCAATCCATATTCACTCTCTGTCCTCGAACCAGCTGTATACGGCTGAAATGGAGAGAAGCTACGTTCTAGCGAGAGAAGAGTCAACCGGGAGAAGGGACAGAAATAGCAGGAAGGGCACACCAGGGCCTCTTTGATAAGAGGCCCTGGCAGCCGTGAGTTTGACCGGTTCTTGTGTTACTGCACGTCGACAGTGATGGTCTGTGTGGCTGAGACGAGTTTGTGGTCCTTGTTGGCGCCCGTCACGGTGATCTGGTGTTTCCCTTTACTCACACCCTTGAACGTTCCGGGAAAGCCCTTCTGATATTGATTATCCAAGTACACGTGGGCGTGGGCCGCCTCGGATCCCTTGGTCAATTCATACTTCAGCTCAAAAGTATCGCCGACCTTGTCTCCATCCTTCGGAGACGAGATCACGATCTTCGACCCATCCTCGATTGGGGCATCTGCCGCAAAGACCGGCATTCCAGTGAGTGCACCCACCAGCGCGATGCCTAATCCCATCATTCCGATACGTCCTGACATCTGCATTACGGCCTCCTTGTGTCGGCTCCAAATAAACTTGCCACCTCACACCCTTGATTAACAACTACTTATACCATGTCACTGATATCACTTTTGGCACTGCAATCCAAGATTTATTGGCTCTGCCTGAATTTCCTCTAAAAATTCTTGGCACTGCCTGCAAGCTCTCAGATCCCCAATAAATGGCCTCGAATCTATCCAGTGACGGTGCTAATCTTTCATATATGTTCAGGTAAGAATGGATTAGACACCTCACTGTTCCTAGACTGCCCTGTCGCTTTTTAAGAAGGGATCTCCTCAATGTCGCTGGGTATGATGCAGGGGTATCGTCAAGCAATTCAAAAGTTTAGTGGCATTAAGAAACTCACTGACAAGGCCATGAAAGATTGGCTCGAAATCACCTTGCCAAAACTGCCGCCACGCACACAGCAGATGTTCGTCGATGAGGTGTTCTTTCTAACAACAGGGTTGCCGCCCATGTACGCGGACAGTGAGCCCCTTCAGCCGCCGAAAAGCGCCAGAGCCCCGCGTGACAAAGCCACAAAAACGAGGATCAACCCGCAAGCGACACAGGATGCCTTTGATATACAGCAATGGGTTAGTGAAGTATTGGGGAGCGAAGATGCCGCGACCGCATGGCTTACTCGTAAACATCGTGCGCTCAAGAACAAAACTCCACTATCCATTCTTGGAACCACGGCCGGAAACACTCGCGTGGAGAGGATGCTGAAGAAGGTCAAGCGATCTCCACTTCCCGTAGAGACATCACTCAAGAAGATGAAAAGTTTTACGGGCCGCAAGGCGCGCTTCGTGGCCACGATCAGAAAAGCGACAGATTGAGGCTGGGTGTTTGTAGCCTCTGAAGTACAGTCATTAGGAACATCTCAAGTCGGTCGCTGAATCCCACTGAGCCAGGTGACAGAGATTTTCATCCCACAGGCAGGAACGCTCGTTCAGATGAGTGGACAAGTCGATAGCCCCATCAGCATTACTCCGGCCATTATTCATGTTCGTCTTTCCTCTGAGCCGCTTTCGCCCGAGAAACAAGCGAAGATGCGTCAGGAAGTCCGGGGGCTCTTGAAGCGCCGCCAAGACTCTGTAGACGTGGCTCGGGGGCAACTCCGCTTTGATTATTGAGTAGGCGAGTGCGTTACGGCAACCCGTGGGGCTTCTTTGTCTCCACGAACGCAATGGCTTCCAGGGAGGGCACTGAGCCTGGAGTGATCTCAGCTGAGATGAACTCGGCACTGATCTGATCAATCGCTGTCGCGCCAACTTGCTCCAGTACCGCGAGAATCTCCTGGAATGTGTGGCTAGCTCGTGGTTCAAGAACCACGTGGATCCGAGAGGGAGACTCTATTCCTCTGGTAAATTTGCTCATGAGGGAAATCATACCAAAACAGTGCATTCGGAGGAGTCGAAAAGAGACAGCCCTCGCAGGATAGTGAAGACAGGGGGTGTGGTGGAGCGATAGCGGTCGACGGGGTTCAGAGGATAGGCATGAGCTAGGATCGAAAAGTGGACGCTTTCAACCTATGATCTGAGGCCTAGAGGTGTGAGATGGAACGGGTACCGCGACAGCATGCGGGAGCAAGCCGTGCGGCTGGTGCCAGAGCAGGCGTTGACCATTCCGAAGGTGGCCCGACGCCTGGCCATGTCAGCGAAGACCCTCGCAAACTGGGTGTTTCGGGCGCGACAGGGGCAACTTGCAGGGCTGAACAAGACCCGGCGACCGGTCACGGAACTAGAGGCCGAGGTGTCTCAGCTGAAGCGCGACATCGCAGAGGCGCGGATGGAGCGTGACATCCTAAGAAAACCACCGCGTACTTTGCGAAGACGCAGCCAGCCTTGCCGATAGCCGAGAATATCGCGGTTCAAACATTTGTCGCCACACGACCGAACAAGATCTGGGTCACGGACATCACCTACGTGCCCACGGCGGATGGGTGGTTGTATCTGGCGGGGATCAAAGACCTTTATACCTGTGAGGTGGTCGGCTATGCGATGAGCGCGCAGATGACGACGGAGTTGGTGCGGCAGGCGCTATGGCACGCGGGATCAGACCTAGCGAGAAATCTCGGCGTACATCGAGCTCTTCTATAACCGCCAGCGGCGGCATTCCCAGCTCGGGAACCTCTCCCCCCTGGCGTTTGCCCAACAGCAGGCCCATCAACAGCTGGCGGCGTGAGGCTGCAACCGATTCCACTATTGACAACCGGGGTCAGTCCCATAGATCGCCGTTCTTGCCGCCCCCAGACCCAATGCCGCTCGACCCCAGTCTGTTGCACCGTCGCCCACAGCGCGGGCGATAAGAGGATATAGTCGCAATCCATGGTTTCTAAAGGAGTGCCTACTAGTTATTCATATCATCGTTGGTCTTGGATTTGGGAGGATGGATCCTCCTCACTCCACGTTCCTCTCTGAACTGTAAGCCGCCTCACAGATTGCCATGAGGTATTGCTCTAGGATTACCCCATGGCTCGTCTTGATATTCTTGTTCACCGGGGGTGTCTATCCGAACAATCGGCTCGGACTTTAGCCCAAGAAATTCAGGAAGAACTTCCGGATTGGCATATCGATATTCGTGCGGCCAGCAAAGAAGACTGTGATGCACTTGGGATTCTGGTGTTTCCGGCCTTTCTCCTAGATGGACGAATCCTTGCCACGGGTATTCCACGCAAGGAATGGTTGCTGGCGAGACTCAAGGAATGGGAAAGGGGCAACTCGTGATGAGGCCGGTTGCCGGCCGGGAGAGCGACTCTAGGGTGAAGACCCTGTCAGTAACGGATATTCAGCCGGAGAGCATCAGTTCTGACCTCTCACGGATCACCGCCACCCAGACCGTCTTTCTGGATATCACCAAGACTCTCGGTGTCTCATTTGTGCCGGATCTGTTTCTGGGGATGAGCGATCGACCGGCCTATCTGGAAACGGCCTGGGAACTGTTCAAAGAAGAGCTTGATCTCGAACATCTGGATCACAGCACCAAGCATATTATCGCGTTGGCCATTACCGCTAATGATGCAGGAATGTATTTCGCCACGGTTTTGCCCCACGCGTTCCAATTGAACGCGCTCGATCAGGCGACATACCGCAAGCTCGTGTCGACCATCCGATTTTTTAAGGCGTTTGACCGATACCTTTCCGGAGTCATGCCCTCGAACATCCCGGACACTCCGCCGTTTCTGAGCGCGTGTTTGCGTGACGAATACGAAGATTTCAAGGAGACAATCCCGGCACCTATTGCGCCGTCGGGGGAACACTTCCGATTCACCGATATGCGGCTCGTTGGCCTGCTGCTGATCATGCTGCTGCTACTCCCGGTTGCCATAACAATCTATCTGCTCACCACATGAACCAGGACGGTCCATCGCTCACGCCTGCGGCCAAGACCAGCACAACCTTCTGGCCTGATATGGCTCCACCCCGACGGCGATTGCTGTTCCTGGTCGGCATCGGCGCCGTGCTGATTTACGCGGCATGGCTGGGATTTGGAAAGCCCCCGACGACCTCGTTCGATCTGACCAAACACAGCGTACCGCTCGACCAGATTGTCGATGGCGGTCCCGGGAAAGACGGGATTCCCGCCTTACTCACCCCACGGTTCGTCTCTGCGGCGGAGGCGACGTTCCTCCAGGATACGGATCGTGTCTTGGGACTTACACAGGGAGCCGAAGCCAAGGCTTATCCGATCAAGATTCTTAACTGGCACGAAATCGTGAACGATGTGGTCGGCGGCAAGCCGGTTGTTGTCACCTACTGTCCCCTCTGTGGAACCGGAATTGCCTTCGATGCGGAGGGACAAGGGAATCGGCGTACATTCGGCGTATCCGGCCTGCTCTATCAGAGCGATTTGCTGATGTATGACCATCAAACGGAAAGCCTCTGGTCGCAGGTTGGAATGCATGCAGTGGCCGGCCCAATGACCGGAACAACGCTTGCGCCCATCTTCCTCGAACATACGACCTGGTCAGAATGGCGGACGGCCCATCCGTCAACCCTTGTCCTCTCCACGACAACAGGGTCTTTCAGACACTACGATCGAGACCCCTACTCAGGTTATGCCGAGGAGAGAGAACTGTATTTCGACACCCTGCATTTCGATCCACGCTACCATCCCAAAGAATGGGTCGTCGGGGTGGAGATCAACGGTATCGCCAAGGCCTATCCTATTTCAGAGCTGAAGAATGTCCACCCTCCCGTCAGCGATCAGGTGGGAGGTCGTTCCATTACCATACAGTTCAACGAGCGATCACGCAGCGCCGTAGTCTTCGATGCCGACGGGACGCTCCTCCCTTCACTCATGGCGTTCTGGTTTGCCTGGTACGCCTTCCATCCCGACACACAAGTATTCAAAGGAGGAAACTAAAAATCCTGTGACCGACTGACTCGTCGAACAGCGGCTTCGTGTGGTTGAGAATGGGCCCGGAGAATCTCGCTCGCCTATCTGCGCGGCATATTCCACATCTCGCTCTGCACTTTCTTCAGTTGATGAAAGCCCTGCTCCTAGCACAGCTTCGATGTGCCCTTCCGCTTGAGGCCAACCATGTGGCGCGAGGCCATCTTTAACCGCTACGGTGACGTCAGTATCGTCGAATTCTCCATGGCCCTCGCCTTAACCCGCCAGTTTTCGCCGTCTCGTATGCCATGGGCTATGCGCTGCCTGGGTACCCGGCAACACGCAGTTCGGTGCGTTGGACCGCGACTAGTCAGGCGAGAACCGGCTCGACAATCTCCGCCATCCCATTTTTCACGCAACCGAAGATCCCATTTTCACCCGACCGTCTCTGCCGGAAATTTGTTCAGTCGTTTGTAAGATGTGCCACAGATCCACGCCATGATCATGACGTAGCATGGCATCATCCAATCATGGATGACACAGGTGAGGGCGCAGCCCATGCGAACGATGGAAACGAGCCTCAGCGATACCAGCAATTACGCGGCAATCGTTCAGGCGCTTTGGGGGGCGACAAGTTCTTGAAAAGGTTCGGCAAAGAAAAGCGATATGACCAGGGACCTGCCGACCAAGGTGGACACTCTCACGATTCGCGCGCGTGTTTCATAGCCCGGATCTCGATTGGAGAAACATACGCGATAGGGTGCCGAGGGAAAGGAGAATGTTATGACACAGGAGATGCGGTGGAAATGTTTGTCTGGAGGGAATGCAGGAATCTTCATTAAATTCTCAGCGATCATGCTGGTCGTCGGCTTAGGGATGGACCTTTATCTCCTGATCGCACATGGAGCAGATACGCTCGGGGGATATATTCGGCTTCTCTTTTTCGCGTTCTGGAGTAGCGTTGTTGGAATCGCGAGTTTCGCACTGGCGACCGTGTGGTTGCTGACGCGGGCCATGACGACGTGCCGCTGAGGCGGCATCAATGGTGCGAACGCCCATAGAGTGCTTCTCCGTTGCAATGATCAGTGAGTGATGAAGGGAGCGATATGACGTACCTGTCTGCTTGGAGTGCCGCAGTGGTGCTCACGATGACGTTTGGGTGCGCCGGTTCTCACGCAGAGGCATCTTTCGAGGTGGCTTCAGAACCGACTATTCGTGCCGCACAGGATGAGTCCCTCCTTCATATTGACGCCGGAGGGCGGTTGTTCGAGCAAAGAGACCTGGAGGGTGCGGCCCGGGAGTTTCGTGAAGCGATCCGGCTCAGTCCTCTCAATCCCATGCCCCATAACAACCTTGGCATGATTCTCCATCTCCAAGGGCAGCCCGAAGCCGCGCTCGTAGAGTTCCGAGAATCCGTTGCGCTCAATCCCGGCTCTGCGCCGGCCTGGAGCAATCTTGGTTTTGCTTTCTTTGAGTTGGAGCAGCTCGTCTCTGCAATGAAGGCCTGGCGGATTGCCGTGGACCTCAACCAGCAGATGGCCGGCACCTGGGCCGGTTTGGCGCTCGGCCTGTTCGCCGGTGGTCACGGGGACCAGGCAAGCGAGAGCTATCGGAAGGCGATTCACCTGGATCCGCACTACGCGGACCTCGCCTATCTTCAAACGGTTCGACATTGGAGCGTCCGGGCTCTCAACCACGCCGACATGATTCTGAGAGTGCTTGCAACCCGGCAGCAAGCGTCCCTTCCGGATTCGTTGATATGAGGATGTCGCACCCATTGATTGTCCTGGCAGCCAGTTGGATGCTTATCATGGCCGAAAACGTATTCGCTGTTCCGCAACCGGATGGAGTATTCGACGCCGATCACGACGCCGCGCATCACGCGCCGTCGCAGAAGGCTCATATTCGGACAGGTTCTTAAAATCACGGCGCCCTGTTTATGAAGATGGTTCTTCGGCTTGCAGGAGTCTCTGTGAAGACCTGAGGAGAAGAGTTCGGCTGTCCCTGCCAGATGAAAAACCAGCCATCATAATTATGGCGGCCGCGCCAGTTGATAATTAAAAGACGAACGGTTGCTGAATATGGATACGAGAACGTGTGGCTGGACGTCTTCTGAACCAGGTGTGAGTCGCGTCCGATTCAGTCGCACTGGTGAGCCCTTCGGTCCGCATGCCGTCTGTGCCAGCGCTCTTACACGGGAGGAACCAACGGACTCCGGCGAGAAAGGAGCGTGACGGTGTTCTATCGCGCTCGCCTCCTCGTGAATCTTGTGCGATGCACGGCCGTGCTGGCTGGAGTGCTCCTCCAGTCCACGCTTGTCTCGGCTCAATGGTCAGGCGAGATCCAGAACAACCTTTTTTACACCGACGATGTCGGTCTTTTCTCCGCCACACGGAGACTGTCCTTGCAGAATGACCCCACTCAGCCGGTCGTGGATCGAACCGGTCAGGGGAGCGACATGGTCTATGAGCCGTCTATCGACGTCCGGCGGACTTTCGACTCACGCTGGGGACGCACTGAATTGTCGGCGCAGGCGCAAGGCTTCATTTTTGCCGAGAATCCTGTCTTCAACCACGGGTCCTACCGTCTGCGTCTGACACAAGACGTTGCGTCTGACACGGCAATACGGCTGTACTATTTCTACGGGCCCAACTTGTTCGTCGGCAAAAATGATGAGCGCCGTTCCGGGAAAGAACTGCTGGTCGATGAACGCGTGACGACTCAATTTTGGAGCACCCACCTGGAACGCCGCGTGGCCTCGAACGTCACGGTGCGGCTCCTCGGGCGCTATGGCCTGCGGCAATACAATGAAGCCTTCAGCGAACGTGACACCAGCTTCTGGACGGTCGGCCCCCACGTCGAATGGAGCATCACTCCGCGGGTTCAATTGCTGGTGGGGTACCATTACGAGCGAGGACTGGCCGACGGACGAAACCAACCACAGATTCACGATGACATCTCTTATGTCAATCACTATGCCTCGGCCGAACTGGTGGTGCAGGCAATGGAGCGTGTGAGTGTCATTTTCGGTCTAGACTACGAGCGCAATAATTTTACGAGCGGCCTCGCGGACGATATGCATCGCGGCGCCCACGAGAATGTTTATCAAGGCGACCTGGAGTTTCAGTATCGTTTCACCGACGCGATGACGCTGAAGTTCGGCTGTCAACATGGCAGTCGGAAGTTTAGCTTCGAACCTACTTCGGTCAGCAATACAAACCTGTGGCTCGGCGGTGATTTCAAGTTTTGACCGATGTATGGCACGCGATGGTGCTGAGCCTGGCAACTTCTTTCCCTAGACTTCTACAATATTCCAAGTCCTGTAAGTTGTATGACAGTTACCAACGCCGAGATCGTGCAGGATGCGTCTTAATGCCCCCGAGAGACTTGAAGCATGCCAGTTTGAGCTCGACGCCCTGCGAAGGCAGGCTAATTATGCCGATTTCACTCATGCTATAGAATTGTGACATGCCGTACTGAGGAGATCTCCATGTCCCGTCCGGATTTACTCTCCGCTCGCACCCGACTGCGGAAACGGCTGCCGCCCCGTGCGCTCCTCAAAGGGGCCGCCTTTCTCCTGCTCATCCTCGGCGGGTACGGACTCAGCTTCTGGTTCGATTTCAGCGAACTCCTGCATCCGGAACGGATTACCGGCTGGCTTCAGCAAGCGGGGCCATGGGCGCCTCCAATCTTTATGGCGCTGATGGCGACGAGCGTCGTGATCAGTCCGATCCCGAGCCTGCCCTTAGACATCGCCGCCGGCGCCACCTTCGGCCCGATGCTGGGCACTGCCTATGCCGTATTCGGCGCGGAGATCGGCGCGATCGCGAGTTTTCTCATCGGGCGCATGTTGGGGCGGGACGTCCTGGCCAAACTGCTGCGCACCAACGTTGCGTTCTGCGAGCGATGCTCGGACCGGCATCTGGCGATCTTTGTTCTGCTGGCCCGGCTGGTCCCGCTCTTCTCGTTCGACGTGATCAGTTACGGCGCCGGCCTGACCAATATGTCACTCCGGACCTTCGCTTTCGTCACGTTTGTCGGGATGATTCCGCCGACCTTCGCGCTGACCTACGCGGGCAGCCAAGTCGCCTCGGGCGCGTGGCTGATGATAGTGTCCGGTCTGGCCATGGTGGCCGTAATGCTGCTTCTTCCGAAATTGGTCGTTCGATACCCGACGGCTCGTTGGGTTCAGTTCATTCGGGGCGGCATGCCAGTCGCCCTGGCGCCGAATGATATGGGGGCCGCGGCCAAGACTCCCTGTTCCTCCTGTGGAGGGCCGCCAGTTTAAGATGCAGAGAGTCACTGTGGCTCGGGGAAACGAGAGGAGGATACCATGCCGAAGAAACCTCGCAGCTCCCGCAAGGCTTCACCCGCCGGGCCGGAACATTCCAGACCGAAACAAGTGAGAGAGGAGATTCGGTCCCTTGCCTATGAGCTCTACTGTCAGTGTGGCCATGAGGATGGCCATGACCTCGACCATTGGATGGAGGCCGAACGGCGGGTGCTAGAACATCAAGCCCAACCCAAGAGCCGTGGGTAGTGTCTATCAAGTTTCATAGGCCAGCGGTGGCCCGCCGGGGGAGTAACGGCGCTACTGCTTAGCGGGAGATCATAACTCATGACACGAGCTGCGACAGCGCGCTCGGCTTGAGGATGGTAATCGTCCGGCCGTCCGTTTGAATGAGGCCGTCGTCTCGAAATTGCCCCATGATGGCACTCACGGTTTCACGGCTGCACCCGATGAGGTTGGCCATTTCCTGATGGGTCAGCTTCACGTTCAGTCGAATTCCTTGTTTCTCTGCAACCCCCTCGGTCTTGCCCAACTCTGAGAGCAAGTGAGCCAGGCGGGCCGGCACCTCGCGAAAGACGAGATCTTCGACACGGCTTTGGATTTTCTTGAGCCGCAGGCCGATCAACTTGGTCAGTTTGTACATCACGCTGGGATGCATGGCCAAATACTGATCGAAATCCTTCCGGGGAATTACGCAGATGAGCGCGTCATCGAGGGTCTCGGCCGACGTCGATCGAGGAGCATCTTCCAGCACATCGAGTTCTCCGAAAATGTCCCCCGCCTCCAGGATATCGAAGGTGACTTCCTTCCCGCTGGGCGCTGTGTTGGCGATCTTCACGCGCCCTCGTTTGAGGAAATACACACTGCTGCTCGGATCTCCAGGCAGATATAACGGCTGCCGCTTCTTGACCTCCTCCATGCGAGTGATCTTCTCCATCTCCTGCATTTCAGAAGGAGAAATCCCGTCAAACAAGCGAATGTGTTTGAGGTACCAGAGTTTGTTCGGGACGGTTTGCGAAAGGTCCATGGAGTTGGCTCACGCGGAATATCCGAAGACTACTCGGTTCGCCTCTTCAAGGCAAGAAGGGTAGTTCGATTACCGGAGATTCACCTTTTTAATTTCCCGCAGGACATCACTGTAAGTCTATGCTAGGGGAAGTCGCAAAACTGTAAGGCCGCTTACAGTTTCCATGCCTTACGAGGCCAAGGGATGGACTCGCTAGGCGGGAATACTCAGTAAGGAAGGCCTGCACGAGCATTGCGCATACACATCATACAGTACGCCCCTCGCGGTAAGGCCATGGGGCCTGGAACCCTGCGCCGTCACAAACTATG
Organism: Nitrospira sp. ST-bin5; assembly: GCA_002083555.1. Classification (GTDB taxonomy): domain Bacteria; phylum Nitrospirota; class Nitrospiria; order Nitrospirales; family Nitrospiraceae; genus Nitrospira_D. The sequence goes on along the minus strand of MSXN01000005.1, from coordinate 251,925 downwards.
ACCGTCATCGCTCCCTCTTGTGCCGTGCTGTGAACTGGCTCACAGATCCCAGTTCGGAAATGAGTTACCGTGCAGGCATGACGGGAGGACATTCCAATCACACAAATCGACCTCAGCCGAAACAGAGGCTCGGCGTCAATCAGCCAATCGAAGGGAGCATCCTGATGAAAACACCTTGCGCAGCCTGCCATTCGGACGTAGGGGCAACTGGACATTCAAAACAAGCAGCCCTCCAAGACTCGTTGCCATTTGAATCGACGACCGGGCCGCGTTCAGGCAAATTCATCATCGCCGCAGTGATCGGACTCGCCGTCGGCGTATTTTTCTGGTTTGACCTGGATGCCTACCTCACGCTGGAGACGGTAAAGGCCAACCGCGACCGGCTGCTGACTTTCGCCGATGAACACCGCGCCGCGGCGGCGGCGAGTTTTATCGCCGTCTACAGCCTGGTGACCGGCTTGTCACTTCCCGGCGCCACGATTCTGACTCTTGTCGGAGGGTTTCTGTTCGGGAGTGTCACGGGAACCTTCTTCGTCAATCTCGGGGCGACCAGCGGGGCCACACTGGCGTTCTTGACAGCACGCTATCTCCTACGCGGGTGGGTTGAACAGAAGTTCGGAGAGAAACTGAGACCGATTCAAGAGGGGTTTGCGAAGAACGCGTTCAGCTACCTCGTGACGCTCCGGCTCGTTCCGTTGTTTCCCTTCTTCCTGGTCAATCTGGTGTCGGGCCTGACCCGGGTCCGCCTCGGCTCTTACGTCGCCGCAACAGCGCTGGGGATCATTCCGGGCAGCTTTGTCTATGCCTATGCCGGGCGTCAGTTGGGCACGATCAATTCGCTCAAAGAAATCGCCTCGCCCAATGTGATCCTTGCGTTCACCTTGTTGGGACTGCTCGCGCTGGTACCGATCGCATACAAAAGATACACCGGCAAGCCGGCTCAACCAGGGCTTCGTACCGAGGTTCCCTTTCACCCATGAGCGAGATTCGATGCCTCCTCATCAACCGAAAGGACCACGCCCATGAGCGCGCCTGAGAAGACTATTCCTTCCAACGTGATATTACCCGATGACGAACATAATCAACGCCTGATCAATCATGTCCATCCACCACAATGGGTGAACCCGACCCCGACCGGTCAATATAACCTGGTGGTTCTCGGTGGTGGAACGGCCGGGCTCGTGACGGCGGCTATCGCCGCCGGTCTGGGAGCGAAAGTCGCGCTGATCGAACGGCATCTTATGGGGGGCGACTGTTTGAACGTCGGCTGTGTGCCCTCCAAAGCGTTGATCCGGGCCTCGCGCGCCTGGGCCGATGTCCGGCGAGGTGCGGAGTTTGGTCTCCACCTCTCCGGCGAAGCGAAGGAGGATTTCCCCGCCGTCATGACGCGCATGCGGGCCCTGCGGGCGCAACTCAGCCGGACCGATTCAGCGCAACGGTTTACCGGCTTGGGTGTGGATGTGTACTTGGGACAGGCGCAATTCACCGGTGCGCAGATGGTGCAGGTGGGCGGCACCACCTTGGACTTTGCCAAGGCCGTGATCTGCACTGGCGCACGCGCCGCTGCGCCTCCCATCCCAGGACTGCAAGATACGGGTTATCTGACCAACGAAACCATCTTCTCATTAACCGAACTTCCGGCGAAGCTAGCCATCATTGGTGCAGGCCCCATCGGCTGTGAACTGGCGCAGGCCTTTGCCCGGTTCGGCAGTCAGGTCTATCTCATCGAGGCATTGCACGGGATCATGCCGAATGAAGATCGCGATGCGGCAGAGCTCGTCGAGCAGGCGATGATTCGCGACGGTGTGACCTTGTTCTGCTGCGGCAAGGAGTTGACCATCCAGAAGACGGAGGCCGGCAAGCGGCTGACGGGCGGATCGCATGGCCGGGCCTACGATATCACGGTCGACGACATTCTAGTGGGCGCCGGGCGCAAGCCGAATGTCGACGGTCTCGGGTTAGAGGCCGCCGGGGTCGGCTATGACAAGACCGGCGTCACGGTCGACGACCAGCTCCGTACGACCAATCCGAATATCTATGCGGCCGGCGATATTTGCTCCCGCTACAAATTCACCCATGCGGCAGACGCCATGGCCCAGATCGTCATTCAGAACGCGCTCTTTCCCCATCCCTTCGGACTGGGCACCGCACGGGTCAGTTCGCTGGTCATCCCCTGGGCGACCTATACCGATCCGGAGATCGCCCATGTGGGACTGTACGAAGCTGAGGCGAAGGAGAAGGGGCACAAGGTGGAGACGTTCACGCATCGCCTAGACGAGGTAGACCGGGCGGTGCTTGACGGTGAAGCGGAGGGCTTTGCGAAAGTCCATGTGGAAGCGGGGACGGATCGCATTTTTGGAGCCACGATTGTTGCAGCCCATGCCGGCGATCTAATCAATGAATTCACGCTTGCCATGAAAGCGGGACTGGGCTTGAAGACCCTGGCGTCGACAATCCATCCCTATCCCACGCAAGGTGAGGTCGTGAAGAAGGTCGCCAATGCCTGGCGGAAGACCACCTTCACAGCACGACAAAAAAGCATCCTTAGTAAGTGGTTTTCGTGGACGAGAAAATAGAAGCGGGGGCTATTCCTGGGCTTCTCACACCGTTGGACTAGAGGAAACAACAGATGACACTCCGTATTTCGATCTCAATGGTCAGCATGTTTCTGGTTGTCGTGGGGATGACGCTCAGTGAACCGAATTGGCTGCAAGCTGAATCTCCAGCAAGAATAGAGATCGGGACGTTTTCTGCGGCAGCGCCCGACGGCCCCTGGCCAGACGGCTGGAAGCCGCTCACCTTTCCGAAGATTCCCCAACACACGACGTACCGCCTGGTCAAAGACGGCGACCGCGTCGCTGTCAAAGCTGCCAGTCAAGCTTCTTCTTCTGGGCTAACGAAAGAAGTCCTGATCGATCCGAAGGAATATCCGATCATTCAATGGCAGTGGAAGGTTGCGAATATCTTGAAAGCCGGTGATGTGACCAAGAAGGCGGGTGACGATTATCCTGCCCGCATCTACGTCACCTTTCAATACGACAGCACGAAGGTCGGGCTGTTCGGCAAGGCGAAATACGAAGCGGCCAAGCTGATCTATGGCCGGTATCCGCCACTGGGCGCCATCAACTACATCTGGGAGAGTCGGGCTCCGGTAGGAACGACCGTGCCGAATCCCTACACCGACCAAGTTCATATGATCGTCGTGGAAAGCGGCCCGGGCAAGCTCGACAGTTGGGTCACCGAAGAGCGAAACGTCTACGAGGATTACAAACAGGCCTTTGGCGAAGAACCGCCGATGATCTCCGGCGTGGCCATCATGACGGATACGGATAATACCGGGGAGTCGGCCGAGGCGTATTACGGAGATATCGCGCTGAAGAAGAGATCCTGAATGATGTGATATGGAGCCATCTCGCTCTCACGAAGTGTCTTGGAGATACGTGCACCGTGGTTCGAATACTTTTTCCTCACACGATCTATCTGTTGCTGACGGCGGCATGGCTGTGTTTCGCCGCGCCCGCTGGGGCAGAGAATGTGGCGCCCGGCGCCCACTGGGGGGCCATCGACTTCCCCGACCGGGACCGCACACTCGCGATGGGCTATACCGTCAACCGGTTTACGGAGTTTAATGCCAGCCGTGTGCGCTTCAATGCCATTGACGAAACCGCCGGATTTAATTTCGCCACCGTCAGTTGGACGGACCGGATCAAGGCGCTTCCCGGCTGGTCCGGCAATCTGACGATCGGGGCCGGACCGACGTCAGAGACTCCCTCGCACTATCTGCAAAATGGATTTTTCCATCGCACAACCGGCCAAAACCCGATCCCGGTCGATCGCGCGCGTGAAGGCGGGGATGTGATGGTGGGCGGATCTCTGACGAGATGGAGCTCGCTGTTCTCATCACGTGACACAGGGTTTGCCGGTCTGGGAGTTGCCGGAGGCTCGCTCTATCAAGAGCTCTACGGGCGGATCGGAGTTCGCCAACTCTCACTCGCAGAATTAGCTGCCTGGATTTTCCCGCATTCAGATCTTGAAGTGTTGAACAGCCTCTCCCGGTTTGTCCGGTTGTCTGCCATGGGCCGGTATAGCCGGCTCTACGGGGGATCGGCCTATTCAGGCGACGTCCTTGCCAATCAAGCGTACCTAGGCCAGGCCTCGGTCTCGTTTGCAGACTATGACAACGTCAAAGGCAACAAGCCTCGATGGGAATTGGAAGTCGCGCTGACCTATGACTCAGGTCTGTTTGCGTCCCCCAACGGACGATGGATCACCCGCCGATTCGGGTCGGTAGCGCTGCATTTTCCCTACGGGACGTTCGAGACCTGGAATGATATTGTGGGATCCACGGACTCTGGTCCCACCTTTGGCTTCAGCCTTATGCTGAACATATTGGAACTGTATCCGGGCATGTTTGGAAGAAGTTAATCGCGTGTAGAGACACCATCAGTGAGATGGCAAGGCCCGGATCTGCTACTACTCCCTTTGCATCGATTTCGACAGATCCGGGCGCGGATCTGAAACGAATCCATTCCGATTCGGCATCCGTGCATGTGGCAATGTATTGGCATCTATGGTGGATTCAGCTGAAATAATCCCGTTCGTATGGAGCAGCCAGGCAACCACTGCGTAGACTTCGTCTGACGTGAGGGACTGCGGTTCGGTCAACGGCATGGCGCGATAGATGTAGTCGTACAGGGTGGTGGCATAGGGCCAGAAGCTGCCGATAGTTTTGACCGGTTTGTCTGTGGCCAATGAGCCCTGGCCTCCGACAAGCCGTGTCTGCGGCCCTTCAATCCCCGTCGCTCCATGACAGGAAGCGCATTTGGCAGCATAGACCGCGGCGCCCTTCGTCACGGTTCCCCGACCAGACGGCAACCCTGTCCCATCCGGCGCAATATCGATGTTCCATGCGTTGATTTCAGCTTCCGTGGCTGGTCTTCCGAACCCGTACCGAGGCGGTTCCTCGGCGAGGGCCAATCCGCAGCAGAGCAGCGCGAAGCTCGTCAGCGAGACCGCCACTTTAGACCTGCACATTCGTCACCTGCCCGTCCGGGCTGACCTGCCAAGTCTGAATGGCATTGTAGTGGTACGACGAATTGACGCCTCGTGCGGCCACGAGCGCGGCTCTGGCCGGCTGCACATAGCCGGTCTCATCGGTACAGCGGCTTTGCAGGATTGCTTCCGTCCCGTTCCAGCGCCAATCGAAGCGGAAACGCGTGTGACACCGCGGGAACACTGGCTCTTGTAGCCGTGCCTGATCCCACGTCCGCCCTCCGTCTGTACTGACCTCAACCCCTGTTACCGCACCGCGTCCGCTCCAGGCGAGCCCGCGAATCTCGACGAAACCTGGTTCGATCTGCTGGCCTCCCGATGGACTTGTAATCACCGATTTAGCCTCCATGGCAAAGCTAAATTGCCGGGCGGTGCCGTCCGGCATCAGATCGGTATAGCGGGATGTTTCCTCACGGGTCATGAAGGGCATTGCGCCGAGCTTGAGGCGCCTGAGCCACTTGATGCAGGTGTTCCCTTCCCAGCCGGGGATCACCAGGCGCAGCGGGTAGCCTTGTTCCGGCCTGAGCGCCTCGCCATTTTGTCCATAGCAGAGGAGTGCCTCCTTTAATACTTCCGCCAGCGGCAGGCTGCGAGTCATCGCGGCGGCATCGCTGCCTTCGGCCAGGACCCAGGCGGCATCCGGCTTGATGCCGGCCTCAGCCAAGACCGTCGAGAGCGGCACGCCAGTCCACTCGCTCGTGCTCATGAGCCCATGTGTCTCCTGAACCATTTTCCCTGTCGGGCCTTTCCATTCTTTCCCGGAGTTGCCGGAACATTCGATGAACAGCATGCGTGTCACGGAGGGAAAGCGCGTGAGATCCGCCATCGAAAAAACCAGCGGCCGTTCGACCAATCCATGGATCAACAGCCGGTGGCGATCGGGATGGATGGCCGGCACGCCGTTGTGATGGCGCTCGAAGTGCAGCGCGGAGGGGGTGACGATGCCGTGCAAGGATTGGTGCGGCGTCAGTGAATGGGTGGCCGTAGTCAAGCGCCGGGCGGTTTCCGCCGATGCGCGAGCGCCATAGGGACTGGGCATGCGGCCCGGGACTCTCGTGGGATCGGTGTCGCTCTGTTCTGCTGCCGGCAACAGCGACGGGGCGATCACGCTGGCGGCAGTGGCTCCAATTGTCGCAACGGCGCTAATCAGCCATGCTCGGCGACCAACAGGGTTATTACCATCTAGCTCCGACGAGACCACTTTTCCCTCATTCTGCTGGCTCATGGGGCTTCCCTTGTCGATTGCTCCGAGGACCGGCATCGGCACGCTCTTTAGTGCGCCCTGCGACGCGCTATCCCCCCATCTCCCTCATCGATAGATGGGAAAATCTGCGTACCCGCGAGGATTCGGCATGTACCAGACGTCCATCGGCGCATCGGGCGCCAGGGGCCAGCCCTGCGCAATGCGTTCGACCAGATCCGGGTTGCTGATGTAGGGACGCCCGAAGGCGATGAGATCGGCCGATCCTTCTCGAATCGCCGCCTCAGCGGTCGCAGGCGTATATCCGCCGTTCCCGATGAGCGGTCCGTGAAACACGCGGCGAAACTCCGTCAAGGTCATCGGTTCGCCAAGCCTGTGAAATCCGAACGCCAGCCCGTCCACAAGATGCAGATAGGCTAAGCCGTAGCGATCCAGTTGTTGGGCGGCGAAGGTAAAGGTCTCGCGAAAATCCGGCGACCCCATATCGTTGAAGACGCCGTTAGGCGAGAGTCGAACGCCGACGCGGGCGGCGGGCATTTCCGACGTCACGGCCTGCACGATGTCGTCCAGGAATCGGTATCGGTTTTCTATGCTGCCTCCGTAACGGTCCATGCGGCGGTTAGTTCTGGATTGCAAGAATTGATCGATCAGATAGCCGTTGGCGCCGTGGATTTCCACGCCGTCGAAGCCGGCCTGCAGGGCTCGTTTGGCGGCGTGCCGGTAGGCGTCTGCCACTTGCAGAACTTCTTCGGTCTCCAACGCTCTGGGAACTTCGTACGGCTGATGGCCTACTGGAGTCTGAATTCCGTCGCCCTGGATGGCGATCGGGGAGGGCGCGACCGGCGCGCCGTCTTCGAGGTGAAACGTGCTATGTGAGGCGCGCCCGCAATGCCAGAGCTGGAGCAGCATGACTCCGCCGGCTCGATGGACGGAGGTCACGACTCGCTTCCATCCCTCCGTCTGCGCATCGGAGTAGATGCCGGGGGAATCGACCCAGCCGATGCCTTGCGTGGACACCACGGTGGCTTCGGAGATCATCAATCCGGCGGACGCGCGCTGCCGGTAATATTCCGCCATCAGCCCGTTGGGTATACGGTGCCGGCCGGCGCGCGCGCGCGTCATCGGCGCCAGTGCGATGCGGTTGTTCGCGCGAAGCGCGGCATTGAGCGTGAATGGCGTCAGAAGCCGGTTGTCTGCCTGGTCTCGATTCATGTCTCCCTCCGCGAGAATAGATGTTCGCCGGACTGCCTTCCATTTACTGTTCCTGAAGCAGGTAATTTACTGCGATCTCAAATTGGGGATCCTCGAGCAATCCTCCGCCTCGATGAACCACGACGATGGCTCCTTTCTTATTCAGCAGAAAGAAGGTCGGTGTACTGCGCACTCCCAGTTGCGATGCCAGCTGGTTGCCGACGTCATAGAGCACCGGAAAGGTGAACGGGGGCGCCTGAGACTCCACATAGTTGCGGATATTGGCTCCGGTATCCGCAAAGCCGACGGTAAGAATGTGAAACGGCGTTCGCTTCAACCGGTCATACAGGGCTTGCATCTTGGGAAGCTCGCCCTGGCAGACATGGCACCACGAGGCCCAAAACATGAGCAGCGCCGGCTGGCCGATGAGCTGGCGGTCGGTATAGGCTGTGCCGTCCAGCGCGCGCAACTCGAAGGACGCCATCTTCTGTCCGCCCGCCTCCGACACGCTCCCTCCAAGAAAACCGATGGCCAGGATACAGATCGGAATTGCAAGCAACTGTTTCATGCTCGGCTCCTTTCGTAAAACGACGCGCGTGAAGGCCTCAGGCGCGCGGCTCGCCGACTCAGGCCCCAGAGGAAGCGGTTTGAGGCGAGGCTACGCGGCCGGTCGCACTTGTAGTTTGCCTTCGTCGATAGGCGCGATCCAGCAGGGCGTCCACAGAGATCAGCCCCGGTCCGTGCAGAACAAAATAGAGAAAGAGAATGCCCCAATAAAACGCCTCTTGCAGCGCGGCTTCAGACAGCTGCCCATACGAGAGTGCGGCGACGATATTGAGTCCGAAGAGCGAGAGGGCGGCCCATCGTCCGGCCAAGCCGATTGCCAGCAGAAACGAGCCGCCGAGTTCAACAGCCGTCGACAGATAGGCCGCGACTTCTGGCGGCAGTACTGGCACATCGTACACCATGGTAAACAGCATCACCGTGGACATCCAACTGGAGAGCTTGACCATCCCGCCTTTCCAGAAGATGTTCGCGAGGTACAGACGCACAGACAAGTCGAACAAGGGAGTCAGCGCTTCGACTCCACGGATTATCCGCAGATAGGCAGGCGCTCCATGATCGATCACGCGATTCAGGAAACCGGCGGGGTGCGTCACAAGCCCTCCTTCATGGAAATTCCAGCCATCACCTGCAAGTTCAGCAGTGTGGTCATCAGCCGGGTGAAATCAAAGCCGGACTCGGCCTCTCGTGCCAGTCGTTCGATCGATGCGACGGTCGCTCCCTGAGACAGAGCTTCTAGCAGGCGGTAATCCAACCAGTTCAACGGGGTGACCCGCACCTGGCCCTCGCGGCGTGTCACAATGATGCCGGTCTCCTCTTCAGGAAGCGGCAAGTCGATCACCTCGTCCGGCGATGCGTCCGGTTGGAGCGCCTGCCAGACGCGATGGACCGGAACGGGAAAGGACAGGAACCGCGCGGTCTGATGGAACCGGATGGTGACGAGCGAGGGATCCGCCGAGACCATGGCCTGAAGCTGGTCATGGGACAACGGCGATGAATCTGCCGCCTGATACATCTCGTGACAGGCCCATTCCAGCCTAGCTAGTTCGCCAAGGAGCGGGGGCGCCTCGATGTGTTGCAGCCAGGCCGGGAGGTGGCGGCCATAGGGAAACAGATCGCCGCTGGTCGAGGGATAGTGTTTGATGTATCCGTGTGCGAGCACACTGAAAAAACCACCGCCGACCAGTCGATGCAACACCGGATAGGTGATCCTGAGCACCTGCACAAAGTTATTCCTGATCAATCGGCGGTAGAGCGCCATGCTGCGCAGGGCCGATCCGTCCGCCGCCATCGCGGCCGTGACCGCAGTGTGCTTCCCTTCGACGATGGCCTCGGCAAAAGCCTGTTGCAGGTCACAGAGCCGCGACATGGCAGCCTCCAAGAATGACGTCAGCCTGTGCGGCTTGCTCGACCAGCACCGACAGCGGCGGGAGGTTGGTGTCCCATTCAATCAACGTCGGGCGCGGCCCGAAGTGGCGGATCGCCCACTCATACAAACCCCAGACCTCGGGATAGACGGGCTGGCCATGGGTATCGATCAGCAGGCGTCCGAAGCGATCGAAGCCCGCCAGGTGGATTTCCTGCACGGCCTGGCCAGGAAGCGCATGGAGAAATTCCAGCGGGTCCAGGCCGAAGTTCACGGCATTGACGTAGACATTGTTCAGATCGAGGAGAATCCCGCAACCGGTTCTCTTGACCGTCTCGGCCATGAAAGAGCTTTCCGGAATCGGAGAATCCTGCCACGTCAGATATCGGGTAATATTTTCGATGAGCATCGGGCGCTTCAAGATTGTCTGGACTTCGTCGATCCTGGCGCAGACATGGTCTAAACTCTCTTTGGTGTAGGGCAGCGGCAAGAGATCGTTGAAGAAGCGGCTGCCGACGGAACTCCAGGACAGATGCTCCGACACGAAAGCCGGTTCAAATCGATCGAACAGGGCTTTCAGCTTATGGAGATGGGCACGGTCCATCGGGTCGGTGGAGCCGAGCGACAGGCCGACGCCGTGAAAGCTCAATGGGTACTGAGTCCTGATCCGCTCAAGAATGCGGAGTGGCGCGCCGCCCTCGCCGAAATAATTCTCCGGATGAGTTTCCATCCAGGCCACCGGCGGTGGGCTGTCCAGGATCTCGCGAAAATGATGCGCCCGCAGTCCGATCCCGGCTTGCGCCGGGATCGGGGCGGGATGTTGAACAGACATCGCTGGTCGTCCTACATCTTTTTCATCATCATCTCTTTCATCTTCGCCAGATCGTCTTTCGTAATGGGCAACACGGTGCCCTTGGCGATTTTGGTGCACAAGCCCTTCGGCAGGAACACATACGAGTCGGCCTCATTGTCGGTCTTGGACTGGCCCACACAGGAATGGAGGCTGGTCTTGACCGCACAGTCGTTCATTCCCGCCTTGGCGACGCCACCACAGGCTTCCCAACCGGCCGGCATTTCCGCCATCTTTGGAGCCGCACTCGCAGCTTGGGCGCCTGCAAAGCTCAACGCTACTAACAATGCGGAGTGGATCATGGTGTGCTTCTTCGTCGTTGCGTTCATCGGAATCTCCTTTGTTAGGGTTAGCGAAGTTGGGAAAGACGCTCTATACCGAACATCAGCGCATCGGGACAGATTCAGGACTCGCTCATGAGGGGTCCTCCTTTCCAGGGTGTGGGCCATATCGGTGGCTTCTCTCGTCGTGTTTCCAAGACCGGAGTGTTGCGTGGATCATATGGCCTTTACGGCCTAGCTGCTGTGAGGCAGCTTACAGTTCGAAGGAAACATCAAACGATGATGACGGCTAGTGACTCAAGCCTGAATCCATTCAGCGTTTCCTGCCTCTGACTCTCAGGAACAGGAGTATGATCGCGTTGTCAGCTGCATAGAATTGGGAGGAGGTCGGTCAATGGAGGCTGTCGATCTCATTCGGATTGGATCGTATGTATCCGTCCTTGGGGTAATGGCGACGTGGGAACTCTTGGCGCCTCGGCGGAAACTGACGGCATCAAAACTCTGTCGTTGGGGTGGTAATCTGACGATTGTGGCCTTGAACACCGTCCTCGCCCGGCTGCTGTTCATGGGCAGCGTAGTGGCGACAGCGGCTATGACGCAGAACCATCGCTGGGGACTCTTGAACTGGGTCGAAGGGCCGGTCTGGATTGAACTCGCTTTGGCTGTTCTCGCACTCGATTTCATCATCTATTGGCAGCATCAAGTCTTTCATTACGTGCCGATCTTGTGGCGCTTTCATATGATGCACCACTCCGACCTGGACCTGGATGTGACCAGCGGGGTGCGTTTTCACCCGGTCGAGATCATCCTCTCAACAGGAGTGAAGGCCCTGTCGGTCCTCGTGCTGGGCATGGCTCCGCTGGCGGTCGTGATCTTTGAGGTCGTCTTGAACAGTGCGGCCCTCTTCAACCACAGCAATGTTCGAATGCCTGCCACCCTCGATCGGGTGCTCCGGTGGTTCGTCGTCACGCCGGACATGCATCGAATTCACCATTCGACGGACGTGCGAGAAACCAACAGCAACTACGGATTCAACGTGCCCTGGTGGGATCGCCTGTTCGGCACCTATTGTGCCGAACCGGCGTTGGGACAGCCCGGCATGAAGATCGGCCTTGAGCATCTCGGTCCACCGGTCTGCCTGAACCTCCTCATGATGCTCCGCTTCCCATTCGTGACGCAGCTAGGCCGGTACGCAAACCGCCCACAATCATGAATACTGCTTAGGCCGACATCCCTGCTTGAGACAAAGGAGAGCGCTTCTTTCCCCCTGTTGATTAGTTACGTCCCGCCATCACTCCCCCATCGACATCCCAAATAGCACCAGTCACCCAAGCAGCATCGTCGCTCAGTAAGAATTGGATGGCTCGCGCCACGTCATCAGGAGTCCCGATCCGGCCGATTGGATGAAAGCCGTTGAAGGAAGACAATGTCTCCTCAACTTTACTGGGCTCGATGAACGCCTGGTAAATCGGCGTGTGGACCACAGCCGGGGAAACGGCATTGACACGGATGTTGTGGCCGGCCAGCTCCATCGCCATATGTTGGGTGAGCGCATGCAGTCCTGCTTTTGCCATAGAATAGGCCGAAGACGGCGTCGCTTTGATCGCTTGTCGCGCCCACATGGAACCGATATGCACGATAGATCCTCCACCGTTCGCCGCCATGTTCTTGGCAACGGCTTGGGAAATGAAGAAGAGGGCCCGGTTCAGATCCAGGTACATATCGTAGTCTTCGCCTGTATGATCGAGAAACGGCGTCGGCTTGAAATACCCCGCGGCATTCACCAAATATTTGATAGGGCGGTTCTGGTCACCGGCAAATGCCATAACACGCTGGACATCCTTCGCTGCGTACAAGTCAGCGTGGAGTGCTTCAACAGTCCCAAACCTCGATAGCTCAGCAAGAGCCGCTTCCAGTTTGCTTTTGGACTTGCCGATGATCGTGACCGGGATGTGACGTTCCAACAAGCGCTTCGCGGTGGCAAACCCGATGCCGCTGGAGCCACCGACAATGAGGGCGATGGGGCGATTCGAACGGTCCATTGATGACCTCCATGATCAGAGCCCTAGTTAACAACCAAGACGAGACCTTGATGAATGAATAACGCTGGATCGTTAAACCGCATTGAGTACTGAATCCATGTGCCTAAGCGCCTGTTTCTCATGGCGGGCGCCACGACGGGTGTCCAGAAAACGCTCGATAAGACTCGCCAGATACACCGGCGTCTCGTCCATCGGGAAGTGGCCGGCGTCTGTGATAAACGTGAACTCCACGTTCGGAAACCAGCCGCCGACGGTCTTTCTCAGGTGCTCCTCTTGGAAACCAGGGAGATCCTGCCGCCCGCCAATCACCAGCAATGGTATATCGACCTTGGCTCTGCGGACCTCCTCGGAAAAGTCGGTTTCCAACCACATCCGGTAGTAACCCTTGACGGCTTCTTTCGTAGAGGTTTGGAGATGCCGGTTCGTCTTCATCCGTCCCCAAGCCGGAAGGAGCCGCTGTCCAGTGAGCATAAAGAAGCCCTGTTCCGTCAGTTCAGGCTCGTGGATCAAGTCCCAGAGAAATTTCTTAGTTCCTTCGTCGGCAGGATAGCCATCAGCAGACACCGGCGTAATCGCGATCGCGCTCTTGATCCGTTTCACACCGGAAATCCAATCATCGACCAACATCCGTTGCACAACCATACCCGACATCGAATGCCCGATGACATGGAAGTCGGTCCAACCGAGGCTGTCGGCCAGATCAAACGCATCCTCCGCTACCTCGTCCACGCTGTACGCGCCCGAAAGATGCCGCGACGTGCCATACCCTCGCACATCTGCAAACGCGTAGGTATAGGTGACCGGGTTGAGGTAAGGAATCAGAGGATCGTAACTTCCTGCATCACCCATCCAGTGATGCAACAGCAGTACCTTCTCGATGCCTTGCCCATGAATCGTATGGCCCAGGATGGCTGATGAAGAATGTGTCATGATTACTTCGCTCCTTCTCTTATAAGGCTACAGACAACAACTCAGGGCCGCACCCGTTTGGCTGACAGATAGATCCACACATCGCGTATATCGAAGAGCAACGAAATGCCGATCACCAGGGAGAGCACGACGAGGTAGCCGGCAAACGGCCCTTCAGTCTGTTGAAGCTGGATGATGAGATACCACAGTAAGGGAATCCAGAATATGTGTCCCAAGCCGAGTATCCGTTCAAAGCCGAATACCGCATAGAGCCCCATCATCAGCATGGCCGACAGCATGAAAACGACCACGATGAGCTTGGCCAGCGGTTCGCTCCAAAACACCACGCCAGCCAGGTTGACAATCATCAGGGCGATCACCCAGACGGAGACCCATATCGGTTGGCGCATCAGGTCGATGAAAAACCATAGAGGATTTCGTAAGTAATGCCGCGTTCCCATCTCCGTTCCTCCTTCGCGAATGACTGTGATGATTACACCGACAGGCGCCCGCTCATCGTCGAGTCTTAAAATGACCGAGGTTGCCCCTCTAGCTCGGCGATACGGGATTTCAACGGTCCCATGACCTCTTCCACCTCGCCCATGGAATAGAGTGGGGTGATGTGTTTCGGGCAGTTCCAATCGAACGAGACGACATCGATAAAGACCAGACGCTCCACGCTCGACCGCATCTTCGAATCGGCAATCTGCGCGACGAGTTCCGGATGGACGCGGGCGTCCTCGACACGGGCATGACCAAGAAGTTTCAGTCGGGCGCGGTTCTTATAGTCCATGAGAAACAGCGCGACGCGATCGTTCACGGAGACGTTGCCGGTCGTGAGCAATTGTCGGTTGCCCTTGTAATCGGCGAATGCCAGAGTCCTTTCGTCGATGACTCGCAAAAATCCCTGAGGTCCTCCACGATGCTGGATGTAGGGCCATCCGCTTTCGCTGATAGACCCCAGGTAGAAGCTGTCTCGCGCCGCGATGAACCCGGCCTCGGCCTGGCCGAGCGGGTCCCGTTCGGATGCGCCGGTGATTGCACCCGTGCGCCCATAGTATTGCTGCTGCGCGCGACATACCGAATCCGTAAATGTCAGATCGAGATATTTCGTTGCCATCGTGTTTCCCCTCGCAGGCCGTCAGCCCCCTGGCGGCCGGGAGTGAACTCCCGGCCGCCACCATGAGCACGGCTCAAAATACGATCGTCTGCCACCCGTCCGTCACATACCGGCGCAGGCTCAAGAGGCCGGACGTTCCGGCCAATGCGTTATCTTTCTTCAGCGGCACACCGCATGATTCCACGCCTTCTTTGGCGCCAAAGACATCCGCGCATCCGCAGGAGGCGCCCTGTACGACGTCGCGAACCGAGTTGTAGAGCGCATTAGCCGGATGCGACAGCTTGGTCAGCTCCGCCGGCCACCGCGTGCCGGCGCCGTTGAACACCACGGCCACCTCATCCCCCTTCTGCTTGCTTTCAGATGCGAGCGCCAGCGCGTTAAAGACTCGGCCGAGTGCTTCCTCTGAGCCGCTCTTCGGATCGGACATGATAATAATCGCTGTTTTCATGGGTCCTCCCTTATTAAAGATCGTGCAACTACTGGCACGAATCATTACTTGATCGCCGAGAGAATCTTGACCGTCTGAGCGGTGTTCCACACATCACTCGCGATCAAACGGAAATTCACGAAGGCCGCCTCATAGCCGTCGAACCCCGGCAGCTTGGCAGCGGCCGTGGCATCGGTCACCACAACGACCTCGAATCCCTCTTCCAGCAACTCGCGCAGATGGGATTCCGTGCAGAGATTGGCGGACATCCCGGCGAGGATTACTTGACTGACATCGGCCTTTCGAAGTTGCAAGATGAGATCGTTCGACTCGGGACCGAACACCTTGTGCGGGCTGGTCACAACCGTACGACCGTCCTCAATAAAGGGCTTGTAGCGGTCCAGCCAATCGGCTCCCGAGCCGATAAAACCCTCCTGCGTCAAAGGCGCTTTCCGATCAAACATCCCGATGTTGTGCATCAACGCTTCCAGCGCGCCGCCGAACTTCCACCGATGGTCATGCGGATAGTAATAGTGCGGGCTGACGAAGACCGGCACCTCGGCTGCCTTGGCAGCCTTGAAGAGACTCTCGATATGTTCGACCGTATGATTTTCCTGCACGCTCTGTCCGACCACACCCCAGGCCACCCCCTTCGGGCTCAGGAAGTCGTTTTGTGGATCGGTCACGACCACAGCGACCCGGCCCTTCTTGGGTATCAGGCCAGGACGTGGGACCGGCGCATCCTCCCGTGGTCCCGTATAGTGTGGGACGGTCGGTTTCGGGTCCTGTGCGTACACTACTGATATCAGGGGAAGACTCACGACAACAGCTGCGAGTGATACGACGATTGATCGAACAAACATGGTCATGATGGCATCCTTTCTTCGGTGTTGATCAGGGTACGTTCCTTGAGACTCCACTAGTCTTCTGCCTTTAGCCGCAGGCGCAAGAAGAGGCAGCGCACCCATGCGTGAGTGTGACTTCAGGAAAGTCGATGACAGTGCCGGCGATATGGTTGATGTAGTTGCTGAAAATGTTCAGCGCGACATGGGCCACCGTTTCAACGATCTCGCTGTCGGTCAGCCCCGCCCGACGTGCTTGGTCGAGGCCCGTCGCCCCCAGCTCGCCCCGCTGCACCACAATGCTGTGCGCGAGCTTGAGGATGGCATCGATTCGCGGATCGGCGGCATTGGCCTGTCGCGCCTCGGCGAGGTCCTGCTGGGTCAGCCCCAGCTTGCCGCCGATAAACGTGTGCGCACTAAGGCAATATGCGCATTGATTCGTCTCGGCGACCGCGAGCGCGACCTGTTCACGAACCTTCGGGCTGAAGCTTCCATCCGCAAGGGCGGCGCTGAAATTGAGGTAACCTTTGAGCGCAGCGGGCGTATTGCCCAGTACTCGAATCAGGTTAGGCACGACGCCCAATTTTCCCTGGACGCCATCGAAGAGAATCTTGGCCTGGCCAGTGGTGGTCTGAGGATCCAGTTGTGCAATGCGGTTCATGATGCCTCCTTGGGTTGATTGATGAGTAGATCCGCGCGCCGGTTGCTGCGGTTACACTCGTCTACAGCAGGTAGTGTGCCGAGCGGAGCTTGATAGATAACTAGTTGAAAAGTATAAATAGATGTAGGGATTTGCCGATCACAGAGCGCTACGATATTTCATAATCTACGATTACTCGTTGCGTATTCTTTCGAGGTCTCGTAGTCTCACGACTATGAATCCCCACCAACTTCCCCAGGTCATGGTTGCGACCGCCCGTCAGCGCGCGCTCCGAGACGTGCTGCGAACCATCACTGATGGCATTGCACAGTGCCCGAACACCGTTCTAACTCGTATCTGGCTCGCCGAGCGGGATTCGCTCTGCGAGGTGTGTCGCAGTCGGAACGAGACCTCCGACCTCACAAGGTCCTTGCACCTCGCGGCGAGCGCCGGCGTCCCACACGATCCGCAGGCTGATTACGGCCGCCTTGACGGATCCTTTCATCGCTGCCTGATCGGCGAGCGCAAGATCGGACGCGTGGCGATGAACGGAGAAGCTCTCTGGCTTGCCGAAATTCAAGGCGACGAGGAGTGGATTGCCGATCCTTCCTGGTTTTCACGGGAGGGTATTCGGACGTTTGCGGCACACCCTCTAATCTTCCGGGGTGACGTGCTCGGAGTCCTGGCGCTCTTTGATCGCGGACTGCTCGATACAGAGGCGTTCGAATGGCTGCGGATGTTTGCCGACTATGCGGCCGTGAGCATTGCGAACGCCAGAGCGCTTGAGGAAATCGATATTCTTCGGGCTCGTTTAACGGGACATCCTCAACAATCACCCAGGTCACGGGCCGCAATCCTTCTCCTTCGACCGAGACGATTGCATCCGTCACCTTTCGAATCAGCTCCTGCTTTTGCTCCATGCTGAGATAGCCGCTGAGTCCTTTGAGTTGTGCGAGTGGCATGATTTTACCTCCTTTCTTGAGTTGATGTTTCTTGTCTCTTATGCCGTCACGACCTGTGGGATACGTGGTCTAGTTCTGTTGAATGTTTCGACTCCATTGAGCGAGCGCTGTCTGTTGTCGAGAATCATTGCATCGACCAGATCGCCACAGAGCAGGCAGCGATAGCCGTCTACGCACAGGCTGCTGCTCCGCCCCTGAAGATCGCAAATCTGTTCCCGCACCATCAGCCCGTTGCATCGTTCGCAGGTCATGGTTCACCTCCTTGTGGATGGGAGAAGTGTAGCTATCCTGCGCGCGATCCTAGCGGGCTTCTCGGCGCTGATCTGTAAGGCAGCTCACGTCCCCGGCATTCTTTCTCCATTCAGTTGTAATCCAGCCCACAGAAATCCTGAGAGTTGCGCAATAGCATGCGAGATCATCGCGGCATGATGCCGCGTCCGCCCTATACATGAGGCGGACCTTTTCATCATTCACCTGTTTGTTCTGAAAGGAGTACAGCATGTCCAAAGTTGCGATCGTGGTCTTAGCCGACACCGACACCCATGAGGGATTGGGACGGGTGGTCAATGCGATGGAAGCCGTGAAGGAGTTCAAGGACGCGCACGACGACGTTCAACTCATTTTCGATGGCGCCGGGTCCAAGTGGATTCCAGAACTGGAGAAGCCCGATCACATGGCCCACGGGCTCTACGTGGCGGTGAAAGATCGCATCAGCGGGGCGTGCGACTTTTGCGCCGGGGCTTTTGGTGTGAAGGACAAAGTCGTGGCCTGCGGAGTGAAGCTGGCTGGTGAATACGACGGCCATCCGAGCTTCAAGAAGCTGGTCTCACAGGGGTATCAGGTCATCACGTTCTAGTGCCCTAGACCAGCGGACATCCGGCCGGCGCAATCGAGCCGGCCGGGTGTCCGCTCCTTATCAGTGATCACCAACACACCGCTGATCCCAATCATCAGAAGAAATTCAGGTATGAGAAACCCGTTACGATTTTTTATTGAATTGATGGAGCAACCCGTATGGGTCTCCCTGTGGGTACTGTTTCTCATGCTCGTCAACATGGCCAGTCTGGCCTTCTGGAAGGAAACGGTCGCCCAGCTCATCTTCATGAATTTTCTCGCAAGCGCGATGCTGATGATGGGGCTTTATGCGCGATATGGATTCACCAAGATCCTTGGGCTCGGCCACGTCCCATGGGTCCCGCTGCTGGCCTATGTCGTGATCAAGATTCCAACCGTTGAAGCGTCATTCAAACAGTATTTGCTCATCTTGTCGGTCTCCATGGCCATCTCCCTGGTGCTCGATACGATTGATGTCTGGAAATATTTCAGGAATCGGGTGCGCCATTAAGAACCACTGGTACGCCGTCTGGCTAGCTCGGGGGTTGTCGATCGGCAATGCGAAATCAAGGATGATACCTCAATAGACGAGTATCCGGTCCGCTGCCTCGAACAACTGCACTATCTTAGCCAGTGGAATGGGAGTGACCGAATCGGCGACCCGTTCCGGATCGATCTTGTAGAGCTGCATCATCGTCTGATTCCCATAAACCTTGACGCCCAGATTATTCTTGAGAAAGTCGAAATACTCGCCGTAATTGTGTGGGATCTGTTCCAGCGGTACGTCCATTTGTTCGGAAAGACCCTCCCGCTCCCAATCTGGCAAACCAGCACGATCCAACGCGGTTGACTCGGACCCGATCAGCCGTCTGAACCAGCCGAAGCCTTTCGTCACCGACGTCACTGCGCTCGCATCAACCAGAACCGTGACCCTGTGCCCCGCCTTGACTGCGGCCCAGGCGACATTCGGCACTGCGCAGATCTGCGCATCATCCAGCGCGAGCGACGTTTTCGTGTGGATCAGAATGTTGGCGGCTGACACCTGCTGAATCCCAAGGCCAGCGCTCCCGATCAACCACACACACATCGCCACAATCACAGAACTGGTTCGTCGGCTCATCGTGTCACCTCCCATCCGCCTGAGTCGTTGTCCGATGATCGCAGCAGCCGGATGTCGTTGAGGGTGAGCCATGATCCAGACACTCTTTGTACAAGGCATAGGCTTTGAGTGCCCACTCCTCACCCGGACAGCCTTGCATGGTCATAGCAACCTCAAGGAATTCAACCAATTCTTGCTGCGAAATTCCTTTGTCGACCGCCATCTGCACATAAGCCTGAATGCAAGGTTCACATCGAATGGCGATCGAAATGGCCATGGCAGTCAACAGCTTGTACTTGGCCGGAACCGCCCCGTCGCGATACGTCTCCTGGCGCATGCGAAGCAACGCGCCTGTGACCTTAGGGCTAAGACGGCGAAATCCTGCAAAGGCACTGTGCTGGTGGGATGGCATGATTCACGCTCTCCTGTTGACCTGGGTTGTGGTGCCCTCTGTTTTCTCCAAATGACTCACAATCTGGCAACGATTGATCGGTTGCCAGGCTCGACAGGTGCGAATTAAGCCGCGCAAGGCTCGGACCAAGGTCTGCAAGTCTAGTATCTTGGCTTCAACGGTCTGCAATTTGGCTTCAGCCTTTCGCTGCACGTCCTCGCAACGCGTCCCCGTCGTGACCCGCAGGTTGAGCAATTCGTCGATCTCTCGAAGTGTGAACCCGAGCGTTTGCGCGTTCCTGATGAAACGGAGACGTGTCAATGCCTCGTGGTCATAGATACGATATCCGGATGGTCGACGGCCGCTTGGTGAGAGGAGTTTCCGCTTCTCATAGTACCGAACTGTTTGGATACACACCCCAGCCGATTTTGCGAGCCAGCCAATTGTACGTTGGGATGTCATCGTCGCTCCTTGGGAAGATGCTACACCTAGGACTATGGTATCGAGTCAAGGGGACGAGGAACCTATCCGATCCACGCTCCACTCCGTCAGACGTCCTCTGCGCTGGTGACGGATCCCTTGTGCGGTGATGCTCTCACTTACAGCGTATGATCCAATGTAAGCCAGCTTACAGAATCCTCATGCTCCTCGCTGTACTCTTCCCCTGAAGCGTCTATCTTGCTACACGGATAGAGATCGACGTCAAATTGGAAACATTGATACATAGACTTATCTCAATAGGTTCATAGATTAACGAGGGAGCCATGCCAGGAGAGAACGTTACCCGGGCAGTTAGTGATCGCTACGCCAAAGCCGCCAGCACAGGCGAACAGATGTGTTGCCCGACCAGCTATGACATGGGGCATCTCAAGACCTTCATCCCGGAGGAAGTGCTCAAGATTTCCTACGGTTGCGGCACGCCTGCCGGGCTGAAAACCGTGAGCGCCGGGGAAACCGTTCTAGATATCGGATCGGGCGGCGGCATCGACTGCTTCGAGGCCTCGCGTCTTGTCGGCCAGACAGGCCATGTGATCGGGATCGACATGACGGATACGATGCTGGAAATTGCGCGCCGGAATGCCGTCATCGTAGCCGGTAATCTCGGCTACCCCTCTTCCAATGTAGAATTCAGGAAAGGCATGGCCGATGCCATGCCGGTGGCGGACGGCACGGTTGATTTGATCATCTCCAATTGCGTAATCAACTTGGCCCCGGACAAGCGCAAGGTCTTCCGCGAAATGTTCCGCATCGCCAAATTAGGTGGACGTTTCACGATTTCAGATATTGTCGCCGATCAGCCCGTGCCTCAGTATCTCATCCACGACGCTGAGAAATGGGGCGATTGCCTGTCTGGCGCCCTCACACTCACCGACTATATGGCGGGCATGACGGAGGCGGGATTTGTCGGCATCCATCTGATCAAGTCGTCGCCCTGGCAGCGGATCGATGGCATTCACTTCTTCTCGGTGACGTTGACCGGCTACAAACTGCCAGCCAATGCGGCGGCATTAGGCCCACGCTATGCCACGCTCCGCGGCCCCTTCAGCCGCGTGGTCGATGAACGAGGCACCACATACATGCGCGGGATTCCCCAGCCGCTCACTCCGGAGCTGGCTCTCTTACTGAGCCGGCCGCCATTTGCATCAATGTTCCTATTCTCCGATGCTCCCCAGTGGCTCAACCGGGAGGACCCACGATGGACTGCCGTGCTGCCCGAACAAATTCCCTGTACTTGGAAAGGGGACTACGCCCTCTTGGCCGGCCCGTTCCTGGAAGCCTGTGACGACGATCAGCACCGGTACCGACGCGGCGAGCCGGTTGAAATCTGCTCGAAAACTCTCACGGTCCTTGAAGCGGAGGGCTATGCGCCGCACTTTGCCATTCTCAACCGCGCCGGCCATCCTGTTGATGGTGCAGCGGTGAATTGCGCGCCGACGGGCGGGTGCTGCTAATAATCCAATGGCACTTACCCTCTTAGGCCGTCACAATCCCCTCGCCTCTTCAACTGAGCAGCTTCGCATGCTCGACGAAACGGCGGGCCTCACCCCGTTTGCAACCCGTCTCTCGCAGGCCGGATTACCCTCACTTCAAGCCTCCGGGATCACGGTCTTCCAAATCAACGTCGGCAAACTCTGCAACCAGACCTGCCGACATTGTCACGTGGATGCCGGGCCCGACCGCACGGAGAGCATGTCGCGGGAAACGGCGGAGCTCTGCATCGCCGCGCTGGCTCAGACGGACATTCCCACGGTCGACATCACCGGCGGGGCGCCGGAACTGAATCCGAATTTCCGATGGCTGGTGGAGCAGGCCCGTGCGCTCGGCCGCCATGTCATGGATCGCTGCAATTTGTCGGTCCTGCAGATCCCGTCGCAGTCCGACCTCGCTGAGTTTCTCGCAGCGCACCGCGTGGAAGTGGTCGCCTCGCTGCCCTACTACCGGGCCAGTCAGACCGATGCGCAACGCGGCGAAGGCATCTTCGACAAATCCATTGACGCGCTTCGCCTCTTGAACCAGCTCGGATATGGACGCGAAGGAAGTGGCCTACTGCTCAATCTGGTGCATAACCCGGTAGGCGCCTTTCTCCCACCGAAGCAGGAGGCGATCGAAGCCCAATTCAGGAAGGAGCTCCGCACCAGACACGGTGTGGAGTTTAATCACCTCTACACCATCACCAATATGCCGGTGAGCCGGTTTCTGGAGTTTCTGGTCGACAGCGGAAGCTATGCCGGCTACATGGAGCGGCTGGCCAATGCGTTTAATCCGACCGCGGCGACCGGTGTCATGTGCCGCTATACGCTGTCGGTGAGTTGGGACGGCGGGCTCTACGATTGCGACTTCAATCAAATGCTGGAACTGCCGGTGGATCACGGCGCGCCGGCTCACATTCGTGATTTCAGTCCGGCACTTCTCAATCGACGGCAGATCGTGACGCGCAATCATTGCTACGGCTGCACAGCGGGAACAGGCTCGTCCTGCGGCGGATCCGTGACATCGTAATCTCACGAGAACCCTCGCCCTTCTTTTAGCAAGCACACGTCACATCCTGACGAGGCCCCGGCCGGTCGGTTGCGTCACACGATCCACTCTGCTAGTGTGATACCCGTTCACGACTATCCACCATCCCCAAGACATCTATGGTCTGGAATCCCAACGATCCCTGGAATAAAAAGAACGATAAGCTCGACGATGCGCTGAAACAGGCGCAGTCGCAGCTGTCCGGACTCATTCCCTCCGGCGGAATGAAAAGCCTGCTGCTCGTAGGCTTGTTGGTCTTTGTCGCCTGGCAGAGCGCCTTTATTGTCGCGCCGGATGAAGAAGGCGTCGTCAAACGCTTCGGCATTCCCGTTCGTACGGTTGGCCCTGGCCCGCACGGGAAAATCCCCCTGATCGAATCGGTGCTGCAACCGAAAGTTGAAAAACTTCACCGTATTGAAGTGGGATTCCGTACAGACCGGCAGGGGCGCCAGCAAATGCTGGCGCAAGAAGCCTTGATGCTCACCGGCGACATGAACATCCT
The DNA here is from genome assembly GCA_002083555.1 of Nitrospira sp. ST-bin5. Lineage (GTDB taxonomy): Bacteria > Nitrospirota > Nitrospiria > Nitrospirales > Nitrospiraceae > Nitrospira_D. Next base: position 228,634 of record MSXN01000005.1, on the reverse strand, counting down.
GGCCATCGAGTTCATCGTGCAATACAAGATTAAGGAGTCTGCGAACTATCTCTTCAGCGTCGCAGAAATCCATGAGACGATCGGCAAAGCCGCCGAGGCGTCGATGCGTGAAGTCGTCGGCAAGAGCAAAATCGACGAAGCCCTCACCACCGGCAAAGCCCAGATCCAACAAGACACTTTGGTATTGCTGCAATCCATTCTCGACCAATATCAGAGCGGCGTTCAGATCGCCGCGATTCAGCTGCAGGATGTGGATCCGCCGGAAGCTGTCGCGGCGGCCTTCAAAGACGTGACTAATGCCAAGGAAGATCGCGAGAAGCTGATCAACCAGTCTCAAAGCTATCGCAACGACATCCTCCCCAAAGCCAAAGGCGAAGCGGCACAGGTCGTGAACCAGGCCAAGGGCTACGCCCAGGCGCGACTGAATCGCGCACAGGGAGAGGCCAACCGGTTCGTCGCCACGCTCAAAGAATATAACCAAGCCAAAGATATCATCAGCAAGCGGCTCTATATTGAAACGATGGAAGAAATTTTGCCCAATATCGACAAAGTAATCATCGATGGGAAAGGGGGAGAGCGCGTCCTCCCCTACCTACCGCTCGATCGACTCAAATCGCGGACCAACGCTCCCGCAGAGGAACAGAAGCCATGACGAAGCAAGGCCTGACTATCGCGCTGCTCGTCGTTGTCGGAGGCCTGTTTTTACTAGGGGCCTCACCGCTCTTCATCGTCGATATCACTCAGAACGCGATTGTGGTCGAACTCGGAAAGCCGAAGCGCAATCTCACCGAACCGGGGCTATACGCAAAAGTACCTTTTATTCAAGAGGTCACCTACTTCGATAAGCGCTTGCTGGACTACGACTCGGACCCCCAAGACGTAATTACGCAGGACAAGAAGACCCTTCTGCTCGACAACTATGCCAAATGGCGAATCGTTGATCCCTTGAAGGTCTATCAAAACTTTCAAAGTCAACGCGGGGCGCTCCAGCGGTTGCACGATATTATTTATTCAGAACTCCGTGTCGAACTCGGACGCCACGACCTCCTGGAGATCGTCGCCACCGGCCGACACGACCTCATGAAGATCGTGACACAACGATCGAATGAGAAGGCCTCCGCCTATGGAATCGAAATTCAGGATGTGCGAATCAAGCGCGCCGACCTCCCTGAGCAGAATGAAAAGGCTGTATTCGCCCGCATGCAAGCTGAACGGGAACGGCAGGCGAAGCAATACCGTGCGGAAGGCGCAGAGGAAGCGCAGAAGATTCGGTCTGAAGCGGAGAAAGATCGAGAGATCATTCTGGCCCAGGCCTATAAGGAGTCTGAAGAGTTACGGGGAGCCGGAGATGCGAAAGCGTTTAAGGTCTATGCCGATGCTTATCGGCAAGATCCGAAGTTCTTCGAATTCACCCGTTCGATGGAAGCCTACAAGAAAACGTTCAAAGATAAGTCGACCCTGGTGATGAGCCCGGATTCAGAGTTCTTCCGCTATCTGAGACAGCGCTAACGCCCACTACGAAAGCCCGACAATTTCTCCGCTCACCGGATCCAGGTCAATCCGTTCGCCGGCCGGTTTCTTCGGCAAGCCGGGCATCAACTGAATTCCCGAGCACACCGCCGTCACAAATCCAGCTCCCGCGAGGATGCGCAATTCCTTGATCGGAACCGTAAACCCCGTGGGTCTACCTTTCAGCGCCGGATCATGCGACAGCGAGAGCGGCGTCTTTGCCATACAGACGGGAAGCTGCCCAAACCCAAGCCCCTCGGTCGCATCGATCTGCCGATCCGCCTCCGGCTCAAAGCTGACTCCGGCTGCCCCGTACATCTTCGTAGCGATCGTTTCGATCTTCTTCCGAATCGGCCACTTCACATCATAGAGATGGGTGAAGTTGGCAGGCTGCTCCACGGCACGAACCACGGCATCGGCCAGTTGCTCAGCGCCTCGTCCGCCATCCGCCCAATGAGTCGAGACTGCGGCATCAATCGCGCCAACCTCACGAGACCGGCTCCGCACCCATTCCAATTCGGCAGGTACATCGTCCTTGAACGCGTTGACCGCAACAACGACCGGAATGCCGTGGGCTCGAGCGTTGGCAATATGTTGCTCCAGATTCGCAAAGCCCTTCTCCAGGGCAGGCATATTAGGACCGGTCAATCCAATGGGTAACGGCGCGCCGGCTTTGGCAACTCCTCCTGCACCATGCAGCTTCAGGGCTCGCAAGGTCGCCACTACGACAGCCGCGGCCGGCTTGAATCCTGACACCCGACACTTGATGTTGAAAAACTTCTCGGCGCCCAGATCACTCCCGAACCCGGCCTCCGTGACCACGTAATCCGCGCATCGAAGCGCCACGGAATCGGACAGAATGGAGCAATTGCCATGAGCGATATTGCCGAACGGCCCGGTATGCACAAACGCCGGCGTTCCCTCTAACGTCTGTACCAGATTGGGCAGCAGGGCATCCTTTAATAAAACCGCCATGGCCCCCGCACAGCCGAATTCTTCGGCGGTTCCGACGGCCCCGGATCGTTTCACTCCCACCATGATCCTGCCGAGCCGTTGACGGAGGTCCGCTTGGCTCGATGCCAAGGCCAATACGGCCATGATTTCAGACGCCTCGGTAATCACAAACTGGCCTCTATGTCGCTGCGTCTCTTCACCAACCATCACTTGACGAAGCGCACGATCGCTGACCCCCAACGTTCTGGGCCAGGTAATTCGCTCTATGTCCAATCCTCGCTCGTTGCCGTGGAAGAGATGATTGTCCAGGAATGCGGAGAGAAGATTGTGGCTCGTAGCGACCGCATGGGCATCACCGGTAAAATGCAGATTAATCTCCTCCATGGGAAGCACCTGAGCACGCCCGCCTCCGGTGCCGCCACCTTTGATTCCAAATACCGGACCAAGGGATGGCTGCCTGAGCGTCACAGCCGCGCGCTTGCCCAACCGGGAAAGTCCCATCGCCAGCCCAATCGATGTCGTCGTCTTTCCTTCGCCAAGGGGAGTCGGGTTAATCGCTGTCACCAAGATATACCGCCCTAACGGGCGATCCTTGAGGCGATTCAATGCCCCCAATGAGATTTTTGCCTTGGTCGAGCCGAATGTTGCGACTTCGTCGGCTTGCAAGCCAAGCTGTTCAGCAATATCGAGAATCGGTCGAGGTCTAACGGACCGGGCAATTTGGAGATCAGTCACAATAACCTCGTGACAATAGGATGCGAATGAAGGATGTACTGCGCAATCTACACTACGCCTCTACGAGGAGGCCAGAGGAAGGAAGCAGGAAAAAAGACGGGCTCGAGGTTTCCCTCGAGCCCGTCATAGAGGAGACAACCTATCGAGTGGGGAAAAGCCTACTCAAGAATATACTTGTTGGGGTCAAGCGCCTGCCCGTTGACCTTAACCATATAGTGAAGATGGGGGCCGGTTGCCAAACCAGTGCTTCCTACTAACCCGACCACATCACCACGCTTCACCCGCTGGCCCTCCTTTACAAGGGACTTTGCCAAGTGACCATAAATCGTTTCAATCCCAAACCCATGGTCGAGCCGTACTAAATTACCGAGCTTCGGATCAAATCCGACTGATGTGACCCTACCTTGAGCTGGAGCCTGCACCGGGGCGTTGGCAGCAGCTCCGATATCCAGCCCATCATGCCACGCTGGCTTCTCCGTGAAGGGAGAAATCCGTGGCCCAAAACCTGAAGTTACCCAGCCCTTAACAGGCCAAATTGAGGGAGTAGCAGCCCATCGTGACGACCGCTGCTCAGCAGCCTGAGACAACTCGTTAAGAACCTGCTCCTGGTTACTTGCTTCCTTAGTCAGCCAATCAAGCCCCTCTTTAACTGAGGCAACTGCCGCTTCTGTATCCTTTTCACCTACAGCGTGTGTTGCTGCTGGGCCAACTCCGACGACAGACATCGCTCCATTAGTGCTGGATAACGATGCGGCCTCATCTGATCCCTTTCCATTAATCGAGCCAGGAACCAGACTTCCTTCAGGTAAAGGAGTCTCTTCTCCCCCTCGACCATTGGCCATATCACCAGACTTGGGAACTTCAATGCCCAGCATGACCCTGAGTCGCTGATTTACCTCTTTCATTGCCCCAATTCGTTTTTTCAAGTCATCAACGGCAGAGGAGAATGCCGCGGTCTGTTCGCGGGCGCTCATAGCTTCTGAACGGAATGCGGAAAGCTCCCAGACTTCCCCAGTCCTGATGACATAGTGAGAAACAACAAGAAGATCGGCAATGACAACAATACATCCAACTATCAATAGCTTACGAACGAATTTCCTTGGAAAGCTAAAACGAAGGGGTTTTGCCGTAGAGCCACGGAAAATTACGACTGTGTAGGCGTCACTGCTTTCCTGGTTTTGCGTTTGCCCCATGATATTCACTCCCTCAATCTTGGGAGACCCTTACTTAGCTAGATAGCGTCGTAGTCTACCCGTCTCTTTATGAAGGGTCAACCCTTTTGATAGTAATGAAACCAGAGCTCGCTCCCGTCCCCCATGCCACTACCTATTGACCACTTCTTTCGTCACCCATTCTATATATTGTGATGATCCACAAATCAGCGGAATGGCAATTACTTCTGGCACTTCATAGGGATGCAGCTGTTTTATCTTCTGCTCGAGCTTACGGTACCGGGATCTTGTGGTCTTCAGGACTAGCATGGCCTCTTTCTCCTGAACTATCTTGCCCTTCCACTGGTACATTGACCGAATCCCCGGAATGACATTCACACAAGCGGCCAAGCGAGAAGTCAAAACTGCCCTTGAAATCCGACTTCCTTCCCTCAGGCCAGGAACCGTCACAAAAACTACAATTATTTCACTCTTGGTAATCGGCATACTTAATCTCAAGAAGGACTACTGAGTCCTAACCAAACCATCAACCATTCAAACTTGAACCGTTATTGTCAACTGATCTAACATCACTTCTTAATGAATAACGCAACTTCTATACCCCTACAACTATCGTCATATCATTCATACATTCATTAAAATCAATATGTTACAATACATCTACCTGCTCATCTCCGCACCGCACATTGATAAAGTGTTATAACTGAAACAGGTTGTCCACATTCTTGACAAGGATGTCAAAAAATTGTCGTTTTTCCCAAGACCGGCAACTTGGCCAATTCGATAAAACATAGCCCATAATAATCGATTGGACTCAATAGCTCATGAATTTGACAGCCATTTCGAGAGTCCCTTATGATGCAACTTCTAGTTCAAGAGGAGGATTTTGATGAGTTATTCCATTGGAGTGAAAGAACTGAAGACCAGACTCGATAAGGGTGATAAACTCGTTCTCCTGGACGTAAGGGAACCATGGGAGCATGCCTTAGCAAAACTAGAGGGGTCCATGCTCATCCCCTTGGGCACACTACCTCAAGCGCTGACAAAGCTGGATAAAAATACGGAGATCATCGCCTATTGCCATCACGGCATGCGAAGCGCTGACGCAACAGGCTTCTTGGTTCAGCAGGGGTTTGCTAACGTAAAAAACCTAGTAGGCGGAATAGATGCCTGGTCGATTCAGGTAGATAACGCAGTTCCGCGCTACTGAGAACCCCGGCAGGCTTGCCAAATCTCCAACTGTGCATGAGGGTTTTGGGATGCGGGAAGCGGATCATCAGAAGCTTCCCGCTAGCTCATCTTCTCCCTAAAAAAAGCTACGGTTCGCTTGAGCCCATCAGGAAGATCCACCTTCATCTCCCAACCAAGCGCTTGTCGGATTTTAGCAGGATCGACAAGGCTCCTTAGTTGCTCCCCCTTTTTAGCCGGTCCATGCACTTCTTTTGATGTAGCACCCGTCAAAGTTGCCAGTAACCTGAACAACTCATTGATGGACGTCTCGACACCTGTACCGACGTTGTAAACCCCCTGAGTCTCCTGCCCCATTGCGGCAAGATTCGCCTCGGCTACGTCGTCCACAAACACGAAGTCTCTCGTCTGGCGCCCATTCCCGTTGATGATGGGCTGCTCATTGTTCAACATCTTTTGGATAAAGATGGCCACAACGCCCGCCTCGCCCTCCGGATCCTGCCTTGGCCCATACACATTGGCGTACCGCAGACTGACCGTTTGAATACCGCTGGTACGCTGGAAGTACGACAAGTAATGCTCCCCGCACAACTTACTGATTCCGTATGGCGAGAGCGGGTTCGTTGGATGGCTCTCCGGAGCAGGAAACATATCTTGCTCGCCGTAGATGGCCCCGCCCGAAGAGGAAAACACTACCTTCCTCGCTCCATGCTGAACCGCCTGATGCACCACATTCATCGTACCGAGAATATTTACCTGCGCGTCAAATACAGGGTCCGCAACAGAGTTTCTCACGCTCACCTGCGCGGCCAAGTGGATGACAACATTGGGCCGCTCATTTCGAAAGACCCGCTCCAACCGTGAGCTCTGGATATCTAATTTATAAAGATTCGCAGCACGATTCACATTCTTCCGCTTTCCTGTGGAAAGATTATCCACGACGACAACGTCGTGCCCTTCCTCTACCAGGCGATCGACCACGTGCGAACCAATGAACCCGGCACCACCTGTCACTAAGACCTTCATGCAGTCCTCCAACGCTTCACACGCCACCTCTTAAATCTGACTCTTTATTAGCATAAACGTTTTTATTAAACTCGAAAATACTAAGAAACTCGAGGTTCCCCTTCTTCCCACGGATCGGAGAATCAAGAGTCGCCTTCTGAGTTAGTCCAAGCCCCTCAGCACAAGCCAAAATCCGTTGCAGCACAGCTTGCCGCTGCGCCTCATCGCGAACGATTCCCCCGCGGCCAACCTGCCCCTTTCCCACTTCGAATTGCGGCTTCACTAACGCAATTACGACGGCACCAGGCCGCAGGAACTGCATGACGGGAGGCAGTACCATGGTAAGTGAGATAAATGACACGTCGATTACCACGAGAGAGACCGGCTCGGGAATAAGCGCTCGATCCACGTAGCGTATATTCGTCCGCTCATGCAAAATGACCCGAGGATCCTGGCGAAGACGCCAATCAAACTGTCCATACCCAACATCCACGGCATATACACGCGCGGCACCACGCTGCAGCAGACAATCGGTGAATCCGCCCGTAGAACATCCCACATCAAGGCAGACGGCTCCCTGCGGATTAATGGCACAAGCCTCAAGAGCGCCGATGAGCTTCTCCCCTCCCCGACTCACAAACCGAGTCGCATGAGAAACGACGTCAATCGTCGCATCAAGCGGAACTAACTTTGCAGGCTTGTCTGAAAGTGCGCCATCGAGCCGAACTTCTCCGGCAAGGATCATCCGAACTGCCACATCCCGGCTTTGGGCAAGACCTCGCGCAACCAGTACTCGGTCGAGCCGATCTTTCACCGGACGTGCTTGATTCACCATGGTTGAATGCGTAAAAGGACTATGTGAGGACCATCCGGACAGATGCAGAACGCCTATGGCTCAAGAGAAGCCTCATCAGCATCATCGTCGAGGGAAAATGCCCGTAACTGTTTTTTGCCGTTTGTATCCTGAACCAGCACTTCCACTTTCCGTTCAGCCTCTTCCAGCACCTTCAGACAGTTTTTCGAGAGGCGTATTCCTTCTTCAAAGATCTTGAGCGATTCATCCAGCGAAAGATCGCCATGTTCCAATTGCCCCACAATCGCTTCCAACCGAGCCATCGCTTGTTCAAACTTCACTGCCGCCACAGTCGACTCCTCTTGATCCAGTATTGATAAAGTATAGCGGCTCCTCAGCCGATTTTAAATCAGAGAATCCGGCACTCCTGCTTTCACGATGCACAGCAATCGTCCATCGATCAACTTCGCCTGAAACTCCTCCCCAACGTTCACATCACCCACGCCCCGAATCACATCACCGGTGCGTGCGTGCTGGAGAACGCTATAGCCTCGCCCCAATGTCGCCAAAGGGCTCAGTGCGTGCAAGCGAGCGGCGCACGATTGGACCCGTTGCGTGCGAGCCTCTACGATCCCGCGAGTACCCCGATAGAGCCGTGCCGCCAGCTGTGGAACAACGGCCAGTCCATGACGCACACGAGCATGAGGGCTCCCCGCCATCAACCCCTGGTGAGCACGAACTATTCTGTCCTGCCCGACCTGCAGCACCAAACGAACTGCCGCCGACATCTCGTATACCGTCGCATCAACCCGTTGGATCTCTTCCTGCACTCGAACACGCACCGCCGCGATTTGATGAGTCGCCAATCGCAACCGCTGGCGCTCTTCCTCCATCCTCCGACCGATCACTTGCTGAAGCCGAGCCGACAATTCAGCCAATCGGCTCACGATCTGAGCCAAGACAGGCACCACCGCCTCAGCAGCAGCCGATGGTGTCGGCGCCCGAAGATCAGCCGCAAAGTCTGCCAGCGTAACATCCGTCTCATGCCCGACAGCGGAAACAACCGGAACTCGCGATGCGATAATCGCCCGCACCACGACCTCTTCGTTGAAACTCCAGAGATCTTCAAGCGAACCGCCCCCACGCCCGACAATCATCACCTCCACCAAGCCAGACTCGCTGAGCATCTGGATGGCTGAGGCAATCCGTTCGGCCGAACCCTCACCTTGCACCTGAACGGGAACAATGATGATATGCAGCGTAGGGCAACGACGATACAGCACCGTCAACATATCACGAATCACGGCGCCGCTCAGCGACGTCACGAGACCAACGGTCCGTGGCAGTTCAGGAAGCGGCCGCTTGCGGTCTTCGTCAAACAGCCCTTCTTCCGCAAGCCGGGTCCTCAGCTGCTCAAAGGCCAGCTGCAGAGCCCCGCGCCCCTTAGGCTCAACGTAGTCCACAATGATCTGGTATTCCCCGCGCGGCTCATACACGGTCACTCGCCCACGGGCAACGACATGGAGCCCATCCTCAAGCGCGAAGCGCAGCCGCGCCGCGGTCGTCCTGAAAAGGACAGCGCGAATCTGGCTCGACTCGTCTTTGAGCGTGCAATAGAGATGACCGGATGCAGGAGCACGGAGGTTCGACACTTCACCTTCCAGCCACACCTCGGTGAAACTGGATTCAAGCGTGGACCGTACGAGACTGGTCAATTCCGAGACAGTATGAACCTGCCTGACCGAAGAGGCTGGAGAGGAGAGCGACGTAGGTATTCTGAAGCCCGTGGTGAGATCTCCCTTAATCGATGATCCGAATCCGTTCGATCGAAATCGCCTTTCCGAGTTGCGCATCCACCTCAATCAACACAGCGCAAAACACCGTGGGCCCGGAAGCAACTTCAAATCGTTTCGGCATCCCGGTGAGAAACTTTTCAATCGCGAGTTCTTTTTTGACTCCGATGACACCATGCAACGGACCGGTCATACCGATATCCGTCAGATAGGCCGTACCTTTCGGCAAGATCTGCTCATCGGCCGTTTGCACATGCGTGTGCGTCCCCACCACCGCGACGACATCACCGTCGAGATAATGTCCCATTGCCATCTTTTCCGACGTCGCTTCGGCATGTATGTCGACGAGTACCGCCGCCGTTTCCCGCTTCAGCTTCGCCACTTCCCGCTTGGCCACTTGAAACGGACAGTCGAGCGTCGGCATATAGGCTCGCCCCATCAACTGAAGTACTGCCAGCTTTTCCCCGCCGGCTGTTTCGACAACGCAGCTGCCGTTGCCCGGAACACCGGCGGGATAGTTGGCTGGACGCAACAAGCGCGGCTCACGCGGAAAATAGTCGAGTATTTCCTTTTTATCCCAGGCATGATTCCCGGTCGTGATGACGGACAAGCCCATCTCAAAGAGCTCTTCCGCCAGTTCAGGCGTAATCCCGAAGCCCCCTGCCACATTCTCCCCGTTCCCGATGACGACATCCACCTGTCGCTGAGAGACCACGCGCGGAACCATCCGTCCCACTGCCCGGCGACCCGGCTCTCCCATGATGTCGCCGATATAGAGGATCTTCACTTCGCGTACTCCACATACCGGCTCTCTCGAATCACAGTCACCCGGATCTGTCCGGGATAGGTCAACTCCTGCTCGATCTTCTTCGCCAAGTCCCGTGACAGCTGGAACGACTCCGTGTCGGTAATATCCTCTTGGCGCACAATCACGCGAATCTCCCGACCCGCTTGAATCGCATACGCCTTTTGGACGCCCTTATACGCTGTGGCGAGCGCCTCCAGCTTCTCCAACCGTTTCACGTACGACTCCAACGCCTCGCGTCGTGCGCCAGGCCGCGCGGCAGACAGCGCTTCGGCAGCCGCGACCAACACGCTCTCCGGACAGATCGGCTCCACCTGTTCATGGTGTCCCGCAATTGCGTTGACGATCTTCGCGGACTCACCGTACTTCTTGGCGATCTCCGCGCCGAGCATCGCATGTGGACCTTCCTCTTCGTGACTGACCGCTTTGCCGATGTCATGGAGCAACGCCCCGCGACGCGCCAGCTTGACATCGAGACCCAGCTCCGACGCCATGATCCCGCAAATATAGGCGGCCTCACGCGCATGATACAGATTGTTCTGACCATAGCTCGTCCGGTACTTCAAGCGTCCCAACACTTTGATCAGTTCCGGATGGAAATCGGAAAGACCCAGTTCGAAAATAATCTTCTCGGCTTCCTCGTACATCAACTTATCGATATCAACCTTCACCTTTTCGACGATTTCTTCGATGCGTGTTGGATGGATCCGCCCATCGTGCATCAGCCGTTCAAGCGACACTTTGGCGATTTCGCGCCGCAACGGATCGAACCCTGAGATGATCACCGCTTCCGGCGTTTCATCGATGATCAAATCGATGCCCGTCGCCGCCTCGATCGCCCGAATGTTCCGCCCTTCCCGACCGATGATCCGGCCTTTCATCGCGTCATTGGGGATCTGGACCACAGAGATCGTGGATTCCGCCACGTAGTCGCGCACGACGCGCTGAATCGAGCTGGTAATAATTTCGCGGGCTTCCCGTTCGGAATTCTCACGTGCCTCTTCCAATGTCCGCTTGGCAAACCCCGCCGCCTCGAGGCGGGCCTGACTTTCCATTTCAACCATCAATTGCTTCTTGGCCTCATCACCCGTCATCCCGGCCACTCGTTCGAGCGCCTCGCGATGCTCACGCTCAACCTTGGCGCAGGCCGCTTCTTTCTTGGCGAGCCCTTCTTCACGCCGCGCAAACTCTTGATCCCGCTTCTGCGTGTCCGCTTCTCGCTTCTCGATCGCCGCAAGCTTCCGATCCAAGTTCTCTTCACGTTGAACAAGCCGTTTTTCCGTCACGGCCAACTCAGCAAACCGGACCTTCTGCTCTTTTTCCAAATCAGTCTTGGCTTGGAAGATCAGATCCTTCGACTCGAGCTTGGCTTCCTTGATCAGCGTTTCGGCCTCACGCTGGGCGTTTTGGGTAATTTGCTTCGCTTGATCTTCCGCTTCCGTTCGTTTGGCTGTACCGAGCTGACGACGAACCGCTTCAAGCAGTCCGGCACCGATCAGAGCCCCGATGAGTCCACAGAGTATGTAGGCAACGAGTGAGGTAGAAATGGGAGCACCCCCTTCATGGAGAAAACAGGCCAGATCGCCTATTCTCTGCAATCTGTTAGCAATGCAGCGCTATGCGAGGGTGGAGCGAAAACGAGGGAGGCCTAAACCGGGAACACGATCATCCCAAACGCGATCGCACACGGGAACCAGAAGACCGACCACCTGCGTATCTGTATCCTCTCCCATTCGGCCGAGACTCTCGAACCCACACTCTCATTCTCTGCCGACGAGGGATCACTGCAAGCACAGGCTGAACGTGCAACTCACGACCGACAGCGCGCGACACACTCACAAACATGTCCACACACCAATCTACGATCGTCCACACGAACCGCCTAACGGGGATTACCCACAAGGTGAGCATCCACCGTACTAGGACTGCATACACAGATACACCGCTGTTCTCTTGTGCGTTGATCATTCGACTATCTCGATCACACATTCTGTTCTGGATGATGTTCCTGGAAACCGATTCCTCATCACTCGACACACGCATAACGTAAAGACACTAGACCCACGATAACAAAGGCCTTTTCCGAAAGCAAGGTGAAACTCACCTGAAGAATGAAATCGGCATCTGTTCCTCGATGGATTCCATCAACGTCTCCATCCGGCGATCGACATCGGCCTCGCCTTGGGTTCGCTTCTTTTCCGACTCGAAGAATTGATGGGCCAAATTGATAGCCGTCAAGACCGCCAACTTGGAGGGCGTTGCGGTCTTCATCCCCTCAGCCAACGTCCGCATGTGCTCATCCACGAAACTCGCAAGCCGGCGAATATACACATCATCCGCCTCACCACGAATGGAATACCGCTGGCCATAAATTTCCACATCAATGGTCTTAGTCAAGAGCCACCTCCTTGGAATCGTCCAAACATTCCAACAAATCGATCTCACCCATCACTCGCTCAATACGCGCCTTGATGTCCACCCGCTCCTGTTCCCACTGTCGATTCATGTCGTCTTGTGAGGAGAGGCGCTGGCGCGTCGCCTTCAGCTCATCCTCTAACAACGCATTCTTCTTCTTGAATTCTTGAACAAGTTTCACCAGCTCACGAATCCGGCTTTCCAATGCATCGAGACGATCCAACGCCATGCTCAAAATCTCCCAATAAACCCAATAGATTGTGGGGCACTATAAAAACTTCACTACATCTTGTCAAGAAACCGGACCGGCGCTGCCAGCCAATCGAAGATATTCCTTAAAGCTCCGCAAGACCCTCTTCACATACTGACGCGTTTCCTGAAACGGGATCAGTTCGACAAATTCATCCTGGCTGCGCCCGCGATGCTGTTCCGCCCAATTGCCCACGACAATCGGCCCCGCGTTGTAGGCGGCGATCGTGTGAACCACATTCCCGGAGAACTGGGCCAACAATTGCTCGACATACCGGGCCCCGATCCGCACATTCGTCTCCTGATCAAAGAGATCTTCCCTGGTTACCGCAGGAAAATGATGCCGCTGCGCGACTTGATTCGCCGTGGCCGGCATGACCTGCATCAAACCAATTGCACCCACCCGCGACACCGCTCGCACATCGTACTGACTCTCTTCCCGAATAATGGCCGCGACCAAATAGGGATTCACGCCATTCAATCCCTGCGTTTTGATCGTCGGGATCAAACCGGTGGGATAGGCTACGCTCCAGAGACCAGGAGCCACCGTTCCACCGGTACGCTCCAACTTTTCGCGAAACCGGGCACGGGCTAAACGCAGCGCGTGGTTATACGCCCCCACCTCGTTCAACCGCATCGAGAGCGTCATCAAGACATCCGGGTCACGGGTATATTGCTCGGTGAGAGCCGCCAGTTCACGCGCCGCATCGGCTTCAAGCCCCAACATCTTCAGCTCCAACGCCCGACGATAGGCCGGCTGCTGCTCCACTTCTGCAAATTTCATCAACGAAGGCGCGACAACTTCCGTAATCGGCGATTCCGCCACCGTCGAGGGCGCAGCCTGGCCTCCAATTTCAACCACCGCATCAGGCGCCTGCTCCCTGGCCAGCTGGCAGTAGTACGTGAAGGGGTATTGCCGGCACAGTTGCGCATAGACATCGCGCGCCCGCCCATTCTGGATCTGCGTCAGGGAACGGGCAATCCAATAGAGCGCCTGCGGTTCATAATCGCTGTCGCGCTGATCGACGATATGTTGCCAGACTTCGATGGCCTCTTTGTACCGAGCCATGCGGTAGAGAGCCCATCCCACGCGCCAGGACGCCTCTGCCCGCTGGGTTGCCGGCTCCCCTGCCTTCGTCACCAACCGATATTTGGCGATTGCTTCATTAAACTGCTTTTGATCTTCCAGCCAGATCCCGGCAAAGATGTTGATCTGCCCCTTCTGCTCCGCCGACAACGACAGCTTATCCAACGACCGGCTCAGCTCCAGCAGCTTCGCCCCCGTTGTCTGCCGCAGGTAGACTCGCGCCAGCCAGACCGTGGCTTCATCGGATTCCGCCACATGCTCGGCCATGAGCGCCCGAAACGTTTCGCGGGCCTGATCGTATTGCTTCAGCCGCACCTGCGCGACGCCGAGCTTGAGCTTCGCACTCCCGCGATGCGGCGAGCCCGGCTCCATCGTCAAAAACTTTTTCAGCTCCTCAATCGCCTCCGCATGCAACGCCTGGCCGAGAAACGACTGCGCCCGATTGAAATGATCCTCCGACGATGCAGCCCACGGTTCCCCGCCAAGATTTGTCAGCAACAGCGCCTCCGCCTCTTTCGCCTCCGGCGCATAGGCGAACCGGACCCACAGTTGCTTGAGCGTCGTCCGTCCTTCGGCAACTTGACCGGCCCGAAGATAACAAGCCGCCATACGAAGCCACGCTTTCGGCACAAGAGGATCTTTGTCTTTATCGTTGTTCGTCACCGCCTTCGCAAGCCATCCCAGCGCCTCCGGACAACTCGCCGCTTGATACCAGGCTTCTCCGGCACGGAGCGCCACAAGACTGCTCAAATTGGAATCCGGCACCGCCTGGACCACACTCTCGAACAGTCCGGCAGCCTCTTTCGCATCGCCCAGGTGCAGCATCGCCTCGCCCATCCAGAGACGCAGGTAATCGTCGAGCACGGGAAGATCACGTTGACCCGCCCGTAAAAACGGCATGGCCGCTGCGGGATTTCGCTCAACCAGCAACACACCGGACAATACCCCCGCACGCTTCGCCCAGACCGAACCGGGGAAACGCTCCGTGATTAAGCGCAATCGCTCTAACTTGAGTGCCGAGACTTGCTCTTTGGTCAGTTGATTACCTAATCGCTCCTTGGGCTGTGCCGCCGCAGCAAAGCACTCTTCGGCAGATTCGCAAGAACCGGCAGCAGAGGCGTCTCCATTACTCACTTGCGAAGCCAGCGCCCGGTCAAGGGAAGTCCCTAACAGGGTAAAGATCACTGAGGAAATGAGTAACGAGAGAGACGCGATCTTCATAGCCAAATGTAGTAACACATTATAGACCGCAGGGGTAGGAGGGGCAGTGCATGATTAGGAAGCTTTTGGTGAACAGGTGCTGCCGATGCCCCGTCCCCTGTGGTACTGTGATCCCTCATTATCTGAGCAGACGTATCCCGATGACTGAACCATCACAGCCACAGACAAACTTACTGAGTCTGACCGAGGCCCAGATGACCACGCTTGTCCGTGGCTTCGACTGGCCTGGGTATCGGACGGGGCAGATTCTGCGCTGGCTCTATCAACACCGGGCTCGCAACATCGCGCAGATGACGGATCTTTCACAGAACGATCGTGAGAGACTCACCGCCGTTGCAACCATTCAACGCACGCAGAACTGCACGGTCCTCCAATCATCCGATGGTACGCGCAAATTACTGCTGACACTCAATGATAGCTTGCGCATTGAAACGGTCCTGATTCCCGATGAAGATCGGCTGACACTCTGCGTCTCGACACAGGTCGGCTGTATGCTGGACTGTGGCTTCTGCTTGACCGGCACGATGGGGTTGAAGCGTAATCTCAAAGCACATGAAATCGTCGATCAGGTACTGACCGCCCAGGATCAGCTCACCGGCGAAGAACGGCTCACTAACCTCGTGTTCATGGGCATGGGCGAGCCACTGGCAAATAGTGAGGCGCTGTCCGCCGCAATCCGCTGCCTGACAAACAAATCGTGGGGACTGGGCTGGTCGCCGCGCCGCATTACGGTCTCAACTGCGGGACTTGCCACCCGGTTGAAAGACGTGGCTGCGCTCGGGGTGAATCTGGCGATTTCTTTGAACGGCACGACAGAGGAGCAGCGGCAACAGTTGATGCCCGCAGCCAGTCAGATCGCCTCGCTCAAAACCCTCATGGCCGCCTGCCGACGATATCCGCTCCCTCCCATGCGACGGTTGACGTTTGAATATGTCCTGCTTGCCGGTGTGAACGACAGCGATGACGACGCCCGGCGCCTAATGAAGCTACTTACAGGCATCCGGTGTAAAGTGAATTTAATTCCGTTCAATGAATTTCCAGGGAACGTCTTCCGTAGACCGGCCGATAATCGCGTATTCACATTCCAGGCGATACTGACCCGCGCCGGCATCGACGCGTTCATTCGTAAAAGCCGGGGACGCGACGTGCTGGGCGCCTGCGGCCAATTGGGCAATGTTCCGGCCGGCCAGGCGTCCGTTGCCTTGACACAAATCGAATCCCGTTGTTAGCATGCCTCGTGCGACTCACCCAACTATGAAGTCACAACACCACAGTCATCGATCAGTCCTCTTCGCCGTACTCACTCTCTGCCTATGGACCGGAACGAGCTACGCGGCTGAGCCCCACGAATATCTCTTGTCTAATGGGATGAAGGTCCTACTTGTTGAGGTCCCCAAGGCCCCAGTCGCGACCGTGCAGGTCTGGTACAAAGTGGGCTCGCGCAACGAAGTGATGGGCCGGGCCGGGCTGTCTCATATGCTCGAACACATGATGTTCAAAGGCACGGCGAAGTATCCAAAGGGCTCCTTTTCCCGGATCATCCGGAAAAACGGCGGGGTCGATAACGCCTTTACGAGCCAGGATTTTACCGCCTACTTTGAGAACCTCGCAGCCGATCGCGTCGAACTCGCTTTGGAAATGGAAGCGGATCGAATGCAGGGACTGATCCTCGACAACAACGAGTTTCAAACCGAGCGCGAAGTTGTGAAGGAAGAACGCCGGCTGCGCACGGAAGACGATCCCCAAGGGGCTCTAGTCGAGGCGCTCTTCGCGCAGGCCTATTTCAGCCACCCCTACCACTGGCCGGTCATCGGTTGGTTCGCCGACTTAGATGCCATGTCGCTGGACGATTTGCAGCGCCACTACGACACCTACTATTCGCCGAATAATGCCACGCTGATCGTGGTGGGTGATATCAAGGCGGACTCTTTACTCCCGACCATCAAACACCTCTTCGAACCGATTCCCAAGGGTCCGAGTCCGAAGGCCACGCTGGCGGTCGAGCCGGAGCAGCGCGGCGAACGGCGTTTTCTCTTAAAACGTGAGGCGCAAGTCCCCTTCGTCATGCTGGGGTTCCGCGTGCCGAATTATTCCAGCGACGACTCCTACGCCCTGGACATTCTAGAGTCGATCCTGTCGCATGGAAAAAGTTCGCGCCTCTATCAGAGCCTCGTCTACGATCAAAAGAATTCCCTGGCCGTCGGGGCCGAATACAGCCTGATGCAGACCGATCCCAGCCTGTTCTACTTCTATGCCCTGGTGAATCCTGGCGCCAAAGTGGAGTCGGTCGAGGACGCGCTGTATCGCGAAATCACCCGACTCCAGAACGAGCCGCCGACCGAATTGGAACTGCAGCGGGCGAAAAATCAGGTGGAAGCCTCCCACGTATTTGAACAGGATTCGAACTTTCGATACGCCATGTTGCTGGGTCAATCAGAATCCATCGGAGCCGGCTGGCGGCGAGTCGATCAATTTTTAGAGCGCATCCGCGCGGTCACCGCCAAAGACATTCAACGAGTCGCCAAGCAATACCTGAATCCCGACAACCGGACAGTCGGCATTCTGATTCCTCAACCGCCTAAAGCGGCAGAGCCCCAACCGACCGCTGCACATGCCGGAAAGCCCTGATCATGATGGCCACGACTGCATCAAAAGGACCATTCACTCGGGTGCGCCAATGGCGTCGTAGCGGTGCACTGCTGCTCACGACCGCCCTCTTCCCCCTCGCTACAAGCCTATATGCGGCTGACATCACGCCGACAAAATTCACCGCGCCGAACGGGATGACCGTCCTGGTCCTCGAGCAGCACTTTCTCCCGATCGTGGAGATTCATGCCCTAGTCAAGACCGGATCGGCCTACGATCCTCCTGAGAAAGCCGGCGTCGCGAATGTCGTCGCCAGTCTTTTGGATGAGGGAACTACCAGCCGTTCCTCGAAACAACTGGCAGAACAAATCGATTTCATCGGCGGCTCACTGGAAGCGAAAGCCGGAGAGGACTTCACGACCGCCTCAGCGCGCGTGCTGAAAAAAGATATCGACCTAGGCTTTGCGCTCCTCGCCGATGTGTTGATGCATCCCGCCTTCCCCAAACACGAATTCGAGCGGGTGCGCTCACAAATCCTGGGAGAAATTTCCAGCGACAACGACGATCCCGGTCATGTGGCGATGAAGGCTTTCAACCAGCTGGTCTTTCACAATCATCCCTATCGATGGCCAGCACAAGGCACCGAAGACACAGTGAGCAAGATTACGCTGGCAGACGTCCAGAGCTTCTATGCGAAGGAATATCTCCCCAATCAGGTGATTCTGACCATCGTGGGGGATCTTTCCGTCGAACAAGCTACGGCCCTTGTGCAATACCATTTCGGCTCATGGAAGAAGGGCACCCCCCAGACCCGCACGACAAAGAAACCGGCAGCGATGGAGAAGAAGGCGGTTCAGCTCATTGAGAAGGACTTGACTCAATCCACGATTGTCCTCGGCCACGGGGGCATTAGCCGGAATAACCCCGACTACTACGCCGTCACCGTCATGAACCATATTCTGGGGGCCGGAGGGTTTTCGTCCCGGCTCATGGACTCGATCCGCGACAAGCAGGGACTCGCCTACGGAATCATGAGCCACTACGACGCGCGCATGCTCCCCGGCTCGTTCTGGGTAAATCTTCAAACCAGGACCGAAGCCACCAACCAGGCTATTGCAGGCGTGCTGACGGAAATCAAAGGGATCCGCGACAGCCCGGTCAGCGACCAGGAACTATCGGAAGCAAAGTCATTCCTCATGGGCAGCTTTCCGCTCCGCCTGGACTCTACCGCCAAACTGGCCCAGGTGCTGGCGCAGGTCGAGTACTACGGACTGGGGTTTGAATATTTCAGCCAGTACCCGAAATGGATCGAGCGCGTCACAAAAGACGACGTCCTTCGCGTGGCGAAACATTACCTCGACCCGCAGCACTATGCGCTCGTCGTGGTTGGCAACGTGGCCAAAGCCAAGGTCCGCCAGTAACAGACTCCCCGGCACTGTGCCGCTATGCAACCTCATCCGCTCGAACACAAGCTTCTGCATCTGCGCGAGATCATTGCGGCCATGGATTCCGTCCTGGTCGCCTATTCAGGCGGGATCGACAGCACATTCGTCCTGAAAGTCGCCCACGACGAACTCGGAAATTCCGCCGTGGGTATCACGGCCATTTCACCGACCTTCCCAGCGATCGAACTGGAAACAGCCACCCGCGTCGCGAAGGAAATCGGCGCGCGCCATGAGTTGGTGCAAACCGACCAGTTGACAATCCCTGCTTTTACCGAGAACGATGCCGATCGCTGTTTTCATTGTAAGACCGACCTCTACCAATTGCTGGGCACGCTGAGAGAAACGTACGCGTCGGCTGTCATCGTGGACGGAACCAATCTCGACGATCTGGGCGATGATCGTCCCGGCATCAAGGCCGCACGCGAATGGGGCGTTCGCAGCCCGTTGGTGGAAGCTGGGCTTACCAAATCAGACATTCGATGGCTTGCGAAAGACTTGGGGCTCTCGAACTGGGACAAACCAGCTGCCGCCTGTCTGTCCTCACGCATCCCCAGAGGCATCACGATCACGAGAGAAAAGCTCAGCCGGGTGGAGCAGGCCGAAGAGGTCCTGTTTGCAGAAGGGGTCAGGCATTGCCGTGTGCGCGATCACGGCGAAATCGCCAGAATCGAAGTCGGTCAGAATGAACTGGCTCGAATGCTCGAGGGAGAACGGGGGACGAGAATCAGCCGCCGCGTGAAGGAACTCGGCTTTCGGTTTGTGACGATTGACTTGGAAGGGTACCGGCCTGGCGGGGTGAGCATAGACCCACCGCGCCAGGCCAAGTAGAGCGAACGAAACTTGATTAGGAGTGAGACTTCGAGAGGGCGCTGAGCGCTTCGTCGGCGAACTTTCGGTGATCGGCATCCTCGAGACTGCGCTGCACCACTTTCTCCGCTACCATCAGCGCCAACTCCGTGGTCTGATTGCGGATGTCCTGCACGGCCTTCCGGCGCTCATGATCGATCTCGCGCGTGGCCTCGCCCTTGATGCGCTCCGCTTCCGTGCTCATCCGCTGTTCGTTTTCATCCAGCAGGCGCTGTGCCCGCTCCTGAGCCGCCGCCAGAATGGCTTCAGCTTCCTTCGCCGCTGCACTGAGCTTCGCCTCATAGGTCTTCAGCGCACGCTCGGACTCTGCGCGGTGACGTTCAGCCTGGTCGAGACTGTCCTTGATCTTCTTCTCCCGTTCTTCGAGGACGCTCAGGATGCCGGGAAAGGCAAACTTGTAGAGCACGAAGAACAGAATCCCGAAGGACAGAATCTCCCAGAAAATCAGCGACGAAAAAAAACTCGATTCAAACTGCGGCATTGTTCACTCCCAACAAGTTGAGGTTGAGGCCGAGCGCCAAGGGGCCACCCCGCAGGCTCGGCCTATCCCCGTCCTTACTTGCGAAGACCCATGATGATGAACGCAATGACGAGCCCGTAGAGCGCGATGGCTTCCACGAGCGCGAACCCGATCCACATGTACTTGCCGACACGGGCTTCGGCTTCAGGCTGGCGGGCCACGGCTTCAATCATCTTGCCGAAGATGTACCCGATTCCGACACCGGCACCGGCAAAACCCGCCGCCGCCAATCCCATACCCAACAATGCTGCTGCTGCTGAATCCATTGTGTCCTACTCCTCCCTTGTCTGGCTGACACGCGATCAATGCGCGTGGTCATCATGGCCGTGCAGATGGAATGCGTCACCCAAATAGACGCACGTCAACACGGTAAAAATATAGGCTTGAATAAACGCAATGCCGACTTCCAACCCGTTCATCGCAATCGTGAACGCAAACGGCAACCAACCGATGAGCAGCCCGCCGCTGATCGCCAAACCAAAGAGCACCCCGAGAATGACGTGTCCGGCCGTCATGTTGGCAAACAATCTGACGGCCAACGAAATCGGTCGGGCTAATTGGCTGATCAATTCGATAGGAATCATCAAGGGCAAGAGCCATCCCGGCGTGCCCGGCGGCACGAGAATCCCCAAGAACTTGGCCCCGTGCAGCAGGAATCCCATGACGAGGCTGAGCCCGTAGACCACACAGGCAAACACCGCAGTCACGACGATCTGGCTTGTGACGGTATAGGAACCGGGAATCAGGCCGATCAAATTGCAGAACAGGATAAAGAGGAACAACGTGGCGATGAGCGGGAAGAACCGCATCCCGTCTTTTCCCATCGTATCGAGGATGATGCCCCGGATGAAATCCACCAGCATCTCCGCCAGGCTCTGTAATTTGCCCGGCACCAGCTGACGCGGCGACCCCGCCTTGAGCATCAAGAACGCGACCAGTGCCACCACCACCCACATGATGATAACCGCTTTGTTGATGGAGATATCGATGCCACCAACAGAGAGAGGAATGTAGTTATGCAATTCAAACGGATGAAGCGGACTTTCTTCCACGGCTACCCTTTGCTTTCTGTATCAGGCGGTGAACCGGGCCACCGCATGGCCGACCGGTATGCGTTCCGTATGCCGGCGATCACTCCGAGCACTAACCCCACTACCATTCCCCAGGGAGTCGAATCGAGGAGGTAGGTATCTAACACCCAGCCCAACCCGCCTCCGACGATCAACGAAGCTAGCAGGTCGGTTCCAATCCGAACCGCCTGGCCGAGCCCCGCATACAACGGATCTTGAGAAGGGGGCATTCTGTTACTCACCGGTCAGTGCTCAGACAAGAATCTGTATGAGGCGCTCAACCGATTGCAAGCGCGCAATTCAAGCAGAATCCTCATTGAAATGTCAAGCCGTTAGAGGCTCTGTCTCTCCCCGAAGCGCTACGGTATAGTATGGCTCCACTGAAACCGGTCGGACTTTCTGAATTCATGACAACGGCACGACCATCCCCCACAGCCTTTCTCCATGGGGCTCCGCAGCCCTTGAGCCTAAGCCGACGAGGCTTGGCCCCCAGCCCGTTCGAGCTGTATGCCCGCGTTGCCTCAAGCCAACATGCCTCGTTTCTCTTTGAAAGCGGCAAAAGTCCGTCAACCAGCGGACGCTACTCCTTCTTCGCAACCGATCCCTACCAAATCTTTTCTGGCAAGCGACAGAACTGGACAATCCGTTCAGCCGATGGGCAGACACAAACTGGCCAGAACCCGTTCGGAACTCTTACGCGCCTGATGCAACAATCAGTCATCCCCCGCCCCCATGGAACCCCGCCGTTTTTCGGCGGAGCCGTGGGTTATTTGAGCTACGATCTGGTGCGGCAATTCGAGTCATTGCCGAATCATGCCGACGACGATCGGCATTTTCCAGATCTGGAGTTCGCCTTTTATGATCTTGTCGCGGCGTTTGATCATACCTCGGGCGAATGGCATTTCATGTTCTGCCCCCCACTTGAACGATTCCTCGGAGAGACCCGAGAGCAGCTCTACCGGGAGGGTTGCGATAGACTCGCCGCGCTGGAAGCGCACATATCCACGCCTCAGCCCCACCTACAGCCGGCGGATTCCTTAGCGCCTGTCAGATTTCACCCACAGCAATCCCGGGACTCCTATATGAACCGGGTCCGGCGCTGCCAGGAATATATCGCCGCCGGTGATTTGTATCAGGCCAATCTCTCCCATCGCTTTTCGGTCACAAGCGACAGTTTCACGAAGCAGGCAGGACTCGCGACAGAGCTCCAAACCTATGCACGCTTGCGCCGCATGAACCCGTCCCCGTTCTCCGGCCTGTTGCGCACCGGGGCCACCAGCATAATCAGCACATCACCGGAACGGTTAGTTCGGCTAGAGGGCCGTTCAGCCGATACTCGACCAATCGCCGGCACCCGGCGGCGAGGCCTGGACGACTCCGACGATCGTCGCCTGCAGAAAGAACTCCTGGGCAACGAGAAGGAGCGCGCCGAACATTTGATGCTCGTCGATCTGGAACGAAACGACCTGGGGCGCGTGTGTGAGTTCGGCTCCGTCCACGTCGACGAATTCATGTCCATCGAGCAATATTCCCATGTCAGCCATCTGGTGTCGCATATCTCTGGGCACCTGCGAGCCGAGATAACAGGCTTCGATCTATTGAGAGCCGTCTTCCCGGGCGGCACCATTACCGGCGTGCCCAAGATTCGCTGCATGGAAATCATCGACGAGCTGGAACCGGTGCGGAGAGGCCCCTATACCGGGTCGATGGGCTATCTAAGCTGGAGCGGGGATCTCGACTTCAACATTATCATTCGCACATTGGTACTCCTTGAAGGACAGGGCTCCCTCCAAGTCGGGGCTGGGATTGTGGCGGACTCGGATCCCGCCAAAGAATATGAGGAGACGATGCACAAGGCACAGGCTTTTCTGAGTGCCTTGTCGTAGCATGCACTATGTGGATATTTCTCAACGATCGATTCGTCCCGGAACAGGATGCGACAATCTCCGTCTTCGATCATGGCTTTCTCTATGGGGACGGCGTCTATGAAACGATCCGCTCTTACGGGAGCCGGATTTTCATGCGAGATCACCACCTGTCGCGCTTACAGCGTTCGGCCGACGCCATCGGCCTGACAATCCCCATCCCGTTGAGCGAGTGGCCGCACCTCTTGCGCGAAGCGATGAACCTCAACCAACTGGGAACTGAGCAGGCCGACGCCTATCTCAGAATTACCGTGTCCCGCGGCGCGGGAGAGATCGGCCTCGATCCGGCCCTCTGCCCGACGCCCACCGTCGTCATCATGGCCAAGCCGCTCCACCCGCCCGCTGCCGAGCTCTACCAGCGTGGCGTATCGCTTGTCGTGGCCCAGACGAGACGCAACCTGCCAAGCGCACTCTCTCCGCAAATCAAGGCCACAAACTTTTTGAACAACATTCTGGCGAAACGCGAAGCGATAGCGGCACAGGTCTTCGATGCACTCTTTCTGAATTGGGAAGGCCATCTCACCGAATGCACCGTGAGTAATCTATTCTTTGCAACGCAAGGCCAGCTGTACACTCCATCCGTCGAATGCGGTCTTTTGGATGGCATTACGAGATCGATTCTGTTGCAGATGGCGGAAGAGCTGAAGATTCCCGTGCACGAAGGACGATTCACTCCGGAAGAGCTGCTGCATGCCGACGAATGTTTCCTGAGCAACACCAGTATGGAAGTGATGCCGGTCGTCTCGGTCAACCAGCAACCTATTGGACAGGGCACCCCAGGCCCCATAACCCGTCAATTGCACCGTCATTTTATCGATAATCGAAGTCGCTATTTAGAACCGCTCGACTAGCCGCTTCCGATCAAACCATTGCTTTTATTGCAATACCCTCATGACAAAAGAGGGGCACAAGACGTGCAGATCCTTGACACCCAGGTGCAGGCTGCTATCGTTTGACCATGCCAAACACAACAAGAGTGCGAAGGAACGACCAATTGAAAACCTTTCAACTACTTCTCGGAACGGCTCTCGTGGGAGTTCACTGGCTACTTTCAGGGCTTCCGGCAGCACAGGCCGAGATCTACCAATACATCGATGCCAACGGGACCATCTCGCTGACCAACGTGCCGACCGACCTACGCTACCGACGAATCACCTCGCAGCCAAACAGGCTCCATCCCGTCCTGTCGGAGCGAGAGCTCGAACCGATGATCAGCCGGTATTCCCGACAGCACCAATTACACCCCGCCCTCATCCGGGCGGTCATTAAAGCGGAATCAGGGTTCGACCCCATGGCGGTGTCACGAGCCGGTGCCATTGGCCTGATGCAACTGATGCCACAAACAGCCGTCCGCCTCGAAGTGCGGGACCTCTATGATCCTGAAGATAATATTGGGGGAGGGACGAAATATCTGCGCCAACTGCTGGATCGATTCCGGGGGAACCTTCCCTTGGCTCTTGCAGCCTACAATGCCGGGGAACATACCGTGGATCGCTATCGTGGACTCCCACCGATCGACGAAACCCGCCAATACGTCCGCAAAGTCATTCGCTATTACCGGACGTTTCTGATTAAGGACGGCGCGATGACCGGGCACGTGATCGCTGCTGCGGAATCTGCAGCGCCACAACCACTCCCCGCTTCTTTGCCGGCCTCGGTTCAGTAGGATCACTGGCGATCCGCAACTGGCTGTGCTGCTTCCAGCCCGGCCGTTTCGCCTCGGGACAATCCGAGCGAAAATGTGCCCCGACGCTGTTCTCCCGCCACAATGCAGCTTCCGCGACACAGTGCGCGACCTGCACCATGTTCTTCACTTCCAGCTCAGCCCTGGTCGTAGAAAACTTGGCGACGAGCTGTGTCCAGCGGGATAATTGAGCCGTGGCGCGAATGAGCGACTCCCGCGACCGGATAACCCCGACCTGTCCCCACATCGTCCGGCGAAGCGAACTCCGTAGCTTCTCCACATCTTCGAGCGTCGCCTCTCCCGCAGCCTGAGGGGCCGCTGCATGGGAAGACAGCTCAGGGATCTCATGCCCCTGAGCATACGTGATCGCAGCGACGCCGGCCCGCATACCAAAGACCAACCCTTCCAACAGCGAATTGCTCGCCAGGCGATTGGCGCCATGCACACCACTACAGGCCACTTCACCGGCCGCGAACAATCCCGGCAGCGTAGTGGCCCCATTCACGTCAGTCCACACCCCGCCCATCATGTAGTGAGCGCTGGGCGAAACAGGAATCCACTCTTCCGTGATATCAATATCTGACCGCAAACAGGTCGCATAGATCGTCGGGAATCGGCGCTTGATGAACTCGGCTCCCAGATGTGTGACGTCGAGATACACATGCCGGGCGCGCGTCGCCGCCATCTCGGCCCAGATTGCCCGCGATACGATATCCCGCGGAGCAAGAGCCCCGAGCGGGTGGTATCGCTGCATAAACAACTCGCCCTTATTATTACGCAGCTGCCCGCCTTCTCCGCGCATGGCTTCGGACAGGAGGAACGGCGGACTGGAAGGGAGATAGAGCGAGGTAGGATGAAACTGGACGAATTCCATATCCTGCAGCATGGCTCCTGCCCGAAACGCCATCGCCATGCCATCGCCGGTAGCGTTGGGAGGGTTCGTCGTCCGGGCGTAAATCTGTCCGGCGCCGCCCGTGGATAACACGACGGCTTTCGCAGGAATAATGAATTGCTTCGACGACGATTCATCGAGCACGACCGCCCCGCAGCAACGCCCCTCCTCCACCACCAGATCAACTGTAAAGTGATAGTCGAGCCGTTGAATGCGCTTCTGCCGTGCGACCTGCGCCATCAGTGCGCGCACCATTTCGTTGCCCGTGGCATCTCCGCGTGCGCGCAAAATGCGGCTTCGGCTATGCGCCGCTTCTCGAGCAAAGGCAAACTTTCCATCCGTCTTGTCGAATTTGGCGCCCCACCGGATCAATTCCTGAATCCGCGCCGGCCCCTCCTCCACCAGCACCCGAACCGCCTCTGGACGGCACAGTCCATGCCCCGCTTTCAATGTATCAGTCAGGTGGATGGCCACATCGTCTTCCTCGCTCAACGCGACGGCGACTCCCCCTTGGGCATAGATCGAATTACTCTGCAGTGGATGCCCCTTCGTCAGCATGATGACACGGCCTTCGCGGCTCAACTCCAGCGCCGCGCGCAACCCGGCCACGCCACTCCCAATGACTAGAAAGTCGGCTTGAGGGATAGAGGAAGCTTTCCGCGACTGAGCTGCTGACTGTTTCATTGGGGCAGCGGCTTCTTCGGCACTGCGGGAAGGTCGGATAAAGCCTGGCGCACTTTCATCCCAAACGGCAAATCACCTTGCACGCCACGAAGAAGAATCGATTGTTTGCCCACCCACTGCAGGCGGGCATGTCCACGCTGACGGATACCGGCGTCGTCGGGATTTTTCTTCCACACCCCCTGCCAATGCACATACACGTCAATATTTTCTCCGTCGATCATGATGCGCTCGGTTTTAAAGTCCAGCTGAATTGATTGAAACAATTCGAAGTCCTGCGCGGCCTCTGCTTGGATTTGCTCCAACGACTCCGCAGGCAACATCACATCCTGAAAAGCAGACCGGTCTCGATGCTGATATGCCTCCCGCAGCGCTTCCACTGCTCGATCGATATGGGTAAAGCGCTCATGATCCTCGGGATACTGGACCGTCTTCGATGAGCAGGCCACGGCTGTAAGGAATGCCGCCACGCCGCACCAACGGAGCACGCGCAGGCGAAACTGAGATGTCAGATGATTCGTATTCATAGAGTTGCAGTATAGGAACGTCCCGGAGATCGGTCAAGACGCGCGCCGCTATTACACGACGGGAAACCTGATCACGACAATCATTCACGGCCAGTCACCGACTGGCTTGCTTTTTGACCAAAAAGTCTCTAGACTCGCCCGTCTTTGGAGATTCATTGCATGTCGAGCGTGTTAAAAAAGCGGCGGAAAAAAATGCGCAAACACAAGTACAAGAAGTTGCGCAGACGCCAAAAATTCTTACGTCGTAAGAGCTAGCTCACCCCGTTCACCGGGAGGAGGACATTGTGCCGGAAGGCAAGAAGGTTCGCATCCGCGTCCGTACGGTGAATTGCACCTACGTGGGGGACTTTCTCGTTCCGCCAATGCGCCATCGCGTCTCGGATGCGATCAACGAGGAAGTGCGCCTCTTTATCAGCCTGACGGACGTGGTCATCAACGATACGGATCGTTCTGACTACGTAGCCCTCAATAAGAACCTGATCGAGTCCATCGCACAGCTCTAGCACCTTGTCTTTCAGCCATTCTCGGTTGCATCCCGTCGACCCGGATTCCCATAGGGGAATAACACGGGGTGATGGGATGATGCCTTTACACCGAAACTCCCGGACACATGTCGCCATTTAGACGATTCCTCCCAATTGTACGCCCCTACCTGCCGCGCATGATCGTGGCGGGACTCCTCGTGATGGGAGTTGCCGCGATCAACCTCGCCTTGCTGCGCCTGGCCGGCACGCTCTGGGACGTCATTACCGTCCAGCATGACCGTGACCGCATGACGGAATTGATCGGGCTGTTCATCGGCCTGGTCCTCCTGCAAGGCCTTTGTTCGATGGGGCATAGCTATCTGACCACCTGGATTTCCCAGCGAGTCGTCGCTGATTTCCGCACCCATCTCTTTGCCCATCTGCAAAATCTCGCGGTCAGTTTTTTCGCCCGGAGACGAACAGGGGAACTGCTGTCCCGCCTGATGAACGATGTCACCGTCATTCAGTCCATCGTCACCGAGACACCGATCGACACCGCCAAGCAGCTGGTCACCTTCATCGGCGGCATCGGATTCTTGTTGGCCATGAATTGGCGGCTGTGCCTGCTTATCCTGCTACTACTCCCGCTATTGGTGCTCGTCGCCAAGTTTTTCGGCCGCAAGCTGAAATCTCTTTCAACTTCAATCCAGGATCAGACCGCAGCGCTCAGCACCCTTCTTGAAGAAGTCATTTCCGGCATACGCATTGTGAAGTCGTTCGTACAAACGAAGCGGGAAGAAGGCCGTTTCTTGACCGCAGTCCAGCATGGCTTATCGCTCTCGCTCAGACGAGCCGGCATCATGGCCCTGTTCGTCCCCGTCATCAGCCTGCTGACATTTTCAGCCGCCGCGGCCGTCCTGTGGTACGGCGGGACTCAAGTGATTGAAGGCACCGTCACACCGGGTGACCTTTTCGCCTTCGTCCTGTTCGCGGGCATTCTGATCGGGCCATTCAGTTCGGCCGCCCGCGTCTTCGCTCAAATTAAAGAGGCCCAGGGCGCCACCCAGCGCGTGTTCGAAATCCTCGACGCCGAAGCGGATATTCGAGACGTCCCCAATGCGCACGTCCTCTCCGCCGTGAAAGGCCACGTGCGGGCCGAGCAGGTCAGCTTCAGTTATGACCCCCGCACCCCGGTACTTTCGAACCTGTCATTCGAAGCTCAACCGGGCGAACTCGTCGCCTTTGTAGGACCAACGGGAGCCGGCAAAACCACCGTCATCAATCTACTCCATCGTTTCTACGACCCTATCGAGGGTCGCATCACCGTAGATGGACACGATCTGAGACAGGTTACGGTGGATAGTTGGTACCGGCAGGTCGCGCTTGTCCCGCAAGAAACCATTCTGTTCGGCGGAACCATTCTCGACAACATCCGCTATGGGAATCCCGAGGCGAGCGAGGCGGCGGTGCAGGAAGCGAGCAAGGCGGCGCACGCGCACGAATTTATTTCAGCCTTTCCCGACCGATATTTGACGGTCGTAGGAGAGAAGGGGATCAACCTGTCAGGCGGCCAGCGACAGCGTATTGCCATCGCCCGGGCGATCCTCAAAAACCCCCGCGTCCTGCTGCTCGATGAAGCAACCTCCTCGCTCGACACCGAGTCGGAACGGCTGGTCCAGGAAGCGCTGGAACGATTGATGGAAGGACGAACGACGTTTGTCGTCGCCCATCGACTCTCCACCATTCAACGCGCAGACCGCATTCTCGTCCTGGACAAGGGACGAGTCGTGGAACAAGGGACCCACGCACAGCTCCTGGAGCGCAAAGGTCTCTACCACTATCTCTACACCATCAGATTCAGCGAACAGCCCGCGTAATCACGAACGTCGGCTCGTCATCCCGTCACGACTTGTCTCCGTCACTCACTCCCTGCAGCTTTTCTATTCGTACGCCTAAGAGCCGGATACGCTGCCGTCGCGGGTTCTCCCGCCGATCGAGAAACGGGAGCAGCAACTTCAGCAGTTCGCGACGCACAGCCGGCCCATCCCGCACAGGATCGGCAAAGGTATGGGACCTGGTCACCGTGGTGAAATCTGCAAACCGCACGGTGATGGCGACCGTCCGACACGCGTCAAACCCTTCCTGTACCAGTCGCGCGAACACGCCGTCCCCGATCTGCGACAGCCGCTCCACGAGAATTTGTGAGTCCAGCGTATCTTCAGCAAAGGTCTCTTGTTCACTGATCGATTTCGGCTCGCCATGCTCCTCCACCGGCGCGTCGTCCAGTGCGCGAACGTTGGCATACCATTCCAGCCCACGCTTACCGAACCGCGCTTCCATGTCCGTCCGGCTGAGCCGTTTCAGCTCTGCGACCAGACGAATATGCTGCGCGGCAAGGATCGATTCGGTCTTCGGCCCGATGCCCGGAATCGCACGAACCGACATCGGCGCAAGAAAGGCTTCCGCCTCCGCCTCGGTGACGACTGTAAATCCATCCGGCTTCTGAACGCCTGAGGCGATCTTCGCGATCATTTTATTGGGCCCGATCCCGACCGATGCCGTCAGTCGCTCTTCGGCGAAAATCGTCCCCTTGATCGACCGGCATAACTCAGCCGCCGCCTCGAAAGAACCGGTGCTGGAGAGATCTCCGTAGGCTTCATCGATGCTCGCCTGCTCAAGCACGGGAATCGCACGACGAGCGATGGCCATCACCGCGTCGGAGACCCGCGCATACTTGCGCATATCGACGGAAACAAAGGTGACCGGGGGCAACCCTCGTCGACGCGCGTCCTCAGAAAGGCGCCACGCTTTGGAGATCGGCGTGGCTGAATAAATCCCGTACTCCCGCGCTTTGTAATTCGCGGTCGACACGACCCCGCGCCCCTGTCCCTGCGCCGGATCGGCCCCCACCGCCAGAGGAAGCCCTCGAAACGCCGGCGTATCCCGCTCCTCAATGGCCGCGTAGAAAGCATCCATGTCGATGTGTGCAATGATCCTAGACATCACTCCATTTTCTCGACTGAACCCAGGTGTATCACACTGACTGGCATCAGACCGATAGCGGCTTCGTTCGCTCTGAATGTCCGAGATTGTCCGCGACTACATATAAGAAGGTCAAAGGGAGAAGGGGAGACACAGGCGAGCAAACACAGGTCGCTGGAAGAATCCTATGCCCAACAACGTGCCAAGCGAGAAAGGGAACCACCACGCGTGAAGTGATAGTCAATCTCTGCTAGACAGGGCCTTATCGGACTTTGGAGAAATCGGCGTCAAATTCGCTGGTCTTTCCGTCCGGGAAAAACACGATGACTTTTGTCTTGGCGTTCGGATCGAAGCTGTCGTAGGCGAAGCGTGCGGTAAATCGCGATCGGAACGCGGGACCCTGGCCGTCGTTCTTGCGTCCCTTTTCGGCTGGGCTCACATCGATGGCCTTGATATTCTTATTCCCTTGTTGAAAGGCAATCTGCGCTCCTTCGGCAAAGTATTCGTCGTCCCCGCAGAGCTGCACTTCCACTTCCATGTTCGGCATGTCGACGACCTTCTTGATGAACTCGTCCGGCATGCGAATCTCTTTCTTCTGCTTCTTGGATTCCGCCGCTTCCTGTCGCCCGAAGGCTTCGAGCCGGAATCGCTTGGTACGAAGGATGGCGCTGGCACCGCAGGGGTCTTTCTCAGGATCCGACCCGACCCGGGTGGCCAAGGACGCTTGCTGCAGGACCTTCTTGACGTCTTCAGGAGAATTGGCCTTGTCCATCGGAATACGGCCGGCCTCCAAAGCCTTCTGTGCATCGTCCACGGACAGCTTTACGTCAATGGCCGCCGCCGCCGGTGGTCCTACGAGCGCCAGAATTCCCAAGAGACTCGACACCGCCACCATTCCTTGACGCCGATGGGCTCTGCTCTGCATAACCGCCTCCCTGAAGATAAAGCCAAGAAAAGACTGGCGCATTGTAGGGGAAGCGCCAGGTCATTTCAATCGTGCGTAAACCGCGTCCAGTTCGGATAGGGTTTAGCCCGATAGAGCGCATCGGCATCAACCGGAGCAGGCAGGCCCGCGCCGGCCAGCAAGGTCGCCACGGTCCGCAAGGGCAACCCGACGATGCCAAGAAAATCGCCACAGATCGCCTCGATGAGCTCACCGCCCACGCCCTGAATGGAATAGGCGCCGGCTTTCCCCATCGGCTCTTGAGTCGCCAGGTATCGCTCGATGGCGGCTTCATCATAGGCTTTCATCTGCACCGTGGCAGTCTCGATCGCAACCGCTTCATACCGAGGGATCTGCCGACAGAGGGCCACGGCCGTATGTACCTCATGCGGCCGCCCTGCCAATCTCGTCAGCATCGCGCGCGCATCGGCCAGATCCGCCGGCTTGCCCAACATCTGCCCGTCGAGTTCAATCACGGTATCGCTGCCGAGCACCAGAGAGGCCGGGCGCGCAATCGCAATCGACCGCGCCTTCTCACGCGCAAAGTGTTCCACCTGTTGCCGTGGGCTCCATCCTGGCTGAGGCACTTCTTCAAAATCCGGGGCAATGACCTCGAATGGAATACCGAGCAGCGCGAGGATTTCGCGGCGGCGAGGCGAGGTGGAGGCGAGAATCAACTGCATCGTGACACGAGCGTCGCGGCCTCATCCGACAAGTCATCGCCGGACCCCGGACCCGTGGCCGGACCGTCGACGATCTGATTCGCGTGATAGCGGGCGATCATGGCCTCCACATCCTCCGCAGAAGACACGCGAAACATCTGTCCCCGCAACGCCGCGGCATGCGGAAAGCCTTTGCAATACCAGCCCAGGTGCTTCCGCATGCGATGAAATTGCCCCGGGCCGCAGATCGCCTGGAACTGCCGCGCATGGTCGAGCATCAGGGCGAAGCGCGCATCAAGCGCTATCGGCTGGTCATGAATGGACGCGTCTGACGCATCCGCCTTTGTCAACGCACGGGCGTACTCTTTGGCGCGAAAAAACCACGGCGCCCCCAGCACAGCCCGCCCGACAAGCACCCCATCCACTTGCGTGGATCGCACGCGACTCACCACCTCATTGAGGTTTTGGACATCGCCGTTCCCCAATAACAGAATTCCGGTCCCTTTCACGAGCTGGGCCGCCCTGGCGATCGCCGACCAATCCGCCTCGCCACGATACATTTGCCGGAGAGTGCGCCCGTGCAGCGTGATCGCGACGGGTTTTTCTTGAATCAGATGCGAAACCCAGTCTTCCACAATCACGGAGTCGTAACCCAGCCGCGTCTTTACTGACAGAGGCAACACGCGCCGCTGAACCGGGGCTGCACCCTGGCGTCCGGCATTCATCGCCTGAATCGCCGCAATCCTGGCTGGTTTAAACCCGACCTGCTCCAACGTCTGTCCGTTCGCCCAATCGTGAATCGCACGACTGGTGGCTTGCATGATCGCATGGGCAACATCCGGCGTCCTGATCAGGCCGGCGCCCGACCCGGATGACGCCACGTTCTTCGACGGGCAGCCCATATTAATGTCGATCCCATCGAATCCTAATTCACAGGCTGCGTGCGTGGCCCGGTAGAACAACGCCGGATCCTTGCCATACAACTGTGCGACGACCGGCCGTTCCAACTCACTGTAGGCTAACGTGTTTAGCAGAAACTCCGGCCCCCGACAGACATCATGAACGTGCGTGAACTCGGTAAAGGTCACATCGGGCCGGCCATGCTGAGCAATGACTCGACGGAAGGTCGCATCCGTGACTCCATCCATAGGAGAAAGACCCATAATCGGACGGGGCAATGTCGACCAGAAGCTCATAGGGGTGTACCTGTCGACTGCCGTGGCCCTTCGCTGGCAGCCTGATAGGCCAGCCGCAGTTCAGTGGCTTCCCGTTGTACCAGCGCCTTCAGATCCGAAGCTTGTTCACTCACAAATTCCACAAACCGATCAATCTTTACGTCGAAGAAATCATAGGATCGCGTCACCGGATGCGGAAGGCGAAACCAATAGGACACAAAGCCGTCAAGGGCGATCTGCTTTCCGGCCAATTCCTGACAAGTCTCTGGAAACATGGCTTCGATATCGCCGCCCCAGTGAAGAATTTCGTAGGGCAGATATTTTGCTCGATACCAGTCGAGCTCCTCTGCACAGGCCATTGGCGCCTTCCAGTTCGGCCCAACCGGCTCTGCGCGACTCGACACCACCTGCGCATACTGGTCATAGGCCTCGGCCAGAGCCTCGCTCTTCGAGACTGAGTCGGGTTCTGTAATGAATTGTGCTGGAACTGGCGAAGGAGAAGGCGCACCTGCGACTAAGCCTCGCGGGATAGCTTGATGAAATACCTTCCTATATCGCTCTAAAAACCATGCCAGCTCGTCGGCGATAAGATCGCTGGTCTTCGTATCAACTTCAAGCGCCATCCCTCGCAAATGTTCCAATCGACCGCACCGAAGAATCTGATCCAACATCTCGAACAGCACCGGGGGAATCGGCACAGCATGGGCATCCGTCCATCGCGGAAGGAGATTCGGAGCCTCACTATTCATAACATCCGCCTCGCTGACCAGAGATTCATGCACGGCGAGCCCTGCGACATGGATCTCCACGACCCGCTCGACCGGAAACTCGCGCAGGAATTCGTCCACGAATTGCGCGAGAGACTGAGCCCGCCAGGCTCCAGAGTAACGATAGACGGTCCATAGATGTCCGATATCCAGCACGAGCCCGCAGGCGGCTTGGTCGGTAACGCGGCGAAAGTAGGCCGGAATCGAAAGCGTCCCGGCGACAAAGAACGTCAGCGGAGGCATCTCCAGCAGAAAGAGCGGAGAGCCGCCGTCCGGCAACGCGGCTCGTTGATCAAAAATCGCTTGGACCATGT
Source organism: Nitrospira sp. ST-bin5 (assembly GCA_002083555.1). GTDB lineage: Bacteria > Nitrospirota > Nitrospiria > Nitrospirales > Nitrospiraceae > Nitrospira_D. The sequence continues at coordinate 194,204 of MSXN01000005.1, read as the reverse complement.
TGATGTTCTTGGCCACTACGTCGGCACTCGACACAGTATAGAGTGGAGGGAGATAGGTTCCGAACGAGTAGCCGGCAATATGCTTCGTCGCACATTCATGATTCGACCAGGCGCTCCGAAGCAGAGCGAGATGGGACGCGAGCACCCGCGCTTCGCCTTGAAACAACGGATCAGACTCAGCTCCCGGTTGCGTCACCCAGAGGCCTTCTCCATGGTAGGGAAGCGGCACATCGGTCTGATCACGAACAACGGCCAGCGCACTGGAGGTCGCATGAAATACCTCCAAGTACATCGGAAGGACTTGACGACGCGTCAGGTCGGCGAGCAAGCTAAGAAGGTCTGGCGAATAGACATCCACCGACAGCCCTAACCCATGAATCGGGATCCGGGCCACTCGGTCTTGAAAATCATGACACACATCACGCGACAGGGTCATCCGTCCGCCCTTTCACCCCAGCAACATTCCCCGCACCAGTGTCGTTCAGTGTATGCCGATAAACTGTTGTATGACAAGGCGTTGGCGGAGACGGGGGAACTCGGATCCGTCTGCTATACTTCCCATACACCGCTGCAGCCAGGACATGCGCCGGTCACCCTGAACACCCTGGCGATGCGATGGTAAGCCCAAACAATCAACAACAGAAAACACCGAACCCCAAACTAACAGTGGTCGCACACATGATGACTCCAGGTGTCGTTCAAATTCCCGGTGACATTTCCGTGACTGAAGCGGCCACTCTTTTAGAACGTGAACAGATGCCCTGCCTGCTGGTGAAAGACACGGATCTGCACTTCGGCTTGATGACGCCTTCAGACATTGTAAAAAAAGTGGTCGCTCTGGGCCTCGCCCCGGACGATATCGAAGTTCGAGCGATCATGTCTCACCCGGTGCATTTTATTGAATACGACCGCGCGGCGGATGAGGCCACGACACTCATGATGTCTTCGGGTGCCCCCATTCTCATCGTCACTAAACAGGAACAACCAGTCGGAGTCTTGACCGCACGGGATCTCGTCTTATCCCCCAAGCGCTGTCATACTCGCGTCCCCGCGACGATTGGCGTCATAGATTCCAACTCACCAGGCGCCCAACATCAGGCCATTATCGTCCAGCTCAGTCATGTCGGCGCCATGGTCCAGACCGCAACTCTCTTATTACCCGGCACACGCGTGTTCCTCAGGTTCGCCCTTCCTGATCTGACTGCTCCCCTGACCGTGACCGGAACCATCCTTGAGGACTATGACCCGGTTTACGAGTCCGGAAGAACCGGAACAGTGGGAAGCCCAGGGGTCGATGTCCAATTCACTGGACTCTCTCCGGCCGATCAGTCCCGCATCAAAGCTTGGGTTCTTCAGAATTCACCTAAATCAACCGATCTATCGTAAGACGTAACACAAGTTGCGATCTTCTTTGACCGCGAGAACCGCGGCTGGTAAAATTTTTCTGAATCATTCTTGCTCACCCTCACAGGTCATCTATGGACTCCCCTATGAAATCCACGCAAAACCGCCCACGCACGATACTTTCCAACGATGAGATTCTGACCCAAATCCGCGCGCTCCTGGATAGCCCTGAAGACGATCTTCAGGCAGCACTGATGAAGGAGCTCCTGACCGGCTTTTTAAAGCTGCATGACTCGCATCTGGACCTCTTAGATCTGAAGATCATTAATCGCGCGGTCAAGGAACTGCGCCATGCTTTTGCCGTGTTCAACGGCTACCGCGATCGGCGAAAGGTCAGCATCTTTGGCTCCGCGCGCACGCCCTCCGATGACCCCAACTATCAGTTGGCCCACCAGTTTGCAGAACAAGTGGTGAAAGCCGGCTACATGGTCATTACGGGCGGCGCAGACGGGATCATGCGTGCCTCGCAGGAAGGTGCTGGGCGTGAAAACAGTTTCGGGGTCAACATCATGCTCCCCTTCGAGCAAGGCGCGAATTCGACCATCGCCAATGATCCCAAGCTCATTACGTTCAAGTATTTTTTCACCCGCAAACTGATGTTCCAAAAGGAGGCGAGTGCCATCGTCCTGTTCCCGGGAGGCTTCGGCACCCACGACGAAGGCTTTGAAATCATGACGCTGGCGCAAACCGGCAAGAGCGACCCGCAGCCAATCGTCTGCCTCCAGGCACCCGGCTGCGATTATTGGGACGACTGGTCCGCGTTCATCGTAAAACAACTCCTGAAACGACGGCTGATCAATGAGGAAGACCTTAGCCTGTTTAAGATTGTGAACTCCGCGGAAGCCGCCGTAGAAGAAATCGCGAAGTTCTATCGCCGGTACCATTCCATCCGATTCGTCGGGCGACTGATGGCAATGCGGCTAAACTCCCCCATTTCTGAAAAACATCTCGAACAGATCCAGACGCAGTTCAACGATCTACTTTCCGAAGGGCAGTTTGAACTGCGGGCGGCTCTTGAAGAGGAACTCGACGAACCCGCTCTTGCGAAGCTCCCTCGGCTGGTCTTCCCCTTCAACCGTCGGAGCGCCGGGCGACTTCGGCAACTCATCGACTATGTGAATAGTCTTTGACGAGCACAACAGGCGTTTCAACCGCCCCTTTAGTCCACCCCCGTACGCATGGTATTGTGGCAAACCACTATGAGTGATTCGCCACGCAGCCGCCAGTTCAGTACTCCCCCGAGCACCGTCCTCTATCATGCAGACTGTGCGGATGGATTTGGCGCAGCCTGGGCCATTTGGAAACAATATCCCGCGGCGCGATTTATTCCCGTCAAGCACGGGAATCCTCCTCCCGCAGATATCAAAGACCAGCACGTCGTGATCGTCGACTTCAGCTACTCACGCCCGATTCTCGAAGCGATGGCCGCTGAAACAAAGAACCTGCTGATCCTGGATCACCACATCACCGCCGAACAATCCCTCGCCGGCCTTTCCTACGCCTACTTTGACATGAAGAAGTCAGGCGCGGTCTTGGGATGGGAATGGGCGCACGGCACTTCGGCTCCTTGGCTGCTGCAATATATCCAAGACAAGGATCTCTGGAATTGGGCGTTGCCGGGCAGCCGAGAAATCAACGCCGCCATTGCATCCTATCCATTCGACTTTCAGCGATGGAATCGTTTCAGCCAGCCAGAATTGGAACAAGAGGGTCGCGCGATCCTTCGATACGAACAGGAACTCGTAGGAAAGCTCGCCGCTCAGGCCGTGATGGTCGAGTTCCAAGGCGCCGTCATCCCGGCCGTACAGAGCGCCATCCTCACGAGTCAGATCGGAGAGCGTCTCTCGCCGGATCATCCGTTTTGCCTGATCTGGCACGACCGGGATAGCCGTCGCTACTTCAGTATGCGATCCCGTGAAGACGGCACCGATGTGGGAAGCATTGCGGCTTCTTTTGGCGGCGGGGGCCATACCCACGCGGCCGGATTTTCTGTGCCTCTGAATGCCGATGGAACGCTCCCCTCAAACCCGGATCTGCCCCGTCCCATCATTGATCGTCGCCGAACGCCCTAGCGGGCCCTATGCTCCCCCTGCGCGACGACAATCCGACCGAGCGCCTACCGATCGTGACGATAGCCATCATTGCGGTCTGCGCCGTGGTGTTTGCCTATCAGTTCACACTACCTGACAGACCCGGCGAAGCCTTTGCCTTCCAGTATGGCGCCATACCTGCCGTTATTTTTAGTCATGCGGCACTGCCACACGACATCGTCTCCATTCCCGCAACACTGACCTTGATCACGAGCATGTTCCTCCACGGCGGCTGGATGCATTTGCTCGGTAACATGCTCTATCTCTGGATCTTCGGCGATAATATCGAAGATGCGATGGGTCATCTCAAATTTGCCATCTTCTATGTGCTCTGCGGAGTCCTGGCAGCCCTTAGCCACGCATTCACCGACCCGTCCTCTCAGATCCCCATGGTCGGCGCCAGCGGCGCCATTTCCGCGATCTTGGGAGCCTATCTCCTGCTCTATCCCAGAGCCCGCGTGCTGGTGCTGATCCCACCTCCCTTCTTTGGAACCACCTCTGTACCGGCCGTCATCGTCTTAGGATTGTGGTTCTTGGGGCAGCTTTACAGCGGAGGACTGTCAATGGGATCCCACAGTGGAGGGATCGCCTTCTTCGCTCACATTGGGGGATTCGCGGCAGGCATGGCCCTGGTAGGGATCTTCAAAGAGCGGGACGTGCGTTTCTTCGCGCCGGATCACTCAGGGCGTTATTGATGGCCCTGAATGCTAGGCTGCGTCGAGCATTTCTCTGACTTTCTCCACCAATCCGACTTGTCGATAGGGCTGCTGAAGAACAAATCGTCGATTGATCCGATGATGCGCAATCGTCTCATCGTCATAACTGGACACAAACAGTGCTTTCATCGTGGGTTGATGATTGAGCAGCCGGCGAGCCAATTCTCGACCTCCGATCTCGGGCATGACCAAGGGGCTCACCGTCAAATGCACAATACCTTGGTACCGCTGGGTGAGCATCAATGCTTCAACGGAAGACGCGGCCTCCAGCACGCGGTATTTGTATCGGGCCAGCATCGAGCCGACCAGTTTGCGACTGATCTCATCTTCCTCAACCAGGAGGATCGTCTCATCCCCCTTGGCCAGCATCGACTTGGGAATCGGCTCCTCCTGCGCATTGGCAACTCGGGCACCCGGCAGCCAGACCCGAACCACCGTCCCTTGCCCTGGCCGGCTGTCCACCTCAACCATCCCCCCGTTCTGCTTGACGATCCCGTAAACCGCCGTCAGTCCGAGCCCCACATTGGTTTCTTTTGTCGAGAAAAACGGCTCGAACATCCTCGCCTGCGTGTCCAGATTCATCCCCGTCCCCGTGTCGCTGATCTGAACCAGTACGTCGTGAGAGGGCTTCTTACCGACCCCGCTGGCATGAGCGACGCCGGGCAGACCTGCACCCGAGCGCGCTTCAATCACCAGTCGTCCACCGCTCGGCATGGCATCCCGCGCATTGACCACCAGCTGGAACAACACCTTTTCCAGCCCCTCGCGATCGACCTCTGCATAGATCGGGGATTCGTCTTGATGGATCGCCAGATCAATCTGCGTTGGGAGCAGACTGCTGATGGCGCTCCGAAGATCCGCCAAGACCGTCTTGACCGACAACACCTGCCGAACTTGCCGATCTTCCAAATTGAGCGCGATCAATTGAGCCGTTAACGCGGCCGCCTTTTCACCGGTTTTGAAGATTTCGTCAGTCGCAGCTCGCAGAGGATCGTTGGGTGGCAACTGGGCCAACAGCACACCGGTCTGCTTCCCAATCACAGAAAACAACTCGCCGAACTCCTTGGCAATCCCGGCCGCCATCCGCCCGACGGCCTCCATCTTCTGTGCCTCACGCAATCGGCGTTCTAACCCTTGCCGCACCGCCAGCCCCTGCTGCAGCTTGTCCTGAGACTGCGTCAGGTCCTTGTTCAATCCGGCGATGCGGGCTTCCAATTGCACCTTGCTGGCTGCCAATTGCTCTTCCGTGTGCTTTAAGGATTCGACATCCTTCAGCAACGTCGACTTCTCTTCTTGGACAACCGTGACGGCTTCCAACGCCAACCCATAGAAGACCGCCATCACCAGGAGCACCGGCACGCCAAGCAAATGGCCAACCGCCACGGTTTCACTGTGGACAATACCCTCATACAACAATGCGGCGTACCCGGCACAGAGGAGGAGGCATAGCCCCATCATATGGCTCAAGCGCCGCACCGAGGCCGCTACCAGCATCAGGACAAAGTATGCGGTATAGAGATCCGGGCGCGCGTTCCCTGACAGATAGATCGTCCCTGTCACCAGCACCGTATCAACGGCCACGAGCGCGCCATTGACCCAGGCTAACTCGAACCAGGCACTCGGCAACAAGACGAGCATTCCCACGAATGCCCATATTCCGACGACCATCCCCTCACTGCTTAGCCGGCTGATGACTGACTCCGTTCCAAAGAGCAGCTCGTAGGACAGGATCACGCTCACCATACACTGCAGCAGAATCAGCCGTGAACGGGGATGCGTGAGAAATTGGTGCAATCGACTGCTGGCTGGAGTTGACGCTGTTGCCGCCGTTGTATTCACAGGATAGTCCTCCCGAGAGACCACGCGTAAGGACAGCAACTTCTGTACCCCTGGTCAGGGATCAGAAACTGTCGATTGGCATGGTAATCCAGAGGCCTTCCTGTGACTCAGCCAGAGGAATGCACCCTACGGCACATACAAAATCGAACGGATGCGAGGGAATTTACAAGAGAGTCTATCGATTGTGCGCCATTGGTGAGGCATCCATGAACGTGTGGGCGTGTCGCAACTCGAGCGGGTCTGGCGGTACCGATTCCTCTCGCCCTTGCTTACACAGCAAGTAACTTCATAAACTGGTTGGCGCGGCCAGTCGCCCCGTCGCCCGACTCTGCAAGGAAAGTGACATGCCCCATTTTGCGGCCTGGTCTCACCGTGCGCTTCCCGTACAGATGAAGTTCGGCACCTGGAATCGTCAGGAGGTCTTTGCATCCCTTAGCGCTCGTGATCTTCTCAACGTCATGGCCGATCAGATTCACCATCGCGGCAGGACACAACAGTCGGACTTCTCCCAGCGGCAGTCCGCACAATGCCCGCACCTGCTGCTCGAATTGGGACACGGTACAGGCGTCCAACGTGTAGTGTCCGGAATTATGCGGACGCGGGGCGATTTCGTTGATCAGAAGTCGATCCCCGTGAAGCTGAAACAGTTCTACGCAAAATACCCCGATACCACCGAGCGCTTCCACGGCATGAAGAGCCAAATCTTTCGCCTGCGTGACAACCTCGGGAGAGACCATAGCCGGAGCCACCGTCATCCGAAGAATCCCGGCCTCATGCCGGTTTTCAACGACCGGATACAGGCGGTGTTCCCCATTCGCGCTCCGAACGACCAGCACCGATAGCTCCCGCACATAGTCCACCATGGACTCGACGATCCATCGCGCACCGGCCGGCACCATTGCCCGAAGTGCCCCCTCCACCTCCGCAATGTCAGCCGGCTGCCTGATCGTCCACTGGCCCTTCCCATCGTACCCCGCTGTAGCTGTTTTGCAGATCACGGCACACCCAAAGACTTGAACGATCCCGGCCAGTTCAGCGGGATTCCTCACCACCGAAAACGATGGAACAGGAAGTCCCTGCGACTGCAAAAATTGTTTTTGATCGATCCGATCTTGAATGACTCGAAGCACGGCAGCGGACGGACGGACAGGACAGATCTGGCTCAATTGTTCACAGAGCAATGCCGGCACGTTTTCCCATTCGAACGTGACGGCAGAAACCAGTTGGCTGAACTCACGGTAGGCTGAAGGATCTGTAAAGGCCGTAGAGAAAGACCGGCTCGCGAACCGATGCGCCGGCGCATCGGGATCCGGATCCCAGACGGCGACCTGATAACCAAGCTGCTGAGCCGCACGCGTGAACATCGCGCCGAGCTGCCCGCCACCCAATACTCCGAGGGTCGCACCGGGTCCGAGGGGCTGCATGGTCACGACCGCTGGCTCATCCGATCCGCCTGGAGACTACCCACACTGGTTCCCTGAGCCTCCGGAGAATTAAGGACAATTTCAGTCTGAGACTTGCGGAACGTCTTCACACGATCGGCAATCAAGGGATACCGGCCTGCCAGGATTTGGGCCGCCAGCAAGGCGGCATTGTCCGCCCCTCCGATGGCAACCGTCGCCACAGGAATGCCTTTGGGCATCTGAACGATAGACAGCAACGAATCCAACCCTCGAAGATTTTCTGTGGGAATGGGTACGCCGATAACCGGCAAATGGGTCTTGGCCGCCAACATGCCCGGAAGATGGGCCGCCCCCCCGGCGCCGGCAATGATGACTTCGATTCCTCGCCCCGGTGCGGTCTCGGCATATTCGAAAAGCCGGTCCGGGGTCCGGTGAGCCGAGACCACTAAGAGCTCATAGGGAATTTCAAATTCCGAGAGCAGTGCACCGGCTTTCTCCAGAATCGGAAAATCGGATTTGCTGCCTCCGAGAATCCCGATAAGCGGACCTTGCGCCTTCCGTACCCGGCGAGATGATCGTCCTGTTGCAGCCATACCAGCACGCTCCTTCCTTCATCCCACAGCTTGAAAAACAGAGCGCCACCTTAGCGATTCTGCCTGTATGGGTCAAGGTGAACCCACTCACCGTACGCACCTTCACGGATACCTGTTCTACGCTTCAAATTGACCTCGGCCAGATGTTTCTCATATGATGTGCATTGTGCGGCTCCCATGCTGCCATTTTCTGAGGAGATCACCGTCGTGGCTCGCCTTGGTTCAGGTCTGAAAAGCAAAGTCCGCTCGCTCATCGCGAGGGACAGTGGCCTGAGCGAGATTTCGATCGATGACCTTGCCACATCCAGCAAGCTCCAGTCGTGGGAAGCGGTTCAAATCCCGGAACGGTTGAAGTTTTCTTCCCGGCTGGCTATTAAGCTCGTCATCCTGTTTCTCCTTATCATTGCCTTTGTTCCTTGGACACAGACGATTACCGTCACGGGTCAACTCTCCGCCTATTCGCCCTATGAGCGGCCACAAGATATCGAGGCCCAGATCACGGGACGGATCCAAAAATGGCATGTCTTCGAAGGCGTCCGCGTGAAACAAGGGGACCTGATCGTGGAGTTGGAGGACTACGATCCGAACTTCATGGCACCGGACCTGTTGTCCTTCCTCGATCAACGCAAGAAAGCGCTTGAAGAAACCCGGAAGGCCGCTCTCTCCCGAGCGGAGCAACTCGATAAGCGCATCAAAGAAATGCAGAACCTCGTGAAAGCCGCTGTGCCCTCGGCCCAGGCCCGCGTCGTCGAAGCCCAGAACAAAGTCCGCGAAGCCTATCAAAAAGTTGAATCCGCCAAAATCACGATGTCCACGGCCGAACTGAACGTCGACCGCCACAAGCAGCTCGCCGAGCAAGGCCTCGTCTCACAGCGGGAACTGGAGTTGACCATCCAATCGGCCATCGGCAGCAAAGCCGACCTGGAAGGGGCGCAAGCCAATTTACGAGCCGCCGAGCAGTCCATGAAAGCCCTTGGCTTCGGTCGTGAGCAGATCAACGCTGAGGTATTGCAGCGGTTGTTGGACGCCGAAGCCGCACGGGATGCTTCCGTGGGAGAGGCCGCCAAAGCCGCGGATCAAGTGGCCGAAGTCTCCCTCCGCATGTCAAATGCCACACAACGTCGCATTGCCAGCAAAATTCTGGCGCCGATCGATGGCACCGTCGTGAAGATGGCTGAAGCTGGGGCCGGAGAAACCGTTCGACAGGGAGACAAGATCGTTCGGCTGTCGCCCAACAGCCTCGACAAAGCCATCGAAATGACCGCTGACGGCATCGATGCTCCGCTCCTCAACGTCGGGCGGAAAGTGAAAATTCTGTTCTATGGCATTCCGGCTATTCCGCTTCCTGCCTGGCCTGAAGTGATGGCAGGCACCTATACCGGCGTAATCAAGGTCATCGACCAAGTGGACGATGGGAAGGGCAATTTCCGTTTCTGGGTAGTACCGGACCCTGAAGACCGGGCATGGCCGGAGCAAAGCCATGTCCGGCAAGGCACTAAAGTCATGGGCTGGGTCATCCTCAATCGTGTCCCGCTCTGGTATGAACTCTGGCGGCGCTTTAATCTCTTCCCGCCCGATTACCAAGAGCGTCCGCCAAGCCTCATCGACACGCTCTTACCGAAAGCGGGACGAGGTGCGAAGTAACCGCCCCCATCAGTACCGTATCGCGCTCTTGCTGAATCACCTCTCCAGCACACATCCGTTCATGCCCTATGCTCGCCAGACGGCGGGCGACAACGAGCTTACATCCAGGAGACCAAAGGAGTAGTCATGATGTTGTTACGATTGGGCCTCATGTGCGGGACGCTCGTCCTCTCTATCGCATCAGTTCCATTCAACGCTGCCGCAGCCGAGGGAGACGCGGCGAAGGGACTCCCCGCAATTCCCTTGAGTGTGGATGAAATCCATGCCTGGATCGATCGCTCGCACCCGTTGCTCAAAGGCGCCGGGACCGAGAAGGTGATGGCACGCGGCCGAATGCTCAAAGCCCTGGGAGCCTTTGAGCCGGTCCTCATCAATGACACCGAGATCGAACGGTTCATCTCAAAGGACAAATTCGGCACCCAATCGGTGGGCTTCAACGACACAGTCATCGAAGCCCGGAATCCGATGGGCTTTCGGTACAGCGCCGGTGTCCGCCAGGCTATTGGCGATGCCAAGATTCCGGACCTTTCGTTCGGCGGCGGCAACAATCAAGTCATTCTGGGAGGGTTCTTCCCTCTCCTGAAAGGCTTGATGGTCAATCCAGAGAACGCGGAACTGCAACGGTCTGAACTGGCCGATCCTCGAGCGGATATCCGCATCGCCCAAACTCGTCAGGATTTGTTCCTCGCCGCCGCGACCCAATTCTGGGATTGGGTCGCGGCCGTCCGCTTCGTCGAAATCCAGCGCAGAGCCCTCAAAGTGGCAGAGGATCGGCTTAAGCAGGTGGAAGGCCGGGCCAAAGCTGGAGCCGTTGCGCCGTTAGACGTGGTCGAAGCCAACCAGGAAGTCCAGCGCCGTCGAGAGGTCTCTATTGCCGCACAGCGCCAAGTGGAGCAGGAACAATTCAAGCTCTCGATGTTCCTGTGGGAAAATAATGTTCCATCGCTTCCCTCCCTCGACCGGGTCCCGGACTTTCCGGCACAAATGCTTTCTCCGACGCCTGACACCGTCAAGGCCCATAAAGTTCAAGCGAAAGCCGAACGGCCTGAAATCAGGGAAATCGGCATCGAAGCGAAGATGAACGATATCGACTTGGAACTGGCAAAGAACAACTTGCTCCCGAGCCTGGACGCCGAAGCGGCCCCAGCCAGAAATCCGGAAAAATTCGTCCTGGGCCTTGGGTACCGGTTCGGCTTGGAGCTCAGGATCCCGATTCTCCAGCGCCGAAGCCGCGGGGAAGTGCTCGAAGCGCAGGGCAAAGCAGACCGCTTCGTCATGGTCCAAAAGTTCCGTGAGCAGCAAGTGGTGGTCGACGTCGATAACGCCCTTTCGGCAATCGAGAGAGCCAAGGAGCGAATGGAGGCTGCCGTCCAATCCCTGCGCCTCGCCAGAACACTCGAAGAAGGGGAACGATTCCGTTTTGGGTTGGGCGCTACCAGTGTCCTCTTTGTCAATCTCCGTGAGCGTAATTCAGTGGACTCCGAAGCACAGGTGATTCGTGCCAAAGCCGACTACCAGAAAGCCCAAGCCCTCTATCAATGGGCCATTGGCGCCTGGGCCAAGAGCAACCCAAGTGCGGTTCCGGTCAATTATCGGTCTCGCGACTAAGTCCGTGGAAACGTGGAATTTACAGCGGATATTTGCTAGGGTGATCGCATTCACCTTGATTCAGCACTGTAACGGGTAAGCCTAGTGACGGGATTCCTCTCTGCACCGCGCCTCGGCGATTTAGCGTAAGGACCTGAAAGACATGGCCCAAGGCCATCCCGACACGCAGCCGAACCTCTTCCAGGCCATGCTCGGACACCTGGGGCTCCTCTTCCGCCTTGAGAAGAAGGTCCTCGGGCTCATCGTCTCCTACTCGCTTGCCATCGGGCTGTTCTCACTGATTGTGCCCTTGACGGTTCAGGAGCTCGTCAACACCTTCGCCTTCGCAATTCAGCCCATCACCATCGTGACCCTCGCCGTCATCATGGCATCGGCCCTGGCCTTTGTCGGCGTCTTTAAAACCCTTCAGTATTATGCCGTCGAGGTACTGGAACGACGAGTCTTCGCGCGTATCACGCTCGCCATGACGCAGCAACTCCCGCTCATGCAATATCAGAAGTTCAAGCCGCGCTACGCCAATTACTTTCTCGAAACGGTGTTGATGCAGCGCGCCCTCTCTGTTCTGCTCGTCGACTTGATCAACGTGGTCGTCGGCGGAGCGGTGGGAATGTCCATTCTGGTGTTCTACCATCCGTATTTCTTGCTCTACAACGCCCTGCTGCTCACCGGCTTCAATGTGATTTTCTTCCTGCTCTCGCACGGCGGATTACGGACCACCATCGCCGTATCCCATGCCAAATATGAGACGCTGCATTGGATGCAGGAAATCTCTTACAACCTCCTGCATTTCAAAGCGACCGATAGCCAGCCGCTGCTCATGCAGAAGTCCGATCAGCTGGTCGACAACTATGTCGCCACCAGGCGAGAACGCTTTGCCGTGCTGGCACGGCAATACCTGAGCTCAGTCGGATGGCAGGCTATTGGGCACAGCAGCCTCATTGCCACCGCCGGGTGGCTCCTCTCGATCGGCCAGTTGACGATTGGACAATTGGTAGCCGCCGAAGTAGTCGTAGCGGGAATACTCACTAGCTTCGACGGCGTCGTCAAGCGGATGGGCCACGTCTATTACTTTATGACCGCGTTGACAGAGCTCGACGAATTCTTTGCGCTCCCCAAGGACCAGGAATCGGCAACGTTGTCCGTTCCGTTGCCTGATCCCACCATCCACGGAATTCGGCTCACGTGCAAAGACCTGGCGGTTGCGCATCCTGGAGCTCCTTCCGTTTTTTCGAACTTTGATCTGGAAGTCATGCCGGGTGAAAAAGTCGGCATCTATGCCAGTACAACCGTCGCGAAGACTGCCCTGGCCCGGGTCCTCGCGGGACTGGAAGCCCCGACACAAGGTGTCCTTCGCTACAACGGAGTCGATCTCCGGCACCTGGATCGAACGACCGTCAACCGCTGCCGTGGATTCATGCTCGACTCCCAACTCACCCTGTTCGAGGGCACGATCGAAGAAAACATCGTATTAGGCCGGTCCTATGTGCCGTACAGCGATGTCCGCTGGGCGCTCCGCTTCACCGAGTTGGAAGAAGAGATCGATGCCTTACCGCAAGGCATCAAGTCCCACGTACGGACACCCGGCAAAGTGCTGGCCCCGACCCATATTATGAGAATCCTGCTCGCGCGCGCCATCCTCGCCAGGCCGCAGATTCTCATTTTTGACGGGATCATTCACAACATGCACCCGACGATGCGGGAGACCATTCTCCGGCGTCTCTGCTCGAAAGATGAGCCTTGGTCGGTGGTGTTTGTCTCAAACGATCCTAACCTGACGCCCCACGTCGACCGCCGGATCATCATCGATTAACCAAGGACACTGTTGTGGGACTGCTCGATCGTCTGCCTATCCCCAAACCGACCGGCGCCCAACTGCTGATCAGCGTGCTCATCGCCGGGATCGGCTGGTATAGCGGACAGACCCTGAGCCAGGTCGACCAGGACCTGCGCATCATGTATACGGAATACACACTCGGCGCGACCGACCTCGCGCATATTTCGGCCGATACGATGCGCTACCGCAATACGATTATTCGAGCCCTGGAAGCCGACAGTCAAAAGGACTTCGAACGCATTACGGAATCGCTCCCCGTTCAGCGGGCGAAGATTCAACATGCCATCGACCGGTACGCGGCGGCAGGCCTGCGCGTCTCCCGAAGCGGCCGGAGCGAACCGGAGGACATCGAATCCGTTCGACGCAGCCTCGATCAATACTTCTCCGCAGCCAGCACCACCGTTCAGCTCCTGACCCAAGAATGGACGGCGACCTCTCCGGCCGAACGCGAAGCCCTGCGCCGGAAAGCGGAAGAGCATGCCTCCGACAATGCCGGCCCCAAAATGATTCAAGTGAGCTTAGCCCTCGACCATTTATTGGATACCGTTGCCGATGTGGCGAAGGATATGCGCGATGAGGGAACAAAGACGATTCAGGCCAGCAGCATGACGTTAGTGGGCGGGAGTTTCTTTATTGCGCTGCTCAACCTATTCTTAGGTAAACGCAGAAAACCGGTCGATGACGACAACGACGCGGCCGCCGATCTCCCTTCTGACACGACGGATCGTGAGCATGTCGGTGGACCATCCGCTTTGCCCGTGCCGAGCGATGCCCACTAGGTTGACATACGCCCGACTGCTCGAAGAAGCTCAGCCCGCTCGTCGGCCGAGAGTTCTTTCCAGCTTCCCGGTCCCAAACCGGTAATTCCAATGTGCATGATCCTAACACGGTGCAACCCCGTCACCCGGTAGCCCAGCGCCTGACACATCCGTCGAATCTGACGATTGCGCCCCTCCGTCAAGATGATACGAAACCGGTTCGGCCGCACACGCTCCATGCGGCACGGCCTTGTCTGGCTACCGAGAATGACGACTCCCTCCGCCATCTTCTTAAGGAAGGTCTCATCAAACGGTCGATCAACATCCACCGCATATTCCCGTTCATGGCCGAATTCAACCCGCAGGATTTCGTTCACGATGTTTCCGTCGTTCGTGAGCAAAATCAGGCCGGATGAATCCTTATCCAGCCGCCCGATCGGGAAGATCCGCTCGGGATGTCCGATTTCGGCGATGATATTCCGAGGCACGTGCGACTCACTCGTCGTCGTCACCCCGACCGGTTTGTGGTACTTGATATAAAGGAAGGCCTGGCCCCAGGGAATAGCCGTCCCGTCACAGGCGACGACATCCGTTCGACTCACCCGGTCACCCAGCGTCGCGACAACCCCGTTGATAGTCACACGGCCCGCTTCGACGCGCTGATCTGCCTCGCGCCTGGAACAAATGCCATGCTCGGTAAAAAACTTATTGATACGGATGGGAGAAGAAGGCGCGGGCTGGACGTCGCGCGTCATCGTGGCGAAGGCCTCAATGAACCCGGCGGCCGGCTTTGATTCGGCCGAGCATGCGATAGATTAAGCGAGCGATGGCAAATTGCGGCGCGACGAATCCCTCGATCGGAGCGATCTCGCTGATATCCATGCCGACAATTCCCGGACCGTTAGCCAACGCCGTGACGAGATGCAGCGTATCATACCAGCCGAGTCCGCCTGGTTCAGGCGTACCCAGGGCTGGGATAATGGCGCTATCCAGCCCGTCGCAATCGAACGTCAGATACACCGGTCCGGTGCAGGCAGCCACAACCTCCGGCACCCATCGTGCCGCCCGTCCTTCATAGGGGCCTGATGGATCGAGAATCGACGCGGCAAAGAACGTGGAGATACTCTTGGTCGTCTTGATCCGTTGGATTTCCTCAGGACAGATCGACCGGATCCCGACCTGGACGAGTCGATGTCCGTCGTCCACGACTCGGGCCATCACGCTCGCGTGGCTAAACGGATTTCCCCCATAGGCCTGACGCAAATCGCCATGCGCGTCGATTTGCACCACGCATAGATCGGGGTAGCGTTTCGCATGGGCCCGGATTGCCCCGAGCGCGCCTGTATGCTCGCCTGTGAGGGTCACAAGAAATCGCCCGGTCCCGACATGCGGGGCGACAAATGACTGAATCGCGTCAACCGCCGGCCCGTCTACTCGCCCCTGAAGATTAAGCGTGGTCGCAGTCGCGATACCGCCCCATTCACGGAACGGCTCGCACCCGAGCTGCTCATCGTAAAACTCGACCTGAGCGGAGGCTTCAAGAATGGCGGAAGGCCCGCGGTCTGATCCGAGAATATAGCTGGAGGTGTGCTCGTACGGAGCCGGCAGGACATAGACACCGGCCTGGTCAGGATGGCACCAGGGCTCATCGATCCCCAGGAAATTATGGTCCTGGCCTTCCCACCCAGCAGGAAGTGTCATACCTGTTCCACCATAGAGGCTGGCATGGCGTGCGGGCTGCGGGACAACATACTTACGCTGATTAGCGGCGAGAGCGCTTGGGGATATTTTCCTCAGGAATAAAGACAGCCAATGCGATGACCGTCGTCCATCGATCCGGCTTGCCGACGGCTGACTGCGTGATATTCAACGTGCGCACGATTTGTCCGGCCATCTTGAAGACCTGCTCGCGCTCTTTCCAGGCAATATTCGGGTCGAACTCCACCCCCAGGGTGGTCGCCAGCATCTGTGCGGCGAGATCTTCGGTATATTCGCCGGTCTCCTCATCGGTTTCGCCGTGCGCATGGTGCTCGGAGAGATAGCCGTAGGTCTGACGATCCGTTGGAATGGCGAGTCCGATGGATGCGGACACGAGACGGTTGCGTTCATTGGTCTCTGACCGGGCCATGACGCAGAAAGTGATTTCACCGGGATTCAGCAGCTTTTCACCCCGCTTGCGCGGGATAATTTTGCAGTTTGGCGGAAGGATCGACGAGACCGTCACCAGATTGCAGTAGGCCACACCGGCACTGCGGAGGGCTTGTTCAAAAGAAGCCAGCTTCTCCTTATGAACTCCCACTCCTCGCGTCAGAAACATCTGTGTAGGTACCATCGTCGTCGTCTCCCTTGTCTATCCGCAGGCTGACTGCTCTACATTGACAATGCGTTGTATTGGGCCGCTGTTGTACCAAGATTGTCCGGGGTTCGCAATATCCTCACAGGATTATTTCTACGATCCTCAGACCGGCTCTTTCAGGTTCAGAACCAACAACCGCGGCTCAGTCATATCCTCAATGGCCGCTCGTACGCCTTCTCTCCCCAACCCGGAATCCTTTACACCCCCATAAGGCATATGATCCGCTCGAAACGTGGGAATCTCGTTGGCTAACACGGCGCCCACTTCCAAATGACGGAAAGCGTGAAAGACCTTGTTGATATCCTGCGTGAACACGCCGGCCTGCAATCCAAAGTCGGATTGATTCAACGCCGCAATGGCGTCGTTGAACTGCCGATAGGACGACACCGTGACCACGGGGCCAAACACTTCCTGGCAAGACACTTTCATCTCCGGCTTCACATTCGTGATCACCGTGGCTTCCAAGACCGTTCCCAGACGCTTCCCGCCGAGCAACACCCGAGCGCCTTGCGCCACCGCCTCTTCAATCCATCCCTCGACGCGCTGCGTGGCCCCCGGATCGATCAACGGACCAACGGTCGTCGTCTCATCCGTCGGATCACCGGCTTTCAGTCTGGCGACTTGCAGCAGTAGTTTGGTCGTAAACGTATCGGCCACCGAATGATGCACGAGGATGCGCTGAACCGAAATGCACGTTTGCCCGGCATAGCCAAACCCGCCGCTGGCGCACCGTTTGGCAGCCAGATCAAGATCGGCATCCGGCTCGATGATCACGCCGGCATTGCCCCCGAGTTCGAGCGTCACCTTCTTCTTGCCGCACTTGGCTTTCAGCATCCACCCGACCGGTGCACTGCCGGTAAAACTCAGCAATTTGAAGCGGGGATCAATCACCAGCCGTTCCGCGAGCGCATTGTCACAGGGCACCACGTTCAGCCCACCAGCAGGGAGTCCGGCCTCCAAGGCCACTTCACCCAGAAGTAACGAGGTCAGCGGGGTCTGCGGTGCGGGCTTGATGAGGATCGGATTGCCGGCGGCCAGCGCCGGCGCGACCTTGTGAACGACCAGATTGAGAGGGAAATTAAATGGCGTGATCCCGATGATCGGACCCAGCGGAAACCGGCGAACCATCCCAAGATAGGATTCGGTCTGGGGCGTCCAATCGAGCGGCACGACTTCGCCTGGGATACGCTTGGCCTCTTCAGCGGCGATCGTCAACGTCTGCACCGCGCGGTTGACCTCGCGTTTTGCGTCGGCGATCGGCTTGCCGGCTTCTGCCGTGATGGTTTGGGCAAATTCATCCCGCCGGCGATAGAGCAGGGCTGCCATATCCTGGAGAATATTATAGCGGGCATGAGATGGCAGCTTCGCCATGACGGGCGCGGCGGCCACTGAGGAGGCAATAGCCTCTTCAACATCGCTCTCACCGGCCTGACAGACTTCCGCAAAGACGTTTCCTGTAAACGGATTGGTCACGCCAGCCGTGAGAGCGCTGCGCTTCCAAACTCCATGAACGAGAAACGGACGTGGTTCCTGCAAACGCGCGATCTCCCTCTAGGACGAAGCAGGAATGGAGGCAGGCTGATCCGCCTCGGCGGCCTTCTGCTCAGCCGCAGCCTTGGCAATGAGTTCGTCCGTTCCCCAATCGCGCACGGCTTCCAACGTAAAGCTTTCATACGTGGACACGCCGTGGCAGGACGGACAGTCTGGCATCGGCACTTTTCGGTAAAATACTTCTCCCAGACAGGACATACAGACCCAAAACTCAGCCGTCCCCTCATGCTGAGGAACCGACCAGAATGATTGCGTGGCAGCCATAGTTACTCCTACGTTATGGCACGTGTGGATCGCGAACAAGCGGCCTGGAGCGTTCAACAGACCGCACGGGTCGGATGAGAGACTCGCGCTCTGTCCCTCCGCGAGAATGCGGAGCAGTCGCGAGCAGTCGATCGATTTCCTCGGCAAACATCTCGAACGGAAATGCTCCGGGAATCGCGATCGCAGGTTCTTTCTCCGTAGGGCCGCTCGCCGTCCGGATCAGAATGAATCCGGGGGTTCCGTGAAATCCCCAGCGATTGGCCTCTTCCCGATCTTCAAAAATTGACACGACGTGCGATTTTTCTTTGAGACAGCGCTCAAACACGGATTGGGTCAACCCGATGGCGATGGCATGCCGCAGAATGACCGCTTGATCGATCCGCCCGCCCTCTGCAAACAGGCGATCGTGCATGGCCCAATACTTCCCCTGGCCCCCGGCGCAACGCGCCGCCAACGCCGCATCAAGACCGGGTCCCTGGTCAGCGCGCGGATAGTCGCGGTAGAGAAACTTCACTTTACCGGTATCCACATAGCGCGCTTGGATTCTCGGCCAGGTTTCTCGGAAGAATTTCAAACAGTAGCCGCAGGTAAAGTCCGAATACTCAATCAATGTCACCGGCGCGTTGGCCTGGCCCCTCATACGATTCTCGACCTGGACAGATTCATCCTTGGCCACGGACACGGACGGGAGCAGTGCGAGGCAAACCGCTACCACCCAACCCGCCATCGTCATGCGAGGCCGCGGGCTCTTCATGACGTCCGCTTATCCCGCGCCCGCTGCCGCTCCAACAAACCCATCATCAGCAGAGGCCACACCACCGTCGCGTCACTGAGCACTTCGGCAAACCTCCCCCCCTCAGCCGGAGGAACAAACTTGCCCCACGAAATTCCTTCTTGGTAGGTGCACCCGCTCAAGCCGCCCCAATAATCCGGCTCGGGGCAGATCCGCACGCCATAGTGGAACCGTGGCGGCTTCACCGAGAGGCCCAGCCGATGATTGCCGATTTCGATATAGGGTCCGACCTGTTGCGCCCAATTTCTCGGCACCCCGCCGCCGATCGTAAAAATCCCGATCTTCTTGGCGGACAAGATCTGACCGGCATAGCTATTGAGGTCCAGGTAGGGATTAAAGGACGGGAGTGACTGATGGAGACTGCGCAGCAAGCCCAAATCGTCTCCGGGCTTCGCTTGAGCACGGGCCTGGGCAATCGCCCTTCCCATGGCCCACGTCCCCACATCCAATCCCATCTCCGAATCGGTGTAGGCCGGAATATAGACCGGCACCTTCTTCAGATACGCGCTTTTGAGAATCCCGTCTCCCTCATACTCTTCAGCCAACGTCTTACCCAACTCACGCGTCAGGATTTCAGAAGAGAGCGGCGCATCATAGTTCACGCGCTTCAGCGTCTGCGAAACCACCTGCTCGACATAGTTGAGATTCGACTCCATCTCCAACGTATCGTACACGCGGTTGTAGCCCTTCTCGAAAAGCTCCTCATCAGACACCGCCGGATTGACACGGTAATGCGTCTTTCCGATCGACTCGCTCAGGCCATGCGCAATCAGCGCGCCGGTGGAAATAATACAGTGGACCATACCGCGATCCACCATCGTGCTGATGATCTTGCCCATCTTGGCGATGGTCATGGCCCCGGAGAGCGTCAACACGACCTTGCAGTCGGCATCCTCGATCATCGCATTGAGGACTTCGAACGCTTCGCCCAACCGACGGCCGCCGAACGCCGTCTTGCCCATCGCGACCAGCAGATCGTTGAAGGAGCCGATTTTGTCCGGGTCGAGCGGCTCGAGGGCTTCTAAGCCGTCTTGCCCGCCGTCATGAAATTCACGTGTCGCCATAACCCATCACCGTCCAAGAATATGATTACAAAAGGCGCATTCCTTATACACAACCGGCGCTAGAGGCGTCAATGAAGCGCGCGCCGGTACGAGGTGCATGCGATTCAAATCACGCGACACAGTTAGAAATTCTGCCCACACAAACAGGGAAGCGCAACGCGCGGCATGAACGATGGAAGAGAGACTCTCTGGCGATGCGATATCCCATCACCAACAACGATCCAAACGCCTCCCGATCCTGGCAACCCGCATGCGGTGGAAGGTGTGAGTGATCCCGAAGATTTTCTCCGCGCGCCACGCTCGGAGACAGCGGCGCGTGAACATGGAAGAGAGAGGAGAAAGAAAATGTTCAGGATTTCACGGATCGCCGAGGGGAGCGGCTCCCGCCAAGCAAGCTCGGGTTGGTGGTCCCAACGGGATTTGAACCCGTGTTTAAAGATGACTGCGACTTCGCCCTTTACTTTCGCGAGCTTCGATGATTTCACACAGGCCAGAAAGAGGTACGACTAAAACACGAGGGGGCAAGTTACACCGAAGATTTCCACGTTGCCTCCTTAATGATTAAAAAATGGCGCGCGCCTGCAGTTGTATATACGGCTCGGGGAACTGCTCCTTAAAGAGTTCATTCCGGAACTTGAGAAGTGCGAGGAACAGCGTCCGCATTCGGTCTGGGTTCAACGCAATCGAGTCACCAGGCTGGAACCACTTTATAAGCCGGCATTGCGTAACTTCCGACACCGCAAATCCTCGATGGTGTACGATTGACCGACGAAGTTGACTGATATCGCCCCATAAATCGTGGCTTGCATGCTCCTTGACGGCGCGCTTCACTAACTCGTGGTCCTTCTCGTTCGGGTCAAGCTTGCCCTTGGCGACGACATATTCGCGCCGAAGGTACTCGTTCCAGAAATCGTAAAACGAGACGAGGCACAGCTGCCCCAATATGATGAAGTTGGCACCGTCAGGCGCGTTGCGAGCCTTTACTTCCCCCTGCTTCGCATTGTGGATGCCGGACGTACAGAAACTCTCCGAGAATATCCTGTCGTACGTGAACATGAGGGTGTCTTGGAACTCTTCAGAGTCCAACTCACTCCCTTGCACATAGGCGCGAGATGTACTTTGCTCTTGCTCGACATGCGCTCGTACCAAGACAAAGCCTGCTGCCGCGTCAAGATAAAGAGCTTGCAGTTGCTTCCAGACATTCGTGAACTCGTCTGAGAGCTGATGAAATCTCTTGTAGTTGACGAGGGGATCGATTCGGTCCGGGGGCATTCGTGTGCTCCTTGTCCGCCTAACGTTCACCATAACGGGCAGTCAAATCGCCGCTTCGCTCTGCCTTTGACCGTCCGGGTTGATGGTGTTGTGAACCACTGTTCGAGTTGCCGCTTTTGCTTACTAGAGCGGGTCAACAATTTTATACATGGGGGTTTTGGATCGAATACCGCTTTCGATTTCCGCGAGGTCAGTTCTCGTCTTCTTCATCAACGCAATGATCTTATCCAGGTCTTCCCAGCTCAGCCTCTTGATCCCATAAATTTGTTTATCGAAGTCAGCTTCGATTTCTGAAAGACGGTGCTGCTTTTCTACTTCTGTCCAGCTCATTGCCCGTATCTGGCTCACAGCCAACTGAAAATCTTTGCTGTAGGCGGTTATGATGACATCGCGCTTGATTGCATGGTGAGGAATAAGGCGTCTTTCAGGTATTTCGCCACGATCAATAGACTCAGCATCTTGCTCCATCAAACTCTTAATAGTGCCTTCAATACTTAGCAGATCGTCTTTTGGGCTTGCGGCCGATTTCTTCGAAGATCCTAACTTTGACACGACTGGTCTGCTAGATGGGGAATTTAAGCTTTTCCCCATCAATCGATCAAAGGCACCACGAATCTCTGGTGGAAGCGTCTCTTTCTTTTTCTTTTCTTCTTGGGCAGTAAAAAATGCACCGAGGCCCAGTAATACCGCAGTCAGTCCTACGCCCCCAACCACAGCTCCAAGCAGCGAAAACGTCTTGTCCATGAGTTCGCCGACGACGAACCCACCGATGAGCGTTGCTACTACGATGACAACGAGAAATATCTTCATAGTGGAACACTCCCTGCGGTTCCGTATAAAATCTCACTTGCCGTGTAACACCGGATAAGACCCGTGCGATATTTTCGCAGAATGAGAGCATAAGTCCAAGATGGTCCCGAGATTCGTCTTTGTGTCTTTCATCAACGTCAGGGGGAGTGGGGCGGGGGTATGTGTTGACTCTGAAACAGAGCACTGACCGGACACCTACTTGACGTAAACCACTCCTGGCAGATCCTTCAGATCCGCATCACCTGTGACCACCTCAGCGTCCTGGTCTTTAGCGGTGGCATAGACGATCGCATCAGCCATGGCTAACCCATGCCGCAAACTCACATCAGCGGCGAGAAGTGCAATCGATTCCGTCAGTTGAATGACCTCGGTGGTATTGAGCCGACCCGCAAACAATAATGCCGTCTCTTCACCCTTTTCTCGTTTGATCTTCTTGTAGACCTCGTACAGCACGATGGTCGGTGTAATGAGCTGATATCGAGGGGTGAGATAGGCCGCATAGCGGTCGGCCAGAGGACCATCGGTGAAGAATTCAATCCATCCGCTGGAATCCAATAAGACTTTCACACCCGGTCCTTCTTCTCGCGGAGATCTGTCGCGGACATGCCCTTGAGCGCACCCTTCAGCGATTTCAGAGGCACTTCCGGCACCAGGGTAATGACGCCTCCCTTTTCCACCACCTGCAAGCGCTGGCTGGGGGTGAGATGGAGCTTGTCACGAACTTCCTTCGGGATCACGACTTGGAACTTGGACGAGATCGTCGTTGTCGCCATACTACCTCCTTACGTTTATCGTATCGATCATAGTATCGTCTTACGACTATCCGGTCAACTCTTGCATAGTCCGAGTCTTGATCGGGTCCCCGAAGCGGGCAAATCTTGGCACTGGATGCAAATAGTGAAGCTTCCCCAATAATCTCACCGCTATCCATTCTTTAGTTCGCACATTTCCTAGACACAGCCTCATGCGCAGCAGCAGCGACATATGCTTTTAGAGTAACGGCTATTAGAGTAAAGCGATCTCTGGCGGGCAACTTGTCGAATGGCAGCGTATCCGTCATCTCCAGGTGACGATTTGTCATCTGGTAGGCTGTGAGAGTCAATTCCCGTCCCTCGTCACAGAGCTTCGAGAAGAGTTCGTTGATTTTGGCGTCCGTGAGCGTGGCATCAAGCTTATGGCTGAAGCTGTTTCGAATATCCCCGATTAGCTTAAGGCCCTCGAAGTACTCTTGTTTCAAGCCTAGTGAGGTCGCCAAACGGAGTCGCGCTTCGTACTGAAGCCTCGGAAGGTCATCAGGGTAGTGAACGCGTGCACGAACAAAATCAATTATACTCGACTCAATGTGTATGTGAGCCCGGATGACAGCACCAAGTTCATCTTCCGCAGTGAGGTCCTTGTGAAAGCGCTCATCGAAAGTAGGCATAATTGTCATAAACTTATTGATGGTTTAGCTCTGTGGCTCGTTAGTCTTATGTTCCACCGCCGCATAAAGCGAACTTAGCTGATATGAGAATATATTTCGAAAATCCTCGTCAGCTTCCTTCGTCCTTTTGTCTGATATCGTGGAAGCGAGCCAGATCCGGATAACCTGTGAAAGCGTATCATGCCAGTCCTGGAAATTGGGGTAACTCGGCAGATGGTGGATCATGTCTTGAAATAATTCCAGGCCTTTATTGGCCAGTTCCTTTCGCTGAGTCTTGTCTAGGTACACGAACTGCTCGGCGAAACTATTGGGTAATGGTATGGTTTCAATCTCAACACCGTCAGCCTTCAAATAGCCCGACAACAGTATCCCAATAAACATCGCATAGCTCAGACCTATGGCGCCATCCATAATAGACACCTCCTTGCTGCCAACCATAAGCTTGCCCTGTGAGCTCATCGCAGCGAATGCAATGCCGAGAGCCAACGAATGCGTCGCAAGTTGCCCCCTCACACTCTGAGAAGCACCTTGCGGGATGGGGGGCGGTATGAAGCTTGGATTTAGTTTGCGGAAAAACTCTATTGCTCGGGCTTGCTCCTCATCGAAGCGGAGAAGTAGTCCCAAAAGGTATGGTTGGTTACGGTCGAGATCAGTTGCTAATTTCACGACCGTTATGCCTCGAGATTAATTTGGCCTTTGCTAATGGAGTAAACAACTGATCCGGCACCGAAACCGACGCATAAGCCCGACCAGATTGCCCAATAATCGGGTTTCACTATGGCGGGGAATAACGCAATGCCTGACATCATAAACGCGATCCCTGCAAGAACAAACGACACATTCTTATTATGGGCGGGTGCTATTTTTGCGCCTACGTACACAAAAGCGGCCCCCATTATGAGACCGGATAGAGTCTCTATATAAGCTCTTCCGAGAAAAGAATTGGGATCGAGCCCTTGAAAACTCATCGTCAACCGGTTAAGGAAGTTAACAAGAACCCATGCCAACCAACCGGCTGCTATAGCTCCAGGCGCTAAAGCAGCCCACCTAAGAATCGCCTTCGCAGAGCTTGTACCGTCCATAATCAAATATTGTCGAAGTGAAAAGTGTTAGACCCTCGCCTTGGTTCAATTTGCAACGCTAGGCCACCCATTAAGACCTGTCAAGCTCTACTGTGCTGGATCGTAGACGCCCGATCCGGCGGCAGCCGGACGGGCGGAACAGCCCCCCCGTCTCAGTAACACGGGAGACAACAAATACAGCACTCGCCCTCGCTCGCCTCTGCTGTCTTGACACGTCATGCACAGTGACGTACAGTTCTGTCATGCATTCTGACATACACCGGAGGGCTTATGAAAACCCAAATGATGCAGTTTCGCGTGAACGAGGAAGAAAAGGCGTTGATCGAGAAATGCGCCAAGAAAGCCGGGATGACCGTCTCGGAGTACATCCGGGCCTGCATGTTGATGGAAATGGTCGTGGATGGGGAGCTGCAAGCCTTGAGGATCGTCGGGCGCACGATCGGGATGAAGGCGATGGATGCCCTGAGTCGCCGCCTGAAGGCCAAACCAGTGATGGACTAAGCGAGGCCTGCTGTCCCGCCGGCTGCGCCCGGCGGGCAGAAAGCCCCCGCTTAGTAAAACGGGGGCGCTAATTCCAGGGACGTAAGATGAGGGATTTCAACAGAGTACGAGCAGATGCTGCTATCAAGGGAGCACTCGCATCGGGAAGACCCGACTCGGCGGTGCTCCAACAGCAGACCTGCCTGCGGTGCGCGAACAGGTGGTGGCCCCGTCGCCCTAAGAAGCCACTCCGCTGCCCCAGTTGCAAAAGCCCCTATTGGGATCGGCCACGCAAACCGAAACCTGCTCCTGCTCCCGTCGTCACCTCATTCAGTCGAGCGGCACTCCAAGACTCGTTACGGAAAGATCTGGGCAAGGCATTGGGGATACGCCAACCAGAACCCGGGGGCCTGGCGGACCGCTCGTTAGTAAAAGCGCTCGATGTCCTCAAAGAGATGAAAGCCGCCGGGCGAACCTGGCAGGAGATGGCTGAACGAGTGGAACGGGAATTCGGGACACGATTGGATAAGGATCAGCTAAAGGCGCTCGTTCGATAAACATACAGTTCCCTGCCCCCACCCCAAACCAGGGCAGGGACAATTCTGAGGTGCTGGACGGCCCTTCGTGCAGCGGGCGGGCCTGAAGAAGCCGCCGGAAGGCCAGGCCGATGCTCTGAGGGCCGCCCAGCCCCCCTCTATCGACGCCGGCGGACGCGCGGGCGCATCTGGGGGGTACGGGGGTGTCACAAGACTCCCCCGATTTGATCGTTCGATGATGTGAGCATGGATACGGAACTGATCGTCACTGACAAGGCGCAAGAGTCTCCGACACGGCTTGACGGCTGGCTGGTGCCTCCGCATACTTCCCCCCGGCGAAGTCGTAGTTGTGGCGGGGACCGGAAAGGCACTGTCATGACACGACCCTTAGTAGAATTGGTGGAGCAGTTTTGTCAGTACCAACTCAAACAGCGAGGGAAGACGGAAGGAGGGGTGCAGGCCTATCGCTGGGTGTTAGAGCAGTTCTTAGTGTTCGGGCGCGCGCGCTTCGGACGAGTGGCACGACTCTCAGACTTGTCAAAGGCGGTGATTCAGGACTGGATGGATGAGATGGCCGCACGTGATCTCTCACTCGGCACGATCAGGAGTCGCCAATCCGCGCTCTCCAGCTTTTGTAGCTGGCTGGTGAAGCGGGAAGCACTGCAGGCGAATCCCCTTGCCGGAATGGATCGGCCTCCGCATCGGATCGAGCCTCCCAAACAGGTGCCGACACCGGCCCTGATGGATGCATTGATTGAAGCGGCCAGAAGCCGACAGCGGCCTCGTGATGTGGCTGTCTTCCTGATCCTGCGCTTCACCGGCATGCGTCGAGAATCCGTGGCCACTCTTCAAGCGAGACACTTGGATGCGCTGTGGGGATTGCGCCGTGTTCGGGTCAAGGGCGGTCATACGAGAGACATTCCGCTGCCTGAACCCGTCATGCGGTATCTGCATGCCTACGTCGCGCAGGTGGTCACGCCGTCTGTCACGACGGTCACACCGGAGACGCCACTCTTTTGGTCTGTGTGGGGACGGAGGTCACTCGGAAAGCAGCGAGCACCGATGACCGGGAAAAACATCTGGCGGTTGTGCAAACTCTATGGACGGATGATCGGCTATCCCATGTTGAAGCCGCATGATCTCCGCCATGGCGTCGCGATGGAAGTGCTGGAGCAGCGGCACGACCTGGAGCAAGTGCGCGCGCTGCTTGGACATGCGCGCATCGATACCACGCAGATCTACACGATGATTCGTCCGGCACAATTGAAACAAGCCGTGTCGTTTTACGAGGAGTCCGCGCGGCAGATGATGGCGGGTTTTCGGAGTGACAAGAATTCCATGTTCGAGGAACATTCGTATGTTCCTCAAACACGGAGTCTAAAACTTCAATAAAATCAAGGTGGTGGTCCCAACGGGATTTGAACCCGTGTTTAAGCCTTGAGAGGGCTCCGTCCTGACCGGGCTAGACGATGGGACCATCCGGGATCTACCGACAGCCGTACAATGCGTGCCTGCAGGATGCCAAATCGAGGGAGGAACGGTACCACAGAGACTTTCTGGTTTGCAAACATACACGGCGCACCCACGCACGCGTGCCGTCTAATGAGAGCGCCCAGCCAAGGGGGAAATGGCTATATCCTTCGGAGCCCACTCAGGCATCACCCGCTTCGAGCCGAGGCACGCATATTCCTATGGAAAGTCTTGACAGAGCAGGTGCCCAAAGCCTAGCCTCTCACCTTCCGATCAGGGGGCGAATCCGCCTGTTCGAGGACATACTAGAACGAGGATCACAATGTCGGAATCTCTTGCCCCACACCGCACAATCGGTGCCGCCACGCCCGATCCCATCGACACGGAATCCTCGAGGCTAGGCCTCGAGCTGCTCATCGGTTCCAATAAGTTTCGCAACACCAACGGGGTGGTTCGGATCCAGGGGAAAGAACAGCTGTTTTTGGAATCGAAACCGGAGCAGGGCTTACTTCTCGTCACGATCGATCTGTACGGTGAAACAGGGACGCACATCGGCCATCTTCGCCGCAATGTCTTGGTGCTGAATCCGACCGATCAGTTCAGCGTCGAGGTACATCGTGCGGATGACAGCGTGACCACCGACCTTCCGTGGGTCCGCGTGACCGATCAGTCCACCGGCCAAACGGTGCTGGAAGCTTGCGTCGTGGCTCACAAGAAGATCCAGGTGGTGCTGGGGAAATTCTATTCGCATAAGGGAATGCTCGTGGATATCACGCCCCATTACTGCCGCATTGGCTCCGGCACGACCCTCTTCGGTGACGTCAGTGAAAACAAAGGCGGCACCGTGGTGCTTGGCTGACGTTGCACTGATCAATCCGCTCGTGTTCCTCCCCCAATCGACTCAACACCGTACACCACTCAGGATCGGCTCCCACAGAGACGCTTCCACAATTCGGAAGAGTCCTTTGCGAAACGTCATTCGTCTCGTAGAATAACGTTCATGCCGGACATCCACACACCCAGCGTACAAGCCTTTTTGGTGTGCGACCAAGTCATCGAAGACAGTCAGACCAAGAAGAAAAGCCTCATCGGCATCTTCACCCACTTACAAGCCGCCTCCTTCCCGTTTCAGCACAACCAGATGGGCCTGTATTTCTGCCTCACCGACGCAGAAGGCACGTACCACTTCGATATCGATCTGGCGTACATCAATACGGAGCAGCTGGTCTGTCGCGCCACCCTCCCCAATATCGTCATCGCCGACCGGTTGCAGATCTCCGACTTCGGCATCAATATTCCTTCACTGATGTTTCCCGCTCCCGGCCGCTACGAATTCCGCCTTCGCATGGAGGGGCACCTCATCGCACAAAAAGATTTCAACGTCATTCAGATGTCCTCCCATGGGGCCCCGGAACCCTCCGGACCGCTCTCCTAATTGACCACTCTCGCTCCCCGTTTCTCGTACCCACCGGACTGTGGTACAACTACGCCGCAATCCAACGGCCCTACGCATAACTGGTTGAACCACGAGCAACAAACCCATGACTGACCCGGCATCTACAGGACCTTCGGATTTCATTCGTGAGATCGTGGCGGCAGATCAAACCGCCGGCAAGCATGGCGGCCGCGTCGTGACCCGCTTTCCACCGGAACCGAACGGGTATCTTCACATCGGCCATGCGAAATCCATTTGCCTCAATTTCGGCATCGCCAACGAAAATCCGGGGGGAGTTTGCCACCTGCGATTCGACGACACAAACCCCACGACAGAAGATCCGGAATTCGTCGAGTCCATTCAGGATGACGTGCGCTGGCTGGGATTCGACTGGCACGGCAAGATGTTTTACGCCTCAGACTATTTCGAGCAACTCTACGAATTTGCCGTCACCTTGATCAAGAAGGACAAGGCCTACGTCGACAGTCTGACGGCCGATCAAATGCGCGAATATCGGGGGACGCTCACCGAACCAGGCAAAAACAGCCCGTACCGGACCAGGACGGTCGAGGAGAATCTGGATCTCTTTCGCCGGATGCGGGCGGGGGAATTTCCCGACGGCTCGCATGTCCTGCGAGCCAAGATCGACATGGCTTCGCCGAACATCAATCTGCGCGATCCCGTACTCTATCGCATCCGCCATGCCGCCCATTACCGGACCGGCACCCAGTGGTGCATCTATCCGGCCTACGATTACGCCCATCCGCTGTCGGACGCCATTGAAGGCATCACTCATTCCATCTGTACCTTAGAGTTTGAAGATCACCGTCCACTGTACGACTGGGTCGTCGCAGAATCGGGGGCAGCCCACCGGCCCAGGCAGATCGAGTTCGCCCGGCTGAACCTGACCTTCGCCGTCATGAGCAAACGCAAGTTGCTGGAACTGGTGACCAAAAAATTGGTCGCAGGCTGGGACGACCCCCGCATCCCCACGATCAAGGGATTACGGCGGCGCGGCTATACGGCCGAAGCCATTCGCGCCTTCTGCGACCACATCGGCGTGGCCAAGCGCGATGCGATCGTGGAGATGCAACTGCTTGAATTTTTCATTCGCGAAGACTTGAATAAGCGGTCGCCGCGCGTGATGGCCGTCCTGAATCCGCTCAAAGTCGTCATCGAAAACTATCCTGAGGGAACGGCCGAAGATATGGAGGCCGTCAACAATCCGGAAGATCCGGCAGCGGGGACCCGTCACGTGCCTTTTTCTCGCGTGCTGTATATCGAACAAGATGATTTTCGCGAAGATCCGCCCAAACAATTCTTTCGCCTGGCACCCGGACGTGAAGTCCGCCTGCGTTATGCCTACATTGTGAAATGCACCGGGGTCGTGAAAGACCCGCAGACCGGCGCCATCACCGAGTTGCGCTGCACTTACGATCCCGACACCAAGAGCGGTTCATCCCAGGAACAGCGAAAAGTCAAAGCGACCATTCATTGGGTGTCCGCCGCACACGCGGTCCCTGCCGAAGTGCGTCTGTACAATCCATTGTTGACAACCGACCTGACCAAAGCTTCCCCGGACCAGGACTGGACACAGTCGCTCAACCCGCAATCGCTTGAACGATTGACCGGATGCCTGGTCGAACCCAGCCTGAAGCAGGCTTCAGCAGGCGCGCGTTTTCAGTTTGAACGAACCGGCTACTTCTGTGTCGACCCGGACACCTCGCCGAGCAGTCTCGTATTCAATCGAACCGTGTCATTGAAAGACGCCTGGGCCAAGCTCGAAAAAGCGCAGAAGCCCGGCTAATCTCCGAGTGCAGGATTCATCCTGCACTTATTACTCTCTGTTTCCAGCTGGTTTCGCTCATCTTTACATCCCACCTATCCCTGCTACGCTTCTGGGGTGCTGAATACCCCTTCTATACAAGACGTCACTCTTTCCCTGATCCGGCACCTGCTCCTCACAGCGGGGCTCGTGATCGCATGCGGCACTGGGCAGACCGTCTGGGCTTCCGACTCCACCATAAGCCCTGCCACCCCATCCGCAACTGACGCCGTCAAGCACACCATTACAGAGCTGCTGCGCATATTGGACGATCCTGCGCTGAAGCAGCCGGATCGATCGGACGAGCGACGGCAGGCTATCGAACGCGTCATTATGCAACGCGTGTCCTACGAAGAGATGGCCAAACGATCCCTCGGTACGCCCTGGACGGAACTCCCTGAGGCTGATCGCCGGGAATTCGTCGAGCTATTCGTCCAGTTGCTTCGAGACAATTTTGCCGGCCGGATCAGCGAACATTCCGCTGCAGCCGTGTCATATCTCAGCGAGCAGCAGGCGGCGCACTTCGCCGAAGTCAAAACGCACCTCAAGAATCCGAAGGTCGATACCCGGGTGGATTTTCGGTTATTCCTTCAATCGGAGGAATGGCTGGTCTACGATGTGGTAGTGGATGGAGCCAGTATCGTCAGTAATTACCGCGCGCAGTTCACAAACATCATTCGCGACGTGTCCTATGTCGGACTCGTCAAGAAGATGAAGCAGAACGCCGTCTCGGTAAAGTTCTTCGAACACCCCTCCACCCGCTAATCCACCACCGGGAGGCCGTCATGATCGAGTGCCGCGAGCATCGTCGCATTCCTGTCGAGCTCCAAGTCTTCTTCTCCACCACAAATCAGACAGAGATCCGCGAAGGCACGATGTTCGACATCTCCGCCGGTGGCTGCGCCGTGACCAGCACGGCCCCGATCAATCCCGGGTCAGGTGTCCGGCTCCTCATTCGGGCCACCGACCTGGGTTCGCCGATTACCGTCCACTCTGCCGCCGTCCGCTGGGCCAATCATGGTGAATTCGGCGTCGAGTTCTTGAATCTGTCCGACCTGGATCGCAGCCGCCTGCAACGTTTTCTGCACGTCGCCAAGCCTCAGCCAAATTCCTAGCGAAGCGCTCGCCCCTCTTGCCCAACCGAGCCGGGAGAATGGTAGACTTCCGGCATGAAATGCCCGGTTTGCCGAACACCCACCGAGTGGAAAGACAATCACTGGCGTCCGTTCTGTTCAGAACGCTGTCAGCTCACGGACCTCGGCACTTGGGCCACCGGAGGCTATCGTATTCCAGGGACGCCGCTGACGATCGATCCGGAGGAACCGATAGACGAAGATCCGGACCCGTCACGAACCGGATCCATCACGCCAGACAATTGATCGCCTGGTACTCCGGCCCCACGATCGTGGTTTCTGGAATTCCCCACCACGATCGCATCACCGTGGCATACAGGCTCCGGTAGTCGATCCGATATTTCAAATCCCCTTCCTGAAGATCGTTCAGCGACGGCATACTTCCGTACAATCCACCTTTCACAGATCCGCCCAGGAACAGATGCGGCGCCGCAGTCCCATGATCCGTGCCCGCACTGGCGTTTTCGCCGACCCGCCGTCCGAATTCTGAATAGGTCATCAGCAGGACGCGGTCCCAGAGCCCGGCTTGAACCATTGCCTGACGAAACGCGACCAGCCCTTCGGCTAACTCCTTCAACAGCCGCTCATGGTGCCCCAACTGACCGGCATGCGTATCGAAACCCGTCTGCGAGACTTTCATCACCGCCACCGGCACCTTGGCGGCCAGCAGCTGCGCCGCCGTTTCAAGCTGACGTCCGATCGGCGATGGAGGAAAGAGCGTCTGCAACGGCGGGGCTTGTTGCAGGCGCGCAGCCAGATCGCCGGCTGCATGGGTGAGTTCCCGTTGCACCTGAAGGATGTGAGCCAGCGCGCGGTTGGGACTCGATTGTTCCACCACCTTCACGTGACCGGCCTGCTGAAGAAACTGTTGCGGATCGTGCAGTGCGATCGTCCTGACCGTCTTTCCGCTCAACGGCCCGCCATCCCGCTGGCCAAGCAATATCCCGTCGGTCGCGAATATATCCGGCAATGGATAGGCCTCAAAGAAGCGGGCCAGCCAGCCTTCATCTAAGACTTCCTGGCTGGCCGACGCCGTGTCCCAGATTTCGATCGACCGGAAATGCGACCGGTTCGGATCGGGATAGCCCACACCCTGGATAATCGCCAACTGCCGCCGCTCCCACAGAGGCATCAGCGGCTCCAGCGCATAGTGCAAACCAACCGAGGGAGAAAGCTGCAGCACACGCTCACGGGGAATCGCCAGATGGGGACGAGCCTGGTAGTACCGTTCGTCGGAATACGGTACGAGCGTGTTGAGGCCGTCATTGCCTCCATGCAGTTCAACCAGAATCAGGATGCGATCCCAGCGGCCCCGGGCCGGCGCAGACGAAGCCGCGAGAAGATCAAACGGCCGCGGAGCCAGCCACAGTAGTGGCAACGTCGCGGCGAATTTCAACAAGTCTCGACGAAGCATGGCTCGCCCCTCACTTCAGCTGGAAGGTTGGATCCATCACCAGATGATGGACCATCTGCCACCGATCGGCTCCGATCGGAATCGGATTGACCGGTGATACCGGTACCACGACCGCCGGCACGATCTCCGCCGCTTCCTCCGTAATCCAGGCGGCGCCGTGCATCTCTCCCATACCGGCATGGGTATGCATAGGTCCGCTCATATCAGCACCGCGCAGGCCCCGTTGTAAGAGTTGCCAGCGATTCAGCAGGGTCGCGCTGGTAATCCAGCGAGTCCCCCCTGGCCAGCCCTTCACGTTGGGCGGATCGAAGAGATCCTGCCCCAGACGTTTCCCATATTTCGCAAGTATGATCGTGTCTTTGATCGGCAGATTCATGAGGCGGACAGTACCGACCAGTAATTCAACCGGCGACTTCACGAGCGCCCCGCGCGTCTCGGGTGCCCAGAACTGCGGCAGGGCCAACAGCCCGCGCAGGAGCGGCTGGATCTGATAGCCGCTGTTCCTAAACAGCGTCGCGAGCCGCTCGACTTCCCGCGCATCCGGCTCATCCGAAACGAACTCCCGCCAGAGCTTGGCGGTCACATACGTCGCGCAGGCCGGTTGGTCCAACGCAATCGCCAGAATCTCGTCGCCGCCGAAGGCGCCGGTCTTCCCCAACACGTGCTTGACGCCTGCATCATGTTGACGCCGGTTGAACGCGAAGCCCCCGCCATGATGCAGGGCCACATGCCAGCCGGTAAAGGCGCGCGCCGCCTCCTTGATGTCGGTTTCGGTGTAGTGGCCTTCCCCAAGGGTAAAGAGTTCAAACAGTTCACGGGCAAAATTTTCGTTGGGATGATCCTTATGATTCGTCTGCGTATCCAGATACAGCACCATCGCCGGATCCTTCGCAATCTGAAAGAGCAGATCCCGGAATGATCCCAGCGCATGGTGGCGAAGCAACACATTCTGGTGGTACAGCAGCGCCGGCCATTTCACTTTGTGGAAACTGGAGGTGAAGTGATTATGCCAAAACAGCGCCATGCGCTCGGTCAAAGGGGATGGCGTCGTAAGGAGTTCCTGATACCACCAGCCCTTCAGCGCAAAGGCGTCCTCTCGCCGCTCCTGTCTGAGCGCCTTCTTCTGCTCAACGCTTAATCCCTTCGCCTTCATCCCCTCGGCAGATGGCAGGGCATTGAGCACGTCAACGGGAGGGCTCGTCCTGGCTGTCGTACCACCTCCGGCGAGCAACCGGTCAATGGCGGCCTCTCGATCCAGCCTGGCCAATTCGCGAATGTCTGCGGGAGTCCCGCCGAACCCCGTGCGGGCCAACAGATGCCGCGCATCCTGAAAAGTCATCGGCATGGCATACGCTCCTTCGACGTGAGTCAGCTCGCTGTATCCTACAACGAAGGAAGCCCTGCGGGGTTGACGGCTCACTCCGCCGCAACATTTTCCCAGTTGGCATCCGGACGCCGTCTTGTTAAGGTCACCCTGCCCTCTGTGTAGTTTTCCTGACCAGGAGCACCCACGATGCTAGAGACCAAAGGCTACGCCGCAATGACCGCCAAGGCTGTGTTGACTCCGTTCTCATTCGAACGACGTGAGGTTGGCCGTCACGATATCTTGATCACCATCACCCATTGCGGCATCTGCCACTCCGACATCCACCAAGCCCGGAACGAATGGGGCGACTCGCTCTTTCCCATGGTCCCGGGCCATGAAATCGTCGGCACCGTGGCGCGCATCGGAGCCGAGGTCAAAACGTTCAAGCCAGGCGACCGGGCCGGCGTCGGTTGTTTTGTCGATTCCTGTCGAACCTGTGACGCCTGCAAGGAAGGGCAAGAACAATATTGTGAATCCGGTATGCTGCTCACCTACAGCGGGCGCGACGAGGACGGCCAGGTCACCCAGGGCGGCTACTCCAACCAGATCGTCGTCGATGCCCAGTATGCGTTGCGAATTCCCGAGGCCCTCTCAGCCTCCGGCGCCGCGCCTCTCCTGTGCGCAGGCATCACGACCTACTCCCCGCTCCGTCACTGGGGCGTCGGCAAGTATCACAAACTTGCGGTGGTGGGATTGGGCGGGCTGGGCCACATGGCGGTGAAGATCGCACGGGCACTCGGCACTGAAGTCACCGTCTTGAGCACCTCGGAGAAGAAGCGGCAGGATGCCATGCGACTGGGGGCTAATCACTTTGAGATCACCTCGCAGCCCGAAACTTTTACGAAGCTACGGCGGCATTTCGATTTCATTATCGATACCGTCTCGGCCCCGCATGACTACAACGCCTTAGTCCACTTGCTGAAGACCGACGGCACCCTGATTCTCGTCGGGGCGCCGGAGAAGCCGACGCCGCTCGAACCCTTCCCCTTGATTCTCCATCGACGACGCATCGCAGGCTCCGTCATCGGCGGGATCCGCGAGACGCAGGAGATGCTCGACTTCTGTGCCGAACACAAGATCGAGTCCGACATCGAAATGATCCCGATCCAGCAAGTGAACGAAGCCTACGAACGGGTCCTCAAGGGCGACGTACGGTTTCGATTCGTGATCGACATGGCCTCGCTGCGATAGAAGGCGATTATAATGATGTTGTCGTATCGAGTCACGGGAAGGAGTCGGACAGGGATGCGGAATCATAAAGGAATGACGGGGGATTTGAGGAAAAGGCCATTCACCGGGCACATTCTCTGTTCGCCGCGTGTTGTCGTTGACTCTTTCACATTGACACCATAGCGCAGGGTTCCATGAAAACTGTTGGAGTAGCGCTGCTGGCAGCAATCCTTGGGTATGTCGTCGGCTTGTTCGGGACGATGGCAGCAATTGAACTCTTCTCTTCTAACACCCATGACAAGTCCATCGAAGCGGCAATGACCGGCGCGTTTGTCGGTGGCCCTTTAGCAGCAGTGATTTCCGTGATTGCGATCCTTGTCCTCAGACGAAAACAGAGTCCATAGCCTGTCCACCGCACACGACGATTGAGTACTTCTCTTCCAACGGGCACGACACCTCCTTTGAAGTAGGAATAGCCAGCGCCTTTAGCCCCCATACCTCCGTGAGTACGGCGATCTCTTCATCACGATTCTGTTTGGATGACCGTCTCCCTGATTCAACCGCGGCCAGACCACTCCACCGCTTCCTCTCCCTTCTTGCGTCCTTTTCTCCGAAGCTCCGTCTTTAGGGATAGGCAGGTGAATTCTCTCCTGCCGCTCACCAAGGAGGTCCCCATGAGACCACACATTTCTCTCGATGTTCGCCATGTCCCGGCATCGGTCGAGTTCTACCGGAAGGTGTTCGGCGTGGCGCCGCAGAAACAAACGGACGACTATGCGAAATTCGACCTGACGGCCCCGGCGCTGAACCTGTCACTGGTCTCGTCAACGGGCAGGATCAGTTCGGTCGACCATCTCGGGATAGAAGTGGATTCGCTCGAGGAAATCGCGCAATGGAAATCGCGATTACAGACCGCCGGCGTGCTGGAGCGAGCCGAAGATAACAAGACCTGCTGCTTTGCCCGACAGGACAAACTCTGGTTTACGGATCCCGATGGGAACGCATGGGAAGTCTTCCTCGTGCACGAGCAACTGGCGATCGACAGCCCGCTCAGCCAGACAGGCTGCTGCGTCCCTGCCCATCCCGGCGCAACCCAGGCGGCAACTTGCGCGGGGTCCTGATGAGCGGTACCGTAGAAGAGGTTCGTTCGGAGACGTGACCATGGCGCAGAACATAGACGTACAGCAAGTCTGGATGGAGGTGCGCGGGCGACTGCGCGCCTTCATCGCCAAACGAGTCGCAGACGATGCGGCGGTGGACGACCTGCTCCAGGAGGTCTTTCTGAAGATCCACGACAAGATCGACCAGGTGCAGGATCCCCGCCGCCTGGTTTCCTGGATCTTCACCGTCACGCGCCATGTGATTATCGATTATTACCGGACGTCCCATCGACAGCGCGAACTCCCGGCCAGACTGGCGACGGACGTGGAATCTCTGATGGCGGCGGGAGAGCCGAAGGACGAACCGGATGAACCTCGCATCCAGCTCGCTGGTTGCCTCCGCCCCATGGTGGATCAGCTGGCGCCGGAATACCGGGACGCCCTGAGGCTGGTCGAACTGGACGGGCTGACCCAACAGGCCGCCGCATCGACACTGGGACTCTCGCTCTCCGGGATGAAATCCCGCGTGCAACGGGGACGCCGACAGTTGAAGGCCCTGCTGCATGACTGTTGCCTGATACAGCTCGATGCGCGGCGCGGAGTCGCCGAGGCGGCGCTCCGCGATCCGACCGCAAACCCCTGTGCCCCGCCGACTCCGATGATGCCGGAGCGACGAGCGGCACGGAAACCAACCTGAGGCCCATTGCACCGGACCGGCCAGGCTTGATAAAGATGAGTCATACCAATCCTCTACCGGAGCACCTGACGACCATGTCATCACGACCGACCCTTCGCACCGACCGCCGTTTCCTGACTCACGCGCTGTTGAGCCTGTTACTCGTGAGCCTGCTGCCTGCTTCTCTGCATGCCGCGCCGCGCGGCGCGAACAGCGGGAAGATGGAGGTGTTGCCATCCCAGAAAGCGGCCCCGGCCGCGGTGTTCCTGGATGCGCAGGGCACTGAGGCGGACTTGCGCCGGCAACTGCGTCTCAAGACCGGCGTCGTAGAACTGGGTGCCGATCTCCAGCAAACCAGGTTTTCCGTAGCGCCTGTCGGGACTTTTGGTTTCGCCCCTCAGCAGGGGCTCGGGCTGGCTTTGGTTTCGCAGAGTCCGGACATGCTCTTGGAACGGACCCCGTCGGCCGCCAATGCCTACGAAATCCATAAACTGGCCGATGGCAGCGCTTTGGTGGTCGGCTTCGTGAGCGCGGACCTGAAACCGCAACTGACGCCACAGCTGCGCCCCAAGAACGTCCGGCTGGCACTCTATTCCAATCCCACGGAGAAGGCCCCGCATATCGTCGCCGTTCCTCTCAGCAAACTGGCGGTCGATCAGATGCCGCATCGCCTCGACCCCAAAAATCCGAACAGTCCGGTCGTCTTGGAAATGGATCTGCAAAGCAGCAGCAACCGGCAATCGCCCCACGGCGGGCAGTAGTCCGCCGATCGGCCCACCGGCCTCCTCAACAGTCGACCGATTGCACATTCCTGATTTGGCTGAGAGATAGAAAGAGAAAATGGCTGGGGGACTAGGAATCGAACCTAGGTAGCCGGCTCCAAAGGCCGGCGTCCTACCGCTAGACGATCCCCCAGCGCGGTACGAAACGAAGACGTCGGCCTGAGAGTACGGCGCAGGAAAGAGTTTTTGGCTGGGGGACTAGGAATCGAACCTAGGTAGTCAGATCCAGAGACTGACGTCCTACCGCTAGACGATCCCCCAACCGACGCACACAGTAATATACGGATCGTGACTCCGTCAAGATCGATGCGGATTTATTGGCAGAATTCGGTTGATTAGACCGTGGCCCATTCAAGTCCCCGCCGGAGGCGGAGGAGCGTCCGGTCGCGCCCCAGGACCTCCATGACCTCAAATAGCCCGGGACTTGCAGTCCTGCCGGTCAAGGCGACACGCACCGGCTGAGCGATCTGGCCCATCTTGATGCCTTCTTCTTCCACAAACTTCTTGAACGACTCTTCCCAGACCTGTTTCGAAAACGCGGGAAGCGCCTCAAACCGTGCTATCAGCTTGCCGAGCACCGGGACAATGGCCGGCGTGAGAAATTTCTTGGCGGCTTCCTCTTCGAGAAGAACCGACTCGCCGAAGTACGGCCGCACCCAGTCCACCATCTCGACCAGGGTCTTCGCCCGTTCCTTCACCAGGACCACCAGCTGAGCCAACCATTCGACTGACACTGCCTTGACCTGTTCCTGCAGGCCGGCCTGCTCTAACAGCGGGACGAGCGCCTGCGCCACCTGGCTCGGCGGAGTCGTCTTGATGTATTCGGCATTGATCCAGAGCAGTTTCTCGGGATTGAACACGGCCGGAGAGGACTGGACGTTCTTCCAGGAAAACTTTTCGATGAGTTCCTGCCTGGTAAACAACTCCTGATCCCCGTGCGACCAGCCCAGCCGGACAAGATAGTTCACCATCGCCTCGGGCAGGTAACCCATGTCTTTGTAGGCCATGATCGAGGTGGCGCCGTGCCGTTTGGACAGCCGGGACTTATCCGACCCCAGAATCATCGGCAGGTGGCCGAACTGCGGGACCGGAAACCCCAACGCCTGAAAGATCGGAATTTGGCGCGGTGTGTTGGTCAGGTGGTCATCCCCACGGATAACGTGGGTGATGTGCATGAGCGCATCGTCGACCACGACGGAGAAATTATAGGTCGGATAGCCGTTTGAGCGGAGGATGATCAGATCGTCTGCCGCACTATTGTCAAACGTGATCTTCCCTTTGATCACATCATCGACCACGATCTGACCTTCTTGGGGCGCCTTGAATCGCAGCGCGGCATCGCCCGGGGGGTTTGTAATCCCGAGAGTCCGGCAGCGCCCGTCGTATCGAGGCGACAACCCTTTCGCCTCGGCTTCTTTGCGGCGGGCTTCCAGTTCCTCAGCCTTGCATACACACCAGTAGGCCTGGCCTTTGTCCAGCAGCGCCAGGGCATGGCTGCGATACAGCGCCATGCGCTCAGTTTGACGAAATGGTCCTTCGTCCCAATCCAGCCCCACCCATTTCATGCCTTCGATGATGGCCTGAATAGACTCGTCAGTCGAACGATCCTGGTCCGTGTCTTCAATCCGCAGGACAAAGATCCCGTTTTGTTGACGCGCATAGAGCCAATTGAATAACGCAGTCCGGACTCCCCCGATATGAAGGAACCCGGTCGGACTGGGTGCGAAGCGGACACGTACTTGGGTCATGCACTCATCTCATTAGTGGGGTGGAAAGGCCGGTATCTATAGCACGCAGGGAAAAGTGTTGTACAGAATCAGGCCGGTTCTGCTATGAGGATAGACACCGGTCGTATGGCAGAACTTACCCAACCAGCCGTCGTGCTCTCCACGCTCGATCTCACACCCCATGTGCGGCAACTGGTCCTTCGCCCGCTCCAGCAGAAGATTGTGTTTCAGCCGGGACAATGGGTCTCGCTCAAGTTGCCGGTTGGAGCCAAGCCCCCGCTCAATCGCGCCTACTCAATGGCCGATCCCTCTTCTCCCTACGGTGAGTTGACGCTGGTGTTTGACCGCATCCCTGAGGGGATGGGCTCGAATTACCTCTATCAGCTGAAATCCGGCGATGAGATTCCGCTCTCAGGCCCTTATGGGAACTTTGTGCTGCCGATGCCCCTGGATCGGGAACTGCTCTTCATCGCCCGCTATACCGGTCTCGTCCCGATTCGCTGCCTCCTGAAACAACTGGTCGCAGCCCACGCGATCACCTCAGTACTCCTCATCGCAGTGGCTCCGTCGGAGGACGAGCTGTTGTTTCATCAGGAATTGCTCACCATGGCCGTTCATTCCCCGTCCTTCCGCTACTTGCCCCTAGTCGCACCGGGCGGAGAAGCAGAGGCGGTCGAGCAAACAGCGGCGATGTTGCGTCCCCTCGTGGAAGGACAGCCGAAAGTCATCCCGATGATCAGCGGCACCAAGGGATTTGTCCGGCCCTTACGCGCGGCGTTGATGGAATACGGATACGATCGGAAGGACGTGAAGACAGAAACCTTCGATTAGTGCCCCTCCCTGACGAGATTCTTGTTCACGGCGGGAATCTCCACCACGATGTCCTTTGTGCCGTTCGGCACACATTGGCAGCCGAGGCGGGATTGCAGCGTGGTCATCGGCGCCTCATCCAGCTGATCGAATTCATCGTCCGTTCCTTCACTACAACTCTCCAAGCCCTGCTTCACAATCACATGGCAGGTCGAGCAGGCACAGACGCCACCGCACACATGCTCCAGATCCACCCCGTTGGCCATGGCCACGTCAAGAATGCTTCCCGGCAGTCCGGTCGGTCCATACGGAATCTTTGTCGGATCCACGACAACTTTGGTCACCGTGCCGTCGGCCTCAATATACGTGATCGTATAAGGGGCTTGAGGAAGCTCATATTCCGTCTTCTCGATATAAGGATTGGTGCCTCCCATGTGCTTG
This sequence comes from Nitrospira sp. ST-bin5, assembly GCA_002083555.1. Taxonomy (GTDB): domain Bacteria; phylum Nitrospirota; class Nitrospiria; order Nitrospirales; family Nitrospiraceae; genus Nitrospira_D. The sequence goes on along the minus strand of MSXN01000005.1, from coordinate 153,335 downwards.
ATCCTTTCTCTCCTGAAATTCTTGGATTCCGCTGTTGACAGCTCTAAAAGCTGCGTGGTATCTTTAGTCCGACCTTATTGATCGGAGATCATTATAGTCTCCGACCTCAACGATCGGCAATAGGCATGTTGAAGATTTCAAAAAAAGCTGATTACGCCCTCATGGCCCTCCAGCACATCGCTTCAGTGCAATTCGGAGATGTGACTCCCGGTCGGGTTGTGAACACAAAAGAAATCGCGGAAGAGTACCACATCCCACTCGAACTCTTAGCCAAGGTCCTTCAGACTCTGGCCAAGAACGGGTTGATCGAAAGCCATAACGGCCCCAAAGGCGGTTACGTCCTGGCCCGCAGCACCAGACAGATTACGATCGCGCAGATTCTGGAAGGCATCGAGGGGCCGCTGGGCATCACAGATTGTTCCCATGAAAAAGAAGGCGAGCCCTGCCTCCAGCGGGAGCACTGCAATATCCGCACGCCGCTGCTCAAGGTGCAAGACAGCATTTATCAGCTTCTCAACAATATGACGTTGCAAGACATGATGGGCGGAACACCTCTCATCACGATTCAGTCTCCCACGGCACAAGGAGTCGCACAATGAAGCTCCCGATTTTCCTGGATAATCATTCAACCTCCCCGATGGATCCCCGGGTGCTGGAGGCCATGCTGCCCTACTTCATCGAGAAGTTCGGCAACGCCGCCAGCCGCAACCATGCCTTCGGCTGGGCGGCAGAAGAAGCGGTTGAAAACGCCCGCAAGCAGATCGCGAAGCTGATCAAGGCTGATTCCAAAGAAATCGTCTTCACCAGCGGCGCGACTGAATCGGACAATCTGGCCATCAAGGGCGTGTTGGAGATGTACAAGGAGAAGGGCGACCACATCATCACCTCCTCCACCGAACACCGCGCCGTCATCGACACCGCCAAAGCCCTCGAAGCGAAGGGCAAGGCGACCGTCACCTATCTCCCGGTGGATAAATTCGGCATGGTGAATCCGGAAGACGTGCGGAAGGCGATCACGGACAAAACGGTCCTGATCTCCGTGATGCTCGCCAACAATGAAATCGGCACGATCAATCCGGTGAAGGAAATCGGCAAGATCGCCAAGGAAAAGGGCGTGCTCTTCCATTGCGATGCGACGCAAGGCGTCGGCAAAATCCCGGTCGATGTGCAGGATATGGGGATCGACCTGATGTCGTTTTCGGCCCATAAGATCTATGGCCCGAAAGGTGTCGGCGCCCTCTATGTCCGAAAGAAGAACCCCCGCGTGCGGATCGCCGCGCAAATGGACGGCGGCGGACACGAGCGCGGCATGCGCTCCGGCACTCTGCCGGTGCCGATGATCGTCGGATTCGGCAAGGCCTGCGAATTGTGCGAGCAGGAAATGGCTACGGAATCGGTACGTCTGGCTGCGATGCGCGATCGCCTGCAGGCCGGCATCATGAAAGAGATTGACGAAGCCTATCTCAACGGCCATGCGACTCAGCGCTTGCCGCATAATCTGAATATTTCCTTCGCCTACGTCGAAGGCGAATCGCTCCTGATGGGCATGAAGGACATCGCGCTCTCATCCGGCTCGGCCTGCACCTCGGCGACGCTGGAACCGTCTTACGTCCTGCGGGCGCTGGGCGTCGGCGTCGAACTCGCCCATTCGTCCATCCGCTTCGGCCTGGGCCGCTTCAATACGGACGAAGAGATTGACTACACGATCAAGAAGGTTATTGAGATCGTGACGAAACTGCGTGAAATGTCGCCGTTGTACGAAATGGCGAAAGAAGGGGTCGATTTGAAATCCGTTCAGTGGGCGGCCCACTGATCTAGCCCACTGACTCAGATAGACACGAGGAGGACGCACCATGGCATACAGTGACAAAGTCGTTGATCATTTCAACAATCCCCGCAACATGGGGAGCTTCAAGAAAGACGAAGAGGGCGTAGGAACTGGGATGGTCGGTGCGCCCGAGTGCGGCGACGTCATGAAGCTGCAGATCAAGGTCCAGAACGATACAATCGTCGATGCCAAGTTCAAGACCTTCGGCTGCGGCTCCGCCATCGCCAGCTCCAGCCTGGCCACCGAATGGCTCAAAGGCAAGACCATCGAAGAGGCCCAGATGATCAAGAACACTGATATCGTTCAGGAGCTGAACTTGCCGCCGGTCAAGATCCATTGCTCGGTTCTGGCGGAAGATGCAATCAAGGCGGCGTTGGCTGACTATCAGAAGAAAGCCGACACGAAGTAACAGCAGAAGGGAGCCCACTATGGACGCCACAAATACGGAAGCCCAGACCCCGGTCATTTCGCTCACCGATGCAGCGATTAAGGAAGTGAAGCGCCTGATCAATGTCCAAGGCATCGAAGAAGGCGGCCTCCGTCTCGGCGTCAAAGGGGGCGGCTGCTCCGGTCTGAGCTATACCATCAACTTCGACGAGAAGATCGGCCAATACGACCAGGTCTATGACTTCGACGGCGTGAAGATCATTGTGGATGCCAAGAGCGCGATCTACCTGCAAGGCACCCAGCTGGACTTTCACAAGGACCTGATGGGCGGGAATTTCAAATTCGTGAATCCGAACGCCAACAAGACCTGCGGTTGCGGAGAGTCTTTTTCGGCTTAAACGAGTACCGCCCATGGATGGACACAACCATACCCATAGCACCGGTGACCGGCGCGAGCTGCAAATGGCGCGCAGTATGTGCTGGCACTGCCAATCCGAGGTCTCGGGAGAATACTTCTGCGATCGCTGCGTGAAGGTCCAGCCGGTATCAAAGGAATTGGATTACTTCACCTGCTTTGGCATTCCCCGCCGATTGGCCCTCGATCAGCAGAAGCTCGAAGCCAAATTCTACGAATTGAGCCGGGCATTCCATCCCGACTTTTACCAGAATAAGAGCGATGCGGAGCAGACCATCAGCCTCGGCAACTCGGCCATGCTGAATACCGCCTATCGCACGCTGCGGGATCCGATTCAGCGAGCTGAATATCTGCTGGACCTCGAAGCCGGCTCGGTGAAAGAGATCCGGACGACACCACCCGCCGATCTGTTCGAAGAAATCCTCGAACTGCAGGACACGCTTGATGAATTCCGCGCCAGTGACCGGACCTCCGACGCTGCCGCGGCGCTCCGTTCACAGCTCCAATCCGAACGCACCACGCTTGAGGGTCGGCAACGAGATATGGAAACCCAACTTCACCAACTCTTCGGCCGGTGGGATGGGCTGCAAGACCGCGGCGAAGCCACCGAACAGGCGCGCACCGAACGGGACCGTATTCTGAAAGATATGCGGGACATCCTTTCCAACCGCACCTACGTCAAGAACATCGTCAACGACCTCGTCGCCACCATCGCATAATCACCATGGCACGCATCGTCGGCATAGACCTCGGAACAACGAACTCCCTTGTCGCCTATATGGACAAGGGCACGCCCCGTGTCATCGCAGGACGCCACGAGCGGGCCATGGTCCCCTCCGTCGTCGCACTGACCGATAACGGGCTCATCGTCGGCGATCCGGCGAAAGAACACCTGACCAGAAACCCCGAGCGGACCGTCTATTCCGTCAAGCGGTTCATGGGCAAGGGCCTGGCCGACGTTCAGGACGAACTGGCCTACTTTCCCTATACGCTCACCGAGAAAGGCGGAGTCATCCGGATCAAGCTCGGCGAGAAGACCTATTCGCCGCCGCAGATCTCCGCCATGATCCTGAAGGAGTTGAAGCTCCGGGCGGAAGCCTTTCTCGGTGAGAGCATCACCAAAGCCGTCATCACCGTCCCCGCCTACTTCAACGACAGCCAGCGCCAGGCCACCAAAGACGCCGGCATGATCGCGGGCCTTGAGGTTCTGCGCATCATCAATGAGCCAACCGCAGCCTCGTTGGCTTATGGGCTCCAAGAAAAGACGCAGGGAACGATCGCGGTCTACGATCTCGGCGGCGGGACTTTCGATATATCAATCTTGAAGTTGAAGAACGGTATCTTCGAAGTACTTGCCACCAACGGAGACACCCACCTGGGCGGCGACGACTTCGACCAGTTGATCGCCGACATCTTCGTCGCAGACATTCGCCAGCAGTACGGGCTCGACCTCAAGGCTCATCCCGACCATATGCAGGGAATCCGGCTTGAAGCTGAGCGGGCAAAAATCCGCCTCTCGGACGAACTCAAGACCACCGTGAACCTCGAACTTCCTGACGGCAAGGGTCTGTTCACCCGCGAATTCACGCGCGAACAACTGGAATCGCTCTGCAACACCCTGGTGGAACGTACGCTGGGGCCCTGCCGTCTCGCCCTCAAGGATGCAGGGCTAACTGCAGCCGACATCGACGAAGTTGTGCTGGTCGGCGGCTCGACCCGTATGCCGCTGGTGCGTCAGCGCGTCCAGACTCTCTTTGGTACCCAGCCACACTGCGAACTCAACCCGGACGAAGTCGTGGCCCTCGGCGCCGCAGTGCAGGCCGACATTCTGAGCGGCGGCACAACCGACATGCTCCTCCTTGACGTGACGCCCCTCTCGCTCGGCATCGAAACGATGGGCGGGGTCATGAGCAGCCTCATCCGCCGCAACACGACAATTCCCGCCAGCGCCAAGGAGATGTTCACGACCTATGTGGACGGACAGACCGGCGTAGACATTCACATCCTTCAGGGCGAACGGGAACTGGCGAAAGACAACCGCAGCCTGGCCCGCTTCCGGCTGAAGGTCCCGCCACTCCCCGCAGGAGTCCCCCGCATTGAAGTGACCTTTCTGATCGATGCCAACGGCATTCTGAATGTAATGGCGAAAGACATGCGGACAGGAGAGACCCAGTCCATCGAGGTCAAGCCATCCTATGGATTGTCTGATCAGGAAGTCGAGCGGATGATCGAGGATTCGTTCAAGTTTGCCGCGGACGATGTCAGTGCGAGAAAATTGATTGAAGCCCGGCTCGACGCCGGAGCCCTGATCATCACCACGGAAAAATCTTTAACCGACGGCGGGCAGCTCATCTCCGCCGACGAAGTCACCGCTATTCGCCAAGTACTCTCGGCACTGGCCACCGCCAAAGATGGAAACGACCCCCGCATCATCCGGGCACGGATGGCTGACCTTGAACAGGCCGCAAAAGGTTTGACTGTGGCCATGTTGGACGACTCCCTCAAACGGGGGCTGCAAGGTAAAAAGGTCTCTGAAGTTACGTAAATCCTGAAAACGAGGACGAGCGATGGATTTGAAGTGGCAGAATACAGAAGATATTGCGATTCGCTTGGTCGAGGAACATCCGGATGCGGATCCGCTGACCGTTCGATTCACGGACATGCACGCCTGGATCGTTGCTCTGCCTGATTTCAAAGATGATCCGAAGAAGTCGAACGAGAAGATCCTTGAAGCGATTCAGATGGCCTGGCATGAGGAATACCAGGACTCAAGGACTTAGGACTTACGGTGCCGTGACGCCCTCCCCCACAGATCCACCCTCAGGAATCTGATCCAGCTTATAAAAATCGGTCGGACCGAGACGGCGCGCGGCCGATTGCGTGGGTTCGCTTCCTTTGGCAAACAACTCGACTGAGCCTTTTTCTCCGTCTCCCTCTTGCTCCGACTCCAGCAGGCCAGTTGTCGGATCGACCTTTACATAGGTGATGCCTTCAGGAATTTCAAACGGCACCACCGGCAATTGGAGCAAGGCCTCCCTCATGAACTGAATCCAAATCGGCAGAGCCGAACGGGCACCGGTCTCGCTTTCTCCCAAGGGCCGGCGATCGTCAAATCCGACATATACCCCCGTCACCAAGTTCGGAGCCCCGCCGATAAACCAGGCATTAATATATTCGTTCGTGGTGCCGGTCTTGCCGGCGACCGGCCGGTCGATCACCTTCGCCGCCTGACCGGTCCCTTTCTGAATCACATCTTCCATCATGTTGGTGATCAGATAGGCCGTCTCTTTCGTGATGATTTCGTGCGGCTGATCCTCCATAGCCTCAAGTGTCTTGCCGGTACTGTCCTTGGCCACCTTGATCGCAAAGGGCTCAGCCCTCGTCCCTTTGTTCAAGAAAACGCCGTAGACTGAGGTTAGCTCCAACAGCCCGATAGAGGATGATCCCAGCCCCAGGGATAAATCTGCAGGAAGCGGACTCGTGACGCCGACCGTTCGCGCAAACTCAATGACATTCTTGATGCCCACCTTGTCCAGCAATCGCACGGTGGCCAGATTATGCGAGTGCGCCAGCGCATCGCGCAGCGTCACCATCCCGTGGAATTTCCGTCCGTAATTCTCCGGCTTCCAGATCTTATCGTCGGCTTCCTGCTCGTACACCACCGGCGCATCGAGAATTTGCGTCGCAGGACTCATCCCCTGCGCCATTGCCGTGGCGTAGATCACCGGCTTAAACGCTGAGCCGGGCTGCCGATGGGCCTGAACCGCCCGGTTATATTCGCTGCGGGAAAAATCGTAGCCACCAACCATGGCACGAATGGCCCCTGTCCGGGGATCAACCGAAACCAGCCCGCCTTCGACAATCGGCGTCTGCTCCAGAGTCAGTTGCATCCCGTCCTTGGCGAGCTTTTTGACGCCGACCTCAATCACATCGCCCGGCTTCAAGGTTTTCTTGACGTCAGGCGTCACCACCACATCCTGTGTCGGATCAGTCCCTTTCAACACACGTTTGGCCCAGGCCATGTCATCGAATAGGAGCTTCGCCGTCTGATCTCCGAGCTGGACCACATAGTGATCCTTGGCCTGCTTCAGCACGATGCCCTCAAGAAAATCTCCGGCCTTGATCGGTTGATCCGAGAGCGGAGCCCCTGGGATTTGCACCGTCGCAAGGTCGACCGTTTTCTTGGGTCCCCGCCATCCTTGGCGTTTGTCGAGATCCCGGACGCCAGCAAGAAACGCCCTCTCTGCAGCTCGCTGCATTTCCAGATTCAGCGTCGTGAAGATCTGCAACCCACCTTTGTACACCATGGATTCGCCGTATTTTGCGACCAGTTGCTGCCGCACATGCTCCACGAAATAGGGCGCAATGTGCTCACTGCCAGGCCGGTGGAATTTCAACTCCTCTGCAATCGCGGCATCGCGCTCAGCAATGGAAATGAATCCCGCCTCTTCCATACGTGCAAGTACGTGCTCCTGACGCTTTTTCGCCCGCTCGTAGTTCGTAAACGGGGAGAACCGGCTCGGCGACTTTGGCAGTCCGCCGAGAAACGCAGACTCGGCGAGCGTAAGTTTTTCGATCTCTTTTCCGAAATACGATTGGGCCGCAGACGCCACACCGTAAGACCCCTGACCGAAATAGATCTGGTTCAAATAGGTTTCAAGAATCTGCTCTTTCGTGGACACCGCTTCCATCTTATAAGCCAGGATCAATTCCCGCAGCTTCCGATCATACGATCGCTCTGCGGATAAGAAGAGGGATCGCGCCAGTTGCTGCGTAATCGTGCTCGCCCCTTCCACCTTCTTCCCGCCATGGCGAAGGTTGGTCCACGCAGCTCGCAAAATCCCGATATAGTCCAACCCCGGATGCTCGAAAAACCGCACGTCTTCCGTCGCAATCACGGCATGCGTCAATGTTTTCGGAATGTGGTCCAGAGGGGTCAGCGTCCGCCGCTCGATAAAGAACTGGCCAATCGGCTGCCGATCGTCGGCATAGACCGTCGTGACCAAACTCGGTTGGTACCCCTGTAAGAGGTCCAAGGGGGGAAGATCCTGAGCCAAATGCCAGATCACGCCAGCCGCAGCCGTGACGCCCACAATACCGAGGGCACACAGCGTGACGAGGGTGATCTGCCACCAACGCCAGGGACGACGCGAAGGCTGCTGTATTTCAACGAACCGGTCGTCACCAGGCATTCAGACACGCTCCAAAGGGAAAAAGAATCTGGCAGGGTCGCCTCGTCACCTTACAATGCATCCCCCCAAAACTCAAGCAGACCAGGCAATCAGACCCGTTACACCAGAGGCCGTCTTCCCGGAGGGCAGGGAGCGAAGTCCTACAGACCACCCCACTCATCAACCGCTCAAGATTGCACGGGAATTTGCCGAGAAGATAGCCGGAGATGTGGCACTGTTCTGCGCTCCGGCGGTCCATCCTTGGCTAAGGGTTATCGCCTAACGACCTAAACCATTGCATTCCCGACCGGATGCCACCGAGCGTGATGAAGCCTTCTATACAGCCGCAAGATGAATACCGACGCCACGACGCCCTGTTGCGCTATGGCATCCTGGACTCCCAAGCTGAGCCGGCCTTCGACGACCTATGCCAGCTCGCGACGCAGATCTGCGGAGCCCCCATGGCCTACATCGGCTTCATGGATCACACCCGCCTCTGGTTCAAATCCCGCATCGGAATTCCCCAGACCGAACTCCCGCGAGCTCGCTCGCTCTGCGCCCATACCATCATGCAGTCGCACCCCATCGTACTTCCCAATGCCTTGGCTGATCTTCGATTCGCGAATCATCCCATGGTCGCGGGAGAGCCGTTCATTCGCTTCTACGCAGGCATTCCCCTCCTCACTGCAGATGGCGATGCGATCGGCACCCTCTGCGTGCTCGATCGTCATCCCCGCCATGTCAGCCCCAAACAGGAGCAGGCCCTCACCGCCCTGGCACGGCAAGTCATGAGCCAGTTGGAGCTCCGGCAACGCACGAAGCAACTCGCCCAGAGTACCCAAGCCCAGCGGCAAGCCGAAGCGATGCATGAGCGGCTGCTCCTGGCATTGGGACATAGCACCGAGGGCATCGCCCTCCTGACCAAGGAAGGCCGCTATACGTTCGTCAACGACGCCTTTGCCGCCATGCATGGCTTTCGTCCCATCGACCTCATCGGGCAGTCCTGGACAACGTTGTATCCATCCGAATGGGTCGCGAAACTCGACGACGTGTTTTTCCCCCTCCTCCGACAGCACGGCACCTGGCGGGGGGATCTGATCGGCCGCACCAAATCCGGCGAGTCCATCTGGGTCGAAGCCTCCTTGAAAACGCTTCCGGAGCGGCACCATGAAGAACAGTGGCTGATCTGGACTTGCAGTAACATCACCGCGCAAAAACAGGCGCTGGAGGAAATCGCCGATACTCGCGCGCGACTGCAAACCGTCCTCGATTCCGCCACGGAAATCGGCATCATCGCCACCAATCCGCAAGGCATTATTACGCTCTTTAACTTCGGCGCCGAGCGCCTGCTGGGCTACCAGGCCGATGAAGTCATCGGACAGCGCACCCTCGACTCTTTCCACCTCCCCTCGGAAATAGCCGTCCGCGGGCAGCAGCTCTCTGAACGATTCGGACGTCCGCTGGCCGGTGCCGATGTCCTGGTTGAAGCGGCGCGCATGGGAGGCTACGAAGAACGGGAATGGACCTACCTTCGGAAAGACGGCGACGGCATCACCGTCAGTCTGGTCGTCACAGCCGTGCGAGGGCCCAACGGCGCGCTGACAGGATTTCTCGGCATTGCGAAAGACGTCACCGCGCTCAAGCAGGCAGCACTCCAGACCGAAGCCCAGCAGGCCCTGTTATCCGCGATCTCGGAAGTGCAGGAAGCCTTTATCGAGGAATCCGGCACCCAGAAGGTATTCACAGGCCTGCTCAATCGGTTTCGCACACTCACCCGCAGCGCAGGCGGCGTGATCGGAGAGCTTCAGCCTCGGCAAGGCCTCTCTCCGGCGGTGCGCCTCCTCGCATCAACGGCGCCTTTGCAGCAGAACCAGCAGGGACACGCCGAGCAGGAACTGCTCGGCGTCATACAAGACCCTCGCCTCAAACGCCACATCGACCACGTGCTCACGAAAGGCGCGCCCTTGCTCGTCAACGAAAACCCGCAGCCCCCGAGTACTCCCAACCCGACGGGAAACGACCAGGCGCCCCACACATTTCTCGGCCTTCCGCTACTCGAAGGCAATCGTGTCATCGGCTTCATCGGCATGGCCGGTCGGCCGGATGGATATCCGCCGCCCTTGATCGAGTATCTGGACCCGTTGGTCCAGACCTGCGCCAACATCCTCCAGTCCTACCGAAACACCCTCCAGCGGAAGGAAGCGGAAGGCGCGTTACGCATCGCGGCGCAGAATCTGGAAGCGCAAAACCATGAACTCCAGCGGGCCCGCGATCAGGCGCTGGCGGCGACACAAGCCAAAAGCGCGTTCCTCGCCACGATGAGCCACGAAATCCGCACGCCGATGAATGCCATCATCGGCATGGCCGAGCTATTGATGGAAACGCAGCTGACCGACGAACAAAAGAATTTCGTGAATCGGTTCAATCGAGCGGCAAACTCCTTGCTTGGACTGATCAACGATATCTTAGATTTCTCGAAAATCGAATCCGGCCATATGAAATTGGAGAATATCCCCTTCGATCTTCGCGAACTCGTCGAAACCAGCGGCGAGCTTATGGCTGTGCGGGCGCACGCCAAGGGGCTCGAACTCATCACGCACGTGGCACCCGACGCCGCTCTCACGGTGACGGGAGATCCCACGCGCCTGAGACAAATCCTGATCAATCTTCTCGGCAATGCCATCAAATTCACCGACCAGGGCGAAATCATCCTGCGCGTGCAGCACGACCCGTCCACGGAAGGCCTGCTTCATCTTAGTGTCGCAGACAGCGGAATCGGGATTCCCGAAGACAAGCTGAGTACGATCTTCGAGAACTTCACACAAGTCGATTCTTCCACCACGAGGAAGTACGGCGGCACCGGGCTCGGCCTGAGCATCTGCCGGCGCCTCGCCGAACTGATGGGCGGGCGGATCTGGGTGGAAAGCACGCTCGGCGCTGGCTGCACCATGCATGTCACAGTCCGTCTGCCACATACCGCATCGGAGCCTCCGTCCACCGTCGGAACCGGCCCGCTCCCGACCGGCACGTTCATTCTGGTCGTCGACGATAACGCGACCGTCCGCCTGGTTTGCAAGGACATTCTCACCCGGGCCGGCGCCAGGATCGCTGAAGCCGGGGACGGCCCGGCCGCGTTGACCGCGATGCAGAAGGCCCACACCGACGGCGCCCCATTTCGTCTCGTCATTCTTGACTCCCGCATGCCGGACATGGACGGGTTTTCTGTGGCCGAAGCGATACGTGCGTCTCCGGAGTTCTCCAGGACGCCGATCCTGATGCTGACATCGGATTTCGGCAGCAGCAACGCATCCAAGGCTCACGCCTTGGGCATTCACAGACAGCTCAGTAAGCCGATTCGAAGTATGGCACTGCTGAGTGCGGTGATCAGCACCCTCACCGACCTGCCTCGCTCCGACGGGGCCAATCCGGCACCCGCGCAGCGTTCCGCAGCTCCCAATCCGCCACTCACACCCGCCTCAAGCCTTGCGAGAGGCCGGATCCTTCTGGCCGAAGATCTGGAAGACAATCGCGACGTCGTCGCACTCTTCTTGAAGACAGCACCCTATGACCTCGACATGGCGGAAAACGGAGCCATCGCATTGGAGAAATTCAAAACGGGCACATACGATCTTGTCTTCATGGACATGCAAATGCCCGTTATGGATGGATATGAGGCCACCGGCCTGATCCGAAAATGGGAGGAGGAATATCGCCGCACGCCGACTCCGATCCTGGCGCTGACTGCCAATGCCTTTCCCGAAGAACTCGAAAAGAGCCTGACATCCGGCTGCACGGCCCATCTGACGAAACCCATCAAGAAGAAGACGCTGCTCGACGCCGTGCGCCAATATACGCGTCAACCCGACCGCCAGGAGGCTGCCTGATGCCCGCCACACCCCAACCGACACCAGATAATGACGCACTCACCGTTCACGTCGAGTCTGACTTTGAGCCCCTGCTGCCGAAATTCATGGCCAATCGGAAGAAGGAGGTCGTGACGATGCGGGAAGCGCTGGAGCGACAAGACTTTGACGCGGTTCGCAAGCTCGCGCACGGAATGAAGGGAGCCGGCGGCAGCTATGGCTTCGATCGTGTCACTGCGATGGCCGCCACGATCGAACAGGCCGCGAAGGCAGGATCGGCGGCTCCGATTGCCACAGAGCTTTCGCTGCTCGCAACATATCTGGAACAGGTCCAGGTGGTGTTCGACTAGCGACGACAGCAGAGAGCGAAAGGAGATTCCATGACAGCGACAACACCTTCCGGCAAACCCACATTGCTGATGGCGGAAGACGAGGAAGATACCGCCGGCTTGATCAGATTTCTCCTGGAGCGCGCCGGGTACCATGTCGTGCATGCACCCGACGGCCACCAGGCGCAGCAGCTCATCGATACAATGCCGCCGCCCAATCTGGTCTTGCTCGACATCATGTTGCCGCACGTGAGCGGCCTGCAACTGCTGCCGTATATTCGGAACAAGACGGAGTGGCAGCAAGTTCCCATCGTCATGCTCACCGCGGACTCCAGCGAGCACGACATTCAACAGGCCTTGGCTGCGGGCGCCAATGACTATATGGTGAAACCGTTCAACCCGCGGGAGCTGACCGCACGGCTGAGCCGCTTTCTCAGAGCCGCGGCCTAGCCGGGGACAGCGAGTGACAGACGTGGTTGAACACACTCTTACCCGGTCAGTTGTCGATCTCGGATGGCTGGCTACCTTCACGATTCATGGTCTCATTCTGCTCCTCCTCGGATGGACGCTCATCATCCGTCGGCTCCGAACCTTGACCGACCGACGGCGCCAACGGATGGTCACCGTCTGGCGTCCGATTCTGGCGCAGAGCCTCATCGAATCGCCAGACACTCTTCCGGCTATTCATCCACGCGACCGGGTGCTGTTTCTCTATTTATGGAATCACCTGCAAGAGTCCATCAAGGGAGAGTCGTCGGACGAGTTGTGCGCGGTGATGCGACGGACCGGCATGGATCACGTCGTGCACCACTATTTGGCCAAAGGGACGCTGCGGCAACAACTCCTGGCGATCGTCACGCTCGGCCACTTGAAAGACCCCTCGGCCTGGCTGCGCCTCGTCGAACTCGCGCATGACGCGAATGCATTTCGCTCTCTTGAGGCCGCCCGCGCCCTTGTGCGCATCGATGCCCCGCGCGCGATTCCTGTGTTGGTCCCGTTGATGTCCCAACGTCTCGATTGGTCTCCACTCAAAGTGCTGGCCATCCTCCAGGGCGCGGGAAATGAACTCGTCGCCCGCGCGCTCGGGGAAGCCGCGGGACACGCACCGCCGCTGATTGCCGCTCGTCTAATCCGCTTTCTCGCTTCGATCAGGAATCATCGCGCCTTGCCGCTGATTCGCCCTCTCCTTGCCCGGCGCCCCCTGCATGAAGACGTGCTGGCCGGGTGCCTGTCGCTCTTCGGGCAATGCTCCGACCCGCAGGATCTCTCCACCGTGCGACAGTACCTCACCCACCCAACGTGGTTTATTCGAGTCCACGCTGCGTCAGCTCTCGGAAAGATGGGCGTCGAGGAAGATGAAGAACACTTGATCGGATTGTTGGGCGACTCCCACTGGTGGGTGCGATACAGAGCCGCGGAGGCCCTCTCCATTCTGCCGTCCATGACAGACGAGAAACTATCGATCCTTGTGCAAACACTGCCGACGACGGAAGCGCGGAAGGTGCTCACCCCCTTCGTCGCCAAGAGAATCCAGGACTCTTATGCGCTAACTCCCGGAGTGGCTCCGGCTTAACGGCCGGGGCAGCCGCTACCTCGACGACCGGCTCGATGAAAAGACCAGCCTGTGCGTGCCCTGCCATTCCGGCAGAATGACCGCGGCACTCCGTTGCTGGATGCCCTGCAATGACGAACCCGCTGCACTCAATCTCCAGCCCGCCGGGATCTCAAGAGTCAATCCGTCCACCGATTCAGGAGACGCAATCGTCACCGTCAGGCTCGTCGCATCCTGAGCCACGTCGAGTTTCACCTGATTGCGCGCAGCCCACCAGCGCCCGAATTCCCTTACCGACCCAAACCAGGCATAAGACCGCACGCCTTCGACAAACCCTTTTTCAAAGGCCAGCTTATGATCGAGGATATTGGGATGGATGAGCACAACCATTGAACCACCGTACCGGCTGATCTGGCGCGCGACCTCCAAGGCTTCCGGCAGCCGGTCTCCCATCTTCGGCAGCTCCTCGTCTTCAATCGTGACGGGGAACTCGAACAGTTCGACTTCGCTGTCCGTCAATCGATCGTAGTTCAGCTGATACGGCAGATGGGTCAGCGAGTTGTTCGCAGTGGCCGTTGAGCTATATCGATATCCGGTGGCCAGCAACGCCTGTGGAAGGCTGAACGGATTGGAGAGCTCGCCCGGCCTGAATGACACGATGGACTGGCCTGAGAAATGATCGATCAAGAATTTGCTGACCCGCAATTCGCCGAGGATGCTCGCATTCAAAGCCGTGGTCCGATCCTTCACGAACGGCGCATAGGCGGGATAGGCTTCCCGCCCCGTCCCCATCGGAAACCGGTTGAAGACCCTCGAGTGGGCGATCGTGTGACTCCCCAGCTCCATGCCGAGACCTGCAAGACGCGCGAGATACCGCACCCCTTCGTCATTGAAGAAAATATCATCGTTGTAGTCGCGAATGTATTTCACCTGGATAAAGTACGTGCCAATCAAGCCCTGACTCTTCTCATACTCCGCATAATCCACCGCGTTTTTAATGGACTCCGTAAAATCCACATCGTGCGTGAGCATGACCGACAGCGACTTGCCGAAGGGCACCGTTCCCAGCGTCACCGCGCCTGTCTGGGCGGTGCGATAGATCGACTTCAGCAGCCGCAGCCAGACATCGAGCGTCGGGTCAAACTGGTTGTCGAACGTCTGAACAAGTTCCTCCCCGCGATTGTTGTACCCTTTGAGTAGCAGGAAGCCGAGATCAAGCCCGATTGCATAGGCTCGGCCTTTACCGTAGGTTTTCTGCGTGACGGCCGCAGTGCCGTCGTCAAATCGGGCGAGCGGGGCCTCACTCCCCGTATAACCGTAGGTTCCCATCACCTCGATCCCTTTGTCTCGAATGCCGACACGAAGATGCCGCTCGCGCAGCTCGGTCAAATCCGCCAGCAACGGATCGGACTCAGACAGGTGCAGGTCATAGCGCTGCCGTGAAACTTCCGCAGTCCGAAAACCGAACACGTCATTCAACCCGCCGCCCAATACCTGTACCCCGATCAATGTCCCGCCGGCTTGGGGAAATTCGGCCAGCGCCTGAAGCTCTTGGGAACTGAGCACCTTCCCCGAGATCATCGGATAGACCACCACCACCTGATGCGTCAGGGCTTCGCGAACATCGCGCGTGATGCGAAAGGGGACGCCGATGGATTTGAGCCCATGCGCCAATCC
>MSXN01000005.1:64079-138070 GCA_002083555.1 Nitrospira sp. ST-bin5 | reverse complement strand
CCCTTCTGCATAGGTCGTCCACGCCGTCGACACGCGCGGGGGGACGACCGTGGCATGATCGGGACCTGTGACGCCGGGAAAACGATGGAAGGCCTGATCGGGAAGGTCGATGTGCTGAATAGATCGCGGACCGAACAAGACCCACGACCCGATGACGATCGACAGAAAAAGGGTTGCGACTCCAGTCAGACGGATGAGGGTTGATCGTTCCATACCCTACCAGTGATAGATCAGACTCAGGTTGCCGCCCCGTCTGACATAGAGAAATCCGCGGTCTTCGTAATAGCCCGACGCCTCAACCGAAAATCGATCATTCACGGGGACCGTCACTCCCCCTTGGAGCGTCCGGCTCTGCACCCGGGTAAAATCTTGCGTGGCCACGATCCGTTCGCCCGACGTTCCGAACGACCCCGACGCGAAGACCTGCACCCGCTCCGTCGGCCGCCAGGTTAATTGCGAGGACAATGTGAAGGCCCCGGTATTGGGGATCAGATACACCTTCTCGGTCAGCCAGAGATTGAACGGCAGGAAGATGGTCAATCCAGGCATGAGGAGATCGATGTCGTCTTTCTTGTAATTCAAACGGCGATAGCCAAATGACACTTCGAACGGAGCCAGCGCGGCATGGACGCCGCCCAACCCCTGTGCCATCTCGCCGACGAACGAATAGTTTGGGGCGAAATGGGGCTTGATAGTCCCTTGGGCCGCAACGTAGCCCCAGGCCCGCTTCCAGAGCGGACTGTACAATTCGGCCGACAGCGGCGTGTCGTGCGAGCCAAAGCGATTGATCGGCTCGGCCCGAACCACCAGCGTCTGATCGCCGATCGGCTTGGCCACCTCAAAGAGGAGATCCCGCTCATCCGGCTGGTTTCGCGTATAAGAATAGTGGCCGTAGCCAATCTTGGCGTAGTCGCGATAGGGCAGTCGGAGCCCGGTTAACCCTTGCCCCACGGCCGCCCGCGGCGAGACCAGCAGTTCGGATCGTACGTTGCGCAGCTGCTGTTCGATGTCCGGATCGTGCGTCTCGGCCACCAGCGCCTCATAACGCGCCAAGGCCTCTGTCCGGTTCCCCTGCCAGTGTGCCAGCTCCGCAAGCCCGCGACGCGCCTCTAGATGGCGCGGCTCTTCCCGAACCACCTGTTCATACAAGGCCTGCGCTTCGGGGAATTGTTTCTGCCACGAAAGCACCTGCGCCAGCGCCACACGAATATCCAGATCCTTGGGATGGCGCGCTAACACCTCACGATATAACGAGGCCGCCTCGGAGTGCGCTCCCTGCCACGACAGGACGCGCGCCAATGCGCTCCGCACCTCATCGTTTCCAGGAGACCGGCGCAGTCCTTCACGGTAGAGAGCGACCGCCTCGCCGTACTGCCGCGCCGCCTCGAACTGGCGCCCGCGCTCCACTCTCTGCCTTGCATCGGCAGAGACAGACTCGGCCTCCCGGGCGGGGGCTGGCACGGGTGTCGGGCCTTGAACCGGCGGGGCGATTGTTTGAGAGGACTCGGCCTTCAGCGAATGAAGACGTGCCGCGAGTGCCGGATCGCCCGTAGTCTCCACCACACGTTGATAATACGGAATCGCCTGGTCCGGATGACCGCTCCACACCAGCACATCGGCAAGCCCGGTCAGCGCATCAGGATGTTGCGGATGATCGCGGAGGACCCGCTCATACTCCTGCTTGGCCTCGTCGTAGCGCTGTTGCCACGACAACACCCGCGCAAGAGCCACGCGGCTTTCGTCATCAAGAGGATGGCGGGACAAGACGTCCCGATATACGGCGCTCGCTTCGTCCCATTGCTCTTGCCAGGAGAGCAGCTTCGCTAATGCGGCACGGACTTCGTCATTCTCCGGGCGGGCCGCCAAATATCGGCGATAGACCGCGATGGCCTTCGGGAACTGTTTCTGTTGCTCCAGCGCCTTCCCCTGCTCCAGAAGCCGGCGTGGCGAGGGCTCGGCGCTGTTCGCCTGCGCCAGACCAACGTCCACGCCCGCCCACCCCACGGCCAATAGCGTCGCGAGCACCACCCCGGCAACAGCTCTGCACGGACATCTCCACCCCATGGAATCGCTCATCCTTGGCAGCCCAACCTCTCGCCATACAGCCTTAGTCCGGCAGCGCTCGAAACCCATCCACGTCGTGAATGATCACGCCCGAAAAACTGGAATGTGAGGTCATCTCCACAATCCGCTTCACCGAGGCGGACACCTCCGCGCGTGAACGGCCGGCAAAGGTCAGCCGCTCGGGCCTTACGGTGAACCGGTGATGAATGCGGAACCACTCCCGACGGGTCGAGCCATTCGATCCCCCTGCTTGCGGCATCCACTGCAGTAAGCGCCGATCATAGTCCAGCACCGCATCAGCCCGGTCAGGGTCCATCTCACGGCGCAGCACCACATGCTGCTCAACCGGGAGTGGAGTCGTCTCCACAGCCAGCCACACCCGTGTCTCGACAAGATCGCCATAGCGCAGGATGTCTTCGGCGATCTCCTTCACCTCGTCCAGATCAGTGCGATAGCTCATCACCGCGACTTCGTCGACCCGATCCATCACGGCATAGGCCAATGGACGACCGGCCAGGGTGGGCGCCGCCAGCCAAAATGGAATCACCATCGAGAGGCGAACACGCCCACCGATGACGTCCTTCAGCGTATCAATCGTCTCGACATAGCGACGGAGTTGGGCCTCATCCTTCAGAAAATTCGGGAGGAGATACGGCTCAATATCAAGCTGAATCCCGGATATCCCGCCAGGTTTCACCAGGGCCAGGAGCCTCTGTATCTTATCGGCGAGTTTATGGGGTTCCTGAATCGCTTCGGGATATCCGTCCAGCGCAAATGCCGCAACCCCAGCCTCCTGCATCGTCATCAATAGCCTGGCATAGTGACGCCAGAGCGCGTCGTCGTCCGTCTGGGACGGCATTTGAATGAGCACTCTGGAGCAGCTCTGGACCCGACAGGTCGCCAGCAGGGCATTCGGGTCACGGATCGCCTCACGATACGTCCACACCCAGAATCCGATCCCAACAGGCCCTCGGGGCGCGACTGACGGCTGCGCGGCTTCAATCTGTTCAAACAGAATGTGCGCGCCGGCCGTCTCCGTTGATACCACCAACGCCGTCAGTGAACGGAGATCCAGCTTCTGACCGATCCCCTTGAGCGGAAGCGTGAGATCGAACGGACCCATCACCGTGGCAAGCGGGAGATTGTCTTCTCGTTGCGCTGCAGCCCGATCCTCCAATGCCACAACGACTCGGCCCGTCGCATGGCCACGAATCCGCAGGGTCTCGTAAGACAAGAGATCCACGGCAATTTCTGCCTGGTGCAGAGGGATGCGCTGACCGCACCGCAGGCCCTTTCCGGGAGCCCGCTGCAGATCGATCCCCTCCTTCGACAAAGTCTGCGGTCCTTGGCAGGAGCCGAACAGGCGGGCTTCGCCGAACAGGCCGCGAAGATCAAGAGTAGGCACAAACGGTCGATAAGGAAGAGAGGGCACGGCAGCAGACGGACCACTGAGCGTCACGGCGGGAGTGGTGCGTTCACCGACATACGACAACTCGATCTCAGAAACAGCGGGCGGGATGGGAATGGAGAGCGGTACCGAAATGTCCTCTGCGTATCCGACTACCGGCAGGACCACAACCGACGCGACCGCGAGGGTCCAGTTCCACCACACGGGAGAGAAGCCGCTCCATCGACAAACTCGACGGCGGATGGAACGACACTGACCGATGTGGATAGACACGCTCATATCGATTTCCGAATGGCTGTTCTTGCTCTACCTTCTCGGCCTGACCGCAGGATACTTGATGTTGGATGTGGTCGCCGCAATCCATCTACGGCGCTACATGGAAGAGCGCTCGCTCAACAGTCTCCCGCACGGCTACACCGGCTTCGAACCGCAAATCACGCTGCTCGTGCCTGCCTTCAATGAGGAAGCGACCATCGCGACTACGGTCAAATCCCTCCTCCAACTGAGCTACTCTGAGTTTGAAATCGTGGTCATCAACGATGGGTCGAAGGACAACACGCTGGACGTCCTGATCAAGGAATTCGGCCTGATTCCCTTTCCAGAAGCCTATGACGCGCGGCTGGCTACGAAGCCGATCCGAACGGTCTACCACGCCCCGGCACAGCCCAATCTGCGGGTCGTCGATAAAGACAACGGCGGCAAAGCGGACTCGCTCAACGCCGGAATCAATATTTCACTGTACCCGTTATTTTGCTGTATCGATGCCGATTCCATCCTCCAACGTGACAGCCTTCGGCTGGCCGCGCAGCCCTTTCTGGACGACCCCCACACCATCGCCTGCGGCGGCACCGTCCGCGTCGCCAACGGCTGCGAAGTGAAGAACGGATTTCTCACGAAGGTGGGACTCCCGACCAATATCCTCGCGCTGTTTCAAATCGTCGAATACCTGCGCGCCTTCCTATTCGGCCGGCTCGGCTGGTCTCCGATCAATGCAATGCTCATCATTTCCGGCGCCTTCGGGCTGTTCCATAAAGACACCGTGATCGGAGTCGGCGGCTACCGCCACGATACGATCGGCGAGGATATGGAGCTCGTCGTGCGGCTCCATCGACACATGCGACTAGCCGGGAAGCCCTATCGCATCACCTTCGCTCCCGACCCGATTTGCTGGACCGAGGCCCCGGAAGACCTGACGACACTCAAGAATCAGCGCATCCGGTGGCAGCGTGGCCTGTGTGAGAGCTTGACGAACAATCTCGATCTCTTATTTCATCCCAAGGGTGGAGCCGTCGGCTGGCTGGCATTTCCTTTTATGGCCTTGTTTGAGTGGCTGGGCCCGGCCATCGAAGTCTTCGGCTACGTAATCGTCACCATCGGATTCATTCTGGGCTTCGTCTCTTTTAAAGTCTGGCTTGTGTTGCTCGTGGCCGCCATCAGTCTCGGCATCCTGCTCTCGGTCAGTGCATTTTTCCTCGAAGAGATGTCCTTCCACGTCTATCCGAAACCTCAACACGTCCTCCTGCTCCTCCTAGGAGCGATTTTGGAGAACTTCGGCTATCGACAATTGAATTCCCTCTGGAAATTGATCGGGTTGTATCGTTGGATGATCGGCAAGAAAGCGACGTGGGGAGCCATGACGAGAACCGCATCCTGGCACAGTAAGTAGCCTCGAAGGGAAAACCAACCGGCCTGGAGATCGTGGCTTGTGCAGGAGACGAGACTTCGGCTATACTGCGCGATTGCGCCTCACTGTCGAGGCGCCTTTTTTTGACCGCGAGACCACAACACCATGACACAGCTACGCGCCCCTCACGACCGTCGTACCGACATTCGAAACATCGCCATCATCGCACACGTCGACCACGGCAAAACCACCCTGGTCGATGCGGTGCTGCGACAGACCCACGTCCATCGCAAGATCGACGACATGGGCGAGCGCATCATGGACTCGATGGATCAGGAACGTGAGCGCGGCATTACGATCCGAGCGAAAAACGCCAGCGTCGTCTATAAGGGCGTCAAAATCAATATCGTCGATACGCCGGGACATGCCGATTTCGGCGGCGAGGTCGAGCGTACACTCCGGATGGTCGACGGCGTGCTCATCCTCATCGACGCCAAAGAAGGGCCCATGCCGCAGACGACGTTCGTGCTGCGCAAGGCACTCGCGCTCGGGCATAAGGCTATCGTCGTGATCAATAAGATCGATCGCCCCGATGCCGTCATCGACGACGTCGTGAACCGCACGTTCGATCTGTTCGTCCACCTGGGCGCCACCGACGAACAACTCGACTTCCCGATCGTCTATGCCGCCGCCATCAAGGGCCAGGCGACGCTGGATGTGAATAAACCCGGGACAGACATTACGCCGTTGTTGGACACGGTTCTGGAAAAAATTCCCGCACCGGCCATCAATGCCGAAGCCCCGCTCCAAATTCTGGTCCTGGCCCTCGTTCAGGATCCCTACAAAGGCAAGATGGGCATCGGAAAAATTCAATCCGGCTCCATCGCCCGCCGGCAGCCGGTCATGCTGCTCGGGAAAGACGGCGCCCAAACCCTCGGCAAGGTATCCGACCTGGCAGTGTATTCCGGCCTTGAGCGAGTCGATGCCGATCAGGCCGCCGCCGGAGAGATCGTGGCCGTCGCAGGCCTCGATGAGGTGAGCATCGGCGATACGATCGCCGATGCGGAAAATCCGATTGCCTTGCCCCGCGTGACGATCGATGAACCGACCGTCCAAATGAGCTTCTCCGTCAACAACAGCCCCTTTGCCGGACGCGAAGGAAAGTATTTGACGTCTCGCCACTTGCGGGATCGGCTCTTCAAAGAACTCGAAACGAACGTGTCCTTGCGCGTGCATGAAACCGACAGCGCCGACCGGTTCCTCGTCGCCGGCCGCGGAGAACTTCACCTCGGCGTCTTGATCGAACAGATGCGGCGCGAAGGCTACGAACTCCAAGTCTCACAACCGGAAGTCATCATCCACCGCGACGACAACGGGAAAGCCACCGAGCCCTACGAAGAACTCACCATTCAAGTACCAGAAACCTACCAGGGGACCGTCATCGAAGAGATGGGGAAGCGCCGCGGCGAACTCCGCCATATGCGACTGATCCATTCCGACGTCGGCACCAGCGAAATGCATCTCGAGTATCACATTCCGACGCGCGGTATCATGGGCCTCAAGAACCTCCTGTTAGCCAAAACACGCGGCACGATCATCATGCACCACGTGTTTGCGGCTTATGAGCCGGCGGAAGAGCGCGATTTGATGGTCGCGCCCCATGGCTCCCTCGTCGCACACGAAGACGGCACCAGCACCGGCTACGCCATCTTCATGACGCAGGAACGAGGCACTATGTTCATCGGCCCAGGCGTCGAGGTCTATCGCGGCATGGTGATCGGCGAAAACAGCCGGGACGAAGATCTGGACGTGAACGTCTGCAAGGAAAAGCATCTCTCCAACATGCGGGCATCAGGAACCGATGAAGCGTTGGTGCTTACCCCGCCACGGGAGATGAGCCTGGAATTCGCCTTGGAATATATCGGACCGGATGAATTGGTGGAAATTACTCCGCTCAACCTCCGCCTGCGCAAACGGTTGCTCAATGCGGATGAACGCCGCCGAGCCAAGAAATCCGGTAAATAGCGAGCCGTTGACGATGCGTATCAAGAAAAAAATCCCCAAGCCGTCAGCCAAACGCCCGCCGCTCTATTTCATCGGCTATCGCGGCACCGCGCCAGGACTCGATGAAATCGCGATCTGGTACGATCGCGAATACGGCGGTCCGCTTGCGATTCAACCGGAGGCTGGAGCGCCAGAGTCCTGGCAGGCCACCCACGGCCCCTGGTCCGCTCACGTCGTGATGCCCCTGCCGGCCACTCACACCGGCGATATCATGAAGAACCTGGCCTGGGAACACGACCAGATGGGAGCCGTCGCGCCCACACTCATGCCCAATCGGGATATGCCTGACCTGGTCTTGTTCGCGGCCCGCCTCGCGCGCGGCCTCACGCTGCTGACACAGGGCACGGCCTATGATGTCACCACGCAAGCGTACCTGAATCCCTCGGACTGGCAGAATCGAGCGATGACCAGCTTTCTGGCCGACGACCATGTCGCCATCGTGCACGACGACCAGGCCAAACCGGACCAGGTCTGGTGTCACACGATGGGACTGACCAAATTCGGCCTGGACGAGATCGAAACGTTCTATGGCAAAGGGATCCCCGAAAGCGCTGCGAAAGACTTGCTGACCGAGTCCGCCACGGAGCTGCTCCGCATCGGACAATCCCCCAAAGTCGGCACGGCCTTTCGTCTCCCGTTACTGGGCCGGACGATCCGGATCGTCAATTACCGCACCGCATCCCCTGCTGGCCGAATGATCGGGTTTCGTGAGCTCCAGGGATAGGCAAACCCTTTAAGTTCAGCCTGTTACAGCTCATAGGCCTATCGCTGTAGGCCTTCAGGCCCGTTGACAATCTTTCAAACCACAAGGTACAAAGTTCAAGGTTTCCACAGGGGGTTCTCTCAGTCTGAGACCTCAAATACGCCCACAGATAGCGATATTCTCATAAGGAGGCATAGCAATGAGTTAAGTTCAGCCTGTTACAGCTCATAGGCCTATCGCTGTAGGCCTTCAGGCCCGTTGACAATCTTTCAAACCACAAGGTACAAAGTTCAAGGTTTCCACAGGGGGTTCTCTCAGTCTGAGACCTCAAATACGCCCACAGATAGCGATATTCTCATAAGGAGGCATAGCAATGAGTGATGTAGCCGCAGAAATTAAGGTCGGCGATACCGCCCCGGATTTTAACCTGAAGGACCAGGATCAGAAGGACGTGAAGCTGAGCGACTACCGCGGCAAGAAAAACGTCGTGCTGGCCTTCTACGCGCTGGACTGGAGCCCGGTGTGCCAGGGGGAGAACAAGTGCTTGACCGATGACTTCCCCAAGTTCCAGAACGCGAACGCCGAACTCTTCGGCATCAGCTGCGACAGCTTCTTCTCGCACAAGGCCTGGGCGGATTCCATGGACCTCAAGCACCGCTTGCTGTCCGATGTCCACCGGACTACGTGCAAAGCCTACGGCCTCTATTTCGAGCCGTTGAATTGCTCCAAGCGCGCCACCGTCATTGTCGACAAGAACGGCAAGGTGGCCTACGCAAAAGTGCAGGAAATTAAGGTTGCCCGCGAGGACAAGGATATCCTCGAAGCACTGGCGAAGCTCAGCTAGTCTGTGAAACCGGAGGGGGAGGCGTTCGAGAGAGCCCTCCCCTTTCATTTTGGGAGGCAGGATCATGGCAGGAACCGTCGAAGACGTCCGAGATGAGAACTACAAAGAGTTCACCGACAGTCCCGGTGCCGTCGTCGCCTATGGACTCGCCACCTGCGAACCCTGCAAGACCTATGACCCCATTCTCGAAGAAACCGCGGCAAAGTTTCCGGGCATCAAAGTCGGCAAGGCCAAGATGCATGTCCCTGGCCGCTGCCGGGAGATTAAAAAGACCCACACGTTTGAAACGTACCCCACGACGCACTTCTTCGCGAACGGCAAGCTCCTCCTCACCCGCGAAGGCGTGGTAGAGCCGGCTGAACTCGCGGCGCTGATTTCAGACCACCTTACAAAGTAGCTCCCACAGCCTGCCTCGTTCTCCTTAGGAACAGACCGGAACCGACGAACTTCTTGACTCGTCCGGAGTCTGGTGTACTGTCGAGTCAGTCACGGGGCATGCACCGCCAGCGGCCTCGGCCCCTGTCATTGGAACGAACCGATGGCCTCTCCCTCTCACGCCTCCGGATTTCCGCAGTATGATGCGCAGGTCCTGCTCAATTCGCAGCCCGCCATCGTGACGGTCATCGACCCGTCGACACATCAGATCCAGTTCCAGAACCAGGCCGGGCTCAAGAAATTCGGCGATGTTGCGGGGAACGCCTGCTACGACACAATCGCCGGGTGCCTGACCCCCTGCGTTTTTTGCCGGATGCCGGAAGCGCTGACGAGCGATACCGTCGTCTCCAATGAAGTCCCCCTGCCTGGAAACCAATTTCTCCTCGTACACTGGGCCAAGGCTCCAACCGTCGATGGCCGGACCCACATCATCGAAACCATCACGGATATTACCGAGTCCAAACGCACGGCACAGGCGCTCCAGCAGTCACAAAAGATGGAAGCGATCGGTCGGCTCGCCGGCGGGATCGCCCATGACTTCAATAACCTCATGATGGTAGTCATCGGCCATGCACACCGGCTGCTGCAGCAATTGGCCACGCATCCAGCGAAACGAGAGATCGAGTTGATTAGCCACGCCGGCCTGCGCGCCGCCGCCCTCACCAAGAAGCTCTTGACCTTCAGCCGGCGCCAGGTGTTCGACCCCAAAGAATTGGACATCAATGCCGCCGTCCGTGACATGGAAGACCTGCTACAGCGGATGATCGGCGAACATGTCCAGATGGTGGTGGTACTTCATCCGGAGGCGGGACACGCGATGATGGATCCGGTCCAGCTTGAACAGATCCTCATGAACCTAGCGGTGAATGCGCGCGATGCCATGCCGGACGGGGGGTTACTAAATATCGAAACCGATCGCGTGGAGATCGACGAGGCGTTTGTCCGCCTTCACCCCGGTGCCAGAACGGGCTCCTTCGTCAAGATCATGGTGCAGGACGCCGGATACGGAATGGACCAGGAGACGCTGTCCCATATTTTCGAACCCTTCTTCACGACCAAAGGACCGGATAAAGGGACAGGCCTCGGATTAGCGACGGTCTACGGGATCCTCAAGCAGAGCCAGGGGTACATCGACGTCATCAGCCAGCCAGGGCAAGGCACTCGATTCACCGTCTACCTCCCTCGCATCGGACAACCGGGAGTTGCGTTACCTGTAGTCCAAATGGCCATGGCACCAGTGGCGGCACGAGAAACCATTCTCCTTGTCGAAGACGATGACAGCATTCGCACACTGATGGCCACGGTTCTCCAAGACCAGGGCTATCAGGTGCTCGTCGCCGGCGACGGCATTCAAGCCCTGCAGCAACTCCAACTCCACAAGGGGCTCTGCCATCTTCTGGTAACGGATGTGATCATGCCCCGCATGAAGAGTACGGTGCTGG
This sequence comes from Nitrospira sp. ST-bin5, assembly GCA_002083555.1. Classification (GTDB taxonomy): domain Bacteria; phylum Nitrospirota; class Nitrospiria; order Nitrospirales; family Nitrospiraceae; genus Nitrospira_D. Next base: position 127,486 of record MSXN01000005.1, on the reverse strand, counting down.
TCGAAGGCGTGAAGGCGATGCAACCGGAGGCACGAATCCTCTATATGTCAGGCTACGCGGGAGAGACGCTGGAGGCCAGCGGGATTCATGGGGATACGCCATTCCTCCAGAAACCATTTCTGCCGAGCACGCTGATCGAGAAGGTACAGGAGCTTTTACAGAACACTCCCCAGAGATGAGCAAGACGATTACATCAACAGCTCCAGGCCTTCTCGTCTTGCCTGCTGAGGAAATGAAATCGAGGTGCGCGCCATGATCAATGCGTTTGACCAGTCAATTACTCTGTTTTTCAACCAGTATGTCGGACGCTCGTGGCTGCTCGATTCCCTCGTCGTCTTCCTGTCCGACCAAGACTTCCTGAAGGGAGGGGTCGCACTGGCACTATTTTGGCTTGCTTGGTTCCAAACCGGCGGGGATGCGACCGTAAACAGACGACGCCTCCTCGCCATGCTGGTAGCGTGCACCGTGGCCCTCACCCTCGGCCAAGTCCTCCAGGTGGGATTGCCGTTCCGCCTTCGTCCACTTCACACCCCTGAGCTGGCGCTGACGTTACCCGCTACACTGCATCCCAAAAGCCTGGATGGCTGGAGCTCGCTCCCCAGCGATCATGCCACCCTCTTTTTCGCGATCTCCACGGGACTCATGTATGTCTCGCGTTCTCTTGGCCTGTGGTCTCTGGCTCACACTATTGTAATCGTATGCCTGCCACGCCTCTATCTTGGGATACACTTCGCGAGTGACCTGATTGCCGGAGCTCTCATTGGAATGGCAGCAAGCTACTTGCTCTGCTACCGGGAATATGGCGCCCATGTCGTTGGGTATATGCTCAACTGGGGAAAACGGTTTCCCGCCGCTCTGCATGCCGGACTGTTTCTTACAACGTTGCAGTTCGCCACGTTATTCAATGATATTCGCGCCATAGGGGGCTTCGTCCTCACAACAGCACGAACCGTCTTAGGCCGGTGACCAATCCCCCTGACCGCTACCCCTTAGTACCTCGGCGACAAGACCGCACCGCGATTTTCCCACATACGCGGCTACTCCCATCTCTATCCGGTGCGACCTGACTCGTTGTCCCTGGAAAGAGCTATGTTGCAGGCTTCGACTTCGAGCAATGATCATGGAAAATACGCCAGACTGATTGCTCCTTTCGCAGGAGACTGGTGCAGGTGCCGGAATCTTGCCCCTCGATCTCGCCATCTCTGATGGCTTGGAAGACATAGTCGTAGATCGCCCAGGCTGTCGCTCCCTCGAGGCCGGTCCTGAGATTCGACACCGCCCCGATAAACCGTAACCGATTCCCCTGCTTCAGTTCAGACTCGTAGTCGCTCAACCAGTGATCGATCGCGGCTTTGGTTTCCGGCTGACCATCCTGGATCCCTGCATAATCGTCCGCATACAGCATCAGAATCACCTGCTTATCGCGTGACTCTGAAAAGGTCGCAGTCCCGGCGACCGCTTGCATGATCGTGCGATGAACCGCCTCTTCATCCTGCCCGGCCCATGTGGACACACTCCATCCGAACGCCCCGGCAAGCAGGACAATCCACAACAACAGCCATCTCATATGCATCTACCCGTGATAATCAAAAGAGTGATCGCGCGATTGCACGACATGAATATTCTGCAAGGTGCCGGACGAGAGACGGGAGACCAGACTATTCCAGATAAACTCGGCCAGATGCGCCCCGGTGATCGATGGCGCATTCAGGACATTCCGGAGATCCTGGCGATCGAGCGTCCGCACGACCCGTTCGTGAACCAGACGATCCAATGCTCCGATATCCGTGACCATGCCGGTGACCGCATCGATGAGCCCGTGCACCGACACGAAACAGTCCCACGTATGACCCTGACGACCGTCAAGCAACGCCGTGAAGGAGTAGCGCCGGGTGACACTCGCCACATCGAGCCCGCCGGCCGCCGTGATTTCCGCATAAAGATCTTCGTCTTCGTAGAGGCGAATAGTATCCAACGTGCCGATATCCGATTGCGCGGCCAGTTTGGTCCAGAGGACGCGTGCGATGTTCTCCGACGTCGGAATTCGGTCGCGAAAATAGGGCAGGTCGAGGTTGAAGTTCATATGATCGAATTCTTCGATCACCGCGAGCAGCACCTGCTTCAGGTCGAACAAGTTGATGACCATGCCGGTCTTGGGATCCACCTCGCCGGAGACAGTGACTTCCAGCATGTAATTGTGTCCATGCGCAGGCGCGTTATAGCAGGGGCCGAAGACGGCGCGATTCTTCGCCTCATCCCACTCGGGCTTGATATAGCGGTGAGCGGCGGCGAATTCGATTCGTTTGGTTAATAAGACAGACGGCATTACCCCTCCAGATCCCTGAGCCATTCTTCACGCATGCTGCCGGGAACCGGCGCGTCCGCCTGATACCGGCCGTGGTGCACAGAGAGCGTCACCGGCACACGCAAATCCGCCAGTAAGTCCTTGACCGAGGGCGGCACCAGGAAGCGCACGAAATGCACGGCGCTGATTTTCGTCTCGTGGCTATGGCCGCCTTCGAACTCGGCGTAGAGACGCTCGCTCCCGACAGTGATGGCCACCTTCTGTCCATGGTCCAGCCCCATGAAGGCATCGAGCCATTCTTTCATTCTGGCGTCGTCGGTGATTTCGATCAACAGTGTCGCGCTCAACTCGCCCGTTCCCGGAAGCAAGGCATTGTACACATCGAGCTCTTCCTGAACCTTGGCCGGGTCAAAGATCTGCTCGACACGGACCATCTCCTGGATCTGAAACAGAAGCGTCTCCCGATTTTCAAACACCAGCGTGATCAGGGGCCCGACCGAGATCCGCCGCCGTTGCTTCAACTCAATAATACGGGCACGAAACCCTTCGCGTTGCCGCTCGTAGTCGGCATACGGAATAATATCGCTGGAGATCAACGCATTCATGACGGCAGCCCGTAGGCATCGCGAACGATCTGTATCGGGTGCTTGGTCGCTCTCCCGCCCACATGCCCCGTCGCTCCGGCTTGATCCAATTGCAGCCCGGCTAACGGACAGTCCGACGCCACAAGGTCGGCCGGAGCCTGCTCGATTGCGCGCACCGCCTTCTTGGCAATAGTCATTGAAAGCGGGAAGAATTCCGTTTTCGCCGACCAGGATCCGTCGTGGCCGGAGCATTTCTCAATCACCTCAACCTGCGCGCCAGCACATTCCATCAGCTCTTTTGATTTGAACCCGATATTCTGATCGCGGAGATGGCAAGGAATCTGATAGGCCACCCGGCCCGGGTTGCTGACGAAATCCATGGCAAGCGCGCCTTCCCGCTTGAGTTTCATGAGGTACTCGCAGACATCGAACGTCCGCGCACTAACCTTCTTCGGCTCTTCACCGCCAAGCAACTCTGGATACTCGCGTTTCAACATCAAGCTGCAACTCGGTACCGGCACCACGACATCGTACCCCTGTTCGACCCAGGGTAGCAGCGACCGGAGATTCGCCTGAGCCGCTTTCTGCATCGCGGCGGTGTCCCCGACATCGAACGAGGGCATCCCGCAACATTGCTGCTCCGGCACCACCACCTGAACGCCGTTCTTTTCCAAGACCTGCACCGTCGCCTTCCCGACATCGGACGCTTGATAGTTCACCAAACAGCTGGCAAACAGCGCCACTTTCTTCTGCGGCGTCTTCGACGGCGCCGGTATCGGACGGCGCTGAAACCATCGGGAGAACGTCTCCGTGGAGAAATGCATGATCTTTCGGTCACGATGAACTCCTACCGTCATTTCCATCAGCCGGCGCACGACCCCAAGGCTCAATGCCCAATTGGAGAACCGGGCTGAAATCGTCGAGAGCCGTCCGATGAGATCAGTCTGGATCAGCAGCCAATCCCGCCAGCGCACGCCCCGTTCGGCGGCATACCGCTGCTTCCACAGCACCATGAGCTTCGGGAAATCCAACGCGTACTGATGCGGCGGCGTGTAGGGACAGTGGTTATAACAAAGCTTGCAGTAGTAACACTCATCCACCACCCGCTGATGCTCGGCCGACATCACCTTCTCAACATGGCCGTCATGCCGGTCAATCCCGTCGAGGAGCGTGTTAAAGGACGGGCACAAGTTGAAGCAGCGGCGGCAGCCGTCGCAAATCTCATAGATGCGCAACGTATCTTTCGCAAGCTGAGCGGGATCGACCGGCTGAATCAGACTTAAGCCTTTCACGGCTGGTATTGTCTCCTGTTGATCGGATGGAAGACAAGGCAGAAAAGACGAAGGGTGGATCGGACCTCAGCCCGACCCACCCTTCCTCAGAATGCCTGTGCCCGATTAGCCTTGCTTCAAGCTATCGAGACCCTTCTGGAACCGGTTGGCATGCGAGCGCTCAGCTTTGGCCAGCGTCTCGAACCATTCGGCCAGTTCGGCGAATCCTTCATCCCGCGCAGTCTTGGCCATGCCGGGATACATCTGGGTATATTCGTAGGTTTCCCCTTCGATCGCCGACTTGAGGTTGGCTTCGGTATTGCCGATCGGCACTCCGGTGGCCGGATCGCCGACTTCCTTCAAGAAATCGAGATGGCCGAAGGCATGGCCGGTCTCGGCCTCTGACGTATCGCGGAACAAGCCACCCACATCCGGATAGCCTTCGATATCGGCGCGGCGCGCAAAATAGAGATAACGCCGATTGGCCTGCGATTCGCCGGCAAATGCGCCCTTCAAATTATCGTGGCTCTTGGTCCCCTTCAAACTTTTCCCCATTGAGTCCTCCTTCTATGACGACAAATTACGATGGTTCGTGGTGATCACCCTCTACATTGACGGTACGGCGTATAACATAGCTCCCGCATGGGGTTCAACGGTTGATCTGGCTTATCGCGCGGCGGTCCACGGCGGAAGCTCGGCCTGCATCTCAGCCAGCGTCTTATAGGCTTGATCTTTCTGGGATACCAGAGGATCCACGGCCGGCCAGTCGATGGCCAGCTGCGGATCATTCCATCGGATACCCCGTTCATCCGATGGATGATAGTAGTCCGTGCACCGATACATGAACCCGGCCCGCTCACTCAACACACAAAACCCATGCGCATAGCCTGAAGGAATATAGAGCTGCCGACCGTTTTCAGCCGACAGTTCGACGCCATGCCATTGTCCAAACGTCGGCGATCCTTTCCGAATGTCGACCGCCACGTCGAACACCCGCCCCTCCACGACCATCACCAGTTTCCCTTGAGGGCGGCTGAGCTGGTAGTGCAAACCCCGCAGCACATTCGCCTGCGACCAGGAAAAATTGTCTTGGACGAACGTCGCGCCGATGCCGGCCTCACGATAGCGCGCCTGATGATAAGTCTCCACGAATGCCCCGCGCGCATCGCGCCAGAGCTTCGTCTCGATTACCAGAAGGCCTTCCAGGGGCGCCGCGCTAACCTGCATGCCCGCCATCCGGATCGACAATGTCAGGCGCGTCAGGGTACAGTTGCTGAAGGCGATCGATCAACGGCTGGGCCTCGGGCGTACTGGACCTCGAAGGAGGACTCGGCGGATGATCCCAGGTAATCGTCGTAATCCCGGCATCGCCCAGGATCGATTGGATCGCTTCCAGGCAGGCATCCAGCGTGAGATCGTTCCCATGGCGAAGGTCCAACACGCGCTCGCGTTTCGAAACCGGTGGCGGCCCTGTATGAACCAGCGCCCAACAGCGCTCAAAGAGCTCGTCTCTCAGAGGCTGGGGGATGTTTAACGTCGGAAGGTCGGACGTGCAGAGCGCCGAGACGAACAACACAAACTGCAGGTCCGGCATACCGGGATTATAGATATCCAACGATTGCATGATGGCGCTATTATCGGGATGCGGCGCGACTGAGTCAACGCCTACCCGTTACGGGAAAAATCCGATCTGAACACCAGCGAACGTAAGGAGCGGCACCGATGGTCACCATTACCCTGACCGGGCAACTACAAACAGCCGACGGCGAGCGAGACATGGCCTGCGAGATTCCCACCTCGCTCACTGTTCGACAGGTCATTCAGCGCCAAGGCTTTCAACTCCGCCATTTATTACAGTTGCTGCGGGAAAAGAAAGTGCTGGTCACAATCAATAAGCGCATCGCGAGCGAAGACTCTCTCGTGCAAGATGGCGACGCGATCAGGCTGGTCGGCCATGACGGGATGGGCGGAAGCGGTCTGGCGCCCTCGCATTCCTGAAAAAGAACTCAGGACGGCACAAATACAAAGGGCTGGTTCTCCAGACGGGGAACCAGCCCTTTGTCATGTCGTCGCCTGCAGCGGATGAAGCCCCAGAGAACTCATGGCGCTGCACCGATGCCGGACGGAAAGCCCTCGATTACTTCTTTCCGAGGATTGCGTCCTTAGCCACCTTCGCAACGCGGAACTTCACCACCCGCTTGGCCGGGATCTTGATCGGCTCACCGGTCTGTGGGTTCCGGCCCATCCGGGCTTTGCGATTCGCCAACACCAACTTGCCGATGCCGGGCACCGTGAAGACGTTCTTTGCTTCACGATAGGCCAAGGCGGCAAAATCGTCCATCATCTGGACAGCGGCCTTTTTGGTCATACCGGCTTTTTGGGCCATGTAGTCAGCGATCTGCGACTTCGTCATTGATTTTGCCATTCGGGAACCTCCTTAGAAAGTGAGAAGAAGAAAACCACAAATCGAATGTTGACTCGCCTCTCTTGAAACACGCTGAATTGAGAATCGTTTGGCGAAAGGCCCTTCAACAACACTCCCACCATGAAAACCCGCGAGAGTGTAGCCAAGAGTCCCCAGGCTGTCAACGAGAAAAACACAGGCCAGGCGTGGGGAAATGCCTACAGTGCCCTCTTGCAGTTGCCTGAGACCCCGGCGTAAAGTAGCGAAACGTCTCAGGCCGGAGGTGCCGGACACCTCAAGAACACGGGCTCCAGTGAAAGGATCATCATGGGCAGGGAACTTCCAATTCTTCCGGCATCTGCGCAAGCGGACTCGTCGGAACAGGCTGAAAACTATGTATATTCTCGCGTATTCTGCCAGAAAGAGAATTCGCCGCCGCTCCGGCTCTTGATCGATTTCTTGAAAGCCCGCGGGCAGACGCCCATCGTCCCGACCAACATTGATGACGCGGCTCTCGATGAGTGGGCCTGGGTGCAAATTTCCCTGGGCTATCACCGCGACCGGAAGCCGATTCAATTATTTTGCGTACGTGATCGCGGCACCTATCAAGACGTCTTCGGCCAGGAACAGACACAATACCGCGATCTGCTGACGGCCTACGAAGACATTGAAGCCCAGCTCGCGCTTGAATTCGTCAATCGCGCACAGTTCATTCTCACCACCCGTTTTTCAAAAGATGACATGACCGACGAGGGCTACGATTTCAACGGCTGGATTCTGGAGTTCTACCAGGAACAGTGCAACGGGATCGTCCAGATCGACGACCAGGGCTTTTACTCGCCCAAGGGCGACCTCATTGTGGACATGGCTCCGCAGGAAGAATGACAGCTTGTGTCGAACCAACCGACACCGACAACCAGTCTCTCCTCACTTTCTGAGAAAACCTCCCGATGGTTCGAACGGGCCGCGGCAGCCCTTTTAGAGCAGCTGCCCTGCCGTCAAGGCTGCTGCCATTGCTGCATCGGCACGTTTCCCGTCACGATTCTGGATCAGCACCAGCTTCAAGAAGGACTTACCCGGCTTCCGAACGCACAACGCCAGTCCATCCAACAGAAGGCTCAGGCTCAGGTGACGGCAATCGAAGCGCGTTTTCCCCGCCTCTCTTCGTCATCGATGCTGGACAACTGGCCCGACCGTCTCACCGAGCAACTGGCGGAAGAGTTCCAGGACTTGCCCTGCCCCGCGCTCACCTCCGAGGGGGATTGCGCAGTCTATGCCTTTCGGCCGCTCACCTGTCGCTCCATGGGCATCCCCCCGGACCATGATGGATGCGTCGAAGGCGCCTGCGACATCCAAACCGCTATCCCGATCATTCGCCTTTCTTCTCCATTTCGAGAAGAAGAAGACCGGCTGGCCGGAGAAGAGTCTCAACAACTGACCGCGCTGCACCGAATGCAGCAATGCCAGGGAGAAGAGCTCCTGCTCCCCTATGCCTTCCTCCCCAAAAAACACCCTCTCGCCCATCTTCACACCGCCTAGACAGAGACTTTCACGCTATGGTAAGGTGCCAGTCCTTGCTTACGGGAGCGCCTGTAGCTCAGCTGGATAGAGCATCAGCCTCCGGAGCTGAGGGCCACAGGTTCAAATCCTGTCAGGCGCACCATCAGCAAGTACAGACAAGGATCACGACTGCACAAAGACCTCCGCATCGCACATACCTAGGTGGGCCGTTAGCTCAGTTGGTAGAGCAGCTGACTCTTAATCAGCGGGCCGTAGGTTCGACCCCTACACGGCCCACCAAAATCAAACACTTACAACCTGCATCTTTCAAGTCAGTCAACGGTGTAGACGCCGCGTAGACGAATCACAGAAAAAATTTTCTGTTCCCGTGCAATTTCTCCTGCTTGCGCACTTCTTAATTTTTAAAAGGAGAATTTTGAAAGCCCAGCTTGCGTTGAAAGTTCTTGTCCTGTTTCTTTCAAAGCAAAGCCGGTTAGCAACGAGCGGAACGGATCGGGCGCTTTCCTTCAGTGATCTGAATTCGACAGGTTATCCGGAGACTTTTTCCAACTTTTTAGCAACCTTGGCCCGTACCGTTCCACGCCGTCTTCCACGAGGGGCGTTACGAACCGTTACCTCCACATCCTGGCCGAGCAGCGAGAGAAAATGAACCAAGCGCTCGATAGAAAACCCGGACATCTGGCCAGCCAGAAGCTTCGAGACTTTGGCTTGATCGATCCCCAGCTGAGCGGCGGCTTCAACCTGCTTCCATTCACGTCTTTTAATCGTCCCTTGCAACGCTTGAAGCAAACTGCTTTTCAGAATCAGCTCGGCGGACTTTGCTTCGGAAAACCCTAAATCTCGAAATACGTTTCCACTGCCTTTGGTAACAGTTGTGCGTGTCATAATTATTGCTCCTTCCTCCACTTCAACAAGTCGGCATATCGGCCTCTGGCTAGGTGGATGTCGCCTTTCGGAGTCTTCTGAGATCGTTTTTCGAAGACATGCAACACATAGACGGCCTCTACAAATTTCGCTACGTAGATGACCCGATAGGTCCCACTGTTTTCCCACACCCTGATTTCGTTGACCCCTGGCCCGACTGTGGGTATCGGCTTCCAATCATCCGGTTCTTTTCCCTGTTGCACTCTTGAAGAGTTGATGCCCCACAGTCTCCCGCGCGTCTTCGGGAAACTCCCGCAAATCCTCCTTAGAAGATCCGACAAAATGAACCGATTTCATTAATCCCGACCAATCCTTGAACGCATACCGTCACAACTCCGGTACCATACTAGTGCTGTACCGGCAGTATACTATGCCATAATTGGCATATCCGCAAGAGGCCCGCCGATACCGCCCTGCCTCTTAGAACCGGTACTGCAACCCGAATGACGTATTGGTATTGAAAAATTCCCGGGAGGTCACGTTCGACAAGCGCTGCGATCGCTGCACGCCCAGTGTCATGACGGCAGCAGGTGTGAGGCGGTACTGAAATTCGGCGGATCCTTGGTGAGTCGTGTCCACGACGCCTCGATTCGAATCGCCGACGATCTCACTCGTAAATTCTTTGCGCCGGTAGGCATACCCAACTACCAAAGAGAGTGACTCGGAGATCTGTACCGTAGCGCCAATCGACGTAAAGTGCTGGCGATACGAGACGTCGTCTCTAAATTGGGGCTGCTCGCGCCCATCGGCCAGGCCCTGCTCGAACAAATAGGCCAGGCTGAGCGTGAGCCGCGACATCACCAACCACTCCACCTGCGGCCCCGCGCTCCAGAAGGCGGTATCGCGCTCGGCGAACACGTCGTTAAATTGCCGGAGGCCGTACCGGCCGACGAGCGTGCCGATCAACGAATCCGACAGCCGCCGTTCAAGCTGCACTCGCCAAATATGTGACGTCACCCGCTCTTCTTCTGGAAGGCGGAGACCGGTCCGGCGCTCCGTATTGGGACCGAGAAAAAGATTCGGGACAAACCGGTACCGGATCAGGATGGACGTATCGGCATCCAGTGCCTGCTTCACCTGAATGCGGTAATTCCCGTGATTGAAAATCGGATTGTCTGTGAACAGGAAACCCGCTGCTTTTACTGACACTTCAGTATCGCCAAGATTCGTCGGGCGCGAGCGGTGGCGAACATCGATCGACGGTTCCCACACCACGTCGCTGGCTTTGTTGACGGGCACGACCGCCGGCTGACTGGGATCTTCAGCCAGCGCCAGACGCCGCGAGGAAGAGAGTTCGAACACGTTGTCGGTGTAGAGCACTTTGGTCTCAGCGGTGGCAGTCCATTCCGCCATGGCGCGACCGGGAGGACTGATCAGAGCGAGAAGAATAACCGCGAAGAAAAATGAGCGGCGCAAAAGAGGCCGGGCCATGCCGATCAGATTATGGCTGCCCGAATGATCGCACATAGAGCAGGACATGCCAGGCTTCTTCTTCGGTGAGAACCAGCGGGACAAATGAGGCCATATCGGTACCTGGGCTTCCATTCTTGAGAATCCAGATGAGTTCACCGTCCGTACGAGCGGCCTGCCAGATCTTGTCGGTGAAATTACGCGGGAGCTTGCCGACGAGGCCTGGGATATCTCCCAACCCCTTCCCCTCTTTCCCGTGACAGGTTACGCAAAATGCCTTGCCATGAAACAGCGCCCGCCCCTTGTCGATATTCTCAGGCGTCGCCTCAAATGGGTTGGTCCACGTTTTGGCCTCATCAATCTTATCGGCCGGCACGCGAGGCTTGAGCACAGCCGCCTCAGTCGCTGACGCCACGGTTGGTCCCGGCCCGACCATGCCCATGATGAACAAACCCAGCAACACCCAATGTCGACAACCCTGCGCCATCATGGCACCCCCTCAGCGATGGAATCCGGCCTATGCAGTGAAAAAGCGTGAGGGGGCCAGCCCACATCAACAAAGACGGGGCTGGCCCGATCAACGATCGTCTACTTGTCTGAATGGCCGGGGAACTTGTGCCCGAGTGACTGCGGGAAGCTCACCGTGCCGTCCGGGAATTCCTGCCCATGCTGCCACAAGTGATAGATCACACCGTCAGTCCCGGCGGCCACTTCGGCCACCTTCGCGGCTTGATCGGCCGGCATGTCGAGAATCTGCACGCGGCCCGTGGCAATCTCGACCTTGTGATCGTGGAAATGACGGTGCCACTGAATGGCAGGCAACTTCCTGGTCAGGTCTTTTGACACGAAATACTCAATCGCGACGAGCTTAGCTTTGGGATCGGTAGAGTCGAACAGAAGACATTGAAGAATCTTGTCCGAGATGCCTTTGCAATAGTGATGGAACGGTCCTCCAGGCTCCCCGTTCGGCATTAAATGAGGCGCCTGTACGTGGATATCAAATCCTTCGACCGGCGACTTCGGCTCTCCGCTCATCGCATTCTGCGGCGCCACTCCGGCACAGCCGATGGCTGTCACCGCAATCATGACTAACAGTCCTTTTTTCATCACTTGCGACCTCCTGATTTGGGGTTGGAATAGAACACGACACGGACACGACCTGCTGATCCTCCTTGAGCGTTCACCCTCTTGAGAGCGGAGTGGACAGAAAAAGATTCAGAAAACTTTCGCCTGGTATTGCAAGCTGTTCGGCATTGATCACAGCCGAGAATGTGTTGTTTTTCGACTGAGCCCCGATCCTGAGGGACTTGTGACTTAGCACACCTGGCCCATCTCGGGTAGAGCACATGGGCGGATGGAGCTGCCGATGTAATGGAACAAGACGTGCTGGGACTGCGCGAGGAACTCGCTGCTAGGAAGATCGGGCCGGTGGGGTCGGTCGTGAGGGCGTAATAAGCTTCTGGGCCTGCTGAGGGAGCGCGCCTTGCGCGTCCATCATCTCGAACATGAGGCAACATTTCAATCGTCCGCAGACGCCGAGCAGCCGGGGATCTTCGACCTGCAACCCCATGGTTCTCGCCTGCTTCACGGTCACCGGCTTGACCTCCGTCAAAAAGCTGGTGCAACAGAGTACCAGTCCGCAGGTATCGAGTCCGCCGAGTCGCCGGGCTTCCTCCCGGACACCTACCTGGCGCATTTCGATCCGGCCGCCAAAACGCCTGGCCAGGTCACGTACAAGTTCACGGAAATCGATGCGATCATCAGCCGTATACACAAACGTGAGTTGCCGGCGCTGAAGTGCGCCATAGACCTCGACCAGCTTCAGCCGGAGCTTCATCTCACCGGCCTTTGCCCGGCAGTAGGCCATGGCCTCCTGAGAGAGGCGCTCAAGCCGCGACACCAACGCAGCATCCTCTCCGTTGGCCTTGCGGAGAATCGGCTTCAGCACACGCATGGGTGGAATAAACGGCGTCTCGTAGGGCGCCGTATAGACCACCCCGTAGGTCACTTCGCCATCGACTTCAAGCAACACCCGATCACCGGTCCGCAGAAGTAATTCTCCGGCATCCAGCTTCTTGACCTCCCCACGATCCCGGATCTTCACTTCAGTCAGCCGGACCGACTGGGGAAAGGCCTTTACCATCTCGTCGATTGTTACCTGATTCATAGCCGGCATGATACACGAGTTCATCCTGAAGCGAAACCGGCTATGAGCCTATCTCCCTGCCCTGCCACCACGTCGTCCAGAACGGCTAGTCACTCATAAAGCATTGATATAACTAACCTGTTATGCCATCGACGTATCTGCACTTTGTGGTAATGTACTCGTGTCTGGAAAGTCCGAATGCCCGAGAGAACAATTACCGCCTCTCCGGATGTGTGGTCTAATAAAGGAGCCGTTCTCGTATGATCCGAATCCCGACGAGAGTCGTCCTCCCCTTCGGCTATCAGATTTCGATCCGCCAACTGACGGACACTGAAATGGATAAGCGCGATGCCAATGCCGATGGCATCTGGGACGACGACAATAGGACAATCTATATCCGGAAGCGCCTCCCGATGACCAGGCGCCGCTATATCCTCGCGCACGAACTCGGACATGCCTGGCTGGACTGGCAACATCGACATCTCGACGAAGGAAAGGCGAGCACCTGAGGCCAGGCAGAATCACCCGTTGGCCAGTTTCAGGATGTATTCCCACTCCCCTTTCGTAACCGGCTGAACCGACAATCGAGAACCTTTCTGCAAGAGCGCCATCCCCGCGAGCGCCTTCTCCATCCGCAAAGAGTCTAGCGAAATGGGCGCATCGAAGGTCCGGACATGGCGGATATCGACCATGTCCCACCGGGGTGCCTTGGGATCGCTGGCAGGATCGAAATGCTTGTGGCGCCGTTCGAACTGGGTCGGGTCGGGATATGCCGTAGCCGTGACCTCCGCGATTCCTACGATAGCCGGAGGATTCGCGTTGCTGTGATAGAACAATACCTGATCGCCCGGCTGCATCGCCCGCATAAAATTTCTGGCTTGGTAGTTCCGTACCCCATCCCACGAGGTCGTGCGCTTCGGTGCCCGCACTAGGTCCTCGATCGAAAACACCAACGGTTCGGATTTCATCAGCCAATATTGTCTTGCGTTCAACATCCCTGACATCCTCTCTTGGTCAAATCTCCCACGACTGCTATGCTGCGCGTCCTAGCAACCCCCATCATCCCTAAGGAACGTCGATGGAACTGACCCCATTTTTCTTCGGCCTCTATAAGCTCGTCAAGTACGGCGTGTACCCTCTGACCTGGATAGTCGGTCTCTCAGGCCTTGTCCTGCTCTTCGCCTGGCTGCCCGTCTCCCCCGCACGACAGCGCCGGCTCCGCATAACCGCCGCCACCCTCGTCAGTCTGCTCTTCGTGCTGACTTCTCCCCTGGTCGCGCACGTACTCGTGGCCGCACTGGAAGGAGAACACCGTCCGTCAGGTCTTCCAGCACCAATCGCGAACGGCACCATCGTGGTGTTGGGTGGCGGGCTGCGCGACGCCGGCTCGCTACGCCCCAGGATCGAGCTGACGGAAGAATCCATGCGGCAAACGGTCTGCGGCGCCGATCTGTACCATCACGGCATCGCCCCGTCGCTGATTGTAACCGGCGGAGACGCCCGCGTCTTTGGATCAGGACCGGCTGAGGCGACCGTCATGAAAGAATTTGCCGGCCGCCTCGGAGTCCCCGCAGCATCCGTCATCACCGAAGTCCAAGCCCGGACGACCTACGAGAATGCCGTGAGAACCAAACATCTGCTCGGTGACCGCGCATCAATTTTCCTGGTCACCTCCGCGACTCACATGCCAAGAGCGGCGGCATTATTCCGCACCCAAGGATTCGACGTCATCCCCTACCCCTGCGGATTTCATGAGAGAAACCGGGCCACGGAAGGCTGGGAGACCACCTCAATCTTCGATGTGCTGCCCGCCACATGGGCCTTTCGAGAAATATCGGAAGCGATCGAAGAACTCGCCGGCATCGCCGTTTATAGGCTCGCGGGAAAGCTATGAACGCGGCGGTCTCCGATTGGACACACCAATATCCAGGCATCTCCGGCTCCGCCTCAAGGATCGACTCATGACTCCATCTCGCCCTGCCCACCCTGAGACAAAGCCCGCCCCCGAGCCTCGATAAACGCCACCAACGCCCGATACGTCAGTTCTCTGGTTCTCGCTTTACTCCCTGCTTCAGGTCCCACATTGGTCTCGACGTAGACGCGATCGGTCACTTGCACGCTCGCGTCATTGCAGAGGCTCCACATGTCGTGGAGAAAGCCTTCAGGCAACCCGACCTGCATGCCTTCAGACTCGATGCGGTCATCGAGAAGAGCCAATAGATCCGAGATGGCATGATCAGGCCGATAGGCCGCGGCGGAAAAGCCAAACCGCTCCTGTGCCGAGGTCTCCTGCCGGGCCTGCTCCACCAGATCCTGCATATACTCTTTCAACAAACCGATCACATGACCAGAAAGCATAATCGCCATTATCGGCATTCCGTGGAGAGGGAGCAAGGACGCGTTCCGGTTGACCCTGCGCCAAATGCTTCTCTATGATGCGAAACACTTGATAACGTTGAGATCCGATGACCGAACGATACGACATCTCTCTGAACACCCCCGCAGGGCAACTCACCAGTGCGGTAGAAGTGCCCACGGGCTTCGTGCCGGTCTCGGCGATTGTGCCGATGATGCGGAGACTGGGAGAAGAAGCCCAGGCCCTGGAAGAACGCCGAAGCATTGAGGCAGGGCAGGCCATCTCATGCCACAAAGGTTGCGCCGCCTGTTGCCGCATGCTCGTCCCGGTCTCAGCCCCCGAGGCGTTTGCGTTGCGCGACTACGTGCAGACCTTGCCGGAAGCAGAGCAAACCCGTCTGGCCCAACGGTTCGCCGTCACGCGGACGGCTCTGCTGGCCCGCGGACTCTGGAATAACTTAATCGAGATGGGTGAATCGACCAACCCGCCGGATGACGCCGCGCTAGAGCCGATCAATCGCGCCTATTTTGCGCTTCGCCTCCCTTGCGCCTTTCTGGATCAGGAGGTCTGCACGATCTACGAGCAGCGGCCGGCAGCCTGTCGCGAATTGCTGGTGACCTCGCCGGCCGAATGGTGCCAGAACCCCGTGGAACATCCCGTTGCCGCATTGCCGGTTCCGGTGCGGATCGGGCCGGCCTTGAGTCTCTTGTGGGGCGAACTGACCGAGCAGCCACCGAAGCTGATTCCCCTGGCGACCGCGCTGGATTGGGCCGCCCGCCACGAGCGGGAGAATCAGCCGCGTTGGCAGGGAACCCGCATCCTCGATCGCGCGCTCGATAAAGTCTGGCGGTTCCTGAGCCAGGCATTTGAACAGAAGTAATGACATGACACTAACGGTAAAGGAGAATCTCGAATGCAGAAGCCTGTGATAGCCTGCCTGGATTTGGAAGGCGTACTCGTGCCGGAAATTTGGATCAATGTTGCGATCAAGACCGGAATCGAAGAACTCAAGATCACAACGCGGGAAATGCCGGACTACGACAAGCTGATGAAACGCCGGCTCGCCATCCTCGACGAGCACAAACTGACCATTGCCGATATCCAGAGCGTGATCGATAAGATGGGCCCGCTGGAAGGCGCGCCCGCATTCGTGACCTGGTTACGCGAGCGCTGCCAGGTGATTATTCTCTCAGACACGTTCTATCAATTCGCACTGCCGCTCATGCGCCAATTGGGCTATCCCACGCTGTTCTGCAACCAGCTTGAAATCGATGGCGGCGGCCGCATCGCGGCGCACCACATGCGGATGCCGAATCAGAAGAAATATTCCGTCGCAGCCTTCAAGTCGTTGAACTTCTACACCATGGCCGCCGGTGACGCCTACAACGACACGGCGATGCTCGGCGAAGCTGATGCCGGATTCTTTTTCCGGCCGCCCGATCATCTGCCTAAAGAGTTTCCGAACTTTCCGGTGACCCAGACCTATCAGGAATTGCAGGAGCGTTTCGCGAAGGCGGGAAATTTGAAGTAACGTTCGTGCCATCAGCAATCAGCCCCTAATTATTCCTCCCCTTTGTAAGGGGAGGCGAGGAGGGGTAGAGACCGCCGAGATGGTTGTAATTGATGACTAGAGCCAAACAAGGACAACCAGGATTTCTGAGTCTGAAGCGTCGGCTTCGCTCCGATATGACCGGACCTGAGAAGCAGTTGTGGCTAAAGTTGCGAGCACGCCAATTTCAAGGCCTTAAGTTCCGTCGGCAGCATGGCATCGGGCCATACATAGTGGACTTCTATTGTCCAGAACGATTGCTTGTCCTTGAAATTGACGGAGATAGTCATGCTGACGCTGAACACATTCTGAAAGATCAGGAACGCGATCACTATCTTCACTCTCTCGGCTTACACGTCGTTCGATATCAGAATCATGATGTAATGCAGAATCTTGACGGGGTGCTTGAGGATTTGCTCAATCACATAGCGGCAGGCTCGCCTTCTAACCGCACGCAAGAAGATTCGACCTCCCCTAGCCCCTCCTTACGAAGGAGGGGGAAAGAAAGCTGACAGCTTTCTTACTCCCCGTTCACAATCTCCAACACACGGCGGCCGTAGCGCTCGACTTTCGCGTCGCCGATGCCGGGAATTTCCAGCAAAGCTGCCTGAGTTACGGGCTTGTGGCTGGCAATCGTGCGCAAGGTTTTGTCATGAAAGATGACGAACGGCGCCACGCCCTCCTCTTCCGCCAATGCCGTTCTGAGCCGGCGGAGCCGCTCATAGAGCTGCGGATCACCCGGGGCGGCGAGTTCAATCGCGCGCGACGGTCGCCGTTCAGCCACCGCCTTTGTCGATCGTGCACCGATCGCGCCCCCGGCCGCCTGCCGTGCGTCGAGGGCACGGGTCCCGTTCAGCACCTCACGGCCCAGGCGCGTCAGGTCAAGCAAGGGATACTCCTGCCCGATGACTGCGAGGTGGCCTGAATCAATCAGATCTTTCACCGCATGCGTCACAGTCGTCTTTGAAGAGTCTCGACATAAGCCATAACTCTCACAGCGCTCGGCTCCTTGCGACAGGATCGCCTTCGATTGGCTGCCGCGAAGAATCTCCACAACACGAGTCACACCGAATCGCCCGTCACACCAGGCCACCGTCTGCAGCACGGCCTTCGCGCAGGCAGCCTCATCCTGAAGGGATGCGGGCGTCTCATGAACCTCGGTCACGCAACGGTCACAGAGGCCACAAGGCCCCATGGCCCGCTCCTCAGCATCGCTGAAGTAATCCAGTATCGCCAACTGGCGGCAGGTGCGGACCGACACATAGGCCAGCATCTCGCGAAGCAACGTCCGCATACGAGCCGCACGCTCTCCGCTCGCCGGATCTTTCGCCGCCTGCTGGATAAAATATTCCTGCGTGCCGAGATCGCGCTCGTGAAACAACAACACGCAAGCAGCCGGCAACCCGTCACGCCCGGCGCGGCCCGCCTCCTGGTAGTACGCTTCGATGCTCCCCGGAATATCGATATGAACGACCAAGCGCACATCCGCCTTATCGATGCCCATGCCGAAGGCGTTGGTCGCGACGAGAATGCGGAGCTGCCCCTGGCGAAACTCTTCGTGCACGAGTCGCCGTTCCTCATCGGAGAGGCCGGCATGGTAATAGCCGACCGATGGATAGGTTTGACCCAGGTAGCTCGCGACTTCCTCGACCGTCCGACGGGTGGCACCATAAATCACAATGGTGCCCGTTTCGCATTTCCGAACCAGTCGATCCAACTCCGTCAGCTTCTCCCCAAGAGACGAACAGAGTCGGACGGACAAGGCCAGATTTTCCCGACGGAATCCCGTCACCATCGACAGCGGATCACGCAGGGTCAACCGTTCACAGATGTCGGCCTGCACCCGCGTCGTGGCCGTCGCCGTCAACGCCAGACAGGGCGGATTGTTGAGCTCCTGGCGCAGGCGCCCGAGCTTCATATAGTCGGGTCTGAAATCATGCCCCCACTGCGAGATGCAATGTGCTTCATCGACGACCAGGAGCGAGACGAGACATTTCCTCACCAGGCGCAGAAACCCTTCGTGTTGAATCCGCTCCGGCGCCACATAGAGAAGCTTAAGACTTTGAAGATGAAGGCCCTGAATAACTTTGTCTCGTTGTTGCTCGGTCAGACCTGAGTGAAATGCGGCGGCGGATATCTTGTGCTGTTTCAGACTCTCGACTTGATCCTGCATCAAGGCGATGAGCGGAGACACCACGAGGGTCAACCCGGGCAAGAACGTCGCAGGGAGTTGATAGCAGAGCGATTTTCCCTGGCCGGTCGGCATGACTACCATCGCATCGCGACGAGCCAGGACGGCCCGCATGACGTCTTCTTGACCGGGCCGGAACTGGGCGAGACCGAACTGCTGGCGAAGCTGCTTCAGTAAATCGTACAAAGTGTGCGTAAAAACTAATGAACGAGTTGGATGTTGCTACGGGCGAAGTATAGACGAGCGGTCAGACTTGAACAAGCGCGGTCGAGTCGAGCTTTGAAGACCGAACACAGCTGCTGGAAGTCTCGACCGCCGCTCGCCCCTAACGAAGGCGAGTGGCAATAAGAGATGAGAACCGACTGGCTGCCTAGACGATTGTTCTTCCCCTCCGTATGGGAAAGGAGGGAATGGTAGAAACTCAGGAGAGATGTCAGAGATCGTTAAACTGATCTACAGAGAGCCCAGCCTGGCGAATGAGTTTTCTGAGCAGCCCAGGGCCGAGTTCGTCATGTTGTGGAATGGACAGGGTGTATTCATAGCCGGGCTTGACCATCATCACATGGGAACCGCGCTGTCGTGAGACGATCCAGCCGGCACGTCCAAATTTCTGAACCGCCTCGGCCCCTGAACAGAGCCGGAGAGATCCACCCATCAGACCATGACCTCGATGCTTTGATTCAAGTCGAGTTCAGTCTTGGCTTCCATCGTTTCAAGCCAGCCAGCGACGGCCTCTTTCACATTGGCGAGGGCTTCTGCATGCGTTTTGCCCTGCGAAAGACAACCTGGCAAAGCTGGAACCTCCGCGACATAGTATCCGGCTTCATCCTGTTCGATCACCACATGGAGCTTCATGTTCATTCCTCCCGCTTCGCGAAGACCACAGGGTCTCTCTTGTAGAGGCAAGTGTACTGTACCCATTGATCCCTGACAAGCGACTCGACCGCAAAGGGAACCAGTGTCCATACGTAGTCAGGGTGGGAAGGAAGATCCGTACAAGAAAGCCGTTTCCCTCAGGCTGATCGCTGACGGCTGAGAGCTTGGGCAAGGACGGGGGACAGGCACTACGATGCGTGGTGCCAGTCCCCGGAAAGCAGAAGCCCCGCGGGGGATCTCCCCGCGGGGCTTCTTGGATCGGCTACGTGGCGCGGATCAGCGCGTCACGAGCAAATGTTCGACAACTTCTCTTAGAAGTTCATCCAGAGTTGGACATAGCCCCACTGTTGATTGGTGCTGGTGCCCAGGTTCTGCTCGATGTACGAACCGGCAAACATGTACCCATAGGTGGCTTGGAAGGCCAACTTGCCGTCCATCATCATGTGGGTCCAGGAGAAGTCGATTTCGTCTCCGATATGCTTCTTGGTATTGCCTGTCCGAGAAAACACATAGGCGCCCTGCGCCCCGCGATACCAGTTGTCCTGGGCACTCGCGAGGTTCAGGTTCGTGTACCACAACTCAATGTGGTCATCCTTGCTCGGCCGAGCTTGGAAGTTCACCGAGGGACTCATCATGTTCTTCCAGGCTTGCACGTCCATGTAACCCATGTGGATGTGGTTGGTCGGGAAGAAGTTTTCAAAGGTGTTGGCCGTCTTACAGGCTCCCACACCACCGGCGACACCGCTGCTGGCGCAATTGTTCCGGCCATCGCCTGAGGCATAGTCAAAGTTGAAAGCCAAGCGCGGCTTCCAGGCAGCCTCATACATGGTGTAGCCAATCCAGTTTCTGGTCGCCCAGGCATTGATGCTCAAGCACCGTCCGCTGCCGACGCAGCCGCCGGGAGATGTACCGGCTGCACCAGCGCCTATGCCATCACCCTGCGAACCGCCTTGATAAACGATTTCATTGATCGCATCGAAATTGCCCTTGCGCATTTCGATCCGGTTACCCACCGTATGGCGGACCTGGTTTGCATGCTTCGGCGCCCCATTTCCAAAAGCATTGGTACCTTGGGTGCCTGTTCCCAATCCATTCCGATAGAAAATGTAATAGGGTTCGATCAAAAATCCTGGGATCGACTTGATCTGGTTGTAGAAAATGACCATGTCGCCATCGGCGCTGGCACTATTATTTGTGCCTGCAACGTTATTCCCCAAGCTACCAACGGCTGAGGCTTGACCTAGATCAGACTCTGCCGTCTTGAACCAGCCTAAGTAGGTATCGACAGACTTGGTGCTGTATTGCAGCATCACACCGTCATGGGAGAAACCGGTGTTGGCCCAATCGAAGTGGCCGAACAATGAATGGTTTCCGAAGATCACATATTGCCGACCGGCCTTCAAGCTGAGGCCTTGGACGCCGGCAAAGTTCCGCACCAACATGTAGGCAGCGCGTACACCCAAGCGGCCACCGTTTCCGGCTCCACCCGATGCCGCACCGTTATGATTTAGCGCATCAACGCCAGCAGCTCCGTTCAGACCACCGGCAGTACCGTTGGCTCCCCATACCGCTGAATCAATCAATTCCATATAGAAGTTCACGTCCGGCGAGAGGTCGTAGCCGAGACCCAACCGCACCCATTGTTGGACGAAGGAATCGTTCGCACGCCCTTTTGTGCCGGTGGTGTTTGGGCCGTTATTACAAGCACCAGCCACGGAGCCAAATGTGCTACCGAAGCAGGAGGCATTTCGCATTTCCGGCCGCACGCGGACATCCGCACGCATCCAGAAATTCTTGAGATCGAAGTTCTTCCCGATCTTCGGGTCGTAGAGTTCGTACGCTTCCTTCTGCGGAATCGCACGGGGAATGGCGGGAAGATTCGTGATCTTCTCGCCTTCCGGCAGCTCAAATGCCGCTTGGGCCGGGGCTGCCGTGAACGACATACCCGCTGCCATTACGGCCGCGCTGAAGAAGGTGGCCATACCGGCCAACCTTGTCCGTCCTTGGATGCTTCTCATAGCGTTCCTCCTGTGAATTGGATAACAGCCCCTGTTGGCTCCACTCCCACAGACAGGCTGCCGACTTGAGATCCAACTACTTCCACTACGACTACTTCCTTGTACCGACTCCTCCGGATCGCGAAGACGAAACCCGATTCGCTTCCGTCCTTGCCCTACGTATGTAGTTACCACAGTGTCAGAATTTCGCCTTGCGATTTCTCACTTTCAGTCCGGCGCCGCCCCTCTCGCCTTTCACGCGAATCGCGCCCGTCACGTCGTTCTACGCCTGCCCGGACTGGCTGATGGACTTGGTCCCGTCCTCCGCCTGTTTGCCGGCCGCGTTGATTTCCTCTTCCGCTTCTTTCATCGAGGCCTGGAAATCCTGCTCGACCATCTTCACTTCCTGCTGAATCATGTTGATCTCAGGCTCTACCGACTTCCGCAGATCTTCCGCCGTCTCCTTGAACCCTTTGACGGCCTTCCCGACCTGCCGCCCGACTTCAGGCAGCTGCTTGGGCCCGAATAACAGAAACGCGATCACCAGGATAATTAAGACTTCGCCGGCGCCTAATCCAAACATCTGGGAAACCTGTGACGCGTGACTGATGACCGGTGACGCGTCTATTTCTGGTTAATCCGTTGTTTCTCACCATGCCCGTCACGCGTGACTCGTCACCCGTTCCGTCTGCGTTATCCCTGCTTCGTCTGTCCCGGCTGCGAGACCGGCGCGGCCGGCGGCGGCGCCGCTTCCGGCTGGCCCATCACCTGTGCCTGCACTTGCGGCGGCGCCACCGGCTGATCGCCCGGCGTCACATCGATCGCATCGGCTTCATGGACCGACTTTTTAAATCCCTTGATCGCTTTACCCAGTCCCTCGCCCAGTTGCGGCAACTTACCCGCGCCGAAAATGATCAACACGATGATCAAGATCAGCATCAATTCCATCCAGCCGAAGGAGCCAAACATGTATTACCTCGTGTAACGTGCGCCGTCTGCCTAGTTTCGTCTGCACTCCCCCGATCCAGTACGAAAGATGGGAGAGATACCTAAATCGCGGGGAAGGCTATAGAAAACTCAAGGACAAGTCAAGGGGAAACTCGTGGAAAGGCGCGGAGGGAGCGGGTAATGAAGAGAGAGCCATCAGCCGTCAGCTCTCAGCTCAGGATCAAAGATCGAGTCAGCCTGGAGACCAGTTTGCTCCGGCTGATCGCTGAACGCTGACGGCTGACCGCTAGGATTGAGCACTGACAGCTGATTGCTGACGGCTGTTCTACCCCTCACTTGCAGAGGAAGTGATGATACTCAATCGGGCTGGGAGGAGCCGTGAGCGCCACGTTCAGCGTATCGGGGTCGTAGCCGACCGCTTCCAAATCGCGCGCCGTTGCCAATAATTCTTCTTCGGTCAGGTAGGCGACTGTGTCAGGCACGCCGGTGCGCTTGAGCGAGAGGAGCATCCCGTTCAAGGTTTCCCGCTCCTCCATCGGCATGTTCTTCTGCAATGGGAACTCCAACATGCGGCTATAGGGACTTTCGTAGGATTCGTTCAACGCCTTGATCGTCTTCAGCACCAGCCGATCCTGCTCCCACGCTTGCATCTTCGGTCCGGCCGACGGATGGGTCGCGAGCAGGTCCATGAGCGTAATGACATTCGTATTCAACGACCGCCCGACGAATTCCCGCTGCGGCTCGATGGCGATTCCGCCCAGCCCCAGATGTTTCGCGATCGCCTCGACCAAGGCGAAATTGATCATGAAACTGTACTGCCCGCCGAACTGGCCATAGCAGGGCTTGTCCGGATCGTTGAGCACTTGCATATCCGCCGTGCCGGCATCGAAGGCGCTGAAGCCGACCGCGCCGGGAGCCAGCAACCGCTTGGCCTCTTTCAATGTTGCAAAGGCCCCCAGGTTGATTGGAACGAGCACTTGCTCATCGATGGTCTTCAGAAATTCGGTGATCGTCTTGCGATAGGGCACATCTTTCCACTCCACCTTCCGATATTCCTTCTCCCAGACCAGGTCGTCGAGGAAGGGAGGGAAAGTCTTGAGCGTCTCGATGTCTTTGCCCTCGAAAGCCCGGACGAAGCCCGACCAGTCCTGAATGGTGGCATGGAGCGATTCGCTGAGGTTGGGGCGGAGAAATTCTTCCTCAATCTCGCCGGCGTTCTTCGCCATGAGCTTGGTGGGCAAGTCGTTCCACAACTCGTTGCAGATAATCCGATCGACCGATTGATCCGCGGCCCCGGACACATGATCGACGGTGGCCAGCTGAGCCTCGACGCGATCTTTGTGCGGCGCGAGGTCAGGATGCGACAGCGCACGATCCAGGACCGATTGCTCCCAATCCACCAGGACGTACTTGACGCGCGGATAGACCTGCCCGGCTTTATCGATCGCCTTCAGGTGGCTTAAGAAACAGGCAGCCAGATTGCCGTTCCCCGGTCCCCATTCATGCACGATGAGTGGAGTGGTCGCGGCCCCTGTGGCCTTCTCCCGTTTCGCCACCTGCTCGAAATAATCCGCAGCCAACGCATGCGCCAACCGATAGTCTGCCGACGCGAAGGTTTGATAATAGGTCCGCAACTGGTCGCCTCGGAGGCGATAAAACAGCGTATTGAGATGGGCTTGCCACTGATCCAGCGGCTTGTAGTCCCCGATCAACTGCGGCAATGCGTCGGCGTCTTGTAAGGTGCTCATGTGTTCCAGTCCTTGGTAAAGAAGGGCGATTGTAGCAGACGGCTCGAAAGAGCCGCAATCGGGGAATCAAGAGCTATCAGCGGTCAGCCGTCAGCGATCAGCCAGAGTAAACCAACGTCCGAGTTGACTCCATATTCGCTCCGAAGCTGATAGCTAACTGCTGATAGCACCCGCGCTCTGCGCGGGTTCCCCTTGACTCTCCCTGCAGAGGGGGTGTACCAGACCTTGCATATGAGCCGGCTCCTTCTCATTGCCCTTACTGCCCTGCTCGCTGGGCCAGCCTCCATTTGGGCCGGGGAACTGCCCATTACAAAAAATCTTCCGGTCCCGGAGTTTCAGAATCGTCCGGAAGATGCCAAACCGTACGACTTCGACGCGCCCCCGCAGGGAATGTTCCGCTCCATCACGATGGCCGAGGGGTTTGAAGAGGAACTGGGCTTTCGCCAGACCCACGAAATTGTCCCGGTCAAGCCGACCGAACGATTCACCGCCGATGCGCCGGCCATCTTCATCGTCTTCGCCCTCCATCAGCACTACCAGGCCTTCAAAGTATTCGGCCGATGCTTTCCTGAGGGGATTGCGGGCATCGAGCCGGACACGATCGTCAGCGAAGACGCCATGCACATGGCCCTGGAAGATGAGAGCGGGTATTTGAAACTGCTCCCGCCGAAAGAACAGTGGACACCGGGCCGCTACAAAGTCGAAATTCACGCCGGCGAACAGGTGAGCGAGATGAGCCTGATCGGCACGATGCGCTTCACGGTCGTCAAATAAGGCGCGACGGGCGCGAGAAGCGAGACTCGGACATCGTCGTACACCAGCCTGGGTTTCGCGCATGTCCCGCCTTTCGCGCTCGTCTCGCGATCTTCAATTGACGGCCGGACTACAGGCGTATATAAGCATGGATAGATTCCTTACGGTGATGGGGTTCACCGGAACCGCCTGCGGTCTCTACCCAGGCTGATAACTCCTACGCACCCTCTGGTAGGAGCTTCGTTCATGGCCGCACCGGATCCCGCATTTCCTCAGTATCAACTCCGCAACATCCTCGACGACATCCTGACTCAATTGGGGTTGCTGATCCGGCTTGAGCGCAAGATGCTCGGCATCATCGCCTCCTATGCCGTGGCCATCGGGATGTTCCTATTGTGCGTCCCGATTGCCGTGCAGGAACTGGTCAGCACTTTTTCCTTCGCCGTACAGCCCTCCATGATCTTCACCTTGGCGCTTGTCGTAGGGTGCGCCCTCACGGGCGCGGCCGCCTTCCGCATCTTGCAGGCACGGGCGGTGGAAACCTTGCAACAACGCATCTATACCCGCATCGCTATCGCCTTCACCGAGACTCTGCCGCGGCTTCAGGAAGAGTCCTTTCTCCCGCAACATGCGCATCGTTTTGCCGAAGCCGATCTGCTGACCCGCGCCCTGGTCGCCATGGTGGCGGATCTCTTCAACGTCGCCGTCGTCGGAAGCATCGGCATGACCATGCTGGTCTTGTTCCACCCCTATTTTCTGCTCTACAACGTCACCCTGGTCACCGGCTTCGTCGTCCTGCTCACCCTGTTCGGGCGAGGCGGCTTCTTAATCACACTCGAAATGTCGCGGTTGAATTATGAGATCTACCACTGGATGCAAAACATCGCCGCCAATCTCCCGCACCTGCGCGCCGCCGGACATAGCCCCTACCTCATGCAGAAAACCGATGCGTTGACGAAGGCCTATGCACGCGTGCGGCAACGCCGCTCCGACCTGCTGACCGGCCGCCAGTATAAGGCGGCGGCGCTCTGGCAAGTCGCCGGCCACACCGGCATGATCGCCACGGCCGGCATGCTCGTTTCAACCGGCCAGCTCACGGTAGGCCAGTTCGCCGCCGCGGAACTGCTGGCGGGACAGCTGCTCCTGAACATGGACACCCTGGCGCGCCGCATGGTCCACATGTTTTTCGCCTTCGTGGCCTTCCGGGAAATGAACGCCTTTTTTTCACTGCCCCAGGATACGCACGGCGCCAAAGCCATCGTCCCCGTGGGACACTTCGGGCTGGAGGGGATCTCGATCGCCGCCCGCAACCTTTCCTTCGCCCATCCCAATTCGGCTCCGCTGTTCGAGCATCTGGATTTAGACGTCGTCGCCGGAGAAAAGATCGCCCTGCTCTGCCAGTCTAACGTGCAAAAAACCGCCGTCGCCAAGGTTCTGGCCGGTCTGCTTCCGCCCACCGGCGGCGTGGTGCGTTATAACGATATGAATCTAGTCGAGGTGAGCCTGGAGTCGATTGACCCTTATCGCGGCTTGATGCTGGACTCGCAACCCACGTTGCTCGAAGGGACGATTGAGGACAATCTGACGCTGGGCCGCCCTGCCATCTCCCATGACGATATCCTGTGGGCGCTCCATTTCGTGGAACTGGACGATGAGATCGATCACTTTCCGGACGGCCTGGCCACACAGGTGACGGGCCACCGCGATCAGTTCACGCTAAGCCAGACGCTGCGCCTCCTGCTCGCCCGCGCCATTGTGATCCGGCCACATGTCCTGATCATCGACGGCACCCTGCACAACATGATTCCCACACTACGCGAAACGATTTTGCGCCGGCTCTGCTCCAAAGATGAACCCTGGTCGGTCATCTTCGTCACCAACGATCCGACATTTGCCGCCTATGTGGACCGCCGCGTGACGGTCGCGTAATTCACGATGGAGCGACGGGCATGACCTGGGAGACCGCAGCCGTTTGGATGGGGATGGCCCTGCTGGCCTCACTCATCTCCCTGCGCATCGGCGTGTCCGTCGCGCTGGTGGAAATCTGCGTCGGCATCGCCGGCGGCAACGTGCTGGGCATTCAACCGACCTCGTGGATCCTGTCGCTGGCCGGATTCGGCAGTGTCGTCCTGACGTTCCTCGCCGGCGCCGAGATCGATGTCGAGGTCATGAAGCATAAATGGAAGGAGACGCTCGGAATCGGGCTGGCGTCCTTTCTGGTACCCTGTCTCAGCGTGATGGCTGTGGCCTATTGGGTGGCCGGGTGGTCCCTTCAAGCCTCGCAAGTGGCAGGTATCGCGCTCTGCGCCACCTCCGTTGCCGTGGTCTATACGGTGCTCGTCGAGCGCGGACACAATGAACTCGAACTGGGCAAGATCATTCTCGCCGCCTGCTTTGTCACTGATCTGGGATCGGTTGTTGCGCTTGGCCTTCTCTTCGCCCGGTACGACTGGTGGATGGTCCTATTTCTTGCCGTGACGGCGCTCACCCTCTGGCAATTGCCCGGCATCACCCGCTGGTTTTTCAACCGGGCCGGCAAGCGGATCAGTGAGCCTGAACTCAAATTCGTGCTGCTGATTCTGTGTGCCCTCGGCGCCCTGGCGAGCGCAGCACAAAGCGAGGCGGTGCTCCCAGCCTATCTCGTCGGCCTCGTGCTGGCCCCGATCTTTCTCGCCAAAAAGGGCCTAGCACACCGTTTGCGGACCATCGCCCTGACGATTTTGACGCCCTTCTATTTCCTGAAGGCCGGCGTGTTGGTCAGTCTCAAGGCCGTACTCGTGACCACGGCGCTGATCGGCCTGTTCTTCGCCGTCAATACGGCCGCCAAACTCGTCAGTGTCTGGCCGCTCACTCGCCTGTTTCGATTCCATCCGAAGGAAGGCATGTACACCACGCTGCTGATGGCGACAGGCCTGACCTTCGGGACGATTTCGTCGCTATTCGGACTCGAACATAATCTGATCACCCGAGAGCAATATGCGACACTGGTGACCGTGGTGATCCTCACGGCGATTATTCCCACGCTGGTCGCCGAACGATGGTTCGATCCGGGCGGCAAACCTTCCGAAGAGCGCTGGCCGGATAACCGGCCGCCCGGACGAACACCGTCTGGTTCTTCCCGATAGCGCCGCCATTGCATTTCACAGAGAGAGGACTGGCCATGTTTCGAAAAATTCTGGCAGGCAACGACGGATCCGCTGGAGCCAAGAAAGCGCTGGAGATGGCGCTGGCCATGGCAAAACGCGACGGCGCAGAGCTGCATGAGATTTCCATCGAGGAGCACTTGCCGCGGTATGGTGCACTGATGGGCGAACTGGACGAAGCGAAGGAGGAGGCCCGGGAATTTTTCCACCGCGTCACGCAGGATGCGGAAGCAGCGGCGGCCACCCAGGGAGTCACACTCACGTCCCACGTCGTGCCCGGACATCCCGTGGAGGCCATCACAAAGTTTGCCAAAGACGGAAACTTCGATCTCCTGGTCGTCGGCTTCACGGGACACTCCAACATCTTCGGCCGCATCTGGGGCGGCACGTCACAAAACCTGGTGCGCTTGTCCCCTTGCACGGTGCTGGTGGTCAAATAACAGCACGCCCACCCGCGCAAAATCGAACGATCCGGCGTTTGACGGTCTCCGGACCATTCGTTAGAATGCCGGCGTGACAACGTTGATACCTTCATCAAGACCGCACCGCGCCTCATGAGCCCATCACCCCGCCCATGGGCCTCCGTCGTCATTCCCATCAAGGATGAACGGGACAATCTCACCCCGCTCACGAAACAGATGATCACGGTGTTGTCGGCACATATGGAATCCACTATGGTCCTGTGCCCCCGTTCGTGCAGGAGCCGCCACGCACGATGACCAATTCCACTCGCCCATGGGCCTCCGTCGTCATTCCCATCAAGGATGAACGGGACAATCTCACGCCGCTGACCGAACGGGTGCTCAAGGTTCTGTCGGCGCGCGAAGAATCCAAAACCGCGCCGTTCGAGCTGGTCTATGTCGACGACGGCAGCAGCGACGGCAGCAGTGAACTGCTGGACCAGCTGCAGCAGACCTATCCGGCCATCCGCGTGCTGCACTTCGACCGAAACTACGGGCAATCCTCCGCCTTCGACGCCGGATTCAAACATTCCACCGGCGAACTGGTCATTACACTGGACGGCGATCTGCAAAACGATCCCGCCGATATCGACAAGATGCTGCCCCTTCTACAGAAATTCGACTTGGTGTGCGGGTGGCGCACCAGCCGCAACGATAATCTCGTCAGAAAGCTGTCCTCGCGCATCGCCAACGCGGTGCGCAGCGCCGTGACCGGCGACCGCGTGCACGACACCGGCTGTTCCCTGAAAATTTTCCGGCGCGCCGTCGTCGACAAGCTGCAACTCTTTACCGGCATGCACCGGTTTTTCCCGGCCTTAGCCCTCATGCACGGCTTCACCGTCACCGAAATTCCGGTCAGCCACCATCCCCGGGCGCATGGAATTTCCAAATACGGCGTTGGCAACCGCCTCTTCAAGAGCCTCTACGATCTGATCGCCGTGCGCTGGATGCAACATCGCTGTTTGCGGTACACACTACGTCACTAACTCGCAGCCCCCTTATCTATGATCACGACCGACACCATCTGGATTGCCACGGGATTTCTCGGCCAAGGCCTATTCTTCGGCCGCTGGATCGTGCAATGGCTCGCCTCGGAACGCAGCGCCTCCAGCAAAGTGCCGATCTCCTTCTGGTACTTGAGCCTTGTCGGAGGCCTCATCACGCTGGCCTATGCCATCTATCGGAAAGATCCTGTCTTCATTGCCGGGCAGAGCATCGGCGCCGTCGTCTACGTGCGCAATCTCATGCTGATCTATCGCCCGAAGCACACCAACCCCGCCAAGAGTGATCAGGGATGAGTGAGTCCGCCTCGCAGATGCCCGAACCTTCGTCCGGACATTCCTCGCCGGTCATTCGTCACATTGGGTTACTGCTGGCCCTCTGCGGCATCCTGTTCTTTTGGAATCTGGGCGCGCTTGGCCTGACCGATCGCGACGAAGGCCGCAACGCCGAAGCCGGACGGGAGATGCTCGAAACCGGCGACTGGATGAGTCCCACCTTCAACTACGAACCCCGCTACGCGAAACCCGTGCTGGTCTACTGGCTGATGAGCGCCTCGTACAAGACGTTCGGCGTCAGTGAATTCGCCGCGCGATTCCCGTCGGCGCTGTTCGGACTCGGCCTGGTCCTGATGCTCTACCTATTTCTGACGCGCCTGCGCGACGCGAATACGGGACTACTCGGGGCACTGATGCTGGCGCTGAATCTCCAGATGATCGGGCTGAACCGCATGGCCCTGACCGACAGCGTGTTGATCTTTTTCACCACACTCTCACTCTTCGCCTTCTGGCTCGGATTTCAGACCACGCGCGAGCGACGCCCTTGGATGTGGGTTTACTACGCGGCTATGGGCATCGCCACGCTGGCGAAGGGACCGGTGGGGTTCCTCGTTCCTCTGATCGTCGTCGCGTTGTACTTGTCTCTCACAAAACAGTGGCGGCCATTCTGGCAGGAGGGACGACCGCTCGCGGGCACGGCCTTGACGATTCTGATCGCACTGCCCTGGTACGCGGGCATGTGGTGGCTCCATGGCAGCGAATACACGGCCTCTGCGCAAGCCAATACCGTCGGGCGATTTCTCAAACCCATGGAAGGGCACAGCTTCGGATTCTTGTTCTACCTTCCGGTGTTGCTGCTCGGCTTTTTCCCCTGGAGCGGCTGGCTGCTCTTTGCTTGGCCGCAGACCTATAAAAATTGGCGCGCGGCACGTAAAACATTGAGCGTGTCGAGTGAGACGCCCGGCGAGTTAATAGACGCATCACCCGTTATTCCTGCTCCCTCACCAACCGACAAATTGGATTGGTTCGCTGCCGCGTGGATTTTCGCGACCTTCGTCTTCTTCACCCTCTCATCAACGAGGCTCCCCCATTACATCGGCCCGCTCTTTCCCGCCGCCGCGATTCTGACCGCGTCCTATTGGTCGCGCTGCGTGCGGGAACCGTCGACCAGAGGCGCCAATGCATCGGTTCATCTGGTGATGTGGCTGGGGTTTCTCCTGGCGGGAGCGATGGCCTCTCTGCCCTGGATCTACGACACGATGCTGGCGAGCAAGCTCACAAAAGAATATCCGTTAGCCACGCAACTCTCCCTGGGCCACGGGCCCTATGTCGCCGCGACGGTCCTGCTGGTGGGGATGGGCTTGGTGGGGCTGTTCGGCCTGTCGGAAACCAGGCGCAATGCCGCCTTCTGGGCAGCCAGCGGATCGCTGTTCGGCGTGGTGGTCGTGCTGATGATTTTCGTCCTGCCCGCGGCGAATCGATTTTTCGTCGCGCCCCAGCAGGAACTGGCCTATGCCGCAGGATTGAACCTGAAACCTGACGAACAACTGATCGCCTATGGAGCGACAAGACCGTCGACGGCGTTTTATGCCAGACGAAAAGTGCTCTTCGTGGGATCGGGGGAAGAAGAGAAACTCCGCACGGCCCTGAGCCAGCCGGGCCGCTCGATGATTCTGCTGCCGGAATCGTTTGTGGACAAACTGCCGGGGGATCTCAAAAATTATCAGCCGATCTTGAAACGCTACGGCTATCTGCTCTTAGCCAGCGAGCCGATGGTGAAAATCCCGGAGGGGCTCCTTCCGCCTCCGCCAGCTCTCGAGCCCAAAATCTTCGGTCACTGACTGAAGAGGCGAGAAGAGCGCGACGGGCGGGACACGCAAAACTGGCAGGACGGATAATTTCAGGGACTCATCGACTCTTGCCGAATCGCGCAAGTCTCGCCTATCACGCTCCACTCGCATATCGCCCGCACCCCTCACAAGGGCAGGACACCTCGGAACGCCACGAGGATGACCAGACTCAGCAGGGCCGCACCCGCCAACTCACACTCTCTGACCACAGGAACCCAATAGGACTCTTCCACGACACTTGGAGCCTGATCTCCACGAAACCAGAGCGCCACGCAGAGTAACCCGACTGCAGCCATCACAATCGGTGCCGTGGACATCAACGACAACCCGAGGGCCATCGCCATGATCGGTCCTTGAGCTGATCTTGTGGTAGCAGCTGTGTTGCTCGACCATCGGACGCGAATGCGACTCAAGAGGCCGACAAGCACCAACAAAGCACCAACCCCGGTGAGAATGAGACCTTCCGGTCGAGCCTCGACCGGAACAGCTAATGCCCAAAAGAGAGCAAGGCTCCACACCGTTCCGACCGCGGCGTAATACAACGCGGACTCAACCGACCGAATCCAGTCCTTCCAAGGATTCGCGGCCACCATCCCGCTCACCGTCCCCAACACCCACCCACCGAAGACGTCGCTGGGGAAATGCGATCCGCGCAACACACGGCTGAGCGCGACAAATGCCGCGATACCCATGAATAACGCGGACAACAACGGGAACCGGCGGCTCAGGACAGTCGCGAGCGCAAAGGTCGCCGTCGTATGGCCGGACGGGAAGGAGTCGAATCCTGAGGCCAAAGACGGGGCAATGGACCACTCCCCCGATGTGGAGAATTTCGGACGCGGCCGGCCGACGAGATGTTTCACCGTATGGACGAGCACCGTGGCCAGTCCGTGCGCCCACAGAGTTTGGATGCCCGTCGCGATCCCGCGTGAAGCCGGCAGCATCCACCCGACTGCCAGCAGGATCGCGCTGACGATCAGCAACTGCCGCCCGTCGCCCATCCAGTTCCCCGCATGACTGATGAACGCCATCCACGGAACCGTCAACGTCCCGCCGCCTTCCGGTGTCGTGATCGTGCGCAGATAGCGCGCGGTCGGACCATCGAGTTGACGCAGGCCCCAAAAGACACAGGCCAGGGCCGCGCAGAGACTAGCCAGAGACACGAGAGACGA
Organism: Nitrospira sp. ST-bin5; assembly: GCA_002083555.1. Lineage (GTDB taxonomy): Bacteria > Nitrospirota > Nitrospiria > Nitrospirales > Nitrospiraceae > Nitrospira_D. Next base: position 94,600 of record MSXN01000005.1, on the reverse strand, counting down.
GACTCGCGACTCCTGACCGGCAGAGGGAGCTGGATCAGAATTATCCATGGGACCGATCACACGCCACGTATCGCTGCCTTACGGCACCCAATCCGCCAAGAAAACATTGAATTCGCCCGGCTGTTTCGCGTTGCGATCAGAGACCCACACGACGCGTTTGCCGTCCGGCGAAAACATCGGAAAGCTGTTGAATGCTCCCTCGAACGTCAGGCGCTCCAACCCGGCGCCGTCATCGCCCACGAGATAGAGATGAAAGCTGGGCCGGCCGCCCTCGCCGCGGGTTTCAACGTTGGACGAGAAGATGATCCGCTTCCCGTCCGGATGAAAGAAGGGTGAAAAATTCGACGCGCCGTTCGACGTCACCTGGTGCTTTCCGCTCCCGTCGGCATTCATGATAAAGAGTTCCAGCTGGCCCGGCTCCACCAGCCGCTGCCCCAGCAACTCTTTATACCGCGCAATCTCGGCCGGATCCGTGGGGTGCGATGCCCGATAGACGATGCGCTTGCTGTCCGGGGAAAAGAAGGCCCCGCCGTCGTACCCGACATCGTCGGTCAGGCGGCGATGATGCGAGCCGTCCAGATCCATCGCGTAAATATCCAGATCACCGTCTCTCACCGAAGTCCAGATGATGGTTTTGCCGTCCGGTGACACCGTGGCTTCCGCATCGTAGCCGGGTGTATTGGTCAACCGCTGCATCTCCTGTCCGTCGATGCGGGCGGCAAACAAATCATAGTCGTCGAGCGCCCAGCGATAGGCGCCTTCGCGCTTCGGTTTGGGCGGACAATTCGGACCGTGGAGATGCGAGGATGAATAGAGGACCCGCCGATCGCCCGGGAAAAAATAGCCGCAAGTGGTCGCGCCGGACCCGGTGCTCACCAGACGGACGCTCTCGCTCTCCAGATCCATCACATACATCTGGTAACAGCCCAGCGGAATATCGTCCGGCTTCAGCGTAGCCGCATAGGTATCCTTCATCCAGTTATTGGTCGACTGGAAGATCAGCTTATTCCCGGAAAAAGAGAAGTAGGCTTCGGCGTTTTGCCGGCCGAAGGTGAGCTGTTTGATATTCTTGAAGTGCCGTTCGGCACTGGCCGGAGCTTTGGCTGCTGGGGCGCTTTTCGCTCGATCGGCAGTCAGTCCAAGCTGAGGCCACAAGACCAAGGCGATTGCAACTACGATCAGACTGCGCATTCGATTACCGCTGTTCATCACGTCGAACCTCCTTCATTCCCTGAAACTCCTGCCACATTTCTCGCTTTGTCACGGTGCCTTCGTCGAAGACCACCGCGCTCTGCCATCCATAAAAGAAGAGGAGCCGTGCCACCTTCGCCGCGGCCGCAGGATCCATCGCGTACAACACGGTGACCACCGAACCGGGTGCATCAGGGCGATGACAGGACCACAGCACCGCCATGCGGCGGCCTTCATACGAAGTTCCGGCGATGTGAAATCCATCCGGTCCCACCGTCGCCAGATCCCCGCACGCGTTTGCGAGCAACGACTGCACCTGCGCATGACGGTCTGACGTCGCCACGATCAACACCGATCCTGACGGAGGCAAGGCCACGATGTCTACCGGCAATATGGTTATCTTATGATTGGTTGGATCCTGCGCATCTTGCGACTCGATTCGTGCGACGAGTTCCTTAAACGGCGTCGCGCTGTCAAGAAACAGCGGGAGCATCGCCTTTCGCTGATCGGTCACAAAAAGATTCAACACCGGGGCCAGGTGCTCCCGCTTCAGTCGTTGCAGGCTCATGAACTCAGGATCGATCGACAAACTCAGTGGCTCAGCCGGCACCACCAGTTCAATGTCTCGCTGATCGGCAGCCAAAGGTGCCGTCACCGAGGTTGTCGATCCTGTCATCGTGATGGCCAGCGGCAGGATGAACCGAAACGCCCCGCCTTCCCTGATGAGTCTGAGGCGCAACGTGTAGGCACCCGGCTGATCCAGCTTGGGAGACGCCGTCGCCTCGGCGATGGCGACGGCGGGCGCGCCAGGCCGCTCGATCCATTGCTCAAAGAACCACCGCAACTCCCGCCCGCTGGCCTTATCAAATATACGTTCAAGATCCTGCCAGTCGGCATGCCGCCCGGACAGATCGGCCACCAACTGTGTCACGCCACGCCAGAAGGCCTCATCGCCAATCTCCATCCGCAGCTGATGAAACACCATCGCCGTTTTTTGGTACCCGATGGCATTGTCTTTTTCGTCGCTCTTTCGCTGAAACGCCGCGATGGGATAATCCAACTGCGGAGTCACGTAGAGGCTGTAGCCCTGCAACATCAATCGCCGCTGTTCACGCGCTTGCCGATCATCGTGATTCAGCTCGTGCCAGTAATAGTTCGTCAGGTACGTCGTCAGCCCCTCGACCCAATTCCCGCTCTCCGGGCGATTCCATACTGAGTTGCCGATCCAGGAATGAACGATCTCATGCCCCAGGGCATAGGGCTGCATATAGTGACGTTTGATGCTGCCGCTTCCCAGCAAGGTAAAGGACGGCATCCCCAAGCCACTCGCAAAAAAGTTTTCCACCACAGCAAACTGCTCAAAGGGGAACGGCCCCAGCAATGGAACATAGGCGTCGAGATATTTCGCGGTCGCAGCCAGATACTCGTCAGCCAGCGCCGCATCGTCGGGGAATAGATAGGTTGCGAGGTGGACCACTTGTCCATTCACACCCTTCCAATCCCGCGTCGTGACGGTGAATCGGTTTGCCACTAAAGTAAGCGCTTCGGTCACGCCCGACTCCCAGGTCTGCACGGAGCGGCAGGCCTCATCGGAACGAGGCTTCGTGCAATCCTGTTTTGCACCTCCCTGCCCCTGACTCACCGCGGTCCATCCGCCCGGCATCTCAACCGTCAGCGCATAGGATGCGAGAGAGCCGGCCAGATCGGGATACCAGCCGGTTTCACTACTCAAATACACCCCTTCCGGGCCAATATGCCCTGACGTTTCGCTCGGCGTCACGAATCGGAGATGCCGTGGTTCGCGCGGAGGATCATCGATGGCCCCGCGATAGCGCCATTCCAGCGTCACATTCCCTTGTTGATGATCGGGCAGCGAGACCTGAAGGGACCGAAGATTGGAATCGATTGTCGCATCGCCTAGCGACGTCGAGACGGGTATCAGGCGCTCTTCGTTCCCTACCCTTGTCACAAGCGCCACCGTCTCGAGACGCAACGATGTGGCCAAGGTGAAGTCCAGCGGCGACTGAGAAGCACCGACCCGCACGGCCATCCGATCGATCACGGTCAGCTGATGCTGGTCAGGGTCGATGCTGGCGCGAAGTTCGTGCCGGATTATGGCAGAGGGCGACGCAGGAGGATCACCGGCCTGCCCCTGTGACAGGGGCAGGAGTAGCGACAATCCGATGAGACAAGTGATGAAACCGAGGCGCGAGCTTCCGACTGGCATCGGAAGGGTTTTAGCACTCGCGACAGACGAGCACAAGCTGGATGGCGGTCAACAAACGATCGAGTGCGATCGGCTTGCCCAGCACTTCTTGCGGCCCCAACGACCAGGCTTCTTCCAGCATCTCTTCGTTGTGACTCCCGGTCATAATGATCACGCCGCCGGCATATTCTTTTTCCCGAAGTGTTTTCAGGACATCGATCCCGGACAGCCCTGGCATTATCATGTCGAGCAGTAACAAATCCGGTGCAGCTTCTTCGACGACCCGCAAGGCTTCATAGCCATCCTTCACACCCAACGTCCGGTACCCGCGCAGGCTAAGGAACTGTACGAGCAGATCGCGTACCAGCGGATCGTCATCGACGACCAACACTGATTCTGCCGTCTCTTGCCCGGCGAACGAGGGAATCGGGGAGACCGGCGTCTGATTGACCTTGACCGGCATCTGAGACACCCGATGTACAGCTTCGACCAGAATGTCGAGCGACAGCCCGCGCCGGATAAAGTCGGTGACTCGCAGGGAACGGGCCTGATTCTCCTGCACTTCCGTGGCGCCACCCCCAAGAATAATGACCGGCGCCTCGGGATCGATGGCTCGAATTTCTTTCAAGACCGTCAAGCCGTCCATCTCCGGCATACGCAGATCGAGCAACGTAATGCGCGGGGTATGTTTGCGAAACAAATTCAGTCCTTCACGGCCGCTGGTCGTGGTGATCACTTGATACCCATGCCGCATGAACACGGTCTGAAGGAGATCGCAGTTCATCTGGTCATCATCGACGATTAAGATCTTGATCATTCGAAACCCCTGCCTCTGAATCGGGTGAATGCTATTGGCGACCATCTCCAAAGAGATACGTCACCACCATAGCACAGGGGATTCGGAGCGAAAAGAAAATGGCGGGTTATGACCGAGCGGCCGATTGGCCGAATAACGCGGCAATAAAGGCTTCCTGATTGAAGTCCTGCAGATCTTCGACCGCTTCTCCCACACCGATCAACCGGACAGGCAGCTTCAGCTCATCGGCGATGGCCACCACAATCCCACCGCGGGCCGTCCCATCGAGCTTGGTAAGCGCTAATCCGGTCACGCCGACGACATCCTTAAACTGTCGCGCTTGCGCCAACGCGTTCTGTCCGACGGTCGCGTCTAACACCAGGAGAATTTCATGCGGCGCCCCCGGCAGCGCCTGACCGATCACCCGAACGATCTTCCGCAATTCTTCCATTAAATTTGACTTCGTATGCAGCCGACCGGCCGTATCAATGAGCACCACATCGACCGCGCGCGCCTTGGCCGCCACAATGCCGTCGAACGCGACGGCCGCCGGATCCGCGCCGTGGCGATGCCGGATCACATCCACACCGACCCGATCCGCCCACACTTGCAGCTGATCGATTGCCGCCGCGCGAAAGGTATCGCCGGCCACCAGCAGAGGGCGGCGACCACCCTGCACCAACCGCTGCGCCACCTTGGCGATGGTCGTTGTTTTTCCGACGCCATTCACCCCAACCATCAGCACCACAAAAGGCTTCGGCCCCTTCGCGATCAACTGTTCCAGCGACGGCCCTTGCACCGGCGCCAAGACACCATACAAAGTCCGGCTCAGGACATTCTGCAACGCCTCAGGATTGGCCGCATCCGCCCCTCTGGCATGTTCGCGCACATGGGTCATCAATCGGTCGACCACATGCACGCCCAGGTCTGCCGTGAGCAACGCCGCTTCCAGCTCCTCCAGCATCGCCGGATCGGGCGTGCGCCCCAAGACGCGATCCAGTGATTGCCGAACGACCTGACGCGTCTTGCTGAGCCCGTCGCTCAGCCGCTGAAACCATCCCATCGCTACCCTTTCCTCGTCGCCGTTGATCCAGCACACATTCGACTCACCCGTGGCACCGTCGCCAATATTGGAATCGGCCGCAGACCTCGTAACACCGCTTGCTCCCGCCGCTTCATGCGGCGCGCCTCCGCCTCGCTTCGCTCATGATCGTACCCGCAGAGATGCAACACGCCATGAACCAGCAACCAGGCCAGCTCTTCACTCAGGGATCGTCCGCCTTCTTTTGCCTGCCGCTGCGCCGTCGGCACCGAGATCACGACATCACCGAGCAGCGCAGACACCGGGCTGCTCGACTCTCGCATGGCAAACGCCAGGACGTCGGTGGTTCGATCCTTCTTCCGATACTGACAATTCAACCGACGCATCCGCCCATCGCCTACCAAATCCAGGCTAAGCTCTGACTGCTTTTCCCCGACCGTGACAAGCACGCGCTCAGCCAGACGCCTCAGGGCCGCCTGACGTACCCTGACACGAATAAGACGAACACGCAGATAGACAGCCATTTAGTGAGATTGTCCCGAGGAGCCTCGGGGCGGCGAACCAGAGGAAGACCACTTGTTGGACCCGGACGGCGACGAGTGCGGCAAGGCCGGCCCTTTGGACAGCCTGGGATCACCACCGGTTGCAGACTGGTGTCGATCATACGCTCGGACGATGTCCTGCACCAGCCGATGACGGACCACATCCTTCTCATCGAAATATACGAAGGCAATCCCTTCGATATCGCGCAAGATTTCTTTCACTTCAATGAGACCGGACACCCGCTCGGACGGCAGATCGATCTGCGTGATATCTCCGGTCACAACCACCTTTGAATGAAATCCCAATCTGGTCAGGAACATCTTCATCTGTTCCGCTGTGGCATTCTGAGCTTCGTCCAAAATGACGAAGGAGTCATTCAGTGTGCGCCCGCGCATGAATGCCAACGGCGCGATCTCAATATCCCCTCGTTCAATCATGCGATTGGCCCGTTCCATGTCCATCATGTCGAACAGCGCATCGTACAGCGGACGAAGATACGGGTTCACCTTTGCATACATATCGCCGGGGAGAAAGCCGAGCTTCTCGCCGGCCTCGACTGCGGGCCGTGCCAGGATGATGCGACTCACTTCCTTCTTCATCAACGCACTGACCGCCATTGCCATCGCCAGATAGGTCTTGCCCGTACCGGCAGGCCCGATCGCAATCACAATGTCGTGCTTCTCGATCGCCTCAATGTAGGACTTCTGAGTAGGAGATTTCGGACCGACGAACCGCTTCTTCGTGACGATCGTCGTCGCGTTGGTCAACACCTCTTTTATGGAGGCATCCGGTGTCTGACGTAGCGCGGTCAGCGCATGCGTCACATCGTCGACTTGAAGCACCAGTCCTTCGTTGGTGAGATTTGCGAGTTCGAAGAGGATCCGTTCGGCTTGGCGAGTCGCGTCAGGAAGACCGTCGAGGGTGACTTCTTCACCGCGTGCGGACAGCCGCACGCCGAGATCGTCCTCAATCAGTTTGAGGTGCCGGTCGTGGTGACCGAAGAGGGCGGCAGTGTCCGTGCCTTCTCGTAGTTTTAGTTTACGCACGAATGCAGAATGGTCTCCCTCCTAAAACATCAGATGGGTTGATTCTAGCAGAGGGAGAAAAGGCGAGACAAGGAGAAGTAAGGAACCGAATAGACCGGGCTACGCCCCCGCCGGTTTTCCTGGGAGGCTGACGCCAAGCGCGAGGTCAAATTCCTGATAGGCCGTGCCACCCTGACCATCTTTTGCCAAGACCTTCACGTGAAAGACCCCCCGGTTGCCCGGCGGAATCATCCAGGCAATCCGCCCGGTAGCAGACTCAATGGTCATCCCGGCAGGGGCCGTTTCTAATTCATAGGTCAAGCGATCCCCGTCAAAGTCCGTCGCTCTGACGGCATACTCATATTGATCCGGCGTCACTGGGGCAGGGGGAGTCGACACGATCGTAGGGGCGTTGTTGCCCAACGTCACGACGTCAGAGCGCAGCATATTACCCATAGCTTGCGAGTCACGCGCCGTCACCTCGACCGTCACCTTGTCGCGTGGAGCCAATCCGGTCGTATCAAAGGACGCCTCTTCCCCCTCCTTGACGACCGCATCATTCCGGAACCAGCGATAGGTCAAATCAACCCGATCATGATCGGGATCGCTCGCAACCACCTCTGCAGTCAGCTTGCCGCCGGGCTGTACAGTCTGGGGAGTTAGTACCACTGAGGTGATATGAGGAGCAGTGTTGCCGACCGGTGCCGCCGGAGTTCGAACGGGCCTCCCCTTCTGCTTTCCGTCAGACGGCGTAATCTCGACAGATATCATTTGCCCGCGGCGCAGCAGTTCGGCAGGAAAGGTCGGATTCGTTTGGCCAGCGACCAAGACATCGTTCACAAACCACTGATAGGAATAGGTGATGGGCTCTCTCTCGGGGTCCTCTGCCAGCGCTTGAGCTCCGACCGGCCCCGTCAGAGGAATCGGGCTCTGGAGAACTTTCGCCAACACCATGACAGGAGGCCCGTTTTCTGTCACTCCGGCCCCCTTGGCCGGTTCAGGTGCCGTTCCGCCAGTACAGGACGTCCCGCCCAGCATGACCAGCACCCAGGCAATCACAAGCGGTCTATTGCAACTACGAAATATCATCGTACCTTCTCAATCTTTCTCCGGAGCATCATGGGCCGGCGATGGACTTGCTGTTGACCATCGCCGACGCTCATACAACATCAGTCTCGTTGATGTACCCAGCTGACAAATCGGCTGTAGAAATCAGGGAGCGCGGCCTTCTGACAGAAGGCGTTACCACCGCTCATCTGGCTACAGATTGTTCCTCCTCCTTGCCCGACGTGCATCGATCCAGAGGAGGCCAAACCCACGCCAAGGCTAACCTTGGTAGTGATATTGGTATTCGCACCGGACGGCGTGGTCCCCACCACAGGATAGGGAGGTGCCGTACCGGTCTTATAGAAGAGCACATACAGATAGCTGATTCCGTCAGACGCGCAGAAGTCATTCGTCGGCACGAACGTCGGCAGGAAAATCACGCCGGCAACCAGAGTCGGATTCACCACCGATCGCTCTGCCGAATAGTTGACGGTGGAGATCGTGACCGGTCCAGGCAACGTAATCCGCCATCCGTGCTTACTCGCAATCAACCCCATCATCGAATTCGCCCCCGTCCCTTCGACACTCGTCACGCTGGGGTTGGTCGGGTCTGTGACCTGATTGGTCGCACCGCTGCAGATCAGACACACCACAGCACTCGTCACATCGACCAGATCATCACTATGGCAGTTGACAGTCGAGGTTTGCGTACAAGATCCGTTCATAACCCGGTCTTTGAGACCATAGAGCCGCTGAATCGTACTATCTACCTTATCGGCATTGCCGAAATACCGGCCTGTTCCAAAAAAGACCCAGGTCGCGTTGGTATCATCGATCGTCACCGCCGGCGCAGCGGCCGTCGGGCCGACTTCAACGGTGGTACCCGTGCCTGCATCAAAGAAGGTGTCGATGACCTCCGTTGGAGCCCGATCCGCTCCATTCGCAATCCCCCAGGTATTTGGAGTACAGGGAGCGGCGGGACAATTCATGGTCAGGCGGTACATTTTCCCGCGCCACGGTAGTGCCCCATCATGGATTGTTCGTCCGACATAAGCGACGTCCGTCCTCCAATCCAAATCCTTATCGATCGACGCTACATGGCCCATGAAGGATCGCCAACTACCGACCGGCATAGTCGTCAAGCTGCCACTGGCCGCCACCTTCGGTCCATTCTTCAGATCCACCACGTACAGCTTCGCCGATTGCGAGGGGGCTGAAGGCAGGTCAGCCTGATAGCCGTTCGGTCCTGAGCCGAATACCACGAACCATTTCTCGTTCACCGTTGAAGTGATCGCATCCGAATCAGGATTCATCCGCACGACCGATGGGTAGCTCGTGGTCAAACCCAACCCGCTATCGGTAAAGACCCACAGCAGCTTCGGGCTGACTTCCGGATTCGTCACATCAAGCGCGAAGTAGGCGCTATAGAATGTACGCGATGCCCCGCCGATCGTGGCGGTCATGGGCGGAGCCCCGGAGGCCGCCGCACATTGTCCGCAACTGCCGCCCATGCGGAATCCCCCAATGAGAATCGTTCCCCATCCACCTGGATGGTCGGCATCCGGAGTGAACACCCGCGCTTCGGTGATTGTCGGCTTCAGATCGACATAATAGACATGGCTATAGTCAACCCGCGCCAGCCACTGGAGGTGCGGGAGCAATTCCTGCGGGATGAACGACCACATTTCAGCCCCAAGATTCGAGCCGCTCGAATTGTTGGTCGGATTCTTGGTGTACCAACCATGCTCAATGGTACCAGCCGTCGTTGAATCGTCGCCCTTATGGTAGTACCCGCCGTTGAAGGCATGGAGCATCCCATCGTTCGCACCGACATAGGCTACTTGCCGACGATTCCGGTATTGCTGATAGAAGAGGTTGTAGTCTGCGTCCCCATAGGCCAGGTCATACCGGGCTTTGGGAGCCCCGACAACTGTCGGGGTCGAATGGATTGGATCTCCCAACTTCCAGACCTTGTAGGTCCCGCTCCCGACCGGCGTCTCCAGCATTCTCGTCCGCAGGCCCGCCACCTCATCGCCACGAATAAAATTGATGAGGTTCATGGCGTTCGAACTGCCTGCACAGGTATCGGTCGCATAGCGGAGATAGTCTTTGAGAGCCGCACAGTTCGCCGTATTGAAATCGATCTGCTCGGACGGATCGACGATGCCGTTATTATTCGCATCAACCCATGTCAGAATCGTGCGCGCCCCGGACACAGTGTAGGCCAACTCTTTTCCCGCCTCCCACACCGGCACAATGGACTTTAAGTCGGACGTCAGGATCGGCGTGGTACTGTCGGCCACCCCGTCACCATTGAGATCTTCGAACTTATCGACCAGCACTTTCTGATAGGTCGGGCTTAAGGGATTGTTATCGTACCGCGTGGTGATGATGCGATCCTGCTCATACACCAATTTCCCGTCCTGGATTGTGTCTTCACGGAAATTACCGAACCCGTCGACGAACAGGGAATGGGTATAGCCCGTCCACTTCACGCTGGCACCGCCCTGGCCGACGTCGCTCGTGAAGAAGTAGGCCTGATAAATCGACCCTTCTCCGGTGGACGCCGTCGCTAAGACCGAGATCGATGTGCCGGAGGCGCTCTTACGAAGAATCGCTGTCAAGGAAGCCAGAAGTCGTTCCTGCAGGTCATCCACGTTCGACGATTCGAAATAGGTATCCGGAATCCCGTCGCTGCCGGAGGCGCCGGTCGCGTTGATGGTCTTGTCCCATTCGCTGGTGAGATCCGGCAAATTATTGTTGTTAGTATCTTCAAACCCGCCCAGCAACGCCGCATGCATGAGCAACTCGCGTCCACTGATATTGCCGAACGCATAAAAGGTATACACCGTTAGATTTTGCAGGCCCTGCAAGCAGTGTCCGGACACGCCAAGCACCGGGATCGTCCCATCGGCCGTCCCGCTGCAAGGGCGCAGGTCGTTGATATGAGACCAGTAGGCCACGTCGTCCAAGAAATGCCGCCCGTTGTCGGCATAGTCTGTCCGGTGCTGCTTGAGCAACACGTTATTCGGCGTCGCCGGGTCGTTGTTGCACCTTCCACCGGGAGGATCGACAAAGGGAACGCCGTGGGCCAGGGCGCCGGCCCCCAGGCAGTACGTCCCTGAATAGGCAGGCGCGTTCGCATTCGCATATTGATTGATGCTGGCCGGCACGCCCGTATCCTGAGTCGGCTCACCGTCCGTGAAGACAATCACAAAGGTCTTGCAGCATCGCACTTGCGTCGAGGTACTGGCCCAGGCCGGGGTGTGATTGCTGCCGTAGAAGAAGGGATCACGGCCGCACGCATTGCTGATATACCCAGCCGGGCATACTTCAGAACCCGTCAAGGCAGAAAGTTCAGCTCCGCCGAGACCGCCTACGCCGGTGCTTCCGAAGGCCACACCGTTGGAGTTTCCACCGGAGTATGCAATCGGATAGACATACTGGCCCGCATAGAATGCCGAATTGATCTGCGCCACATAGCGCGCCACTTCATAGAGTGACTCGGCCAGCGGCGTCCAGGTTGCCGGGAACGTTTCATCGACCGCATCTACCATAGCCGCCGTATTGTCGTTGAAGGTCTCGACCGTGGCCCCCGCAAAATCGATAGACTGGCGGCTCCCAGCCCCGGTCAAAATACGAACGCCGTTATTGCTGCCGTCATTATTGAATACCGCCAGGGCGAAGCGAGCCTGCGGACCGATCTGCTGGATGACGCCGGTCGGTTCGCTATACATGGCGAAAGCGATTTCGTTCAACTCCGTTTCGACGAAGGCGTCCCCGTCTGACGAACCGGGGTTGCCGCAATTCGTTCCGTTGTCGTCATCGACGCATAAGTCCGCATCATCTTCGATATGGATAAAGATGTTGGCCGGATTCGTTGCATGGGCAGCCGTCGGGATTCGCCCGACATAGGTGAGATCGCCGGTCCCGGCATTGTATCCAACCGCATTGGTGGTTTCTGTGTTAACACCGGTCCCCCGTTGCGCCCTGACGGTCGGCAAAGAGGGTGTGCCAATCGGTTTGCAGGTCGAATCCGCGTTGCGAGTCGGGGTAAAACCATTCTGGCATTGCCCGCCGACCATGGCTTTCTTGACCGCATCGAACCGGCGAAACGTCGCCCAGTTTATGAAATTCCCGTCCCACTCAGTAGTCTGGCACCCCCCCGTAGCAGGGGTTTGTGAATTTAATGCCGTCTTAAGCGTCCCGTTCTCAAACCGGTTATCCGTCGCATCCCAGACATAACAGCGCATCGGATCGGCAAACCCCGAATAGCGCGTCGTCGCCGTAAAGGTAATGGTCGTGGACACGGCACCGGTTGACAAGATGCCGCAACTGGTCGATTCACAGGCTCTGTTACTCATACTCCCGGAGTTATCCATCAGGATGATGATATTGGGAGCGACCTGGTCAGCAACAAACGGAGGAACTCCATAGTATTGGTCCATGGTCTGCGCCGATGAGAGGATTGGGGAAATCAAGCATCCCAATAGCGTCAGCATCCAGGTTCCACGAAGTGCGATACTCCGGCTTTTCATGGCACCCTCCTCGATCGTGTGACTTGCAGCAAACATAGTTTCTACCCCTGCCGTCCCCGCTATTGGGGCATGTAGACAATGATCAGATCGATTTTGTTCGATTCGTTTTTTTTCACGTGAAATTTCACCTCGAGATTCGGCCGGATGGCGGCTACCTCAAGATGGTTGTCGTCCTGATCGCGCGCCTGCACTTCCGCATCGAACCCATATTCTTTTCCGTTAATTGATACGGTCTCGTGATGAACCGCCGTAATCGTACCGGGCTGGAGGCTGGACATCACGCTGAGGGGAATCGGATCTGCCTGAGCCCTAGAATCAGCGAGGCCCACAAAGCCACAAAGCCCTAGGAGCACACCCGCTCCCACACTTTTTATACAAGAGGCTCCAGACGGCTTTAGTTGTTTCAATAGGCTGTTAGGTGGCATATCCATCATCATGGTTCCTCTTCTGTGACGCGTTACAATGCCCGGCGCTGACAGGTATCGGACCCCAGATGGAGGCAATCAAATACCGCAATAACCCGGCTCGTAGCTCCAGTCGCCGCATTCGCCGCGGTGCAATCGACGCGGTAGAAAAAATCCTTCGTCTCTTCATTGCTGCCGGCCCGCTGCTTGCTGTAGAGAAAATCGATGTCCCCGTTTACCAGATAGTTATTCACGGTCATTGTGAGGTTGGGGGCATTCCCGGCACCCACCGCTACATCAGGGTTATTCCTCATCGCGACCGGAGCTCCGTTGATTTCCTGACTGAGTATGGCAGCATTGGCCGCCGGCACAGGTCCAGCCGGAGCGATGAGTATGGCGGGAACCGCTCCAGGATCAACCGAACTCTGAATCACGTTCACCGACATACCGACACAGGACTCCGCGGCACTCGTCCCTTCCTCTACCATCCTGATTGCACCGGCCATTGAGTTTTCCAAACCGGTCATGGTGAGTGCTGCTACGCCGAGCGTCCCGGTCATGAGCATGATCACCATCACGGTCATGAACGAGGTGCCTCGTTCATCGAGACTCAGCGAGCCTCGTCGGCATTCTTCTGCGCGATTGCCATCAGCCTGTCTCATAGTTATGACCTCAGATTTCTAAGCTCGACCGTGCGAGTCTGCACGCGCCTGCGAAACTGCATGTAGGCCTGCTGTTGGGCAGGGGTGGCGTTATCGCCAAGAGCGAAGACCCCGGTCGCATGGTTGTGATCACTCACATTGGTAATCGCGTTATTGTTCGAGACGTTCGTCGAGATGCCTTCGCCCATCCCCTGGTCTAGTTGCGTTTGCCGGGCAACAATCGTGACTTGCGCCATACGGATCTTCGCCGGCGTCATGGTCGCGCCAAATGGCGCCGCCGCGCCGAACCAGTTCCTATCCGTAACAAAATCGGGGGTGTCAAAGATGTTATTCCCGCTGATGTCATCGATCTGCCCGTCAGGATTTCCTGAATTGATGAGGGGGCTACAACCGTCGCAGGCATAGGCCAGTTGAAGATCCTCGACCCCATCCATAATGGGCATGCAATTCGCGTTTGGCTGATTGCAGTTCGGCACCGCACCCGGCAAGACCAGCGCCGGTGGCACTGCTCCACGAACGAGACAGGGTGCCGATCCAAGACAGATGTTGAGAATATCAGGCGGAGGAATTACCTGATACGTGATGCACTGCACTAAATAGACTTGAGTTCCGGTACCAAACGCCGTCGGATCCTGAATAGCCGGGTTTACGGTTAAACCGCCGACATTTGCCGCCTGGATGATTGATCCAGCCACCCCGCCCAGCGACACGACGTTCCCAGGCAGCGAGAGAAACCCTCCAGGGAGAGCATTGCCCATCCCCGTAGTGGCGTTCGCCGGCATTGGGATATTGGTAATGGGTGTCTTCGGCCCCCCAATGGTCCCGTTCGGTGGCACAAACACCTGCCACAGTGCCCCCACCGCCGTAATCGAATTCGTCATCGGCACGACCATTGAGATAGAGTCAGGTCCGAAATCGGCACCTGCCGGATTGTTGTCTGAGGGCACGAGCGCGGACGGAGTCCCGTTGATATGACAGCCCCCGACGGGTGTCGTGAGTCCCTGCATCCCGAAACCAGCCAGTTTGAGATCGGCCGTGATCATATCGAGAGCGTTGCGAGCTGTGGCTTGGGTGTTCCCAACCTGACCGCTGACCCTGGTGGTCTTCTGACTTACGGTCAAAGCCCCGAACCCCGCCGCCAGGAGGGCCGTCGTCATCATGGTCGCGACCATGACTTCCGTCAGCGTAAATCCCGCTTGGGCCTGGCTCCGCACCTGCGCCTGTGTCGTCATCGGTTCACCTAGTCCTTCTCGCCTGACTCAACCCGACTGTTCACTGATTACTCAGGAACGACAAGCGTTTGAAATGCCACGGTCCTGGGTCGTTGCCCTTCCCCTCGGTCGTTCCAGTTCACCCTGACTGTGACCTGCATGGCTCCGGATCCGGCCGGTGCCACTTGAGTCGCCGTCACCAAACCAACTGCATTCACAAGATTCGAACCGAGGACTCTCGCACGCCACTGGGTACAATCTCCCTGAACCACCTGTGTGACCTGCGGGTTGGTAATCGGCTGGATGCCAAGTGGCGGCGGAGCCGGTAATCCCCCTACAAGACAGTTACCCGGGCCGGTCGTATCGAGATTGTGATACGCCCAGGAGTACCGCCGGTTGTTCTGAATCCGCTCCATCATGTCGGCGGCAATGTTCGTCACAATAGACAAATCGTTGGCATCCACATTCTTCCCGAGTGACATGCCCTGCATAGCCGCCATGCCCATCACGCCCACACCGAGAATGGCCGCCGATACCAACACCTCAGCCAACGTGAAGCCCTTTTCGTTGTGTACGTTCATGATGGGTTCGCCTGTTCCTCTGTTCATGATGTGGCGTTCACCACACAGGGGTTGATGGCCTGCCGACACCACGTCACCTTCCCCGATGGCGCGAGCGAGATCGTGTAAATCAGATTGGGATTACGGACGCTTTGCAATTGAATCGTCTGAGCCGCCAGAGGCGAGGTGCTCAGCCCTCTCGGCGTATACCCGATAGGATTGACCGGTAGCGGGAGGACAAATCTCACGTTGAGCGGCAATGTTTCTACCCCGAGTGGAGCTGTAAACGTCACCTGGTCTAGGCCCATCGGTATATTGGCTGGAGTGGCCACGATCATAGCGTTCCGGCTGATGGCAGCGGAGCGAGCCATCATGAGGCGGTTATAGATTGTCGTTGTTGTTTGGTACAGCTCATACTTGGCATACATAAGCGTCAGATTCGGAACGGCCAACCCTGCCGCAATTCCAACAATGACAACGACGATCATGATCTCAAGAAGGGTGAACCCCCCTTCCTGTGTACGGACCTTGCGTAGCCTGTTTGGTCTTGGGTGCATCATGGCACCCCCAACCGAGCAAGGGGCATGCCGTTACGGAGGCCCTTGCGCTGCAGTTTAACCACTTGATTTATCAAGACTTGTCCGGAGCAAGACTGAGCGTGTGATGGGCGTTTTTCGCGCAATGTGCCGACAAATTTTGGCCGGGAGTCTGTGCCCATGCGCGCGCGACCCCTTTGCGGCCTGAGATGGAGCGACCCTCAAATGCCCCCTGGTCACTACATATAATGGTGGTTGGCTGAAGGCTGGAGAGACACCTCAGGCAAGCCTCAAAAGGAAAGCCACCCGGGGTGAGAGACATTAACGGTTGGTCCTACGGGCGCGAGAAAATCTGAATCGATTCTTCACTTCACAGCCACGGCACGAACTTGTCGATAGGTGGTGACGCCTTCGAAAATTTTCTGAATCCCATGTTGGAGCAGAGTCACCATCCCCTCACGCTTCGCAACACCCGCCATCTCTGCCGTTCTGGCCCGGGACTGAATACACCGCTTTACGTCGTCGGAACCGACCAGCAGCTCATGCAGTGCCATTCGGCCTTTAAATCCGCTCTGATTGCACCGCTCACACCCACGCGCGCGATAGAGGTTCAGCTCCGGCGAATACGTGACTCCGACTCGTTCCCAGTCACCCACTCCATAGGACTGAGTCAAATCGTCAAACTCCTGCCGATCAGGATGGTACGCCTCTTTGCAGTGCACACAGAGGCGCTTGCACAATCGTTGCGCCAGCACGCCTAGCATCGCATCGGAAAAGTTGAAAGCATCGCACCCCATATCCAACAGTCGCGTGACGGTCTCGACGGCACTGTTGGTATGCAGCGTACTCATCACCAAGTGACCTGTGAGTGACGCCTCAATCGCGATATCCGCTGTTTCTTTATCGCGCATCTCCCCGATCATGATGATATCCGGATCGGCCCGCAGAAATGCCCGCATGGCCGCAGCGAAGGTGAAGCCGATCTTGGGATGCACCTGCACTTGACGGAGCCCCTCCTGGGTCAGCTCGATCGGATCCTCTGCCGTCACGATCTTGCGGGCATCGGTATTCACCTGCTTCAACAGGGCATGCAGGGTCGTCGTTTTCCCGGACCCGGTCGGCCCCACGCAAAGGAGAATGCCCTGCGGACGTTCGACCAATTCCTTCACGGTCTCCAAAACACCCGGCATAAACTCCATGGCCTCCAACGGCATCGGCGTTTTTGCGGTTAAGAGTCGCAACGTGACATCTTCGTTCTCTCCCGCCGTAGGGAGCGTCGCCACACGCAGCTCAAGATCCCGATCTTTTCCGAGGCGATAGCGAATCTTGCCATCCTGAGGTTTGCGCCGCTCCGCGATATCCAGATTGGCCATGATCTTGATGCGTGACACGACCGCACGCCGGTATCCGGAGGGAATCTTCATGTAGGGGAAGCAGGTCCCGTCAACACGGAAGCGCACGGCGGTGTCACGTCCGGTCGAATAGGGCTCTATATGAATATCCGAGGCCCCAAGCCGGTCGGCCTCCGCAATCAATTGGTTCGCCAGTCGCACAATGGCGGAATCGTGCTCCGTAATCTGCTGCACGTTGCCGTCGGCTTCGTTCCAGACCTCATGCACGAGTTCGCCGAGAATGTCGGCGATCGCCCCGCGAGCCGACTGCTCGGTGGCCAGAAGCAACCACTTCTCGAGATCGCGCCGTAGTCCAACCACGACTCGAATCGTCAGCCGTGGGAATGCCCGACGGATGTCCGGATCTTTATCGAGATCCTGAGGATCCGTCCTCAGAATCTCCACCACCGCTCCCTGCCGCTTGATCGGCACCCACGCGCTTTTCCTGAGATACTCAATGCGGAGATTCTTGAGGAGGGCCACCTCTAGAACAGCGCGCTCGTCATACGCAAGGAACGGGCAGCTAAAATACTCGCTAAGCGCGGCGCCAAAGTCTGACTTGGCAACGTGATACGTGTCGAGGAGGAGCGACTCCAGGTCCACACCTTCCACCCGTACCGCCTCAAGCGCGGCTTCCCTCTCATCCTGACTGAGCACGCCGCGAGTCACCAGCAGCGACAGGAGGCGGCGCTCCCGATCCATACGAGCAGCCGGATTCTTGCTTAGCGGACGTTCTACGTTGTTCGACGGATTCGCGTTGGGAAGCTTGTCGCCTGGACTCTGCACTCTCCACCTCCTCCCTGCCAAGTCGGTGTCATTCATATCGGACCATCCAGGTCCCGGGCGCGCGCATAACAACCGGAATCCCGCGAAACAGTCCGCGCCCCATCTCGTGGTCGTACCACAGCTCCATGGTCGCCCCCGGGTGAGTCGTCGCAATCGTCCCCTCCGCCGCTACGGCCCCGAACACCCGCATGGAGCGATCGAGCGTGATATTCCCGACGGCATAGAGCACCCCGTTCAGATGAATATTCGAGAGTGATACTGAAGTCCGGCTCCCGGCAGTCCCGCTTCCTCCGGCAGGAGGGCTCAACACAGAGAGGGACTGCCCCGACCCAGCGGGACCCACCATGACATGGCCTTGCACAACAAGGACCGCCTCAAGATAGGCCGTATTCAACCGAACCACCCCAAGGTTGTCGGCCCGCGGAGCTTTCTGATCTAAAGTGTCAATGAAGATGAGGCCTCGAGTATCGCCAACACTGCGTGAGCGTAGATAGTCGTCGGGGGTCACCCCGCGGCCTGGCTCCACCGACCCACTCGAATACAAGAGACCATCCCGATCAATTGCCACGTAGGTGCCATATTGTTTGGCAAGTTGCTTGAGCTGTTCGTACCCCCAGTGATCTCTCCGCACCCCGGGAGTCGGATGCCGATTCGCATGGATATTGAGAGGAAGCACGCCACTACTGCTCTGCCCCGGTGACAATTGCATGAGATGAACCGGCCCCCCTACTAACATCGACAACCACCGGTCTTCGCGATGAGACATATCGCGATAACTCACACCGGTCACTGGTGCGCTGTCACTCTGCGAAGGGAGATCTTCCACCCGCTGGACAATCAGATCGCCTCCGACGGTCAGCTCTCCCCAATGCACCAGCGCACCCGACTCCGGCGCGACCTGAGGCACACCAAGATTGCCTCCAACCTGGATCCCGGCCCGCAGTGCCGGAATTTCCAGGGCACGGAGTTGCGTCGAGACCGCATGTCTCACGGAGGAACTCACCGTCGCGACTGTTGCGTCGACGGTACAGAGCAACCCGGGACCGCTCGGGGCATAGACCTTCAGCTCTTGCACTGAACCGAGATCCTGCAGGAGCCGAAACATTCCTGTCCCCGCATCGTTCAACAAATGGTGATCTGCACTCCGTGAAGCATCGAGCCACACATCGGGACGATCGGCCGTTCCGATGAATTGAGACCGGCCGGCCTGGTCGAAAAATGAGGGAGTTCCCTCTGAGGACGACTGCCGCTTGGTCAGGAGTGCCGCCAAGGCCGATGGGCTGGTGTGCGGACTATGAAACCAGGCGATGACCAGATCTTGCGCCGCATCAGCCACGGCCTGAGCCACAGCGACCTCGGTGGCTCCCGAGGCGCTCGACGCCTCTTGCCCTGCCAGATCCAGCAACGCCGCGCCCACCAGCGCCAGCACCAACGCAAGAATGATGACCCCCAACAGCGCAATACCCTGTTCATGTGGTGAGTGTGTTTGAACCGTCTTCATGACTCCTGACTCCTTTCATCCGATGCGCTAGGAGCGCACCGCGACTTCTCGAACGATCGTAGGGGCACCGACGACCGGCAGGAGTTCCACTGCGACACGAATAATCCGACCGATACCTGCGCCAGCCTTCCCCCACTCATCCCAATACGACAAACGCACGGACTGCAGATCACCGATCAACGCCCCGGCGCCTCCATCAATCTGCCGCATCAACTGCGTGCGATCTCGGTCATCAACCCGTGTGTAGTACGTGACCCGATTGCGCACCTCTACCGACGCACCCGCCGGATAGGTTCCCCCAACCGAGCCACTCAGCAGGAGTTGGCTGCGCTGACCTGGGCTCCCTAGTCGGTGGGACTCGCACCCGCTCACCCCACAAAGCACCACCGTTTTCCCTGCATCCCACCCACTGCCGTTCTGCACAGGCAAAACCGTTTGACCGGCCGCGACAGAGGCGGTGGTCACCGTCCGCAACCCCTGGATGTTGGCGAAAAACTCAAAGCGATCAGACCTGGCAACGACAATGGTCGACGACGAAGCCATGCGTACTTCCTGCTCAAACACTTCCAAGCCCACCCGCATCTCTTGTTGGGCGGCCATAATGCGTTGCTGGCGAACGGCCTGAGCCTGCACCATGTTGAACGCCTCGAGGCTTCCCGCCAACACCAATGTTCCGATCGCCAACGCCACCATCAGTTCTGACAAACACACCCCGGACGGTGAGATGAGGATTGTGAGCCACCGATGAGGTCGAGTCGGTCCGCTCATCGGGCGCCTGTGAATGTCGGATTGGCCCGCACGGTTCCCACCTCCACCACCCGCACGCCACCAAGCGACGGATAGGATGCCGCCGCCCGAATCGTCACCAATCCGGCGGTGCTGAGTGGCTCGAGACGGTCCAGCGCCACCGTCCACTTCAGAGTCACTCCGTCATGCTCCCACTGGGCCGAGTAGATGCCATCTCCGGCCAAGACATCGGCCCCCTGCCCATCATCCGCCATCATCACATCCATCCTGCCATCGTGGTCGAGATCATCCTGCAGAAGCGCCTCCCACCGCACGGACCGCTTGGCTTCCAAGCGCCCCTGCGCCAGCGCCAACGCCCTGGTCTTTATCGTCCCCTGTTGAACCAACCTGGCAGATAGCTGAATCGCCGCCATCCCTCCCATCACGACGATCGTTGAAATACTCATGGCGACCATCGCCTCCACCAGACTGAAGCCTCTATCGTGACGCCACCTCATCGAACTGAGACCCGTCCCGTGAGACTCACGGTGATGGTGCGGGCATGCCCCTGGCCGTTGCGGAACTGGATCGTCGTGGCGGTCGCAGAACGACCGCTCGGATGAAACACGACATCCGGCCCCGCACTCGGCTCATCGATCTCAAGCCCTTTGTGCTGGTACGACAACTGGTGGTGCTGCACGCGGTCATTGCCGATCTGAGCAACGATCGCCTGGCGGTCTTGGTCGAATACCAGCCGAACACGGTCTCGTTTCGATATCGCCCATTGCCTTGCCCAACGGAGTTCAGAGGAGACCTGCTGCGCAAACACATCGGCCTGCACCCGCGCGTTCAGCATCATCAGATTAGGAATGGCCAACGCCGATACAAGTCCGACGATGGCCATCGAGGTCAGCGCCTCTGTGAGGCTGAACCCGCTCTCACTCTTCACGACTGATGTTCTATTTGAGCTGCACCGGTTCATGCTCAGGTGTCATATCAAGAGCTGTACCCGACGCCCGAAGCTCTGCATTTCGATATGAGCCGATAGGAGCAAGACACCGATCCCTTTGAAATGGACAGGGAATTCAGCAGTAATTGGAGGGAATAACCGCGAAGTCCACGCATCGTGACCGACGCGCGGAGCGCATGACCGCGTAACAAGGCGGATACAACTGGAAAAGGAATAGATACAGAGGAGAGCGAATAGTGTGAATTCTGGAAATGAGATTAGCCCGCCAACAATCCCTGGTACCACTCAAGCATGGGGGTTCCAAAGAAGAGGGCGCTCACTGCGCCCAGGACCAAAAATGGGCCGAACGGGATGTACTCCTCGCGCTTGATCACCTGCGCCGCGAGCAGCGAAACACCAACGACCGACCCGACCAGAGATCCGATCATGATCGTCATCAACGCCAGCTTCCATCCCAGAAATGCCCCGATCATTGCCAGTAATTTGATATCCCCGCCGCCCATCCCTTCCTTGCCGAACAGATAGGGACTAGCCCAGGCGAGCACCCACAAAATCCCGCCACCAACGAGGAGGCCAACAAGACCATTCAACAATCCCAACGGCAGGATGGTTGCGGCACTCACCAGCCCCAGAACGATCCCAGGAAACGTGACGGCATTGGGAATAATCTTATGGGACAAGTCCGTGCCCGCCACCACGAGCAAAGCGGATAACAGAATGGCATACACCGCCGCCACCAACGTAGGCCCAAAAACCCAGAGCGTGGCCAGATACCCAACAGTATTCAAGGCTTCTACGACAGGATAGTGGATCGGGATACTGACGGAACAGGCACGACATCGACCGGCAAGCATCAGATAGCCCAGGATCGGTACGTTGTCGTACCATGCAATCGGCTTGGAGCAGGCAGGACAATGGGATCCTGGCCAGACAATGGATTCACGGCGAGGCAGTCGGTAAATGCACACGTTGAGAAAACTCCCAATCAGTGCGCCCAAGAGTCCCACTATGAGATACAACTGCCACATACCGCGCCCTATTCCTATTGAAACGGCGTAGAAGTCCAATTTCTCTCTAGCTGGTTACGAATACTCTTGTTTCCGTACTCAGTAACCCTACTAGGGCCATTGTGCTTGCATTTACACTCATTAAGAACGTCTCTATACTTTTCCCCGCGGCGCGCCTGAGGCGCAGCCGCGCGAATCCAGTATACCTCAAGCCCCGGCGATTCAAAGGAGAACCGACGATTATGGCCAAAGCAACGACCAAGCCTCGGGTGCGCAAATCCCTTGCTGACCTCGAGCCCCCTCCTCGCAAGAAACGGCCTGAGTCGCTTACCGCACGTGAGCAGGAAATTCTGGAATTGATCTGGGCCGGATTTAAGAATAAGGAAATCGGCACCAAGCTCAAGATCAGCGTGAAAACGGTGGAAGCGCACCGTGCGAATATGATGAAGAAGATGCGGGTATCCAACACCGCGCAACTTCTGAAGAACGCCATTCAAAGCGGCGCGCTGAAGATCCGCTAACGTGAGCGGGGTGGCGCGGGCGCACCGCGCTGCCGCACTGCCTCAAAGAGCGTCACTGCCGCAGAAGCCGAGACATTCAGCGACTGCACATGCCCCTTCATCGGAATGCGAATCCGCTCATCGCAATGCTGTAATACACCGGGACGAATCCCCGCACCCTCTCCCCCAAAGACCAACCCGACAGGACCTCGGAGATCCACCTCAGTGAACAGCTTCGTCGCCGCCGGATCCAGACCGTAAATCCATACCCCCGCTGCTTTCAGCGATTCAAGCAGCCGGCTGGTATTCGTCACTCGCGCAACGGGAATATGGTCGATCGCCCCGGCTGATACCTTTGCCACTACCGACGTCAGCCCGGCCGCCCGCCGCTCCGGAATAAACACGCCATGCACACCGGCGCCTTCGGCAGTCCGAATCACCGCGCCGAGATTATGTGGGTCTTCTACCCCATCGAGGATCACCAGTAATGGCGACTCGTTCCGTTTGACAGCGCCGGCAAGAATGGATTCTTCCGTCTGGTAGGCCTTCGCTGCAGCAAAAGCCACGATACCCTGATGTCGTCCGCCTGGAGCCAGCCGATCGAGAGACGCGAGCGGCTGAATATGGACCGGCACATGCAGCGCCCTGGCCAGCTGCACCAGCTCGGCAAACTGCTTGTCAGTCCGAATCACGTGCAGTCGCTGCAACGGCCTGCTACCGGCCTTCAGTGCTTCACGGACCGCATGGAGGCCATAGAGAATTTCCTGGCTGTCATCGTTTCCATCGACTGGTGCCATCGGGCTTGTCCTCGAGAATGATCCCTTGGGCTGCCAATTCCGCCCGAATGGCGTCGGCGCGTTTGAAGTCCTTCCGCTTCTTGGCTTCCGTTCGTTCGGCAATTTGTCTCTCAATCTCGACCTCACTGGAGAGGGAAAGCTGTCCCTCGGTTTCGACGTTGAACACCCAATGATCCAACTGGAACAATGCCAACACCAGCCCCAGCGACCGAAAAGCCTCTCTGGCCTTGCGTCTCGCCTCTATCGACAAACCATCGGCAAGCAGTTTATTCAGATCACTGCGCAGCCCTTGCAACGCCGCAATAGCCATCGGCGTATTGATATCATCGTCCATCGCCGACCGAAATGCGGCCGTGCATCGTTCAATCGCCGGATTCAGCCCTGCATCTCCTGATGCATTCCCGCCCGTCTCGGCCAATCGCGCAAAGAGATCGTAGAACCCATTCACCGCATTCTTCGCTTCTTTCAAGGCTTGATCGGAAAAATCCAACGGACCTCGGTATTGCGTCGCCAACAAGAAATACCGCAACATTTCTCCGGTTTCCGCTTCCGCCCACTCCGACTTTTCGAAGATCTCCCGGATCGTGAAAAAGTTCCCCAGCGACTTGGACATCTTCTCTTGATTGATCTGCACAAACCCGTTGTGCATCCAGTAACGAGCAAATTCTTTCCCCGTCGCACCGCACGACTGTGCAATCTCATTCTCATGGTGCGGAAAGATCAGGTCCATCCCGCCGCCATGAATATCGAACGTCTCGCCCAGGTGCCGAATCGACATGGCGGAACACTCGATGTGCCACCCAGGCCGTCCCCGGCCCCATGGGCTCGGCCATGCCGGCTCGCCAGGCTTCGCGCTCTTCCAGAGAGCAAAATCCATCGGGTGCCGCTTTCGTTCGTCCACACCCACCCGTGCCCCGGCTTGGAGATCATCCATCTTCCGCTTAGACAGTCGCCCGTAGTCTCCATACTTCGCAACTTCGAAGTAGACATCTCCGTCCACTTGATACGCCAACCCCTTTGCGATCAAGGCTTCGGTCAGCCGAACGATGTCGGCCATATGCTCAGTCGCTTTGGGCTCGATCGACGCGGGGCGCACGCCCAACCGTCCCATATCATCGTGATAGGCCTGAATGTATGTCGCAGTAATCGTGTCACAAGTGACATGCTGCTCATTGGCGCGTTTGATGATCTTGTCATCGACATCGGTGAAGTTCTTGGCGAACTCGACGCGAAGGCCGGAATATTCCAGATACCGCCGAACCACATCGAACACCAGAGCACTGCGCGCATGCCCGATGTGGCAATAGTCATAGACCGTTACCCCGCACACGTACATGCGTACGATGCCGGGCACGAGGGGTTCAAACGCGTCTTTCTTCCCTGTCAACGTGTTGTAAATTTTGAGCATGAGGTCAACCTACGGCAGTGTCGCGCGCTTCTTCGGCCAGTGCGACCAAATAAAGAGCCCAATGATGATGGCCAGAATCCCACCGATCACGATATCAAACCCATGAAAATATTGCCGCAGATCTTCCCAATGCTCGCCCATCTTGAACCCGATATACGCAAGGAGGTAGCACCAGGGCAACGCACCGAGAAACGTGAACAGCACAAAACGAGGGAAGTTCATCCGGGCGATGCCGGCCGGCAATGAAATAAATGTACGCACCACCGGCAGCATCCGGCTGAAAAACACCGCGGCTTCCCCGTATTTCAGGAACCAGCGATCGGCAATGTCGAGATCTCGATGCGACACGAGAAAGTACGGGCCATACCGCTCCACGAACGGGCGGCCACCCCAAACCCCCGCGTAGTAGGCGGCAATAGACCCGACGACGTTTCCTACCGCCCCGGCCAATGTTACCCCGAGCATCGTGAACTGCCCGGACAGCACCAGATAGCCGGAAAACGGCATGATAATCTCGCTGGGCAACGGGATGCAGGCACTCTCCACGGCCATAGTAAACAGAATTCCGGCATAGCCGAATCGGGAAATGCAGGCGATGACGAAACGGCTCAGCTCGCCGATAATCGCTTCAATGAGACTTCCAATCATCGATCACCCCTTCCGCCGGGAAGCTGACTGCGGATGCGGCTTGGACCGCACCAACTTACCTTGGATCATCGGTTCCCAGGCACGAAAGTGGTCGAGTGCTGCATAGTTGGTGCAGTCCAGGTGAATCGGTGTCACCGACACCCGTCCCTCCTCGAGCGCTTCATGATCGGCGTTCTTACTCCGGCTCCAGGATACCCGCGTGCCGGCGATCCAGAAATATTTCCTGCCATGCGGATCGAGCTTCTCGATAATGGGATTATCAAAGCGCCGCCGACTCAGGCAGGTGACCCGCACTCCCTTGATGGCACGCAACGCACGATTCGGCACATTCACATTCAACAACGTCTCGTCCGGCAACCCCTGCGCCAATACCTGCCGCACAATACGTGCGGCATAGTCCGCGGCGACAGGAAATCGAAAAGTCTCTCGCCCCTCCTGCGAGACGGCAATCGACGGAATGCCGAGAATCGTCCCCTCCATCGCCGCAGAGACGGTACCTGAGTAGAGCACATCATCGCCGAGATTGACGCCCTTGTTGATTCCGGACACCACAATGGCAGGAGGCTTCGGCATCACCTTGAGCAACGCCAAATTTACACAGTCCACCGGCGTGCCGTTGACGGAAAATGTGCGTGGAGCCAGACGATGGAGCCGAAGAGGCTTATGCAAGGTCACGGCATGCGCCACAGCGGTCCGCTCTCGATCCGGCGCCACCACCCACACTTCGCCGATCGCCTTAAGCGCTTCGGCTAATGCCGTCAGGCCTGGCGAGTCGATCCCATCGTCATTTGTGACCAAGATTCGCATGTGATTCCAGTCATAAAAAAAGCTGCGCGAGGCAGCTTGTTTTCCATCCCTACAGCCGACCGAAAGGCCGCGCCACTATCGCTGCCTCATGCTCAGCCGCCAAGGGGCTCCGAAAAGATTGGTCGGGGCGGCGGGATTTGAACCCACGACCACTCGCACCCCAAGCGAGTACGCTACCGGGCTGCGCTACGCCCCGACATCTTCTCTATATGATTCCGATCTCTATTGTCGCTTGTGCAACCCCGGAAAGGCAATGGGGATGTTACGGAAGACTTATCGTGAATGCGCGTCGATGATTTTCACAATGGCCTGGAGATCCCCGCGCAGCTTCTTGGCCAACTCTTGAGGGGTGAGCTTTCGAGAAGCCGCCCGCCCGCGCCTGGCCCAATACCGCTTCACTCCCTCCAGCGTATGACCTTCGTCATACAACATCCGCTTAATTTCAAGAACAGTCTCAATGTCACGACGAATATAGAGTCGCTGATTTCCACGACTTTTCTTCGGACTCAGGAACTTAAACTCAGACTCCCAAAAACGTAGCACATAAGCAGGGAGCTTCGTCAGTTGACTGACCTCCCCGATTTTATAGAAAACTTTGCTCCCCAGCCTGGGTTCAATCCCCATGACCGGCCCTCATGCGGTGGTCGCGATGTGGGTCTCGCGATAGCTACGAATTGACGTACTTCTTAAAGACTTGGCTTGGGCGGAATGTGACGACGCGACGCGGGGTAATCCCAATTTCTTCTCCTGTACGAGGATTGCGCCCCTTGCGAGAACCTTTGCTGCGAACGACGAAATTGCCGAAGCCCGCAATTTTGACGGACTCACCTTTTTGCAGCACCGACTTGAGGAGATTGAGCACAAGTTCAACGATATCGGCCGCCTCATTTTTCGAAATTCCTACCTGCTTGAATATCTCGTTCGCGATATCAGCCTTTCTCATGCCACCCCCCTCCGTGACCGCTGCGCATTCCCATCACGCAACCTCCGATGAAGCTGCACTCTAAAGACGGAAAGTTCTGCTTAAGTTACGTGAGGTTACGAGTTCTGTCAAGAATAAACATTGCCGGACAGGCGGGAGGAGTTCGTTAACGCTTCGAAAGAAGCTTGTACTCAATGCTGTCGGCCAAGGCTTGCCAAGTCGCCTCTATAATGTTCTCGGAGACCCCGACCGTTCCCCACTTATCTTTGTGGTCGCCGGATTCGATCAGGACCCGCACCTTCGACTCGGTTCCTTTATTAGCCGCGAGCACTCGAACCTTGTAGTCGAGGAGCTTCACTTCTTGCAATTGTGGGTAGAACTTTTCCAACGACTTACGCAGCGCATGATCCAGCGCATTCACCGGCCCGGCACCCACCGCTGCGGTGTGCTCGACCACTCCGCCAACCTTGACCATCACGGTCGCCTCTGAAAGGGGAGCGCCATCCTCTTGCTTTTTCTCAACAATCACGCGGAATCCCAGCAGCTGGAACGCCGGCTTATGAGTCCCCATCGCCTTGCGCATCAACAACTCAAACGAGCCCTCAGCGCCTTCAAACTGGTAGCCTTCATTTTCTCGCTCTTTGAGCGTATCGATCAACTCTTGCACCTTCGCGTGATTCTTTGGCAGCTTGATGCCGTAGGCCTCGATCTTATCTAACAGCCCGCTCCGTCCGGCATAGTCCGATACCAGCACGCGCTGGCGATTCCCGACCCTCTTCGGATCAACGTGCTCATACGTTAACGCATTCTTCAGCACCGCATGGATATGGACGCCGCCCTTATGAGCAAACGCAGAATCGCCCACATAGGGCTGATGCTTATTGGGCATCAAGTTCGCGATTTCCGTGACGAAGCCAGACACATCTTTCAAATGACTGAGCCGTTCGCCGAGTGCCGGACGCCGCATCTTCAATTCCAGATTGGGAATGATTGAACAGAGATTGGCATTCCCACAGCGCTCACCGATCCCATTGATCGTCCCCTGCACTTGAACAATGCCGGTCTCGATCGCCACCAGCGAGTTCGCCACCGCCATTTCACAATCATTGTGGGCGTGGATACCCAACGGCACCTTGATTTCCTGGCGAACGACCTCGCAGATCGCTCGAATCTCCCACGGCATCGCTCCGCCGTTCGTATCGCAAAGAATGACGCGTTCAGCCCCGGCCGCCACCGCCTTCCGAATCGTATTCAGCGCATACTCAGGATTCGTCTTGTACCCGTCGAAGAAATGCTCGGCATCGTAAAACACCCGCCGGCCCTTGCTTTTGAGGTGCGCGATGGAGTCGCCGATCAATTCGAGATTTTTCGCCAGCGAGATCCCCAACGCATCGGTCACATGCAGCGACCAGGTTTTCCCGAACAGCGTGATGGTCTTGGTTTCAGCCGCAAGGAGCGCCTTCAGATTCTGATCTTTGTGGACAGAATTGCTGGCTTTGCGCGTCGATCCAAAGGCAATGACCGAGGCATGCTGGAGCGGGGTCGTCTTCATGATCCGGAAGAATTCGATGTCTTTCGGATTGGCTCCCGGCCAGCCGCCTTCAATATAGTGCACGCCGAGCTCGTCCAGCTTTTGAGCCACACGGACTTTGTCTTCCGCTGAAAAACTGACATCCTCAGCCTGCGCGCCGTCGCGAAGCGTCGTATCGTAAATTTCCAGAGCGGCGGCTCGATCGAGGGTAAGAACAGGAATGACGACAGGCTCCTCCGGCGGAGCGGGACGAGCAGGACGAGTCTGTGAGGATTTTCGAGCCATCGTCTGAAAGACTAACAGGAGTGAGAAGGATCTGTCGAGCGGGAACCAGCCAAAACCGCGTTACTTGTTCGGCCGGTCTCCTAGTGGAACCCGATCGAGGCCAAATGCCGTGTGCAGTGACCGCATGGCCAATTCCAAGTACTTCTCGGCAATCACGCAGGAGATTTTGATCTCCGACGTGCTGATCATCATGATGTTGACCCCTTCACGGGATAACACCTCGAACATCTTCGCCGCGACACCTGAATGCGAGCGCATGCCCACGCCGATAAGCGAGACCTTGGCAATCGCTTCGGTAATCGCCACACTTCTGGCCCCGACATCTTTGGCCACACCTTGGAGCAGCGGTGTAGCGGTGCGCAAATCCGCCCGAGGAACGGTGAACGACAGGTCCGTCAACGCATCCTGACTGACATTCTGAATGATCATGTCGACGTTGATGTTGGCCTGGGCGACGGGCCCGAAAATTTTTGCCGCGATGCCGGGCTTGTCGGGCACACCGACCATCGTGATTTTTGCCTGGTTTCGGTCTCCCGTGACTCCCGCCACGGCCACCGCTTCCATGTCCGCATCTTCACGTGTCACGAGAGTCCCCTTTCCTTCTTTGAAACTCGAGTTCACCTCAACCGGGACGTTGAACTTCGCGGCGAACTCCACCGACCTGGCCTGCAGGACCTTCGCGCCGAGGCTGGCCATTTCCAACATTTCTTCATATGAAATCTTATCGATCCGCCGCGCCGCAGGCACCACATTGGGATCCGAGGTGTAGACCCCGTCCACATCGGTAAAAATGATGCACCGATCCGCTTTCAACGCCGCGGCCAAGGCCACCGCAGACAGATCAGATCCGCCGCGGCCTAGGGTCGTGACATCCGACTGTTCATTGATTCCCTGGAACCCCGCCACCACGGGAATGATGCCTTTTGCCAACGCCTCGCGAAGCCGGTCGGCGGACACCCGCGCAATCCGAGCCTTGGTATGAGCGCTGTTGGTGACAATGCCGACTTGCCGTCCGGTGTAGGACCGGGCATTCAGTCCTCGGCCACGAAGATCCATCGCCAAGAGCGCCACGGTCACGCGCTCCCCCGTGGACAACAGCATGTCCATCTCACGGTCATCGGGCGTCGCCGCCGCCTCGTGCGCAAGCTTGATCAATCGATCCGTCTCGCCGCTCATCGCAGACAACACGACGACCACCTGGTCTCCGGCACGATGCGACTGCGCGACCCGCTCTGCAACCCGATGGATCCGTTCGATCGTGCCGACCGAGGTCCCGCCGTATTTCTGAACAATCAACGCCACCGACTCACCCTTTGGCAAACAGCGGAATTACAAACTGACTGGCATCACGGANNGGAGGCTTGCGCATCCGTCTCGATGGTCCGATAAATTCGTTCGATCATCCCGACCAATGTCCCGTCACATTTCTGACCGATCAACGCCACCGACTCACCCTTTGGCAAACAGCTTGATCACAAACT
>MSXN01000005.1:35171-64064 GCA_002083555.1 Nitrospira sp. ST-bin5 | reverse complement strand
GGAGGCTTGCGCATCCGTCTCGGTAAACCGACGACCGCCGGCCGCCCCCTCCTTGCCGGGGCCCTCCCCAAACACCGCAAACGCCTGTCCCTGCACCCCCTCGCCATGGTCACACAGCGCGAGAAACCGATACGAGCCTTTCTTTGCGAGCCCGTCCAGGATCGGCCCGACGAGGTCCCGGTCAAACTCTTCAATGGCCTGCACCGTCGCATTCACATCGCTGCCATGCACCACTTCATCGGACAAGGAGGCATGGACGTAGACAAAGTCTTTCTTGCCGAACTCATCAAGGACCGTTGCCGTCATCGCTTTAAAGTGTTCATCCCCGAGCCCTGGAGAATCCGACGCGTCCAACCCGGCGCACAATCCAACCCCACGGTGGACGTCGCTGGAGGCCACAACCGCACCGGTGACGTGAAATCGTTCCGTCAAGCTAGGCCATGGAATCGCCCGCCCCTCTCCCCATAGCCAGATACAATTGGCCGGATTCTTCCCTGAAGCCAGCCGCTCTTTATTGATGGGATGATCGCGCAGAATGACATGCGACGTTTCCATCAATTCTCTCAGAATATCGGCGCCGTCCCCCGTCGGGAGCGCATCCCCGATCAGACGGCCTCTCACTGACTGCGGATCCACACACACGGCCCGTGGCTTGCCCTTCATCCACACCATGACGTGACGATGGCCCGTCCCGGGGTAAAACTGCATCGATTCAGAGCCGAGCTGCTCATTGATCGCCTCGATCAATTCACGCGCCTCCTCCGTTTCGATGAGGCCGGCCGTCGCATCATCGAGTACGACATGCGCGCTTAACTTCTTGATGTCGGCGCCGACTTTTCCGCCTTCCGGCTTCACCGTGACCATCGTACAACGATAGACCACATCCTGCTCCGTCACAGATACGCCGAGACTGGCAGCCTCAAGCGGACCGGGACCTTGATAGTATTTCTTGGGGTCGTACCCGAGAATCGCCGTCCCATTGAGCCCGCTGCCATGGCGATGCCCCTCCGCAGGGATCGTGACCAACCCGAGTTCGCCGATCCGTGCCAATCGATCAAGATGAGGCGTGGCAGCCGCCTGGAGCGGCGTGCGTCCCCCCAGAGCATCCTGCGCATGACCCGCTAACCCGCCAGCATGGAGAATCAGATACTTCATTGAGATCAGACCCTCATCGCGCGTTTAATAACCGGGCAACATCCGAGGATGTCGCCTTGACAGTCAACGGCGGTTTCGACACGCTGATCGCCGTATCGGCATCTTTCAATCCGTGTCCGGTCAGCGTACACACCACCGTCTCCCCTTCCCGCAATTTCCCGGCTCGGCCCAGCTTCGTCACCCCTGCGACGGACGCGGCAGAAGCCGGCTCGCAAAACACACCCTCCGTGGCCGCCACCAGCGTATAGGCTTGAAGAATTTCTTCATCGGTGACCAGGTCGATCGCGCCGGACGATTCCTCCACCGCGGTCGACGCCGCGGCCCAGCTTGCCGGATTCCCGATGCGAATGGCTGTGGCAATCGTTTGCGGTTCTTCCACCACCCGACCCAAGACCATCGGGGCGGCTCCCGCGGCCTGAAAGCCCATCATGCGCGGCAACTTGGTCGTCTGATTCGCGGCCCGATACTCACGATAGCCTTTCCAATAGGCCGTAATATTCCCGGCATTCCCGACCGGCAACACATGAAGATGCGGCGCATCCCCCAATTGATCGCAGACTTCAAAGGCGGCCGTCTTCTGGCCTTCGATTCGAAAGGGATTGATGGAATTGACCAGCTCAATATGGTGAGCGACCGAGAGATCTTTGACAATCGTCAGCGCCTGATCGAAATTGCCTTCGATTTGGATAACCGTCGCCTGATGCATCATAGCTTGCGACAGTTTCCCGAGCGCGATCTTGCCCGCAGGGATCAACACATAGACAGCTAGCCCGGCGCGGGCCCCGTAGGCCGCGGCGGAGGCGGAGGTATTGCCGGTCGATGCGCACATGACCGCGCGCGCGCCCTGCTCCACCGCCTTCGAGATCGCCATCGTCATCCCGCGGTCTTTGAATGAGCCGGTGGGATTGGCCCCCTCGAATTTCAAGTAGAGGTCGACACCCGGGGCAATCGCCTTCGCCAAACGTTCCGCGCGAATGAGCGGCGTATTGCCTTCCCCCAAACTGATGATCGGCGTCGCCCCCGTCACCGGAAGAAACTTTCGATACTCCTCAATAATGCCGCGCCAACGAGCCATCCGACTACTCATCCTTCCCTTCCACGCGGATCAGCGTGGCAGGCTCAGAAATAAAGGCCTGGCGATTGATTTCACGAATCGCCTTCTGCACATCCCGCTCCTTCGCCATATGCGTCTTGATGACCACCGGAACCGTCTGCCCTTCGCGACGGCCCTGCTGGAGCATCGACGAGATGCTGATCTCGCAACGGCCAAGCTCTCCGGCAATCTGCGCCAACACACCCGGTCGATCCAGTACCATAAATCGGAGATAGTAGAGTGAGCTGATTTCTTCCATGGGCTTGATACGGATCGGCCGCCGCTGATCTTGCTGAAACGAAGCCGGCGGGACGCGCCCGGACGCGCCCTTCAACAGATTGCGTCCGATTGCGATAACGTCGCTCACCACCGCACTGCCGGTCGGCATAGAGCCAGCACCCCGGCCATGGAGGATCACGTCGCCCACGGCATCACCGACGAGATGGATCGCGTTATAGACTCCCTCGACTTTGGCAATCGGAGAATCGGACGGCACCATGGTTGGATGCACCCGCGCTTCCACGGCCCCGTCATTGAGCTTGGCGATCCCCAAGAGTTTGATCGTATATCCAAACTCTCTCGCGTACGCGATGTCCTGCTCCGTTATGTTCGTAATCCCCTCGGTGTAGATCTCTTTGAAATTGATCGGCGTTCCAAAGGCCAGATTGGCCAGAATGGCGAGCTTGTGGGCCGAATCAATCCCGGCCACATCAAAGGTGGGATCCGCTTCCGCATAGCCGGCCTGCTGGGCATCTTTGAGAACCGCGTCGAAACTGTGCCCGTCGCGCGTCATCCGGGACAGAATATAATTCGACGTCCCGTTGATAATGCCGTAGATCGACTCGATACGATTCGCTGCCAGCCCTTCGATCAGCGCCCGAATGACCGGAATTCCGCCGCCCACGCTGGCTTCGAAGCCAAGGTCCACATGCTGCGACTCCGCCGCCGCGAAAATTTCTTCTCCGTGCAACGCCAGGAGCGCTTTATTGGCCGTGACCACATGTTTGCCGGCGGCAATCGCGTCGAGCATCACACGCTTGGCAAAATCGTAGCCGCCGACCAGTTCGATCACAATATCGATTGCCGGATCGGCAAGGACCTGCTTCACATCCGTCGTCAGCACACCGGGCGGCACCGCCACTCCGCGATCACGGGTGATGTCGAGATCGGCGATCCGCAACAGCTCGACCGGAACGCCGACCCGCCGACGGATTAAGGCCG
This sequence comes from Nitrospira sp. ST-bin5, assembly GCA_002083555.1. Classification (GTDB taxonomy): domain Bacteria; phylum Nitrospirota; class Nitrospiria; order Nitrospirales; family Nitrospiraceae; genus Nitrospira_D. The sequence goes on along the minus strand of MSXN01000005.1, from coordinate 60,595 downwards.
CGTTCTCGAACAAGACTTTCGCGACGCCGGTTCCGACGGTTCCAAATCCGATCAGGCCGACACCGATGCGGGTTTTCATTCCTCCGACCCTTCGAGCTTCAACACCTTCTTAATCCCCCGAACCGCCTGTCTGGTTCGATGCTCGTTCTCGACCAGCCCAAACCGCACATACTCATCGCCCCCCTCACCGAACCCGATGCCGGGAGAGACCGCCACCTTCGCCTCGCGCAGCAACAACTTCGAGAACTCCAACGACCCCATGTGCCGATAGGCCTGTGGAATCTGCGCCCACACAAACATCGTCGCCAGCGGTTTGGTCACCTGCCAGCCAATCCGGTTCAAGCCGCCCACCAACACATCCCGCCGCTTCTGATAGCGCAACACGGTCTCTTTGACGCAGTCCTGCGGCCCGTTCAACGCAATCACGCTGGCGATCTGGACCGGTTGAAAAATACCGTAGTCGAGATAGCTCTTGATCTTCGCCAAGGCTCCGACCACTTCTCGATTGCCGACACAGAATCCCACCCGCCACCCGGGCATGTTGTAGGCCTTTGACAGCGTATAGAACTCGACGCCGATATCCTTCGCGCCGGGGACCTGGAGAAAACTCGGCGCCTTATAGCCATCAAACACCAGATCGGCATAGGCCAGATCGTGAATGACAATCACGTTGTGCTCTTTGGCAAACGCGACAATCTTCTTAAAAAATGAAATATCGACTACCGCAGTCGTGGGATTGTGCGGAAAGTTGATGACCAGGATTTTCGGGCGCGGCATCGTCTGTCGATAGACGCGCTGCAGGTCCTCAAAAAAATCGCTATCCTGGCGCAGCTCAATTCCGCGCACCTCGCCCCCGGCAATGATGAAACTGTACATATGGATAGGATAGGTCGGCGTCGGGGTCAGAACCACATCGCCGGGACCGATCATCGCCAGCGCAAGATGGGCCAGGCCCTCCTTGGATCCGATCGTGACGATGGCTTCCGTTTCGGGATCCAGCTCGACATTGTAATTCCGCTTGTACCAACCGCAAATCGCCTGACGCAGCTTGGTGATGCCGCGCGACGCCGAGTAGCGGTGGTTCTTGCCTTTGCGGGCGGCTTCAATCAGCTTGTCGACGATGTGAGGCGGCGTCGGCTGGTCGGGATTGCCCATCCCGAAATCGATGACATCCTCTCCGCGCTGTCGAGCTTCTAACTTGAGGCTCTGCACCTGAGCAAACACATATGGCGGAAGTCGCTTTAACCGATAAAACCCATCGCCCAAACCCATGACGGTCCTCTACCTCTTAAATTCTGGTCTCCTTCAAGCTGCTCCTCAGTGATCAGAGGAATGAACAGGCTGGAAGAAGGGCCTATTCTAATGGAGGGCTCCTGTCGAGTCAATTTGCCTTGTGATTCTGTGGGGTTCGGTTTCACCAAACACTCAAGCCTCACATGTTACCCATTCCGGCAACCTACGCCGGCCAACCTTGCTCCATCCCTCGCCTTCTGCTATTAATGCGTCACATTTCCCCCGTCACTCATTCCGTTCCTGTTGGTCTCCCGCAGGCTGGAGGTGTCATGGCCAGGCTGGGCGTTAATATTGACCATATCGCGACCCTTCGCCAAGCCCGGGGCGGGACCGATCCGGACCCCTTGGCCGCAGCGGTCCTCGTCGAACTCGCCGGGGCCGATGGCCTCGTCGTGCATTTACGCGAAGATCGGCGGCACATTCAGGACCGTGACCTCACGCTCTTACGGGAGATCGTCCGGACCAAACTGGACCTGGAAATGGCCGCCGATGAAGCCATGGTCAAGATTGCGCTGACCATAAAACCTGACTTGGTCACCCTGGTCCCGGAGAAACGGCAGGAGCTGACGACCGAGGGCGGTCTGGATGTGGCAGGGCTGAAAGAGCGCATGCAGACCACCGTTTCTATGCTGCACGATGCCGGAATCCCCGTCAGTCTCTTCATCGAGCCCGACCTCAATCAGATCAAAGCGGCGCACAAGATTTCGGCCGACTTCGTCGAGCTGCACACCGGGCGCTATGCCAACGCCACGAAGTCGAAAGAGGCCGATGCGGAATTCGAGGCGATCACCCAGGCCGCCAAGCTCGCCTACAAGCTGGGCATGGGCGTCAACGCCGGACACGGCCTCAATTATCGCAATGTCGCACGCCTGACCCATATTCCGGAAATCGTGGAGTACAACATCGGGCACAGCATCATCGCCCGCGCCGTCCTCGTCGGCCTCGACCAGGCAGTCAAAGAAATGAAAGCGCTGCTCAGCTAGCCTGTCTGTCGACGCCATTCACCGTAACTCGAGCCGTCAACGATCTCATGACGCCACACGTATTCATCCTCTCGTGCCATGCGCTGCCAGTCGCATCGCAATGGCCCACGGCCAGAAAAGGGTACGCCCCGCTATGATGCCCATCGTCAACGCCGCACAGATGCAGGCGCTGGATCGCCGGACGATCGAAGAGGCCGGCGTGCCCGGGATCACATTGATGGAGCGGGCCGGAGCCGGGGTCGTCACCAGCCTTGAGCAACAGATTGGTTCCTTGCGCGGGAAAGCCATCACGATCTTCTGCGGGAAAGGGAATAATGGTGGCGACGGATTCGTCGTGGCGCGCCTGCTGCACAAGCAACGGGCTAAGGTGAAGGTGCTGACCATGGCACCGGCCAAGGATTTGAGTCGCGACGCCGCATCCATGTACCGGCAACTCGTCCGGACCGCCGGCAAGACAGTGATCAAACCATTTTCCTCCGCAAGCCAAGCCCAGTCGATACTGCAAGACAGCGACGTGATCATCGACGCGCTGCTCGGGACAGGATTGGCCGCTCCGGTCACCGGCCGATATGCAGAGGCGATTGAAAGTATCAATCAGGCGCAGCGCCTAACCGTAGCCGTGGATATTCCCTCCGGTATCCATGCCGATACCGGCGCAGTGTTAGGCCGCGCCGTGAAGGCCGATCTGACGGTGACCTTCGGGCTGCCAAAGCTGGGCCTGTTTCAGAATCAAGGCATCGATGACGCCGGACGGGTGGAGATTGTCGATATCGGTATTCCACCCGCCTATGTCGATGCCACGGAAAGCCGGATCCACTTGATCACCGCCTCGTTTGTTCAGACCGCCTTACCTCCCCGCCGGCTCTCCAGCCACAAAGGCACCTTCGGCCATGCCGGCATCATCGCCGGCTCAGCCGGCAAGACCGGGGCCGCAGCGATGTCGGCACAGGCAGCTCTGCGAATGGGGGCAGGTCTGGTGACCGTGGCCATCCCGGCGAGCGTCAACGATGTCCTGGAGGCCAAGCTCTTGGAAGTCATGACGATCGCGATGCCCGAGACCAAGGCGCGCACCTTGTCCCGCGCTGCGTTGGATCGCCTGAAAGACTTCATCGCCGCAAGAACGGCGGTCGCGATCGGCCCGGGGCTCTCAACCCATCCGGAAACCGTTGAGCTGGTGCAGGCACTCGTCCGGCAACTGGATCGACCGGCGGTCCTCGATGCCGATGCGTTGAACGCGCTGGCCGGTCGCGCCGCGATCTTCACCGAGTGTTCAATCCCCCCTATCCTGACGCCACATCCCGGCGAAATGGCCAGACTCGTGACCGAATCCTCGGCCCAATCGGTCAACGGGGACCGAATCGGCACGGCCGCACGTTTTGCCAGAGAACGCGGCTGCTACCTAGTGCTCAAAGGCGCCAGGACCGTGATTGCCGGACCTGACGGCAGGGTAGCCATTTGCCCGACCGGCAATCCCGGTATGGCCACCGCTGGAACCGGCGATGTCTTAACCGGTATGATCGTCGGACTACTCGCCCAGGGAGTCGCCTCATGGGAGGCCGCCTGTGCCGCAACCTATGTGCACGGACTCGCCGGAGATCTGGCCGCCCAGACAATAGGACAGCCCAGTTTAATCGCCAGAGATGTCATTGACCATATTCCCTATGCGCTCACGAACATCGGCTCAGCGTAGCCGGCCCACGACCGCCGCACCACGGAAGGCCCGCGCGGCTAAGCCGCCGCGCGCTGCGTCGTCTGCGCGCTGGACGGTGGCGCTCCCCTCCCGCACCGCCACAGAAGCATTCGGCCGGATTATCGGGCGATCACTGGCTGGCGGCGAAACCCTGGCCCTCTCCGGAGAACTCGGCGCCGGGAAAACGGCTCTCGTGCGCGGCATTGCAACAGGACTGGGCACGCCGTCGAATCAGGTGACCAGCCCGACCTTCGTCCTGATCCACGAATACGAGGGACGGCTCCCGCTGATTCACGTGGATCTCTACCGCCTACGGAGCGGAGCGGAAGCCGAGGGAATCGGGCTACAAGAATACTTTCATGGGAACATCGTCACGGCGATCGAATGGGCCGACAAGTTCCCGGAATTATTGCCGAGCGATCGGTTTGAACTCACGCTACAACACAACACACCGACGACGAGAACTGCGCGCATGATCGCTCATGGACCGCGCGCCTGCACGTTGCTCGCAGCACTCAAACAAGCCGCTCGCCAACGCCGGCGCGCGGCCACACCCAGCGCATCGCGCAAGACGGCCACCGGGAGAGGGAGACCCCGCACATCATGATTCGGCTCATCTTGGTCGGAATTCTGCTGCTCCTTTCCCTGGCGTTCTTTCTCCAGAATCAGGAACAGGAAGTCACCTTGCGGTACTTCTTCGGTCTACTGGAAGCCTCCACCCTGATCTACAAACCGATCCTCACTGCCTTCGCTGTCGGCCTGCTCGTGTCCGGCATTCTGTTATTCCCCCCATGGGTGCGTGGCCGAATTGAACTCCGCCGCAAGACGAAAGCGCTGCAAGATGCCGAAGTGGATCTGGAGCGTGCGCGCCAGTCGCTCGAAAAGCTGACCGGCCGTTCAAGTTCAACCGCCGGGCCCGCGCGAGATCTCGCCGATGAGTAAGCATAATGCCACGTCCGTTGATACGGCAATCCGGGGCGCTCGAATAGGCCGCCGGCCGTTCCATCTCCGTCAAAAACTCCGTGCGAGATCTCGTCGATGAGTGATCACGACGCCAGTCCGCTGATGCGGCAATACCGGGAGATCAAGCGCGGCTACGAGCATGCGATCTTGTTTTTCCGGGTGGGTGATTTCTACGAAATGTTTTATCAGGATGCGCAGGAAGCTTCGCGCATTCTTTCCATCGCGCTGACCTCGCGCGACAAGAACAGCCCGAATCCTGTCCCGCTCTGCGGCGTGCCCTACCACGCCGCGACCGGCTATATCGCCAAGCTGCTGAAGGCCGGACGGACGGTGGCCCTGTGCGAGCAAGTCGAAGACCCCAAGCTCGCCAAAGGGCTGGTACGCCGCGAAGTCGTCCGGCTGTATACGCCCGGCACGCTCGTCGAAACCGAGTTTCTTTCTCCGGTCGAATCGAACTTCCTCGCCGCAGTTGCCATCAGTCCAACGGCAAAGCCTCAACCCGTGATCGGATTGGCGATGCTCGAAGTCTCCACCGGAGAGTTCTGGATTGCCGAATTTCAGGGGGATCAAGCTCAGACGCAAACGCTGGATGAGCTGGTTCGCCTGGATCCCCGGGAAATTCTGTTTGCGCCAACGGCCAACCGGCAGGACAGTGCCTGGCTCGACCAGATGAAAGGCATACGCCTGTGCGAGCGCGACGCGTCGACGTTTGACGCTGAACGAGCCACTCGCCTGCTGCAAGAGCAGTTTCACATTCATTCGCTGGAGGCCTTCGGCTGTCAAGGCCTGACGGCGGGAATCGGCGCGGCCGGAGCGGTCCTGAACTACTTCCGCGACACCCAGCCGAACGCGCCGCTGGATTACATCCGTCGCCCGCGTGTCCGCCGAATCTCGGACGCGATGCATTTGGACAGCGTCACCATTCGCAATCTCGAACTGCTGAAACCGATGGGGGCCTTCGACGACGGTCACAGCGGGAAACCTGCCACGCTGCTCTCTGTACTGGATCGAACCGTCACCGCCATGGGAAGCCGCCTGCTCCGCCAATGGTTGGTCCGGCCGCTGATTCACAGTGATGCCATCCAAGCCCGACTCGATGCCGTCGGAGAATTGAAAGACCGGATTGCGGCGCGCGTGGCATTGCGCGCGGCGCTCAGAGCCGTACAGGATCTCTCACGCCTGAGTGGCCGCATCGTTCTCGGCGTGGCGGGCCCCCGGGAACTCCTGGCACTGAAGGACTCCCTCGCCGCCCTTCCGGAAATTGCAACGCAGCTGACTCCGCTCCTAAGCCCCCAGCTCGCCGAAGCCCGCGAAGCGTGGGACGACGGGCGGGATCTCGCCGAACTGATCGAACAGGCCCTTCAACCGGAAGCGCCGATGTCCCTTCGGGACGGAGGCGTGATTCGCGACGGATACCACGCTGACGTGGATGAACTGCGAAAAGCCAACACCGAAGGCAAACACTGGATTGCGGCATTGGAGGCGAAAGAACGTGAACGGACCGGCATCGAATCCCTGAAAGTCCGCTACAACCAAGTGTTCGGCTACTACATCGAAATCACCAAGGCCAATTTGGCCCGCGTGCCGGCGGACTTTATCCGCAAGCAAACACTGGTCAACGCCGAGCGATTCATGACCCCCGAGTTGAAAGAACTTGAAGAACGCGTCACGGGCGCCGAAGTGAAACTCCTGGCACTGGAGCAGGATCTATTCGCCCAGCTTCGCACGACTCTCGCCGGCCACGCAGACCGCCTGCAAGAGATGGCCGGGAAACTGGCCTTGATCGATGTCCTGGCCGGACTGGCTGAAACCGCCGCACTGAGTCAATATACAAAGCCTGTGATCAATGAGAGCGGGTTGATCGACATTCGCGGCGGCCGCCATCCCGTCGTAGAACGGCTGACTGAAGACATGGCATTCGTGCCGAACGACACATTCCTGAATCTGGACTCCCACCGGCTTCAGATCCTGACCGGGCCGAATATGGCCGGCAAAAGCACCTTCCTTCGCCAAGTCGCCTTGATCGTCCTGCTAGCGCAAGTCGGCAGTTTTGTTCCTGCCGCTTCCGCAACGATCGGCGTGGTTGACCGGATCTTCACCCGCGTCGGAGCCTCGGATAATCTCGCCAGCGGCCACAGCACCTTCATGGTGGAGATGGTGGAAACCGCCACGATTCTTCACAGCGCGACCGTGCGGAGCCTGATCCTGCTCGACGAAATCGGGCGGGGCACCAGTACCTATGACGGGCTCAGTATTGCCTGGGCGGTCGCAGAATATATCCATGATCGCAGGACGCTCGGAGCACGAACGTTGTTCGCCACGCACTATCATGAGATGACCCAATTGGAACAACAGCGTGACGGGATCAAGAATTTCCGTGTGGCGGTGCAAGAGCGTGACGGCGATGTGGTCTTTCTCCGAAAGATTGTCGCCGGAGGAGCGGACCGCAGCTACGGCATTTACGTCGCGAAACTGGCAGGGCTGCCGCCATCCGTCATCACACGAGCCCAGGATGTCCTTGTGCAGTTGGAGCGACCGGAGTCGGCCCAGATCGCAGAGTCAGCGCCCCACACAGAGCCTGTTGCCCCGCCGTTGCCGCAACCGCACCCCCTCGTTGAGGAGGTCCGACAGATCGATCTGTTTTCAATGACGCCACTGGACGCCCTCAACCGCCTCGCGGACCTCCAGCGAAAAGCGACTCCCTCGACGAGGAACGCCACATCCTGAGGGCTCCCTCCCCCTTGATGCCGCTTCCTCAATCGTCGGATAATAACTGCCCGCGAGGCGCTTCATGGCAGTCGATGCCAATCAACGACTTCTCCTGGCGATTATCGGTCTAGGGATCGCCCTCTTCTGTCTTGACCTCTATCTCCCGCTAGGAATCGGAAACGGAGTGCTCTACGGAGGACTCGTCATTCTCTCGTTCTTGTTGCCGAATCGGACAGGGCCGGTGATCACCGCCGCCATCTGTTCGGTACTGGCGATGGCCGACGTAATTCTGAGCCCCACGCTCGACGGGGTCCCCCTCTGGATGGGCGTAACGAACCGGCTCTTTAGTTTGACGGCGATTTGGCTACCGGTCTTGTTCTTCCTCCATCAGCGGAGAGCAGAAGACACGTTGCAACGGGCCCACGATGATCTCGAGATACGGGTTCGACAGCGCACCCAGGAACTTGCCGATGTGAACCATGCCCTGGTGGAGGAGATCGCGGAGCGGATAGAAACCGAGCGATCGCTTCGGAACAGCGAAGCGGTGCTGCAGGCCAATCAGCAAGAGCTCCGACAGAGCCGTGAAGAATTGCGCGCGTTGGCCGGACAACTCCTCACCGCACAGGAAGAGGACCGCAGGCGGATTTCACGGGACCTCCACGACGATATCAATCAACGGCTCGCCATGCTCTCGATGGATTTGCGGCAGGCCGAGAAAGGCGAGTCCTCCGATGCGCACTCGCTCCGCTCGACGATTTGCCTGGTCTCTGACCGGCTGACCGCCATTTCCGATGACGTGCGCCAGATGGCCTATCGATTTCACCCCTCCATCCTCGACGATCTTGGACTCGTGAAAGCCATTCGACGCCAGATCGATGATTTCACCGCCCGAACAGGAATCAAGATAGCCTATGTCCATCGAGACCCCACGACGGCGCTTCCTGCCGAAATCGCGATCTGTCTCTACCGGATCCTACAGGAAAGTCTGAGCAACATTGTCCGCCACGCCCACGCCTCTCAGGTTGAAGTCGAGTTGATCTGCGAAGACGATCTCGTGTCGCTGTCTGTCCACGACAACGGCAAGGGATTCGACCGGGCGCAACTCTCACAGACGGGGGCCCATCTGGGGCTTCTCAGCATGAAAGAACGGGTTCGCCTGGCAAAGGGTCGATTCGGAATCAATTCCACGCCCTCTCAAGGCACCCACATCCATGTCGAAATTCCCCTGACGACAGGAGCACCGCGTGCATAAACCCCGTATTCTGCTGGCCGATGACCACGCGCTTATCATTGAGGGATTCAAGCGTATTCTGGAAAACCGGTACGATCTGGTCGGCACCGCCCCCGACGGTCGCACACTGATCGAGTCGGCCAAAACTCTTCAGCCGGACGTAATCATTCTCGACGTGTCCATGCCGCTCCTGAACGGGATTGATGCGGCTGCCCATCTCAAGAAACTCTGCCCGACGGCGAAGCTGATCTTCGTCACGATGCATGCCGACACCGAATATGTCCGCTCTGCGTTTGAAGCCGGCGCCTCTGCCTATGTCCTGAAACGATCAGCTGTCGATGAGTTGGAGCAGGCGATCAGGGCAGTCCTTGCCGGGCACTCCTATATTACCCCGCTCATTACGAAGGATCTCCTGAGCGTCTTTCTCGCCACACCAGCTGCAAGGGGGGGTGGCACTGATGGCCTCACGCTGCGTCAGAAGGAAGTCCTGCAACTGCTCACCGAAGGGCGCACCGCCAAAGACATCGCCAATGTGCTGAAGATTTCACCGAGAACCGTTGAATTCCACAAGGGACAGATCCTGGAACACCTGCAGCTTGAGAATACAGCCGACCTGATCAAGTATGCCGTAACCCACGGGCTTGTCACCCCCACCTAGCTCCATCAGCGCGACGCGCCCCCTCGTAAAAATACAGCCGGCACCTTCGGAAACTACGAGTTCCATCCCGCGACAAAAGCCCGTATAGGATGCCATAACTCAACGGCCTCTCCGGCCAGGCGGTGCACATGCAGTTGGAGGACGAATCCGGACAAGCCACCACGCCGGGACAATGGCTGAGCTATCCCGTCGTCTTGCTGTGCGACGCCTGTCATCGTGTGCAGGACGGCCTTTCGGAACAGGCCAGCGAAGAGAAATGGACGGACCAGTCCAGGTTTTTCATCCTGCACAACCTGGAGACCTCCCAAGTGTGGCGGTGCCACACCCTTTGTCGATACTGTAGTGAGATACGACAGGACGGGGCCCAATGATCGAGACACCAGATCAGTCCCATGGGAACGACCGAATGATGGCGCGCAGGAAACGGCCTCTCTTGCCGTGCCTCACTTCGCTCGCGTGAACGACTGATCTGGCCTCGCGCGCTGTGTCTTTTTGAGTAAAACGGATGGGTATCCAGAACCCGCGACCGTTAGTTTTACCGACAAAGCGGCCATTCCCCGGCATTAATAGAAACAGAAAGTCCTTCTATGTCGGCTGACGACATGATTTTTCTCGGAGGAAGCCTGGTGTTCGGGGTTCTCTTCGTGTTACTCGTCTTGCGGGTATTCAAGGATCAACCACGCGAAAAATGACGACGCTCTTCGCATCGAAAGCGTTACACCCGCAAGTCAGCAGAGCTATTCCCAATATATTCGTGATTCCGTCCCTCGTCGGAACTTTACCAAGGGCGACAACACGTCCCGTCTCACCCTATACAGATTTCATCATGGACAGCGGTGGAAACCTCAGTGGCATGCCACCCAACCCTATTCAGCCAAGAGGTGACGAATGATCCGAAACCTGGGCCGAACGTTCTTGTATCTGTGGACGGTCTTATCCCTGGGCGGGCTTATACTTAACGTGGTTAGCTGTGCAAGCAAACAGCAATCTTCCAGCTCCGGAGACCAATCCATGACGACCAAGAGCCAACCTCAAGCGGAGTCCATACAACCCGATCGGATTACCTCCATAGAGCCCCCTGCCGACAACCGCCCACTTCAAAGTCAGGAAACCCGAAACAATCAACTTCCATCGGCAACACAAGCTGGCGGCCACCCCTCCAACGGCATGACTTCATTGCAGGAGACGAGAAGGAGTCCTGACGGCAGCGGACTCCGAGATATTTACTTCGATTTCGATCAGTACAATATTCGCACTGATGCGCAATCAGCACTCGAAGACAACGGACAATGGATGCGACGTGAATCCGGCAGATCGATCTTAATTGAAGGTCACTGCGACGAACGCGGGACACTGGCGTATAACCTGGTGCTCGGTGAAAAACGGGCAAAGTCAGCGAAGCGATACTTGGAGAATTTCGGGATTCCCTCCTCCCGCCTCCATACTACGAGCTACGGAGAAGTGAAGCCTGCCTGCAAAGAACACAACGAAGGCTGCTGGAAATACAACCGTCGCGCGCATTTTGTCGTGCAATAACTGCTGTACCGGTCCATAAGAGGGGACCAGCCATCGTGAGAAGGAGGCAATGGTGAAACATCTGTCATGCACGCTCCTAATGTCTGTTGGAATGGTCATGCTGGCAGGCTGTGCCGGCAAGGGCGAGCGCATTGATATCGTCATCCCCGGAGGAATTCCATCCGGAGGGACAGAGGTAATTGCCACCCCAGGCCCCCGGATAGCCGTCCTCCCCTTCGAGGATCATCGGCCCAATCAAAGCCATCTCGGAACCAGATCGCACCTCTGGGGCGGAGTCAGTTATTTTGACCTACCGAGTGGAAACGTAGCCAAAGCCGCAGCCCAAGCCCTCGTCGACTACCTCAGCCGTCAGGGCTGGAAAGCATCGCTGGTACGCACGCCGGGGAGCGACAGCGCTGACATCACGATTGCCGGAACTATTCAGAGCCTGTCCGTCGATGCCAAGAGCGGCTTCATGCATACGGATCTCACTGCTACAAACGCGCTGACGTTTCAAATCGTCAACCACTCGGATGAGAGCGTCGTCCGGGAGCATGTCTCCGGAGAAGGAAACGACCGAGTGTTTTGGTTTGATCCTGAGGATGCCCAGCATTTGACAACCGACCTCTTTCAAACGAATTTCAAAAAGTTCCTGGGGGATCTCAAGATTGAAGGGCGCACGATGCGACTTAAATAGCGGGAATCTCCGTTGCGGAGCGGAGCAGAGCAGACCATTCCGTCGTCCTACATTGGTATTCTTTGTCTCATTCAGATATTGTGCGTACGTGCGATCTATTCTTATCAGCTTGCTCATCCTGTTGGCCGGTCTCTGGGGAGGCTACTCTCTCAGTCGCGTGGATCAGGAACTCCGAGTCATCTATGCGGAGTACACTCTGGCCACCACCGATCTCGGCCACATCAATGCCAAACTCATTCGCTATCGAACGTCTGTACTGCGTGCGATCGAAGCCGATTCACAAAAGGACTTTGAGAGTATTACCTCAGGCTTAACGGAACGACGGGCACAGATTGAGCAGCCTATCGAGCGATTCATCAAAGCCGCCAATAGTGCGACCATCAAGAGAAGCGGAACGGCCGATGAACTACGCGAACTCCAGGCGGTCAAGGAACGCCTCGCGGACTATATGGCGACTTCCGAGCAGACTATCGGCCTGATTCAACAACGCTGGAAGACCACTTCACCCGACGAGGCGAAGCGCCTGCGGGATGCCGCGGAGGGAAACGCGGTGGAACGGGCGGGATCCAAATTTATCGCCGTGACGCTAGAGCTGGATCTGTTGTTAGAAGTCGTCGCGAAGATAGCGGGTGAAGTCCGGGATGAGGCAGATCGTCAACTACGCACGATGAGCGCGATTGTCGTCGGAATCAGCGTGATGCTTGCAGGGCTCGTTCTCTTTGCAGGGAATGCCTCCCGCCATCAAAAGGGCTGACGAAGGTATCTCTCATCTTCCGGAACGGCTTGTGAGAGAGCTTTATCGGGCCATTGCACTTCCTGACTCAACAGTTGCCAGGTCGTCGCAGCCTCTCTATTCCCACCTCTTCCCAATACAGCTCAGCAGGAACGCATCGGCAGGAAAGGAAAAAGGCGGCCGCCCCGTGAGGAGCGACCGCCTTTTCTTACGAACTTGGAACTAGATCAGTGCCCGCCGCCTGGCAAGTTATACTTGGCTTCCCAAGGGATCAAACCACCGAGGGTATGTCCACCTGGCACCATTACATCATAGAGCTGCGGGATGCTGGCTCCATCCGGGGACTTCGGCGAGGTATTGAGCACCTGCTTAGCTGCTGCACAGCCAGCATCGGCTTCGTTCTTACCAGCGCACTCCTTTAGACGAAGGCTGGAAATGCTCATGGTCTTCCCTGGAGCACCGGCATTCTCGGGAAGCTTCTTCACGGACGAGATTACGCGATGGTTCTGCTCGGTCTCCGTGACGACAAACTCAACCAGGTCGGTCGTGCTTCCCGGAGGCACTTCTTTCGCGGCTGCCGGTCCGGAATGCGGGCGGCCCATCTTCTTCAACTCTTCCCAAGCACCCTTGTCCGCGTAGAACTTGAGGTTCTTGCCCGGGTGAACCTTTTGCCAGAACAAGCCGCTCTCGGCGTTGCCGCCGAACACCGCGACATTAATCCACACCGCTTCATCATAAGGATCCAGCACGATCACTCGACCCTGCAATGTGGTGGGCTTGCTGAGATCTCCCCACTCAAACCGCTCTTGAAATGCTTCGATGGCCAGTGCGCTGGAAGCCATGCCGACTACCAGGGCAACAGCTGCCATCACGGCCCCGCCTTGCTTCTGAAGCTTCATAATCGAATCCTCCTTCAACAACATGAAAGAATGAAAGCGTGATGAAATCGATTACTTGAGAACCTTGAATCCGGTAATGGTCCGGCCGTCCAAGGTTACTTCCATGGCCACGAGTTCCTGCGCAGCCTTGATGATCTGATCCATCAACGCCTTGTCCTTCACAGCCAAACGCACCGTCGTGGCGGCATGGTACCAGCCTGCGTAGGCGTTGTTCTTGTCGGTCCCGCCGACAAAGCCCCAACCACAGCAGGTGACCAAAGGATCCGGAGGCTTGACGTCCATCATGGTTGACGAACGGCCGGCCGGGGTTCCTGAAGCAGGATCACCGGTGTTCCAATACTGGATACCGAACAGCAACTCGCTATCGGGATTGTCGGCCCACTGCGACCAGACACGACCCTGAAGCGTCTTGGCGGCATCCCCCTTCATGACCTTTCCACCGACCACGTCGGTAGCAGGACCACCTCCAGCTGGAGCATCGGCGGCCACGGCAAATCCGGCCGATAGCAAGCCAGCCACTGAGAACACTGCAACGGCGGCTAGTACTAAGACCCTCTTCATACCTAGTCCCTCCTTCATAAAAATAAAACCCACAACCTAATGAACGTTCACTTTGAAAGCGATGAATGCATCTACTACCGAATGATCAGAGGCTACAGCGCTGAGGAGAAAGTGTTCGGCCACCCCCTTCCCTCTTTCTCTTTCGCAGTTGTTCCCCGTTTAAAATTTCAGGTTCACTAGACCGGCGCAATCGTACTGAAACGGTCAATTAGTGTCAAGAAAATGTTTGACTCTCTAATAAACTTTTAATCCACAGATAAACAGCATAGATAGCAACATGTTAGACAACATTTACTCAGGCATTTATTCTGTCTGCCATACAGCTCTATTAAAAAATTCTCATCTCACGAGCTGGAGTTGGCGCGCAGACAGAGGCCCAAGACCGGTGATCGCCATCGATTTTTCGTCGAGAAGCTCCTGCGAGACTCGCCCCATCTGCTTGAAGGTCACAGCATCAATGGCTCGCGTCATGTCATCGAGTGACGTGTGCTTTCCCTTGATCATCTCGTCCTTGGCCAGCTTGTTCATCCGACTATGCGAACTCTCCAGACTGAGCATCAGACTGCCTTTCATTTGATCCTTTGTCCGCTTCAATTCATCCCGAGTGATGCCGTTGGCCGCCATGCGGCGAATCTCGCGGCGAATGACGTCGAGCACCCGTTCGACTTCTTTCTGGCGCGTTCCCGCATACACGGTGATGGTCCCGCCGTCTGAATAGCCGGAGAGAAAGGAGTAGATCGAATAGGCCAGCCCCCGCTTTTCCCTGACTTCTTGAAACAACCGCGAACTTACGCTCCCGCCCAGCACACTGTTCAACACATACGCGGCATACCGATCCGGATGGCCGGCGGAAATCCCCTTCATGCCGATGCAGAGATGGACCTGCTCCAACTTCTTTTGCTGCATCACCACGCCGCCGAGAATCTCCGGCGAACGGCGCACATGCGGCTGCGGCGATGACGGACGACGACGGCCGAACTCGCGCGCAATGGTCCGTTCAAGCGCTCGCTGGTCAAAACTTCCTGCCACTGCGACGACAATCTCCTGCGGCTGGTACCGCGCATCGACATAGTCGAGAAGGTCATGCCGCCCCAACGCCCCGATCGTCGCGGCCCGCCCAAGAATCGGACGGCCCAACGGATGACGGCCCATGACTTGGCCGGTATGGAGCTCCTGAACAAGATCCTCCGGATCATCCTGCACCATGCGGATTTCTTCCAGCACGACCTGCTTTTCTTTCTCGATATCCTTCGGAGCGAATTTGGAGCGGTGCAAGAGATCGGAGAGCAGGTCGAGGGCCTTCGGCAGATGTTGGTCGAGCACTTTCACGTAGAACGTAGTAGTCTCGCGCGTGGTAAAGGCATTCATCTCGCCGCCCAGCGCATCGATCTCGCGCGAGATGTCGGTAGCCGACCGGCTGGTCGTCCCCTTGAAAAACATGTGTTCGATGAAGTGGGAGTATCCGGCTTGTGCCGGCTGTTCGTCACGCGATCCGGCGTTGACCCAAATGCCGACGGTGACTGACTTGAGAGTGGGGATCCGCTCGGTTACCAAGCGGACCCCGTTCTCCAGAATGAGTTTGCGATACACGCGGATTACTCGGCCGCTGGTTCCTGTGAGCCCCCTGCCGGAGCCGGCATGGTCTCTTTCCGGCTCAACCGGATCTTGCCCTGCCGATCGATCTCCAAGACCTTCACCATAATCTGATCGCCTTCTGCGACTTCGTCGGACACGGCCTTCACGCGATGGTGCGCCAATTGAGAAATGTGCACGAGACCATCGGTACCCGGCAACACTTCGACGAACGCGCCGAAATCCATGATCTTGCGAACCGTGCCCATATAGATCTTGCCGATTTCGACTTCCTCGGTCAGCCGGCTGATCATATCCTTCGCCTTCTGCAGCGAGGCCTCGTCGGCGGATGCGATGGTGACGATGCCGGTGTCTTCGATATTGATCTTGACGCCGCAATCGGCCTGGATCGCGCGAATGGTTTTCCCGCCCTGGCCGATGATGTCACGAATCTTATCCTGCTTGACCTTAACCGTATAGATACGCGGGGCAAACGGCGAGAGGTTCGCACGATGCGTGGTCAACGCCGAGGCCATCCGCTCTAGGATATGAATGCGTCCGGTACGGGCCTGCTCCAGCGCCTGTTGCATCAACGCCATTGTGATCCCGCCGATCTTGATGTCCATCTGCAAGGCTGTCACGCCATTCTTCGTTCCGCAGACTTTGAAATCCATATCGCCCAAATGGTCTTCGAGACCGAGGATATCGGAAAGGATGATGACTCCATCTCCTTCCTTAATCAGGCCCATCGCAATACCCGCCACAGGCTCCTTGATGGGAATGCCGGCATCCAGCATCGCCAGGGTGCCGCCGCAGACGGTCGCCATCGACGACGATCCGTTGGACTCCAGAATTTCAGAGACGATACGGAGCGTGTAGGGGAACACGTCTTTCCCGGGGATGACCGGCTTCAACGCCCGCTCTGCCAGCGCGCCGTGACCGACCTCGCGCCGACCCGGCGTCCGAAGCGGCCGCGCCTCGCCGACACTGAAGGGCGGGAAATTGTAATGCAGCATGAAGGTGCGAGTGTACTCGCCCTCCAGCGCATCGATGCGCTGCTCGTCGTCTGTCGTCCCCAGCGTCACGACCGCAAGACTCTGCGTCTCGCCGCGCGTGAAAATGGCGGACCCGTGCGCCCGGGGCAAGGCCCCGACTTCGCACGTGATCGGACGGATATCCGCCGGGCCGCGCCCGTCGGCCCGTGAGCGCTTTTCGAGAATCATGTTCCGGACTTCGGTGTATTCCAACCCGTGGAAGACGATCTTGACGTGGCGCTCGGTGGTGGGCACCTCGGGATTTTTGAGCTTCTCGACGGCCTCGGCCATCACTTGATCCAATCGCTCCTGACGCGCGGCCTTGTTCGGGATCATAATCGCATCGCGAATGGGCTGGGCGACCATTGCCTTCACTTTGGCAGCCAGCGCCGGATCGATCGCTTCGACTTTCACTTCGCGCTTCTTGCTCCCGACCAGCTTGGCCAGTTCGGAAATCTTCGCAACGATCTTCTTGATCTCGGCATGGGCCAACGCCAGGGCTTCCAGCATGGTGGCCTCGGGCAATTCATTGGCGCCCGCTTCGACCATCATGATTGCATCGGCCGTCCCTGCTACCACCAAATGGAGATCGCTGATCTCCAAGGTCTCCAGGTCGGGATTCACGACAAACTGGCCTTTCACCCGACCGATCTTCACACCGGCCACGGGTCCTGCGAACGGGATATTCGAAATCGACAAGGCTGCGGAGGCCGCGGTAATGCCGACCACATCCGTCGCGCCTGTTTTGTCTGCGGACAAGACCGACGCGATGACCTGGGTTTCGAAGTAGTAGCCTTCGGGGAAGAGCGGTCGCAGCGGGCGATCGATCAAGCGGCTGGTCAGGACTTCCTTTTCCGCCGGACGACCCTCGCGCTTGAAATATCCTCCCGGGATCTTTCCAGCGGCGTACGCTTTTTCAATGTAATCGACCGTGAGGGGCAGAAAATCGATACCGGGCTTGGCGTTCTGTGACGCCACCGCAGTGGCCAATATGACGGTGTCGCCGTAGGTGGCCCAAATCGAGCCGTCGGCCTGTTTCGCTACTCGACCGGTTTCAAGCCGCAAAGTGCGGCCTGCAATCTCTAATTCAACAACATGTACCATCTATGGTTTCCTCCAGGTTGGGTCCCACAGATGCCCACAGAGATACGCTCGCACGCGAGCGTATCTCCGTGTTCACCTGTGCGACATGCGTTCCGCGCTGTCGCACTCTCTGTGCGACAGCGGCTTGCGTCCGTCTCTCTTTCGACTACTTGCGAATACCGAGTCGTTCGATGACTGCCCGATAGCGCGCTTCATCGACGCCACGCAGATAGTCGAGCAACCGCCGCCGCCGTCCGACCAGCTGCAAGAGACCACGCCGTGAATGGTGATCCTTCTTATGCAGCTTGAAATGCTCGGTCAAATAGGTAATCCGGTTGGTCAACACCGCAATCTGAACTTCGGGGGATCCCGAATCCGTATCGTGCTGGCGATACTGCTTGATCAACTCCGTCTTTGCTTCCTTCAACAAGGCCATGACTCGTACTCCTCCTGCCTTTTAATTGAGTGATTCACTGTCGACTAACACTTTGTCAATTCTGACCGACCCTTTACCTTGCCCGTCATACGCACCGATTGCCAACAACCGTCCCTGCTCATCCTTCAGGCGGATGGGCAACGAGGTGGGCGACAGATCGTGCGGCAACCCGATTGGCGCCCCGTGCAGCACGCGTACGGCTTGCTCCATCGTCACCGTCACAAGCGGCAGCTCCACCAACACCTGATCCAGCGTCAATAAGATAGATCCGACCGAGCCAATCGTCACATGAGCGGCAATCTGATCGACCGTCAGCCCCTGCTCGATCGTCAGCGACCCGACGCGCGTGCGCTCAAGCGACAGCAGATGTCCGCCGACGCCCAATGCCTGCCCCATATCGGCACACAATGTCCGGATATAGGTTCCTTTCGAACAGACGACTCGCAATGCAATGTCGCGTCCGTCGACAGCCGTCACCTCGAGCTCGTGAATGACGATGTCTCGTTCTGTCCGCTCAACGGTTTCTCCGGCACGTGCTGCCTTATATAACGGTCGCCCAGCCACCTTCACCGCCGAATACATCGGGGGCATTTGCTTTTGCGGCCCGCGAAATCGAGCGACCACGCCGTCAAGAATTTCGGCACTCACACCGGCCGTCTCCACCCGCCGAAGCACGGTCCCGGTCGCATCCTGCGTATCCGTCGTTTCACCCAACCGCAGGACCGCACGATACTCCTTGTCCCAACCCACCAGATATTCCGCCACCCGCGTCGCTTTCCCGATCAGCAGCGGCAACACGCCCGTCGCCGCGGGATCCAGCGTGCCGGCATGGCCGACCTTAGCCCCGCCCAACAGGCCCCGTACTTTCGCCACCACATCATGGGAGGTCCAGCCCGCCTCTTTGTTGACGATGAGCACGCCATCGCCCACACGAGTCTTTTGCCGCCCTTCTGTCACCAACGCCATCACTTCGTTCTCATCGGGGGAATGATCAACTCCGCCGGACCGGACGTGTCATCGGAGGCGTCTTGGGCCGTCTCATGCGGCTGCAATTCATCGAGCAGTTTCATGACTCGATCACCGCGGGGGCCCGTCTCATCTCGTTTAAAGATGATTTCAGGCAAATACCGCAATGCCAATCGCCGGCCCAGCTCGGCGCGAACGAAGCCGCTGGCCTTCGATAATCCGGCGAACACATCGCGCTCAGCCTGCTCCTTCTCCATCGTCGTGACGAAGATATAGGCGATCCGTAGATCCGCCGTCAGCTCGACATCGGTGACCGTGACCGACCGCACACGCGGATCCTTGATCTTGCGCATCAAGATGTCCGCCACCTCCATGCGAATCTGGTCGGCCACTCGGTCTGATCGCTTATAGGTCGTCTTGGACATCGCCCACCTGTCGCACGGTCGCTCTTCCTGCCTACTTCTTCCCGATCTCACACGCATGTGCGTCACAAGAGCTCCCGATGCACACGAACAACTTCAATGGTTGGCATACTCTTGATGACGTTGAGCGCCTGCTCGACGACTTGTTCGACGTGGCTCCCGTCATTCGCCACACAGGCCATCCCGAGCACCGCTTTTTGCCAGAGGTCTTGCCCGTCCACTTCGGCAATGGAAAGATTGAACTTGCCTCGCAGGCGATCCTTCAGGCTATGCAAAACCTGCCGCTTATCCTTGAGCGACTGACTTTCCGGAATCCACAACTCGACGGTGCAGACTCCCACGACCATCCCAGCCACACATCACACCTACCGGCTCTGCGACTTAGAGCTTCCCCGCGATCTTATCGATCGTATAGGCCTCGATCACATCGCCAGCCTTGATGTCGTTAAAGTTCTCGATGCTGATACCGCACTCGTATCCCTGCTGCACTTCACGCACGTCATCCTTGAACCGGCGCAACGAGCCGAGGCGGCCTTCGAACACCACCACGTTGTCTCGAATGAGCCTGACTCCCACCGCCGCTCGAGAGATCGTGCCCTCGACCACGTAGGAACCAGCCACGACGCCGGCCTTGGGAATTGTGAAAACTTGGCGCACTTCCGCCCGGCCCAACGACCGCTCCTTAAGCGTGGGGTCAAGCAACCCTTCCATCGCGGCCTTAATGTCGGACAGCGCTTCATAAATAATCGTGTACAAACGAACGTCCACCCCTTGCTGCTCGGCCAGGGACGCGGCTTTCGGTTCGGGACGAACATTGAACCCGATAATAATCGCGCGCGAGGCGGCAGCCAGGAGCACATCGGACTCCGTGACTCCCCCAACGCCGTTGTGAATGACCCGGATCCTGACCGCAGGGGTTGGAAGCTTTTCGACTGCCGCAGCCAGCGCTTCAGATGACCCCTGCACATCCGCCTTAATGACGATGGCGAGTTCCTTGGCTGACCCTTCTTTAATTCTGGCAAAGAGATCGTCGAGCGAGACCTTCGTCTGACCCGCGAGATCCGCCGTGCGCTGTTTCTGCGCCCGCTCATCGGCAATTTCTCGCGCCACTCGCTCGTCGGAGACTACTTGGAACACATCTCCGGCGGAAGGCACCCCCGGCAACCCGATCACCTCGACAGGAATCGACGGCGTCGCCTGCTGCGTCTTGACACCCTGGTCATTGAGCAAGGCACGGACGCGACCGCTGAACGTTCCGACCACAAACACATCGCCCACTTTGAGCGTACCGCTCTGAACCAGCACGGTCGCAACAGGGCCACGACCACGCTCGAGCTTAGCCTCGACCACCGTTCCCTTTGCCTGGCGATGGGGATCGGCCTTCAGCTCCAATACTTCCGACTGGAGCAGAATCATTTCGAGCAACGTATCAAGACCGGTCCTCTGTTTGGCCGATACCTCCACCATGATGGTATCGCCGCCCCAGGCTTCTGAAATCAGTCCGTGCTCGGACAGCGCGTTGCGCACCCGGTCGGGATTGGCTTCAGGCTTGTCGATCTTGTTCATCGCCACAATCAGTGGCACTCCGGCCGCTTTTGCATGATTGATCGCTTCGATGGTCTGCGGCATCACGCCATCGTCGGCAGCCACCACAAGAATGACGATATCCGTCACCTTCGCGCCGCGCGACCGCATGGCCGTAAACGCTTCGTGGCCCGGCGTGTCCAGGAATGTGACCTGCTTCCCATGGACCGACACGGTATAGGCCCCGATGTGCTGGGTAATGCCGCCCGCTTCGCCCTCGGCCACCTTTGTTTGCCTGATGGCATCGAGAAGAGAGGTCTTCCCGTGGTCGACATGGCCCATGATAGTGACAACCGGCGGCCTGGGCTCAAGGCGCTCATCGCCTTCTCCCGCCTGCACCACGGCCTCCAGGAGTTCATCGCCGGCCTTTTCAACGGAGATTTCTATCTTGACGCCGGCTTCCTCGGCAATCATCGAGGCCACATCCATGTTCATCGGCTGATTGAAGGTGAGCATCTGCCCCATCTCCATCAACTTTCGAACGATGTCAGCCGGACGTTGCCCGATCAGCTCGGCAAACTCTTTCACTGTCGTCCCCACCGTCACCTTGACGCTCTTTCTACGCGGCTTGGTAATTTCGGATGGGGTACTATGATGGAGATGCCGGGAGCGATCATCGCGGCGCTGCACAGTCGGAATGGCACGAAGATCCTGCCACCGGGCTGCATCTTCACGATGCTTCACATCTGGCTCTTCTTTGGGACGACCGGTCTTTTTGGCTTTTTTGAGCTTTTCCTTGAGGCCTTCCGCCTCAATCGCTTCAAGCGCCAAGCTCTTCTTTTTCGCTGCGAGCGCTTCCGGCGTCAGAATAGCTCCTGGCGTAACAGCCGCGGGCTTTATAACAACCGTCTCGACCGGAGGGGGCGGAGGCTGCGCGAGGATCGTTCCAATTTCCGGCAACTCCGGCAGAACCACAGGGGGAGGAGGGGGCGGTTCACTCACCGCTGGATGCGCAACGGATGTCGCAGCGACGGCTGAGGTCTCGACCTCACTCGGCGGGGGAGCTACCAGACTGCTGGCCTCAACAGGCTCATCTTCCTTTTTGCGCTTGATGAGAATGCGCCGCTTGTCCGTCTTTGCCGGCTCCTCCACAATCGCCGCCTTGGAGGCAGACGCCTTGGCGCCATGCCCACTTTCGTGCTTTACCTCAGTGTCGCGTGTTTTTCCGACCACATCGTCGCCTGACGCCTTCCCACTCGCCTTTACGGCCCCTTTGGCTTTCGGGCTGAGTTTGTCCAGAGCTTTTTGCACCGTGTCGTCATCGAGCGCACTGCTGTGAGAGGCGACAGGCACACCCATCTTCTTGAGTTCAGGGATGAGATCTTTATTCTCGATCCCCAGCTTCTTCGCTAATTCATAGACGCGCATTGCAGACACTGATTGAACTCGATTCTAGTTCGATTCGTTTTCTTCGGCCCTGGCGGCTTGCCGGGCCTCTTCCTGCAATCGCTGCGCTTCGGCCTCGTCGGCCATCGCAGCTTTGATTTCCTTGTCGCGCTCCACTTTTTCTTTTTCGTATTCCGTCGCGCTGATGATATCGATCTTCCATCCGGTCAAACGAGCCGCCAACCGCACGTTCTGCCCGTTCTTCCCGATCGCCAGCGACAGCTGCGAATCAGCGACCACGACCAACGCCGACTTCTTCTCGTCGTCGATACCGACTTTTTCGATCGTAGCCGGGTTCAGCGCCTCGGCAATAAACACGCGAGGATCCTGCGTCCAGGTGATGATATCGATCTTCTCGCCCCGTAACTCGCGGACCACCGCCTGTACGCGCGATCCCTTGATGCCGACACAGGCGCCGACCGGATCGACCGCCTTCTCACGCGAAGTCACGGCAATCTTCGTGCGATCGCCCGGCTCCCGGACGATCGACTTGATCTCAACGATCTTTTCCATGACTTCGGGCACTTCCAACTCAAACAGCTTCGAAACGAATTGGGGATGGCTCCGCGTCAGGATGACCTGCACATCTTTCGGCGTCCGGCGGACTTCCAATAGCATCGCCTTGACCCGGTCGCCGCGCCGATACGTCTCGCGCGGAATCTGTTCCTGAATCGGGAGGACGGCTTCCGTCTTGCCGAGATCTACCAGATAATTCCGGCGTTCCATGCCCAAGATAATGCCGTTGACGAGGTCGCCCTGCCTGGTCGAATATTCTTTCTGAACCGCTTCCCACTCGGCTTCGCGCACCTTTTGGAAGATGACCTGCTTCGCCGTCTGTGCCGCGATACGGCCGAGCTCGTCCATTTCGATGAGCGAGCCGATTTCATCTCCCACTTCCGCTTCGCTATCAAGTTGGCGCGCCTCCTGAAGGGAAATTTCCGCCTTCGGGTTGCTCACGTGATCGACAATCGTCTTCTTCGAGACCACGGAGATCTCGCCGGTCTTGGAGTCGATCTCGACTTGGATATTCTCCGCCTGCCCGAAGCGCTTCTTGGCAGCGGTTTGGAGGGCCGACTCGATGGCCCCGATGACACGGGACTTTTCGATGCCCTTTTGGCGTCCAATCTCATCGATGACTGCGATTAATTCTCGGTTCATAAATTTACGCTCCTGCTCGATCGTGCGGGACTGTGACCACTCCTGACCATCGGCTAAATCTCAATCACTAACCGGGCCTCCGCGACAGAGTGGCGATCAAGCTTCACTGTGTCCGTCGTAGCGGCCTTCGACGCGATCGCCAAAACGACCGAGTCCTCATCCGCCTCCACTAACTCTCCGATAATACGCCATTGGCCGTCAAGCGGCTGCTTCAGCTTGACGCTCACCCGCTTCCCGACCGCACGCTGATAGTCTTGGAGCCGCTTGAACGGGCGGTCAAGCCCGGGTGATGACACTTCCAGCGTGTAGGTATGTGGAAATGGATCGGCAACATCCAGCGCGGGACCGACCGCCAAATGGGCCCGCTCACAATCTGAAACGGTTACACCACCAGGTTTGTCGATCAGCACTCGGACCACGGATCGGGAACCTTGCCCGACGCACACCACGTCCACTAATTCCAACCCTAGTGTCCAGAGAATCGGAGAAAGAATGTCCTGAATCCGATCAATGGAAGACCGGGATCCATGCTCCGGAATGCTCAATGCGGTATCCTCTGACACTGCCGTACATCTGCCCAAACAAAAAAGTGGGCCTGAGCCCACTTCCAGCGACGGCACCTTAACATGGCCCCCCCCTCAAAGCAAGGGGGACGACCCCGTCAATGCCGCCCAGCGGGAGGCCAGAGCCTCGACAACCGGCCCGGGTCGACCGGCCCCGATCACCCGCCCATCCACCTGAACCACCGCAAGGACTTCCACGGTCGTCCCGGTCAGAAACACTTCATCCGCGGTATAGAGCGATTCGACCGGCAGAAATTCTTCACGCACCGGGAACCCCGCCGCCCTCGCCAGGCTCAAGACCACCGTGCGGGTCACTCCCGAGAGAATGCGCGGACCTTCAGGGGCGGTCACTACGGTTCCCGATTGAACCGCCATCACATTGCTCACCGACCCTTCCGTGACCAGGCCATCTTTCACCAGAATCGCCTCAAACACACCGGCCCGCTTCGCCTCTTCACGTGCCAACACATTCGCTAACAAATTCACGCTCTTGATGTCGCAACGCCCCCAGCGCAAATCCTCACAGGTCTTGGCAATGACGCCGGTCTCCCTCGTCTTCGCCGGAAACGACGCCAACGCTCGAATCGTCATCACCACTGTCGGAGTCACGTTGGACGGAAACGCGTGGTCTCTTGCAGCCACCCCGCGGGTGATCTGGAGATAAACTTTCGCCTCTGCATATCCAGCTGCCCGAACGCCCTGCTGAATCCATTCGGTCCACTGGGCTCTCGTATAGGGCTGAATCAGACTCAGTTCACGCGCACTGCGATCAAGCCGGTCGAGATGCGCATCCAGTTCAAAGGGACGGCCGTGATAGGTCCTGATGACTTCATACACGCCATCGCCGAACTGAAACCCACGATCTTCGATCGGTACGGTGGCCTCCTGCCAGGGAAGGAATCGCCCGTTGATAAATGCAATATCCGGCACGACGATCAGCCTTTCCCGGGTGGCGCAACTTGGATCAGGAATATCCGACGATCTTCCGCGGTGAATTTCCACCCCATGCGCTTTTCGAATACCAATTCATGGGTCCCGAGCAGCATCCCCTGAAACTCGAACGTGCGCTGACCGTTCTCGACCGCGTTATTACTGGCGACTCGGAGAAATTGATCATCCACAAGGGTCAACGCCTTGGTGTTGTAGCTCGGAACCCATTGCTCGCCACGGGTACGGTCTTCCCACAGATGAATG
Source organism: Nitrospira sp. ST-bin5 (assembly GCA_002083555.1). Taxonomy (GTDB): domain Bacteria; phylum Nitrospirota; class Nitrospiria; order Nitrospirales; family Nitrospiraceae; genus Nitrospira_D. The sequence continues at coordinate 35,265 of MSXN01000005.1, read as the reverse complement.
GTAAACGCTCGCCCCAGGACGGCCTCGATCGCCCGACTCCCTTGGCCTTCCGAAGAGCCCGAGATATTCTCCGCGGCACTATTCATAACTGCCC
>MSXN01000005.1:0-35147 GCA_002083555.1 Nitrospira sp. ST-bin5 | reverse complement strand
CTCCCCCTCAACCCAGCATTACGCCTTTCGACGGGGACCCACATAAATATCGGCATCCTCGACACGCACCTCATAACTCCCGATGCAATAGCCCCCGCCGTCGGTCCCCTGCCCGCTTCGAATGTCGAAGGCCAGGTCATGCCAGGGACAGGCCACCACATACCCTTTCAATCGACCTTCGTTCAGCGGCCCGCCTTCATGCGGACACAAATTGTGAATCGCATAGAACTTCCCGTCGATATTGAACAGGGCAATGGCCTTGTCATTCACCTTCACCACTTTCGATTGCCCGGGAGCCACTTCGTTCAGTCCAGCGACCCGTTGGAACCCCTCCATACCAGTCTCCTCAATCGGCCAGAAACGACACGGCACTCTGCAGGCGAATCCGTTACATGCGCAGGAAATACTTCAGCTCGTCCCCGTTTGCAACACCAACCCGCTGGATAAATCCAGGTTCTGCCTGCAACACATATCGCGCCGGCGCCGGCGGCGGACCGAAGAACGGACAGGGATCTTTCTCGCAGGGGCTCGCGCGCTCGACTGTATGCACTACATGATGGCTTTCATCGACCCAAATCATATCCACCGGGAATCGAAATTCCTTGGTTCGGACCCGATGGAGCCCATTGGACTCAAAGATATAAAGCATCCCCGTATTGGGCGGCAACTGATCACGAAACGCGAGCCCGAACAGCAGCTTCTCCGGCGTCTCTGCAACTTCCGCTTCGATCGTTTCGCCATGAGGGAAGGTCACCACAATAATGTCCGTATCCTTCTGCGGCACCAGAAACATGGACACGCTCATGAGGAGGATCGCCAGCAGGATCATCATAATGATCCGCTTTTTTTTCTGCTCTCGATCGCTCCCCTGAGACTGCGTCAAGCCCATAACATTCGCCCTCGGTGTCGATGAAAATTAACTTGCCGGGCTGGGTCTCATGGGCCATATTCCCGTGAATTCTAGGCCTTCTGACCGGAAGCCATTCTGTTGACTTGGAAAAGAATCACAGAATAGAATGGCCTCCACACAGCGCACGCACTATGGTCGGGGCGGCGCGATCTTGTCAATATTGTTTGTTGTCTCAGAAGTGAGAAGGAGGCGTGGGTCATGGCACTGCTGATTACGGACGAATGCATTTCCTGTGGGGCTTGCCTGCCTGAATGTCCCAACGAGGCGATTTTCGAAACCCGAAGCGATGCTGAGGGCAAGGGCCATCACGTGGGGGACGGTCAAGGCGTGGGCGACAATATCTACATCATCACCCATGATCGTTGCACGGAATGCGTCGGGCACTTCGATGAACCGCAGTGCGCAGCCGTCTGCCCTGTCGACAATTGCTGCATCTCCGATCCGGCCTATCCGGAAACAACCGACGTATTGATGGCAAAGGCCAAAGCCTTGAATCCTGACAAAGCCATCGATGAGTCGAAAATCTGGAGCGGTGTCAGGAACTAACCCTCCGCGGTTGATAGTCGAACGTGCGAAGGCCTCGTCACCTCAAGGTGCCGAGGCCTTTGCGCTTCTTCCAGCCGGCTCTCAATCACTCTCAACCGCGTCTGTACCGATACATCTAGAAATGAATAGAATGCGGGCGTAGACTGCTACCACTGGCTGTGGCTCCCCTCTACAGCTACCGACAACCGGAACCGCTCACCCCATCCTGGAGGTGCCGTCATGCGCCAGCTCTTACTCCTAAGCCTTTTTGCTCTCACGACCCTCAGTCCCAGCATCAGCCACGCCAGCACTACTGAACTCGGATCGATCATTGAGAGTTTCATTTCCCATCACTTCCCGGACGCCACCAGCCATATCTGGATCGTCAACGGCACAGAGTGGGATGGTAATGAAATGGTCGTGGACGTCCGCACAACCGTGATTGAGAAACAACTACCCGCTCCAATCGAAAATCGGTATTTATTGCTCATCAAGGAAGGAAAACTGACTGCGGCCCAGCGCATTCCGCTTGAGGATGGGGCAGACTGCCAACGCGAAGAAACCTAGCTTACAGTCCGTCTTTTCAGGGAAACGAAACGGCCTCCGCGGAATGTTCCGCGGAGGCCGTTTCATGAGGTCGTAGAATCGAGCGAACTACTTCAACATCACCAACTTGCCACCGACATGCGCCGGATGGAGATGGCAGCGATACTCCAACACATTGCCCGCGGCATAGAACAAGTCACTGGTCGGGACACCGATATACTTGGTCTCGCCTGGCTTAAGTACCAGCTTGGTGTTCAACACCGTCGGGGCTGATTGATTCACAGCAGCAGTGAGCTGGAACCCATGCTCAGCGGTCGAATTATTGGTCACCTTCAGCAGCACCGGGGCGCCAGGCCTCGTCTTAAAATCAATCACGGTCGTCGGGGGATACCATGTCTTCATGGCGCCGATTTCGATGGCGTAGAATGACGCATCCACATCCAGATCCTTGAACGATTGGCCCACGACTGATCCGGTTTCAAGGTCGCCGATCTCAACGCCACCGGCTTGGAGCGCAAAAGCAGCCGAGGCTCCAGCGACGCTCAACCCGAGGCCAAAGAGGACCGATAACATCGTCTTGCCCATGACCTACCTCCTTAAGAAAGAAGAAGAGATGTGATTAGGTTGGTAAATAACTTCCGCCAAGCTCTGATAGCCTTGACTGATCCGATGCCGCCCGACACTCACACATACACCCTGTGCTAACAATTACTACATCACGAGGCGCAACTTATAGCATAGGGCTCAAAATGGAAGCAAGCAGCTTCTCCATGTCCAGAACCGTGATGGGCCGACTCATCACCTGCTCGAAAAGTAAGAGTTACTATATTAAATTCAATGCCTTGCATGACTTTATGCAACTTACCGTAGGTCCGCTGCATCTCGCCCTATCAGGACATCATAGGGAGCAAAATCGTCAGTCAGTTCAAATCCCGTTGGCCACGGATCAGTCCGATGAGAGCCGAGCAGCGCAATGGCCTCGCTTGGCAATTGTCGATTCATCGCCATCGCGGTTACTTTTGCGATGAAGGATTCATGTCCGTGTTCCGTGACCGGGCCCCCTGCAAAAAAAATCAAATTCTCCGCTTTGGTCTGGCCGCTCTTCCATGGCCCTTTGACTGCGAATGTTTCAATTACGGGGAACTCGCCACGCATGGTCTGTATGACAGCCGCCGCCCGTGCATTATCGAGCTCTTCCCCGGATGATGCCAAATTTAACGCCACCACTCCATCCGGTTTCAGATGCATTCGCACTGCCGCATAGAATTCTTTTGTGGTCAGATGAAACGGAATCATGTGGCGGGCAAAGGCATCGATCCAAATCACATCATACAAGTGGTCGGTGGTATTCAGGAACGCCCGCCCATCCTTCACCCGCACATGGTGATTGGCTGGAGGATGATACTCAAAATAGTCTTCTGCCATCCGCACCACCACCGGATCGAACTCGATGATGTCCATTTCGAGATCGGGCCAATAGTGCGCCAGCCACTTGGCCAGCGAGCCGCCGCCATGTCCCAAAATCAGACCGCGTTGAGGCTGATCGACCAACGCTAACGACGCGACCATGAGCTGGCTGTAGGGCAGAAACAGCGGAAGCGGATCGGCCTTCCACATCACTGCATGAAAGGTACGATCGAGCACAAGGTACCGAAACAACTGGTCATCCCGCACCCGCACTTGCTGATAGGGACTATCTTCCTGATGAACCGGTGGGTTCAATTTCTGGATGGGATGGAGCGCCAAGGCAACGAACAGGCCGCTGCAGGCCAGTCCGAGGAATATCCCAACAGGTTTGACTTTCGCCCCCCGCCAGAGCCACAACAACCCCAGTACCACTTGGATTGTCCCCAACCAGGCCACCAAGGCCTGGCTGCCGACCCACGAGAGCAGGAAGAACGCGGTTCCCCAGGTCCCGATCAGACTTCCTACGGTTGATAAGGCAATCATGCGGCCCGTGTGGCGCCCCAAGTGCCCCATATCAGAGACGGCCAACCGCAACATCGCGGGCAAGACCCCGCTCAGCCCAAAGGCAGGAGGCGCCAGAAGAATCGTGGCGGCGAGGCAGGGACCCCACCGTGGATCCTGTATCCAGGCGTCCACTTGAAACAAGATCGGCTGGCTAGCCCAGGCAACGAGAAATGTCCAGGAGCCTGAAAAGAGCAGCAGCCCCGCGAGCACGCTCCCCCCTGCATACCGATCTGACGCCCATCCGCCGAAGGCATAGCCGCTGCTCATCGCGGCAAGGATGACTCCGATCAGCGCCCCCCACACAAACAAAGAATTTCCGAACACGGGGGCGAGCAGCCTGCTGCCGAGAATTTCGAGCGCCATCACGACCGCCCCGGTGATCAGCGCAGTGGAAAGCAGGAACGCACGCGAGATTGGAGGGGTCCCTTCAACGGTCATGGGAGAGGCAGCGCAGACAGGTATTGACCAGGACCAAGAAGGCAAGAGGCCACACGGATCATTGAGGTCCCCAATTCTTGAAATAACGCAGCAGGTCTCTGACGGAAAGTATTCCAGCCACTTCTCCACCTTCAACCACCGCCAAGTGGCGAATACCAGCCTGCGCCATGACGTCGCTGGCATCATGCGCCGATGCAGCCACATCGATCGTGATCAGCGGGGCGCTCATGACTGACCGCACAAGCGTATGAGCAGGAACCAGGGATTCCGCCAATACCTTTCGAACCAGATCGGCTTCACTGATAATCCCGAGGTAGCACGCGCCCTCACGAACCAAGAGCGCTCCGACTTTTGCCGCGCGCATTTGCCGCGCGGCATCGCAAGCTGTCGCATCCGGGGAAATCGTCTGCGCTACCGACCGCATCATGACTGCAAGCGGACGCTGCATCCCTACGGAGTTCACGGCAACAGTACTCCCTCTTGTAGAAGAGTCGGATTCTACTCAACCAATTTTCGAAGAGTCAACGCCGTGGAATCTACCCTGAACACTAAGTAGCCGATTTTAGCCATTTCATTGCCCACTGTTTGATCCATTGCTATACTTCGGTCCACCAATACCCTAGCTACCAAGGAGAAACAATCCCATGCATATCAGCGTCATTGGAACCGGTTACGTCGGCCTTGTCACAGGGGCCTGCTTTGCGGAGTTCGGCGTCAACGTCACTTGCATGGATAACGATGCCCGTCGAGTGGAGAAGCTGGAAAAGGGAGAGGTGCCGTTTTTCGAACCGGGCATCACCGAATTGGTCGCCAAAGGAATCAAAGAAGGCCGGCTGAGCTTCACGACAGATGTCGTCAAAGCCGTTGATAAAGCTCTCGTCATTTTCATTGCTGTGGGCACTCCCCCAAAGAGCGATGGATCTGCGGACCTATCGTTTGTGGAAGAAGTCGGCCGTGGCATCGCCAAGCACATGACCGGCTATAAAGTGATCGTCACCAAGTCGACTGTCCCCGTCGGAACCGGCGAGCGACTCCGGGAGGTCATCCGAAAACACCAGACGAAACCGATTAATTTTGACATTGTCTCCAACCCTGAATTCTTGCGCGAAGGATCCGCGATTGAAGACTTCATGCGCCCGAACCGCGTGGTGCTCGGCGCCGATAGCGATCAAGCCGCTGCCATCATGAAAGACCTCTATCGGCCACTCTACCTGCTTGAAACGCCCTTTGTCGTCACGGACGTCCCCACAGCGGAAATGATCAAGTACGCGTCAAACGCTTTTCTCGCCGTCAAGATTTCGTTTATCAACGAGATGGCCACGGTCTGCGAGCGCGTCGGCGCGGATGTGCAATTGGTTTCCAAGGGCATGGGGCTGGACCATCGAATCGGCGGTAAGTTTCTCCACGCAGGGCCGGGATTCGGTGGGTCCTGCTTCCCCAAGGACCTCGCGGCGCTGGTCCAGACAGGTGAACGCGTGGGCTACCCCTTTCAAATTGCGGGTGCAGCTGCCAAAGTGAACTACGAACAACACCTCAGAATGGTTGCGAAAATCCGCGAAGCTTGCGGCGGGCTCACTGGGAAAACTCTCGGGGTACTGGGGCTTTCGTTCAAGCCGAATACGAACGATATGCGCGAGGCCCCGTCCTTGACGATCCTAAAAGAGCTCATGAAGGAAGGCGCCACCGTGCGAGCCTACGACCCGGTGTCGATGGAAGAAGCTACGAAGCTTATCCCGGGAATGATTCCATGCAAAGAAGCCTATGATGTGGCTGAAAACGCCGACGGGCTCATCATCATGACCGAGTGGAACCAGTTCAGGAATCTCGATTTCGACCGGCTCAAGCAATCCATGCGTCAGCGGCTGCTGCTTGATCTGCGCAATGTCTATGACTCCGACCGGGTGACGGGACACGGGTTCCGCCACGTATCAGTCGGTCGACCCACCAGAGAACCGCGGCCTGCCTAGGCCGCGGCCGGTGGCGGCTTAGGTCAGGCGGGGCAATTCAGCACCGGTCTCCTGCTTGGCCTTCGGCTTATAGCCCATCCGATCCAGTACTTTCATGATCCGGGTCTTCAACCTGTCATCGGCATCCGTCAACGCCGTCGCCAGCGGTTCTACGGCAGGCTTGCCGATCTTCCGGATAATCTCCGTCGCCGATTGCCGGATTTCGTCTTCTTCAGACACCAGCAACGGCACCAATGAGGAAACAGAAATCCCGCCGAGCTTGATCAGCGAATCATAAGCGCGCTGCCGCACGTCGCCGACCTCATCCACCAAGGCCTCCACCAGCGGCGTCACCGCGCGGCTATCCTTGAGCTCGCCCAGGACTTCCGCCGCATACTTCCGATTGAGCCAGTGCGGATCCTTAAGATCCAGCAACATGGCATCGGCTTTGGCCGCGTTCGGATCTTTCGAACGAATCCGGAAACTCTTCGCGACCCGCTTCCCATTCTCTTCAACAACCCGAATGGTCGCCCCGTCGCCGACTTTGAGCTTTTTGAGGTCTTCAAGCGCCTCTTCGGCGACCTCGAGAACCACCGTCTTGCCGTCGTACGCGAGCAACTCGACTTCGAGTTGCTTGGCCTCGGGGTTGATGGCTACCACCCGCTCAGTCACCAGGTTGAACCCGTCTTTCTTTTCCCCGCCCTTCGGACCGATCTGAATCAATTTCACCGGTGCTTCATCAGCCATAACGTGTATCCTTCTTGTCTATAAGGTAAGAGGAGCGATTACTGTTTCGCGGTCCAACCCAAGCTCGCGAGTACGCCTTCGACGGTTTCTTGTACCATCGTATTTTCATCTTCCAGCAGGGGCAAGAGCGGCTGAATCGCCTCCTTCGCCCCAAGGCGCGCCAGCGATTCCGCCGCGTTCCGCCTGACCAGCCAATCTTCGTCTTGCAATGATTCAATCAACGGGCCGACCCCGCGGTGATCCCCGATCTTACCCAAGGCCTCTGCGGCATGGCGCCGCACCATCCAATTATTGCCCAAGAGGCCGTCAATCAACGCATCCACCGCGCGCGCATCGCCGATTTTCTTCAAGACACGAGCGACATCCTCCCGCAGCGTATTGTCGGTCAACACATCCACCAAACCGGGGACGGCACGCGCATCACCGATCCGCTCCAACGCCCAGACCGCCGCCGTCCGCACCGCGCCATCCTTATCTTTGAGCGCCTTCACTAACGGCTCGACCGCGCGGGGGTCTTTGAGCTTGCCGAGTCCGGAGGCCGCCTGTTCGCGAATCGCCCACTCATCATCCTGCAACGCATCCAAAAGCGCCTCCACCACGGAGGGCCCGATTCGCACGACCGCCGTCGTCGCCGCCTCTCGAATCACGACATCTTCATCGGCCATCAGTCCGATCAGGCGCGGGACGGCGTCGGCCCCCATCTGTCCGAGGCTCGCGATCGCGTGATCGCGCAACGCTTCATTTTCGTCGCGCAATGCCGAAATGAGGAGATCAATCCGATCAGATTCTGTCTCGTTACTCATCCTCGTGATTCCCTTCCTGACCTGTGGTATCGGTTCCGCCTAATGCTTCAAGTTTATCAGCGATCAACCCCGCATTATAAGCCACCAGCCCGTCTCGATCCGTCCGCAGACGATCAAAGAGTTCTTTATGAGGGCGCAACACTTCCACATCCTTGATCTTGGCCAGCGCCTCCATCGCATAGACCCGGAGCGGCCGAATCGGAATCGCTTCCAGATAGAGCTGCGTCGGACGGGCATCGCCGATCAATCCCAGCGCCTTGATCGCCAGCTCCTTCACGCCGGTATCCTTATCGCACTCCAGTCGCCGCATCAATGGCTCGACTGCCCGCACGTCCGCAATCTTCCCCAACAAATCAGCCGCCGCTTCACGCACCAGCCAATCATCGTCTTCGAGATATTCGATTAAAATCTCTACGCTCGGCCGCCCGATGCCCAAGAGATAGATCACCGTCGACATCCGCGCTTCTTCGCGTTCGCTCGCCCCTTCCACATCTCGAAGGGCATTGAAGGTCTCATCAATCCGCTCACGAATGGCGCTCAGCTTTTTCAACGTACTGACCGCAATATCCTGCACCGCCGGCTGGCCCATCGCATCAATGAAGGCATCGATGGAACGGGGATCCAGAAGCTGGTCGAGCATCAACGCCGCCGTCACCTGCGCTGACGGATCCGGGTGCTTCAACATGTCGCACAGCGGGATCACCGCCGTTGGAATAGCTCCGACCAGATGGGTCATCAGCTGCCGCGCCTCGCCCTCCTGATACTTGGGAAGCAACGCCACCAGCGCTGCAGCGGTGTCCGTATCGAGCACCCCGGCCATCTGTTCTAGCGCGTTAGCTCCCGCCTTCCGCACCACGTCATCGTCGTCTTCCAGCAGGCCGACCAACGCCACGCCGGCCTGCGGATCTTTGATGCGCGACAACATCGCCGCCACTTCTTTTTTCAGCTCGGGTGTCCCGGTCCGAAGCGCTTCGACCAGCGCTTGGACGGCACGAGGTCCGCCGGCGACACAAGCCGCCGTCGCCCGCATACGCCGCCAGTCTTCTTCATGGACCAGCTCCGAGACCAGCGTTTCAATCGTTTCTTTGGACATTTATACTTTCAATAGAAACACTGGACACACAATGAATACTGATACGCTCTATTTACGCTACTAGGATGCTCAAAAAGACCGTCCAGCAAGGCCGCAGCGAGCAACGGGACGAGGAGGTACATACCAAGCTTCGCTTGATCCGCCTGCTTCGATCATCTGCGAGCGGAGAGGCCACTTGCCTCAAGTAATATTCTCCGTACGTTGAGTCTCGGCGCGACGCGAGAACGCCGCTGGCGGACTTTTTCAGCATCCGTCTATACTCGCCCGGCTCGCCATCCCGCCAGCGCCAGGGTTTCCTTCACGTGATACCGCATATTTTCATCGGGGTGACCGGTCAGCAGCGGGATGAGGAACGGAACCACTTTCGATCCGAATTTCGCTAACGCCGCCGCCGCCTCAGCTCTGGTAAACGTTGACTCCAATGCGGTGACCAGCGCAGGGACCGCGGCGTCATCGCCGATGATACCCAAAGCCCTGGCAGCCGCAGCCTGAGTGATGACTTCTTCGCTCCATTGATCGCCACAACCGGCGACAGCCCGCGTCACGTCAGGAGGACAAGTCCCTAACACCACTTCCATCAATACCGGCACCGCCCGCCGGTCACCGATGCGTCCGAGCGCTTCTACCGCCAGGGTGCGCAAGCCCGGTTCCCGCATCGCCGTGAACAAGAACTCGACTGCTAGCGGATCTCCGATTTCACCCAAGGCCCGCACCGTATCTTCGCGAACAGCGGAATCCTGGTCGTTGAATAACAGCGCGAGGAGCGGCTCAACGGCACGTGACGACTTCGTTTTGCCGAGCGACTCCACCGCATGGAGCCGAACCAGCCATTCCGTATGCTGCAACGCCTCGAGCAACGAAGGGATCGCGGCTTCTCCGATCAAGGCTAGGGCGGTTGCGACTTCTTCCCGCACGGCTTTGACTTTATCTTGCAGCAGCGGAATCAGCGGCTCGACCGCCGCCATATTTTTCACCCGCCCTAGGGCCTTCGCGGCATGCATGCGCACGATCCAGTCGGCACTCCGCAACGCGACGACCAAGGGCCCATACACGCGTTCATCGGCGATGGAGGCGAGGATGCCGGAGGCCGCTTCCTGGACCGATAATTCGCGGTCGACGAGGCAAGCGCCAAGGGCTTCGACCGAAGGCGCGCCGATCGACGTCAGCGCCCCGATCGCCGCTTCCCGAACCGCGCGATCAGCATCGCGAAGAATCGAGACTAACGGCTGAACCGCGCGCGGATCCTTGAAGGTCCCGAGTAAGCCGGCGGCTTCCTCTCGAATAGCCCAGTCCTCGTCTTTGAGGGCTGCAATCTGCTCTGCCACGGGATCCTCCACTCTGGACCTCCTGAATCGAGCCGATAACCCTAGCACACGGTTTTTTACAGGGTCAACGGAACCGGAACGCAACTGGCGAGGAGATGAGGAAGGACAACAGCAGCTCCAGGATGCCTAGCTGGACTTGGCTACATCGCCTGACGGCCCAAACCGGCCGGTATCGCCCAAGGGCCGATCGACCCGGAGATTGTCCGCCTTACTGGAGCTGATCTGCACTTCTTCGGCAGGGGGCGACCATCCCAGCGTTTCCAATGTTTCAAGGACGATCAACCGGAGTGCATCTTTGGCCGTCAACCGAACGGACGCATACGACAGCACCCGCTCGCCCTCGGCCTCGACCTCGGACGCTTTCGGGTCATAGAGAAACGCGATCAATGGTTCAATGGCCGTGTCCCCAATCACCGTGAGGGCTTGAGCGGCCTTCTCACGCAACACCCCGTCCTTCAACAACATAATGAGATCGGGAATGACCGAGGGGTCGCGGAACTGCCCGAGGGCCGTGGCCGCCGCTTCCTTGATGAAGGCATCTTCGCTCACAATACAACCCGGCGTCGGAGTGCCCTCCTGCTTGATGCCCTTTCCCTTTAAGGCATCCAGGACGGCCGGCAATGCCCGCGGATCTCCGATCATGCCGAGAGACGCGATCGCGTGCCGCTTGACGACGCCGTCTTTCATGGCTTCCAACAAAGCGTCGATGGCTCTTGAGTCACCGATCATCCCTAAGGCAATCGTGGCATCCTCACGAACGGCCCGATCCGGATCTTTTAAGGTGGCAATCAACGCATCGACGACGTTGGCATCGCGAACCCAGGTCCGGCCGATTTGATAGTCGGTGGTCATTCCGCCCAGGGCGCGGGCCGCATGGCACCGCACCACGAAATCTTTGTCCTTCAACGCCTCGACCAGCGGATTGACCGACGGCTGCCCGATACAGATGAGGGCGGTCCCGGCGGTTTCACGCACAATCTTCGATGAATCCCGGAATAACTTGATCAACGCCGGGACGGCCTTCGCGTCACGGATCTTTCCCAGCGCCTCGGCCGCAGCGCTCTTCACCGCGCCATCGCGATCGCGACAGACGGCGATGAGCGGATCGACCGCCGCCTTGTCACGAATTTCTCCGCAGGTTTTTGCCGCATGCTCCCGGACCCGCCACCGTTCATCTTTCAACGCCGCGATCATGCGATCGACAACCGGCGGGCCCAGCTTCGCCGTCGCCTCGACAGCCTGATTGCGCACTTCCATGATGGTATCGTTGAACAGCCCGACCAGGGCTTCCAGCGCCTTCGGCCCGCCAATCTTCGCCACGGCGCAACCTGCATAGGCCCGCACGGACCAGAAATCGTCACTGCACGCGCTCACCAGGGGATCGATGGTCTTAGGATCGCCGAGCTCGGCCAAAGCCTTCGCCGCCTCCTCACGCGTCGCATCATCGACATCCTCGAGCGCTTCCAACAAATCTTCTAGCGATTGCGTCATAGTAGTTATGGCTTCTGTTCGTAATACTGATCTCGTTGCCCCCCGTGGGGATACGTTCGCTTGCACTTAATGACCAGCGTCTGGGTGCCGCGACCTTCGACACATTGATCCAACGCCTTCGAAAACTCCAACATCCCGGAAAGATTCACGGCAAAGGGGAAATCGAACGTGAACGAGATGAATTTGTACTTGCCCGGCTTAAGCTGCAGTTCCCGTTTCTCGGAAGTCTTCGGCGCATCCAGCGAATCCGGATCAGAGTGATAGATTGACGGCGTTGCGCCCGGGATTTGCCACCAGGAGGCCGGCACCAGCTGCGTCGCATCGATCGTAATGGGATGCTCCTTGAGATGCGCCGGCGGCGGGCCGGCTTGCCCGATCAGCGGCTGGGCGCATATCAGAGCTCCGAACATCGCTGTTCCTGCGAGCACTAGGCACCATTGACGTGACAATCGCTTCCTCATATATCGCCCTATTGCCTCTTAGGCGAGGCCCCGACCGGTGAGGCCGCTGCCGCTTGAAAAATCTCTTCGACCGCTTTGCTTTCCCACTCCGTATGGGTCTCGAGCCCAAGAATGCGCATGACCGTCGCTCCGGTATCGATGATCGACACCGGCTGGTGGATGACCTGCCCATGCTTGATCCCCACTCCCGACGCGATCCACGGAACCATTGGGGTACCTGCCGTGTTGGCCGATTCACCACTCAGATCCGTACCGGGACCACTGAGTGCCGTCACCAGCACGGTGGTCCGGCTTAAGAGCCCGTGCTCTTTGAACACGTCCAACACAGACTTCATCGCACTGTCCACCGCCTGCAACCCCTGTCGATACTCCTTAGAGTTCCATCCATGCGCCACCCCTGCCCGGCCGGCTTCCGGCAGATGCACGACCAGGAGATGGGGCACCGAGAGAATCGCATGACCATAGCCAGAGCCGCTCGTGGCTTTCTGGAAGTACTGCCGGATATAGGACACAATCTTCTCGGAACGGCACTCGGGGCGCAACGCGCCGCATAGCTGGTAGTCGGTATACACCTCCGGCCTGGCCAGCTGGTAGAGCGACTCGTCCATATAGAAAATGGCGCTGTCGCGGCCGCCGCTTAAGTCCAGATAGTCGAACATACTGGGCGAGCGCGGATAGCCGCGGCTGAATTCGAACACATTCCATGTGATGCCGTGCTTTTCGACCGGCATCCCGGTCACGATCGATGCCATCGTCGGCAACCGTAAGGCCGGATTGACCCCTGTGGCGGACCAGGTTGCGGCGCCATCTTTCACGAGCTTACTGATAACCGGCATAGCACCGCCCTTGAGCGAGTCCTGGCCAAATCCCTCAAGAACAAACAGTACGACGTGCTCGGGAACCCCCTGTGCCGGCTCACTCGCTTTGGACGTTGATGAAGCAAGAGCGCCGGCTGGCCCTCCCAGGATCTCAAGCCCCAGCACAGAGAGACCGACAACAACGGTAAGCAAAAAGCGGGGTAAGCTGTTCATGGATGTGCGCCGTTTCCTTTCACCCACTAAGGGGATGCGTACCTTAGCACGCGAATTTTCTGGAAGGCAAGGTGGCTGCAGAAGGCGCGGATCGCCTGGCGAAACGGGTTTCCCGGTGTTATGCTGAATTCGTCTGGTCCGTCAGAGTTGCGTCAAGCAACGGGGGTCTGGTGCGTCAGTCCTCTTATGGAGAGGGTCAAGGCAATGCTGGCTCAGTCAGGACAACAGGCAGCCTCCCTGGCCTCTCAGCAGTTTCCGCAAATATTGTTGTCCTCGCTCATTCTCATCGCGGTCCAGCTCCAGATAGCACTCCCAGCACAAGCTGAAATCCGTGTGGTGACTGCTCAAGGTGAGTATCGAATGGGAGACCGCGACACCCGCGAGGACGCGATTCGAATGGCTACGGAATCGGCCAAACGGACTGCGCTTGAGCAGGTGGCGACCTATCTCGAAAGCATCACAGTTGTAGACGGCATGGATGTCACCAAGGATGAAATCCGGACCTATACAGCCGGTTTGGTCCTCGTGCTGGACCAGCAAACCGATACGACAATTGACGGCAACACGATCGTCGTCAAAGTCGATCTCGTTGCCCAAGTCGATACAGAAGAAGTCGGTCACGCCATTGTCGCGCTCCGGGAGAACGAAGATGCGCGGGTCCAGCTGGTGGCATTGAAACAGGAGAACGAACAGCTCCAGCAGGAACTCGAGGCCGCGAACCTGGCCCTGGCGAACGCTTCAACCCCCGATCAAACACAGCAGGCATTTCAGCAACGTCAGGAAATTCTCAATCGCGTTCAGTCGAATGCGATAGTCTCGCAGGCCTGGACTGACTGGGTGATCGTCTCCCCGGCCGTCTATCCCTACCCCTGGGTCGGCCTGGCCCAGACGCATGCGCTTTTAAACGTCGCCCGGGGCCTCTACCCGAACAGCCCTCACGTGGTTGTGGCCCAGCAAGTGATCACCACCAGACAGCCCCCGGCGCCGCCTCAACCGCCAACTCCGCCGACACCCGGCAGTATTCCGTCCCACATGCCGACTCATCAGATTGTTCCCGGCCCCGGATCTCCGGGCATACCGCGCACACTGAATGAAATCACCCATACCGCCCCAACCGGACCGCCACAAATCAGCAATCAGCCGGGATCCCGCAACTTGACCGACGTCCATCAACTGAATCCGTTTCTGCCGCCATCGGCAGGCCAACGGCTGCCGCCGCGCGCCTCCACCCGAATGCAACAATTCCTACAACAGAACGGCAGCTTGACACAGGCGCCGGGTGCCGGTTCCGGCAATCAGCCTCCCGCCGCTCGACGCCTACCCCCGACCATCAACAACCAGATCCACCCTCCCACACCCCACCAAGTCCCGCGGGTTCCCTATCGATTAGCGCCTCTTATGCCAGGCGGCAGCGGACAAGGTGGCGGTGGAAATCGAGGAACAGGAGGGGGCAGTGGGGGGAAACGCACAAAGTAAGTCATGAAGAACTCGGTCAGACTGATCATTATGGAATTCGCGCTCGGGAGTACCCTGCTTCTCCTGCCTTATCAGAGCGATGCGGCCGAACCAAGCGAGGTCAGAACTCGAGCAGAACAGTCATTCGAGCGGCTCACACAGCAACCGGCCCCAGAGGGATCGGTCAAACCAGTGGGCGGAAGCCAACGGCCAACCGAAGAAGGTCAGGGCTCCTATTCGTCAGAACGCTATTGGATCGGAAGAGGCCAAGGGGATTTGGCGAAGGGCATGATCGTCTGTCAGCGCGTCTCGGAAATTTCGGCACGGACCGACCTGGCCAAACAAATCCGCGTGATGGTGAAGGAACATATGGTCGACCGCGTCCGTGAACGGACCGGCCGTGAAAGTGAACAGGATATTGAACTCACCCGCGAAGAAATTGTTCAGGAATATCTGTTGGGCGTGAAGATTGTCGATCGCCGGATCGATGAGGAGCATAAAATCTGCACCGCCACAGCGGTGATGCTCAAGAGTCCTCTCCAGCCACAGCAGGCGCCGGACCTCGATCCAGTCCCTCCCGCATCCCGATAAATGAGAACTCCATTGCACTTCCGCGTCCACTTGCGGTAGATACCACTTCCCATGCCGAACGAGAACAACTTCCAGCACGACGAGCTCTCACGAAAGAGCCCAGGCGAACGATTGACGACCGCCGAGCTGACCGGCGGCGCACTTCCGGAATCTCCGGCCTGGTTCGAGGGCATGGCCGACTGCGGCACACGGCTGGCCAGCGCGGGCGTCCGCGCCATCGTGCTCCTCCATGGATCGATCCACGGCAGCGATGTGTTCGGGATGCAGCGGCTGGATGATGTCGGCGGACTCAAGCGCGGCTATTCGCGCGGCGTTTCGGGTGTCGATGCCCTGCTCGCGGCCATGCGGGAAGGAGGGAATGGAATCCCGGCCCTTTCAGGAGGACTCAAGCCCCCGCTTTTGAACGATGATGCCATCCGGAAGATCGTCGATGACCAAGTCGGCGAGGCCGGCAACTTCACCAGTGCGTACACGACGCTCTTTCAGCAAGCCATCAACAAGCGCCTGCCTCAACCGATCGCCTGTCGGCGCATACTCTGGACTTCGGAACATCACCACCTAGGCCGTGCTGCAGCCGCTGTCCGCTTGCTCCATGAACTACACATCCTCTGCGAGACGCAGAAACTGGGCAAGGAAGACCGGATCCTCGTGCAGGCCCATGGACAAGCAGGGCTAGTCCTTGCCCTGGCCTCAAATCTGCTCTGTCCCAGCCCCATTACAAAACGGCCGAAACTCCTGGGCCTGCTGGTCACCTTCGCTGAACAACACAACTACGCTGACCTGGCCGCCACGGCCCGACACATCGAACCCCTGCTCGCTGACCATTCCTTGCTGAACGGCGCAACCCTCGATGTCGTCACCCTGGGCACCCCCGTACGATACGGGTGGGACCTCTCAGGAATGGGACGCCTGTTGCATATCGTCAATCACCGGAATCTCAGGACGGATGGCAAGACCTGGCTTTCCAAAATGGAGCTGCCACAAGTCACGATGGAAATGCCCATCGCCTGGGGCGGAGACTATGTCCAGCAGTTGGCCGTCGCAGGAAGCGATGCCGTCCCGGCGACTGAGGCAGCAAAAGCAGTCAACAAAGCGGTATGGGAAATGGTCGAGCCCTACGATGGGTTCGAACGCTGGTTGGAATGCGCCCGGCGCGCTGTACGTTTCCCCAGCGAAGGTAATTGCCTGCTGGTCGACTACAAAGACTGCACGAACTCCACCAATGTCCACGAGCACTACTACGGTCACGCCGCCTACACACGATTAAACGCCATGTACTTCAACACGTCTGAGATCATTCGATCCCTGTACCAGGACACGGAACGCTAGCGGGTTCCAGAAAAACTCTGCGTGCCCTCCTCAAACTCCATAGACCTGAGCCGCAAAAACTGAGCCAAATACCTTGAGCAGGATGCTCAAAATGGCCGCCAGCAAGGCCGCAGCCAGCGAAGAGGCGAAGCGTACTCTCTGCCGTACGGAGAGCCTCTGAGCGCCGCGAGAACGCCGCTGGAGGACTTTTTCAGCATCCTGCTAGCCCTCTCTCAACTGCACCGCCAGGGGCTCCCACGAAAAGATGCCGTCCAAATAGGCGTGGCCATTCGGGGTAGTCGCGACAAGCTCGATGCTTTCGTACACGCTGATGGTCGTGCCGCTGCCGGCCGACGCCGACACCTGCATGGTCAAAGCCGCGCTCGGCGCCGGTGATGGAATATCGTGATGGGTCCGCATCTGCGACGGTGAGGCTAGGACATTCACGAATACCGCCGGCGGCGCTTGGCGAAACTCGCCATCGTAGGTCACCCAGAGTCGGGCCGTGGCCGAGACATGGGCATACCATTCGTCGCCCACTGCATTGGCTTCAACCCAATTAAAGAGCGTATTCAGACGCGACATGATCGAAACGGTGGTCGGTTCCAACGAGGCAGGAATCCCCAGTTGCGTCACATACCCGACATGCACATACCCCAGCGTATCCCAAAGCGAGGCGTTGGCCCCGACCCGCGCATGGGCTGATTTATTCGGCATCACATGCTCCACATAATGGGGATTCGCACTCAGGCGCAGATACGTGGTGTCTTCAAAATAGCGGATCTGGTCGAGCTTGCAGAGCGTTTCATCGCGGTCGCCGAACCCGATCGTATTCGGCGCCGACACACTGTCCGCACCGGTAAAAATCAGCTTGCTCCAGCCGATCGGCGCGATGCAGGTGGCACTGGCGGACCCGTTCAGCTTCTCGAGCACCGCCACGCGAGTCTTGATATCGTTGAAGACCGACTCGGCACCCTCTTTCGTTCCACGGACCCGCTCAACCAGCAGCGTTTTTTCGAGTTTACGTTGCTCTTCCAGCTGCCACACGAACGAAGCCGTCTGTTTGTCCAGGTCAAGCGTTGTTGCCATCGCATCCCCCTTTTCATATGAAACCCTCTGTGTGAAGACAGAACTCCGCAAAGATCCGCAAGAGAAGTGCCGCGCCGAACCCCGCGAAAGATGACGATAGCCGAAATCCTGACGAAGGGATCTATCCACCCGTTGCACAGGTTTGAACGAGGGAGGAGGATCTGGACAAAGATCTGCGAGGCGATTAGCGGCGCTTCGAGGCGAGCAACGGAACAACCTGTTCGGACAATTCCTTCACCAGCACACCCATCTTTCCATGCGACGGCTCAAAGTCCACAGGAAGGTCGTAGTGCCGGAGCCGCTCGCTGGCGGTCGGGCCGATGGAGGCGATGACGATCGTCTTACAGGCTTCTCTAAACAGAGGAACTTTCCCCTCCTGTTCAAGAAGCTGCATCACGTGATCGATCTGCGCCGCGTTCGTGATCAGCATCACGGAGATATCGCCGGCGACCACGTCTGCCAAGACCTGTCTGAGCGGAGCCAGGTCTTCCGGAAGTCCCCACTTATAGACCGGGACGGGAAACACATCGGCGCCACGAACCCTCAACGCCTCCAGGAATTCAGGATTGGAACTGCCATATTCCTGCACCGCGACACGAAGCCCTTTGACCGGCCGATACTCATCGAGTGTCGACACGACATCGACCCACGTATTGGGCTCCGGAACGATGAGCGTCGGCGTGATCCCCAGCTTTTTCAACGCCGCCACCGGCTTTGGCCCGCGCGCGACTATAGCGGCTTGCTTCACCCCGACCATGATGGACGACATGGGATGGCGGGCTTTGAGAATATCAAATAACGCGGTGGCCCCGACGCCGGTCATGAGCACCAGCACATCGACCTGACCTTCGATGAGCCGGACCCCGAAACGCAGAACTGCGGGATTATCCTGGATAGGAAGTTCACGGAGGGCGGGAGCCACCGACGGGCGGCCCCCGTATCGCTCAATAAGCCGGGTCATTTCCACCGCCATCCGGCTTTCAAATGCGGCGACGGCGATTCCGGACAACCCCTTCTCACTCATGGGCAGAGCTACTTTGTCCGCGCATCCATTGCGCAGCGGAACCCGGTCGATTCGTTGCGGATAGTCGGATCGCTGTCTACACGGGTGAAGATGCGGACGGTGGGCGTTTCGTTCTGCCAGCCCGATCCACGAAGCACGCGCTTGGTGCCGGTTTCCGGACCCGTGGGATTCTTCGCCGGGCTCTTTTCGTAATACTTGGCGTCATACCAATCATTGACCCATTCCCAGACGTTGCCCGCCATGTCGTAGACGCCGAAGGGGCTCTTACCGAGCTCATAGCTTCCCACCGGCATGAGGGTCTTTTCCCCGATCCACTGCTGATTGAAATTCAGATGCTTGTTCGTCGGTTCGACGTTGCCCCAGGGGAATCGACGATCGGCTACCCCCTTGGCCGCTTTCTCCCATTCCGCTTCGGTCGGCAACCGTTTTCCGGCCCACTGACAATAGGCATCCGCATCGGCCCAATCCACATTGATGACCGGGCGATCGGCGAGTGACTCGGTAATGGTATCGCCCTGCCAGAGGTTCCTCGTGGCGTTCTTGGGATTTTGCGGGATGCGATGATTAGTTGCTTTGACGAACTCAAGATAACGACCGTTCGTCAGCTCATATTTGTCGATGTAGAAATTGCTCACGAATACGTCGTGACGGGGATATTCGTCCCGTCCTCCGTCGCGGTCGCCATGCGGAACACCCATCGGGAAGGCACCTTCGGGAATCAACACCATCGGGGCTCCGTCTTTTCCCTTCACTTCCTTCTCAAGCCCTTCGGCCACTGTAACAGCCGGCGCTGTGACCAGCACTATCCCCATAAGCATCATAGAACGTAGAGCATTCATGCCACGACACTCCTTATGTGCAACGATCAATGGGCCATCGTATCACAGCCGCCCTGGCTTCCGCAGGGGACTGAATTCCTGGATTTCCTGACTTAGAACCCCTGCTTCGTATGAAAGAAAGATGCAGGGGATCGGAAGTCTGCGAGACAACCGTCCGAAGCACAGCCCGTCACCCACCCGACTTTCTGAAGGGCAGAATTTCCGTTGACGGGTGAGGCAATGCCTCCCTACTATACGGTTGTTTCCAAACGGCTGATTTGTGAGGGGCAGGATCGGTTCCATGTCAATTCCGCTTCATCGAGGACTCCGCCATCTGGCCCTTCGGGTGACCGACCTTTCCACGTCGCGCCGGTTCTACGAAGAATTGCTCGGCATGAAGGTCGTCTGGGAGCCGGATGCCGACAATATCTACTTCAGTTCAGGAAGCGACAATCTGGCACTCCATCAAATTCCTCAGAACGAACTCAGCGCTTATCGCCCCCCCCAGGGTCAATTACTGGATCACGTCGGCGTGATCCTCGACAATCCACAAGCGGTCGACCGGATGTTTACGGAGATCTCGCCGAAAATTACTCAACTCGGTGGTGCGATCGTCAAACAACCGAAGCAACACCGGGACGGCAGTTTCTCATTTTATTTTTCTGATCCAGACGGCAATGTGATTCAGGCCCTCTATGAACCCACGATCAGCAAGCTCCGCTGGGAAACCGGGTCATAGACGATGAGCAGCGTGTGGGACCGACTTCCACGGCAACAATATGTGAGCCTCGCTCCCTGGTGCTGGGTGCAACTGGAAAGCGGGGAAGCGCCCGGTCCGTTTCCCTTCGTGGCCGGCATCGCTCCTGAGGTCGTGGCCAGTCTGCACGAAGCCCATAGCTTATTGTCCAGCTCCATCGATACGGCCATCAGCGACGTCTTTTCGAAGCGGGCATCGCTGGATGACCCCGACCGGCAACGGCGGCTGGAAGATG
Organism: Nitrospira sp. ST-bin5; assembly: GCA_002083555.1. Classification (GTDB taxonomy): domain Bacteria; phylum Nitrospirota; class Nitrospiria; order Nitrospirales; family Nitrospiraceae; genus Nitrospira_D. The sequence continues at coordinate 14,583 of MSXN01000005.1, read as the reverse complement.
CCTATGCGGAACTGGTGAACTCCCGCCCTTACTTGAAGCAACATATTCGCTGCGGCAGGAAACCAGACGGCACGTTTCAATGGGAATTTCCGACCGATCCGACGAAATCTGCGACGGTCACCAACGGCGGCCTGCGCATTTTCCATTCCGTCAAACGGCAGGCCATTCCGATCGGATTCGATCAGCGCCTCCTCGGCCCGGCAGTGGGGAAAGTCCTCGGCATGCTGGACGGCACTCATCAAGCCGAGGAAATCAAAACAGTGGTCATGGCCGCACCTCGCGAAGCCCAGCCGCTCCTCCTCAAACTGATTGAGTCGCTGCACCAATACGAGTGTCTGCTCAGCGCCGCCCAGCCGACCGTCCGGCAGCGCTGGCTCGACGCAGTGCAGGATCGCGATCTCGTGCATTTGGGACATGCGGCGCTGCTCTACCGCCAGCAATCGCAGATGCTGCTCTTCGATCCCTGGCTGCTTCCCTGGTTTGCGGAATCGTCGGTGCCATCGTTGTGGGGCGCATTGCTGCCGAAACCGGCCGCCGTGTTTCTCACGCACGACCACGACGATCACGTCGACCCACGAACGCTCCTGCATCTTCCCAAAGAAACGCCCATCATTGTGCCCAGCCGGCGCAATCGCAAGAAGCTGCACTACGACTACCTCGGGTTGTTACGCGAGATGGGCTTCGGACGAGTGGTTGAACTGGCGCACGGCGAACGCTGGGACTTCGACGGGGGAGCCGTCGTCTCGGTCCCGTTTTACGGAGAAGACCCCTGCGATCTCGAAATGCCGAGAAACTGTTATCTGATCCACGACCGCGGACAGAATATCCTCGTGCATGCCGACAGCGGCCCCACCAACAACGGCCGTTCCGCGCTCAAGGAACAGATCATTCAGCAACTGGTGGCAAAATACGGGCCCATCTCGCTCGTGCTCGCTTCGCAGCAACAACTGCTGGAGGTGCGGAGTTATGCGGCCCATGCCTCGCTGTCCCACCCCGGAAAGTGGCTGGACGTGGGTGAAAACGGCTACCTTACCAATGCCTACCTGTCAGATCTCTGCGCCTCCGCGCAGGCCAACTTGTTTGTTTCCTACGCCACCGGAGGGGCGGACTGGTATCCGGACCATCTCTCATTCATGTTCAGTCAGCGGAATCCCGCAAGAACTGCGCTGCTCACGGCCCATTGGGAACGTCCGGAAAAGCTGAAAGACCTTCTCGACGCTCAGGGTTGCGGGTATCATTACGCTCGGGCGCTCGATATCTATCGGGCCGACCAGGCGGGTCGTATGGGAGTGGTGCCGTCGAGCGAGTCCTTAACCCCGCTGGCGTTGCACCGCCTGGACCACGGCGACCCTCCATTCATGAAGTCAGCCGGACGGGCGTAAGCACCATCATTTTATTCACCGTGAAGGAGTGCATGCGAATGGCTGGAGCACAATCCCCGATTCTTGTTACCGGCGTGGCCGGCTTCATCGGCTTCCACGTGGCCCAGCGCTTACTGGCGCGCGGCGAACAGGTCATCGGCCTGGATATCGTCAATGACTACTACGATGTCCGCCTGAAGGAGGCGCGCCTGGCCCAACTGGCAAAGGCCAGCGGCCATCGCTTTCTCAAACTGAATCTGGCCGACCGCGCAGGGATGAAGGCGCTCTTTGCCGATCACGGAATCAAACGTGTGGTGCATCTGGCCGCCCAAGCTGGCGTCCGCTACTCGCTGATCAATCCTCACGCCTATACCGAGAGCAACATCGAAGGCTTCATGAATATTCTGGAAGGATGCCGGCACGCCAAGGTCGACCATCTGGTCTACGCCTCCTCCAGTTCCGTCTACGGCGGCAATACCCATATGCCGTTCTCGATCCACGATAACGTGGACCATCCGGTCTCGCTCTATGCCGCCAGCAAGAAGGCCAACGAGCTCATGGCCCATTGCTACGCACATCTCTATCGCATCCCCTGCACCGGCCTGCGCTTCTTTACCGTCTATGGCCCCTGGGGACGTCCGGATATGGCTCTGTTTATTTTCACCAAGGCGATTCTCGAAGGGAAACCGATCGAGGTCTTCAATCACGGCAAGATGAAGCGGGACTTCACCTACGTGGATGATATCGTCGAGGGGATCATTCGCACCCTCGATCACCCGGCGACACCAAATCCGGCTTGGACCGGCGAGCAACCGGATCCCGGCACCAGTTCGGCTCCGGCGCGGGTCTATAACATCGGCAATCACCAACCGGTTGAACTGCTCCATTTTATCGAAGTGTTGGAAGACGCCCTGGGCAAGAAGGCGGAAAAAAAGCTCATGCCCCTACAGCCTGGTGATGTGCCGGCGACCTATGCGGACATCGACGACCTGGCCAATGATGTGGGGTTCAAACCCGCGACGCCGATCGAGGTCGGCATCCCGCGTTTCGTGGAGTGGTATCGCGACTTCTATAAAGCTTGAGCCGGGCAATGTGCCGCCGGTAGGGGATGATCACGAAAGGACTGACGATGCCGCTCTCGCCCGACGACATTCGCGACCGCGTCGACCGGTACTTCGCCGCTTGGCGCGCGCTGGATCCTACTGCCTGGTCGGCCTGCTTCGCTTCCGATGCGGTCAGCCATGAACCCTATGGCGCGACGCCCGTTCAAGGACATGCCGCATTGAAGACTCTCTTTCACTCCATCGCCAGCGCCCTGCAGGAAGTGACCATCCACGCACAGGATACACACATCTCCCACAACCGGGCAGCGGTCCTGTTTCATGGACAAGGCGTCGGAAAGAACGGAAAGCCTGTCGAAGTGAAGGGGATTGATGTGTTCGAATTCAATGAAGCCGGCGAGATCCAGACCTTCTGGGCTTATTGGGATCCCGCCATCGTCCTGGCTAAATTGCGCGGCTAAGTCGCCGGCTGCTACTGACAACCGACCGGAATAAACCCCGTCGAAAAAATCCGATTCAGCGCCATATAGCGCGCATTATCATAGAACGAGTAGCTCGCCCCCCGCTGATTCCGCCCGGTCGGATCGCCGCCGTACGACGGGTCAGATCCGAAAAAGAAACCGCCCCGCGTTTTTTCATTCAACCGGACCCACTCCCAATACATCCCGCAGATGTCGCCTCGAGTTCCGGTGGCTGAAGCATGCCAGTCTTTGGCCCAATCGGGAACCTGCTGCGTTCCACTGGTTGGTCCGTACTCTTGAACATTGGGCGCGTGGTAGGGCGGATTGCCAATCGAGCGGGGAATGAGCGGCATGTTGTCCAATGAGGGAACCACCGACAAGGGCTTCAGCGTCATCGCGCGACAGCCGGGTTTTTCTTTATTCGTATAGACCGACGTTCCGTCGGCTTGCGGACATTCCCACGTATGCGACGGTTCCGACGGAGGGGGGGTATCGCTATGCGCAGGGCTCACAGCGGTCAACGCGACCAGCGTAATGACTGACAGCATCTGGTACAGGCCCATGGAGCACCTCCGAAAAAGATTGTGACCGCGCACCGGACACCCTTGAGCACCGAGGTACGAATCGCGCCGTAATCGTAATGGGTACAGCCTACGCAAGGAGGGCCGCGGGAGTCTATGCCACTTTGGAGGGGGAATCGTAGATCTGGAGCGGATTTTCAGAGATTGAGTGCGCGAGATTGTACACCCGTGCGCTTAGTGAAACTGCCGAAGCAGCGCTTCCGGATCGACTCCGGCCAACGACGGCATGACGCAATCAGCCTCACGCAATTCATCAGCCGGGTAGGTCGTCGCCAATCCGAGCACGGGCATTCCGGCGGCCCGAGCCGCTCGAATGCCCGCCTTTGAATCCTCAATGACCAGACACTCACCGGGCATCAAGAGAGGCCGTACGTCGTCGTTCAGCCGCTGCAAGGTCATGAGATAGATGGCGGGATCAGGCTTCCCGACCGGACAATCGTCCGCCGACACGATGAGTTCGATGGCCCGTTCGATCTCGGTCCCTCGAAGCGCCCGGTCAATCTGCTCGCGCCGGCCACCGGAGGCGATCGCCATTCGACACCACGGCCGGGCGGCTTGCACAAACTCGATCACACCGGGAAAGAGCTCTGGTTTCTGTACAGCGGAATGGAGCCGGAATAATTCGGCCTTGCGCTCCTGAATCTGTTGGACCAACCCAACGTCACTCTTTCCATCTCGCGCCGTCAGAAGAAGCGCGGTACAGGTCCGTTCATCCATTCCGAGATACGTCCCGTAATACTCAGTCTTGGAAAGGGTGAGTCCGAATTCTTGGAGCGCCTGACAGAAACACGCCGCATGAGCCGTCTCATCATCCGCAATGACGCCGTTAAAATCGAATAGAATGGCGTGGATCATTCAGGTTCCTTTCCTAACACCCCGCTCACTCTACTCATCTCCGATCAGTCAGACAAGAAGCTTTACCTTGTTCGGGACCCTCCGCTGAGGTATTCTCCGCTCTGAATCATGTGAATTGTGAGGCGCGCCCTGCACGGGATGATCGAGCTCCCCGCCTGACTTTTCACACCCAATCCTGGCAGCCTATCGCATGACCGACTACACCGTTCTCAGCAATCTGCTCGTCATCTTCACGGTGTCCATTGCCGTCGTGTTTGTCTTTCATCAATTCCGGCTCCCGTCGATCGCGGGATTTCTGGTGGCCGGGGCACTGATCGGCCCCCACGGATTCAATCTGATCGCCGACTCGAGTACCGTGCAAGTCCTGGCAGAGATCGGCGTGGTTCTGCTGCTCTTCACGATCGGCATCGAATTTTCGCTTGTGCAGCTGGCTTCGTTGCGGCGCCTGCTCTTCATTGCCGCACCGATTCAAGTCGGAGGCGTCATCGCCATCGTCTGGGCCGGAGCGACACTCGCCGGAGTGCCGTGGCAACAAGGTATCTTCTGGGGATTCCTACTCTCCCTCAGCAGCACCGCAATCGTCTTGAAAGCCCTGGCCGCAAACGGCGACAGCGAATCGCTCCACGGCCGCGCAGCGATCGGCATTCTCGTCTTCCAGGACCTGGCCGTCGTCCCGATGATCCTCCTCGCCCCGATTCTGTCCAGCCCCAGCGAAGGAGCCGCGCTCTCCATCCTGCTCACGCTCGGAAAATCTGTCGTGGTCGTCGGCCTCGTGGTGGCTGCCGCCTGGTATCTCGTGCCGAAACTCCTTGAGCACATTGTCCGGAGCCGCAGCCGTGAACTCTTTCTGCTCACAATCATCGTGCTCTGCCTGGGCATCGCCTGGTTGACGTCGCTCGGCGGCCTCTCGCTAGCCCTCGGCGCCTTCATCGCGGGGCTCGTCATTTCGGAATCGGAATTCAGCCACCAGGCCATGGCGGAAGTGCTGCCGTTTCGGGACAGTTTCAACAGTCTGTTCTTCGTGTCCATCGGCATCTTGATGGACTGGCGGATCCTGCTGGAATATCCCGCCGTGGTGACCGGTCTCCTCGCCGCGATCCTCGTGATCAAATTCGTGACCGGGGCCGGGGCCGTCCTCGCCGTCGCCATTCCCCCGCGTTCGGCGGTCATGGCCGGCGTGGCCTTGGCACAAGTCGGCGAGTTCAGCTTCATCCTGGCGCAAGTCGGACAAGAGAATAAATTGCTGACCGGCGCGCCCTATCAGATATTCCTGGCCGTCTCAGTCTGTTCGATGATTATTACCCCCTTCCTCATGCAGTGGTCGCCGCACCTCGCCCGCCGGGCTGAAGCGATGCAGCGGCTCCGCCACTGGTTTCCCGGCCGGACGACCGCGCACGTGCTCGAAGCGGAAGGGCGGCATCTCCGGATCAAGGACCATGTGATCATCGTGGGGTACGGGCTGAACGGACGCAATCTCGCGCGGGTGCTGGGCGAAACGGAGGTGCCCTATATTGCGCTAGATCTCGACGGCGATACCGTCCAACGGGAAACGAAGCATGGGCTCCCGCTCTACTACGGCGACGCCACCAATCCCAACGTGCTCCGCCATGTGAAGATCGAAGATGCGCGCGTGTTGGTCGTGGCGATTTCCGATCCCTTCATGGCCAGACGCACCGTGCAGGTCGCCAGAGGGTTGAACCCAAAGCTCCACATTGTCGTGCGAACCCGTTATCTGCGGGAGCTGGAAGAACTCCATCAGCTCGGGGCCGATGACGTGGTGCCGGAGGAGTTTGAAACGTCGATTGAAATCTTTGCCCTGGTGCTCCGCACGTACAACATGCCGCAGGAATTCGTCATGCGGAAGGCCGAGCAGGTACGGCGTGAAGGCTACGCCCTGTTGCGCCGGAGCGACTTGCCTGAACTGGCACATCATCTCCGCGGAGGGACGCTCAGCGATGTGGAAGTGGAAACCTGCCGGATCGAAGAAGGCTCGCCGGCGGCCGGCAAGCTGCTCGCCCAACTCTCCCTGCGGCCCCGGACCGGCGCCTCGGTCATTGCCTGGACTAGAGCGGGGGTCACCGAGTCAAACCCGTCAGAAAAAACCAAACTGCTTCCCGGCGATATCATCGTCCTGCTCGGCTCCCGCGATCAAATACGCCGGGCTATGGAGCTGATCCTTCCGTCCGAATCCAAAGAACGTTAGCGCCCGCCCCCGGTCATCGCCTCGTACGCCTCAGCCAACGTGCGGACCTGGATCAGCGCGACACGCAAACGAGCCGCCGCCTCTTCACCTTGAGGCCAATCCGAGGTGTAGGGCTGATGGCGTGAAATCACCAGCGATCGATATTGTCCCCCGGCAGCCGCCTCAAGCTTGCTTGGCAAGCCGCCCACGACATCGATCCGCCCATCCGGCGTAATCACGCCGGATACCGCGATATCCGACCTCAAGGCATCGCCCTTATAGGCCGCCAGAATGCCGACCGCAATGGCACCGCTCGAACTTCGACCGTCCGTCACAGCCGTCACCGCCCGATTCTTGATGGTGATCCGCCAATCATGTCCATCCTCGCCCACAATCCTGGCGACGGCCTGAACAGCAAGGCGAACGCCGTCTTTCCACTCCTCACCCACGACAGAACCTCCCCCAAGATTGATTTCATTGAAATCGATCACCGGTCCGGTCTGAAGAGCAGCTCGCTCAAATTGGATCAACACCTGATTGATGACACCAGGCATGCCATCGGCACGCACGCCCAACGTAGGCACCGTGACGATCCGCGAGCCTTGGGCGTCACCCGGGGATGGACACCACGGTGCCGTGAGACTGACAGCTAAAACGAAATAAACGAATGTGAACCTTAGCTTCGCCATCGCAACGTGATCGGTCCTTTGAGCGGATGATCGAACGGTTGACCCGTCTGGAGCGAGGTCTGATGCGCCGCTTTCAGCTTGTGATACCACTTCGCCTGCTGGTCGGCATCGCCGACGAGACGGAACGGCGGCTTATACTTGAGACCGATCGACTGGCGGTCCATCGCCACTTTGTCTTGGGCCAGAAAGCCCTTGGCAAAATACTTGAAGATCGACTTGCCGAACGGCAGCCAACGGAAGGCGTTCCAGGCCGCGCAGAAATCCATGCGGGTTTCATGTTCCGTAATCGGCGTCATCAAGACACGTATCGAGACCCACAGCGAGCCGCATTGGATGAACTCGTACCGCTGATTGGGCAGCACGAAATCGATGGTGGTGCGTAATTCTCCGCCGGACACCCACTTCAACAATTGATACGGGGGACTGTTCTTCGACGGGGCATGGCCGATCATCCGGAATCCGTTCGGAATCGGTTCAAACGTCTTTGCTTTGTCGTGCTGGCTGGCGGGCTTCCGCCACAAACTGCTCTGATGCACATAGGGGCCGTGCGCCGGATCCATCAGCCCCACCACGCCGTCATCGAGGGTGCTGGACAGCATCTGGGAATGCTGAAACATCAGATAGGGGCTCGACGGAAGGGGGTGCCGCATCAACGGAGGAATCGGTCGATCGGGATAGCGGCTGTCCGCCATATAAACCCAGATGTACCCGTCCTGGTCCTGACAGGGATAGGAGGTGACGCAAATTTTCTTCGGATCGATCGGGGAATCGCTCACCAGGGAGGGAATCGCCGTGCACCGTCCATCGGTACCGAATTGCCAGCCGTGATAGTAGCACTCCACCCGATCTCCATCCATCCGTCCGAACGACAGGGGCATCCCCCGATGGGGACAGAGGTCAAGCATCGCAGAAACACGGCCATCCTTGGTACGGCAGAGGAGAATCGGCGTGCTGAGCAGCACCGCACCCTTCATGGCGCCAGGGGCCACATCGGAACTGGCCGCGGCCGCGTACCAGAAACCCAACAAAGGAGGACTGCGTAACGGTGCGGAATCCTGTTCGAGAACAGTGCTCATGCGGCTGGAGTATCCAACATCTTGCCAAAATACATTCGACCGGGACTATAGCCAGCCTCACGAGTGCGGTCAAGCGCGTCGCCTTGACAAGAAAAAGATACGGAGGCTATAGTCAAAACACCTTGAAAACAGCGGCAGTTCGCACCGCACCATCAGATTGAGGCACCTATGCAGATGACGCAGATAGAACCCTCCGCCACGTTGGCGCAGTTACAGGAATCGAAACCGGACAAAGTGACGATCGTCCTCCTCAGCGGCGATCTGGATCGCGCGATGGCCGCCTTCATCATCGCCACCGGCGCTGCTGCGATGGGCATGCAGGTCACGGTCTTCTTCACCTTCTGGGGATTGAATACGATCCGCAAGCAAGGAGCCACCAGCTCGGCCAAAGACTGGCTGCGCCGCATGTTCGGCATGCTGAACAAGGGAGGGGCCGAGAATCTCCCGCTCTCACGGTTCCACTTCGGCGGACTGGGCACCAGTATGATGAAACTCGTCATGAAGCAGAACCGGATGCCGGGAGTCCCCGAGCTGATGGAGACGGCGCTCGACCTAGGCGTGCGATTCATCGCCTGCACCACGACGATGGGCCTCATGGGCATTACCAAGGACACCTTGATCGAGGGGATCGATCAGTTCGCCGGGGTCACGACCTATCTGGCCGAAGCCAAGCAGGGTAGCGTCAACCTCTTCATATAAATCGATCACAGACGGAGATAACGACGATGCAGGCTGATGTGAAGCTCGACACACTCGGTTACTTTTGCCCCATGCCGATTATTCTGACGTCGAAAAAGATCAAGGAACTCACCCTCGGGCAGGTGCTCGAAGTGGTGTCCGACGACGAGGGGATCAAGAAAGACATGCCCGCCTGGTGCGATACCACCGGGCATCAAATGGTCGGCATGGAAGAAGAACAGGCGACTTCAGGCCGGATCTACAAAGCCTTCGTCAAAAAGACCAAGTAACCGCACGACGGCTTCGCACGCGAAGCCAGAGCAAGCCGGAGGGAACGTGAACCTCCGGCTTTTTCGTTTCTGGACGATAGCGGATTGCAAACGCAGGATGCTCAAAATGGCCGTCCAGCAAGGCCGCAGCAAGTGAAGAGGCGAGGCGTACGCTCTAGTACGTTGAGCCTCTAAGCGCGGCAAGAACGCCGCTGACGGACTTTTTCAGCATCCTGGGAAATCGTTAATGCCGAAGATCATCGAGTGCATCCCCAATTTCAGCGAGGGTCGGAATCCCGCCACCGTGCAGGCGCTGATCGCGGCGGTCGACTCAGTCCCTGGCGTCCGACTTCTGGATCGAACCAGCGACCCCGATCACCACCGATCCGTACTGACCTTTGCCGGCAATCCCGATGCAGTCGTTGAAGCGGCGTTTCAAGCGATACGGATCGCGACGGAGCGGATCGATCTGCGCAACCACACCGGCGTACATCCACGCATCGGAGCAACCGATGTCGTTCCCTTTATCCCGATCCAGGGCACGACAATGGAAGACTGTGTGCAGCTCGCCCGCCGGCTCGGCGAACGCGTTGGCGCCGAGCTGCAGATCCCGGTGTTTCTGTATGAGCAGGCGGCCAGTCATCCGGACCAGACCAGGCTGGAAACGATCCGACAGGGAGGACTGTCCGGGCTGGGAGCAAGAATGGCGACCGACCGGAATTGGCGGCCGGACTTCGGACCCGATCATCCTCATGAGACAGCGGGAGCGACGGTCATCGGCGCCCGGCATCCACTCATCGCCTTCAATGTGAACCTGAATACCCCTGATCTCACGATCGCGAAGGCCATCGCTCGCACGATCCGGCACTCCAACGGCGGCCTGCCCTGCGTCAAAGCGATCGGGGTGGCGCTAGCCAGCCGCAGAATCGTGCAAGTCTCGATGAATCTGACCGACTACCGTGTCACGTCAATGGCCGCAGCCTTCCGCGCGGTTCAAACCGAGGCATCCAAGGCCGGCGTGGAGATCGCCGAGAGCGAACTGATCGGCCTCGTTCCCCAAGCCGCGTTGGATCAGGCCGCTTCGTCGCTCCTACAGATCAGAAACTTCGACTCCACCCAAATTCTGGAAACAAGACTGGCAGGAGCCCGGTCCGCTCAGCTCGGTCCCGGATCGGACCCAACCATCAATGAGTTTCTCCATACTCTGTCGGCTGCCACACCGACACCGGCCGGTGGCGCGGTGGCGGCGCTGGCGGGAGCCCTCGCGGCATCATTGGGAACCATGGGAGCTCGCATCGGAAAGCAGTCAGACCCCGAGCGAACCCTCAGCGATCTAGGTCAAAGACTCGCCGCCTTGATGCAGAAGGACTGCGAGGCCTATGAAGCAATCTCACGAGCTCGACGACTTCCCATCGATCAGGCAGACCGTCCTCTGCTTCTCTCAACAGCACTTGAACAAGCAACCGAGGTCCCGCTCACAATTGCGGAACTCGCCTGCGAGGCAGGACAGACCATCGCCACGATTCGACTGTCTCTGTCGCCGGCGGTGCAATCTGATCTAACCGTTGGGATGATCCTAGCGATCGCCGCAACCGAGGCCGGTCTACATACCGCCAAAACAAATGTAAAACTGCAACGAAATCAGGCAGTTGTTGCCAATCAGACCGGGCAGATCACCAAGATCGCCAACAGTCTTGAGGAACTCAGGGGGCTATGCTACACTCCGCCGCCTAGTACGTAGTGTCATGGGTGCAGACAGGCACGGCCTGAGAAAGTGGAAAGTCGGACCGGATGGAAATTAAAGTTTTCAATAACAACGTTGAAAAAGCACTGAAGGTTGCCAAGAAGAAGCTGGCAGGCGAAGGTTTGTTCCGCGAACTGAAGCGTCGCCGTTTCTATGAAAAGCCGAGCGTCAGGAAGAAAGCAAAGCTGCGCGAAGCCCAACGCCGCCGTCAGAAGTGGTTGTCCAAGCGGAAGCCTGAGTAGCTGATCGTTCGCTCGAGCGCTCTCCTCGGTCAGCGTTCCCCCACTCCACGCTAGTCGGACCAGATGCGTCAGGACCAGATCCATGCCGCCATCAGGATCGTCAGGCGAGAGATCCGTCAATGGCAGGAACCGGTCGTGGGGGTCGTGGCGCGTGAATCGAACCGCGATCCGTTCCGCATCCTGATCTCCTGTCTCCTCAGCCTCCGCACCAAAGATAAAACCACCGGTGAAGCCAGTGGTCGGCTGTTTGCCCTGGCGCACAAGCCCGCCACCATGTTGGCGCTGCCGCTCGAAACGATTGAACAGGCCATCTATCCGGTCTGCTTCTACCGGACAAAAGCCAAATCCATTCACAAGATTTGTCAGCAGATCTTAGAAACGTACGGCGGGATCGTCCCCGATTCGATCGATGAGCTGGTCACACTCTCAGGGGTAGGGCGGAAGACGGCCAACCTGGTCGTCACGGTCGGCTACGGCAAACCGGGCATCTGCGTCGATATTCACGTGCACCGGATCAGCAACCGCTGGGGCTACATCAAAACCAAAACACCTGACGAGAGCGAAGAGGCGTTGCGCCGGAAACTCCCTCCGCAACATTGGATCACCTTCAACGATCTGCTGGTGCCCTTCGGGCAGAACCTCTGCCAGCCGGTCTCACCCTGGTGCAGCAAGTGCAAACTGAAGGACTATTGCGATCGGGTGGGAGTAGAGAAATCCCGCTAAATAAACAACTTCGTCTCGGCCTCGGCAGTCAGACTCAAGATAGCGGGCAAGCCCAACACTTCATCGACTTTCGCCTCAACCGCTTTCCCGTCCACGCCCATATATTCCAGGCCGGCGCTGCAAGCGATCAGGCGAAAATGGCCGACATGCCTGGCATCCTGAAACATTTCAGAAATCTTCGGCACCTTCTTCTCTTTCAGCAGGCGAGCGACTTCCTCGGCAGAGTCCGCATACTCCGGGGGAAAGTCGATCTGGTCGATCTTCCCTTCGGCCAACTTCTTGATCGTCCAGAACAATAGCACGATGATCACGTCTTTCCCCATCGCGGCGGCGGTCATGCCGAGCGTCGCGACTTGATGCAGCTTATCGTAGGTGGCGTTATGGGCAAAGATGACGAACTTGGGCTTCTTCGACATAGGACCGTTACTTTTTCCTGGCGCGAGCTTTCACGCTGTTAATATAATCGGCAATGGCCGCGTCCACTTCGGCAGCTACGAGCGGACGGTCGTGCGTTTCGCTCTCGTCGACCAGATACTTGTCGTGATCCTTCTCTTGTCGGACCACCACCGTATTTTCCGGCGTCACTTCAATCATCATGAACCACTCTTTGGCTCCCTGCGTGATCACGACCTCTTTCCCGAGCCCCTTCTTGCTAACGTCAATTTGAAGCTCGTCGCTCTCGCCGGCCAGAGACAGAGCGGGAACCGGTCCGCCGCTGAAGAGCAGACACAGCAACAGAATCGGGAGGGATCGCCAGGGTAGAAGAATACGGACGGCCATACAGGATTCACTCGCTCCAGACATGCTGTGCCATTATATGACGCCGTCCTTTGCGAGGTAAACCATGCGCGCCTGGCCCTTCCGGTTGAGAGGATCTCCGTGCTAGGATCCGTCCCCCATGGATGCCATTCTCGCGACAGTCACACAATATGTCCCGGTCCACGTGCTCATCTGGCTGACAGTCGGTTCGCTGGTCGGATTTATCGGTACCCTGATCGCCATTCCATTCATCATGGTGCGGCTCCCGGCCGATTATTTCGACACGCGCACGCCGCGGCATTGGATGAAGGATCACCACCCGGTCCTTCGACTGGCCGGGCTGATCGTCAAGAATGTAGTCGGCGCCGTGTTTCTGCTCGCCGGTCTCGCCATGCTGTTTCTTCCCGGCCAGGGGATCCTGACCATGCTCATCGGCATCTCGCTCCTGGATTTTCCGGGCAAGCGGAAGCTGGAGGCGAAAATCGTCGGCCAGCACACCGTGTTGCAGGCCCTCAATGCGATGCGCGCCAAGTTCGACAAACCACCCCTGACCCTCGCGCCCGACTCCTAAACTGCTATGTCGACAACTGACTCCAGCCGCAAGACGCTCTATCTCATCGACGGGAGCGCCTACATCTATCGTGCGTTCTTCGCCCTCCCCGCGCTGAATAATTCCAAGGGCCTCCAGACGAACGCGGTCTATGGGTTCATGACCACCCTGTTGAAGATCCTGCGCGAGCGGAAACCGGACGGGATCGTCGTCGCGTTTGATGAACGGGGACCGACGCTGCGGCAACAAGAATTCAAAGAGTACAAAGCCCAGCGCCCCCCGATGCCCGACGGCATGAGCGCGCAAATCCCCTATATCCACCGAGCCGTGGAAGCCTTGAACATTCCCGCCGTCAAGCAAGCCGGCTACGAGGCGGACGATCTGATCGGCACGCTGGCGCAAAAGGCGGAGCGGGCCGGGGATGACGTCGTGATCGTCACCGGCGACAAGGACATGCTACAGCTCGTCACGCCCCACATCCGCATCTATGATCCCGTCAAGGACAAATGGTCGGGCGAACCCGAGTGCATCGAGAAGTTCGGCGTCGAACCGGCGCGGGTGATCGAGATCATGGGGCTCATGGGCGATGCCTCGGACAACATCCCCGGCGTCAAAGGCATCGGTGAAAAAACGGCGATCAAACTCATCGCGCAATTCGGCACGATCGACGAATTGCTCCGCCGCGTCGAGGAAGTCACCCCGCCCCGCATCAAAGCAATGCTGATCGAACAGGCCGACAATGCCAAGCTCAGCCGCAAGCTCGCGACTATCGACGTGAACAGCCCGGTCGAATTCGACGCGGAGGCCTTCCGGGTCAAGCCGCCGCACCAGGATCAGCTGACCGACCTGCTCCGCGAACTGGAATTCACCGCGTTGCTGAAGACCCTTCAACCGGCAGCCAAGCCTGCCGAGACTCCGGCGGCGGCACTCACGATCATACAAGACGAGCCTTCCGCAGAACGGTTCGTCAAAAGCCTTCCCACAGGAAGTCCTCTCGCCGTGCAATGCCTCCTCTCAGGAGGAGCCAGCGTCCGGGCCGACGTGCTCGGCTTCGCGCTCTCATCGGGAGGCCAGACCGCCTTCTTCCCGCTCGATGTGCACACCTACATGCGCCCGATCACAACGCTCTTGCATGACCAGACGCGCACTAAAGTCGTGCAGGATCTGAAAGCTACACTGCTCGCCTTCCATCGCATCGGCGTTACGGTTGCGGGTCCCTATCTCGACACGATGGTCGCGGACTATCTCTTGAACCCCAATCGCCGCGACCACAGCCTCGCGACCATCGCCATGGAAGCCGTGGGCCATCGCCTGGGCAAGTCCCGCCCCGAAGCCAAGGCGCCGCAATCGCT
>MSXN01000004.1:191440-224515 GCA_002083555.1 Nitrospira sp. ST-bin5 | reverse complement strand
CCACTATTGACGACCGGGGTCACAAGTAAGGAGGGGTGGGTATGCTTCGGCTGCCTTTCTTGCTCGCTGCCCGCGCACCGGGAATTTATTGAGAGGTGAAATCGTTGGCGGTGCTCGGTCAATGCGCGCAGGGAAAGGCAGCTTGGGCATATCTTTGAGAGGTCAGCGAGTTGGGGCAGTTCATGAGTGTGCGCTCTCTCTCGCTTGAGTGCCTGGTGGAGAGGCAAGGTCAAGAACTGACCCCATCTCGAATCAGCACGCGGGCACGCTACCCAGCACGCGCGAGTTTGGCGCGTGTCCGAGTTGAACGTGTGGTTTGAGGTCGTGAGTGACGCTCCGTATAGGCATCAAGCAGCCGCCGGATCATACGCTGGTACTGCGTGTGATGTTTCCGCGCTTCATCCTTGAAGAACTCGACGCTTTTCTTGCTCAACGCGATCGTGACTTTAACACCTTCGTCCCGAAAAACTAGTTCTTCCGGGCGAGGCAGGAAGTCAGGAACGACCTTGAGGTTGCCGAGGGGTTCGTCCGTGTATTTGATTTTCTTGCTCATAAATTTTCCTGCCTTTCCGCCAGTAGCCGGCCCCGAAAATCCGAATGACATCGTGGCGAAACGTAAAGCGAACAGTCAGAACTCCGCCGTCGACCCAGCCGAAGCAGTAATGTCGCGGCTCGCTTGAGCTGTGAGACAAATCTTCCGCGATTACGCGGCGTGGGTCAGCGAAGGCGAGTTGTGCTTTTCCGAAGGAGATTCCATGTTTGTCCTGGTTGTCTTCATCCTTCTTGGGGTCCCACTCGAACCGAGCCTTCGCCATCGGCAGAGGTTAGCACGGAGGAGGCCGAATAGCCATACGTTTGTATGGGCATGAAGTGCCGATTTCTGATCTCTCGTGCTAGCTTGCTGTCTTTGCAGTCAAGGCACAGGGATGGGGTGTTGCGAGCAAACGATTGCCCGCGCTCGAAAACTCAGTATGCCCCTATTTCTTTGTCCATTCGCAGGGAAAGGCAGCCGGCCACACCCGTGGGGGAGGGGGAAGTTGGAGGGTGCGGTTTAGGTGGTCTTCTTGCTCGCTGCCCGCGCACCGGGGATCGATTGAGATGTAAAAATGGAGTAGGTGCTCGGTCAATGCGCGCAGGGAAGACCGGTCAAGTCACACCCCGGAGGGAGGGGGAAGAGATGGATGCGGTCGTTAGATCTCTCTCGCGTTTACTTGCCGGATTCGTTCTGCCGGGATGCTGAGGGCGGCCAGGAGATAATCCTTCAATTCGGTGCTGTATGGCTGGACGGCAAGGGCTCGCTGCATGCACAACAGCCAGGCGTCGCGTTCCTCGTGTCCGATCGGGAACTGTTTGTGTGCGCCGGGAATGTTGATCGGCCCATAGTGCTGTTGAAAGAGCTTCGGGCCTCCAAGCCAGCCGCTGAGAAAATAGGTCAGCTTCTTGCGTGATTCGGCGAGATCCTTCGGGTGCATGTTCCGGATGGTCCGGGCTTCGGGCAGTGTATCCATAGTGGCGTAAAACTCGTCCACCAGCTTCGTGAGGCCCTCAAGCTGGCCTGCCGCTTGGTAAGGAGTGAGATCGACGCGATTGTCCTGCGCGTTGTCTGTCATATGAATCCTTAATGGCGTCTGTGGAGAAATCGAATGGGTTCGACGGGTTGACGATAGCCTCGCAGGGTTTTCCTTTGCAACCTCCGACAGCTCTTTCATGACCGGGGGCAGCAGAAACTCCCGGTCTGTGGGTAGAACTGCGAATGCCGCGTACGTCTCGGTTCAGAATATAAAGAATCGGGAAATGATTAAGGCAGTCAGCACAGTCTTCTTGCTCGCTGCCCGCGCACCGGGGATCTGTTGAGAGATGAAATTGTGGCGGTGCTCGGTCAATGCGTGCAGGGAAGCCCGCTCCGACCGCACCTGAGGGGAGGAAATGGAAAAAGTGAAAAGAGTAGTTAACTTATTGTGCGGTAGGCCTTCCATCTTCTCCGCTCTTGCGCCTTCTCTTGCAGCCTTCTACAATCCCTCCATCTATAGAAACGGAAAACGAAGCATCCTGAGAGCTCTCACATCATGCTTTCGGTTTCAAAGAAATGGGGGTTTGGTTTTGTGTTGGTTGGGCTGCTCCTCTCTCTTCGGCCGTTGTTCTTCTCGAACCGTGTTGAGTCGACTTCTTCTGTTACTGCTACCGCGCCAAGCACTTTGACATTGCGAGATGTGGCGTGGTCTAAAACTCGATACGGTGTTCTCTTTGCACACTTCTCCGTCCACAATGAGAGCCACATTGCCGTCAAAGACTTCACGATTACATGTAGTACTTACGGGGAGAGCGGGACCGCACTGGGTCAGGTATCAAAGACGATCTATGAAATTGTTCCAGCGCAGTCAATGAAAGCCTATGAGGGCATTGAGATAGGCCTTGTTGATCGTCAAGCGGCCATTGTTCAGTGTCAGGTTATCTCTTGGGCGAAAAAGTAAGAACGGGGAAAGAAGTAGGGAACACGTTTTACCAGGAGACCGCCATGAAGGTACTCACTTCGCTCGGAATTGCATTCCTCATCGTCGCGCTCTCTGCATGCACCGCCACACGGTCCACCCTGATCGATGTTCGTGCCCCGCTGTCGGCAGACAGGCTCGACACCGCCTACAATGCCGTCGTAGTTACCCTCCTCAATGCCGGCTTCGATCTCAAAATGAACGATCGCACCATCCACGCCGTGGCGACGGAGTATAAGAAATTTACCGATGTCAGTGGATGGCCGCCGTTCGATTTCTACCTGCGGGTGAAAGCTCATATTAGGCAAGACGCGGGCGGAGCTTACGAGTTGGCTATTACACCGACGATTAAAGAACAAAACCGGCTCAATGCCAATGCGTTCACCGAGCACACCTTGGTGCTTTATTCCGAGACTGAACAGCGTGAGGACCACATCGTAAAGAGTGGACGAGGCAAAGCCATGCTCACCGGCCAACAGCAATTTCTTAATCTGCTTCATGTAATTGCGCAAAGCCTTGGTCTAAGCGATGAGCAGTTCCACCGACAGGTTCAGACTATTGATCTCGTCGGGCTGTAGGCGAGGTGTGCTGCTGGGGCGGACGCGCCTGAGTCTATTCAGATGGCCAGCCGGTCGTTCCTCTATTGACTGGCATTTCTCCCGGCCTCTATAATCACCGATCGGCGCAATGTATAACCAGCTGATTCATTGAGAGAAATGGCTGAGTTCACACACTTTAACGAGTCGGGCCGGGCGCGGATGGTCGATGTCAGCGCGAAAGACTCGACCGAACGGGTCGGGACTGCACAAGCGACCGTCCTGATGCTGCCAGCCACGCTGGAGAAGATTCAGCGTGGGAAGATCGCCAAGGGCGATGTTCTGGCCGTGGCCCAAGTCGCCGGGGTGATGGGGGCGAAGAAGACTCCCGACCTCATTCCCATGTGCCACCCTCTCCTGATCACCAGCGTCGATATTTCCTTCAAAGAAGAAGCCCAGCCGAACCGGGACGGCCTCTGCGCCATCCATATCTTTGCGACGGTCAAGACTACGGGGCAGACCGGTGTGGAGATGGAAGCGATGACGGCGGCTTCTGTGGCGGCACTGACGATCTATGACATGTGCAAGGCGATCGACCGTGGGATGAGTTTCACCGACGTCTGTCTGCTCTCAAAGTCCGGCGGCAAGTCGGGCACGTACACGAGGCCGGGCTGAGCCATTATGGTCACGATTAAGCTATTCGGCATGACGAAGATGCTGGCCGGGAATCAAGGTTCCCTCTCTCTGACATTGACGAATGGGCGGCGAGTGAAAGATTTGGTTGAACTTCTTGATGGCGGCTATCCGCAGATCGGGGAGTTGATTCATAAGAAGAAAGTCCTGGTGTCGGTCAATCAGGAGATTGCCCACGAGGAAACGGAAATCAAAGACGGTGATGAAATCGCTCTTCTTCCTCCATTCGCAGGTGGATCAGGTATGGAACCAATAGATGAGAGCCAACTCGTTCGGGTGCAGCGGAAGAATTTCTCCATCGATCAGGAGCTTGAGCGGGTCAAGCGCCGGTCGAAGCGGATTGGCGGGATCGCGACGTTTCTGGGGATCGCTCGCGACCGCTCGAAGGGGCGGGATGTCGACAGCATTACCTTCGAACATTACGCAGGGATGGCGGAGAAGAAGTTGCGCGAGATCCGTGAGCGGGCGCTCAAGGATTTCGACATTCTGGAGCTGTTGATCATTCACCGGTACGGCGAAATTACGATCGGTGAGAATATCGTCTTGATCATCGCCGGTGCCGAGCATCGGGCGGAAGCGTTCCAGGCCTGCAAGTGGGCCATCGATGAGCTGAAGCAGATTACTCCGATTTGGAAGCTCGAGCACACGCCTGAAGGGGAAGTGTGGGTGGAAGAGCATCCGTGACGAGGATGGTGAACCTGTCCCCCAGCGGCGTTCTCGCGTCGCGCCGAGGCTCAACGTACTTCTTCTGTACGCCTCGCCTCTGCGCTCCGCTGCGGCCTTGCTGGACACCATGTTGACCATTCTCGAATGACTATGATGGAACACACACGCTCTCATAACGATAGGCCCGCTCCCGTGCATGATGCCCATGGTCGCCCGCTGGGCAGTTTGCGGCTCTCCGTCACGGATCGCTGCAATCTTCGCTGCCAGTACTGTATGCCAGAGGAAGACTATGTCTGGCTGCCGCGCGAAGACGTCCTGAGCTTCGAGGAGATGGCGACGCTGACTGGCTATTTTGCCGACCTCGGCGTCGATAAGGTCAGGCTGACCGGCGGTGAGCCTTTGTTGCGCCGGGATTTATCCCGTCTTGTTCGTCTCCTGCTGCAAGACAGGCGGATTTCTGAAATTGCGCTCACGACCAACGGTATTTTGCTCGCGGATAATGCACAGGAGTTGTATGAGGCCGGACTGCATCGTGTGACGGTCAGTTTGGATACGCTGCGTCCCGAACGGTTCCGTCAACTGACGCGCCGGGATGAGTTTGCGCGCGTCATTGAGGGGATTGAATCGGTCGGGCGAGCGGGGTTCACGGGCCTCAAGCTTGATACGGTCGCTATTCGCGGATTCAACGATGACGAACTGGTGGCGCTGATCGAGTTTGCGAAACACTATCGGGCCGAGGTTCGGTTCATTGAATATATGGACGTCGGCGGAGCGAATGATTGGGACATGGCGAAAGTCCTGTCACAAGCAGCCATCCTTGAAACATTGACACAGCACTATGGTCCGATTGTCCCGCTGCCGGGGCGCGGGACCGCGCCGGCCCAGCGGTTTCTGTTGCCTGATGGAACCACCTTCGGCATTATCGCGTCGACCACACAGCCGTTCTGCTCAACATGCGACCGGAGTCGCGTGACCGCTGATGGTATGTGGTATTTGTGTCTCTATGCGTCGAAGGGAGCTGACCTTCGACAACCCATGCGAGCAGGTGCCAGTCCTGACCGGATGCGTGAGTTGATCAGCGAAGGCTGGCAGGGCCGGCGTGACCGGGGCGCAGAATCACGCAAGGCTTTGGAGGAGGTCGGGTTGCGCAATGGAAAGTTAATCGCGATCGATCAACTCCGTGGCGATCCTCACCTGGAAATGCATGCCCGTGGCGGGTGATTCTCAGTCCACACAGCCGATAGTCGTGCCCCGACTCCTGGTAAGTGGCCTCCATGCTTGAAGCGAACCTCTTCACATTTCTCACGGTCGGATTTCTCCTCGGGCTACGCCATGCCCTCGACGCTGATCACTTAGCCGCGGTTTCAACGGTACTTGCTGAACGTCCCTCCATGCGGGCCTCCGGCCTGGTCGGCCTTTGGTGGGGAGTGGGGCATACCCTGACATTGATGATGGTCGGTGCTGTGGTGTTGGTGTCGGGGATTCATATTCCGGAACCGTTTGCCCTGTTCGCTGAAAGTGGCGTGGGTCTCCTGCTCGTCGTGCTCGGGGGCACGCTGGCCTTCAAACTGTTCCGTGAGCGCTGGCATCTGCATCGTCACGTCCATGACGGCGAGCCGCATGTGCATTTGCACAGCCATCGCCGGCGTGAGGATCATGCCCATCCGCATTGGGCCAGGCAGTCGCTCCGGCCTCTCTTGATCGGGATGGCCCACGGTGTGGCCGGGTCCGCAGCCTTGATGCTGGTAATCGTCTCGAACACCAGCGGCATCGGCCAGGGATTGCTCTACATCGCGGTGTTCGGTCTCGGTTCGATCGGCGGCATGCTGATGGTCGGACTGACGCTGAGTGTGCCGGTCATCTATTCACAGGCTATCGGGCAGCGGACGTTTTTCGCGGTGCAAGGAGCTGCGAGCCTGGGGAGTGTCGGGCTTGGATTGTGGATGCTCTATCGATTGGTTCTCTCTCCGGACGGTCTCTAGCTCCTCTTCCTCTCGACGTGTCTTCCGTGTAATTGGGCGTGCGTCATTTTGATGGCTATGCTATTCTTCGGTGCCCTGCGATGGGCTTGTGGCGCGCGTGTTCGATCGTGATTGTTTGAGCGAAGAGGATACGACTATGGCCTGGTTTAAAAAGCAGAAAACGACCGGCTCTGAAGTGCCGCCGAGGTCCAAAGGCGCCGAGGGGATGTGGCTCAAGTGTAACCACTGCCGGGAGATCGTCTATCGCAAGGAAGTCGATCGCAACAACAAGGTGTGCCCGAAGTGCGATTATCATTTTCCGATCTCTGTGATGGAACGAATCGCGTTGCTCGTCGACCTTGGGACATTCAAGGAGTGGGACGCGGAGTTGGAAGCCAAGGATCCTCTGAATTTTCACGATACGAAATCCTACAGAGACCGGGTCAAGGCGCAGCAGGAAAAGACCGGGCGCAAGGATGCGTTGATGATCGGCGAGGGGTTGGTCGAGGGGCAGTCGGTCGTCTTCTGCGTGTTCGACTTCAGCTTTATGGGCGGGAGCATGGGATCGGTCGTCGGCGAAAAGTTTTGTCGGGCGGTCGATCGGGCGCTGGAGAAGAAGCGTCCCGTGGTGTTGGTGACGGCCTCGGGCGGTGCGCGCATGCAGGAGGGAATTCTGTCGTTGATGCAGATGGCAAAAACGTCGACCGCCGTGGCGAAGCTGGGCGAAGCCAAGTTGCCGTTTATTTCCATCCTGGCCGATCCGACCTTCGGAGGCGTGACGGCCAGCATTGCCATGCTGGGCGATGTCATCATTGCGGAGCCGAAAGCTCTCATCGGATTTGCCGGTCCCCGCGTGATCGAGCAGACGATCAAACAGCAGCTACCCGATCAGTTTCAGCGGGCGGAGTTTCTTCTCGAGCATGGGATGATCGACATGATTGTCGAACGCAAACAGTTGAAAGAAACGCTCAGTACCCTCGTCGCGCATTTCTAGTGCAGTGCATCCTGCCTGGCCCAGTTCATGACCTATTCATCTGCCATTGAGTATCTCTACGGACTCCAGAAACATGGAATCAAGCTGGGGCTTGAGACCATGCGAACGGTCTTGGGCCGGCTCGGCAATCCTGAACGGCGATTCAAGAGTCTGCACATCGGCGGGACCAACGGCAAAGGATCGACCGCCGCCATGACGGCGGCCATGCTGCAGGCCGCCGGCTATCGTGTGGGGTTGTACACGTCACCGCATCTCGTCGATTTTCGGGAACGCGTCCGCGTCAACCAGGTCATGATCGGTGAGGAACAGGTGGCGGAGCTGACGCAGCGGCTCCGGGAGAATCTGCCATCCGGTCTGACCCCGACGTTCTTCGAGCTCACGACGGCGATGGCGTTTCTCCATTTCGCCGAGTCCGGAGTCGATGTGGCCGTGTTGGAAGTCGGGATGGGCGGGCGGTTCGACGCGACGAATGTGGTGGAGCCGGAAGCGAGCGCGATTATCACGATCGGGCTGGATCATCAGGAGTTTCTTGGGGCAACCGAAGCGGCCATCGGATTCGAGAAGGCCGGGATCATCAAGCCCGGCGTTCCGGTCGTCGTGGGCCGTATCGATGGGCCGGCGTGGGATGTGATTCGTCAGACGGCGGCGGATCGCGGGGCCCCGCTCCTGCGACTGGGGCAGGATTTTCTTACCGTCGGTGAGGGGCCTGAAGGGTTTTCCTATCGCGGGCGCTCCAAGCGTTTCGATGGACTGAGTTGTTCGCTTGCGGGACGCCATCAGTTGGATAACGCGGCATGCGCGATTGCGTTGCTTGAAGCGGCCGAGGGCCACGGGATATCGGTGGATGAGGCGTCGGTGCGCCGGGGGGTGGGATCGGTGCCGTGGGAAGGGCGGCTGGAAGTAGTAGAGCGAGGTCCTGACCTGTTGCTTGACGGCGCCCACAATCCGGCTGCGGCGCTCGTCTTGGCGGATTATCTGCGGGAGTGGCGTGCGTCACGGCCAGAGGCCCGGGTAATTCTCGTCCTGGGCATGATGCGCGACAAAGATCACAGCCGTTTTGTCGAGCCGTTGCACCGGCTGGTCTCTGAAGTAGTGTTGACGCAGGTGGATATGGCCCGTTCGGCTTCAGTACAGGAACTGCGGGAGACGGTCGGATCCCGGTTTCCCCAGTGCCATGTTGCTCCGGCCGCGGCTGAGGCGCTGGCGCTGGCCAAAGCACGGGCGACCGCGCAGGATCTCATCTGTGTGACTGGATCGCTTATGCTGGTGGGCGAAGTGAAAGCATTGGTCCGTGGCTGCGGCTTGTCTCCGCTCAGGGGTTAGCATGGTGAGTGGACGGTCATGGACAGCGGATAAGCTTTGTGTTCTTGTGGCCGTCCTTCTTCTCTGTCTTCCCTGTCTCGTCTGGGCCAAATCCAAGTCGGTGGCTCCGGGCACCTCGGCCTCCGGCTCTCCTCCACTCGATGTGACGGCCAATCGAATCGACTATCGTCAGGACCAGGATGTGTATGAGGCGGATGGGTCCGTCGTGATCCAGCAGGGCGCCATGCGCCTGACGGCCGACCATGTCACGATCGAGGCGCTCTCCGGCGTCGTTCACGCATCGGGCCATGTACATCTGACTGATCCGCAGGCCGACGTGACGACTGAGCGGATGGACTTCAATGTGAATACCGAGGCCGGCATCATCACTCATGGACAGCTCTATGTTCCCCAGTCCAATACGCTGGTGAATGGGCGGTTGCTCCAACGGTTCTCTGAATATCACTATCGTGTGAAAGACGGGGCGTTCACCAATTGCGATGCGCAGGACGGGGAGGTGCCGGCCTGGCGGTTCAAGTTTGACGATATGGATCTGAACGTCGGGGACACGCTGGCCTTGAAGGGGGCGTGGCTCTGTGTCGCGGACGTGCCGGTGGTGCCGATTCCCACGATCACCTATCCCTTGTCGAACCGGCGGAGCGGATTTCTGGTTCCGCAGGTGGGATTCGACAATCGATTTGGGATGCATCTCCAGGACAGTTTTTACTGGGCGATCAATCCGAGTCAGGACTTGACCATCGCGCCGTCCTACTACAGCAAGCTCGGTTATGGGAGCGATCTGGAATATCGCTATGTGCTCGACCAGAAATCCAGGGGCCAGTGGTATGTGAGTTATCTGCAGCAGACCGCGCTGCCGAATGTCACCGGAGTGGATCAGACCAGTTCAGACGTGAAACGTGCGCGCGCGTTGATCGCCGGGACGCATACGCAGCAGTTTACCGAGACGCTGTTGTTGCGGGGGAATGCGAGTTTTGTCACCGACCCCAACTACCTCCAGCAGTTGAGTAACTCCGGTACCCAGCGGGCCTTGCCCAGCAACGAATCAAATTTGCTGCTGAATCAGCGGCTGCCGTACGGGAACGCATACATCCTCGGGCAATACCTGCAGCCTCTTCAGTCCGGAGGAAAAGATACGTTTCAGCGCTTGCCGGAGACCGGCTACACCTTGCCGAATGTCGCGCTCTTCAACTCGCCCTTGTTGTTCGGGATGGAAGGGGACTATGTCAATTTTTATCGCGAAGAGGGATTCGCCCTGAATCGCGTCAATGTCGTGCCGGGGATCTCTACGGACGTCATTGATCTTGGGCATGTCGTGGGTCTTACCCCGCAGGCGAAGTTTCGCGAGGTCTACTATACCCGTGGCGCGCAATCTGATGCCTCGCTCCATCGAGAAACCTTCTGGGCGGGAGTTGATGCCACGTCGAAGTTGAGCCGCAGGTTTGGGATGGACGGAGGGGGGAGCCTCTTGCACACCATCGAGCCGACCGTCATGTATGAATATGTGCCGGGGACCGATCAATCGAGGATCGCGCAGATCGATCAAATCGACGATCTGCCGAAGAAGAATCTTTTGACCTATGCCTTGCGCAATCGTGTGCTGGAGCACGATGGGACAAGTACCTTCAACTGGCTCGATCTGACCCTCGCGCAGAGTTACCACGCCGGGGCGGTCCAAACGAGGGCCCGTGACTTCGGTACGGGCGTGACTCCATTGCTGGGCTCACTCACGCAACCGTTGCAGCCTGCCACGGTGGCAATCCAAGGGAGAAAGTTTTCCGATGTGTGGATGCGGGCGGTCATCGGCAATACGGCTCCCCAATTCACGCAGGCGCAAATGGCGGCTCAGGCGTTTGGGCGTGGAGCCGGAAACGTTGGGACGCAACGCCCGACGATCAATCAGTATCTGACGGTGGATGCCTTTTTCGATCCCTATCGGGGAGAACTCAGTCAGTGGAATACGGATCTCCGGATTCAAGACTCGAGCAATTGGTATCTTGAAGTCGGGCAGCGGTATTCCCGGGACGGCAATCGCGAGCGACGCGGGGATATCTGGAACCCCATTTCGTTCAATGAAGTCTATGCCCCCACGCAGGAGATTCAGTTTGCGACGGCGGGAGGCGGGTTCAGGACTCCCTGGGGATGGACGATCGGAGCCAAAGGGTACTACGATATCAAGACCAGAAAGAGCCCTGAGTATGACGTGGTGGCCTTGTATCAAAACCCCTGCAAATGCTGGTCGCTGGGCCTGTTCTATCTCCAGTTCCCGGATCGGGCACAGTACAATTTTATGCTGAATTTGACCGGTATCGGCTGGACGGAGAATTTTGGAACTCAGGTGATGCGGTCGATCCTCAGTCCGCTGCTATGGGGCGAGCGAGGATTGCCCTGGGCCTCGCCGACCGGTCCCTATGGACGGTCTCAGTCTGGTGCGTCGACGGGTGGAATGCCAGGACGATGAGGGAGCAACCCCGAGAGCATATCTGGCATGCAGATAGCCGGTGACCGGTGATCCCATTTGGGTGTGGGCAGTGCCTCATTTGACACCCTAAATGGGGGTGGGGTACGATGCGATCCTTGATTCTTATCGTCGGTATCTTAGCTGAAGGAGGTTCCGGACGTGGCTGGTGATACATTAAAAGTTGAAGATTCCACCTGGGACGCAGATGTGATGAAGGCCGGTGAGCTTGTCATGGTCGATTTCTGGGCGGTCTGGTGCGGGCCTTGTCAGATGGTGGCGCCGATTGTCGACGAGCTCGCGAAGGAATATGCCGGGAAGTTGAAAGTCCGGAAGCTGAACACCGATGAAAATCCCGAGGTCGCCGGGAGGTATCAGGTGATGAGCATCCCGACCATTCTGTTTTTCAAAAACGGCCAGGTTGTCGAAAAGCTCGTCGGGGCGCGGCCGAAGCGCCAGTTCAAAGAAACGATTGATTCATTGTTGGCCCAGCACGCGGGAACCGCGTAGCGCGTTCGCACGCACGCAGCCATGCTCACCGAGCTGCGCATCGTCAATTTCGCCATTCTGGAAGAGCTCAGCCTACGGTTTGAGCCGGGCTTTACCGTTCTCACCGGAGAAACGGGGGCCGGAAAATCTCTTCTGATCGATGCTATTGCCCTGCTGGTCGGCGGACGAGCGTCCGCCGACCAGATTCGTTTTGGGACAGAAGAGGCCTCTCTTGAGGCGGCCTTTCACCTGCCTGATCGCCATCCTCTCCAAGCCCGTCTCCGTGATCAAGGGATCCTGGGTCCTGCAGACTCCGAGCTGATTGTGCGGCGGGTCATCGCCCGATCCGGACGTAATCGGGTCTACCTGAACGGAACCATGAGCTCGCTGCATGCGCTGGAGGAGCTGGGCGGTACGCTCGTTGACCTGCACGGGCAGCACGATCAGCAATCACTCTTGGCCACGGCGACACAGCGGAGTGTCGTGGATGCCTTCGGCAATCTTCAAGAGCGGTGTGCTGCGTATCGACGAGGGTATGAGACTTGGAAGGCGGCCTGCGAGGAACGCGATCGATTGATTCGTGAATCTCAGCACCGGTCGCAGCGTGAGGAATTGCTCCGATTCCAATCTGCCGAATTGGACGAGGCGGCGCTACGCGAGGGAGAGGACGAGGAATTGCAAAATGAGCGCCGCCGCCTCAGTTCGTCGCAGCAGATCGGTGCGTTAGCCGCCGAAGCGATGGAGCGGGTGAATGCGGAGGGGCAGGGCATCCTGGCTCAGCTGGCATTGACGGAGCGCGCCTTGGGGGAATTGCTTCTGATTGACTCCACGGTCGGGGAGCTGGCGAGGCTGACGCGTGAAGCGAAAGTGGTGCTGAAGGAAATGGCTGGGCAGCTGCGCGACTACGCTGAGCGGGTCGAAGCCAATCCTGAGAGACTGGGCGTGATTGAGGATCGGTTGGCGGTCATCCAAAAATTGAAAAAGAAGTTCGGCGGGTCGTTGGCGGAAGTCTTGGGGGCTCATCGGAAGATCAAAGATGAGTTAGAACAGTTGCAAGATTCTGATGAGCAACTAGGTAAACTGCGTCAACGCATCAATGAACAACAGGCCGATCTGGCGCTTCTGGCGCGGCAATTATTCCTGAAACGCGGGGAGGCGGCCAAGCGCATGGCCAAAGTGGTGCGCCAGGAGCTTGAGGCTCTGAAGATGGGGCAGACAGTCTTTGAGATCCACGTGACTGCGGATGCAGGCGAGCTGGAGTTCGGTCCTGACGGGATTGATCAGGTAGAGTTTCGCCTCTCGACGAATGCAGGAGAGCCGGCGAAGCCCCTCTCAAAGGTCGCCTCAGGCGGGGAGTTGTCCAGGGTCATGCTCGCACTGAAGACGGTGCTGGCAGACCGAGATCATGTCCCTGTGCTGATTTTTGATGAGATCGACACCGGAGTCGGCGGGGCGGTGGCCGCCGCGATCGGCAAGCGCCTCCGCGGGTTAGGCCGCTATCATCAGGTGTTCTGTATTACCCATCTGCCTCAAGTCGCTGCGCAGGGACAGCATCACCTCTGTGTCGAGAAGTCGCAGGACGGCAATCGAACTGTGACGACCGTGCATCCGCTGATAGGGCAAGGGCGTGAGAACGAAATTGCCAGAATGTTAGGCGGGTTGACAGTGACGAAGAAAGTGCGTGAGACGGCGGCAGAGCTCATTGCTGATGCCGGGGAATGACGAATCTGGAGGAGATGCCTTCTGTCGGCCTTAGACGCCGCTCGGCGTGGTCGCGATCGCCATCGCCGGGAGCGACGCCTTACATTCCGTCGCGACCCGCGCAAATTGATCCGCCAGCATAGGATCGAAGTAGGTATTGGCCTGAAGGGCGATTTGCTGGATGGCCTGATCTACCGGAAGCGGTGATCGTCCGGGGACTTCGGCTGTCAGGTGATCGAACATCTGGGCGATGCTGACAATTCTGGCCAGCAAGGGAATCCCTTCTCCCTGAAGTCCATGCGGATAACCTGATCCGTCCCACCGTTCATGATGATAGGAAATCACCTGACCGACCTCAGCCGGGTACCCCAGGGGAAGAATCATCCGCGCGCCTGTCTCGCCATGCTCTTTGGAAGAGCTGCTTTCTCCTGACGGGAGAATCGGCTCGTCCGAGAAATGATAATTCGGGAGACTGACTTTGCCGATGTCGTGCAGGAAGGCCCCGATAGCCAAAGACTTCTGCTCTGCGAGAGTCAGGCTGAGGCGATTGGCGAGTAACGTGGCGTAGAAGCTGACACGGCTGCAATGGTTCAGCAATTGACGATCTTTGGCTTCCAGGAGATCGGAGAGCAGAGGAAGCAGATCTGGTTGCGCGCCTGAAGGGTCCTGCTCATGCGTTCCGATGGCGAAGTACTTGGTCTTGAGTGACTCCCACGCGCGTCGTGCGGCCTGCTCTTCTCCCCAGAGGTCGGTCGAACTCTTTAAGACGTTCCGGATGAGGTCCAGGCGCTGTTTCTTCTCAAGCGTCTGGCTGATGAGGGAAATCAGTTCGGTGACATTGAATGGCTTGAGCAGGTAGCCGGCCGCGCCATGGCGAATGCCTTCCATGGCGGACTTCAGGCTTCCATAGCCGGTTATGATGATGACTTCGATGTCGGCGTGATCGTGTTTAATATCCTGCAGGAGGTCGATGCCCTGACGATCGGGGAGTTTCTGATCCAGCGTAATGAGATCGATGGATTCATGACTCAAGACGTCGAGGGCGGCCTGGGCGTTATCAGCGGAGCGGATGTTGAAGAAGGGCCGCAAGATGACTTTGAGTGCATCGCGCGGTCCGGCTTCATCATCAACGACAAGAACCGTCGGCTTTGTTTGGGATCCGTCTTGAGAAATTGTTGTGCTCATAGTGCTCATGTACCCCCAACTACGTAACCTGTCAAGCAATACTTGTTCCTTTTCAGCCACTTACTCGGGATGATCAATCCGCAGGGGGGAGTCTACGTAGAAAGTCTATATGTAGATCACTTGAACGTTTGACTACGTAGTAGGGGGGTATAGAAGCGCGAGACGGTTGTGTTGAAAATGACGCGGTCGATACAGGTATGTGTGTTATTCCTGCACAGGCGGCTCTGGCTCTTGACTGTTCCCATTGTCCGGTCGGCCGATTCCCAAGGTATCCATCCGGTATTTCAGCATGCGTCGGCTGATTCCTAAGAGATTGGCGGCATGGGTCTGGACATAGTTGGTTCGTTTCAATGCATCGAGAATGATCTCCCGCTCGAATTCCATGACGGCTTTTTCAAGAGACATCCGGCCGGCGAGGGTATCATCGCGGAGTGAAGATGATCGCGAGTCGCTTTTCATAATGGTCGGCAGGTGTTCCTGGGTAATCTGCGGACAATTCTGCGACCAGATGAAGGCCTGTTCGATGATATTTTCCATTTCCCGGACGTTTCCCGGCCAGGGGTAGCGAGTCAGGACCTCCAGAGCTTCTTTCCCGAATTCGATATGCGGGCGCTTCTCTTCCTCGACTCGCTTTGCGAGGAAATGTTTTGCGAGCAGGGGAATATCTTCTCCACGTTCACGGAGCGGAGGAAGGAACAACGAAATGACGTTGATGCGGTAGTAGAGATCTTCGCGAAATTGCCCCTTGCGCACCATGTCTTCGAGATTTCTGTTGGTCGCGGCGACAATCCTGACATCGACCTTGATCGATTGGACGCCGCCAATTCTCGTAAACTCCCGTTCCTGGAGGACCCTCAGGAGTTTGGCTTGTGTCATGGCGCTGAGATCGCCGATTTCGTCCAGGAATAGAGTGCCGGTATTGGCGAGTTCGAACTGGCCGACACGTCTGGCCGTGGCATCGGTAAAAGAGCCTTTCTCGTGGCCGAAGAGCTCGCTCTCAATCAGTGTTTCCGGGAGCGCCGCGCAGTTCAATGCAATGAAGGGCTTCTCACGCCGGCCGCTGTTGTAGTGGAGGGCTTTTGCGACAAGCTCTTTTCCCGTTCCGCTTTCGCCGGTAATCAGCACCGTGGTTCGGCTGTCCGCCACTTGCTCGATTTTCGCGTAGATCTCTTGCATCCCTTGGCTTTTGCCGATGAGGTTGTGAAAGGCATAGCGTTGGACGACTTGCGCCCGGAGTTGTTTGACTTCCCGCTCGAGGGCTTGAGAGCTGAGCGCACGATCCACGACGATGCGCAATTCTTCGACGTCAAAGGGTTTGGACAAATAGTCGGCGGCACCCAGTTTCATCGCGTCGACGGCGGTCTTGACCGACTTCGTGCCCGTGAGCATGATCACGGGAGTCATCCGGCTTTCAGAGCGCAAGGTTTCCAGCACGGCCAGTCCGTCGGTTCCCGGAAGAATGACATCGAGCAGCACGAGATCGGGCCCTTCTTTTCTGAAGGTCTCGAGGCCTTCCTGGGCATCCGCGGCCTGGAGAATCTCGTAGTTCGGCTCGAGTACCATCTTCAGTGAAGTCCGTACACGGGCTTCGTCGTCGATCAAGAGAACGCGCTTTTTCATGGCTGAACTTTCCACAGTACTCCTAGTCTATCGGGAGGGCCGGAAGATTCACGGAAAACGTGGTTCCCACTCCCTCGGTACTCTCGACCTGAATTTCACCGTGATGCTCTTGGATAATCTGATGCACAATCGTCAATCCCAAGCCTGTCCCCGCATGCTCGCCGCTAGTGTGCTTCGTCGTGAAGAACGGATCAAAGATGTGTTCC
Source organism: Nitrospira sp. ST-bin5 (assembly GCA_002083555.1). Taxonomy (GTDB): domain Bacteria; phylum Nitrospirota; class Nitrospiria; order Nitrospirales; family Nitrospiraceae; genus Nitrospira_D. The sequence continues at coordinate 208,197 of MSXN01000004.1, read as the reverse complement.
AGGTTGGCCTTGGAAATACCCGGACCGCTATCTTCGATCTCAATTTGGGTCCACACGGTTGCCCCCGGTTTCGTGATCCGGTGTGTGCGAACCAGCAACCGCCCTCCACCGTCTCCCATCGCGTCGATGGCGTTGAGCAATAGATTCAAAAGGACCTGCTTTATTTGTTGACGATCTAACATGACACGAGGAAGCTCAGACGCCAACTCTTTTTCAATCTTGATCCGTTTGCTGTCCGCTTTCACTTCGATGAAATAGAGGCAGGAGGTAACGATCTCGTTGAGATCCTCATCCGTCAACTTGGGTTCCATATAGCGGGCGTAGTCCAGAATTTCCTGAATCAGCCGTTCGATCCGGTGCACGTCGTCCAGCACGATGCGGCTGAAGTCATGGATAAACTCCGTGTCGTCCTTCCGTTCCGGGGCCAACTGGATAAAGGTTTTAATTGACGTCAGAGGATTCCTGATTTCGTGGGCAAACCCGCCGGCGATGATTTCCAGTGAGCGAAGGCGGTCGGTTCGGCGCATCAGCGTTTGAGACTGGTGGAGATCGTCGTGAGCGAGGATGGAGTCGAGGGCGTTGGCTCCGCTCTGTGCCAGGGCGGTGAGGAGATCCCGTCCATCCGCATGATCGAGCAGCCGGTCCGCAGGGAATCCAAGCAGCACGAAGGCGATCAATCGGGCTTTGTTCAGAAGCGGCACGGCCAAGGTCGATTGAGCTGCCCGTAATGTGTCGGCTAATTCAGGCGTGATCGGAGGGATGTCCGCTACGTCTGCGACTGAGAGGAAATGATGCTTGTGGGCGAGTGATTGAATGAGTGCGTGAGTCGAAGCAAAAGAGGGGAGTGCGGCCGTTGTGTTCTGAAGGTCGACGGTCATCACCAGGTCATATCGATCATGTTCACGATCCAGCAAGTAGAGTGCGCCTTGGTGGGAAGTGGTCGCGTCACAGAGTTCGACGAGAATGCGTTCGGCGATCACGGCGCGGTCCGTGAGCGTCCCCATATCCTGGGTAAACCGGGTTAGTCTTTGGAGCGGAGTCAGCGCGGTGGATGAGGCGGTGGCATGGCGAAGGGGGCGGTCAGTCATATCTATCCAGAGGGGTGGTCGGGCTTCCTCTTTTCCCAGGTGTGAGGCCGGGGGAACAGGGAAGAGAGGATGTTAGGTAACAGGGGCGAGTATACACACCGACCGTGGTTTCAGCCAGCGGATTTCCCCTTCCGGGCGGTGGCGATCAGGAGTTGCCCGTCCAGAATAGGCACGATTCGAAGAGGGGTTGCACCGGCATGAATCAAGAGATCCGACAGTTGTTCTCGGTCAAAGGCGTGCAGCAGCCCATGGCGAATCGCTTCGTGTAGCCGTCCGAGATAGTGGAGGAAAATTTGAGCCGCAGGGGATAGCTCATCCTGCCCGGCGTGATGGAGTTGCTCGCGATAGAGCCCGGCAAGGTCTGTGTGCGGACGTACGCACGTCACGATGAGGCGTCCATCTTCCGTGAGCGTCTGAACGGCCTGTCGCAGGAAGGTGAGGGGAGAGGAGGCGAAGGAGAGCGAGAGATGACTGACGACTCGATCGACCGCTTCGCGTGAGGACGGGAGATGGATTCCCCACTCAGTCGTCACGGCAGTCGTTGGACCGGCGATCTTGGAGAACGTGGATTGTAACTCCTGATACAGCACCGTCAAGGCTTGTTCTGCGGACGCGACCGTTTCCTGGGTGTGGTCGATGCCGACATAGTGTAGGGGGCGTTGCGGCGCATGTGACGCGTGGAGCAGGTGATACATGCGATTGAGGACGAGCGTGTGCGCGAACTCGCCCGCGCCGCATCCGATATCCAGGATGCGCATGCCGGGTTTAAGCGGAAGAGCCTGTTGATACAGCTCTTGCAGCAGTCGCACATGGTGATGCAGGGCGCCGAGCTGCGGAAGCTGGGCGAGATGCGCGATCCACAAGGCGTCTCGAGACGCCTGCGAGACGTGGTGGCGGATCCGAATGCGCTCCTGCTCGAGGAGATACTGTTTGGAAATGTCGTGGCTGGTCGGTGTGTGGATAGCCGGCCGTGCCTCTCCGGGGAAGCACACGCGAGCAATCTCCGTGAAGAGTGTGTTGAATGACGCGAGTAAGCGGGCGTCGAACGTGCGCCCGGTTACCGACAACGCGCTGGGGATCGGGATGGTGGTCGGCATCGTCGGCAAGGCTCGAAGTGATTCGTCCGGACTGGGAAAGGGATGCCGCATCGAGGGATCCGCTGACGGAGAGTTCAGGATGACCATGGGGACGGTCAGCGCAGACAGATCGGTCACTGTCGTCGCCAATGTGCCAAAGTGGCCGGCGATGAGATCGCTCAGGAACTGATCGAGATTGACATTGAGCCCCCACACATTCCCGCTGCCGCGTCTGAGGCCGTGCTGGTAGTCGGCCAGAAGGTCATGATGATGTTCGGCCGATAGGGCGGTCTGAATGTCGAGCACCGGGTTGGCCAGCAGAAGAAGCTGGGCCACAGGACGTTGTGCAACGACCTTCAGGGCGACTCGGGCCGCGACATCTTCGGCCAGGATCGCGAGTGGGGCGGTGGGCCACGTCGTATGAGCAAATTCAAGAACCGTTTGCAGATCGGCCTGCATGCTCCGCATTGTCGTCTGGAGGACATCGCCGTCGCTTTGGCCGATATGGTTGCTGTAGTCATAGCGCAGGACGCGGAGTCGATTGATGGCCAAGAATTCTGACAGGGCAACGTAGTCGGTCTGGGTGCATCCGAAGCCGGGAGAGAGAATCACGATCGGCGTATTCGGGGAAATCTGGTGACGTGCGTGATCATCGGTGATGGCGATGACTTGGCCGCGTACATTCCGACATTCCCGTCTGGCGCTGACAATGGCCGCACGGCCGGCGATCCCATCCAAGTCGATGGACGAGCCGATGTGTTGGGCGACGACGCGATTGACCTCGCGCTCGGCGAAGGCCGGCAGTTCAATAAAACGGACGCCGAAACGTTGACCCGGTTCAGTGTGCGTCGGGCGTAACTCGGAAGGAGCCGTGGAGTCTGGAGCAGTCCACACGATTTGCGCCGGGAGTATGGCGTCCGGTGCGGCCGGTTCGTGAGGCTGTGAATGCCTTTGCCCATTGCCGTGGGGGAAAAGCAAGACGATCGTCTCGCCCACCTGGCCGGGAAGTGTTTTAGCCTGCAGGCAGGCCCCTCCGCGTGAAAAATTCACGGCCAGTCCGAGTTGTCGAGCGGCCGGGTTCTGTTCATGAGCCCCTTCGATCCGTACCGGAAGCGCGACTCGGACCCGGATGCCTTCCCGGTGATCGGTGGCTCGGTGGTCCTGATCGGGCTGATCCGGAAGCGCGACGTCATCCGGCTGTGAAAGCAGCGCCTCAAGGCTGATCGCCAGGCTCCGCTCTTGGGCGGCTTCGATAAAGGAGCCGAGGACCTTTCGTTCGGTCTCGCCGGGCGGAGAGAATTCGAATGCGAGGACCGGACGCTCTCCTGCGTCACCGGGTGGTCCGGCCTGCATGCCGCGTTCGTGGACGGTGGCGTGAAGTTCCAGAATCCCTACGACGGTCTTGAATACCAGGTAAGCCGATTGCTCCGACAGATTCGGGAGCGGCCCCGTGAGGATGACGGTGGCTCCTGTCAGGCTCAACGTATGAACCGTTCCCTCGCGGACTGCTGGGCCGACGGTCACTCGCGCCGGAAGTTGGACTGCGGCGCGTATGGCCATCCTTCGATCCGGGAGCGGTCCGTCTGAAGGTGGCGGCAGCGGGGTTTCCACGTGCGTGTCGACCGTTGCCAGTACGGGCGGCTCAGGCGGGCTTGGCGCCGCATCTGCCGGTGTCTCAGGTGTCTGAGGCCTTTCAGGAATCGGCAGCCACAGGCGGACTGAGAGCGGCTGCCTCGCCGGGGCCAACCACTCCATGCGACCCTGTAGCTGGCCGATGTCTTCATAGGCCTGGATGAGATCAGGGGAGGCCGGTAGTGAGTCGGTCGTCAGGGTCGCCGCTGATTCGCTTTCTTGAATCTGAATCTCGACCTCTCGGGGTGCCGGGGCAGGAAAGAGGCCAGGCGCCTGATCGATCGGTATCCCGGTGGCTGTGACTGTTTGCGCGAATATGTCCAGTCGATGAATCATGTGGCGGGCGGCCATCTGACGAATCGCCTGGATGACCACAATCTGAATGATCCGTACCCAGCTGTTCCGTGAGCTGCCAACGTCCGGGAGGCCGGTCGTCTTGTGGTGCTGCACGATATTGAGATGAGCAACGGGAGCTAGGGCTTCGGCGATGACCTGACCCAGGGTGTCTTCGGCTAGACCGGCATCAATGACGACCTGAGCGAGCGCGTCTCCATAAGCCGAGGCTTCCCGCGTTTGCGCGGTGAGGGTTTCAAGGCGGGTATCAAGCTGGGCTTCACGGATCGTTTCCAGGAGTCGCTGGGACTGGGCCAACACTGCGGAGAGGGGCCTGTGCAGCTCGTGCGACAGGCTGGTCAAGCGCTGCGCGATCGCACGATGGCGATCTGATTCAAGCAGTCTGGTTTCAAGGCGCTGAATGGTCTCGGTCTGTGCGAGGTAGCCCGTCATATCCCGGATGAGTCCGAGGGTTCCGGTATAGTGCCGGCGTGCATCGTAGAGACCTTTGGCGCTGACTTCCGCCTGGACGCGGGCCTGGTCGGAGCCCTTGGTCTGAGGTTTCTTGAGCAATTGAAGCAGGACCCGTCGCGCCGCCCGAGGGCCTGTACGGCGGTCATTGATGCGATATCGTGCGTGCGCCTGTTGATCGGGAGGAATCAGCTTGGAAAAGGGTGCGCCGGTCAGTTCTTCAGGCTGGTAACCCAGCAGCGCGGTGATTCCGGGGCTAATGAAGACAAACCGTCCTTCCGTATCGATTTCGTAGAACACATCGGTGAGCGTTTCCAGTAGGCGAGTATGCCGATCATGTGTGTGTGCAAACGTAGCGCGGAGATGGCGTTGTTCGATGGCGCCCTTGGTGTAGAGCACCAATTCGGTCAGAAACGCGGGTGATTTTTTGAAGAGGAGAAAATCGGCACCGGCTTGCAGCGCCGTGACGGCGGCGGTCGAATCGCTCCGGTCGGTCTGAAGCACGATCGCGGTAGTCGGGAGGCGCTCCCTGAGCGTGGCGACCAACGACGGACGACTCTGGAGCCCGAGTCGCTCATCGATCAGAATCAGATCCCACTCAGCGCGACTCACCCACCGGAGGGCTTCTTCGGAGGAATAGACCGATTCAACCCGGCAATCGGGAAAGAAGCCGCGGAGGCTCAGCGTGACAAGCTTGATTTCGTCCGCCTGCTCATTGACGACCAGGATGGTAACGGGCTCACTCTGCGGCATGGACCAATTCCGTGTTGCTGGGGACGCCGAGTCGGCCCAGTCCCAGAGGGATAGATGTGAAAAATCCTCTGCCTGCGGTGACGTGCGCTCTGTCTCTTTATGGGAGAGGCTCCAAAGCGGCATCCCGTGCCGATTTACCGTCTTGAATACCATATCGCGGCGTCTCAATCACAGCCTCAATCGACGCGAACGCGCGGTTCTTTCGTAGGGGGTGATCGACGGCGCACTTTTCTGAACGAACAATTTTGGACGAGCGCTTCTGTGTGAAGAGAAAAAGAAACGCCTGCCGGTCTCGCGTCACAGGACGGAGGCCGGCAGGCGTCATGAGCGGGGGGTAGCAGCGCGCTTACGGATTCGCCTGTGCCGTATCAGTGGTGCGGCAAGCGCCCGGAGTCATATAGAGGAGATAGTTTCCCATGCCATGTTGGAATTCGGTTTTCTGCAGCGGGTGATGATGGACCATCACCATGTCGTAGTCGCCCGATTGCATGACGGAAAATCCCCGGGCGTCCTTATAGACCTGATGGGCCTGGAATTCCCGGAAGGTTCCATCAAGGTCCACATCCGGTACGGTCCGGAGCAGCGTGCGCTTGTTCGCCTTGTCTTCGAGGGCAATCATCAGCAGTTCATCGTGACCGTGCGGATAGGCAAATTTGACGCATCCATCCATGGAGAATTTCAGCGGCGCCGTATGGACTTGGACCCCTGGTCTGATTTCAATGCCTTCATCCGTTTGATCTGCGCCCCGTGAGCCGAATTTGCTGTAGCACACGATGTTGACGCCTACCTGATAGACGTCCATTTCCTTTACCGGCTTTGACTTCGGCGCCATATACATGGTGAAGGAGGCCATCACGTTTTTCGTCGGCGGGGCCTTGTGGTAGAAGGCGACGACGGACATGAGGTGATCCCCTTTCGCCAGCTTGACCCCATACCCATCGGGGAAACGCGCCTCGGTCATTTCCAGGCCGGCACCCGCGAAGAACAGCGGTTCGCCGGGGCAGGAGACGCTGGGCTTCGTGTTGTTCATCATCAAAATATGGTGGAGGTAGTTTCTGGGGAGTTCCTTGCCCTCTTTGGTAAAGACCGCCGATTTGTACCCCACCATGTACATGTCTTCTGGAAGCTGGAAGTTATGCTTGGGCATCGAGGCGGCCAGGTCGCCATCATGGCTGGTGGGGAGATCGATAGGGCCGAAGGTCAAGGTGACCGTGTCATCTTTAATCGTGACGGTGGTCGTGGTCTGATTCTTCAATGTCGGCACGGCATGGTGGTCATGGCCCCCGTCGGCAAATGCGGGAGCGCCAGTCAGCACGGTGATCAAAAGAACAAGCATCCAATTCATAAAGTCTCCCAGAGGTGGTAAAACGATCGAAAACGTCTGTGCGCAGGTGTGCAGAGAAGAGGGAATACACGGTGCGGATGAATCATTCATTGGTGTGAAGGGGGCGGCGTGAGCCGTTTCCATTGATACGAGCCGCCATGTTCCCGCGGAGGAATATTCTTATGCGTGCCGACCCGGGAATACCACCAGACCCCTTTCGCCTGCGTGCCATCCTCCGACAGCAAGAGTTCGAATGCCCCCTCGCGGTCATTGCCCGGTTGCTGCCAGGTCCCTTGCCAGAGGCGGTCGGCAAACTTGGTCGTGGTGAAATGCCCGCCGTGCTGGGTGTAAGGGCCATTGCCGGACTTATCCAGCGTGGCTTTGTAGCGTTTATCGTCCTCGACTTCGAGGATTTCCCACTCACCGCTGAGGTCTGCCACGGAGGCGCGCAGGCCTCCCGGGTCGGCAACCAGCTGTGGCGCCCCTGCCGCGGGCCGCACGTGAGCCACGGCCGGCCAGTTGGCAGCTCGGAGCGATTCATGCCATGAGACCAGGAGCCATTGCCCCTGGCGTTTTTCGAGGACGCCGCTTTCCCGCAGGGGGATCACTGTATGGTGGAGCTGCCCGCCTTCGTTGACGTAGCGGATATAGTCCAGCTCCATCGCAAACCAGGCCAGGTCGTCTTTGGTCCACACTTTCAGGTCCGTGATGGGCATTTCCAGCTTTTCGACGAAGGCGAATTCGTCGCGAATGTCCCGTTCCAGCTCCGGCCAGCCCACGTATTTCCGCCCACCGATGGTGTAGCCGGTGGCATCGTCATCGTGCGCCATCAGCCGAGACATGCCGTCGAGGTCGCGTGCCGCATTGGCGTCGACCAACGCGCGGATCACCGATTCTGGGCTCGCGTTACCCTGTGCCAATCCGGGAGAAGCGGTGAGGAAAAGATATCCTGACAAGGCGAAGAAAACGATCCGAGAGAAGTCGGGCATCGCAGAATCCTTAGTTTGCTCAGCGTAGGATAAATGGAAGCTGGGGAACGTGTCTGCTGAATGATAGATCAGGCTACATGGCTGGAGAGGCCTTGTCAACGATGGGATGAGGGGGAAACGGTCAGCGGCGTGCGATCACGACGACAGTCACATTGTCTTCGCCTCCGCGCGTAAGAGCAGTTTCGATCAAGCGATCGCAGATCCGATGAGGATCGCTTTGTGCCTGCGTCAGAATATCGGCGATGTCGGCATCCTCCAACATCTTTGTAAGCCCGTCCGAGCAGAGCAGCAGGATGTCGGACGGTGCGAGCGGGTAGGCGGAGTGATCCGGTTCGGCGGAGTCGGAAATCCCGATCGCTTTGGTGAGCACATGCCGCTCAGGATGGGTCTTGGCCTCTGCCGGAGTGACGATTCCGCGGGCGAGATAGGTTTCGATCAACGTATGGTCCCTGGTCGATTGTGTGAGACGGCCGTCTCGAAACAGGTAGCCGCGGCTGTCGCCCACATAGGCAAGGTGCGCAGTCGGTGTGGCACCGCTGGTAATCAGAAGCGTGACCAGCGTCGTCCCCATCCGGGCAAGTCGAGGGTCCAACCGGGCGCGCTCCAGGACAGTGTTGTGCGCCTGCGTCATGACATCCTGCAGGAAATCCTGTGGCGTGCATTGCCCCTTGCGGAGCGGGTCCGCGAAGAGTTCGGCGCGCGCGGCGGCGGTGGCGATCGCGGACTGGGCCGCGACTTCTCCGCCGGCATGGCCGCCCATGCCGTCGGCCACGGCCCAGAATCCGAGTCCGTCCATCGTAACGAAGGCGTCTTGATTCATCGCGCGGACAAGGCCGATGTCGCTCCGTCCGATTCCCACCCATGCGTTCATGCGTGACAGTCCTGTCTTTCCCGCGGTGGAGGCATAGAGGCTCCCACTGATGCCGGGCCGAAGCGAAGGAGAATATCTTCGAACACGTGCTTCGCCAGCGGCGCGAGGTTGGCGGTATCGGCTTCGTTGTAGGCCAGCAGCAGGGCCCGTGCATCGGCATCGCCCGCGCGCCATTGCATCCAGAGTCGCACGGCATCCCAGCCATCCAGGCCTTGCAGGGCCGAATCCCGTTCAATTCCAAGTTCACGTTCGATGTGCTTGAGCCCGCCGCGCAGTCCTAACCGCCGTGCGGCAAAGCAAAGATCGAAATGCGGCATGGAGAATCTGAGATCGGGGAATTTGACGCGCAGGTACGGTACGTCAAAGCTCGTTCCGAAAAAGGTGACGAGGAGCGTGCAGGCGTCCAATTCTGCCTGGAGCCGTTCCGTCGTCAGGGTCTCTCCACGGACCAGGCAGACGGTCTCACCGCGCCGGTGCAGTCCGACGACGGTCACCTCGCCGTCCTGCGGGGAGGTTCCGGTGGTTTCGATGTCCAGATACAGCGTACGGGGCTCGCAGAGTTCAAAGAACCGCCAATGATCACGGCTGGGCAATCGCGTGGTGAAATAGTTGAGCTGACCGGAGTCGAAAGCAGATTGAGCCTGGACGAGTTCCTGGTCGTACCATTGCTTGCGGTGAGCCGAGATTCCGGGAATCTCCGGCTGGCTCAAGAAATGACTCCAGGTGAGCAGGCCTTCTTGCCAGAGGCGCCGTTCAGTCACAGCTCCGATGCCCGGGAGGATCACAAAGGTTGAGGGTAGCATGCGGCGGCATTCTAGCAGGAGCGCGAAAGCCGGGGCTACTCCGCTGCCTTGATTTCACCCAGGAGACCGGTTAGAGTTCGACGTCACATTTGCAGGCCGCAATCAACACGATTATCCAAACCAACACACCGAATACATTATGACGACAGATCCAGTAAAGCGCATTCGCATCACCGTGGGCGGAGTGCAACTTGAAGCCGAACTGAAGGGGTCGAAGACCGCCGGGGAGGTGTACGCCGCATTGCCGGTCGATGCGCCGATCAACACCTGGGGCGAGGAGTTTTACTTCAAACTGGCCGGGGTCAAAGATTATCGCGAGACCGCGACCAACCAAGTGAAAGTCGGCGATGTCGCCTATTGGGGCGCGGGGCAGGTGCTGGCGATTTTCTTCGGCCGGACGCCGATGAGCATGGGGCCGGATCCGGTGCCGGCGGATCGTGTCAATGTGATCGGGAAAATTGTGGGCGATGCGACGCAGTTCCGCCGGGTCATGGAGGCGGCGACCATCCGCGTCGAGCGAGTCTAGCCTATGCGCATCTCAAAGGATCGGGTTCATCACATGGCCGAGTCGGTGGTCGCGCATCTTCAGCAGGATGGCCAGCTCGACGTCACAGGCGATCGCAAGGCGTTCGTCGAGTCATTGGAGCAGGTCATCACGACAGAGCTGGGGATCGAAGATCTGCTCAATGCAGAGGTCCGGCAAATGCTCAAGGCGTATGAAAAGCAAATCGAGCAGGGGCAGGTCGATTATCAACGTATGTTCACCATGATCAAAACGAAGCTGGTGCGTGAGCGGGGCATCATTTTGTGATGCGTAATCGGTGAGTCGCCATTATGTTGAGCGAAGATAAAGTCAGCCATCTTTCCCACGTCATTCTCCAGGCGGTGAAGAAAAGCCCGCTGGTCAGCCAGAAGGGCGATGATGCCCGCATGTTGAAAGACATCAAGCGGGTGCTCGCGGTCGAGCTGGCCCAGGAAGAAGGGGTCGACCGGAAAGTGCGCGCGAAACTGGCTTCCTATTCTCGCGGCATCGTCGAGGGGAGTTCCGAGTGGGACGTGCTCTACCGGAAGACATTCGAGGAAGAATTGCGGAAGCATGGAAAGGGCTAGCGGCATGCAGGGAGGCACGATGAAGCTTCTGACGACCGTCTGTGTGGTATTCGCGCTGGTAGGAATGGGGGCCTGCTCATCGAAGCCGAAGCCGCGCGTCCTCGTGCCGTTGGCGCTTGTGGATGGCGGCGTGAAGCCGCAAGCGATTACCGCGACGGAGCAAGGCACCCAGGCGTATCAGGCGAAACAGTTCGAGGAAGCCAGGAGATACTTCGAGCAGGCCGTGACCGTCGCGCCGCAGTCGGGCCAAGCCCACTACAACTTTGCGTTGGCGCTCAATGCCCTCGGCGATACCGAAGCCGCCCGGCAGCACTTTCTTGAGGCGGCCAATCTGGCGCCCGGTGACAAGACTATCTGGGACTCTCCCGCGCTCTCACCGTATGGGAACCCTGCCGTGCCGAAAAGTTCAAAAGAGCATCCATACGGAACCTCGCGGCCCGGCATCGGCAGCGGACCGCGGTAGTTCATACTGAAAAAGGATCATGCGCATGGCCAAGGAACTCGCAGTCGGGATGAAGGCGCCGGAATTTTCGTTGCCGGATCAGGACGGGAAGACAGTTACCTTGAAAAGCCTGAGGGACAAGCAGGTCGTGCTGTATTTTTATCCGAAAGACGACACGTCGGGGTGCACCAAAGAGTCCTGCGGGTTTCGCGATGCGATGGCGTCGATCAAAAAGGCGGGCGCGGTCGTGATCGGGGTGAGTTTCGACGGCCAGGCTTCCCACCAGAAATTTATCGCCAAATATGCCCTGCCGTTTACGCTGCTGAGCGATCTGGAAAAGGCGGTCGCGACGGCGTACGACGTGTACAAAGAAAAGAGCATGTACGGCAGGAAATACATGGGCATCGAACGGAGCACGTTCGTCATCGATGCCGAGGGCAAGCTGAAGGCCATCTTTCGGAAGGTCAAAGTCGATGGCCATGTCGACGAGGTCTTGGCCGCCTTGCGCGCATAACGCCCGTGCGTGAGGTCATACGCCACATGTTCCGCACCGTCTGTCTCTTTTCCCTTGCCATAGTCCTCAGTCCTCTTGGTACTGCTGGTGCGGCAGGAACCGCTCCGGCGACACTCCTGGTCAACGACAGTTTGTCGTCACCCAATCAGATAGTGATGGTCGAGGCGCGGCTGATGTCGCGGGGGCCGGCGGTCTCTGCGGGACTGGGAGGCGAGCCGCTCGAATTGCTCGTCTATGGGAAAGTGGTGGCGACCGCGGTGACCGGTGAAGACGGGACGGCGCGGCTGCCGTTCACTCCGAAGGCGCAGGGCATTATTCCGGTGCAGGTGCGAGTCGGTGAGAGCGGACGCGTGGCGCCGACCGAAGGCCTGGGGCATCTCGCGATCTGGGAGCGGCGGAATCCGATCGTGGCAGTCGAGTTGGCCGCGCTCATGGACGCGCCGCAGACGAATAAAGCCCTATCGGATGCCCGCAGCAAGCCCGAGCCGGAGGGGACGCCGCTCCCTGACGCCGCCGATGAGCTCGGAAAACTCACTCAGTTTTATTATCGCGTGATGTATGTCGTGCCGTCGGCCTCCTTCGGCGGCGATCGTTTTCAGGCCAGCGAGTCCTCGCGGGAATGGTTGAAGCTGCACAAGTTCCCTGCCGGCTATGTCCTGGTTGTGCCGGGGGGCGAGCAGGCCTTCGGGACAGCGATCGATGCCTTGCACGCGGACGGATGGAAAACCGTCAAGACCGGCATCGGTCGAAGCAAAGCCTTCGCCGAGGCCTTTCTCCAACGACGGTTGGCGGCCGTGATGGTGCCAGAGCCGGCCAAAGGGGAAGCCCCGCGCAAAGCCAAAGTGGCGAAGGAATGGAAAGAGATTCGGAAGAAGTTATAGTGGGCGACCGGATTGCCTTTCTTACTCGCGCAACGCGCGGCCTCGGAAGGATGGGAAGAGGAGTAGCCGGACCATTCTTCTCGCTCGCTGAGGCCTCACGATGAAACGGTGCTCCCTCAATGCGCGCAGTGAAGAACAGTCCGGCTACTCCCCCTTGAGAAGTGACAGTTTGAGGTCTCTTCAGGCGCGCGCAGTGAAGGACCATCTAGTCGCCCGCTTGTCAAGCTGCCTTCCGCTCTGGTGAGGGGGGAAGTGGCAAACGAAGGAGGTCCTTGAATGCAAGGAGGGCAAGCAGATTTTCGACAAGAACTTCCGAGGCGTGGTATACGGATAGAAAATTAGAACTCCGCATGTTGTGCGGATCAGTCTAATTATTGCTAGAACGACCACGATCTTCTATTCGTGATATGACTGGTCCAGAATTTTCCAGGTGGATCGATCCGGTTCTTCGGGCGCTCAGTGAACTTGGCGGATCGGCGCGTCCACGCGAGGTCGTCGAGAGGGTCGCGAGGAACGAGCGCGTCGGAGCCGATCTCCTCGATCAAACTAACCCAGCAGGCGGGCAACGTTTCCTCAATCAAGTGCATTGGGCGCGCTTTTATCTAGCCGAGGGCGGCCTAATCGATCGTTCACGCCACGGTGTCTGGAAGCTCACAGAGGCAGGCCTACAAGCTGGGCAGCTTAGCGAGGCTGCCATTACGGAACTAGTTGATCGGGTTCAAGCGAGTTCGCGAAGCTCTGATACAGGAATCATCTCCATTTCCAACGTCAGCAAGCAACCAACTGTACCATCTTCACCACAGGCGGTTGTCGAATCTGTCACCGAGGAAAGTGATGTGCTGGCGCCGGACACTGAAGACAGCGACTATCGCTCCAAGTTACTTAAGACTTTGCAAGCACTGCCGCCTGGGGGATTCGAGCGGCTTTGCCAGAGAGTACTTTGAGAAGCAGGATTTGAGCAGGTGGTCGTGACCGGTAAAAGTGGGGACTGAGGGATCGATGGTCACGGCCTGTTGGCCCTCAATGCATTCGTCAGTTTTCGTGTCTTGTTTCAATGCAAGCGATACGTGGGATTTGTTTCACCAAGCCACGTACGGGATTTCCGCGGCGCGATGCAAGGACGTGCTGATAAGGGCTTGATTCTTACAGCTGGATTTTTCAGCGCGGAACCGCGTCGCGAGGCGACGCGCGACGGCGCCCCTCCTATCGAACTTGTAGATGGTGAGAAGCTGGTAAGTCTCTTTGCCTCACTTGAGCTTGGATTGCGTCCGATCACCACCTATGATCTCGACGACAGCTTCTTCGATGAGTATCGGCGCTAGGATCCCCCAATAGGGAAATTCTGAATTTTCGTGGGTGGTCATGTGAGATGTGCGGGAAGAAGCCAGCACGTGCATGGATTCAGGGCGTCTAGGCAGGTCGCCAGGGAAGTTCCTCCATGCTGTCATGCAGGTGGAGACTGGGCGGTAAATTTCATAGCGCATCGTTGGCACAGTTTCGAGTGACTCTGGTGGAAGTGGTTATGCCCCAATCAACAAAAGCCATTTTGCCTCAGGCCCTTGAACTTCCGTCCAATGACCGTGTGGCGTGGTAGGACTTGTTGCGTGATGCGCAGCATGCTATATCTGGCAGGTGATCCAATCATTCCGACACAAGGGGCTGAGGAAGTTCTTTGAGTCGGGGAGCGCGGCCGGTATCCAACCGCATCACTCTAAGCGTCTGCGCATGCTGTTAGCCGCCTTGGACACGGCTCTGTCCATTGAGGACATGAACGTTCCAGGATTCCGACTACATCCCTTGAAGGGATCGGAGCGCGGTCGATGGTCTGTGTGGATAAATGGAAGCTGGCGCTTAACCTTCACGTTCAAAGACGGACACGCCTACGTCTTGGATTATGAGGACTACCACTAATGGCTATGCACAATCCTCCCCATCCCGGCGAGTTTATTATCCAGGTCTATTTGGAGCCCAACAATCTGAGCGGTCGCACCTTGGCCGGCAAGCTCGGTGTGGCTGCTTCAACGCTGAATCGCATTCTTACGGGTTCGAGCCGTATCAGTCCTGAAATGGCGCTACGCCTTTCCAAGGCGCTTGGCCGTTCTCCGGAGAGTTGGCTTGCCATGCAGTACAACCACGATCTCTGGCAAGCCAGGCAGCATGTGAAGCTCGGCAAAGTCGGGAAAGTCCGGCTCACAGCGGCCTAACTGGTACTCCGGCGGGAAATAAATGGCGACATTCTGAGTTTTCGCGGGCGACCATGTGAGATGTTTGAGAAGAAACGCGTATATGTCCTTCCCTAAATAGGCGCTTCTGCAAGCCGCCAAGAAAGTTCCTCCATATTGCCGTGGCAGGTGAAGACTGAGCGGTAGGTTTCATAGAATATCGCTGGTACAGTTTTAGGCGATCCTTATGGAGATGGTTATGCCCCAATCAGCAAAAGCTATTTTGCATCAGGCCCTTGAACTTCCGTCCAATGACCGTGCGGCGTTGGTGGAAGGTCTGATTGCCAGTCTTGACCAGCCCAATCCCGCGCTTGATGCGATGTGGCTCAAGGAAGCTGAAATCAATCACCACAGATAAGCCGAATCCTCGTTAAGGCGGTGTGCACAGGTTAGTGCAGCCCTCGTATCTTCCATTCACCGCTTCTCTCCTTTACTATACGCGTCGGATTTCCATCCTATTGAGGCTTCTCGAATGCGTGCGAAGACCAGCTTTTCCTGCCAGTCCTGCGGGCATCAATCCCCGCGATGGATCGGGCGCTGTCCCGATTGCGGCGGCTGGAACACGATGAAAGAAGAGCGGCAGGCGCCGACCGGCAAGGGGCGTCCGGTGGCCATGAAGATGGCGCAGGCCAAGGCCACGCCGATTGCCGAAATCGAAGTGGTGGGAGAAGACCGCCGGCTCACGCAGATCAGCGAGTTCGACCGGGTCCTGGGCGGAGGCGTGATTCCCGGCGCGGTCATTCTGATCGGCGGCGATCCCGGGATCGGCAAGACCACGTTGTTGCTGCAGGCCTTACCGCGGTTGGCCTCGAAGGAAGCGCCGGTTCTCTATGTGTCTGGTGAGGAGTCGCCTCGCCAGATCAAAATGCGCGGGCAACGGCTGGGCATCGAACATCCGAACCTCTTGATCCTGGCGGAAACCTCGCTGGAGCAGATTCTCAAAGCCGTGCAGGAAATTCAGCCGGCCGCGCTCGTCGTCGATTCTATTCAAACGGTCTTTACGGAGCAGATTACCTCAGCCCCCGGCAGCATCAGCCAGGTGCAGGAAGTCGCCGGCCAGCTCATGTCGTTTGCGAAGCGGGCAGGTGTGCCGGTGTTCATCATCGGGCATGTGACGAAAGAAGGGGCGATCGCCGGTCCACGGTTACTTGAGCACATCGTCGATACGGTGCTCTATTTCGAAGGCGATAAAGGCCATAGCTATCGGATTTTGCGTGCGGTCAAGAATCGCTTCGGCTCGACCAACGAGATCGGTGTGTTTGAAATGAAGGATGGCGGCCTTGAAGAAGTGGCCAATCCCTCTGAATTGTTTCTGGCCGAGCGGCCGCAGCACAGTACCGGGTCAGTCGTGGTGTCGAGTCTGGAAGGAACCAGGCCGATCCTCGTCGAGCTGCAAGCGCTGGTGTCGTCCACGAGTTATGCCATGCCGAAGCGTGTGGCTAATGGGGTTGAGTTAAGCCGAGTCTCGCTCTTGCTCGCGGTGATGGAGAAGCGCTTAGGGATGCATCTCTCCGGGCAGGATGTCTATGTGAATGTCGTCGGTGGCATGCATATCGATGAGCCGGCGATCGATCTCGGGATTGTCGCGGCGGTCACGTCCAGTCTCCGCGAAGTAGCCATTGAGCCGGGTTTATTGGTATTGGGAGAAGTCGGCCTTGGCGGAGAGGTGCGGGCCGTGAGCCAGGCAGAGTTGCGGATACGGGAAGCGGCCAAAATGGGATTCAAACGCTGTCTGTTGCCGGAACGGAATCTGGCCAAGGTCGATCCGATCGATGGGATTGAGTTGATTGGGATTAACGAAGTGGGAGAGGCGCTCGATGTCGTGTTTGAGAAATAGGATGCTGAAAACGTCCGCCAGCATCGTTCTCGCATCGTTCAGACCCTCAACGTACGAAGCCCACTTGAGGCAAAGTGCCTATCCGCTCGCATGTGATCGAAGCGAGCGGGTCGAGCGAAGCTTGGTATGTACCTCCTCGGCCCTTCGCTCGCTGCGGCCTTGCTGGACGAACGTTTTGAGCATCCTGTGGAGTAAGTTATCCGTTACGCGTCACGCATTGCTCGCGCTGCTGCTCTGCCTCCTCGTCACTGCCTGTACCACGACTACGCCGGCCCCGGAAGAGGCGGTGGGGCTGAAGCAGGCGACGGCCGAGGAACTGGCCACGCTGCTGCGTCAACGCGAAGCGGCGATTCGCACTATGAAGGGTCTCTTCAGCGCCAAGGTGCGCGGCGGCTTGATTCCGATTTCCAC
>MSXN01000004.1:0-191392 GCA_002083555.1 Nitrospira sp. ST-bin5 | reverse complement strand
TTTACGCCGATCGGCGGCGAACTCTTTGAATTTGTCCAGGCCGATGAGCTGTACATGTTGCGATTGCCGACGATGGGACGGGTGTTGAGCGGCCGCCAGTCGGACATGAGCGAGATGGGCAAGCTGGCCCGGCCGTTCGAGCTCAGTGTATGGGCCATGGGCGGTGTGCTGGGCACCAGTGCAATCGGGAAAGACGAGACGACGAAGCTGGTCGAAGAGGGAACACGCTATCGATTGGATGTGTTTGGTCCGCGCCCCGGTGCGGCCTCGACCGACCGGCCCTTGCTCCGGCGGATGTGGTTTGATCGCCGTACCTTGTTGGTGGTGCAGGAGGAGCGGTTGAACGGCGCCGGAGAAATGGATGCCTCCATCCAGTACGAGGATTTTCGCTCAATCGGGGAAACCGCGCTCCCGGCCAATGGCAGTCCCGATGCCCGTCTGTTGCGTCCCTTTAAGATTTCTCTGGAAGACGGGCGAGGGCAGGGCAGTGTGCAGGTCACCTTCCATGAAATCATTTCCAATCAGGAGTTAAAGAGCGAAGAGCTTGGGCGCGTCTCACGCCGACCGTCAGCGCCGGAGTCGGCGTCATGAAGGTGCTGGCAGTCGAAACGGCAACCTCGTGGCAGAGCGTCGCGCTCCTCGACGACGACAGAGTTCTGGCGCAGGAAGATCAGGAGGCTACCGGCGCGCATGGCACGCTCTTGTTACCGACAATCACCCGGCTCCTGGCGAAATCCGGACTCATGCTCACGCAGTTAGACGGGCTGGTGTGCTCCATCGGGCCTGGTTCGTTTACTGGTCTGCGCGTGGGAACGGCGACCTTGCTGGGCTTACGGGCGGCCACCGATCTCCCGCTAGTCTTGGTCCCGACGTTGGAAGCCATGGCCTGGTCACTCAGAGGCACATCCGGCCTGATTTGCCCGGTGCTTCCCAGCCGCAAAGATGAAATCTATTGGGCGGTGTTTCGTTGGGGCGCCGATCGTCTGGAGCGTCTCGTTTCCGAGCATGTCGGTTCTCCGCAGGCCCTGGCACAGACACTCACAGGTGGGACCACCATCTTCGGGGAGGGGTGGACGCTCATGGAGCCCGCTATTCGAGCGGCGCTCGGCCCGGACGTCACGATCATTCCGGCCTCCGGAGACCCGGTGCGACCCTCGGCCGTCACCGTTGGCCAGGCCGGAATCGAACGGCTGCTTCGGGGTGAGATTGCCGGCGATCATGTGGCGCCCTTGTATGTGCAGCGAACCGAAGCGGAAATCCGCTACGAACAGTCCGGCGGTGTCTCGCCGGTGGCCCGTCGGCAGGCCCGTGTGGCCACCAAAACCGCTGCCAGGGCGGCACGCCAGCCTAGGTCGACAGGAAAGACGCGTGGATAGCGCGATACAGATCATACCGGCTACGTTGGCGGATCTGCCTGATTTGTTGCGTCTGGAAGAAGCTTGCTTCTCGTCCCCCTGGACGCGCAAAATGTTGGAGGCTGAACTGACCGGCAACCAGTTTGCACACTTTTTGGTGGCGCGTGACGCAGCAAAGGCAGCGACAACGGATGGGGCGATCGTCGGCTCCCTGTGTTTTTGGATCGTGTTTGAAGAAGTGCGCCTGATGAATCTTGCCGTAGCAGAAGAGATGCGTCGTCGTGGGATTGGCGCGGCTCTCGTGGATTCCGCCTTGCGTACCGGCTTCACCCAGGCGGCGACCCGTGCCGTCCTCGAGGTTCGGGCCTCCAACCGAGCCGCCGTCGCGCTCTACCGGCGCTTCGGCTTCACGCAGGTGTCGGTCCGTCCCGCATATTATTCCAATCCAGTCGAAGATGCAGTGCTCATGGAAATGGAGCCGATTGTGATCCCCGCCGGCTCCGGGCGCAGGTCTGCGCCCGTCAACGAGGGGGGCTCAGTTCCCGCTCACTAACCCGACCAGGAGGTGTGGCATGCAGACTGAACAGGGACTCGCGGACCAGCTTCGACAGACCAGCCGTGAGTTTAAATCGCTTGAGGAGACCCATCATCGGCTCGACGGCGAGCTGAACGAATTGCAACGGCGCCATGTGCTGACGCCCCAGGAAGAAGTCGTGAAGAAGCATTTGCAAAAAGAAAAACTAGCAATGAAAGACAAGATGGCGGAATTGATCCGTCAATATCGCGAGCAGGGGACCCCCAGGCCGCGCATTAAGGAATGTCCCGGTCGCCGGTCGGTCCGGCGGCCGGGTACTCACACATCATGGCCCAGTTTATCAACCCGCTTGCCGCCCATATCAGTACCGTCAAGCGGCGGTTGATCATTATCGCGGCCACGCTGCTGGCCGCGCTGATTGCGACCTTCGCCTTTTCCGCCGATATGATCGCCTGGCTGAACCGGCCCTTCCCCAATCAGCTGGTGTTTTACGGCCCGACTGAGGCGCTGTTTGCCTCCATCAAAGTGTCCTTTCTGTCGGCGGTGATCGTCAGCTTGCCGGTGATTTTCTATCAGTTCTGGAAATTCGTCGAGCCGGCGCTGTTGCAGAAAGAGCAGCGCTGGGCGATTCCGCTCTTCCTACTGGCCGGCGGGCTCTTCATCCTGGGATTGGTCTTTTGTAACCTGGTCATTCTGCCGCTGGTCATCGATTTTTTCGTCAGCTTCGGCATGGATCGGGATATTACGCCGCAATTGAGCGTGGGGACCTATATCGATTTCAACGTGAAGTTCCTGCTGATTTTCGGCTGCGCCTTTGAATTGCCGTTGGCTCTGACCCTGCTGGCCGTCGCCGGCGTTATCACGGCCAAACAGTTGGCGCAGTATCGCAAGCACGCGATCATGGCGGCCTTGATCATTTCGGCGATCGTCACACCGGACGCCACGCTCTTTACCATGCTCTTGATGGCAGTGCCGATGATGGTGTTATATGAAATCGGGATCCTGGGCGCCTGGATGTTCGGGCGCGGGAAAGACGGCAATGGCGGGATCGATCTTCCGCTGGACCCCGATCTGCCCATCGGAACAGCCGGAACCAGGATGCGATAACGAAAGGGCCTCAATGAAACTCTTGACCGCTCTCTTTTCCGCTGCGGTGCTGCTGTGCGGTCCGGCCGTCCCTCCGACCGGAGCGGAGCCGACCGGTCCGCCGGTAGATATGGCGTCGCCCCATGGGCAAATCCAGGGCGGTGACGCATTCGGGCCGGACGGCCCGTTCGGGCAGACCATTGCGAGTGTGCAGGCGCTGACACTCTCCGGCAAAGATACGATCTATGCCGGCTCCTTCGGTAACGGCATTTTTCGCAGCAGCGACCGGGGGAGCACCTGGACGGGCGTCGGCGCCGGCGTCAACGATCCCTTCATCCTGACCATGGCGACCGGGCGGGACGGAGCGGTCTATGCCGGGACGTTCCGCGGCGGCGTGTTCCGGTCCAAAGACGAGGGCAAGTCCTGGCAGTCGATCAACGACGGCTTGAAGCGGCTGGAGATCAAGTCGTTGCTGGTGACCAACGAAGGGCTCTATGCCGGGACGTCGGGCGGAGCCTATCGCTTGAACGCGGCCGGCGATAAATGGACGATCGTGACCACCGGATTGGACGATGTGCTGGTCCATGCGCTGGTGCGGTCGACCGACGGCACGCTCTTCGCGGGCACCTCGGGCAAGGGCATTCTCCGGTTCAAGCAGAACGCCACCGGATGGGTCCGTATGCAACAGGGTCTCAAGGACCATGAGGGGATGATTGAGAACTTCATCCGGGTCCTGGCCATCGACCGGGAGCAGGGGATCTATGCCGGCACCTTCGACGGCGGCGTGTTTCGAAGCGGAGACGGCGGGGCCAGCTGGAAGGCGATCAGCCGCGCCCTGCCCAACGACTCCATTCGCGGCATCGTGATCATTGACGAAGGCCTGATCGTGGCCACGGGGAACGGCATCTTCAAAACGATCGACAAGGGGCGGCAGTGGACGCCGCTGAATAAAGGGCTGACGAACCTCTCGATTCAAGTGATGACCGGAGGAGGGACGGGGCCGCTGTACGTCGGGACGAGTTCCGGGGTGTTTCGCAGCGACGATGGACAGAGCTGGGTGGCAGTGAATCAGGGATTGGACGCGGGGTTGGCCCCGCCGCCATTCCGTTTTCGATAATGGCAGGCTGTTGATAAAGACCGCCAGCGGCGTTCTCGCATCGCTCAGAGGCTCAACGTACCGAAGCGTACGCCTCGCCTCTTTGCTCGCTGCGGCCTTGCTGGACGATCTTTCTGAACAGCCTGCAGAGAATTCATGACGTCGGAGAGCTTCGGTAGTTTCTCACTAACTTGTTAACGGAAAGGATCAGGATATGGCAGACGCAGGTAGTACGACGAAGGCGACGATCAGCGTGGCGAGCAAGGGGCAGGCGTTGGGCGAGATCGTGTTGAAGTTTTTCCCCGACGTGGCGCCGGGCCATGTGAAGAACTTTACGGATCTCGCGAAGAAGGGCTTCTATAACGGCACCACCTTCCATCGCGTCATTCCGGGCTTCATGATTCAGGGCGGCGATCCCAACAGCAAGAATCCCGACCGGTCGATGCACGGCATGGGCGGCCCCGGCCATAAAGTAAAGGCGGAGTTCAACAGCAAGCCGCATAAGCGCGGCATCGTCTCGATGGCCCGCTCGAACGATCCGGACAGCGCCGGCTCGCAATTCTTCATCTGCGTGGCGGACGCCAATTTCCTGGACTGGCAGTACACGGTATTTGCCGAAGTCGTGACCGGCATGGACGTGGCGGATAAAGTCGTCAGCATGAAACGCGACGGAAACGACAATCCCCTCGAACGCGTCGAGATGACGGTCACGGTGACCGACTAACGTGAAGCCTCGTTCGTGAAACGTAGGGGGAGCAGATCTCAATGACGAGGCCCGTGTCCATCTTGCGCTTCACGCTTCACGTTTCACGAGGCGCACTCTTGTGCGCGCTCCTGGCTGCGTGCGCCATTCCGCAGGTGCCGTCACGGACGATTTATGAAGATCCCGTGAACTATGTGCGGCTGGAAGAGGATCGCGGTTACCTCGTGGAGTGGCCGCCGAGCCACAACAGTCATCCGGCGGCGCTGGGGCCGGAAGTGCTGCGGCCTCTGTTGCAGGGGCTGGTCATTCAAGAGCACCGAATCTGGCTGCAGAAGTGGATTGCGGGAGACGCGCCGTTCCAGGCGGCGTTTCAGGATCAGGAGATTGCGCTTCTGTCAGTGCAACTGGCGGAGGCGTTGGCGCAGGCCAAGCCCAATGAGCGGGTGACCTTTTATCTGAGCGAGCCGCAGGCCTCGACCAAGCGTATTGTGACGTCGGGCGGCCTGTACGTGAAGGGGACGGAGCTGCATCTGATTCTAGGGAACTGGCAGATCGTCTACGGGATTCCCACTTATGGGATGATCTACGACCGGCGCTATCCGATGCGGCCGACGGCAGCGAAGGGGTTCGATTTATTCTTCCAGCCGCACGAAGCGATGCGGCGCACGCAGAGCAGCTGGATCGACGGGGTGCTGGCCAACGGGGCGGACGAAGTGGTCATCGATCTCAGCAAACTGCCGCCACCTCCGGCGGTCTCTTCCACGACCTCCGGCAGCCAGCCGGAGAACTGATCGTACTATTGGTCAAAGCGAATCGTTGGGTATTGAGCGCATCCCCAGGATGGTCAAAAGGTCCCGCCTGCAAGGCCGCAGCAAGCGAAGAGGTGCGACGTACGCCTCGGTACGTCGCAGCCTCTGAGCGATGCGAGAACGAAGCTGACGGGCCTTTTCACCATCCTGTCACCGGATAGTCGGATCGATTTGCAATTGCGCACTCCCGCCGGCGGCGTAGGCGAGCGTCACTTCAGCGATCTTGTAATCGTACTGCGCCTCGGCCAGCTTCGTTTGCGCCGTGGTCAATCCCACTTCAGACTGCGTGACTTCCACGATCGTGCCGAGCCCGAGCTTGTAGCGCTGCTTGGCCAGGCTTAGCGCCTCCTGCGCGGTCTTCACCAGTTCCTCTGCCAGCTTGATTTGCTGCGCAAACGTCACGGTGTCGAGATAGGCGTTCGTGACCTGTTGTGTGAGCGCCTGTTCGATATTGCTGCTCTGGGCCTGGGCCGCCGCCTGCTGGGCGGCCGCTTCTTTCACCTGGTTTTCGATGAGCCCGCCGGTAAAGAGCGGCATGGAGACCATCCCGCCCGCCGCCCACCAGCCGCCGGTGGAAACATTCCGGTTGGGGTCGAAGGTATCGTAATAGCCGCCGCTTGCGATGGCGGAGACCGTCGGCAGATATTGGCTTTTCATCGCCCGTTTCTTCGCTTCAGCCGCCGCGGTCTGTTCCTTGGCCCGCTTCAACTCCGGATGGCCCAGACTGTCGGAAATCAACTCACCCAGTGCGCGAGGAATTTTCACGTCGGTGGTGACGTCTTCCAGCGTGTAGTCTTCCGATCCGGCGATGCCCATCGTGCGGTTGAGGTCGGCGAAGCTGGATTTCAAATCATTCCGGCTCCGGACAAGCAGCGACTCCGCATTCACCAGCTCCACTTTCACCAGATCCAGATCCAGTTTGGACTTGAGCTGCTGCCGATAGAGCGTCTCGATCTGGCTTGTGATGACGCCGCGCTCCCGCACCGTTTCTTCCGCGATGTGCACCAGCCGCAGCCGTTTCAAACTGTTCAGGTAGCTGCGTTGAATAGAGACGATGACGAGGGCGCGCCGGGCGTTGACGTCCTGCTCCTGCGCCCGTTCGCCGTATTGGGACGATTCCACCAGGTTCTTGGTGAAGCCGAAATCGTAGATTCGCTGGCTGGCGAGCACGCCGGCCGTATAGTTGCTCAAGTTGGGCTGAAGTAAACCGCCGCCGATCAGGAAGCGGGGATTGATGCGCCCCGATCCTGCCGATCCATCGGCATTGGCAAACACTTGCGGGTAGTAGAGCGACTTGGTTTGATCGGTCCTGGCGCTGGAAGCGGCGAGGCCGGCGTTGGCTTCCCGCACGATCGGATGGTTTTGCAGGCCGGTCTCAATCGCCTGTTGGATGCCGAGAAAGCGGCCTTTGTCGGCCGCGCCGTTGGACTCGGCCGGCTGAGCCATGGCCAGCGAGGGGATCGCCAGCATCATGGTGAAGACGAGCGTGGTCGATCGAGTGGTCATCATGGCTTGGCTCCTTCATGTGTCGCGGGTGATGACGGCTGGCCTGCTGAGCGCCGCTCGAATTTCTGTTGGGACCGTTTGGCCTCGGGCAATTTGAACGGCGAGGTCTGCACCGGGCTGCCCTCCAGGAGTCGTCGCTTTCCCACCACCACGACGTCTTCAGAGCCATCGAGTCCGTTGGTGATCTCGATCCACGTCCCGTTCGTGATGCCGGTCTGCACGGGCACAGACTTGGCCTTGCCTTGTGCGATGATAAAGGCGGATTTGCCTTTCGGCCCGCTGATCACCGCTTGCGGCGGCAGCACCAGCGCGTCGGGAATCTCGCGCAGGTCCAGGGCCAGTTCCGCGTAGGTGCCGGGGCGGAGCGCATGGTCGGGATTGGGCAGGTCGAGTTCCACCAGCAAACTCCTGGTGGAAGGGTCGAGCGCGAGTGTGGAGCGGGTGATCGTGCCGGCGAAGGAGCGATCCGGCAGTTCCTTCAAGAGCACTCTGGCCTTGGTCTTGCCTGGCGTGATCCAGGAGGATTCGTCTTGCGGCACGTTGGCGTAGACCCGCACCGTATCCAGGTCCATGACGGTGAACAGGGGAATGGCATTGGTTGCGGAGGAGGTGGCGAGCTGGATCAAGGCGCCGGGATCGGCAAAGCGGGCGGTGACGATCCCGTCATAGGGCGCACGCACCTTCGTGTATTCGCGCATGGCGGCGCGCTGCTGCATGAGATTCTTCGCGCCCTCGTAGGTCGCTTCGGCCACATCGACATCCTGCTTCGCGATGACGTCCGGCGATTCGCGGAGGACCTTGTCCAATCGTTCGAACGTGATCTTCTTGATCTTGTAGTCGGCGACCGCCTGTTGATACTGCTCTTCGACTTCCGGTGCGTCGATGATCGCAACGACCTGGTTCTTTTTCACCTGATCGCCCTTGTCCGGGCCGATCCACTTCAGATAGCCCGAGACTTTGGCGTAGAGGGTCGTTTGGTAGCGCGGGCTGATATTGGCGGGCAGGGTGATGGTGTAGACCAGCGGCTGCCTGACCGGTTTCGTCACCTGCACGTCCACCGGCTGGTTGTCCGTCACGACTGGGGCGCCGTTCTCGGCGCTTCCGGTGGGAGCCGCGCCGCCGTCGGTTTTATGCGGCGGTTCGTCCCGCTGACAACCGGCAAGGATCAGCAACAAGGCGGCCATGGAGCAGACAGACTGGTTCAACATCATCCTCAGCGTTCCTCTTCCATCGCAGCCGGTTCAGGAGCGGCGCCGGCGGGGACACGCCGCCCCAGCACCAGCGCGTGCAACACCGGCACGACCAAGAGCGTCATCACGGTGGAGACGGCGAGTCCGCCGACGACCGCGCGGGCCAGCGGCACCATTGTTTCGTTCCCCTCGCCGAAGCCGAGGGCGAGCGGCAGCAGGCCGAGAATCGTCGCGAGCGCCGTCATGAGAATCGGCCGGATGCGCCGCTTCCCCGCTTCCAGCACCGCCTGTTCGGCGGAGGCGCCGGCTTCCACCATGCGGTTGGCAAAATCGACCAGGAGAATGCTGTTGGAGACGACGATACCCATCATCATGAGGGTACCGATCATCGACTCCACGTTCACGGACGTATCGGTGAGATGCAGCATCAAGACGGTCCCGATCCAGCCGAGCGGCACGGCGATCAGAATAATCAGCGGATCGATCATCGAGCGGAACAGCCCGACCATCACCAGATAGATCAGCAGCACAGCCAGCGGCAGGGCCAGCGCAAAGTTGCTGAAGGCGCCGCGCATGTTGGCGACCTCGCCCTTGATGGCGAGCGTCACATCCTTCGGCAGTTGAATCGTGCCGAGCACCTGCTCGATATCCGCCGCGACGTGGCCCAGATCGTTACCCACCGGCGTGACGAGCACGTTGATCAAGCGGGAGAGATCGTAATGGTCCACGCTGTCCGGCCCGGTCTTCATCTCCAGCGAGGCGACATCGCGCAACAGCACCGGCGGGCCGCGCCGGTCGTCCGCGGCGTAGAAGCCGTTCGAGAGATCCAGGTTGCGCCCGGCGAACGGTGTATTTTGCAGCGCGACAATCGATCCGCCGCTGCCGGCCGCCGTGAGCGACGAGGTGGGATTCAGCGGGGTCCGCGCGCCGATCACCGGGATGTTCAGCAGGTCTTCCGTTTTCGTGAGCGACTGTTCGGGATATTGCGCGAGCAGGTAATAGCCGTTGGCGGTTTTGGGGTCGAGCCAGTAATTGGGGCTCAGGGCGATGTTCGAGCTGATGCCGGTGATGACGTCCACGATCACGCGGTCCTGCGTGATGCCGTAGTAAGCGGCTTTCGTCCGGTCCACGTTCACATGCAGTTCCGGATAGCTCTTGCCCTGCTTGATGCGCACGTCGCTCGTATTGGCCACCTGCGCGACCTTGTCGCGGATCTGCTCGGCGACCGGGCGAATGAGATCCAGCCGGGGGCCTTTCACTTGAATGTCGATCGGCGCGCGCAGGCCGAAGTTCAGCACGTCGCTGATGATGCCGCCGGTCGAAAAGCTCACTTCCACGCCGGGGAGCGCCTGGCGGACTTTCGTGCGCAGGGTGGCGATGTAGTCGTCGGTACGGCCTTCATGCCCGGTCACCAGATTCACCAGGATAAAGGCGGTATGGTTGCCGGTGTTGGGGGCAAAGCGGGCTGCATCGCCGAAGTAGAGCCCCGTATTCGAGACCACTTCTTCCAGATCCTGCTTGGGGATGGTGTCCTGTATGATTTTTTCAAGATCGGCGACAATCGCCGTGGTCTTCTCGATGCGGGAACCTTCCGGCGCACTGACCGTCATCGTGAAATTGCCCGCATCGACCCTGGGGAAGAATTCGGTATGGAGTCTGGGCAGGAGCAATGCGCCGGTGCCGACCAATGCGAGCAGCGCCAGAATCATCACGAAGGTTTTGAAGCGGACGCCGGCGCGGAGGACCGGTTCATAGAGCGCGAGCACGAAGCGGAACCAGTCTTTGGCGTCCTCTTCCTCCTGCGAACCGGTGCCATGCCCATGCTGATAGAGCCGCGCCAGCACCACCGGCGTTACGGTCATGGAGACGGCATAGTCGGCCAGCATGGCAAAGGCCACGGTCATGGCCAGCGGTACGAAGAGATACTTGATGATGCCGGAGAAGAACACGATCGGCAGATAGACGATCAGAATACAAATCGTGGCGACGAGGATGGGCAGCGTCAGTTCGATCGCGCTGTCTTCGGCGGCTGCGCGGCCGCTCTTGCCCATGAGCAAATGGCGATGGAGGTTTTCCTGCACGACGATGTTGTTGTCGAGCAGCGTCCCGATGACCAGGGCCAATCCGCCCAGGGTCATGATGTTCACCGATTGGCCGCTCAGATAGAGGGCGACCAAGGCGGCGGTGAGCGAAAGGGGAATGGCCAGGCCCACCACGAGCGCCGCTTTGATGCTGCGCAGGAACAGGAAGATCATCAGCCCGGCCAGGCCGGCGCCGAGCAAGCCCTCTTTTTGTAAGTTCGCAATGGCCTGCCGGATATAGAGAGATTGATCGTAGATGAACTTGACCGTCGCACCGGCGGGGATCTCGGTCATCTTCGACAGTTTGGCGCGAATGCCGTCGGTCACTTCCAGTGTGTTGGCGCCTTCCTGCCTGGTGATCGGGAGATAGGTGGCTTCTCGCCCGTTCACGCGCACAATCGAGGTTTGAATCGCCGAGCTATCCGACGCCGTGCCGATATCGCGGACAAGAATCGGCGTGCCGTTCACCACCTTGATGGGGATGTCGTTGATCTGGTCCACCACGTCGATGAGGCTGTTGGAATAGACGTAATAGTCCAGATCCCCAAGCTTGACGTTGCCGGCCGGAATGATCGCGCTCTGGGAGTTGATCGCCTTCACCACGTCGGAGGGCGAGACGCCGCGCGCCAGCATGCGTTGCTGATCCATGAACACGGTGATCTGCCGGACTTTGCCGCCCAGCGGAGGGCCGAAGGAAATACCGGGGATGTTGGCGATCTGCTGGCGCACGGTGAAGTAGGCCAGGTCACGGATTTCCTTCGGGCCGAGCGTGTCGCTGCTTACGGAGAGCAACCCGACCGGCAGGCTCGACACGCCGAACTTATAGACCGAGGGCGGATAGACGCCGGGCGGGAGCAGCCGGATGATGCTATAGGCCAGGCTGGTCAGCTCCGATTGCGCCGAGTCGATGCTGTATTCCGGCTGGAAGAAGACCTTGATGTAGCTCATCCCCGCGAGCGACTGCGACTCGATGTGCTCGACGTAGCTCGCTTCGACAAAGCGCTGTTCCATGCGGAGGGTGATGGCGCCTTCCATCTCGCCGGGGCTCAAGCCGCGGTAGAAGGTGGTGACGAGGATCGTCGGAATTTTGATTTCCGGGAAGATGTCCACGCGCATCTTTTTGTAGGACACGGCGCCGAGGATCAGGGCGATCATGCAGACGGCGAAGACGGCGTAGGGATTTTTGAGCGCAGCGCGGGTCAGCATGGGGTTCCCACCATATGAGGCACGCGATTCCGTTCTAGCCAGTATCGGCAGATATCGGTCGTACATTGAATGAGTTCGGCAAATGTGCCGGGCTTCACGACGTAGCCGTTGGCCCCGTTGGCATAGGCGAGTGAGAGGTCGGAGGCATCGTCGGAGGTGGTGAAGACGACGACAGGGATACCGGCTAGCCGGGTGTCCGCCCGCAGCCGTTTTAGAAACTCATCGCCTCTCTGCTTCCCGAGGTTCCAGTCGAGAAGTATCAACGAGGGCAGGTCCGAATGGTTGTTCATAAAATGAAACGCGGCCTCGGCATCCGGCTCGGCAGAGAGCGTGACATCGAGACCGGTCTGGACCAGCGCCAAACGAAACAGTTCCCGCTCGCCGGGGCTGTCGTCGATCAGGAGAATGGAGGAATGCGACATCATTATAAGGAGCGGTATCGCAGGGACTGTGCCGGATGAAATCGAGATGTGATGAAGGTGTGAAATGTCTGTGAAAGCAGGCAGTTATACAGATAAGCTCATTTGATTAGCGAACCATGATCTATGCTTGAACGAGGAGTAGTTCTGGAGAAATTCCCTAGAGTAAGGGAATTTCTCCAGAGCGAGAAATCAGGCGGCCTTCGCGGAGGCACGTTTCCATTCCATCATCTTTGCGGTGAGTTTGGATGAGGCGGAGGCATAGGCGCCGTTCAGACCGATCGAGGCCTCTGCGCCGGCCTTGTCGCCTTTCATCACCTTCATCACGACATCGCCTGCCGCATTGTGAAAGGCCTTATGCAAAGCGAGCACTTCTTTGTAGTGCGGATCTGACGTTTGCGCGCCGGTCAGGCTGTAGAGCCATTTCCCGAACTCACACCGGTTATCGACGCTGACTTCCGCCGGAATGAGGGTCAGTGTCCCGTCGATGTTCTGCTTCAGTTTCACTTTCCACGCTCCATGCGCGCCGATAGCTTTGTCGATCTGCTCTAGGATATTCGACATGATTCCTCCTGATGAAGTAGTGGTACGACAATGGTCTTGTCGGCTGGTCAGGATGGGATCTTGAGAGGATTGAGTAGGTGATTTTCTGGAATATGCGGGAGGCTAACAGGGATATTTCGGCCGGGTCATTGTGGTGACGGCGTGGTGGGTGTACGGAAAATGAACGGGGAGCCGGGTAATCAGGAAATGGCTCCCGGCCGCGTTGCTTTGACTGCTTCACGGCAGGACAAGATTTGAGATTCTGTGTATGGAGAATCCGGTTGACTGGTGAAGCGCTGCGCGCTACAGTCAACGCATGATCGCGAGTTTTAAGCATCGAGGGCTGAAACGGTTTTTCGAGGAAGATGATCCCCGGAAGCTCCCGCCGGACATGGTGGATCGGATCAGAGTCATTCTCGCGCGGCTCCATCAGGCGGAGACGATTGAAGATATGAACGTCCATTCCTACAGGCTGCATCCGTTAAAAGGAAACCGGAAAGGGGAGTGGGGGGTCACGGTGCGAGCCAACTGGCGCATTACGTTTCGGTATGAAGATGGGTATGGATTGGACGTGAATTTAGAGGACTACCATTGAACAAGGGACAGGCGATGAAAGCGTTGAAAATGAAGAATCCGCCGCATCCTGGGTTGTCGGTATGGGTCGATTGTCTGGAGCCGCATGGGTTGAGTGTGACGGAAGGGGCGAAAATTCTTGGCGTATCGCGATCGGCGCTGAGTCATCTGGTGAATGAGAGCGCAGCCCTGTCGTGGGACATGGCGATCCGCCTGGCGAAGGCGTTTGGCGGCACGCCGGAGGGATGGATGCGGCTCCAGTTTCAGTATGATGCGGCTCAGGTAAAGGAACGGGCGAAGAAAATCAAAGTGAAGATGTTTGTGGCCGATGCGGTGAGTGCGTAAGGAGCGTCTGTGTGCGCTGGTGCCGTCTCATTCCACAGGTGGGGCCTCTGTTGGTCAGGTTTGTGTGGACCGGTCCGTTGAAGTGAGCCGTGGGACCGCTCGACTATTCCTTGAATTCGCAAGGCAAGACGTGGCCCCACTGATTTTAGTAAGTCTCCAGACCCCTTTGTGAGGGGAGAGTGAAACATGAAAGTTAGAGCAACCGCTATGAACTCCGCACGTTACAGAGAATTGTCCTAGCCTGCGGAGGGCGACTCGCGATTACGCTGGAGCTTGGGCCCAACACCCACCGGGCCGTGTAAGCCTGGCCGTCGTGCACCGCGAAACGGGGAGGCCTTGGATTGCCTCGAGTCGTGCAGTTAAACAATGACTCCCGGCCCATTTGTTCGACCATTATCGCGTTGCAACCTGATCGATACGAGCCGATCCGGCCCGGAGATGCTTTTGATGGAAGTCCTGTAGGAGCGCTCGATGTAAATCGTAAAGCGCTGCTGTTGCCGTGGTATCCGGGCCATCGCGGAATGGCATGGCAAATACGAAAAACAACTGCGTCCATGTGGCGACCGTTTCGGTCTGCTTCGATGCCGCGAGGACATGACCGGCTTTGTCTTTGAAGGATGCGGTGACGATAAAAGTGTCTGTACCCTTTTGCGGAATAATTAGGGAAGACAAGCCGAAGGTGAGGCCCAATATGAAGGAGAGAGTCTCACTGAACTCTGCCCGCTGTTCGATGGTGATGTCGGCTTGAAGATCAGCCGGTTCCTCTGATGCAAGCCGTACTTCTGAGAATAAGCCCGATTCCATATAGGCCTGGTTTGCCTGCATTCGCCAAGGGCCTAATTGATTGGACTGTACCTTGTCTGCTGGAATCTCTTTCTCGTTGATCCATGCTTTCCCGTTCAGGACTATATTGATCGATTGCTTCTTTGCGGTATTTGGAAGCGGCCATGATGTGATGGCCGTTCGCTTGTCGTCCCGAAATGCAGCGCACCCACCTAGCGCAATCGACAATAAGATGAAGCCCGCGACATATCGACTGAAAGTGTTGGTTGTCATCAAGGGGTCTCCTCGGTGATCGGTGCGAAGATGGGGCAATCGTCACGTATGATAGCAATCCTTTCTTAAAATGCAAGGTTGTTTCTTTGACGTAATGGGAGGAATGTCCTGCATAAGCTATCAGGGGCAGGCATGAGTATGGACTTATGAGGAATATTACGGCTGGATGGACCGGTGGATCTGCGCTTCAATCTTCATAGCGGGGGAGGCTGCATAGGCAGCGGCCAGACGGCTGATCATGGACGGATCGCGGTGCAACCGCCGCCCGCTGGTTGCCACGGACGATCACATGATAGAGGCGCCTGGAAAATCGATGCGCGGCTTGCGAGCCATGGTGGGGAGGCTATGGAGTACGATCCAGTAAGTCAATACTCATGCCTGACCCCATGGATTCATGTGGTCACTCAATAAAGAAACGGTTTTTGATCCCGCTCATTCTCTGTATTGGCCTCTAGCTCGAAGAACTTGTGCTTTTAGCTCATAGAGATCGACTGCTCCAAGCTTTAGGTTAGTGCCGATAATAAATCCGGGAGTTCCTGTTATGCCTAACTCATTTCCCAAAATGCGATTGCGATCTAGAATCGATTGCAGTTCAGGAGACTGCATTTCTTTTTCAAGTTGGCCTGCATCCAATCCAACCTGACTGGCAATCGACAACAAGCTGTCCTTTGTAAGTTCATGTTCAGAGCGCATTAACGCCTCATGAAAGACTAGGTGCTTGCCTTGTTTCCTGGCAGCAAGTGCAGCCTTGGCTGCTTGAATGGACGGCTCGCCAAGAATGGGAAAATCTTTATAGATCACTCGAACGTTTTCATCATCTCGCTGAAGTTGTGAAACAGCATCTGCAACTTGTTTGCAGAACCCGCAACGATAGTCAAAGAATTGAACTACTGCCACATTTCCATTTAGATTTCCACTAGCTGGGGAGGCTGGGTCATTCAGTAGTTCATTTGTTCGTGAATCGATCAGCTTTTGGCTGCGCAAAACTTCTGCTTGCTGCCTTCTTTCTTCCAATTCTCTTAATGACTCAACAATCACTTCAGGATGCGTTTGCAGATATTTGCGGACAACGGCTTCTACCTCATTTACCCAGGCAGGGTCAGTAGGAGGAAGTTCTTCCGCACCAGCAAGAATACCAAGGCTGGGCAGTGTTAGAACCATTGCCATCAAGGACATAAAACAGACACGGATAAACTTGTATAGATTCGAGTCCACTATGTCTTCTCTCGAGTACAATCTAACAAAACCAGAATTCTGTGGAAAAGGATCTTTACGTTGCCTGACAAGATTATTGGCATACATATGCATAGAGCGGATGTCCAGGCGCGCAAAAGCCTGGGCATACGTTGATTCGTACTCCTCCACTAGCACAGCGCGACTCAGGAGCAGTGGGCGCAGGATTGGGGCCCCAGCAACCACAAACCTGCATGCCGAAACCAGATGGAAGGCCGGCTGGCATGGGCGGTGGGAACAGACCCTGCTGAGCGGACGTGGAAGACGTAGGAATGAGTGAGCCAGTGGCAGCCCCAAGGGGAGTATTACACCAGCAAGGAGTACCGACCGGTGCTGAGCCGTTTAATTGGCAAGCTGTTACTGCAGTTCCACATACATTTGAGTTGCCATTGAAGGAAAATGCTGAAGCTGGATGGTTTAGCAAGCTAGAAGAGATGTCGCTACTCGACGAGGCCCACTGCTGGGAGTTCTGGACGCCGACCCACGCGAGGTAGCGAGTTTCCGCTTCATAGGCCGGAGCTTCCACACTGCTATAGCTGCGGACGTAGCGGATAGAAAAGTCTTTTAAACCCCACTCCTGATACTGTCGAACATGGGTGAGTTCGTGCGCCCAAAGAGTCGGGTTGTAAAGTGCGTCGTTCTGTCCCTTAAACACGATGACATAATCAAGCGTAATCGCACTGGCCTCTCCATACCGTATAGAGTTGACTTGTAGGGACAGGTCACCTCCACCTCGAACGCGGTACCGAGCCACATTGAGAACGCTGTCAGGAATAAAGCCTTGTAAGTTTCTTCTTATCTCCTGAGGGATTGGTGCGACGCCGGCATTTAGGGCTTCGTCCCGTGAACGCGCGATCAATTCCTGTAATAGTGGGGCTGTGGATTGAACCAACGTTTCGTTTACGACCTTACTGGCACCCTCTTCTAGAGCCTTGTAGGGCGGAATTGCTTCTTTCACCCGCCTGTGCGCGTCATCAAGATCTCTGCCCGCACCACAGTTCCCACAAACACCTTCGACAATATCTCCGAGAAGTCCACCGGCATTCGCGGGCTGAGCATTTACTAGAGCCAACGCCGATAGCAGCATCAGGGCCAAACTTCTTATTGCTTTGCAATTCATGTTATTCCCCTGTGGTTGTAGATGAACTGCTTTAATGCCACTAAAAATGTTTATGCCGATCCGCCTAAGAGCTGGATCCGACCATTTCTAATGCATAACACGCCACTACTGTTCGCGAATAATACGCTATGCTCATTGCTGTTACAATCAGTTGCGATAGTGGGACCATTTAGCACTGGTTCTTATGCGGATCGGCGGAAGCCTCCCCTCTGATAGTGGTCAGTCTTGTACGTCTGCTTTGGATCGAAAGCGGTCGTGTGACGCATATACCAGGGTTGTTCGTCACAGCGCATTGCACAGAAAGTTGATGGTAGGTACGAATCGAGAAGGACATAAGGGCTTCGCAGGGTGCCGAAGGGAGTTGCAAGGGCTAAAAGGGGAATTAGTTGTATTTCTACGCTAGGCCGTCACGATCGGCAACGAAGCCCAATCCGTCGTGTAGGCCGACGAACGGTGCTGGAACTGAGTTTCCCAGGCTTTACTAATCCCACTGGAAGCATAGTGGCGCAATGGTAATGGCCAGTTAGCTCCAGAGCGGGCAACCTGTGACCGGTTGTTGCACGTCCTTGCCAAGGGGAGAGATCAGGAGCTTCCCTGGCTTAAGCCCCAACACTCAAAGATTCAGTATGACTTTGTAGCTTGGGAAGCTGAGAGTAACAACCGCATCTGGACAAAAGGCTCACCTCCGACGCATTGAGCGGATCCCGTGTTGTCTTTATCAACCCCAAGCGATACCTTTACTTCCACACACCCTTTGTCAATCGTAATGCTCTCGATCGAACTCCGGTTACTGGTGCGCTGATAGAGCACGAGGAAATTCTCAACTGGTGTGTTGTCAGATCGACAGTATCGCCGTGTCACTAGGACTGAACAACCTTCTGGTGCTTTTGTTATCGGAATAGGATGAGTCATCTCTATTACTACCTGCTCGTCGAGGAGAACCTGGACCTCAGTTCCACTAGCTATCAGTGAAAACACATCGCCATTATCTGAGCTAGCGGTAGGGGAATGACAAGGACGTAATTGCGCGTACACTTCACCAGTTAACCCCAGGACAATCGCAACAGTGATGATAAAGCGATCGAGTAGCATGATGCCTCCAATAGAGATCTCTAATGCTCTGGGTTGAGCCACAGCCGGTTCACAAACCTGCGCCACCATTCCCAACCAGTGCGACCTGCGAGGCTAGCTGTGACGGCACATCCATCATCATGATCAGCCCCGGTCCCGTCCGCCATAAATGCTACCGCAAAGGGATAGTTCGTACACTCTCGGAAAGGATAGCCTGACAGCTGACTCGCTAAGCTAGGGCTCATAGGACCTCGAAAGATCCGCAAGAACATGGAGTGGCGAAGCTTTGCATCGATGAACAATTGGAAGCCGGAGCGTTCTTGGGATGGCCCATAGCCGTACCTTCGTTCCAAAGGATCCTTCGGCCGTGGTGTGGCGCCGTTAGCACTAGGATAGGGCAACCCAAATGGTTGCCACTGGTGATTGCCATCGATTGAACGCACCATGTCAAAAAGTAACGATGCACGGCCCGGTGACGCAGACGGTCTAATCGCCTCCGGGTCAGCCCCGAGTACCCATGCCAACCCCTTGACCGCAGGTATGTCCATCATCGACAACTTCGATAGCGCTATGGCATTCCTGATGGCGGAAAACTTCTCGGGATCTAGTTTGTCATTGCGTAGTCCAATGTCTGAATCAATAAGAGTGGATACCTGATCAAAGACCAGGAGAGGCTTAGCAGAATCAGCTGCAGTTGCGAACTCGTTGTTCATCATGCTTTGCGAAGCCTTGTCTGGGCGAGCCAACAACTCAATAAATTTGGCTGTTGTTGGGTCAGGTGATACAAGCTTAGCAAGATGGAGTGCTACGTCATTGACGGCATTCTTTATCTCTTGCTTGATCCTGCTACGGATATTCAAGTAATCGGCATATATTTTATTGAACGGAGGCGGCAGAACTCGGTCGATGATCTTTGAGGCCTCCGCATCGATCTTGTCCATAAAGTTTTCGACCGCGCAGATTGCCTGACCATATTGAATAGGCACGGCTGCGTATGCCTGTCCGTAGCACCGCCACCAGTCAAGGTAGGTAGATACAAAATTCGCCTTCCCTTCCAACATTCCCTTGCTGATGCGATCCGAAGCCAAAATAAATTCTTTCCCGGCGATGTCCATGCCGTTTTGCCAATTCTTGGCCAGTCCAGAGAGGATATCGGAGTTGGCGATGAGATCCTGTAGGGCTTGCTTGATGGACTCGGCATCTACAATCTGCTTGCGCAGTCGTTCAACCTCAGCTGCAATAGCGTCCACCTTATTTCGGGCATCCAACGTTAATTGCTTTTCGGCACCCAGACGCTTCTCATGGATTTCGTATGTAAGCTGCACAGCTTTCTTTGCAGCCTCTAAGCCTGCGGTAAGCGTCTCTGCTGATGCTTTTTCCTGCAGTTTCGCGGACTCTATGGCAAGCTGCGTAGAAACATCTACTGCAGCTTGAGCAGCACGAGCCTGTGCATTCACAAGGTCTTTTCGAGCATTGATCAATAGGCCGTTCACCTGCTCCCACGCTGCATTGACTTCCGTAACGATACGGCAAACTCGGTTAACCGAGTCCCTGCAAACGCTTCCACAAAAAGGACAAAGTATTCCGCACACAGTACCCACAACTTCGTCTCTACAGACCTCCTTCGTAATTTGGGCGGGAATTCCGGCAAGGCTCTTTTCGAGGT
Source organism: Nitrospira sp. ST-bin5 (assembly GCA_002083555.1). Lineage (GTDB taxonomy): Bacteria > Nitrospirota > Nitrospiria > Nitrospirales > Nitrospiraceae > Nitrospira_D. The sequence goes on along the minus strand of MSXN01000004.1, from coordinate 171,799 downwards.
CCAGGATTTTGTTTTGAAGAGAGGCCATCTGATCAATTGCGTCTTTCCCGGTTCTCTGAGCCTGTTCTGCAGCTGCCTTGGCAAGTTTTGCTTGATGACCAAGAGTATTGATCAGGTCTATGTTGTTCTGCAGGGCTGTAGCCGCGTCCTGAAAGGCCCTATTGGCCTTATCGAAGAGCTCTTGTTCGAATTTGAGTCTTAATTCATTGGCACTGAGTACCTCCCGTGCCGCCTTCAACTGAACCTCACCTGTGACGAGCTTCAAGTTGAACTCAGTAATGTCCACGATCAAGGTTGCGATGAATTTGGCCGCTTCCCCCTCAATGCGGTCAAGCTCGCGAGCAAGGTCTGCAACGTTCCGGTATTCATCGTACATCCCCGTGATATGTAGCGCCACACCTGACGCCTTCGCTAAGCGCGAGGCATCCGAATTGTGAATCAGTTTGTCCCGGAGATATTCCGTGGGAGGGCTCAATGTACTAGGAGAAAAGGCATAGCCTGGCAACCTGGAGTCGATGTATTTCTCAAGCAGGAAATGCCGAAGCTCAACTCTCCGCTCCTCCGAAAGTACAAAGATGTCTCCAGCATAGGAGTTGACGTAGGTGTGGGCAAAAACATCGCTAGCTGCGTGTACGAGGTATCCAGCTGCAAAAGCGAGATTCGGGCCAGAAGCAGCCTCCGAATACATGTGCACGAGCCAATCGTTTGTCTGCCAATCATCTTTTATCCCTGGGTGAGTTGTAACCTGCCCGGTAATAACGTCTGGATAGGCATCGGGGCCCAATACCCCACTCAGGAATGCGTCAGGATGGGAGCGAATACTATTGCAAACGTCCTGGTTGATACTGATCGGCACACCCTCAATATCAACTCGACACGACGCACGAATCTCAGACAGCAATTGTTGCCCTATCCAAATATGAGTCTTAAGGCCAAAGGCTTGTGTACCGCCAGGCGCGAGAAACAAAATAAGGCTAAACAACAGGAGCGGGCCCAACGCCTTGCTTAGCTTTTCAAGCATAGATCACCTCAAAAAGTCCGGTCGAATAAAAGGGGTCGGGAGCCATTGCTCTGCGACCCATTCGACCGCCCACGTGGCCGGGGCATCGGTTCCAACCGGGGGATGGGAAGCGCTTCAGGAACCATTTCGGTTGAGTATGTGGCGATAGGTTACTCTCAGGTGGGTGCAAGAATGGATTCAGTTGTGATTTGATCGAGGTCTTAATCTTCTCCACCGCGCGGGTATCGAGAACCAAATTATCGATCATGATGAGCCTCGTTGTTGCTCAATCCTTTTCGAATGGGGGGCGGACGGTACCACGAGATTAGAGGTAATTCGATCCCCTCTTTCGGTCAGTGATAGATGGCTCTAGTCGCTAGGTATGCAAGCACTTAGATTGAACATGTAGTGAAATAGATATGAGTAAATATTTGGCTGTTGAGTAATCTTGTTTCTTAGTCAGTGTGATCTTGCAGGGGAGTCAGACCGTTTCTCTCTGAACAGCTGCTGCGCAGAGTTCATTCTTGATCTGTTTCCCTGCCGGGCATAAGTTCATACTCCCTACATGCCTGTCGAATGAAGTTGTCTGACGTATCCGTCGGTGAGCGAGCGGTGCTTCGGAGTCTCTTCGCAGAGGAGGGTTTGTTATGAACGGCACGGTTGCTGTCGCGTCACTCATGTTGCTCTTGTTCGCAGCGCCTCTTGCTGCACAAAGCCCTTGCCAGGATTGCCTCGCGGCGGCTCGTGCGGAGTTGAAGAAATGCCTTGAGAACGCGATCAGCCAGGAAGACAAGAGGTCTTGCGCGGACAAGAAGGAAGCCAAGGCGAAGACCTGTGAAGACGGGGAGTGCAGGATAGAACGGGCGCAGAGCGAGCCGAAGGGGCAGGCTGTTCCCAAGCCGAAGTAACGGTGAGTGTTATGCGATGTCGATGCTCGCGCTTATGAAGCTTTCGCGGTCTTGCGGTGGAGTTCCGCTTCGACGCGTTCGAGGACGAACAGTTTGAGCAGGGTTTGATAGGGCACGTCGCGTTTGTTGGCCAAGGTCTTCAGTTGATCGAGTAAGGATTTCGGCAGCCTGAGGGAAATGGTTTCGGTCGAGGGTTTGAGACGGGGAAATACCACACGTTGGCTCTTGGCGTAGTCGATATACTCCGTGGAGTCATGTGAAGCCCAAAAATCGGCTTCCTGTTTCTCACTCTTGAACTTCGGTCTCTTTTTGAGTTTCTGCATGATAGGCTCTCCGTTCCTCCAGGCTCATATCTCTGGCTGAAATGACGCGAATCCGCCGTGAAAATAGTAAATGCAATGAAAACGAGGTGTCAATGTGAACCAGCCCTGTGCTTGAGGTTAGCGGCGCGGAGGGGTGGCGAGCAGTTTAACGGGGAGGCCGAGGGCCTGTGCTTCTGTAGCCAGCCGCTTGTCTGCGGTGAGAGTGGAGGCTCCGGCGGATTCGGCGACTGCGAGGTGCAGGGCGTCGAGTGTGCGGAGGGTGTAGTGGGTCGCGAGGATGCTGGTATCGACGTAGGTCGTCACGCGCGTTCCGCAGTTCTGGCCTGCTGGACCGTACTGCTTAATGAGCGACCTTTCGGCCTGATCGTGCGGCGTAGGGCCACGAGTGATGGCAGGCGTTTAGGGCGCTTTGCCGGCGGCACTAACTTGGCGACGACGGCTCCATGGCGGGCAATGGTGATGGTCTCACCGGCTTCAACGCGATCAAGTAATGTCTTGAGCTGGCGCCGCGTTTCTTTGACATTGACGGTTCCCATGGCATCCTCCTGTGTACACGGTCAAGGTACATCGCGTGCGGACTGTGGTCAAGCCGGGACGATCTCCGGGGCAGTCTGCAGCTATTTCGAAGGGTGCTCGGCATCGGCCCGCCGTTCGGTCGAGCGGCGGGCCTGGGGCGGTTTACAACGCGTCGGGCGATTTGTCCTTGATCTCTGACCAGTTGGCCTCGGCTTTCTTGATGTGACCTGGGATATCCTTCTGCCACTTCTCCTGAATGCCCTTGTCCAGGTTCAAGTACAGGGTTCCATCCACGACTTTCCACATTTCCGGATCCGCCACGAATTTCTTTCCGACGGCGACGCCATAGGCACAATAGCCTCCGAAGGCGGGGAGGTACTGTTTCGGATTGGCGATGAAGAGCTTCTTATGGTCGGCGTTGGCGAAGGCGTAGGTGACGCCCTCGTGCATGGTCACGTGATAGCCCGATCCTTTGACCGGTTTGCCGTCGGTGAAATAGGCGACGGGATCATAGCCGCTGAGGCCCGGTGTGCTGTGGGTGACATCGGCGGCGAAGGCCGGACCGGCCGCGACGCTGGCGAGTAATGCCAGCCCGGCGATGATGCGTTGTGTGAATCCTGTCATAGAGCCCCTCCTTGAACAGTGGTGGATGAGAACCGGAATGATTCTCCGGATGCTGCTCTATCGTGCGGGAGGAGAATTTCTTACAGGGCGAAGATCCTGAGGCTTGGAATGGAATGGTCGCGCGGTCCGGCGTGCCAGATGAGCGGACTAGCGGTCGTGAGAATCAAGCGCACGTTGAATGCGGGCTTTGGCTTCGGGGGAGAGGCCGGGCGCATGGGTGTGCTCGGCCTCGGTGAGCTGGTTGTCGTGCTTGCGCAGCACGGCGCGCAAGAGGGCCAATTGATGCTGGTATTGCCGGCAGAGGAGGCAGATGCGGAGGTGCAGCTGCATGCGCAGGCGTGTGTGCCAGGGCAGTGTGCGATCCATCGCGTCGGACAGCAGCCGCGACATGTCCTGGCATGTGTAGATGAGGGAGGCGCGCCGGCTCATGCGTTGAGTCCTTCTTGTGCCTGACCGAAATACCGGCTGCCCAAACAGTCTCGGAGTTGTTTTCTGGCCCGATACAGGATGACGCCGAAGTTGGTCGGGGTCAGCTGGAGCAGTTCGCAAATCTGGTCCGTCTCCAGCTCATCGAGTTCCCGCAAGGTAAAGACCTGGGCCGCCCGCGGCGGGAGCCGATCCATGCAGCCGGCCAGCGCCTCCCAAAACTGGCGCCGTTCGATCAGCCGGTCCGGCTGTTCCGTCCAGGCCTGCATCGGGGCGGCTTCCGGTTTCCAATGGCCGTCGTCAAGAAACGTGTCTTCCGCTGCGCGGCCAGACTGATCGGCTTGCTGGATCGGCTCCCGGCTGGTCCGGCGGAAATAGTCGATCACTTTATGTTTCATGATGCCGATCATCCATCTGCGCTCCGCTGTCGGCCCGCTTTCCCGGTAGGTGCCTTGCAGGGCGGCCAGGAAGGTTTCCTGCACCAAATCCTCGGCGGCATCTTTGTCTCTCACGCGGACGAGCGCAAACCGGTAGAGCGCGTCTCCATGGGCATCGATGAGGGACTGGGCGTCAGTTGTGATTCGATCTGTCATGCGGCAGGTCCTGCTCCTTCGGTGCCGGTCGAGTCCTCTCTTCGCGCCGAGGCCGCCAGCCTCTCTGCTGTCTATCGCGGCGAGGCTCGATTTCTTACACGAGGGCTCATGCAGCGGCAGTATAGGGGGCGCCGATTGTCCGGAGCCAGTGGAAGCGTGGCAACCTGTTGCGGCAGTGATGGCAATGAGGAAGGCCGCTGGATCGCTCCGTCAGCTGGTGGTCTGGCCCGGGGTTACGCCGGCCAGGGCACGCGGAGGCTCTGCGGTGTGTCGGCGCTCTGGTCGAACAGCCTCAGCCGGACGAAAATTTCCAGTTCTTTCGGCGTCCCGCCTTCCTGATACACGCGAAACTCGATCTGACGCTGATCCGCCGCGCTGGGTTCCAGCTTGTATCCCCAGAGAAAAAACGGCTTTCCTTGGGCTCCGGTTTCCCGCGCTTTGCTCGCAATCATGGGGGCTTCAAGGACGGCCCCCACGGTCTGCGTCGAGCGTATGCGCACCCGCCAGTTGCCTGAATCCTTATCCGTCTCCTTGTATGCGAGGAAGGCGAAATCGCAATTTAATGGCGCATCATAGGCCGCTATATAACCGAGCGAGACAAAGCTGTGGACCGCATTGTCGGGCGGTGTTTCGAGCAAGGGGGTTTCCATGAACGTGTCCTTTCGCCGATTTGAATGATGTGGCGATTGTCGTACAGGCGTGGGGGTGTTTTCAATCGGGTGCCGGGCGCCATTACCTTATCCGGAACATTATTCTTCATTGAGTCCTAACTGCTATATGCATCGATTCAGGCGTTTCACACATGGAGAGACGTTCGGCTCCCCCTTCCTAGGTAGGATATCGATCCGCGTACCCGGCTCAGTACAATCCGGCTGTACGGAGGTCATGGTGGCATCACTTTCTTATAGCCGGATCTATCCCCGGTATCAGCTCCACTACCCGGTCATCTTCGGCGGGGCTCCGTTTGTCGGCGAAGGGGTCTTGACCAACCTGTCGTTCAGCGGGTGTTCGGTCTTGTCCGATCGCGAGGTGCTCTGCGGCTGTGAGGTGCGCGTGAGTATCCTGCTTCCGGATCAGGCGCACGCGCTCGCCATTGAGCTTGGCACGATCAAATGGGTTGAGGGCCATCAGTTTGGTGTGGAGTTTGTCCGCCTGCCGGATGAGACTAGGCAACGGCTCAATCGCAAGCTGCGAACCGAGCTCATTCATTTGCTGAAGGTTCGGTCGGGACGACGCGACTCGTCGGAATGGCCTATTGGGAGCACGTAAGCGGTAGTTCCCGTATCACCCATTGCGTTGCAAGCGTCGAGCATGGCCTTCTGATTTTTTCTCCCTGCCGATCTGCCAGGAAGCCCTCTATATCAGTGTCGCGTCAGCTTGCCAGCGGCGTACGGTCGTTACGCGCATTGACCGTTGAGTCGTCGTCTGCTATCGTTCTGCTATCAATTGGTGAATTCGGGAGGTGTGTATGGCGCAGGTGCTTGTTCGACAACTGGATGACAAAATTGTCGATCGCTTGAAGAAGCGGGCGAAGGAGCATGGCCGGTCTCTGCAATCTGAAGTGAAGACGATTCTCGAAGACGCAGTTCCCGACTACGAGGGGGCCTGGAAGCGGATCGAAGGATTGCGGAAGCGATTGGGGAAGTCCGGGAGGAAATTCAGTGACAGTGCCGCACTGATCCGTGAGGACCGTGATCGGTGAATCGCTATGTGGTCGACGCGAGTGTAGTGATCAAGTGGTTCCTTCCGGAGATCCATTCGGAGGCGGCGCTTCGGTTGTGCCCTCCGCGCTACCGATTGCACGTGCCCGCACTGATGACGCTGGAGGTCGGCAATGTGCTGGCCAAAAGGATTCGTCGCGGGGAGCTTACCCGGGCTGAAGGCGATGTGGTGCTGAAGGAGCTGAAGCACCTCCCGCTGCAGCGGCATACTGATGACCGGCTCTTTCCTGCGGCCTATCAGCTTGCGCTGGATACGCAACGAAGCCTGTACGATTGCCTCTATCTTGCCTTGGCCGAAGCGGTTGATAGCGTGATGGTCACGGCAGATCGTAAGTTCTATTCCTCGCTGACGGGGGGAGCCTATGGTCGCCGTGTCTTGTGGGTTGAGGATCTTCCTCAGCTGGAGTAATCAGGAACCGGCAACTGGTCGGACATTCCATTAGCCTCAGCGGCCTCGTTTATGCGACTCTTCTGTCGCGTAAGTCTTCCATCCTTCCTTTGGCCCGTAACCTGTTCTGACCTCTACGTGGCGAGCCATCGTATTGTGATGGAGACCGAGTTCTGGGCGAAATGAAGGATTGGGTTTGAGGGCTGATCTCGTGTACTGTTGCTCCGGCCCGGCGTGGGTGGCAGGTGCTTCTGATTTCTTGGAGGTAGGGTGATGCGTTTCACGGTGATCCGACTATTGATGGTGGTTGGGATGATGTTGGGAACGGCTCCGGCGTTTGCCGAGGCGACGGCTGCACGGAACTATGCGTTGGGTCAGCACGGGAGTCTCCAGCTTACGGTGCCCGCTTCCTGGAAAGACAAAGTCTCGCAGCCGCCGAACGGTCTTCCGCCGACGATCCTGTTCGTGCCGGAGAACGGTGCGGCGTTCAAGGTCTTGCTGACGCCGATCTGGACCGACCGCTCCGGAGCTCAGCTCCCTGTCGCCGCGGAAATCAGAAAGAAGGTGGAGTTGGCGGCGGAGCAGGCGAAAGTGCAGGTGCTCGATACGGCGTTGACCGTGGAGGAGATGAAGGGCTCCACGGGCGTCGGATTCCACTATACGGCCACCGACCGGACTCCCACTCCCGGCGAGTTCAAGCGGATGGATCAGGGGATGTTGCGCGTGGGGGATCTGCTGATCTCGTTCACGATCCTGTCGCAGGATGGCTCCGATCCGGTGAATCGCGCGGCGATGGCGATGCTGGAAGGGGCGGTGCATTCCACAAAGCAGACGGCTCCGCAGGGCCATGCCGCTCGCCCCGATGCGCTGCAGATCACGAAGACCGAACAGGCCTATGTGCTCACGGTTCCGGCCAGCCGCCTCGGCCTGCGCATTCCGCATAACGGGTTGTCGCTCACGAACAGCGCGATTGGAGGCCCGACCGACAATCCGCGCTATTTTCATTTCCGGGACGACGTGAAGCAGGTGATCATGTCCGGATGGGTCGAGTCGGACCAGGCCTTTCCCGGCCTCCAGAAGATCTGGGCGGACGAGGTCGCGGTGTCGAAAAAGAACGGGCTGGCCGATGCGCAGCACGTGGCGTTCGGCCGACTGGGCAACTGGGAGACGATTGCCTACGAGCGCGCCGTTCCCAACTTCACGAATACGCATCTCCATGCGCACTGGGTGCAGGCGGGGACCTGGATCGATCTGCATCTGTCCCTGACGACGAACGGGTCGAGCCAGGATGCCAGGGCCAAGCTCGAATCGCTGCTTCGCGCCATCGTGGTGAGTCAGAAGAAACCGTAACTTGGGGCGAGAAGGGGGAAGTCTGTCCTGTGCACACCCCTTGTTTATGGTGGTCTCTCATCGATTCTGTTGTGGGGGCACCGTTCTGCGCAAGGAGTGTGCTATGAGAGGCCGCACCTTCTTTGTCATGACCGCCTGTCTGTTTGTGACCGCTTGTGAATCGATTGATCGATCACCGGGCATTCCGATCGGCTCTTCCACGGATCCCAACGGCCGCCCTTGTTCGACCTATCAGATGAAATCAGACCGCGTCTACGAAACGCGGTGCGACTATGGTGGCCAGTATCCCGCCTCGGTGAGTCCTCCCGTATCTCAGTAATTGCAGGCATGTCATTACGCGCTGCCATCGGTCATTGACTCAACCAAGCGGGCCGCTGCTATTGCGTGCTTTGGGAGGCGTAAATTTCGCGCAGGCCGACTTCGATCTGCGTACGGCGGTCGGACTGTTCCGGGGTGAGCGGTAGATGCGCCAAGGCTTGGCGATATTCGCGTTCTGCTTCCGACGTATGCCCGGCCTGGCGCAAGAGCGCGGCATATTCGGCGTGCAGTACGGGGTCGCCGTGATGGAGGGCAATGGCTCGGGCGTACTCGGCGAGGGCTCCGTCTTCATCGCCTTGTTCTAGGAGCACCATCGCCAGATTGCGGCGGGCCATGAGATGGTCGGGGGTGTGGAGCAGAGCGGCGCGGTATTCAGCGATGGCACGCTGGAGATCCTGCTTGTCGTGCCAGATGTTGCCGAGATTGGTATGGGCTCCGGCGTGGGAGGGATTCTGTGCCAACACGAGTTCGAAATGGCGTTGCGCCTGATCAGGCCGGCCGACTTTCTTCAGCACGAGGCCGAGGTTGTATCGTGCGGATTGATGCTGCGGGTTGGCGCGAAGAATCGCGCTGAAGGGTTGAATGGCCTGGCTCGGGTCCTCTTGCTGGGCATAGAGCAGGCCGAGCCGGAACTGGGCATCGAGATGATCCGGCGATAAGGTGGAGACGGTCTCATATTCTGTGATGGCTCGTCGGCTCTCGTGCACGTCTTCGAAGGCCTGTCCGAGCTGGTAGTGCGCCTCGACGAGGTCGGGGGCAAGGGCGACCGCGCGTTCCAGGACCGCAATGGCTCCTCCGGCGTTCTTCTTGTCCAGGAGAGTAATGCCTTGTTGGAGCAGTGCGGCTGCGGGATCTGTTTCAGGCTGGTCGTTGTTCTGCAGTGCCTGAGGCGTTGATTCAGTGGTCAGAGATGCGAGTGTGGCGGCGCGAGTGATCCAGCCGGTCGGAAGTCCCAGGACGGCAAGTGCCAGGAGTATGACGAGTATGCGGCGGACCGACCGAGGCGGAGCTGGCATGGCGGTGTATTTCCCTGCGATCGTTCGCTTATCGGTTTTCTTTCGGCGTAATCAGGATTTCGACGCGGCGGTTTTTCTTGCGGCTCTCTTCCGAGTCGTTGGCTGCAATGGGTTGGCTCTCCCCGAACCACTGGAGGTTGAGCCAGGGCATAGGTACCCCGCTGCGCTCCAATATGGCCGCGGCATTCGAGGCTCTGGCCTGTGACAGCGCCTGATTGTCCGCAAAACGATGGCGAAGCCGGTCGCGAATCGGTTTGTTGTCGGTGTGTCCCTGAATCGCGATCTGGATATTCGCCTCGTCTTTCAGAATCGCGCCGAGCCGCGCGAGAACGGTGATGCCTTCTTCACTGATCCGATCGTCTCCGGAAGCGAAGAGGACTCGATCGGACAACCGGACTCGTATGTACTCGCTGGGAGAGGCATCACTGGGGAGTGCCGCAGCTGCGTCTGTGGCGCTATCGGCGGGGATACCCGGCGGAGTGCCGGCGATGCGGGCCGGTATGGCCGAGGGGAGTCGGATCTCGTGCCGCACCTTGTGTGAATCGGATGGCGAGAGTGATGCCGTGGCGGCTTTCCCGCGTTCCACGATGATGGAGCCGTTTTGAATCTCCGGTTTGAGCCGTTCGTAGATGTCGTCCCACATGGTGCGGAATTGGACCTCTTGGCTGGCCGGAGCGGGAGTGGCGACGGGAGGCGGAGGCGCGCTGCAGCTTGTCAGCAGGACGCCAAGGATGAATAACGTGGATGCGGTGTGTGTGGTGCGGACAGCCATTGCGGCAGACTCCATTCCGTAGGGGCGATCGTCTATCCGGACAGAAATGTCGAGCCTGCCGGGATTTGGATTATGCGGAATGGATTTCGGCCGGCACAATAGTACCTTCGTATGGGGCGGCGGTCGCTTGGGGCAGGGAGGAGGCCGTGGACGCTGTCTCTGAGGATTGGGAGAACGGCGCGTTTAGCGGTGTTCGAATGCACCAGGGTCTGGTGTGGTTGTGGTGGGGCGCAACAGTCCTTCAAAGTCTCGAAGCACCGAGGGCAGCATCATTCCACGGCCGAGCGCCGAGCTTGTATCCTGCAAGTGGAAATCCATTCCGTCACCGTTGACCAATCCCGCCAACCCTGCACCGCCTGCGGTATCAGTGGTGCCGATGAGTGTCATTGGTGCTGGGGCATAGTAGTTGGTGGAAACCGTGACATTTCTGGCGGTTGCCCCTTTCTGGATATGGGCCTCCTGGTACCAGGAGCAGTTGGACGTGCAGTTGCTGTTGGTTGTTTGGTCGAACAGATTGTTCCGAATCGTGATACCGTCGACGGTGGTCGCGTTGTCGATGTAGAGCCCCTGCCTCCCGTTCTTATAAAATGTGTTGTGATCGATCTGCACGTTGCGGACGATTCCACCGATCGTGACGCCCAGGTGGTTGTTTCCCGTCAGGATGTTGTTCCGGAGGGTAATACCGTCGATGTAGTTCCCGAAATTCCCCTCGTCGTTCATCGCAATGATGATCCCGGACCGGAGGGTCGATCCAGCAAAGAGGTTGCCCTCCACCAGTACATTGGAAATAATGCGTTGAATATCGGGCGTGGCGCGTCGCTGATCGAAAATGTGAAGCCCATATCCCGGGGCTCCGCGGCCGATGTTGTAGCGGATCTTCAGATTGCTACCGTGGGAAATATAGTAGCAATGCCCTTGGGTGCCGACGGTACTTCCACTGACAGAGCAATCATTGCCGGCCAACACATGGTCATATCCATGTGTGCCAATGGCATCCCAGTCTATCAGGCCGCGGAAGGTACTGTTGAATACGTGGTTCCCATGGCTCGTCTCGCTACCCAGACCGATAGACTTCCCGTTTTGAAAGTGGAGCCCGGAGATCGTGATGTAATTTGCATCGACGATAAAGGGGCGCGCCGAATTGGTGAAGATGGGGTGTTCGCCGGGGAAATTCAGGATTAACTTCGGTCGGCCTGATTGGCCGGAGTGTCCCAAGGCATCTCGGATCCAGATTTCGCTTTCTGTAAGCGTGCCACCCCGAATAAGGACGGCATCTCCCGGTTGCATCCGATTTGTGACGACATGCTGAATCGTCGCACAGGGAGAGGATTCAACACAGGCAGCGGTATCCGATCCGGTCGGTGCGGCGTAGTACACGGTACCATTCGTGGGTGCGAACGTGTAGTCGGTATTGGAGTCTTTTCCACTGACGTGCACGACCACTGGGCCGAGGGTCACAGCCGGCCCCGGTTGAACGACGATCATATCGAGCGCCGCGTTATTGGCGTTGTGTTCTCCCCATACCAAATAGCTGGCCACTTCTACTCCATTGATGGTCACCGTCGACGTGCCTCGTTGTGCGCCGAATCCTGTGCCGAATAGTGCGATGGGGACACCGTGATTGTTGGGGCCGCCTTGCTTAGGGCCCGCCTCCGCATCGGTAAAGAGGATAACCGGCCCGCCGAGAGAACCGGTGGCCACAGTGCCGGAACCTCCACCGTTCACCCCTGGCCCTGGAGTCGGAGTTGAAAGAGGTGCGCCGTCTCCACTTGGGCTGCAGGCGCACAGGCAGGACAGGGCAACGGCGAGCAGCGATGTCATTCTATTTGCCAAGAAGCGGCGGGCGGAACTGTGTGAATCATTTGAGTTCATGATCGACCCAAGGTGATTAATGTAGGTATTTGCCATATCGACTATGGTTTGAGCAAGGCTTGTGCCTGTGATGGGGTTGCCCACGCGACGAAGATATCAACAATTCCATGTCGTCCCGCTCTTGAGCGAATAGGCCGTCGAGCAAAGAGACGTCTGGGTTGTTCGAACTGAAGGGAGTGGCCTACAGCACATCGAAGGTGTGGGGAGGTCGGTCTGGCTCTTTGTGCTTGGTTTGCGAGCGATCAGAGGTCGGTCAAAACTCTCCCGCTTGGACCACATCTTCCAGGCTATTGATATCAAGCCAGTGGCCGACGGTATAGAGGACGCGGATGGGTTGCCGGCGCGTGAGCAGTTCCTGGATCAACTGGGGAATGGTCGCTTTGCGGTTGCCGGGCTTCGCGAGCAGTTCGGTGATGACGGTGGTGATGAGGGTGGCGGCAGTCGGCGACACTTTGAGGAAGCCCATCCACACGCCGTGGATGGCGGGTTCGGGGATCGCATTGCCCAGTTGCTTGAGATAGACCTTGGCGTTGAAGGCTTTCCGGGAGTTGGGGATGGTGCATTCGGCAAAGCCGCCGAGTCGGGCATAGCTGGCTTCCTCCCGCCAGTTGCTGTCGAGGAAGATCACGCAGTCATCCGGTTCCTGGCAGAGAGACTGCGGGATGTATTTATTGAAGAGCACGTCACCGTAAGAAATGAGCGTCTGCTGAGTCAGGCCCTTGCGCGACTGGAGCGCGGTGAGCAGGGAGGCGAGCTCGCCCGTGTCCGCATAGTCGTCGTTGTCGACGTAGGTGAGATTCGGGAGATTCACGGTCTCTTTTTTATAGCCCCGAACGACCACGATGTCTTTGACTCCGACGGCATTATAGGCGTCGACGATATGGGCGAGGATGGGGGTCCCCTGGATTTTCACCATGGTCTTGGGCTGCTGTTCGGTGAGTTCGCCCAGTTCGTGGCCGCGGGACGCGGCCAGGACGATGGCGCAGGTATCTTCGGCGCCTTTCGGCAAATAGCGATCTTCAGCCTCCTGCAGTTCCGCGGCATTTTGCAGCCGGAAGATTTCCGACACCGGCGCGACTTTGTCTTCAATGGACAGGAGATGCTCCTGCTCTTTGAGCGTGCGCGCGGTTTTTTGCATGGCGGCGACGGAGCTGCGCAGCAGGTGGTTGGCCCAGATCACAATCGAGAAGTTGTGCTGGCGAAACACATCGGTCGGCGTGGCGTAGTATTTCGTGGGCACGATGATGACGGGGCTGCGGTTGGCCCATTCCTGCTTGAACGCCAGGATTTCATCGGGCACGGCCAGGGCGCTGTGGATGAGGATAGCGTCGGCTCCGGCCTGGCGATAGGCTTCGGCGCGGCGGAGCGCTTCGGCCAGCCCCCAGCCGCAGATGAAGGCTTCGACCCGGGCGATGATGGAAAAGTTCGGGTCGCTCTGCGCGTCTTTGCCGGCTTTGATCTTGCCGCAGAATTCGTGCATGTCCGCCATGGGCTGGGCGTCGCCTTTGATGAAGCTGTTGGTCTTGGGGAAGAGCTTGTCCTCGATGCAGACGGCGGCGATCTTGCGCTGCTCCAGCTTGCGGACGAGCCGCTGCATATTGTTGAAGTTGCCGTAGCCGGTGTCGCCGTCGAGGAGAATGGGAATCGTGGTCGCGTCGGACATGAACTCGATGGTTTCGAGAACCTGGGTCCAGCTCGCTTCGTTATTATCGCGCACACCGAATTGGGCTGAGATCGACAGGCCGCTGGCCCAGATGCCTTTAAAGCCGGCTTCCTGGACGATCTTGGCGCTCAGGCCGTTGTGGGCTTCGCAGATGAATTCCAGCTGCTCTGACAGGAGGAGGTTGCGGAACTGTGTGGTCGTGCTGAAACCCGGTGTCGAACTCATGGATTCCCTTCCTTGTGCCAGCCGGAACGGCGTGGCGGCGTTGATCGGAAAGGATACCGGTTTTTTCTGCAGAAATCACGCAGCGATTTGTCGCGGCGCACTTCGACGACGCGCTGTGCTAGGCGCCGGACCGGCCCTCGAATTCCGCCCGGTCCAGTTTCTCAAAGAAGGCGCCGACGCCGGGACCCAGCTGTTCTTCAAGCTGCGGATCGTTATCCAGAACGGTCCTGGCAAATCCCACGATCAAGAGAATCCGGCGGACGGCTTCCTGGGGCGTGAGGGTGAGGTCCGATCTGACGGCTCGTGTATGGATGGCGATCTCGGCGAGGAGGGTGTCCTGTTCTTCCTGGATGGCCGCGTAGGTGCCTGAGGCCCGAGCCTGATGATGCTGTTGCATCGCCACTTCCGCGAGGGCGCGCAGGGCCCGCTCCACTGCTTGAGCCGTATCTTCATCCATGCGATCCCGGAGGCGCGCCGGTACCACCGATCCCGGCTCCAGCAACGACTGAACGATTTTTGCAAGCGACAGTAAATACGCCATGTACGGGCTCCTGGGTAGACTGGGGTCGGGCACATGCCTGTTTCAATCCTGCGATACGCGGAGGTACTATGCCATGGCTTGAGATCAGGAGCTAGTGCCTAAAGGTGGTGGGGTCGGGCACCTAGGTACTCCCGTACGTCAGTGTGGGATCATTGTGACCGCGTGGGCGATTCTTTGACTGGCTGTGCGCAATAAGTGAATCAATTGTCCATAATCATTGACGCTCATACAGGACATTATTAAATTCCTCCATGATGACAACGCGCACACACCATGCTGGATTGGCTGCGATTGCGGTGCTCAAGATGGTGAAGGGTGTGTTGCTGCTTTTTCTCGGGTTAGGCCTTCTCAAGTTGGTGCATGCCGAGATCGCCACGTTGTTTTCTCTCCTGATCGAAGCCCTTTATCTCAATGCCGACTCGTGGTTCATTCATGGGCTGGTGCTGAAGGTGGATGCACTTCAGCCTCACGGTGTGTGGATCGCAGGGGTCATCAGTTTGGGTTATGCGGGGCTGATGTTGGTTGAAGGTGTCGGCCTGTGGCTGGAGTTCTCCTGGGCCGCGTATCTGACAGTGGTGTCGACGAGTCTCCTGATTCCCGTGGAGCTCTACGAAATCATCGACCGGGTCACGCTCCTGCGCGTCGGGGCGCTGCTGCTGAATCTGGTCATCGTGGGATATCTCCTCAGCCAGCTGAAGCATCACCACCTGCGCAAGCGGGCAGGGTGACGGTGAATCGGGTGCCCTGTCCGGGCGTGCTCGTGACTGCAACCGTACCTCCGTGGGCTTCGGCGATTTCCTTCACGATGGCCAGCCCGAGTCCTGTTCCGCCCGATTCCCTGTCTCGCGCGGGATCCGCCCGGTAAAACCGTTCAAATAATCGGGGCTGATGTTCCGGTGCGATGCCGGACCCCGAATCCTCTACCTCCAGCACCACATGCTCGGGTATTGCCTTGAGTCGTATCGTGATGCGGCCTTCTGGCGGCGTGTAGGCCAGGGCGTTGTCAATCAAGTTGACGAGCAATTGCGTCATCCGCCCCGCGTCGCCTTGAACGAGGGAGACCGGCTGGGCCTCTATCGACAGTCTGATTTTGCGGTCTTCCGCCAGCGGGCTCAATTCGATGACCAGATTCTTCACCAGCGGTTCCAGCGCCAGGGGTGTGAGTGTAACCGGCGGGCGGTCTCCGGAAAATTGCGCCAGGGTGAGGAGCGAGCGGGTTAAGGTTCCGAGCCGCTCGACCTGCCCCAGGTTCGTCACCAGGGCGTCGCGATAGTCTTCGGCCGTGCGGCTTTTCTGCAAGGCGACTTCGATGGTGCCTCTGATCACCGTCAGTGGCGTTTGGATCTCATGGGCCGCGTCGGCGATGAAATGGCGTTGCCCCTCAAAGACCTGGTGCAAACGGTCCAGCATGGCGTTGAAGACGCGGGCGAGCCGCGCAAACTCCTCGTAGGGCGCTACTAATGGCATCCGTGTTTTCAACGATGGAACAGAGATCTGTTCGGCAGTAGCGGTCAAGGCTTCAACGGGACGCAACGCTTCCCGCGCGAGCCAGCGGCTGCCGATCCATCCGACGACAATCATCGCTCCGGCAAGAGCGGCCAGGAGGAGCAGGAGCAGGCGGAGGGTATCGTCGACAAGTCGGAGCGATGTGTCCATTTGGAGGAGGTATCGCACGGATCCGGCCTGTGTGACGGGAAACGAGATCCGCCGGATCGCGCCATCGTGCGGCGGTGTAATGGTGTCATACAGGATGAGGCCACGCTGCAGGTCGGTTAGTTGTGTGGCAGACAGCGGGGGACGGGTTGCGCTGGCTGCTCCTTTCCAGAGCACCGTGCCTGTTGGACTGAGCACCACCGCTGCCCGGGCGGCCTCGCGCATCTCATCCTTCTCGTCGTCTTCCAGTGAAGTGAGCGCCCCGGTCGTCAACTCGACTCGTGCGGCTTCCTGCTCGGCGAGCGTGAGGAGTTCGCGGTCGACATGCTGGGCCAGGAGTGTCGCAAGCCCGGCATAGATCAAGATGGAAAATGCGCTCAATAGGATAAGGACGAGGGCGATGGCCGAGCGGCGAATGCGCGTGCGGAATGCGACCATGGTTCAGGCTCCCGGGGTCTTCAGGACGTACCCGACGCCACGGACGGTGTGGATCAGGGGCGTGGAAAACTCGCGATCCATCTTGGCGCGCAGCGCGCGGATGTGGACATCGACGATGTTGGTCATGCCGTCATAGTGGATGTCCCACACATGTTCGATGATGGCGGTTCTCGTCAGCACCCGGTCGGGATTCCGCAGCAGATATTCCAGCAACGCATATTCCTTATTTGTGAGGATCAGTTCACGGCCTGCTCGCCAGACGCGATGGGCGACCGGATCGACCTCAAGATCCGCGACGGCGAGGCGCGGCGATTGCTCGGGCCCGCTGCGGCGGATCAGCGCCTGAATGCGTGCCAGCAGCTCGGCGAAGGCGAAGGGCTTCGTGAGGTAGTCGTCCGCGCCGATGTTGAGGCCGGTGACACGGTCTTCAACGGTTCCGCGGGCGGTAAGGAGGAGAATGGGTGTCTTGTTGCCGGCGGCACGGAGCCGCCGACAGACGGTGAATCCGTCGAGGCTGGGGAGCATGACGTCGAGGATGATAAGGTCGTACGGCGTGGTGCCCGCCATGAGGAGGCCTTCCTCTCCCTCATGGGCGCAATCGACGGCGTAGCGTTCTTCGCGGAGTCCTTTTTGAATGAATCCCGCGAGATCCGGATCATCTTCCACAATCAGAATGCGCATGTCGGTTCCTTTGTCAGGATTCTAACCCCCGTGCAGACTCTGAGCAATCGGCTGTGATGCGTGCGGGGCGGTCGTGACGCCCGCGCCATGCTTGTATACGAGGTCTCCGCCGGTGTGGCCGGTGGCGATAAGCGTGAGCAGTCCGACGGTGGCCACGGCCAGATAGGCCGCGAATGTTCGTGTGCTGAAGCGATTGCGGAGCAGCAGTCGGGAAAGCAGCAGGACTGCCATGATGACGAGCGTGGCCTGCGCCAAAGTCTCGTGGGTCTCGATCAGTGATTCCGCGATCCCGGCTTTCTCTGCCGCATCCTCGGCCATCCCGCCTGCGATAGCGGCCGCGATGCCGCCGGTGAGGCCGAGTCCGAGGAGCCAGAGGGCGCCTTCGCGGAAACTCTCCCGCGATAGGCTAGTGCCCAGGAGATCAAAGAAGACGCTGACGAATAAGAGGGCGATGGGGAAATGAACGAGGATGGGATGCAGGGGAAAGTCCATGGTCGAGGCTCCTTTGTCCGGGCCCTGATTTGATGCGGCCCGGCCGGATGAGTCCGACCGGACCGATTTTCTGGTGCCGTGCGGCTGCTTACTTCTTGCTGCCGGATTCGTGCTTGGCGTCTTTGGTGTCCTCGGACACCTGGCCGGATTGCGCATCAACGGTGAATTCCCGGCTTTCCCCGCTGTTGCTCACGACGGTGATTTCATACTCGACTTTCCCGTCTTCATCCTCCAGTTCGGCCTCGATGACCCGGCCTGGATACTTGTCTGTGACGGCCTTGATCGCCTGTTCGATTGAGACGGCTGTCTTGGCGATCGTCTTGTGGCCCTTGTCGGCGAGAGCCAGACCGGCAAACGCGGTGAGCGACACGGCCATACAGGCTGCGATGATGAGCTGCTTCATGATGGAACCTCCTGGGGTGAATGGATAACTGCACTGTGCCATGGGCTCAGACTACCCGTTCACGATGAGGAGCCTATGAAGCGAAGATGAAGAATTCTTCATGGGAATCCGGCCCTGGTATGGGGCTGTGACGGTAATACTGCGGACGTAAGCCGGGCGGTGTCCCCGGGTATCTCGACGGACAGTATGGCAGGGGCTGTGTCTGTTAGTGGCTGGCTTTGGAACGCGGGACAGAGTCAGTCGCTTGTGCGTCACAAGCGGCGATGAGCGTTAGCTTGGTTGCCCGGTCGAACGATTTGATCGCCGCTTCCCGTCGCAAGGCGGCGCTTTTTGAGTCCCACGTTTCCGTATAGCGAAGGATCAACGGCCTGCGCGGTTTGGTGTATTTGGCGCCTTTGCCGGCTTGATGGGCCGCCATCCGCTGCTGCAGATCATTGGTGATGCCGGTGTAGAGACTGCGGTCGGCGCATTCGACGATATAGACCACCCACATGTCTGCGATTCCTCTGTCGGCTTCGATGCTGCTTCAGATCCTGCGCATCTTGCCTGTTGCCGGTCCTAAATGGAATATGGCCGCTGGCCGTAGCGGAGTCTCTGCGAAAAAATGAAACTCCGGTGCGAGCCGGCCCGGTCTCAATGCTATACTCCGGTCCCATGACAAACACCACGACTGCCGACACAGAGATCACTCTTTCCTTCGGTAACCAGCGGGCGGTGGTCTCGCCCTGGGGCGCGTCCCTGCGCCGGTATTTTCTGGTTGAGGCCGGCGGCCACGAGATCGATATCGCTTGGGGTTATTCAGGCGGCAGTCAGAAGAAGGGCGGGCAGGGAGATGTGCTGATTCCGTTTCCCGGCCGCGTCGCCGAGGGGCGCTATTCGTTCGACGGCGAAGTGTTTCAGCTGGAACGGAACGATAAAGAAGGTCCGAATGCGATTCACGGTTTCGTCCGGACGCTGCCGTGGCAGGTGGTTGGTACCGAGGGGAGCCGCGTGGTGTTCGCTGTTCGCCTGGAGGCCGAGCAATACGGCAGCAAGGGCTATCCCTTTTCACTCGCGATTCACGTGACCTATGGCTTGGACGACAAGGGATTGTCCTGCTCCTTCGATGTGCAGAATGCCGGGACGCGAACGGCGCCGGTCGGGGTGGGTTTCCATCCCTATTTCACGGTTGGTACTGGAGTGATTGACGAAGCCGAAGCTCGAATTCCCGGAGCGGGCTTTCTGGAGTTCAATGACCGGCTCACGCCAACAGGGAAGATCTTTTCCGCAACCGGCACTGAGTGGGACTGTCGCGAGTTTCGGCGGATCGGTACGAAGAAATTCAATCATTGCTATGTGCAACTCGCTCGCGACGCCGAGGGAATGGCGACGGCGTCGCTCCGTCATGCCGGAAGCGGCCGGGTCATTGAGGTGACGATGGACCACTCCTTCTCCGCCATTGTGGTGTACACCGGAGATGCCATTGCCGATGCGCCGCGCCGCGCATTTGCCATCGAGCCGATGACCTGCGCGTCGGATGCGTTCAACCATCCCGAATGGGGTTTGAAACGCCTGCCTCCCGGGGAGCGCTTTTCCGGCCGCTACACGATCCGCCACCGGATCGAGTCCTGATCCGTTTCGTTCGTCTTGCCGTGGCGGTGTTTTTCTCTCCCACCGCAGTTGCCTTCCGTCCAGCCAGCACCGTACATTGACGACAGCCTTGGGTGGCTGAAAAGGCTTGTCGCGCCTTCGTTTGCCGGGTTTGATTCAATTGGAACTATGTTCAGTCATCGATTCACCACGACCCTCCTGCTCTGTCTGTGCTGTGTGCTTTTCCCGCTCGGTTTGACGGCTGATGCCAAGCTCTCGACCACGTCCAGCGACCGGTTGATCCGGCACCAGGACGAGCTCTCCGCCCTCTGGAGTTTCTATCGGCAGACCTATATCCGCGACGGGCGGGTGATCAGTCTGGATGAGCAGGGCGTCACGACGTCCGAAGGCCAGGGCTATGCGCTGCTGCGGGCGGTCTGGTCGAACGATCGCCGGACGTTTGAGGAGGTGTGGCGCTGGACGCACACGTACTTACAGGTACGACCGGACAAGCTCTTTGCCTGGAAGTGGAAGGGCAAGGTGCTGTCCCTGGATGCCGCGACCGATGCCGACACAGATATTGCGCTGGCCCTCATACTGGCGTCGCGCCGGTTCGAGGTGCCTCGCTATGAGCAGGAGGCTCTCGCGATCCTGTACTCCATCTGGGATCTCGAGGTGCTGCATCTGAGCAGCGGTTCCTATGTCACAGCGGGAAACTGGGCGGTGCATGAAGCCTATCCGACGATCCATGTGGCCTACCTTGCGCCCTATGCCTATGAAGTCTTCGCCTCCGTCGATCGTACCCATGACTGGCGGAAGCTGATCGACAGTTCCTATGCCGTCCTGCATTGGCTCTACGATGTCCGGCAGGTCTCGCTTCCGCCCGAACTGGTCTATCTCGACACAACCTCCGGCCGGTTGGTCATGATGCATCCCAAGTCAGGACCGGCGGCGGAGTTCAGTTACGATGCCTTCCCGATCTTTTGGCGCGTGGCGTTGGATGCCAAGTGGTTCGGCCGTTCAGAGTCGAACCTTCGTGAAAAGATGCTGGGCTTCTTCTGGGTTGAGTGGAAGGCGCGCGGGAAGTTCGTCGATCGCTACAGGGTCACGGGTGAGCCGCATTCGACGCTTGAAGGGCTACCGCTGTATGCGACCGTGCATGCGCTGGCATCTCAGGAACTGCCGGAACTGGCCCGGCGGTTGTCCGAACTGAAGTTGCCGCTGCTCCATGCCAATGCTCTGGCCGGCAAGAGTACACCCTACTATTTACACAACTGGCTCTGGTTCGATCGGGCGGTCGAACTGGATCAGGTCAGGCGATACGACGAGTACTTCGCGTTCTTGCGCCCGTTCGATGTGGCGGGATTTTCGGCGCATTTCGCGTGGGAGCTGGTGGCCGTCACGCTGGTGCTCTTTCTCCTGGCTCGATGGCACTGGGTCTTGAAGGTGGCGTTTCTGGCCTGCGGGTTTGCCCTCTGCGTGCGGTACCTCGACTGGCGCGCGCACGAGACGTTGAATTGGGTCGAGGCCGGCGGGCCGTTCATCAGCCTGTCGCTCTGGTGCGCGGAACTCTATGCCTTCTCGACGGTGGCCCTCCTGCTCGTGCAAGTCGGAGTGGGCCGGAAATCCGCCGCAGCCAGCGCGCCTCCGGTTACGACGGACTTCCAGCCGTCGGTCGATATCCTGATCCCGATCTATTCAGAGTCCTGCGAGATTCTTGAAAAGACGTTGATCGGCGCTGCGGCGATTACCTACGCCAACAAGCAGATCTTCGTTCTGGACGACAGTCATCGGGACGACGTGCGCACCCTTGCAGAGCGGTATGGCGCGACCTATTTCCAAGGACCGAAGCGGCATGCCAAGGCGGGTAATTTGAACCAGGCCCTGTCCCGGACCGACGGCGAGTTGATCGTCGTCTTCGACACCGATCATATTCCAGTCTCGACGTTTCTGGCCGAGACGGTGCCGTACTTTGCCGATCCGCGCATGGGGTTTGTCCAGACGCCGCACCATTTCTACAATCAGGACATTTTTCAGCGGGCGCTCGGCACCGGAGTCCGGATTCCCAACGAGCAGGATCTCTTCAATCATGCCATTCAGGGACGGCGACATCATTGGGGGGGAGCGTTCTTCGTCGGCAGCGGGGCTGTGTTCCGGCGGACGGCGATTCAGGAGGTAAACGGCTTCAATCTGATGAGCATTACCGAGGATATCCACACCAGCCAGCATCTGCATGCCAAGGGGTGGAAGTCCGCCTTCGTCGATAAAGATCTGGCCGTGGGACTGACGGCGGAAAACCTCTCGTCGTATATCGTCCAGCGCCGGCGCTGGATGCTCGGGTGCCTGCAGATCTTCTTGAAGGACAACCCGCTCTTCTGTCGGGGGCTGTCCCTGCGGCATCGGGTGGGTTACTTCGCCTCCTTATATTATTTTCTGTTTCCCCTGGCCCGCGTCGTGTTCTGGATTACGCCGCTCTATTTTCTCTTGTTTCATCTCCATCCGATCCTCTCCGATGTGTCGATCCTGGTCGCCTATGTGTTGCCGTTTATGCTGATGCTGCCGTTGTTGTCCTCGGTGCTGTTGCCGGGATGGCCGCGGCTGTTCTGGTCGTCGACTTATGAGGCGACGGTCGTGTTTCCGCTCTTTCGTTCGATGTTCGATCTCTTCCTGCCGAAGCGGCTGGGGTTCAAGGTGACTCCGAAGGGGATCACGTCGGCCAGCCGGACGTTCGATTGGCGGTCGTCGTTGAGTCTGTTGGCCGCCACGGTGATCACCCTGGGGGCGATTGCCAAGGGGCTGTGGGAATTCTGGTTCTTCGGAATCGAAAAGGACGCCTATTTCTTCAACCTCAGTTGGGCCGGGGTGAATCTGGTGACGCTGCTCATCGGTTTGAGCATGGCGTGGGAGCGGCCGCAGCGGAGGGGGGAAGAGCGAGTCGGCCGGCGGTTCGACTGTACGTTGGCGGCGCAGGGGTTTCAGTGCCCGGCGGTGACGGATGACGTGAGTCTGTCGGGGCTATCGTTCCTCACGACGTCCGCAGATCCGATTCCGGACACGTTTGAAGTGACGTTGCAGGGACGGACGCCGATGACCTGCCGGGCGCGGGTGCTGTATCACGAGATGCTGCCCGGAACGGCGATTCGCTGCGGGGCGGAGTTTCTCGATATGCAGGCAGCGCAGCGGCAGTGGCTTGTGGTCAACCTGTTCGGTGATCCGGCGACCTGGGAGCAGGCGCATGACACGCGCGTGCGCAGTCCGCTGCTGATGGCCGGACATTTGTTTGCGGGATTCTGCCGGTCGTTGAAGGCGCCGGTCACCAGGCGGCGCCGGATTCCCCGCCGTCGGTATCTGGTTCCCGTGCGAATCCAGATCGGTCACGCCAGACAGTGGGGGCTGGTGCGCGATCGTTCCTCCCATGGCATGGGTGTGCTGCTGTTCGGGCGACCCGCCGAGTCCGCTGGTCCTTGGTTGATGGGTGAGGAGAAGGGGCGGTATGAGCCCCTGTATGTTCGACGACGCTGGCTCTGGATCTGGCGGGCCGGAATACGGCCTGCAACTGTGTCCGATCATTCGATCTCTCAGCAATAGAAAGGTGTCAGGTATGTGGGGTTGCCGGTTGTGTACTCTGAGTGTGCTCTTTTTCATCTCGTTCTGGGCTGCCGGTCAGGCGGGGGCCGATGATTTTGTGGAGTCCTGGTATATGTCCAGGGGCCGTTCGAGTCTGGAGATTGAAAACTACAAGGCGGCGATCGAAGCCTTCGAAAAGGTCGTCGAGCGTGATCCGGGCAACCGTGAAGCCATGCGGAGTCTGGGCGTCGCCTACGAGAAACAGGGGCTAAAGGATAAGGCCATCGAACAGTTCGACCGGTATCTCGCCCGCTGGGACGACGATGCCGACATCGCGTTTGCGCAAGCGCGGGCGCTGGAATGGTCGCGCTACGCCTATCGCGAGAAAGACATGCTGAAGTATTACCGGATGGGCTTGAAGCGAAAGAACGATCCGGCGGCGCGGCTCCGGTATGCGACGCATCTGGCCAGGCATAAAGACACCAGTCAGGAGGCGGTCGCGCAGTACGACAAGGTGTTGGACGCGCAGCCGCGCAATGCCGAAGCCCATCGGGGCCTGGCCAAAGCCTATGCCTGGCTCGGCCAGAACGATCTGGCCTTGTATCACGCCAATCTGGCCCGGCAGCAGACGAAGCGCGAATCGGGAGATCTGACGGCGCTTCGCCAGGATATGTCGAAGGGACGGGAGCCGGCTGTCGAAGGGGTGATGGGGATGCTAGCTCAGCCGGAGAAGCCCTATGAGTTGTACGGGTTCCGGATGGGCACGCGCGGCAAGTTCGATATCACGCCGTTTACGACGACCAAAGTAGAGGTCGGCGCGGAGCATTTCTGGAACTCATCAGAGAATCGCTCCGGTGCCTATCTCTCCCTGGGCAATCAAGTGCGATTCAATCCGTCGAATCGATTCGATGCGGTCCTAGAATATCATGGCGCACCGCGCGGCGATGGCCTGGCCTATAAGTTTGAATACGCCTACGACGGACAATCGTTGTCCATTCGTCCAGGAGTCAAGCGGGAGTTCCGGTACGATTCGTTTGCGGCTCTCGCTGGTTCGCGCGCCTCCTCGGGCCAGCTGATCGGGCTGGCTCGATCAACACAGTTCTACAGTGAAGTGGCGTTCGACGTGGCCGCGTTGCATGTGACCGTGACGCCCTTTGTCGGATGGGTGACGGCGGAACAGGTGAAGTCGAACGATCAGGTGGGGGTAGATACCAAATTATCGTTGCAGCTCTGGCAGCAGGACAACTGGGAAATCGCCGGCGAATATCTTTTCTATCTCACTCACTACGGGGAGAATCAGGGGGGATTACAGCCGAGCCAGCGGGAGCCGTTCGCAGGGGGGTACTTCAGTCCGCAGGTGTTTATCAATCAAATCCCCCGGCTGGCGGCGACCTATAGTATGGAGAACAAGGACGAGCTCTATGTTGCCGCCGGTCCCGCTCTCCAATATATCGATGAGGCGACGAAGTCAGCCCTGTTCCGCATCGGCGGCGATGTGCACATGGCCTATACCAAACATATTTCCAAGCCTTGGCTCTTCAAGGTGATGGCGGACTATACGCAGATCGCCAGCATCTATATGCGGATTCAGGTCAATGGATTGTTGGTCTACACGTTTTACTAGCAGGTTCGTTTCGGCGGGATAGTTACTCTCAGGTTCTGTCGGTGAATTCCCGCTGGAGCATGCCGTAGAGTTCGAGATCGACAAACCTGCCGAAGCGGACGTAGTGCTCACGCATCCGGCCTTCGTAGGTCATCCCCACTTTCTGCAGAACTCGCCCTGATGCCGCGTTGCCCTGAAAATGCGGGCTGTAGATCCGGTGCAGATTCAGTTGCAGAAAGCCGTAGCGCAGGACCGCGCGCACGGCCTCGGTGGCGTAGCCCTGATTCCAGTAGGGAAGGCCGAGCCAGTAGCTGAGCCGCGCGTGCCGGTGGCTCTGGACAATGTCCAGGCCGATGGATCCGATAAACGTCGCATCGTCCGTAAGAGTAATGGCGAAGCTGACGGCGGTACCTCCCTCATGGGCTCGCTCCTGATCCGCGATCCATTGCTCGGCCATGCCGACTTCATAGGGGTGGGGAAGGAATGTGCCTGCGGCAACTTCCTTGGCCCCCGCGAGTCGCTGTACGTTGGGAGCGTCCGAGAGTTGAAACGGCCGGAGGAGCAGTCGTGTGGTCTTGAGAGAAGGGTTGTTTGGCATGTTGAGACGGACCTGTTGAGGTGAGGGAAGGGAATCATCCCTGCCGGTTATTTCCCTCCCTCATACTAGTCAATCGATGGATGAGCCAAGGTTATCCGGCGAAATGGGACGCCATCGGTTGGTGGAGCAGATGGCTGGCGGTTAGAACCCCAGCGCTTTTTCGAGATCGTCTTGGCCCTTCTTGAACTTCTTTTTCTCCTGCTCGTCTTTTTTCTTCTGCAGGCTTTGAAGTTCTTCCGCGCGTTTCCGATTGGCTTCGTTTTCTTTCTTACGGGCCTCTTCTTCTTTTTCGCGCACCAGAGAAGCGGCTTGAGCCGCTTTGATCGCGTCATCGGGCACGGTCATCCACGACAACCGGTATCCGGTCGACTTGAGTGCCTTGTCTTGGTAGAGCACAACATACCGTGTCGGGTAGCTCCGTTGGCCAATCAGGCGTTCCTCCAGCACGAATACAGTGGGGGACGCGAACAGGTCCGGACGAAACTGATTGCTCTGCTCCACCAGGCGTTGATTCAGAACCTCGGCCTGGAGTTGCATAATTTTTTCGAATGCGGCCTGCTGATTCGATGTGTCTTTTTGCAGAGCTTCTATCTGCTTACTGTTTTCATCGCTGGTTTGTTTCCAGATTCTCTCGCGGGCTTCCTGCTCATCGCTCAATTGGTACCGGTAGAGCGTATTGAATTCCTCAAGTTTCAACGGGCCTCGTTTTGACTTGCCCTTGAAGAACGCCATTGTCGGCTCCATGGCTTTTCTGGTCATGTACGACACTTGGCCATGCGCGGCGGCACTGGCGTAATAGAGATACGTGCTCTCCGGAGCGACCGGAAGCGAATATTTTCCGGGGTCCGTCGGGGTCTCCGGGGTGTGTCCTCCAGCCCAGGTCATGGTGCGCTGGGACAGCAGTCTGAGCTCGCTTCCTTTACCGTGGGAGAGCATCTGTGACACAGCTTTCCGGACTTCCGGGACCGGATCATTGGCGAGCGGGGCGAGAAGCTCCGCGTCGCTATCCTGGGGGCCGATCATGCCGATGGCATCGGCTGCAGCCACGCGCAACTCGGCCTCCTCGATTTTGAAGACAGGGAGAATACTGAGCAGAAAGCCGTGATTTGCCGACGATCCCAGCGTCAGCAAGTCCTCTTTCAGAATTTCGACGGCGGTTTTTCTGAGCTTCTCGCAGTCCGCTTCCTTCGCCGGTTTGCCCTGACAGCCGTCGACATATTTTCTGACAGCTTCATCTTTGGGTGACGGAGCGGGAGCGGCCGCCTGAACCGGCGGCGGGACGAGTCCGATACTGCCGAACATGAGCGCGGCACTCAGTGCCGTTATGGATCCCCACGAAGTCTTCATGGTGTGGCCTCCTGACACGTGCGTGAATTCGATATGCCGTATCATTTTCCCGTCGGCCCCCCTCCGAGCATGCGGATTCGGTTTTCCGCCTGGTTTAGCCGTTCTCGCTGGGCCACGTCGTTCTGCAACTGCTGCTTGATGCTGGGGTCTTCTTTGGGAAGGCATTTTAGCTTGAGATCCGCGTATTTCTTCTCCAGGAAGGTTTTCTGTGCCCGATAGGATTCGACCTCTGATTCTGCGCGCAACCGCTGCAGCCGCGAGGTCATCAGCACGTCGAAGACCTGGGGGAAGCTCAGGTAGAAATCTTTATGTTTCCGTTCGTGCTCTTTTTCCGCCTCGATAATGTCATCGCAGTTACTGCTCTGAAAATCCTCGTCCACGACAGGCTCGCCCTTTTCACTGAGTCCGGCGACTTTCCTCAGGCTTTTCTTCTCTTTGACCGGCCCTTCCTTGATGAGGTCGTACCATTTGGATGCAGGGGCGTTCTTCAATTGGACAAACTTCTGGTTTAGATCGTCATTGGTTTTGGGAAGGTCAACATCCCGGTAGGTTTCTCTGGCCCATGCGAAGATGTATTTCCAGATTTCTTCTGAAGTGGCGGCTCTATCAAGGTTTTCTTTGATTTTGTCGAGATCTTTGCATGTACAGGGGCCGGCTGCGCCTGCCGGGGCATTGAGCAGGGTCAGAAGCAGCGTGACGCTCAGCAGGCCGACGGCCATGATCCGACCCGTCGGCCGATCCCTGGCCGACGGCTGAACGCTGGAAGATAGTCTTGATGTGACCCATCTGTTGAATGTTTGACGCCACATGCGTGTCACTCCTCTCTGTGTACTCAGGCGCGGCAAAAGAGTACGCTTGCCGCCACCGTGAACTGCTCGACGCATCTCCAAGGCAAACTGCTGTTTTCTATCCTGCTGGTCGCCGGTCTGACCTATGTTACGGCGTTCTCAGGAGACTTTCACTTCGACGACCGCCCGACCATTCTTGCCAATCCGCATCTCGACCGCTGGGAGATTTTTGTCAGTCATCTCGACCATATGGTTCGGCCCGTGTTGTATGCAACATATTTTGTGGATCGCCGCCTCTTCGAGACGTCTCCCGCCGGGTATCATGTGCTGAATCTGCTCCTGCATCTGGGATCCGGGGCCCTTGTGTACCGGATTCTCGCGCGGACCGTTACGGAGGAGACCAGGCTGGTTCCGGTGTGGACCGCACTGCTGTTTCTAACCCACCCGATCCAGACGGAAACCGTCACCTACATTTCAGGCCGCGCGTCCGGTCTCATGGCCTTCTGGTATCTGCTGGCGCTCTTCCTCTACATCAAAGCGTCGGAGGAGACAAGTGGTCATCTCATTCGGCGGCGCTATCGGGTTGGCGCACTGCTCTGCTTCATTCTGTCCGTCGCATCGAAGGAGCCGGCCGTTACCTTTCCGCTGGCGCTGCTGTTGTGGGACGTGGTGGTGCGCCGGCTCAGGGGAGCGGAGCTGCGCGCCGCGATTATATCCGATCATCTGCCCTTCTGGTTTGGCGTCCTGGCTGCCGGCGTTCTGGCCTGGCATCATCCGCGTTATGCTGATTTGGCTCAGTTCAGCCTGAATATACGCCCCCTCTGGGAGAATGCCTTGAGTGAACTCCACGCCGCCAGCTATGCATTGCTGCTCTTCATATGTCCTTGGCAGTTGAACTTCGACCATGATCTACCGCTGTTCCACACCCTCTCTCAATGGCCGCTTCCTCTTGAGCTGTTCCTGTGGGGGGCAGTGGCCATTGCCGGCGTTATCGCGGTGCCACGACTCCCACTTTTCTCGTTCGGCATCGCATGGTTTGTCCTGCAGTTGCTTCCGACCGGTCTCATTCCGCGCAATGATCTCTTGAGCGAGCGCAATCTCTATCTGGCCTCGTTCGGCATTCTGCTGGCAGCCACCGTGTTGGGCACATTCCTCATCCATCGACTCTCGACCGCACTAACACGGCCCAGCCTGGTTCACATCAGTGCAGTCGCAATCGGACTCGCCGCCGTGGCGACACTCTGTGCGGCAACCGTACAGCGGAATGCCCTCTATCGCGACCCGGTCCTGCTGTGGTCCGACTCAGTTGCGAAATCGCCGCGTAAGGCCAGACCGCATAATAATCTTGGCTATGCCCTCTCCCGGCGTGGCGAGTGGGACCCGGCCATCGAAGAATTCCGCATCGCCGTCAGGCTTGCCCCAAACTATGCGCTCGCCCAGCAAAATCTTCGCGATGCCTATCTCCGCCGGGTCGACCGGCAGTAACCGAGCGTCTTATTCCTGCCCCGTTCTCATCACCGCTTGACCGTACCGCAGTAGGCGAGGGGCCTGTTCCCAGCGATCTTTGACATTCAATCCCACGAGCAGCAATTGATGGCCGTCTTTGAACATACTGGCGATCAAGCAGCGCCCGGCTTTGTTGGTGAATCCGGTTTTCACGCCCGTCACATCGGGATCGAGCAGCAGTTGATTGGTGCTGTAGAGATGAATGCGGCGGCTTCCGTCCACGGTCGCGATCTCGCGTTCGACGGTTCGCACCATCATGGAGAATTCAGGGATCTGCAGGGCCGCCTCGGTGAGTGTAGTCAGATCTTCCGCGGTGGAAACGTGGCCGGGCGCATCGAATCCACAAGGGTTAGTGAAATGAGTACGAGTCAGTCCCAATGCTTTGGCGTGCACATTCATTTTCTCGACGAAGCGAGCGGGCGTCCCTCCGATATGCCAGGCGATCGCCTGGCAGGCATCGTTGGCGCTGGTGACGAGCATGGCAGCCAGTAGATCGCGGAGCAGAAACCGCTCTCCTCGGCGGAGCTTCAGAGACGAGCGGTAGTGCACGGCGCGGGCATCGATTCGAACCTCATCGTAGAGCGACGCGCCGTTTAGCGCCACGACCGCTGTCATGATCTTCGTCAGGCTGGCGGGAGGGAGCGGCTGGGCCGCATTTTTCGTGAACAACACGCGGCCGGATTTCAGTTCGATAAGGTGGAGCGCAGCCGCCTGAACAGGCGGCTGCGGAGGAATGTCCTCGGTTTCAGCGAGGCAAACGGCCACGGTGCTGAGGACGACCCAGCCGAAGAGGCCGGCGAAGAGCAGGAGTCTTCGTGCCGGCCGGCCCACTATCACGCTAGCGCCCGAACAGCTTCTTCATCATGTCGCCGGCCTTCTTGATATCGTCGGCTCCGGTGGACTGGTCACGTTCCGGAGCAGCCGGCGCGTCGTCTGCCGGCGGAGCGACTGCGGGGCGCGAACGACGGGCACTGCCTCGTTCCCCCTGAGGCATCCCCATGCTTTCCCGGCCCATCATGCCACCCATCATGCCGGCCATGTCGAATTTGGTGAAGCCCTCGGGCACCTCGAACAATTTGGGATCCTGCTTGCCGATCTTGAGATTCTTCAACTCCGTCGTCATCCGGTGCTTCTCGTTGCCTTCCTTGTAGAGCAAATCCTGCTTGACGGCGATGCCCTCTTTGGTCCTCCAGGAGAACCCGCCGTACTTTTTCCCGTCGGTGCTGGTGGCGATCGTCTTGTATTTCGTCACCTTCACGCCTTCGAGCACCTCTTCCCCGACGACGGTTTCCTCAAAGTCCCACTTCGAGAGGTCTTTCCCCTTGCTCTGGGCTGCGGCTTTCTCCAGAGAATGCTCCATGTACATGTGCTCGGAGGGCATCAGTTGCCACATGAGTTTGGTATCGTACCGGAAGATCATGGCCACCCCGTCGCCCCCCGCGGTCAGCAGTTCCTGCCGTTCCTTCGTCGGAGTGGCGTAAATATGCTGCTCAATCGTCCCCTCCTCGGTTTGCATTACCGAATCAGCGGAATATTCCACCTGAGGCCGGCTGAGTTGAACGGCCCACAGCGGTGTGGACACAAGCAGGCCTGCGAGGACAAGCACCGTAGACAGACGTCGTGACATGGCAGACTCCTTCTCAAGATGTGGGGCAGAGCAGGTTGGCGTTGTGATTGGCATGACTCCCATCCGGATGCACGTCAACGCGAGTATGGGATGGATGGCGTATTGGGTCAAGGGTATCGAATTGCGCGCGTAGAAGTAAAGTGGGGCAGGCGTAGTGATAGCTGGGGGACTGCAAGCCGGTCGCCTTAACCGAGGCAGGGCAAGAGGGCTCATGACCCGGGTGCGTTCCGATCGCCGGCCTGGCGCCGGTCGGCAGAAATTGCCGGACCAGCAGGCGCTCGGTGCTCAGCGTGGGGCCTAATGGCATGCGCGATGAAATTACAGAAGGGAGGAGGCCCGGCAGTGCTCCTGTTTTGATCCGACATAAGTCGAATGGCGGCAGGGGCTTCTTAAGTTCGCGGCCGTTCATGCCGATTTGAGAAGTATCAACTCGTGACGATGCAAATGAAGGTGCCGAGGCCTCACCTCTGAGCGCCAGTCATCAAACGGGTGGCCGGAACGTGTCCGCACCTATTCAGATCATGTCACCATGAGAATTCTTCATCTAGGAAACGCCTACTTTCAGGAATCGTTCCGGCTGCTCGGTCATGATGTGAAATGGGCCGGATACCATCGGACTGCCGACATTCCGCTCACTCGCTCTCTTCTCGATGCCAGGAGTCTGCTGACGCAACTGCCGCCCCATTGGTATCCGGACCTGATCGTGCTGGGGGACGAGAGTACTTAGCCGTTGGTGCTGGGACTGGAGACTCTTCCGAAGCCGGTGGTCTGGTATGCAATCGATTCGCACATCCATGCCAATTGGCACATGCATTACGCCGCGGCATTCGATGTGATTCTGGTTGCGCAGAAAGACTGGGTGCCGGCCTATCAGCTTGACGGAGACCGGCAGCATGTCTCCTGGATGCCGCTGTTCTGCCAGGGGGCTCACGAGCGGGATCTTGGATTAGCCAGAGAGATTCCGCTGTCGTTCATCGGCACACTCGATGCCGCCAGAAATCCCGATCGCGTCGACCTGATCCAGCGCCTACAGGCTCAGTATTCGATTGTCGTGCAGTCAGGGCCGTACGATCAGATCTTCAACCGATCGATGATGGTCTTGAATCAATCCGTGGCGAACGACGTGAACTTTAGGACGTTCCAGGCCATGGCCTGCGGCGCGTTGCTTCTGACGGAGCGTGTGGGAAGCGGTTTCAGCGACTTGTTCCAGGATCGGACGCATTGCGCGCTGTATGAGAAGGGGAACGTCGATCAGATCATCGAGATCACCGATTATTATCGCGCGCATCCGGCCGAGCGGAAGGCCATCGCCCGGCAGGGATGTGAGACGGTTATGGCGGCCCATACCGGCTTGCATCGGGCGCAAGCATTGCTGGACACGGTCGCCCGGCTACCGCTGCATGAGTGTGTCGCCAAACGCCGGATGCGCCAGGCGCCGATTCGCTGGTCATTGGCATCGGTGTATGAGAGCGCGGCGCGGACCTATGGTCGGGCCGGCGCGCGGGCAGAAGAGGATATTCGACGGCGGCACTTTCTGATGCTCTCGGAGCACTATCACGTCTTGGCCCAGGCGATCCGCGGCCATCTCGACCCCCTCGTTGCAGCGTAGTCCATCCATCAGCCGGTCATGAACGATTCTTGAGGCGGGCCGCCCGCGCCCTCTGGCTCTGCCTGCTATGAGGGAATGGCTTTAGTCGTGCGGGAGTTTTTCAGGGGCAAGTTCAACGAGGAGGTGCTCGTCATTCCCGATGGATTGGATTCTGAACACCCGTTTGTCCATGCGGATGGTGCCGGCGATCGACCTGTCTTTGATGACGAGGGTGATGTCTGAATAGGCGGCTTTTGGGAAGTGGCCCTGAATGATTATTGTTGAAAGCGCGCCCGGAGTCCTGGAATCAATGACCATCTCGTGACTGGTCTCGCTGGTCAGGTCAAGGACGACTCCTGAAGGAACGGGATGTTCGGGATCACGGAGCGCATCCAGGACCGTTTGGTGTAGGCGGATTTTCTGTTCCAGGATGATCCAGGGTTGGCGGGGCGTTTGGCGTTGATCGGGAGACGAGGGTGCGGAGACCAATTCCCACAGGTGCGTTTCGGAGGAAGGACGGGGAGCCATGCCGAGGGTGCAGAGGAGAAGTGCCGTCAGCCCGACACGAAGAAGTCCGCGACAGGTGATTCGATTACGCACGAAACAGACTCCTTCTCATATGGCTACGGGCTGATGATCCGAAAATTGGCAGGGGCCGGGGGAGCGGTCGTGTCGCCGCTGTTGCGGAAATTCGCTACGGTGTTCAAGGCATTGGTAAAGGCTCTGGCGTTGTCCGCCGATGTGGCAGGGCTCGTATTGTGGTCTACGCCGGTCACCCAGCTTCCTTGATAGCTGACATTGGGGTTTGAGAAATGATTGATGCGCGGGCAGGAGGGACTGCAGGGATAGGCCATAATCGTCCGAAACTTGCCTGCTTCTTTGTGCCCGAATGAGTAGGGGTAGGCGCCCGTGCCTCCTTCGGCGCGGTCGTGCATGGAGCCCATGTTATGGCCCAATTCATGGGCGAGGGTGTAGCCGGAGATGCAGGCATCTTCGGCTACGCTGAAGGCCCAACCGGCAAAACTGGCATTCACCGAATCCATGACGTAGGCGACCCCGCAGGCATCTCCGATATTGTCCTCAATCAGCGTGACCAGATCCGCCTTGTGGGTGTTCCGCAAAGTATGCACGTCATCCAGGAATCCATCCGTCGCATTTCGCAGGCGACTCAAATCCGTGTTGTAGTTGCCGGATTCAGGATACGCGATTTCAGCGGTATGGACGAGCCGGAATTGGGTGTTGATCTGACTGTTGGTGAAGGCGGTGTTCGCCAGAGAAATACCGAGGACAATCAGGGCTTCAATGCCGTTTTGTCCGCCATTCGCGTTCTTCGCGGTTGTGGTGTAGACCGCCAGTACATCGATCACTGTGCTGCTGTCTGCGGCTGCAGCAGGGGGAAGTGTGGGCGCGGCCATGCCGGCGGCCACATCACCTGCTGCCAATTCGTCGGCACCCACTGAGACCGGATGGTGGTCGCTGGGAAGCAACTCGCTGTCGATTTCTGTCACGTCATGAGTGCCGTCAGCGCTGGGCTTGATCTCATAGATTGTGCGGCCCTTTCGGATCGTTCCCGCGACAGCCGCGCCCTTCATGACAAGCGTCACATCACTGTCCGGATCCTGCTTCAACCGTCCGGTCCATGTTTGGTGGTGGAGCGTTCTCCGTGGGTCGTTTCCCGGGCTGAGATCGGCTAGTTGTGTGCCGGCTGAAAAAAGGTCGATCGCGAATTCGGTGTGTTGTGCCGGACTGATCGGATTGAGGGCACGGAGCGCGTCTGCGGTGATGTTGACGGAACGCTGATCCCGAACCCAGCGTCCCCTGGCTTTGCGAGGGGTGCTTGCCTGGGCCAACGGTGCGGACCGCTGCGGAGGGGCCGTTGTGAATAGCGGGGTCGGGGCAAGAGCCGGAATCGATCCGTCGCTTTCTGCAAGACCGGTTGTCCCAAGTGCTGTGGTGAAAAAGAAAAGGCCTGACAGCAGAAGTCCGCAGGGACAACGGACTTGGGGAGGGACCAGCGTGGACTGTGTGGGTGCCATACCGTGATCTTCTTAGAGCGACGAGATCAGGCGAAGGGTGCCTTAATCGACGACGTGATGCAATATGGGCCTCTGTCAGAGGGCGGCTTGGTACACCGCAAAGGATATGCCTGATAGGGCCGGATCAGTTCCCTTTGAAGTCTTTGGAATTGCGGGGGAGCATGGTATGGCTCGGGCGATTACTGTACAAAAGAGGGCTCTGCTGATGGCCGGGACAACCAGTGATCACGCAGCCGGGAAAATATCGTCGGGTCAGAGTTGTCACAAAACTAGTTGGTAGAAGTGCGCTATGCCGGGAGGAACTCTCGCTGGCTGAGTGTGGACATCCTCGGCACTGTCCTTGCGTCTTGTTTGGCGAGACGGTAAATTTGGCTTGCTTGCGGTCGAATGAATGAGGGAGTCAGCCAGTGGCACGTGCATTGTTCGGCTTGGTGATAGGTGTGGCAGTCGGGGTGGCGCTTGGTGGGTGTACCGGCGGGGGAGGGGGCGAGAGTGTGCCTCCGGCTGCGCAGGCTCCTGCCGCCACAGCGTCGTTGACGTTTCAATGGGATCCGGTCGCCGTATCGGACCTGGCCGGGTACAAGATTTATCGTTCGACAACCGCGGGCACCTACGGAAGTCCGATTGCCACCCTGTCGGCTTCCACCACGACCTATCAGATGACGAATCTGACGAAGGGTGTGACGTATTTCTTTGCAGTGTCGGCCTACGATGCCAACGGGAACGAAAGTCCCTTCTCCAACGAACAGAGTCGAACGATTCCCTAGATCCTCGCATCATTCGCTCCTCCTCGGTTCATGCTGACTCGGGTCGTACGGGCGCTGTCTGATCTACAATAGACTGGTCTTGTTTTAACCGGCTGTGCGGTCAGCGAGAGCCTGCCGAGGAGATGCTTTTCTAGTTGGACGGGGTCGGCAGGAGTATTCTGAACCGCACCTCGTCAGCCTGCGTATAGGCGGAGGTGTGTTCACCCGCGAATAAACCGCAGCGATAGAGACCTGGTGTCCAGCCTATCTTTGGGGCAGGGAGGCGGAAGTAGCCAGACTGGTCATTCATGGCCATCATGACCTGGTCTTGGGCGATGGGCGTCGCCTCGCCGCGGACCTCAGCGATCTCCAGAAAACAGTGAGCGGAGAGCGGGATGGCATCGTACGATGCCGATACGAGCCCGAACACCAGGTAGATCTCGGGTTGTGTGGGGGGGAAGGTGTCATTCGGATTGAGCGGAATGAATTCGTGTGCGCCGGTTGGAAAATCGTCACGGATGACCTTGCCAGCCGGAATGACAAAGCGAAACCAGCTGAAGTCGGCATCCCGGCCCATGAGCGAGGCCTGCGGGTCTAACGCCTTCTGCGGTTTCAGCCGTTCCAGAGCTTTTTCAAACAGCGCTTCTTCTGCCAGCGACGTAGACAGGGATTTTTCACCGGGAGGAGGGGAAGCCACCGCCGCTTCCTCCGCTTTCATCCGGGCTAGTTCGGGGACATGCGGACGAATTTTGTCGAGCCAGCGGGCCAGTTTGTCTTTCGCGAGCACCCGGGTGCCGGCCGGCAGTTGGACTTCTTTGTTGTTCTGTTCAAACTCCACGGCGGTGTCATAGAGCGTTTGAAAATGCACAAATGCGTCTTCCCACTGCTCAAGTTCCACGAGACAGACGCCCATGCGAAACACCGTATCGGCATAGTCATCCTCACTGGGATTCATATTGAGCACGCTGCCGAAGATGGCCAAGGCTTCTTTGCACCGGCCGAGTTGCATGAGGGTCAGTCCCAATTGATGGGTCGCCAGCGTGTCTCTGGGATTGAGGGTCATGATCCGCCGGTAGATCGGTTCGGCGTCTTGGAAGCGGCCAGCCGAAAACAGTCTCCAGGCGTCGGCGCGAATCGCGGCCCATTCTTTCAGCTGTTTCTCGGTCGCATCCGGCGTGAGGGCAGGGGTAAAGCGGCGGCCCCGCTCCATCGACTCGTAATGCTGGGCGAGTTGGTTCTTGGCCGGGAGCTCCAGCGGAGAGCCCGGGGGCACATTGTTGAGGACGTACTGTACATCGGCATCGGCCCCGCGATAGTCCAGAATGTCGAAGCGCGCTCGAGCCATCGCGAGCCTCCAGCCGAGTAGCTCTGGTGCAAGAGCCACCGCTTTTTGATAGGACTTCAGCGAATCCTCCAGGCGGTCGAGCTTACGGAGTTCCTGAGCGAGGCGCAGATGCACGAGTGGATTCTGGGGGGCGATGTTTCTAATGCGCTGCAGCTCAGCCAGCGATTCCTCCGCCTGCCCCCAGCGCATCAACACACTCCATTTAGCCCAGCGGACATCCAAGGCGGTCGGTTGTTGGGCGAGGGCGGTTTCGTAGGCCTGCACCGCTTCCTGAGGGCCACGGGCGGTGGCGAGGATGTCCCCGCGCAATTTATGGAGCGTCAGCGCCTCAGGGTGGAGATGAATTCCTTCTTCGAGCAGATCGAGTGCCTGTGCAATCGCGCCGCTGTCCCAGACCGCTTTGGCTTGTTCCGCCAGGCGTTCTGGAGCCACCTGTTGTGGGTCCCGTGCCCATGAGGCAGTGGTAGTCGCGAGGATCGCCGTGAACCAGACAATCCGAAGTACGATCCCGTATCGGTATCGGAGCAGGGGGAATGTTTGAGAATTGTGCAATACGACCGCGCTGTTTCCGAACATCCTGCTCCTCGATGCTGGGGATCGATGGTTCAAGATACACTGGGAATCTGAAATGCGCCACTGTGGGTGACAGGATCGAAACGACCCGGCTTATGAGAGACCGTGAGATTGAAAGGGATTCACCTTCCTTCGCGCCGTAGTCATACGGTGGTGTCTTCATCCGCTTTGACGGGGTGGATGGGGAGTGGGTGGTGGCGCAGGATGGCACGCATCGTTTGACCCTGGTTCCCAGTTTGATAAGCTGGTCACGGGCCATGCGCCATGCGCTGGTACTTATGAATCGCAGGGGATGCTGTTTGAGACCGTGGCCGCGTCCGTGGACTGTGGGGGACCTGTGAGCCGGTGTGATGACGATGACAGGATGACATGAAGGGAGGGCGGGCAATGATTCTGGTGACTGGCGGTGCGGGGTATATCGGATCGCATACCTGTGTCGAGTTGCTGCAAGCCGGATTTGAGGTCACCGTCTTCGATAATTTCAGTAACAGCCACCCTGAGGCCTTGGCCCGCGTGCAGCGCATCACGGGAAAGCCTGTCCCGCTGGTCCGCGGCGACTGCCGCGATCGTGCAGCTCTGGTTGCCGCGTTGCGCACGAGCAAGGCCACCGCGGTGATTCACTTCGCGGGTCTGAAGGCGGTGGGCGAATCGGTGGAACAGCCGCTGTCCTACTACGACAATAACGTGGTCGGTACCTTGCGCTTGCTGGAGGCGATGGGTGAGTGCGGCGTGAAGCAGCTGGTGTTCAGCTCGTCTGCCACTGTCTATGGTGATCCGCAACGGTTGCCGTTGACGGAGGATCATCCGCTCTCGGCGACCAATCCGTATGGCCGGTCGAAACTCATGGTGGAGGAAATCCTGCGCGATCTGCAGAAAAGCGATGCTTCCTGGCGACTCTGCATTTTACGGTACTTCAACCCGGTGGGCGCGCATGCCAGCGGGTTGATCGGAGAAGATCCCCGGGGTGTACCGAATAACCTGCTGCCTTTTGTGGCGCAGGTCGCTGTGGGGCGTCGGGCGAGTCTCAATGTGTGGGGCGGCGACTATCCCACTCCGGACGGGACGGGTGTTCGAGACTACATTCATGTGGTGGATTTGGCGCTCGGCCATCTCAAGGCGTTGCAGGCGCTGGAGCGATCGAAACAGATGACGGAGTGTTTGACGGTGAATTTGGGAACGGGGAACGGGTATAGCGTGCTGGAAATTGTGCGGGCGTTTGAGCGAGCCAGCGGAAAACCGGTTCCCTATCAGGTGGCAGCCCGGCGGCCCGGCGACATCGCGTCCTGCTATGCCGATCCGAAACAGGCGCTGGCGCAATTGGGCTGGCGCGCCGAACGGGGACTGGATGTGATGTGTGCCGATGCCTGGCGCTGGCAAAGTACCAATCCAAAAGGGTATGCGGCGTGATGACTCTCATGGCTCTGATTCCTTCGCTGAGCCTAGAAAAGTGGTGCTGGTCATCGGGGCAGTCGTGGTAGACTGCTCCTATCGTCACTTCTGATTGGCCGGTCACGCGCCTCATGTTCGACCTCATCCTCTATCAGCCTGAAATTCCTCCCAACACCGGCAATATTATTCGGCTCTGTGCGAACACGGGGGTTCGTCTGCATCTGGTGAAGCCGCTCGGTTTTTCGCTGGAGGACAAGCAATTATTGCGCGCCGGGTTGGACTATCACGAATTCGCCTCGCTCACCGTGCATGATAATTGGACGGCCTGTGCGGAGCAGTTCGTAGATCGCCGGATCTTTGCGGCGTCGACTAAAGGGACGCGCCGCTATGACCTCAACGCCTATGCGCCAGGGGATGTCTTTCTCTTCGGCCCTGAAACCCGGGGGTTGCCGGTCGAACTCATCGAGGCGGTCCCTGAGGCTCAGCGCATTCGTGTGCCGATGAGGCCTGACAGCCGTAGTTTGAATCTCTCGAACGCGGTGTCGGTGGTGATCTACGAGGCGTTGAGACAAACGGGATTCGAGGGGTGCCGATAAGTCAGAGATATGGCTCCTGTTAGACGTCGTTGTCGGCCAGGTAGCGTCCGAGCCCTTCCTGCTCAGCGTAGTAATAGGCATAGTGCAACGTCGCGAGGTTGGCGACGCGCTCTTCCGCCTCGTCTCGATGCTCCGCATAAATAATCTGCAGCCCGAAGCGCGCGGTCAGCGCATCCAGAAAATCCAATAATCCGTTCTTGTGATACTGGCCCAGGCGTCCGCTGGCGAGGCGTTGAAAGAGCGCGCCTTCGATCACCAGGAAACGATGGGGGATTTTGAGGAGCGGTTCCAGCTCGCGCATGAACCGCTGCCGGTTTTCCGAGGGGTTGGAGAAGATCGTATTGAGTTCCTCCGCCCGTTTGCGTTCGACACGAAAGATGTCCGGTGCTTCGGCAATGGCATAGTCGCCCCCTTGCAGGGTTTGGCGGGTGGTGCCGGCAATTCTGCTCAGGCCGGAGAAGATGTAGGGCATGTGCTCACGGGAATCGACGAGGATACGGATCGCGGGCACTGCGATCTTGGGCTGATTCTTTCGTGACAGCATGATCGGCAGGTGTGGCCCGCGCTGTTCGTTGCGCGATCTGGGGGGCGGCGGTTGCGGGGCCGCGGACGTCGTCGGGCGCGGTGGCGGTGTTGGAGAGGCCGTCGTGTGCGGACGAACCGGCGGGGAACTGGCTGTAGAACCGGTCGTCGCATCGTAGCGCTGGCGAGCGGTCGGATCGTTGAGCGTTTGATACGCCTGATTGATCAAGGTCGTGCGGGCTTCGGCTTTGCGCTGCAGCCCAGGCGCATGGGTAAATCGATCCGGATGCCATACTTGTAGTTGTTCGTGCCAGGCTTTCTTGATGTCTTCGCTGGTGGCCGTCGACGGAAGTTCGAGCACTTGATAGTACGTGAGCATGCGATTCCCCTGACAGGTTTTCTTTCGGGCGAGTGTAGCGGAGATGGGGCGCAGAGATCTAGCGTGTAAGCGGGATCCAGGGCTTGCCGGAGGGGAGTCTATGGTGAGTTGCCGCAAGGGGAGGCATCTGATAGATTCGCGGCCGGCCTTGACCGGTGATCAGGAACGTAGGGGCCGGTTTGTGAGACTGACAGGATACGCAGTAGTTCCATACACTCGATTCTTCATCCACCATCAGACAGAGGAATGCGCGCGTGATTGAGGCCCGAGGGGCCTCTCAATCAGAGCGATTCCAGAAAGCGCCGGCGTATATTTCTATGGCTTCTTCATCCAAGGTCGTTGTGTCGGATTCAGCTCAGGAAAAGATCGTTCGCCTCATTGCGACTGAACTCAGTGTGGGGCCGCATCAGGTGGCGGCAGCCGTTGCCTTGCTCGATGAAGGTTCGACTGTGCCGTTCGTGGCGCGCTACCGAAAAGAAGCCACGGGGAATTTGGACGACACGCATCTCCGCACATTGGAAGAACGGTTGCGCTATCTGCGCGAGTTGGAGGAGCGGCGTGCGGCGATCCTCGGGTCCATCGAGGAGCAGGGGAAGCTGACGACGGAACTGCGCGGGGCGATAGAGTCGGCCGTGACCAAGCAGGCGCTCGAAGACTTGTATCTGCCGTACAAACCCAAGCGTCGCACCCGCGCACAGATCGCCCGCGAGGCGGGCCTGGAGCCGTTGGCTGATGTCCTGTTGTCCAATCCCATGCTGGATCCCGAACAGGAAGCCGCCAAGTATGTGGTCGTCAAACCGGCCGCTGACGGAGTCGAGGCGATCAACGTGCCCGATGCGAAAACGGCGCTCGAAGGGGCCCGTGACATTCTGGTCGAGCGTTTTGCGGAGACCGCCGACTTGCTGGCGGCGCTTCGGGCCAGGCTCTGGGATCAGGGGTATGTCACTTCGACTGTCGTGAAGGGGAAGGAAGCAGCGGAGGAAGAAAAGTTTCGCGACTACTATGCCTATTCCGAGACAATCCGTACGATTCCATCCCATCGTGCGCTCGCCCTGTTCCGCGGCTGGGGGTTAGGCGTCTTGAAGGTTGAGCTGGGGCTCGGTGAGCAGTTGGAGGCGGTGGTGCCGCATCCCTGTGCTGCGATGATTGCGGCGCATGTCGGGATCGCGGACCGCGGGCGGCCTGCCGACAAGTGGCTGGCCGATGTCTGTCGCTGGGCCTGGCGTGTGAAAATTCATCTGCATCTCAGCACTGAATTATTGCTCCAGTTGCGCGAGGCGGCGGAAGCGGAGGCGATCCGGATCTTCGGCCGCAATCTGCATGAACTGCTCTTGGCGGCCCCCGCCGGTCCGAAGGCTGTGCTCGGTCTCGATCCGGGGCTCCGTACCGGCTGCAAGGTGGCGGTTGTGGACGCCACGGGAAAACTCTTGGAGACCGCGACGATCTATCCGCATCAGCCGCGCAATGAGTGGCAGGAGTCGTTGGCCACCTTGGGGCGACTGGTGCTTCAGCATGGCGTGGAACTCATCTCGATCGGGAACGGCACGGCCAGCCGCGAGTCCGACAAGCTGGCGACGGAGCTGGTGAAACTGATTGCCACGAAAAAGCCTGAGCAGAAACTGGCCAAGATTGTCGTCAGTGAAGCCGGGGCGTCGGTCTATTCGGCCTCCGCATTCGCGGCGGCGGAGTTTCCTGAGTTAGACGTGAGTTTGCGGGGAGCCGTGTCGATCGCCAGGCGCCTGCAGGATCCCCTGGCCGAATTGGTGAAGATCGAGCCGAAAGCGATCGGCGTTGGTCAGTATCAGCATGATGTCAATCAGCACTTGCTGGCGCGCTCCCTTGATGCGACGGTGGAAGATTGCGTGAATGCGGTGGGTGTCGATGTGAATACGGCGTCGGTCCCTCTGCTGGCGCGTGTGTCCGGTCTAAACCAATTACTGGCGAAGCACATCGTCGAATACCGTGATGCCAACGGGCCGTTCCGGAGTCGCATGACGATGCGGAAGGTGCCGCGGCTGGGCGAAAAGACCTTCGAGCAAGCGGCGG
This sequence comes from Nitrospira sp. ST-bin5, assembly GCA_002083555.1. Lineage (GTDB taxonomy): Bacteria > Nitrospirota > Nitrospiria > Nitrospirales > Nitrospiraceae > Nitrospira_D. The sequence continues at coordinate 130,051 of MSXN01000004.1, read as the reverse complement.
GATTCTTGCGGATTAATGACGGCGACAATCCCTTGGATCGCTCGTCGGTCCATCCTGAGGCCTATCCGGTCGTCGAGCGTATTCTCGCGCGTGTTGGCAAAGGCATTACGGATGTGATGGGACAGCCGGCATTGCTGAAAGGGTTGTCGCCGGCTGACTTTACCGATGAGAAATTCGGCGTGCCGACCGTGCGCGATATTCTGACGGAACTGGAAAAGCCCGGTCGCGATCCGCGTCCTGAATTCAAGACAGCCACTTTCGAGGAGGGGATTGAGTCGCTGGCCGATCTGCAGCCGGGGCTAATCCTGGAAGGGGTCGTGACGAATGTCGCCGCCTTCGGTGCGTTCGTCGATATCGGGGTCCATCAGGACGGTCTCGTGCACGTGTCGGCCTTGGCGAACAAATTCGTCAAAGATCCGCACGAGGTGGTGAAGCCCGGTCAGATCGTCAAGGTGAAGGTGATGGATGTCGATGTGAAGCGCCAGCGCATTTCTTTGACGATGCGTCTTGACGACGCGCCCGGGAGCAACTCCGCCTCTCGTCCGCCACAAGTAGAGGGCGGCGCAGGGGCGTCACGTGAATCGCAGGGGCGCCGCCAGCCATTGGCTCAACGTCCGGTGGATCGGCAGCCGCTCCCCGGTGGGACGATGGCCATGGCGTTGGCCTTAGCGCGTGCCAAGCAGAAGTCGTCATAGTTTGATTGTCCGGCAGCGGCTTCCCGGTTGAAGTCGCCGCTGGGTTCTGCCTGGGCGTGCGCTCGATCCTCCTTACTCTTCGAGCAGTCGCCTGGTCTCAACGATTCGGCCGAGAAACGGGGCCGGATCTATTGGGCGATGGTTGTTACATCCCTGCCAGATTTGCCTTCATTGGAACGATCTCGCGCGTTGCCGGCCGACCGCGTCGTACGTCCCTCACCGCACTGAAATGGAATCTTGCATTCGGTAGTACTCCTTTGTTATATATTAAGGAGTCCTTAATTAAGCGCGTGCGCAATATATCGTGGAAAGGAGTCAGCGATGGATGCAGTGAAGGTATTCGATACGTGGGTGGAGGTGCCGGGAAAGATGCTGCACTTCGACGTGATGACCGGAGATCAGGCGACGGCGCTTCGATTGGCGAATGAATATATGGCGGCGCAGGGGTTCACGGCGATCGCGGTGACGGCAGAGGAATGCCGGTTCTGCCACCAGGAGCCTCTGGTCATGTTTACGGAGCATCAGCAGGCCGAGTTCCGGCAAACCGGCGGATTCATTGTGCCCTTGTCTGCATAAAGGAGTGCCCCATGGGGAAACGGTTGCCCATCCAGGGAGAGAAAACAATCGTCGGTCACATTACCGTCGGCCTGGGAAAAATCGCCGTGGCCTTGCGCAGTCAGGCCTGGGAAGGTGGCACCGAGCGAAAGCTCACTCCGACACAGGGCCAGATTCTCGCTTTCCTTGCCGAGCGATCTGCGGAGTCTGTCCGGTTGAACGACGTCGCCGGTGCATTGTGTCTGACGGCGGCCACGGTCAGCGATGCGGTGATGACGCTTGTCGAAAAGCAACTGGTCAAGAAGCAGCGTTCGGAAAAAGACCAGCGGGCGCTCGTCTTGACGCTGACAGCCGCAGGGCGACGCGAGGTTCTGGAGACGAGGGGATGGACGGAAGTCATCGAGGCCGGGGTCAACAGTCTCACGCCGGACGAACAGGCCGTCTTTTTGCGAGGTCTGACCAAAGTGATTCACTCATTGCAGGCGCAGGGAGTGATCTCGGTCGCGCGGATGTGCGCCGGCTGCACCTATTTTCAGCCCTATGTCCATACCGATACCGCGAAACCGCACCATTGCGGGTTGGTGAACAAGCCGTTGGGGGAGGGGCAGTTGCGGCTTGATTGTCCGGACTTTGTTCCGGGAGGAGAGATGGAGCTGCAGCGTCGATGGGATGTGTTCGTGAGTGGCGGCGAGGGGCGATAAGCCCTATTTATTAATCAATACAGGAGGTGTGCGATGAAGATGCAGAGCGTGGTGAGTATGGCTGTCTTGAGTGTGGTGTTGATGGCGGGGTCGGCATGCGCGGGGCCCCAAGCTCAAGGTAAATCTCTATATGACCGTTTAGGCGGCAAGGGCGCGATCACGGCGGTAGTGGAGACGTTCGTGGGAAATGTGGGCGGCGATAAGCGGATCAACGGATACTTCGCGAGCACGGATCTCACGAAGCTCAAGGCGCATCTCGTTGATCAGATTTGCGGAGCGAGTGGCGGGCCTTGCAAGTACACCGGCCGTACCATGAAGCAGACGCACGCCGGGATGGGTGTGACTGATGCGGCCTTTGGTGCGCTGGTCGAAGATCTGGTGGCAGCCCTGGATCATCACAAAGTCGGGAAGACGGAGAAGGATGAATTGTTGGGCGTGCTCGGTCCGATGAAGACTGATATCGTCGAGAAGAAGTAGTCTCTACCAGCGCAGGGGATCATTGCCTGATCCCCTGCGTCTCGGAGATTGATCACCATGCCTGACGGATGAGATGGCGGAGACTTTGTTGTCCGAATGGTATGAGCAGCAGGCTTGTCACGGAGCCTGCTTGGTCCTGAAGAAATCACCGCCTTTGACGAACTCGTCGTCACTGCCCCAGGCGATGTGCTTATCCAAGCGCTTCATCAGGGGCACATGTTTGGAGCAATGGACATAGGCTTCTTCGACGTTCACCAGGATCCAGGCTTCCGGTCTCCGACCGCCTTTGACCTGCATGGCTTCGAGAATGCTTGCGGGGAGATGCGGCATACCTTCCATCTCACCCGGAGTCAGGACCTGAGCCTTCCCGTTGACGTGGAGGCCCATGGTCGTCAGATAGTAGTCGAGAAAGATCATGCCGATGTGGGGGTTCTCCAGGATATTCCCTACACTGGCGAGCACGCCGTTGCCCCGATATTCCGGATAGACCAGGGTCTTCTCGTCCAGCACGACGACAAATCCTCTGGTGCCGGCACGAAAAGAACAATCGCATGCGCCAGTGGCGTTCGCCGTGGCGATAAAAGCCATCTCCTGCCGTGCGATGAACTGCTGCATCGGGTTATTTAAATGGTCCAGGACTTGTTGTGCCTGAAATGCTGCGGCCCGTCCGGCCGTGCCGAACTGTTCCTGTGCCTGCTGCTCTCCTGAGACGTCTGGTCGGTTCATAGCTTGTGCGCTCCTGGTCTGTGGAACTAAGGCGGTGGGGTGGTCCCATTGTCCGCTAGACAGAGGTCGATTGTCGAACGGTTTGAAAAGGTATCCGAGTGAAAAGGACAAATGTCGGATTCCGGCCGGTGGTCAGGGCATTCAGTCGACTGCTTGCGATGTCGCATCTATGCGGCGCGGTAGAGCTCCGTTGGCGAGATGTTCTACCGTAAAGTTGAGGCAGGATGTTCCGATAAGAAGCCGATGAAGCTGTATCGCCCTCATCTGGATGCGCGGGAAACCGAATCCCGCCTCAGGGATTTGGAGGTCCTGCTGGCACAACCGTCTTACCGGGAAATGCGGCCCTGCGAAGGGTGCCGCATGCCGTGTGCGTGCTCATCCTCGGAGGTGTGCCCGTGTCTGTGTGGGCCCGGGTGTACGCATGCGCCGGTGCAGATGTCATCGGAGGGAGATCGGTATCCGGTCGAACCGAAGGTGGCAGAATTGGTCTTCGGGTTCAATTGCCTCCGGGTGTGCCCGCCGTTCTGGTCGTGCGAGGGGCATCGGACGCCGGATGGGACGATTCAGCGGGTACCCCAAGTGTGGTTCTATACCCGCTCACTCGTCTACCCGCGGTTGATCGGAGATTGGCTGGCCCGTCTCTACTTCAAAAAACGCATCGCCAATCCCTGGCATGTCTGCGTCTCCTATTCAGAGAGTAGTCTTGATACGGGGTTCAGTATTGAGCCGGATCTGAAGCTGATGGCGACGGTGTGTTTGGAGGGATTGCATCAGGATGTCGTCGTCTTGTCTGACGCCCTGGTGCCTGACTTACGCACGTTGGCGCACGAGTATCTTGCCCGGTATCGACCCGCGGGTTAGCCTGGCCGATCCAACCGATCGATCGGCAAACAGACCGGTCGACATTATGCCGCAGTGCGACGTATGTCGAGGAGCAGGTCCCTGATCTGCGATTCGTCGTGCGGGGCGATGGAGATGAATTTGAGTCCGTACATGGAGTCATCGGTCCAGCGGACAACGGCGGCGTCTACGGGGATCGGCGGCCGCTCCGTTGAGATCTGAAGGATCAGATTGTATTCCTGGCCGATGTTGAGCGGCACTTCGCTCAAGAGTCGGCAGCCTCCGATGGAGAGATCGACCATGGCGCCCTCGCCTTCGGCTTCCTCGCCTAACTGGACCGGTACGACAAGGCGCCTGAATGAAAAGAGCGCGCCTGCGGGCAGGAGTATGCGTGCGTGCTTTCGCAGGTCGATGATGCGTTTAGGCTGTGCATGTGGCTGCGCCATGAGATCTCCCGGGCTCTCTGGCATCATAAGGAGCGATCGGCTACTTGCCAAGGGATTTGATGATTTGGATTGCTTCGCGGATCACCGGAGCTGTGCGGGGGAAGCTATTCGTCGATGGTAAATTTCTTCAGCTTGGCCAGCAGCGTTTTGTAATCGATGTCCAAGGTCTTGGCGGCGGATGTTTTATTGCCTCCGCTCGCATCGAGCACGCGCAGAATGTGTCGCCGTTCGATTTCATTCAGCGTCAGTTCTGCGGGATCGTCGGTCCGGGGAGCGCCTGTGGACTTCGGCAGCACAGTCTCGACTTCAGCGTGGGAAATTGGTCCGGTTCCTGTGCCCATCAAGATGATCCGTTCGATGACATTCCGGAGTTCGCGCACATTTCCAGGCCAGGCATAGGTGGTCAGGCGCTGCAATGCGTCTTGCGCGATGGTTCGTTTGGCGGCGCCGGGGATTCGGAGCGTCTGAAGAATGTGGTCGATCAGCGCCGGAAAATCCTCGGTCCGTTCGCGCAGCGGCGGCACCCGGAGGGTCACGGTATTGATGCGATAGAGGAGGTCGTCGCGGAAGCGGCCCTGGTGGACGAGTTCCTGAATGTCCTGATTCGTGGCGCCGACGATCCGGACATCCGCATGCAGGGTACGAGTGCTCCCGACCGGACGGTATTCGTTACGATCAAGAAACCGCAACAGGCTGACCTGCATCGGGCCGGGCATCTCGCCGAGTTCATCGAGGAACAGTGTCCCTCCTTCCGCCGCGGCGATCAGCCCGATTTTCGCTCCAGTTGCACCGGTAAACGATCCCTTTTCATGGCCGAAGAGCTCGCTCTCAAGCAATTCTCGGCTGACGGCGCCGCAGTTGATGGCGAGGAACGGACCATTGGCGCGCCGGCTGAGATCATGGAGGAGTCGGGCAACGACTTCTTTGCCTGATCCGGTCTCTCCCTGAATGAGGACTGGCGCATTGGCGGGCGCTACTTGGGCAACCTGGGTTTTGAGCGATTGCCAGGTCTTGCTGGGCCCTTCCACGATGACGTCCCTGGTAAAACCGCCGTGGCGGGCAGCCATGTTTTCTTTTCTCAACGCACGGACGGTTTTGAGCTTGGTCAGCGCCGCTTTCACCACGCCGGCATCGAAGGGCGTTTCCTTGATAAGGAAGTCCCACGCGCCGTGCTTGATCGCATCGACCGCATCTTTGACGTCGCCGTGACCGGTCAGCATGAGTACATCGACATCGGGCTGATGTTCGGCGATCCACTTCAGCACCGCCCGGCCGTCCATGCCGGGCATTCGCAGGTCGGTAATCACGCAATCGAACGGTGCGGCTTGCAAGGCGTCGATGCCGGCCTGCCCTTGTTTCACGGCAGTGACCCGGCAGCCTTCCTCACGCAGGGCCTGTTCGAGCACCAGGCGGACATATTCTTCGTCGTCGATGATGAGGGTGCGCATGTTGTGAGCTTTCAGCTTTCAGCCATCAGCATTCAGCGATGCCTCGTTTCCGAGGCTGAGGGTTGACGGCCACCGGCTTCCGAGCTTTCAGGAAATGCCAGATAAAACGTGCTGCCTTGACCGGGTGTGGATTCCGCCCAGACTCTCCCGCCGTGCTTCTCCATCACGAGTTTCACGATGGCGAGGCCGACGCCGGTGCCTTCGTAGTCCCCGGGACTGTGGAGTCGCTCGAAGAGGCCGAAAATCTTGTCAGCCTGATCGATGTCGAAGCCGATGCCGTTGTCGCGAATCCAGAGGATGCGTTCCGTTGGCGTCTGTTGTCCGCCGATGGCGATGGCTGGTGCCGCGGTGTGACGGGAAAACTTCAGCGCGTTGTCCAGGAGATTCGTGATGGCCTGGCGCACGCTGACCGGCTCGCCATAGAGGTCGGAGTAGGGCAGGTTGACCGTGATCTTCGCTTTGGTGCCCGTCAGGAGCTGTTGGCGATCGACCAGCAAGCTGGAGATCGTCTCCATGACGTTGAAACGAAGGCGGGGAAGGTTCTGTTGTTCCAGGCGCGAGTATTTCAACAGTGCGTCGATCATGTGGGTCAGGCGCAGGGCCGAGGCGCGGATGATGCCGATGTGATGTTGGAGCTGTGCGTCGTTCGAATCGGCGAACTGTTTTTCGAGCAGAGAGGAAAACCCTTCGATTTCGCGCAAAGGGCCCTTTAGGTCATGGGCGATTGAATAGGTAAAGGCTTCCAGCTCCTTGGTCTTTCGCATGAGCGCGGTGCTGTGGTCCCGCAGGCTCGTCAGCATCGTGGTAAGCGAACCGGCGAGGGCGCCGACTTCATCCCGACTGGGCCAGGACTCGAATTGGGCGGCAAGATCATGGTGCGCGACCCGGTCGGCGGTGGCTGCCAGTCGCCGGAGTGGATTGGCGACCTGTCGCTTCATGATCGCATAGACCGTCACGATCAACAGCCCGAGTACACCGATAATCCCCGCCACCATAGTGCGGGCTTGATCGACTAATCGATCCCCTTCGATCTTCATTTCCACGTCGATTTTTCGGTGCACTTCGATCAGGGACGCGATGGCGTCCTGTGTTCGCGAGGCTGTGTGCTCATAGGTCGCTTCAGCGGCGGGTGGGGTACTGAGTTTATTGGCGAACGCCGTTGCCAGATCTTCCCGCTGCGCGCGTAGCGAGGTCAATCCATCGGCGATGGCGACGATCGCCTGGTCTTCCTGTTCGGCCAGGTCGATCCGGCCATGGTGTTCCAACATGCCGTAAAGGATGGGATGGGTGCGGGCGGCGTGGGTCGCCTGATAGGTGTCGAGAGCTGCGAGGGTGCGCCGTTCAATAGCGGCAATGGCCTCGAATCCCGCAGTCCGGTCTGTATCGGAGAGATGTTCACGGACGTGATGCATGCGGGTTTCAATCTCGCCCACATTACGGAGCATTTCCGAGGCGGTGACGACGCCGGGGATGGTGATGCGCTGGTGGCGATCGACATAGCTGTTGACGCGGGACAGATAGACAAGCGTGGCGGAAAAGCTGCCGATGAGCAGCAGCAGGATCAATCCGAAGGCGACGGCGAGCTTTTTGCCGATGGAGAGGCGCGCGATGAAGCCGGGCGGTGACGAAGTCATGGCCAACGGTACCACAGCAGGAAGAGCACTGCTAGGTCGCTGAACGACAGGGGGGTTACCGCATGAGGATCTTCCCGCTCTTATCCCAGAACCAGAACACGGACACGTTCGGATAAATCGCGTTCATCGCATTTTGTCCGGCGACAGTGAACAAGCATCCTGCTCCGACCATCCAGTTTTGCGAGAAGTTCCATTGGAGGGCCGGCTCGACGCCGACGATGGAGAAGCCCTTCAGCTGGCCGGAGTTGATCTGGTGTCCGTCGGCGCGCCAGGTTGTGCCGTGCAATGTACTGAGTTCGATGTTGTAGCCGAACCCGTTCTTGGGATCGACGATATGCTCGAAGATGAGGCGTGTATTGATGACGTCCCCTGCGTAGGTGGTCCTCCCGGCATTCTCCCCTGGGACGGCGTACGTATAGAACACGGCTGCGCTGATCCGGATGGGTTCGTAGTTCTTGCGTGCCATGAGGCCCTGGGTAATGCCGTATTCTCCGAATCGCGTGCTTGGGAGGCGGCCGAGCGGAGAGAACCCTCCGGGCGGACGTTCGGCACCAGTCCATCGGCTGGTGGGAAGGACCACTTGGGTGAAATGGGTGATGGATGGGCGCCAGCTATCCGGATCCTGGATGATGGGACGGTATTTCATGACGAGTGAGACGTCGCCGAAGCTCGTGTCTGAAGTGCGATCTCCATTCTGGTTGGCCCAAAAGGCGTTCATCGACAGGGCGGCTCCCACCTCGACGTGATTGCTAACTCCGTAGGCTGCATTGACGGATGGCGAGATTTGATAGAGGTGGACTGGGCCGCTTTTGCTATCTGTGGCAAAGCTAAGCCGGTTTCCGAAGCTGCTCTCGCCGATTTGTGAAAAGAAGAATTCACGGACGGACAGTTGCCCTTTGGGCTGTGTATCGACTGACTGAAGCAGAATCGGTCCATGCGAGAGAGGGTTCCAGCTTTGGCGATACTTTTTGATCTCTTCATCAGTCGGCACCCAGTCGAACGAGTGGGCGATGGGGGCCAGTGCCATCAGGAAGAGGAACATGAGGGCTGTGCGAAGCGTTGATATCCCGGTCATCTCGTAGCTCGGTTCTGTTGGATGATTAAAGTACTTAAATCCGATCAAGATTGTATTGCAATTAAATATAGTAAATGGAGTTACATTGTCAACAATATATTTATTAAGTAGAGATGAATTCATTCATGAATTATTAAATATCACTATTTGGCTTATAAATTATCTATAGATGTCTTTTGTGATTGACATATGTAAATCATAATTGCTATTTTTTTCATGGTGCAACGAAAGTCGTCCTCCAATGTTCCGCCATCTTTTCTGAATCGACTCAAGGAAGTCCGTACTGCCAGAGGGCTCTCGCAGGGAGAGTTGGCGGCGCGGGCAGATGTGACTCGCCAGGCCATTTCATCAATCGAAGCCAATCGGTATCTCCCCACCACGGTCGTGGCACTCCAGCTGGCGCGAGTGCTGAACACATCGGTTGAGGATCTGTTCTCTCTGCAATCCGCCGGGGAGGTGATTGAGGCCAGGTTGATTGATATCCAACAGCAGGCGCTTTCGACGACTCCGCTGTCTCGTATGAAGGTGGTGAAGGTGAACGGCCGGTTTTTTGCTCGGCCTGTGACCGGTCTCGGCGAAGTGTTGAATTATACGGTCGCGGCCGATGGATTTCTTGAATCGCAGGAAGCGAGTCGACGCGGGCGTTCAGATACACCGGTCGTGCAGGTGCGGCTCTCGCGCGACCGGCAGGCGATTGAGCAGGAGATTGCCGTCGCCGGATGCGATCCCGCGATTTTCCTCGCAGGGGAACACCTGCGACGCCGGAAGGATCAGACCGCGGTGGTCGGGTGGACGATGGGAAGTACCGCCGCACTCCAGGCCTTGCAGCGGGGCGAAGTGCATGTGGCGGGCATTCATCTGACAGACGATTCAACCGGTGAAAGCAATTTGCCGTTTCTCCGGCGTCACTTGAAGGTGAGTGCTTATGAGGTGATTACGTTTGCGACGTGGGAAGAAGGATTGGTCGTACGTCCGGGCAATCCCAAGCAGGTTCGAACGATCGCCGATCTTGTGCGTGATGATGTGACGGTGATCAATCGGGAAGAGGGTGCCGGGGCGCGCCTGCTGCTCGATCAGCGGCTGCGTGCCGCGGGTTTCGTCGGTTCGCAGGTGAAAGGGTACGATCGCATGGCGGCGTCCCATCTCCATATCGCTCGTCTGGTCGCGGAAGGGCAGGCGGATGTAGGGATGGGAATCAGATCCGCTGCACAATCCTACGGCCTCGAATTCATTCCACTGCAGTCGGCGCGCTACGATCTGGTGGTGCCGAAAGCCTATCTCTCCAGCCATCCTTCCTTGCAGCATCTCTTCGACACATTGGCCAGCCGTCCCTTCCGGTCCGAGATTGCCGCCATCGGCGGGTATGACACGACGGACACGGGCAAACTCCAGGTTTTGTAATGGTGAGGGCAGGAATCTTATGACCATTCGATGGATGAGTGTTGCGACCATGGGTGTCTGTGCGTTGGCCGGCGCGCTCACTGTGACCGTGAGCTGTGCGCCGGTACCAGGCCCGGTTCGAGATGCAAAGGCGGCTCGAGTGCTGGTTATCGCCACGTCGCCGTCTGTGGAGGCGGCCATGACGCAACTCGGCCGGGCGTTCGAGATAATCCATCCGGATGTACAGGTTCAACTCTCGGTCGATACGTCCCTCGATCTTCGTCGGACTGTCGCCGCAATGGAGAATCGAGGCAAAGCCTTCATCGGCTCAGGGCCTATGCACCTTGTGGCACCTGGGGGCGATGAAGTCATCACCCGCATGGAGCAGAAATACTATCTGTTGCCGGAGGCGAAAGCCCTGTATGCGACGGAACGGCTGGTGCTGGTGGCGCCGGAATCTCTGAGCGAGGCGCCGGAGTCGTTTGAGGCCTTGGGCAGGATGCCGACAGTGCGGATCGCGATTGCCGATCAGAAGACGCGACTGGGTGTGGAAACCGGTCGGCTGCTGTCCGCTTTGGGACTCAACAGCGCGGAGGGAGCCCGCATCGATCTGGCCAACGATCCGGCAGGGATTCTGGATCATATGCTGAGCGGTCAGGCCGATGTCGGCATTGTGTTCGGTCAGGATGCGGTACGGGTTCAGCAGCGCGTGCGCATCGTGGCCGCGGCTCCGACCGGTCTGTACAAGCCGATTCCGCATTCCATTTCGATGGAGCGGTACTGCCCGGATCGTCCGCTCTGCGAGGAGTTTTTGCGTTTTGTCACGAGCCCGGAGGGGCAGTCGGTATTGAAACGATTGGGGTATGGACCCGGGAAATCGCCTGAATCCCCGGTGCGCGTTCCTATTCTCTCAGTTGGCGGTGAGGTCAGATCGTCGTCAGCGGCGTCTTCTTTTATATCAACGGAGTGAAGTCTATGTGTCATCAATCTCGTGCTTTCATATATTGGCGGATGGTTCTCTGTGTCGCTGTCATGGGCTTGTCCTCCTCCTGTGCGCGTCTGCCGTATACCACCAAAGTCGTGCATGAAGACGCTCGTGTGGTTGTTGTGCTTCAACAGGAAGTTGAAACCTCGGCCTATTCTCACCCGGTACAACTGACGCCGTCGGAGTTGAGGGACATTTTGCAGGGGTTCTCATTCCGGCCCAAGCAGCGCGTGCCATTGCGCTGGTTTGCAGAAGAAAATGTTCCGAAGCCTGTCTTTCGCCCCGATGAATTAGACGCGCTGGTCGGTCGCCTTTCGGAAGGACTCCGTGCTGCGGGACCGGGGGAGCGCGTGCATTTCGAACTCCGGGCGCCGGGTTTCAATCCCAGCGTCCGCCGCGATGTCGTCGGCGGATGGGTGGCGGTCCGTGAACCCTATCTCTATCTCACGCTTGACTATGTGCATGTGCAGATTCCGACAAGAAAGGCGGATCTCTACGATTATAACTATCCCACCCCGCCGCCACCGCCTGCCGAGTACCTGCTGTATTTTGAGCCCGGTCGCTTTTGGATTGCCGACAAACAGGGGATGCCGGTGCTGGACTATCGCGCGTTCTTGAACGCGCCCAAGATCAGTATCTCTCCAGGACCGTAACTATCATCTTTGTTTCTCATTTCATCTGGTCTTATTGAGGAGATCGTTGTCATGTCTCATCGAATTCGATGGTTCTTGGCTGGAGGTATAAGCCTGCTGGCTCTGTGCATGAGTTCAGCGTGGGCGGCGGATACCGGCAAGCTTGTCGAGAAAGACGGGCGCTATGTATTCGTCGAAAGTATGGATCCGGCCACCAAGCTGCTGCTCCAGCGAGCGGTCAAGCAGGGCACGATTACACAGGAAGAGTATGACAATGTGGCCAGGGAGTCGCAGGAGCGAACGTATCTCCTGCAGCCCAGCTTCAAGGCCTGGTACGACCGGGGCTTCAACTTTTCCATGAACGACAATGATTTCTTTCTCAAAATCCGGGGACGGTTTGCCGCGCGATTTACCCAGCGCTATCGCAACGAGGCCTATCGGGATTCCGGTGATTCGAAGAACTTTCCTGAGCTGTTGGGAGTCTTTGGGGATTATCGTGCGGCCCGCTCCAGTGACCAGGCGTCCACCTTTAGTTTGAGAACAGCCAGAATTTATTTCATGGGGCATCTCTTCAACCCGGATTTCAGATATTACCTTCAGCTTGCCGGAGAGACGGCGGAGAATGCCCAAGCGCCCGGCGCGGTGTCTGTGCTCGACATGAATGTCACCAGCACGCACATTCCCTGGTTGAACGTACAGGTCGGTCAATACAAGGTCTACTTCAACCGGTCGCAGATCAATTCAACGGCGTCGATGCAGTTCGCGAATCGCGCGCTGGCGATGGATGCGTTTACGGCGAACGGACTGAACCGGCGCGACGTCGGCATCACGATCATGAACGACGAAGAAGTGTATCCGGTGACCTATTATCTGGGCGTGTTCAATGGCGCCGGCCCGTTGGTGAACCGGTTTGCGCAATTTTCCAGTGAGGAACCGACGGCGGGGTGTCCCGGCGGGCAGACCGGCGGCAATCCCTTTCCCTCTCCCGCCGGATGCCCGGCCAATCAGCGGAGTCTGAATGCCAACCTGCGCAGCAACGTGAGCCAGCTCATGTATGTCGCCCGGCTCCAGGCCAATCTGATGGGACGGGCCGGATATGGCGAAGGAGACATGGCCTATTCCGAAACGCCGCAGATGGTCGTCGGGGGCGCCTATGCGTACAATCCCTCCATCGACACCAGCACCAATAACGCCTTTGTCGGGATCGATCTGGCCAATCTCAGTGTCCGGCGCCAACTCGCCGCGCTAGGTAACGGACGGATGTTGGGGCAGGGGGTGGTCGATTTTTCCACCTGGACGCTGGACTATGCCTTCAAGTACCGTGGTTTCTCGTTGCAGGCCGAATACTGGTTTAGAAACGTGATCCGGCACAATAAGGAGTTGCCCTGTATGCAGACGGCGGTCATTGGGGGGGCTTGCACGGTGTTTGCGCCGGGGCAGTTCGGCAATACGACCGGGTGGTACGTGCAATCCGGCTATTACCTGATCCCGCGGAAAGTCGAAGTGGCGGCCCGCTATGCCTGGTGGGATCCGGATACGCGGTCGGGCGGAGATCTGATCAAACAAGTCGATGTCTCGTTGAACTGGTTTCTGAGCGGGACCTACGATCACCAGATCATGCTGACCTATAGCAACGTTGCGATGGGGCAGGGCGGATTTGCGATCGGGCGTAGCGCGCCGTTGCCGGCGGTCGGGGCCACGTTCCCGTCCGGGACGGTGCCGCTCGATGCGCGCGCGGGGACGCTGATTGAAAATGCGGTGCGCATTAATTATCAAATATTCTTTTGAGGAGCCGGCTCTATGTTGCGAATCATTGCCATCATCTGTGCGCTCGTTCTCTCAGGTGTGCACCTGGTCGGCGCAGAGGACATGACGATTGCGGCGGCATCGGATCTGAATTTCGCGTTCAAGGAACTCGTCGTCGAGTATGAAAAGACCACGGGCAACCATGTGAAGCTGTCGTTGGGGTCGTCCGGAAACTTCTACGCGCAGATTCAGAACGGCGCGCCCTTCGATCTCTACTTCTCCGCCGATATCGGGTATCCCAGGAAGCTGGAGGAGGCCGGGCTCACCGTGTCGGGATCGCTCTATCGATACGCGGTAGGAAGGATCGTGTTATGGGCAGGGACCGCGTCGCGTCTGGATGTGTCCAAGGGGTTCGACGTTCTGCGGGAACCCGGTATCAGGAAGATTGCGATTGCCAATCCCAAACATGCTCCGTATGGTCGCGCTGCGGTGGCGGCGATGGAATCGTTCAAGGTCTATGAAGCGGTCAAAGACAAGCTGATCTTGGGAGAGAATATCTCGCAGGCGGCGCAGTTCATCGAATCCGGGGCTTGCGAGATCGGAGTCATCGCCTTGTCGCTGGCCGTGGCGCCTGCCATGAGCGGGAAAGGCGTATACTGGGAAATTCCGGTTGAGGCCTATCCTCCGCTGGAGCAGGGCGCGGTGATTTTGAAACAATCCAAGAATCAGGAAGCGGCCAGGCGTTTCCTGGAATTCATGCAAGGCTCGCAGGGGCAGGAAATTATGAGGCGGTATGGATTTATGTTGCCGGGGTAATGCGGTCAACGCGGCGTTGGTTGTCACACTGTTGTGCCTAAGCGCCGGATGTTCCGATGCCGTCACGCTGGTCAAAGAAACGGCGACGAGCGGCGTGGTCAGCTATCTGTTTAAGGAAGAGCGCGGCGGGCCGATGGGCTCGCCCCATCGGAAAGAGGCATTGAAGGTGATGGAGAAGAAGTGCCCGTCCGGCTATGTCGTGCTGAAGGAAGGGGAAGTGCAGGGCTACGGCAGCATGTCCAGCGTGGAAGGTCAGGAGGGAGAGGTGACTGGCCGGCGCTGGGGGATGCAGTTCATATGCAAGTAGGACGCGCCTTCAGATGAACTGGATGGCCATCTGGGTCACCTTCAAATTGGCAAGCCTCACGGCCGTCTCGTTGTTGGTGATCGGACTGCCGATTGCCTATTGGCTGGCCTATTCCACCTGGCGATGGAAATTTGTCGTCGAATCGATTGTGGCTTTGCCGTTGGTCCTGCCGCCGACTGTGCTGGGTTTTTATATTCTCGTGGCCATCGGTCCGCATAGCCCGATCGGCCGGTTCTATGCAGATCTTGTCGGCCATCCGCTGCCGTTCACGTTTGAAGGTCTCCTCCTCGCGTCGATCTTGTACAGCCTCCCGTTTGCCGTCCAGCCGTTTGCCACCGCGTTCGAACAGGTCGATCGGAAATTGATCGAAGCCTCGTGGACCCTGGGGCTGTCAAAGGTGAAGACCTTCTTCAAACTCATCCTGCCGTTGTCGACAGCGGGGCTTATTACCGGCGCGGTCTTGAGTTTTGCTCATACGTTGGGAGAGTTCGGGGTGGTGCTGATGGTGGGCGGCAATATCGAAGGGGCGACGCGTACCGTTTCGATCGATATCTACGATGAGGTGCAGGCGCTGAACTACGCCGGGGCGGCAAAGACCGCCGCGTTTCTCCTCGTGATTTCCTATTTCGTCCTGTTATTGGTCTATGCCATGAATCGAAAGGTCTGGGCGGTATGGCCGCAGAAATAATCGTCGAGGTGACGAAGACCTTTCCCGGAAGAAAACCCATTCGCGCTGGCTTTCGTTATCCGGTTGAGTCCTCGACCGTATTGATCCTGTTTGGGCCGTCCGGGTCCGGCAAGACGACGATCTTGCGTTCGATTGCAGGTCTGGAGTGGCCTGAGGCAGGCACGATTCAGTTTCTCTCCAGAGTCTGGCTGGATACGGCCGCACGCATCAAAGTCTCGCCGCAGGACCGGCAGATCGGCTACATGGCGCAGGACTATGCGCTGTTCCCCAATTATTCCGTAGCCGGGAACATTGCTTATGGATTGAGCGATCTCGCGCCGGCCGATCGGATACAGCGCGTGCAGGAAATGGTAGAGCTGTTTCATCTAGCCGGGCTTGAAGCTGCCAAACCGCGTGAACTGTCCGGAGGACAGCAGCAACGGGTGGCGCTGGCCCGCGCTGTGGCCCCCAGGCCGCAGTTGCTGTTGTTGGATGAACCGCTCTCCGCGTTGGATGCGCCGACACGGGCGCAATTGCGTGGAGAGCTGAGAGGGCTCCTGAAGCAATTGGCGCTTCCCTCAATCATTGTGACGCACGATTGGGCCGAAGCGCTGACATTGGGCGATGTTATGGTTGTGATGCATGAGGGGACGATTCTACAAATCGGAACTCCGCAAGAAGTGTTCAGTCGGCCGGCCAACGCGGATGTCGCGCGTGTCGTCGGTGTTGAAACGGTGGTGCAGGGGAAACTGATTGATGCGCGTGAAGGGCTGGCGACGGTGCGAGTGGGGGAAATCTCTCTGACGGCGGTGGCCGTCGAGAATGTCGGCTCCGATGTGTTCGTGTGTATCAGGGCCGAAGATGTGACGCTCGAACCAGCGGGTACCGGGCTCACCAGTGCGCGGAATCATCTCCATGGAACGGTAGGCGCCATTGCCTCGCTCGGAGCCCTGGCGCGGGTCACGATCGAATGCGGGTTTCCGCTCGTCGCAGTCATTACGCGATCGGCGCTGACAGAGCTTGGATTGACCGTCGGCGCCTCGGTCCGAGCGTCATTCAAAGCCGGTTCGGTGCATCTGATTTCGCGTCAGTGACGGCACTGTTCCGCCCTCGTTTCTCTTCCTAGTCGATCTCCCCAGCTTCTGTGGATAACTCTGTTCACAACGTTGCCTTTGCTGCGTGATGGGCTTGAATCCACCATTCAACTGACAACTTGCCTAGTTTTTAGTCATTGAATCCTGACGCCGGACTACCACTAGATATTGGGCCTTTCGGCCGACTTGTCTGGGAAATCATCCAATCCTGGATTAGAGCCTAAAATCCTGCGGCGAGCTACGCCTATTACTGCCATTGGCGCGGGAGTTATGCACAGGATGCTCGAATTTCTGAGGAAATCATGGCGATTTTCCCGCTTGACAGCGGCGATTCTTCTGTGTAACCATTGGTTACATCATGAAATCGAACGATCTAAAGCGGATTCGAGAAGGATTAGGACTGACGCAGCAGCAATTGGCTGAAGCGTTGAGCACGACCCGCGTGTCGGTGGCGCGGTACGAAGCCGGGATGCGCCGCATTCCCGGCATGGTGCGTGTGGCGTTAGAGCAGCTTCAGCGCCGGGCGGAAATTCCCATGGCGGGAATCGTGGCGGCCGGGTCTCCGATTGAACCCGTGCCGCAATCCGATCTGATCGACGTTCCGCCGAGCATGCTGCGCGGGGGCGATACCTTCGCGCTGCGCGTGAAAGGGGAGTCGATGAAAGATGACGGCATCCTACCCGGCGATCTGGTGATCGTGCGCAAACAGGAACATGCCCGCAACGGGCAGACGGTCGTCGCCCTGGTGAATCAGGAAGCGACGATCAAAACCTATATCAAAAAAGATGCCCACATCGAATTGCATCCGGCCAATGCGGCGATGCAACCGATCATCGTCGGGCCGAACGATCACTTCCATATCGAAGGACTGTTGATTGGCGTGATTCGCCATTGTGCGATTTAGCAGAGGATGAGAAATGACAGGGGATGTCAGGAGTGTGGAATCGGTGTTGTTCTCAGGCTGTTCAAACTGGCTGTTCAGCAAGGCCGCAGCCAGCGAAGGGGCGATGCGTACTCAGTTCGTACGTGGAGCCTCTGAGCGCAGCGAGAACGAAGCTGGCGGGCAGTTTCAACAGACTGATTTGTAACCAAGGAGGGGACCATGCTGACAAGCGGACGAACGCTAGTGACGGAGCGGTTAGTCTCTCTTGAACGGACGATTGATTCACTGAACGGGCAGCTTCGGGAAGTGCGATGGGAACTCGGGCATGCGAAAGCGGAGCCGTTGCCGATCAGGTTGTGGCGCAATCTGGTGGGGAGCAGGTCCGAACAGGAATATATGTCGACGGTGTGTAATCGCAACGTGCGCCCTAACACAAAGGTGGTGTCCCATGGTCGTTCAAGAGCGTAATGTCGATCGTGTTGTGAGCGGGTCCTGTGCAGACTGTGGCGCGCTCGTTGAGCAGCGTATGGCCTGTGTCGATGTCGCCACCCATTCGACCGTGGAGCTTTGTGCGACCTGCTGGAATGCCTATCGACAACGGCAGGTATTTAGCGCGGGCTGTTGCGGGTAACGGAGAGGGAGAGGGAAATGCCGGCGACTGCATCAAGTCTATTGCTGTTTCCTGATGGGCTGGATAATCCGCTGACGTGTCGGGAACGAACCGATGCATCCAGTGAATGGCTCCTGACGCTGCGTCATGCCCGGATCCCTTTTCAAACCGATCACAGCTTGATGGTGTTGCATGGCCATCCGTTGGTGTTGCGACTCGGGTTGCATGCGGCTGCGGATCGTGCGTTGGCCGGAGAGCCGGTGGTGTACCTTGACGGGGCCAACACGTTCGACCCCTTTGTGATTGGGCGAGTGGCCAGAGCGCATCGCCAGGCTCCCCGAAAGATTCTCTCTCTGGTTCACGTCGCCCGCGCGTTCACCTGTCATCAAATGGAGCGGTTGGTGTCGGATTGTCTGGAGGAGGCGCTGACGCGGTATCAGTCCAGAATCGCCATTGTCTCCGGGCTGTTTGAAACGTTTTACGATGAGGCCGTACCGTCTCAGGAAGCCGCGCGGCTGGCTGGTCGAATGATGCAGCACCTGCGTCGGATGGCCCAACGGGGGTATGTGCTTGTGTGTCTCTGCCCTCCGATCCCAGCGGTCATGCCTTCACGTCATCGGTTCATTGACCAACTCCGTGGCCAGGCGGATCGTGTCATTCGTGTTGGCGAGGCGCCGGGCCAGGGGATTATCAGGCTTGAGGAAGAGTCGAATGGCCGAGAGGCCGGCCAGGTATGGGAGGTCGCCCGGACGGTATTGGAGTCCCGGTAGGTTCATGGGACGGACACTGACGACCTTCACGCAGATGGTGCAGCAAGAGATCGCCTCCTGGCGGCGATACCGGCGCGCGTTGCGGGCGGAAGATCAGCAGGCGCTGGATGAATTGTTCGCGGCGGCGCGGCGTCACTCTGCCGCCGGAGCCTATCTGGCCCGCGACACACCGTTCGAGGTGATGTTGCTGTCGATGATGCTGGAACAACAGAAACAATTACAGCGGTTATCACAGGCGGTCGCCGATCATGATGTCCGGTCTTCCCTCCCACCGTCTGGCGGGGTGGCTCCTTGATGCCTATCCTGTCCACGCCGGCATGGCGATTTGGATTCTCGACGACGAGGGAATCCGCTGCCGTCTGGTCGATCCCTATCGTCCGTCGTTCTATCTTGCCGGGTCATCAGCCGATCTTGCCGTAGCCTGGCGCCTCCTCACGAGCCAGCGTATCTCTTTTCAGGTGAACTGCGTCCAACGCCGTGAGCTCTGGTCGGCTGACACGATTCCGGTCTGCGACGTGTCGATTCTGCAGCCGACCAGATTTCATGAAGCCGTCAAGCAGCTTATGGCGGGTGTGCCAGAACTGCATTTCTATCATGCCGATGTCGGACTCCCGCAGCGCTATTTCTATGACCGCGGACTCTTTCCCCTCTGCCGTTGTGAGGTCGAGATCACTGCTGATGCGGTCGTGCAGATGATTGTTGCGACTGACTCGCCCTGGGAAACGGACTATCGTCTGCCGCCTCTCCGGATCATGGAGTTTCTCTTGGAGGGGGCCTCGCCGAATCCGAATCATGGCGGGGTGGTCCAGTTGGCCGTCCGAGTCGAGGGCGAGGAGCGAGTTCTTAATGGAGACGATCCGGTGGAATTTCTCCAGACCGTCGAGGCCCTGCTGCAGCGGCATGATCCGGATATCCTGCTGACCGATTGGGGGGACTCCTACATTCTGCCCCGCCTGCTGCGGATGTCCGCGCAGATGCGCGTGCCGCTGAGCTTGAACCGTGATCCGGCTCATGCGATCGGCACTCGCGCACCGCGCTCCTATGTGTCGTACGGACGGGTGCTGGCTCACGCCGGCGAGCGGACCCTCTATGGCCGGCTCCATCTCGATCGGCGGAACTCCTTCGCCTTGTCGGAGACCGGCCTGGCCGGACTGTTCGAGCAATCGCGCGTGACGAAAGTGCCGATCCAGCAGATGGCCCGCACGACCACCGGGACCGGGATTACGTCCATGCAACTCGAGCAAGCCCATCGGGCGGGAATTCTCATTCCCTATCGCAAACAGCAGGTGGAGGAATTTAAGACGGGAGTGGAGTTCCTGGAGACGGATCAAGGGGGACTGACCTACGCGCCGATTTCCGGCTATCACGAAGGCGTCGGCGAGCTGGATTTCGCCTCGATGTATCCCACGATCATGACCCGCTTCAATGTGTCGCCGGAGACCGTCAATTGTCGATGTTGCGCGGAGAACCCTGCCGCGCGCGTGCCGGAGATCGCCCATCACACCTGCCGGATCTCCCAGGGGTTGATTCCCCGGACGCTGGCTCCGCTCCTCGCCAAACGGGCGCAGTATAAACAGCAGCTCAAGACGGCGCCTATCGACGCGATGCGGCAGATCATCGATCAGCGCCAGACGGCGCTGAAGTGGCTGCTGGTCGTATCGTTCGGCTATCTCGGCTACAAGAATGCGCGTTTTGGGAGAATCGAAGCGCATGAGGCGGTCACGGCCTATAGTCGCGAGGTGCTGCTGCGCGCCAAAGAGATCGCCGAGTCACAGGGCTTTCGCTTCCTGCATGCCATCGTCGATTCGCTCTGGCTGCAGAAGCCGGGCGCCGGGCGAGATGCCTACGACCGGTTGGCGGCCGACATCAGTACACAGACAGAATTGCCGATTGTCGTCGAAGGCCTGTATCGCTGGATCGGCTTTCTGCCGTCCCGCGTCAATCCGC
Source organism: Nitrospira sp. ST-bin5 (assembly GCA_002083555.1). Classification (GTDB taxonomy): domain Bacteria; phylum Nitrospirota; class Nitrospiria; order Nitrospirales; family Nitrospiraceae; genus Nitrospira_D. The sequence goes on along the minus strand of MSXN01000004.1, from coordinate 109,617 downwards.
GCATGCCGGTGCACAATCAGTTCGTCGGACTGTTCGACAACGGGCGGATGAAGGTGCGCGGACTCGAAGTGCGGCGATCCGATGCTCCGCTCATTGTGAAGCAGTTTCAATCAGAGGTGTTGCAGCGGATGGGGCAGGGGCAGACGATTGCTGAATTGCGGATGCGGATTCCGGAGATCGAGGCATTGACGGAGGACTATTGCCGTTACCTACGTGAGGGGCGCGCGTCGATCGAAGAGGTGGCGATCGGGAAGACGTTGACGCAAGCGCCGGAGCACTATCGCCATGCGACCCAGACCAGCATTGCTGCAAAAGAGCTCCAGCGGCGAGGTGTGCCGGTGCAGCCGGGAGAGACCATTCACTATGTGATCTGCCAGAGTAAAGCGGCGTTGCCCGAAGATCGCGTGCGCGCCGTGGCCGGAGGCGACGGCACCATTACCTACGATATCGACGCCTATGTGACATTGATTCAGAAGGCTGTCTCGGTGTTGCTTGCTCCCTTGCGTATGAATTGCGCAAGGTGAAGCCTGTAAGATGCTAGAGCTCTGAACCTCATGGTAAAGGTGGAGAACAGAGGGCGGCATTGAAGCAGGGTGTCCCGTACGAGTGCGGATACGCTGGTGGGGGTGATCTGCGGATTGACATGGCAGGATGCTGAGCAAGTCTAGCATCGCTGGCAGAGGGATCGCCAAGGCCCAGGATCTCCGAGGTCTGTTGTTGGGTGCGAGATTGCCGTCGTGCGAGTGCGTGCGCTTGGGAGGCGTTGGGGGTGAGGAAATGGAAGGTGAGGAAGTGATTGCTCCATCGATTCCCGATTCAGGTCCCTATACATGGGCCGTTCGCCATGGAGTAAAGAAAGGCATGATGATCAGAGTGGGAGTATTGGTTTGGCTACTGCTCTCGGCCATTCCTGCACAGGCGAATCTCTCGGTCTCCGAGACCAATCCGCGCTGGATTGTGAGCAGTACCACGGGAAAGGCGGTCTACTTTTCCAGTATTGGCGGAGGACCTGAGGGGAGCCTTCAATTCGATGCGACATTTCGGGGGCTGCAAGATATTCAGCGTGCGGAGGCGGTCACAACTGACTTCACGGCGGCTCTGGCTTCTGTGAGGGGGGCTGGCCTGAACCACATGCGCCTCTGGCAATTGGAGCAGCGAGCCTGGTCCTCGGCTGCTCATTTCAAAGACGGGACCTACCTTCGTGTACCGCTCGATCAGTTGCCGTATCTTCGGATTGGCTCGCGGACCGACGGGACCGCGGGCGTTCCTGTCACGGTCGGTATCTATGACTTGAGTCGATTCAGTCAGGACTACTTCGACCGCATGCGGAGCCGGGTTCAAGAGGCGTTGGCCACAGGGGTCTATCCGTCGGTCATGCTGTTTTCGAGCGGTCATCTGGAATACGACGACTATTCCATTGGCCATCCGTATCAAGCGGCCAATAATGCCAATGGAATCGATGCGGATATGAATGGGAATGGCAAAGTGGAAGAGACGATGACATTGGCCAATCCGAGGATCACTGCTTTTCAAGACGGATACATTTGCAAGTTCGTGGACACCTTCAAGGATATCGGGGATGTGATGTTTGAGGTGACGAATGAGGTGCAGAGTCGCGGCTCCGAGGACTGGCAGAATCATGTGATGGACCAGATCCGTGACTGTGAGAGGCAGCAGGGCAGCGTGCGGCATCTTGTGATGCAGAGCGCGTACGATTTCGGACACCGAACCGATAATGAGTATCTGTTCAACAATCCGCGGCCTGATATTGTGATGCCGACCTGCACCAGTGACGGCACGAACTACGACGCCAATCCACCCGCGAATGATGGCCACAAGGCGATTGCCTGGTATGACACGGACCACGCTGTGCTGACGTGCGGCACGATCGGAGTCGATGTGCCCTGGCGCAACCTCATGCGCGCGGTCTATTTCAGTTACCTCAACGAGCGCGAATCGGCTCCCGTGATGGCCGCCGTGCGCGCCGCACAAGCCCAAACGCTGGAGTGGGCGAACAGGCGCATTGCCAATCTTCTGGGCATGGTGGCGGAAACCGGCAGATCCATCTGCGAGTCCGGCTATTGCCTCTACAATCCCGACGGTTCCGAGTTCCTGATGTACTTGCCGAGTGCGGGGAGAACGGATATTGACCTCTCTTCATGGACTGGCCAATACAGCGTGCAGTTTTTTAATCCGGCTGATGGGACGACGACAAGTGCTGCTGAGGTACAGGGCAATGGCTCGCGTTTTTTCGCTCCTCCATGGAATGGAGCGGCAGTCGTCTATTTGAGGCGCACACAGGGTCGTCAGTAGTTATGCAATCGACGTCCGGGTGTCGACGGAATGACAACCGAACGGTCGGGCCGGTTGTTTTGATCGATCCAGGTCGGAAGCCAATTTGCAATGACGTTCTCGTGTGAAGTTAGAATCTATAGAACTGTTGAGGATTCTTGATAAATGGAAGGGGAGGATTGGTGGCGGTGTCCCGGATTGAACGGGAGACCCGCGGCTTATGAGTCCGCTGCTCTACCAACTGAGCTACACCGCCACTGGATTGTATTTGCTGAAGAAATGCGGAGGGATGATAGCCGAAGCACGGTGGAAATGTCTACCTATGGAAGGGGCTGAAAGCACAGGGAGATTGAACCGTAAGGCGCTGGCGAGGAGCGTCAGTACCCTCCTTTTGAGGTAACCATACCGGGGAATGCGCATATCCAATAGGTCCGGTATTCTTTCATTGTTGGCGGTTATTGACGGGTGACACGCAATACGGAGGGAACCAGAGATGGAAGCACAGGTAGACGGGCGCAAGTATCTTTCGCAGATTCAGTTGAATCATTCGGCCCCCGAATTTCTTCGGCAGCTCACCTCGCGTGAATTGATGGATGCATTGATGGCAGCAGATTTGCCAATGGGGGGAACCAATGAACAGCGGATCGAGCGGCTGTTGTCTGTCATGCAGCCACAGGATCTGACGGCATTTCTTCCTCGGCAAGTACTGGAGCGAGTGTCGCCTGCGGTGAGCGTTTCTCTCTGAAAGTGTGGGGGTGCTTTTCTATGGGCAACTGTCGAGGGGAGGCTGCGGTTCAGCCGCCGGCAAACACCGGGCGAAATCCGGCGTCAGTTAATATGCGTGCGATCAGTTCTCGCTGGTCACCCTGAATCTCGATCTGTCCCTCTTTGACCGTCCCGCCGGCTCCGCAGGCTGTCTGAATGCTCTTTGCGAGCCGTTCCTTTTCAGCCTGGCTGATTCCGACAAAACCCGTCACCGCGGTGACGGTCTTTCCCCCTCGATGAGCGGTCTGTCTGATGATATCCACCCGTCCGCGGTGCTTCTTTGGGGCCGGTTCTGCACGCATAGGTGGAGGCTGCCCAGCCGTGGCCGGCGGGAGCGTGAGCTTCCCTAACGCTGCAAATGGACTCTTCCATTGGATCGGCTCGCCATCCGTGGGAATGCGTTTATTTTCTTTCATCACTTCAACTCCACCATGGTTCTCCGTCGGCGCGTTGGTAGCGGTAGGAGAAGGAATTGTAGAATTCTAAATCCCAGTGACTGAGGAAGCAATGAAAGGATCTCACCCTGTCAGCGCGCCTTCAATGAATCGATGAACTGTCGGAGTAAGGCATCCTGGTCGGACTCGAGTTGTTCTTGTGAGCGTGGGGCAACGACCAGCGTCGTCTCGCGTAGCCAGGTATCGCTCCAGATCGATATTCGCGGGTTGCGCGTGAGCTGAATCTGTTCGACGAGGTACAGGCCAGACTCATAGAGAACTTTGCCGGGGCATCGGTCCTCCAGAGGCTGCTGAATCAGTTCCACGCCGAGTGTCGTTTGGCCATGCTGATCTCGGCTTGGCGAGAGGGCGAGTCCGGCATCGCTGAACTGTTGCAGGGCCTGGGTCGTGAGCGACTGGCTGAATCGCCCAGCCGTTATGGAGATCTGAAGCTGATCGCTACGCAGTCCTTTCAATGGGGAGTCGCTACGAAGGGCCTCCAGAGCAGTTGCTGGAGTGTCTGGATGCTGTGCACCTGGATGCGGTGTTGGATGGGTGGTTCGGGGTATTGGGGAGCGCGATCCGGCGTTGGTTGCGCGGTAGTCTGAGAGGAATTGGTCGACCAATTCCTCAAGGTCTCGCTCCAAGTCCGAGAGTGAGACGGACTTCCTGACCTGAGTGCCTGTGTGGGCGAGCCAGGTGACATCGTCCATGATGACCGAATTTCTTGGGATACGGACTGGTTCCGTGAGGGTGAGTGATGGGTCATAGAGGAGGTGGCCTGTGCAGCCTTCCCCCAAAGATTGCGGAGCGAGAGTCAGCGTGAGCGTGGCGATGAACGGCCTGTCGTGGCCTTCTGGATCAGGTAATGGAAGCCCGGCCTTGGTAAAGAGGGATCTGGCGTGCCGGGACAATCGTGAGGTGACCTCCGGCGGCGCGGAGATGACGAAGTGGACTCGATTGAGATCAAGACCTTCCGTGGTTTGAGCATAAGCTGATGTCGCAGCCATGCCTTCATTGGGGAGGGAGAATCCTATGAGAAGGGAGAGCGCAACCCGGGAGAGCATCGCAATCATATACGCGAGAGCTTATCACGCGGGAGGTGTGGGGGCGAGGAAATCTCCTGAGCGAACCGTGGGTTGTCGTGCGTTGTGGTCCGTCAGGTGCTCGGTGGAGCATCGGGGAGTACGGTTCCACATTCCATACAGATCAGGCGACCGGATTTCTTCCCGTCAGTCGTCTGCTCATCCTCGACCATGCGGCTATGCGCACAGGGGGGATTGGCTGGGGGGGTGTGCTTGCTGGACGAAGGACCGGCCTCCTTAGCCCTCATAACAAACCTCCTGTAGATTGGGAAGACAGTCTAGCGGGTCTTGGTCGAGAGAGCCTAGAGCCGGTTGGCCGTATCTTTGCTCCAAGGTATATGGAAAGAACTAATCGCGGCGGACTGGAGGGGTGTGGTGTGTGCCGTAAGTCTTGAACTCTGTCCTAGCCTGTCAGCTTGCAGCAGGATGAAGGGTTGCGAGTTCAATTTGTACGGCCGTGGCTCCATCGCCCATCAAGATCTGTCTGTCCTGGATGGAGCAATGGAGATCCATGCTCCGTTGGGCGAGCTGTCCCAACGCACGGCTTTCGTCCTGCGGGATGGTGATCACCGTTAAGTTCGCGCATCGAGAGAGGGTAGTGCGGGTCTTTTCCCACCACCGATCGGCTCCTCTTCCACCGTAGGAGTAGATGACGACCCGGGTTGCGCGACCGCAGGCCTGTCGTATAAGTTTTTCATCGGGCTCACCCACCTCGATCCAGAGATCGACCGCACCTGTGAGATCTTTTTGCCAGAGGGCTGGCTCGTCGTCAGCGCCGATGCCACGGCCGAATGCCAGTGCCTCGTGGGCATGCAGGGCAAACGCCAGCAGCCGTACCATCATGCGTTCATCGGTCTCAGACGGATGGCGCGCCAACGTGACGGTGTGATCCTCATAGTAGTGGCGATCCATGTCGGCGATATGCAGGGTGGCTTTGAAGATGGTGGCATTGGGGGCCATGATAAGTGCGTTATCCGGTGAAGGGAAGTCAGCAGGGCGTCGGGACAGGCTGATGTGAGAGCGCCGTTATGTCCGTTCCACGATGTACATCAATTCTAGCCGCTCGCGCGCCCAGGGCGTTTTGCGCAGAAACGTGAGACTGGATTTGATGCTGGGGTTGTTGAGGAAACAGCGCACGGGGAGCCGCCGGCCCAATTCTTCCCACCCGTGGCGCTCGACCAGCTGGGTCACGATCATTTCCAGTGTGATCCCGTGCAATGGATCGCGTGGATGAGACTTGGGCGGCTGATCCATGGCTGTGGTTAGACATTGAACCGGAAGTGCATGACATCGCCATCCTGGACGACATATTCTTTGCCTTCCAGCCGCATCTTGCCTTTTTCTTTCGCCCCCGCTTCTCCTTTGCAGGCGATATAGTCGTCGTAACCGATCACCTCGGCACGAATAAAGCCCTTTTCAAAGTCGCCGTGGATGACACCGGCGGCCTGCGGGGCGGTATCGCCGACATGAATGGTCCAGGCACGTACTTCCTTCACGCCTGCCGTAAAGTACGTCTGTAAGCCCAAGAGTTGATACGCGGCGCGAATCAGACGGTTGAGTCCCGGTTCCGTCATGCCGGTGTCGGCGAGAAATTCTTTCTTTTCTTCATCCGAGAGCACGGCAATCTCTGATTCTAGTGCGGCGCAAATCGCCACGACCGGCGCCCCTTCTTTCGCGGCATATTCCTCCACGCGGGTCAGGAGGGGATTGTTCGTGAAGCCCTTTTCCGAGACATTGGCCACGTACATCACCGGCTTCATCGTCATCAGGCAGAGCGGTTTCAGCAAGGCGCGTTGCGCCGGGTCCAGTTTCATCGTGCGGGCCGGTTTGCCTTCGTTCAGGCAGGCGGCGACCAGCGGGAGCAATTCGCCCAGCTTCGCGGCGTCTTTGTCGCCGGCGCGGACGGCTTTCAGATTTTTTTCCTGAGCTTTTTCCACGGTGGTGAGGTCGGCGAGAGCCAGCTCGGTTACAATTGTTCCGATATCGGACAGCGGATCGACTTTGCCGGATACGTGAATGACATTGTCGTCTTCGAAGCAGCGCACGACATTGACAATGCCGTCGGTTTCACGAATCGTTGCGAGGAATTGGTTGCCCAATCCTTCACCTTTCGAGGCGCCGGCCACCAATCCGGCGATGTCCACAAATTCGGTGGTGGCATATTGCATGCGTTGCGGCTTGACGATATCCGCCAGCGCCTGCATGCGCGGATCCGGCACTTCGACGATGCCGATATTCGGCTCGATCGTGCAGAAGGGATAATTTTCCGCGGCGATCCCTGACTTGGTCAGCGCATTGAACAAGGTAGACTTGCCCACATTGGGTAGCCCGACGATCCCACATTTCACACTCATGACAACCCCTTTATAGTCATTGCAATAGTAGATGAGCCCATGCCGGTGTCTCTGCAACGTCAGAGACGGAGCCATGAATAAAAACCGGTCGCGCATTCTACGTGGTCAGAGTCGGTTTGGTCCACCCCTCCGTATGGCAGGCCGGGGTGATCGAGCGGGGTTAGTGAGCGGCTAGGATCAGCTTGATAATGCCGGAGATGTCTTGGACATCGGCTGACGGGGACGCATTGTTCGTAAGGCGGTTATAGCCGGCTTCGAAAGACAGCAGTGTGGCCCATGCCTGCGAGCGCTGCAGGTCCCAGGCAAGAATGCCCTTTCCGCCGACTTGTTGGGTGTCGATCAGTCCGTCGCTTGAATGGGCGCTGGTATAGTTGCCCGCAGCGCTCAGCCAGATGCGTTGATTGTGCCGATACTGAACCGCCACGGATGCGGAGGGTGATTCGATTCTGGTGCCCGACCAGTCTTGAAGTTCCTCTCGGTAAGCCAGCGTTGGCGTGATGGTGAGGGTGTTCAAGGGGCGAATCGCAGCGGTGAACGTTTGCATGCGAACGGTATTCTCTGCCCCGTTGCGCTGTAGATCGCTGCCGAGAACATAGGCGGAGGCGAGACGCGCGTTCCAGGCGGCACCGGTGTAGGCCAGGGCTCCTTCGAGAGTGTGGGTATGGTTTCGTTGTGGCGCCACTCCGAGCGGCTCCGCAGAACTTCTGATGCCCGTGTTCGAGTAGGTCAGCATGAACTCAGGCAAGCCGGGACTCTTCCAGGCGAGTCCTAATCGGCCGTAGGTTTGTCCCAGCCTGCTCCTTGTGGTGTCCCCGGTTACGTTATTCCATTGCTGGCCTACGGCGCTTCGTAGTGTTGTCCGTCCGGACTTCCATTCCCCCCAGACTTCACGCGTCGCCTGATCCGGCCCATTGATGAAGGCTTGCCCGGCGGAACGGTAGAGCACGCCGTATCGGACCGAACCTGCCGTGCCGGTGACGCCCAGACGCAGCATCTGGCCGGATGCGTCATCTCGAGTATCCCCGGGGATTTTGTTCTGCAGCCAGGTCGCTCCACCCTCACTTTTTGCCATCTCCGCCTCTGTCACAATCAGGCCATTGAGTAGGTTGATCGACGAGAGGAGTCCATGGGTGCGAGCTTGTTCCGTTTCCGGCGTCAGGGTCTGCAACCGCGTGGGAGTCACCGTAGGCGGTGGGGCAAAGTATGTCGATGTGAGGCTGGTTTGGTAGAGGGCAGGGGTGCCAGGTTTGAGATCGGTTTGAGGCGTTGGATCAGAAAACAGTGCGCTCCATTTCGCGGGGGGTTGCTCGGGCACCGATCCCTCTCCACCCCACACGAGCGAGGCGGGGGCTATCAATATAAGCGTCAGGATGAGTCGCCAGGGTAGGTGCATTTTTCTTAGGCATAAGCTCAGGGTTCACTATTAAATGTAGCACTTGAAAAATTGCCGTAAACCGATGGAAAGGAAGGCCTGTTGGGCTGTTCTCAAGTCGTGGGCTGATGTATTGTCGTTTGGATTCGGTGGGAAAAGGCAATCTATTTCAGATAGTTACATAGGCGGTGATAATCGCGAACAGACCCGGACAGTTTAGGACAAGGGAAGACGGTGAGGCGATGTTCGGATTCACGACACAGGACTATTGACGAACGCGGGCATTTTTTGTCTGTTAGAGCTTCTCGACCAGAAAAGCGAGGTGGATAGCTCATGACTGTTTGGAATACGCAGGTGCCTTTCTGTTCATAGAGGATGTTTCTCGAGAATGTTCTTCCTGCACCTCCCCCCTCTCTTGGAGAAGCTCCGTCTCCTCGGAAGAGGGGTATTAACCTATTATCAACCTTGGTACTCTTCGAAACGTTAGAGCGATATTGAAATAGAGCGTCTCCTATCGTGGACGACTGTTTCTGTAGTGGTTGATTAACCGATGCACATGGCTGGTTTCGAGAGCTGGGCTCTCTTCTTTCGGCATGTGAGTTTCAATCATTCCGAGACAGTTTGGGGGATCGACAATGGTGAGCCGAAGGTCATGGTCTGGTTCTAACGACATCGTCGGTAACTATTGGCGGAGAAAACATGTGACGAGGGTAGGCCTGTACTCGCTCGTAGCACTTTCCGCGCTCTGGTGTGTCTGGGCCAATGCTGAAACTACTCGCATCACTCGACCAGATCAGGGCCTCACGGCCATTTCTGGCGGCCAGAAAATGCATGCCGGCTACAAGGACGGAGAAGTGATCGTCAAGTTCCGCGACGGAGCATCGGCTGCCACCATTGCAGCTGCCGAGACAAAGACTGGCACGCGTGCGATGAAGTCGTTCACCGCAGGCTCCCATCGGTTGCATCATCTCAAGCTGGGGAAAGGGGTCTCAGTCGAAGCTGCTATTGCGACCTATCGGCAAGACCCCGCGGTCGAGTATGCCGAACCAAACTATATCTATGAGCTCGCAGGCATTCCCAATGACACGCTGTTCAGCCAGTTATGGGGGCTTCATAACACTGGTCAGACGGTTCGAGGTGTGACGGGTACTGCTGGCGCTGACATCCACGCCGCGGAAGCCTGGGACATTACCACTGGTAGTTCCAACGTTATTATTGCGGTTATCGATACAGGGATTGCCTACGACCATCCAGATCTTGCCCCCAATATGTGGACAAATCCTGGTGAAATACCGAATGACGGTATTGATAACGACGGAAACGGTTACGTGGATGATTATTATGGATATGACTTTTCCAATAACGATAGCGATCCGATGGATGTGGTGCACTTTCCCACCGGCATGCTGGGCCATGGGACGGGGTTGTCAGGGACTATGGCAGCGGCGGGGAATAATAGTCTTGGCATAACCGGCGTCATGCGGACAGCAAAACTCATGGCTCTTAAAGCAGGAAGCGCGGTAGCGTTTGAACACGTAACAGCCTCCGGGTTCATTCCGGCTGGCAACTATGCAATCGCAAACGGCGCCCGCGTCATCAATGCCAGTTTTGGAAGGCTTGGGGGAGCGTGCAGTCAGGCAGAGTACAACATGTTGAGCGCCGCCAACGCGGCGGGCATTATGGTCCTTGCTGCAGCCGGGAATAATGCTCAGGACAATGATCTGGCGCCATGGTATCCGGCGCAGTACAGCGTGGCGACTCCGTGCGGGCCTGCTCTGCCGAACGTCATCGCGGTGGCTGCGACGAACCAGAACGACGGCCTGTCGTATTTTTCGAATTTTGGCGCGACATCCGTTCAAATCGCAGCGCCAGGGACTGATGAGACCTATAGTACTTATCCGACCCAGAATGTCATCAACGTTTTGCTACACGACTTTGATTCGAACCCTGCCGGATTGGGGTATACCTTCAGCGGGATCAATAACGGTTGGGCCTTCAGCAATGTGCAAGCTGCGAGTCTTCCGAACAGCCTCACGGACAGCCCGGGGGGCAACTATCTAAACGGTACCAATTCATTTGCCACGGGCCCGGTCTTTAGCACGGCTGGTCGGCATGGTTGTCTGCTGATAGGGGATGTGCGGCTGGCTTCTGCCGGCAATGGTGACGGTATCCTGGTGCAAGCTTCCGGAGATGGAGGCGCGACGTGGACGACCGGGAACAAGTTTACCTCCTCCTCGGCCGGCTTATTCACGAACCGTCCCCTGGAAGAAATACGCGATGGCAACTTCTCCACTCGGTTCCGGATCAACTTTTTTTCGGACGCTGCTGGCACCGATGACGGCGCGTATCTTGACAACCTGCGAGTTGACTGCGTCTCGGGTCCCCCATCTGGAGTGACGGACTATGGTTTCACGGGCGGTACCTCGTCGGCCACTGCGCATGTGTCGGGTGTCGTCGGGCTCCTGCTTTCCGTCAATCCAAATCTAACGGTGGCGCAGATCCGCAATGCCATCATCAATACCGGCGATGTGCTTCCCTCGCTTGCTGGAAAAACTTTGACTGGCCGTCGGCTTAATGCGCGAGCGGCGCTCGACAGTGTCAGTGCGTTTGCGGTCACCGTCAATAAGGCGGGGACTGGTTTGGGGGCGGTCACATCGGCACCGAACGGGATCAATTGCGGCGCTACCTGCAATTTCCAGTTTTCCGCAGGTGCGAGCGCAACGCTGACGGCTACTCCTGCTCCTGGGTCAGTATTTTCAGGATGGAGCGGAGGCGGGTGCGCCGGTATCTTCACGTGCGCTCTGTCCACGACCGCTAGCGTGACAGCCACCTTCGCGCTAGCGCCGCCGGCACCGTTTACCGTGACGGTGTCTAAGAGCGGAGCTGGAGGCGGAACTGTGACGTCAGCCCAGCAAGGGACCAGCGGGGGCATCAACTGCGGAGCGACCTGTACAGATCAATTCAGTCAAGGCATGACCGTGACCCTCACGGCGGCTCCTGCTGCCGGGTCCGTGTTCTCCGGGTGGAACGGGGGCAATTGCGTCGGCACAGGAACCTGCCCGGTCACCGGTGATGCGACGGTGACAGCGACCTTCACTTTGGCGCCGCCGGCGCCGTTTACCGTGACGGTGTCTAAGAGCGGAGCAGGAAGCGGGACCGTGATGTCTGCGCCGCAAGGGAACAATGGGGGTATCAACTGCGGAGTAACCTGTACGGATCAATTCAGTCAAGGCATGACCGTGACCCTCACCGCGACCCCTGCCGCCGGGTCTGTCTTCTCCGGGTGGAACGGAGGCAATTGTGTCGGGACAGGAACCTGTCAGGTTACCGGAAATGTGACGGTGACGGCGACCTTCGCGCCTCCCTCGCCGCCGAATACCTTCAATGTTTTGGTGGCAACGGTGGGAACAGGATCAGGGGCAGTCACGTCAACTCCGGCGGGAATTAACTGTGGTGCGGGTGCTACTTCCTGTAACGGCAACTTCCAGGACGGCACTATTGTGACTCTCGCGGCGACCGAGAATTCCGGCTCTACATTCACTGGTTGGAGTGGCGGTGGTTGTCCAATTGTCGGTCTCTGCGTCGTGAGCACGGCTGCCACTGTGACCGCGTCGTTTGACGGTCCAGTTTCAGGGGGCGGGGGTTCTCAGGGTTCTTCCGGTGGTGGCGGAGGTTGTACGATTGCGCCGGCCGGCTCGAATGATGCCCTGATGCCGATCTTCCTGCTGCTGTCTTTGGGTGCGTTGTGCTGGAGAGCTCGAATCCGGAATTGCTGATGTGATATCTAACCCTTCTGTCGATAACCCGCCGAGGTCTTCAGCTTATCTCCTGGAGACTCGGCGAGACGTAACTGTATCCATGGTTCCTGTTGCATCAGTTCTCAATGAGCTCTTTGGGCGCAGGCCAGTACTGGCCTTTTATCGTTCTCCCGCATTTCTTTCCAGTCTCGCCGCAGGAGCGGCTTTCTTTTGCGCGCTCCCCTTGCTGGTGGCCGTCCAGCCGGTGTCCTGGCAGCGCATGTTGTCTGTGGGGTTCCTCATGGCTGCGGTGTGGCAGCCGATTGTCGAGGAGCTCTTGTTCCGGGGATGTTTGCAAGGAGTTCTGGTGCGTCGTGTCTCGGGAAGGCAAACCGTCATTGGAATAAGCCTAGCGAATCTTTTGACGTCGATCTTATTCATCGGTGCCCACATCCCGACACACCCGCTTCTTTGGGCATTGCTAACGCTGTTTCCTTCGCTAGTTTTTGGAGTCCTACGCGATCGGTCGGGGTCGGTGGTTCCTCCTATCGCTCTCCATATTTTCTATAACACAGGATATTTCCTTATCGCCGGAGGCTCCGCTATCGTCTGAATGCGGATGATCTGCCTTCAAAGGTGACCTCGACCCATTTCTCTTCCTCGTGGGCTATCCCATAGCAGCCCAGATCTTCTGGGCATTCTCGCCGGTGAACGTCATGTCGTCCTGCGCGGACGAGCTCCGCTCAAAATAGAGATGCAATAATCCTCCACCAAAGTGGGCCTCGCGCACGAGATCGAGGTTGATCGCGACCTCACCAGCACGTTCTTCATCATTCACTTTGACAAACCGCATGACTCTTCCCTCCTGGTTGTAGCCTCATGATGGGGCATTGACGCGACCGATGTGTATTTAGAGTAAACCGCGCTCGATTTCGTGCAGATAGAGAAAGTCCGGCGCTCTGACTCCTGCGTTCTTTCTGATCTCGACCAGCTCCGGTGATTCGAAAAAACGACGAGCGTTGTCCAGGGACGACCATTCTGAAAAGTGCACGATACGGTTGGCGTCGGTGTCGTATCGCAGCAACTGATAGCGGATTTCTCCGGCCGTCTTTCTGATGCCGGCCGCCTGGTCGAAAATCGTTTTCCAGGCTTGGTAGGCCTCGACTTCATGAATGATTAACACGTGCGGCATGTGGACTCCAATGAGAGAACGTGGGTTCAGGAGGCAGATAGGCTTGGTGCAATCAGTCTACCGCATTTATGGCAGAGCATTCATCCCTTGGAGTCTGCAGGAGGGGGGAGATTTTCGTGCGGCGTTGTCCGGATTTGGAAGAGCGTCGCGTGTCAGAGTTGCGAAGGCGCTGTGCGCGGGCGCTTGTTTCCATTGGACTAGGTGGGGCGTTTCAGTAGAGCTGCGAGGCGTGCGAAAGGCGTGAAGGGTGACGGGGGATTTTGCTGCGGGGCTGGAATAGCCTCTCCGGGCGCATCAACGGCCTGATACCGCTGATGCTCATTGTCGTGACAATAGAGACAGAGCAATTCCCAATTGCTTCCGTCGGGCGGATTATTCTGATGGTTGTGGTCCTTATGATGGACGGTGAGCTGGCTGAGTTTCTTGCCGTCAAATTCGCGCCCGCAGTGGGCGCAGATCCAGGGGAAGAGCTTGAGCGCCTGTTCGCGAGGGGTTTGTTTCCGTTGAGGCCGGTAGTCCTCTGCCATGCGCGCCTCGAAGTGAACCGCGACTTGATCAACATCTATTCTACAGCAAGGCGCGAGCGAAATCCCGACTCCGTTGCGTCAGGCCCGGCATAGGCCGGTCGCGCCGCGCAGCTGGATGCGCGGCGCGGAGAGGGAGGAGGTAGCGACTAGCTCTACGCGGGACGACGGTCTTTGGGTACGGGATCCTCTCCGCTGCATGCTCACGCCGCCGCCTGTTTGATGGTAAAAACTCCTACCCCTCTCGTAATGATGATCTGCCCCGCTCGGCTTAAGCGACCGACTTCTTGAAAGAACTCGTTCCAGGTGAATTCAGGGTAGCGGGCGACTAAGGCTTCGAATTCGTATTCTGCTGAACCTTCAAGGAATTCGAGTATCCGGCCGGTAATGAGTCTTTGCTGTGCCATCGCATATCTCCTCATGAGTCTGTCATCTTCGGACATTGTGTGTTTGGAATAGCCTGCCTTCTATGGTCTGCATGGTGGGGCCTTTCAATCTCCGGAGGGCGTTCCCGTGCGTCGACGGAAGGTAGAGAAAGCAGGGCACGCAAGAGGTATGGGGAAGCCTACAAGTGCTGCTGGCGTTCGGGCGGCTGAGACTGGAGCCTCAATCGCATAAGAACGGCGCGGGCCGCGCAATGGATCAAACAGTCGGCGAGGCAGAAACGTCCTCTTTCTATACTGTGCTTGGAAGTAGATGAGGTCAAGCGATATCTTGGCGCTCTTATCGGGATGGAGGTTATGGTACTGTTCTCCCACGAGCGCTGCCGCTGAATGAGTCGTAAAAGATGTGTATTCTCATGCGTCGTGCGGGGTGGACCGGAGTGTCGAGTGAGCGGCGTGTGGTCACTGTCGAAACGTGGACCATAAGGTGAGCAACGGATCGGTTTTAACCGCCTTCTAGGACAGGTTAATTTTTTCTTCCCGTGCAATTACCTCCTTTTCAGACTCCCTCCGATAAAGTACAATAGCTGGGCTTACCGCGGTCGACATTTCTAACCCTACACGAATGTGTGAAGAGGGCGGTGAACGATGAGAGCGATCAATGACTAGACGATCGGGCGATTCCATCAGTCGGCAGTCTGGGTCGGAGGCCATTCAATGGGCTACTGCGATTCCGTTCATACTCGTTCACCTGATGGGCCTGTGGGCGATCAAGACAGGAGTCAGCGTTGAGCTCATAGTGCTGGCCATTGCGAGCTATTACCTGAGGATGTTGGCCATCACGGCAGGGTACCACCGCTACTTTTCCCATCGTTCCTATAAAACGGGCCGGGTCTTTCAGTTTCTCTTGGCTGTGCTTGCCATGACGTCGGCGCAGAAGGGGGTGTTGTGGTGGGCTGCCCACCATCGGCATCACCATAAACACTCAGACCAGGAACAAGATCGCCACTCCCCGGTGCAGCGAGGGTTCTGGTATTCCCATGTCGGATGGCTTTTGACCAACGAGTACGATCGCACTGAGTTCGCCATTGTGAAAGATTTGGTGAAGTATCCGGAGTTGCGCCTCCTTAACCGGTTCCACTATGTGCCGCCGTTTTTGTATGCGTTGCTGATCTATATGGTGTGGGGATTTCCCGGTCTCGTCTGGGGATTCTTTATTTCCACGACCGTGCTCTATCATTGCACCTTCTTCATCAACTCCCTGACCCACATCATTGGGCGTGTGCGATATGACTCCCGCGATGGAAGCCGGAACAGCTTCATTCTGGCGATCCTCTGTTGCGGAGAAGGCTGGCACAACAACCATCACTACTATCAGTCGTCGGTCAATCAGGGGTGGCGCTGGTGGGAGGTGGATTTTTCCTACTATCTTTTGATCCTGCTCTCCTGGTTTCGGATTGTGTGGGATCTTCGAACCCCTCCCGATCACATCAAGGCCAATATTTACGCTCCCGGCAGCTAAGTACTTCGGGTCCGTTCAGTCGCGCGGTCAATCTTCTCGTGCGGTCATCTATGCGCGCTTGCGCTTCACGCCAGTCAGTACTGGTGTGATGTATACCCGTGCGCCATATTCGAGGCGGGATGAGTGAGGACCTCGATATGAACCCACAGCATACGATTCAGGAATTACTCGAACGAGCCTGCGTGCACATTGGCGGCCCTAAGTCCGGGGATATCTCGATTCATGATGAGCGCTTCTATAATCGTGTCCTTGCCGAGGGTTCGCTCGGACTCGGGGAGTCTTACATGGACGGCTGGTGGGATGCCAAGCAACTGGACGAGTTCTTTTTTCTGGTGGACTCTGCCGAACTCGACAAAGCCGTACACGATAAGCATCTCCTCCTGAATACGTTCAAGGCTCGCCTGTTCAACATGCAGGATAAGGACCGCTCGAAACGGGTTGCGCAATGCCACTATGACTTGAGCAACGAGTTTTACGAACAGATGCTCGGCCCGCACATGCAATACACCTGTGCCTATTGGAAGCGGGCCCACACGCTGGCGGAGGCGCAGGAGCACAAGCTGGATTTGATCTGTCGCAAACTGCAGATCAAGAAGGGCGAACGGGTGCTGGAGCTGGGCTGCGGGTGGGGAGGATTCGCTCGCTTTGCCGCGACTAACTATGGTTGTTCGGTGGTGGCTTACAATATTTCCGAACAGCAGGTGGCCTATGCGCGTCGCTGGTGTGCCGGGCTTCCGGTTGAAATCCGGCTCAGTGACTATCGTGAGGCGGTAGGTGAGTTTGACAAAGTCGCTGCCATCGGGATTTGCGAACATGTGGGATTTAAGAATTACCGTACACTCATGGAGGTGGCTCACCGGACTGTGAAGCCGCATGGTTTGGTGTTGGTCCATAGCATCGGGAACAATGCCTCTGTGACCACCGGGGATCCGTGGTTCGATAAATATATCTTTCCCGGCGGGATGCTGCCCTCGGTGGCGCAACTGGGCGCCGCGATGGATGGACTCTTCGTCATGGAAGACTGGCACAATTTCGGCCCCGACTATGACCGCACATTGTTGGAATGGCAGGAGAATGTCGATCGGCATCGTGGGGAATGGGACTCTAGCTTCGACGAGCGGTTCTTCCGGATGTGGCGTTACTATCTGCTGTCGCTCGCAGGGGCGTTCCGCGCCCGCACCATTCATCTCTGGCAGATTGTCATGTCAAAGCATGGCCTATTGGGTGGCTATGAATCGGTACGATAACGGTCATGATCTCGCCTGACGAGTATGTTCGAAAGCGGGAGGCAGTCGCCCAATTCCTTCGGACTTCAAATCAGACCGGATCCCTCGCCCTCGAAAAGACGACCTCCAATCTGTTCCGGCAACGAGTCCCAGAGCCGCGACATAAGCTGGATCTGCGCCATTTCAATCAGGTGATTCGCATTGATCCGGACGAGCGTGTTGCCGAAGTCGAAGGTATGACGACGTACGAGGACCTGGTTCGTGACACGCTGCCGTTCCAGTTGATGCCGGCCGTCGTTCCCCAACTCAAGTCGATCACCATCGGCGGAGCCTTGGCTGGAGTGGGTATCGAGTCCTCCTCGTTCAGATATGGCTTTGTGCACGAAACGATCCTGGAAATAGACATCCTCCTGCCTGACGGCACGGTCGTCATCGCCACCAAAGACAATGAACACAAAGATCTGTTCTTCGGTTTTGCCAACTCCTATGGCACGCTGGGCTATGCGCTTAAGGTGAAAGTACAGCTTGTTCCCGTCAAGAAATTCGTCAAGCTCCGGCACGAGCGATTCTCAGATCTGGATACCTATTGTCGCGCGCTCGGCCGCGTCTGCCAGGATAGGCAGGTGGATTTTGTCGACGGCACAATGTTCGATGAGCAGGAGCTCTATCTCACGACCGGCGAGTCGGTCGACCAGGCCGAATGGCTCAGCGATTACACCTATCGGCATATCTATTATCGATCGATCCAGCAGAAGAGCGTCGATTATCTGACGATCCATGATTACCTGTGGCGATGGGATACCGACTGGTTCTGGTGCTCAAAGCATTTCTTCGTCCAGTATTCTGTGGTGAGGTGGATCTGGGGCAGGAAGCGTCTCTGTTCCAGGGTGTATTGGAAGCTGCGCAGCCGTTTTAATCGTTCACCCCTCGCGCAACGGGTGGCCAAAGCGCTGACCGGCCGGCAGGAGGCTGTGATTCAGGACGTCGAAATTCCGCTTGAGCAGGCAGTCGAGTTTGCCAGATTTTTTAACCGGGAGATCGGAATCTCACCGGTATGGATCTGTCCGGTCATGGTCTATGATCCGTCAGTCTCGTATCCGTTATACCCGATGACTCCCGGGAAGCTCTACGTGAACTTCGGATTCTGGGATGCTGTGAGCACCGATCATGAGGATGGGTATTTCGACAAGAAAGTCGAAGCCAAGGTCCGGGAGCTGCACGGCAAGAAATCTCTCTACTCGAATGCCTACTATTCACGCGAAGAGTTCTGGCAGTTATACAATGAACCAGCCTACCGGGCACTCAAAGCACGATACGATTCCTCAGCCAAGCTGAAAGACTTGTACGAAAAATGCGTGCTGAAGCAGTGACTGTACGGCCCCTACGTCGCAATTGAGTGGCCGGCCTGTTGCCAGTCGTCGAGGGGCATCACTAGGGCGGTCGTGTGTGTGAACCCGAGTTCCGCAAGTGACTGGGCCGCGAGGGAGGCGCGGTTGCCGCTTTGGCCTTGGAGGATGACGTTTTGGTCAAGATCGAGGTTGGCCGGAAATCCCACCTGCTTCCAGATTTGAAATTCGAGGACCCCGCGGGGAATGTTCATCGCGCCTGGCACATGTCCGGCGGCAAATTCATTGGGTTCGCGCACATCCACGAGCTGCGCATCGCCGGGACGCTCCACCACGTTGCGATACTCTTCCCTACCGATCGTCTTCACGTGCACCCGCGCCGCTTGAATTTTCTGGGTCACGATCGGGGGAAAACTCTGAGGAAGCGCCGGTGGAGGAGCAGCGAAAAGTATTCCGGCCACAATGGCCAAGGAAGGCGCGATTAACCTCTGCATCGTGATGTCCTCTCCTTAGGAAGTCAGAGAATCGGAATCCGGTCTGTCCGGAACGACGACCATAGTGGGGACTCTACCTCGATCGCATTGTCGGTTCAAGGGAGAGAAACCGGGTGAGAGGTCAAGCCTGATTAAGCCATGAATGTGCCGTGTAACGCCGCCGGTTTCTTGAGGAGGCACTACGATGGGACATTGCGGCGACCGGTTGTGGTACGAGCCGATTTCGATTGGCTGCGAAAGCGGGCAGGCGGCAGGCCGAATTCCCGTTTGAATGCGCGGTTGAAGGAGGGCTCGGACTCGTATCCGACATCGCCTGCCACTTCGGCCACGCTCTTGGACGTTGAGGTCAACAGCTGGGCGGCGAGTTGCAGCCTCCAACGAGTGAGATAGCCGATCGGCGTGTCCGACAGGTAATGCTGGAATCGCTCGGCGAGCACGGAGCGGGATAGGCCGACCTCGCTGGCGAGCGTGGCAATGGTCCATGGGTGAGCTGGTTGCTTGTGCAATAGCGCCAGCGCCTTTCCCACGTCCGGATCGCGCACACCGGCGAGCCATCCTGTCTGTGTCTGCGGCAATTTCTCGATGTACCGACGCAAGGTTTCGACGAACAATACTTCCGACAATTTGGCGATGACCGCAGCGCCGCCAGGGCCTGAGGCCTCGGCATGGTTGACAGAGTATCGAAGGGTATCTTCGACCCACCGTCCAGATGGATTGTCCCGAATGTGGACTTTGACGATCGGGGGGAGCCCCGCCAGAAACACCTGCGAGAGTTGCGGGTCGCAGGTCATGTACCCACAGACCAGCTTTGTCAGTTCTCCGCCGCCGCCAAATTGGGACAGCATGGTCCCCTCTGCCAGGACCTGCCTCAGTTGTTCGCTGCTATCCACAGGTGTGACCGGAGGGCCGTTTCCCATTAGGTGCGCGTCGCCGTGCGGAACGATGATGATGTCGCCGGCCTCAAGGGATATCGCGCGGCCGTTTTGTTCGACCCGGACATAACCCCGTCCTTCGGTCACCAAGTGATAGATGATCACATGCTTGGTGTTGGCGGACAGAAACGAGGCCATCGCGCAGGCATCGGGCTGGCGCGAACACCAGGGCGAAGAAAACTCGCCGTGGAAAAAGACCGCGCCATCAAGCTTCACGGCCTTCAGAACTTCAGACAACACATCCATGTGATGTGATCCCGTCGCAAGCGTTTCGGCTAAACGGGCCGGACGCCCGGATAAACGATCCGCCAGCTTAGCATTCTCTTGATAAGAGAGCCAGACGAGCGGATAAGACGCCGGAACACCTGTTTCGTATAGTGCGAGCAGAGACAGCGTGGCCCTGATCTTCGACGGAAAATCTAAGACTAGAGGGAGGGAGCAAGCAATCATGACTAGCACAGCGATTGGGGAATTGGACCCTTTAAAAGTGCGGCTCAAGACCATCTGGATGGCCGGTGACTACGATCGATTCTCGCGCTACATGGAGGGCGGCGCGCGGGAGTTTTACGAGCGGCTGCCGGTCGCTCCGGGAAGCCGGTTCTTGGACGTGGGCTGCGGCTCAGGCCAGGTCGCGCTGATGGCTGCTAAGGACGGTGTGGAGGTGACCGGTGTGGATATCGCGAGCAATTGGGTGGAGCGGGCGCGGGCTCGTGCGCAAGCGGAGGGTCTGCGCGCCCGCTTCGAGGAAGCCGATGCAGAGGCGCTGCCTTTCGAGGATGCAAGCTTCGACGTTGTGGCGAGCTTGATCGGTGCGATGTTCGCCCCGAGGCCTGATTTGGTGGCCAAGGAGCTGTTGCGAGTGTGCGTGCCAGGCGGAATCATTGCCATGGCCAATTGGACGCCGCAGGGTTTTGTCGGTCAGATGTTCAAGGCCGTCTCGAAGTTCATTGCGCCCTTCGGCATGCCCTCGCCGGTCCTGTGGGGCGATGAAGCCACAGTTCGTGAAAGGCTTGGCAAGGGCCTGTCCGATCTTCACTTGGTCAGACGTCACTATACGTTTAGCTATCCCTTTGCTCCCGCGGAGGTTGTGGAGCTCTTCCGTCTCTACTACGGACCGACGAATCAGGCCTTTGCATCGCTTGACGGAGCCGGGCAAGAGCAGCTTCGCCAGGAACTGGAAGCGCTCTGGTCCGGTCATAACCGGGCGGGAAGGGAGTGCACGATAGTCCCGGCGGAATATCTCGAAGTCATCGGCATACGGGCGTGAACTACAAATACCTCTGGAGGGACAACTGTATCGGATACAGATGTCCGGCGCGTCATAGAAATTCATAAGTAGGGCGATGGCGTCCATTCAGACATAAGGAGGCTGCTATGAAAACACTTCGATTGTTCGTATTGACCTTGGGCCTGCTGCTCCCCGGCGCGGCTATCGCATCGGCGGAAATTCTTGCCTTGATCAATTTTGAGAGTAAGCCCGACCAACCGGTGAGACGGGAAGGCATTGCGATCATGGACATCGATCCGGAGTCTGCAGGCTACGGAAAGATCCTGATGGAGATTCCGCTTCCATCCGACCTCGTCGCCCACCACATCTTCTTCAATCAAGATCGAAGCAAAGCCTATGTCACGGCTTTGGGGAAGAGCCTGCTGCACGTGATTGATCTCACGAAATATCCGTATCGGCTTCGTGCGATCGATGTGCCGGACTGCCTGGTCGGCGAGGATCTGGCCGTGTCGGAAGACAACAAGACCTGGTACCTCACCTGTATGGGCTCGAGTAACGTGATCATGGGCGACGCGTTTATGGATAGGCCGATCAAAACGGTCAGCGCCGCTGAGCCGGCTGTGGCGACGATTCTCTATCCGCACGGGATCGCGATTCACAACGGCATCGACCGGGTGCTTGTCACCAGTACCATGAAGCCGGACATGTCCGATGCGGGCGATTCGGTGACGGTGCTGGAAGCCGGGAGCGGGAACGTGCTGTCGACTCACAGGATTGCGTCGAAGCCGGCTCCGGCCAAATCAGCCCCGGTTGAAATTGTGTTCAGTCCGAATGCCGATCCTCCCGTGGTGCATATCACCAACATGATGGAAGGCACGTTGTGGGCCGGGGTCTGGGATCCGAAGAGCCGGGAGTTCTCGTTCCACGAGATCGATGATTTTGGACATCGGCAACAGGGGATGCCGTTGGAAATGCTGTATAACGCGAAGGGGGATCGCTTGTTCGTCACGACGGCGAAGCCGGGGTTCGTCAATCTATACGACAACAGCGAACCGCGGCGGCCGAAGTTCCTCAAAACTATCGCGGCAGCTGCCGGCGCCCATCACAGCGTGCTGTCGCCGGACGAGCGCTACCTGTTTGTCCAGAACAGTCTGCTCAATCTGGAAGGGCTCAGCGACGGATCCATCACGGTCATCGATTTGAAAGAGGAGAAAGTGTTGGGGAGCATTGAGACGTTGAAGGCGCAGGGATTGAACCCGAACTGTATCATGTTGCTTCCGGAACATGTCCAGCGGGGCGCCCTGCGGGCAAGCCTGGTTGTCGAGTGAGCCAACTGGGGACTCCGATTGGTGAAAGAGCGAAGCGTACGGCGGGAGCTCTGTATGCTGCCGTACTTGCCGGAAGTCATCGGCCTACGTGCGTGAAATAGATAAGGGCGAAATGGCATGGCAAATCTCATTCAGCGGCCGATCATCATCAAGGCCGCGGGACACGAGCACAAGGAAATTGCCGAGTACGTGGGGCGCCTCAACTCCGCTACGGAGGCAGTGAGTATTGCGCACATGAGGAGTCCTTCCGGCTGGAGTGAGCCGGGACAGACTCCCGAGTTCGATGAATATACGTTGGTCTTGTGCGGCGTGCTTCGCGTGGAGACTCGAACGGGAACTAGTGACGTGAAGGCCGGCCAGGCAATCATCGTTTCCAGGGGTGAATGGGTACGGTACAGCACCCCGGAGCCAGAGGGCGCCGAGTATGTGGCGGTATGTACGCCGGCCTTTTCCCCGGAGCTCATACGACGGGACGACTCCAGAACCGTGGCGGAACTCAATACCAGGAGTTAGCCAGGAATGCCATGGAGAGAGTAGGGGACACAAGAGGCGGGGACGGATCAGCCCGTCCCCCTTTCCAATACCTGCGCGATGGCCTGGCGGGGTGGTCATCGCACGGATGGGGCGGGAGGAGAGGTAGATGCGAGAGGGGACGGCCTTGAGCGTGAATTACAACAAGATGCTCACACAACATACCTTCGCCAAACGCGTTTTCCTCGTGGCCGGGATCTACGGTCTGGCCGTGCTTTTCCCCCAATACTTCATGGAAGGCCAAAACGGCCGGGACTTCCCGCCGCCGATCAATCATCCGGAATACTTCTATGGCTTTATCGGCGTGGCTCTGGCCTGGCAGATGGTGTTCTTG
Source organism: Nitrospira sp. ST-bin5 (assembly GCA_002083555.1). Lineage (GTDB taxonomy): Bacteria > Nitrospirota > Nitrospiria > Nitrospirales > Nitrospiraceae > Nitrospira_D. Next base: position 86,538 of record MSXN01000004.1, on the reverse strand, counting down.
CTGATTGCACGGGACGTACAACGGTATCGGCTCTTCATGCTGCCCGCCGTGTTGGAGAAATTCACCTGGGGACTCGCCACACTCGGGCTCTATGCGCAAGGACGACTGGCCTTCGTCGTCGTGGGGTTTGGAATCGTCGATCTCATCTTTGGGACGCTCTTTCTCTTTGCTTATTACGCCACTCGACCGGACCGCTGCTAAGCGCGCAAAGCTGGAGGCGTATCCATCACGCCGGAGGCGATTGGGAGGGGAGGGAGATAGTGCGTCGCTCGTGAAACGTGAAGTGTATCTCAGTGAGCTGAGGCGATCGCCGTTTACGAACGGTACTTCACAAATGCGTACTTGTTACGACATGGCTGTACGAGCGGGCATGCACGGACAACCGGTGATTCTGGCGTTCAGCCAGCGCGTGCGTCAGGTCGGGAAGACGAGGTCGATGGCGTTGGCGGAGAGAATGCGGGAGCTGGTCACGAGTCCCAATGCGGTACTGAAGAACAGAATGCCGTTGCGGGCGGCGGCGAGTCAGTCGCTAGCCCTTCCGCTCGCTTATATCCGTGGTGTGTTCATCAGGGGCCGGTCAGAAACTAGATTGTCCTTGCGGGATGTGGCCCCTGATGGCACATCTAGAGTATGAAGCGCTGGCGCAGAAAGGTCTTACTCAATCTGGGGTGCGGTCTCTTGCTCGCCAGTGGACTGAGTGCCTGCGGCACCGCGCCTGTCACCACGCCCGCCGCTCCGCCCGCCATCCCGGTGGTGCACAGAAGCAGTCAGGTTGCCGAGGAGTCCAGTGTCGTGCAGTCTCTCCAAAAACAACTGCGCGAGCGAGAGAAACGGATTGACGAATTAGAGTCCCAGCTGAATATCCTGAAGATGATTGATCAGGATGTGGAGTTGCGCAGGAAGCCTTCACGCCCTCCAGCGACACTCACGCCGAGTGAATTCCCATCGCATTGATTCCCCCGGGCACCGGGGCGTTCAAAATATTCGCCGGTCATCCCTCATGTACTGCCTGAACTGTCCGTGACTCCAACGCTGTCCTTCGAATCTCCAATCTGTATCGTTTTCCGTGGCAGCGTATCGATCTCGATACGTCAGCGTTCCTTAACCTCTTCCGTCTTACGACACGGGGGTGAATATTCAGGCGCATTATGCCCTGCTGGCATTCGGCATGTAGCTTGCTGAGGTTTCCCTCGTATCGAACCTCACACAAGGAGTACCTGTCATGACGAATGCCCCGCTACCGTTATCCAATGAGCTGTTGGCCCCAGGTATTTATGTGGATGAGAGTGCTTCCGGTGTTCTAGATATGCCTGCCCTGACTCGGGAGCTTGCTCGGGCATCATTGAATCAAATCTGCCAACGCGAGCTGGCTTGGCTGATCTACGAGACGAATACGCCTGAGATCAGGGTGCAACTGAAGGAGACCCTGAGGGGGCATTTGGTCATGCTATGGGCGAAGGATGCGTTGCAAGGAAGGAGTGCAACGGAAGCCTTTTTCATCCGTTGCGAGGAGGCGTTGATCGCGCAGGCCGACATCGATAATGGAGTTCTGACCTGTGAGGTAGGCATGGCGCCGGTCCACCCGTCGGAGTTTATCATCTTCCGCATTCGGATCAGGTTTGTGCGTCGGGGGTGAGGGTTTCGCGGAGAGAATAACCCGGATTCGATGACGGGCCTGCCTCAATAAGGTGTCGCGATGGATCTCTGGCTCCGTTGTGAACAGTCCCGGCGCTTGTGACGGTGTTTCCCGGCTCTTCCCTCACAGCGAGTGAATGAAGGCGGCTAGGTCGCGATCCATCGACAGGTTCTTAACCGAGTCGGCGATGGCCTGACCCAATATGTCTTTCCAGACCTTAGGCGGGAGATCCGGCCCATTAGCGAAGTGGTATCCCCGATAGCGCTTCGTGAATGCCTTCTTGCCCCCGGCTGCAGGACGGACCGTGATGGTGATCTCGACATTGCCAGTGATGGTGGTCAGGGAGTTGCCGATGTCGCGGCGGAGTGAATGCTGAGTCACGGTGCCGTCAATCAAAAAGTCTCCTTTTGATTGCTGGCCGTCTTGGATCGGGCGATGGCCGGTGCGCTCCAACTCTCGGTGCACGGCGGAAGTTATCATCGCTGCCGGAGACTCTTCTAGCGTCAATTTGTTGAAGGCGACTTGAAGAATCACCGGCGAGGCCAGGTTCTGCTGATCAGTGAACGGGTGCAAGATGAAGGACTGGGATCGCGGGCTGGTGAGCGGGCTGGTCGTCTGTAGCGATGGGATATCTTTTGCACTCATGGTGACCGAACACCCGGTCAAGACGGCAAGAATAAGTGCGAGGCCGGTAGCCCGGCTGAGGCAAACGTGAGACGGGGGCATGTCACTCCTCCTTCGTGAGGCCGACTGAGTTATATAGTCGTAAGGTACCCGATGGACAGATTGTCGTATAACAAAATGTGAAAAAGAGGAGGGGGAGGGAAAGTACAGGACGGCGATGCGCCGGGAAATGGGATCCGTGCCGAACTCTTTCAATGTTGTCCCCTCTCCCGTGATGAGGCAAGATTGCATATTCATCTTCATCATCCCTAGAATCCTCGATGCGAAACACTGGGCGTACGCGGCAAACGATCTTTATGCTCGTGGTTACTGCGCTGGTGGTAGCGCTGAGTCTGCTCTCCGGTGAGATGGCCGTTCGGTATCTCGTGGCCTATGACTCCGATGGAACCTGCCGGCTCTCTATCCTGAACAAGACCCTCTATCTCAAGCCGTTTCGCGTGCCCGTCCATGCGGTCAACGATATGCTGGAGAAGTATCGTTCCGGGCGGTCCTATCTGATGTACGACTCCACACTGGGGTGGGTGCAAAGGCCAGGCAGCACCTCCGAGAACGGGTTGTATCATGCGAATCGCGAGGGTGTGCGAGCGAGAGCGAGCGATGAAGGAACACCGGCAAGGAGCGACGGTCTGCGGGTGGTTTTGCTGGGGGATTCCTATACCCATGGCGACGAAGTTCCCTTTGAACAGACCTGGGGTGCATATCTGCAGAAGAAATTGACCGAAGCAGGGATCCAGGCCGAGATCGTCAACCTGGGGGCGCCGGGCTACGGCATGGATCAAGCCTATCTGCGCTGGAAGACGTCAGGCGCGGCATTTCATCCGGATCTCGTCATTTTCGGATTTCAACCAGAGAACGTGAAGCGCAACCTCAACATCTTGAGAATGTTCTACCACAGGCCTTCCCGCATGCCCTTGTCCAAACCGCGCTTTATTCTGGACGGTCGCCACCTGGAAGCGATTAACATACCGACCGTATCGCCGGAGGAACTGTTAGCCCTCTATGCGCACATTGAGAGATGGGAGAATCGCCGTTACGAGTACTACTATCGAACGGCCGACTATGAAGAGCATATCTGGTTGAAGAGCAAACTGGTGGCTGTCGTCATGGCACTAATCGGCCAGTGGTCGGCGGAAGGGGAAGACCCCGCATTCTATGCGATCGAGAACGAGCCGAGCCAATTGGCCCTCGCAATCTTAAGCGAACTCCAATCCGATGTGGAGCGACAGGGGGCCGCCTTTCTCGTAGCCGCCTTCATCCCGAAATGGAATTTTCAGTATGTGAGTGCCGCACGCCCCTTGCCGTATCAGGATCTGCTGGAGGCCGTTAAACAGCGGCACGATACTGTGGAGACCGCGCAACAGCTCTATGCTCAGGTGAAAGAGGAGGATCTCAACGAGTTATTTGTAGGGGAGCATTATTCGGCGAAGGCGAATGAAATAGTGGCCGGAGTGATCGCCGAGGCTATCAAGCAACGTCAATCGACGATGCGGCCATCCCGCGGACGCTAAGCGCGCGTCACGCCGTTTCCGTCATACGTCATACGATGTGATGAATAAGAGCATGTGCGATTATTTCTGTCTCAACTGTCGCCGCTGATCCTCCCGGTATTGCGTGATGTCCCTGCCGTGTATCACGACGGGTGGTATCGAACCCTGCGCCCGATCGGATCGAAAGTGATGCCGGAGCGGGCATTTCCGGTCGGAGTCGGCTTCCCACCTTGTCAGTGCTCGATGTGGCGCCGACCTGCTTGCGTCTGATGGGACAGCCGATTCCCGAGGCGATGCAGGGCACCGTGCCTTCGCAGATGTTCGGCTAGATTGTCCAGTGAGCAGCAATGGAAAAGGGACGGGCGGGGGAGCGACAATGGGCGAATGCTTGATACGTCCATCCGTGAGTGATATAAATTTCTGGAAGGTAATGAAGCGGCCACCTATCGTGACATGATGACAACCATTCGGCAGAGCATCGGAATTAGCATGGCGGCGGCGATCATGATCGCCCGCTCCGCCTGAGCCTGCCTGCGACTGGACACACACGCGAGCAACGGCCCCTGGCGGATTCGGTTCCACCAGGGGTTTTCTTTTTGCGCAGGGGCCTGAAGGAATCACGGGAAGGGAGAACGGGGTATGGTCAATCTTGAGTCGATCGAAGCAGCCGCTGCTCGCATCGGTGCATCCATCTATGAATCGCCGTTGATGCACTCGAAGATGCTATCCCGCCTGACGGGCAATTCCGTCTTCCTCAAGCTGGAAAATTTGCAGATGACTGGCGCGTTCAAGGAGCGCGGGGCGCTGAATCGTATCCTGACTCTGACGGACGAGGAGCGGCGTCAGGGAGTGATCGCAGCTTCGGCAGGAAACCATGGGCAGGGCGTGGCCTATCACGCGACCCAGCGTGGCATTCCGGCTCAAATCTGGATGCCTCGCTTGACGCCCTTGATCAAGTTGTCGGCCACGCGCGCCTACGGGGCGGATGTCGTGCTGCATGGCGACAACTACGACGAGGCCTGCGCGGCCGCCATTGAACGGAGCCGGGAGCGTAAGGCGGTATTCATACACCCCTTCGATGACGATGCGGTCATCGCGGGGCAAGGGACCATCGGGTTGGAGCTGTTGAAACAGAACCCGGATCTGGACGTGATTGTCGTGCCGGTCGGAGGGGGCGGGCTGATCGGGGGCATCGGGTGCGCGGTCAAGGAGCGCAACCCCCGGGTCGAGATCGTCGGCGTGCAAACCGCCCGGCTGCCGTCGATGCAAGCGGCGCTGCAGCAGCAGGGACCGGTTGATCTCCCTGCGAAATCGACGTTGGCCGACGGCATCGCCGTTCGACGGGCAGGTCAGCGCACCGTGCCGCTCGTGAGCCGCTATGTCGATCGGATGGTGACGGTCGATGAAGACGACATTGCGGAGGCGATCCTGACTTTACTGGAAGGCGAAAAAACGTTGGCAGAAGGGGCCGGAGCCGTGGCGCTGGCCGCCGTTCTGCAAGGCAAAACGGATCACCGCGGGAAGAACATTGCGGTCCTGGTGTCCGGCGGCAATCTCGATGTCAATCTGCTCGCGAGAATTATCGAACAGGGCATGGTGCGGGACGGCAGGCGGTTGCGCCTGCGCATCCTGCTTCCGGACTATCCCGGCGCGTTGGAAGGCCTGACGGCGGTCATCTCCAAAGCGCGCGCCAACATCGTGGAGACGTCCTACAACCGTGCGCATTACGGGGTCAGCCTGAACGAAGCGGCCATCGACATCACCATGGAAACCAGAGGTCGCGATCATGCGTCGGAACTGTTGGCCGCGCTGACGAGCGCCCGGTACGAATTCAGCGTCGTCGAATGAGTGCCGGTGGCGACGGGAACGCCTCGGGGACGGGCGGCTTTCTTCGAGGCCTTTGAAATGGGGCAGAGCTTTCTATAGACTGCGTGCATGAGAAAACGATACTCGCCAACAGAATGGATGACAGCGCTTGAGCGGGATCCCGGTCTACGGGGTCACTCTCCTGCAGCGACCGCGACACGCCTGAATATCAGCGAAGAGGAACTTGGAGCGCTGATCGTGAGTGGAGCGCTCAATGTCGCAGATATCTACGAAGACGGCGAGATCGTGAATATCATCATTCCGGACCGCGAGATACAGCGATACGCGGCCAAAGCAGCAGAGACAGCGCTATAGAAGTCAGGGCCGCGCCATGTGCCCGTACCTGACGTGATGGTGTCATCCCCTTCTCGATCGTTCTTTTCCTCTCTAAATATCTTCCTTCGACTGAGGCCGGATGTGCAGCGAGAGGCGCTCGACTGTATCGGGGATCCGATTCAGTTCATCTTGTCGCAGATCGGCGCGAAGTAGTCGAGGTCGATCACCGGCTGTCCCGCCAGCCGCGGATCGAGCCCTGCCGGTTCTTCGGTACGGCCGTTGAGAAACCCGACCAGCATCTGGTTGCGGCGGGGTACATCCTCCGCCTTGACGATATAGCGGGAGTGGCTGCGTTGCCGGGCGAGGTCGCGCAGGCTGCAGAGGATAAAGAACGAGGAGCCCACCGACGAACCGATGGCCGTGATCTGAATCACGACGATGGAGGTTCTTGCCTGGCGCTGGACCTCGGTGAGAACGATGTCCATCTTAGAGTTGCCGAGTCGCTTCGAGTCGGAGCGAAAATTCTCCGCCCTGGCAGGAACGACCGCAAGCACCGCGACGACAAGCGTGACGAACAAGCGACCGGCCAGAGAGAGCTCAGGGCGGCTGAGTAGTAGGGGAGTTCTTCGCAAGACCCTCAATGGGTTTCCTCCGCGTATGATTAAACTAAATCTATCATGCGCAAGGGGAAAGGGGCGCATTCGGGAAAGAGCCTGCGAGGCGAGGGAGGCGCTGGGCGGCCATGCACTGGGACATTCAGAATGTTCCGGTCTTCTTCTAGCTTTTGTATTGAGTGATCAGGTGGCCCGGCCGGCTCGCATGTTAGCGGGGATGGCGATATCCATTTTGGCCGGACGTGGCACGTTTCTCCGATTCATCATGTCGACGAAGGCCGTCCGGTCGATCGAGAGGTTGAGGCGTTCGTTGAATCGCTTTTCCTCGCCGATCGTGGAAGCGACTCGGCCCTGATAATCATGTCCGGGGTAGACGATCGTGTCGTCCGGCAGCGCGAACAGTTTCTTCCGAACGGAGTCGAACAGTTTCTCCGGCGAGCCGCCCTGAAAATCGGTCCGGCCGTTGCCGCGGATGAACAACGCATCGCCCGTGAAGACGGCGCCAGGGAGCACGTAGCTCGTGCAGCCGTTCGTATGACCGGGGGTTGCCAGCGCCGTCAGTGACGTCTGACCGAGCCGCAGCGCCTCGCCCTCGAACAGGAACAGATCCGCACCAGTAACCTCGCCCTTGGCGCCGCCGCCGTACACGATCTGCGCGCCGGTTCGATCTTTGATGGCCGAGGCGCCGGTGATGTGATCGGCATGGATGTGCGTTTCGACGGCAAAGCGGAGGGTGAGCCCAAGCTCGTTGATGAGTCGAAGGTCGCGTTCGACGTTTTCGATGACGGCATCGATGATCACGGCCTGCTTGGACTCGCGATCACCGACGATATAGCTGCGGCTTTCCGCCCGGTCGTCCACGTCTTGAATCTCGTTGACGTCCAAGAGGACGGTGACGGTGTAGGTCGTGCTGACTGCCATAGGATGTACCTGGAAAATCTGTTGCGAAGGGAGTCAGGAAGCGCGGTCATTGTACCTTGTCCTGGCGGTGTGGTCTATCGCGGGGGTAGGCGAGGCGGGAGATGGAGGGCGTGGCGCTGCTGCTGGGGGTGTTGGACTGCAGGACCAGCCCATGATTCTTGCGTTGTCATCGTCTGTCCATTCAGAGCCCCAGCCGGCAGGTCCAATGTCCGTTTCTGATATGGACAGACTCAGAGTTTTGGGGCATACAAGGCGTGGAATTCACATCCGGGGTACAGCAGTGGAAAGTGATGAAATAACAATTTCATGAAAGGTGCTTGGTATGAACGTGCCTCCTTTTACTGCGCACAACATCCGGCTCGATGACGGCAGATGCACAATACCCGATGCGCCACTGTTGCTGGAGCAATGGCCTGGGTTTCACTCTGTCAGCAGGGTGTTGGATTTGGTGTTTCCCTCCGGCAAGGGGAATTACAGAATTGCGGATCTGGGATGTCTCGAAGGGGGCTATTCGGTCGGATTTGCCAGGATGGGATTTGAGGCGGTGGGCATTGAGGTCCGAGACGCGAACTTTCAATGCTGTACCTATGTGAAAGACCATGTCAGTCTCCCGAACCTGCAATTTGTACAGGATAATGTGTTGAACTTTTCCCGTTACGGCAGATTTGACGCGGTGTTTTGCTGCGGTCTGTTCTATCACTTGGATCAACCACGAGCATTCCTGGAACAGGTGGCCAAGCAGACGAAAAAATTGCTCGTTCTCGATACGCATTTTTCGATCGAGTCCGATCGGGTCAAGCCCCAATATGTGCTGTCCCCCATGACAACGAACGAATCTCTGAAGGGCCGCTGGTATAGAGAGTTTCAGGACAATGTGTCCGCTGACGAACGGCAAGGTCTTCGGTGGGCCTCTTTCCATAATAGCCAGTCATTTTGGGTGAAACGAGAAGACCTCATCGGACTGATGTACGAACTGGGCTTCAAGACGGTATTTGAACAATTTGATTATCACGCCCCGGATATCACCAAGGTATTGACGGACAGTTACGAATATTCATTGCGGGGAAGATTCGTCGGCATTCGGTAGGACCGGGACGAATCCTCTCGTGAAACCCCTGCTTGGCTAGTTCACAGGTCCAGGGAGTCTCTTGTCAGGACCCTTTCGGCCGTCCGCGTTGCCGTAGCGTCGCTTCCATCCCAAACCGCTTCGCCATCCGCCGGACTCAGGCTTCTTCCTTGCCGCCCATCCCTCACCGTTCCCCCCTTCGACACCTGTAGTCAAGACGGTCTGGAAAAGTAGAATATCTCTGTCTTCTTCTCCCCCAAAAGGGAAGGGCGTTGGCGAAATAATGCGGTGAGGGGAATTGGACTAAAGACATCCGCGTCCGAACCGATAAAGAAAGACATTATTATGTGAGTAAGGACACACGATGGAAGATAACAAGTCGGCGGTGTTGAGGAAACTGACTGAAGATTCTGCCATGCAGCTCCTGGAGGGGTTGACGCTGCCGCCTCAACCGGGGACGTTGCTTGATATCAATCGCGAGCGGGCCAAGGCCGAGCCTGATGTGGAAGCTGTGGCGCGCATCATCGAGCGTGACCTGAGTGTGGCGGCGGCAGTCTTGAAGACCATCAACTCACCGTGGTTCGGGTTGCCGAAGAAGGTTGAGTCGGTGCGCCAGGCAGTGGTGTTGCTCGGGATGCCCAATGTCGTCAACGTCGTAATCGCCCTGGCCATGAAGAGCGAACTTCAGGGGAACAATCAAGCGGGGATAGACCGCTTCTTCGACGACGCGAACGACACGGCGCTGGTCCTGTCGAGCGTGATGGGTGAGGTGCCCGTCATGTCGGCGGACAAAGCCTACCTGCTCGGGCTCTTTCGGGATTGCGGCATGCCGATTCTGCTGCAACGCCTTCCGCAGTATGCGGAGGTGCTGCAGGAGGCGGCGAAGAGGCCGGAGCAGTCGCTGACGGACCTCGAGGATGCGCGCTTAAGAACCGATCATGCGGTCGTGGGGGCGCTCATGAGCCGGCATTGGCATCTGCCGGAAGAAATCGGCACGATCATTCTCAATCATCACCGGACTCGCGAGTTGTTCGGCGGGGCGAGGCGGAAGCTCACTCCGTTCGAAGAGAATATCCGGACCGTGATTGCGGTCCTGGCGATGGTGGACTGTATTTGTCATCGCCTCCGGAAAGGCAAGGATTCTCCAGAGTGGGGTGCCATCGGCGAGAAGGTCCTGGCGCACCTCAAATTAGATCAAGCCGAATTCGAGCATCTCGCCTGGGATCAGCAGGATCGGTTCGCGGCCTAGCCCGGGGGTATCGTCTTCCTCTGAAAGGCCAGCGAGGTTCCTGTTGAGGCGCGAGAAACGCGCGCTGCATACGGGGGGACATAACCAAACACCGTTCCGCAACTCAGAAGAAATTCAGAATGTCCACGGTTTCTCCGGCTCCTCAGTGGCCGGCTCGCGCCGCCACGGCGAAGTGGAAGAAGTAGCGGTCCAGACTGGCCAGATCGCTGTTGTAGGCGGCGCCCCCGCTCATTGCATCACAGAGCACCTCGCGCACACGCGTGAGTTCTTTCCTGCGACCTTTCCAGCGGGCATCCCCGATCGACAGGTCGAGCAGTTCTAATGCGCGGATAAACGCCTTTTCGGAAAGCCCCGGATCTTTCCCTTGCCACCGACGCGCACGGGCCACATCGCTCCCGACATTCGCCAGCTGTTCCATAAGTGACAAGGTCTGCCATCGGCCTGCAGCAAGATTTGCATGGACGTGTGACATGCCGCTTACTCCTTGACTAATCGACTCACGATCACGGTGATGGACTCGCGGACCTCGGCGCTTTCGACATATCGGGAGCGATTCCCGCCTGAGGGGCGCACATTGATCATGGAGTCAAACTCGATCCATTCGGTGGCCGGCTGTTCTGGGTAGAGATTGATGCCCCAGAGGTTCTTCTGTACTGACCCCTGATCGAGAAGCATGGCCTCCTCGTCCGAATGCAGTTCTCCACCGATCGCCATAATGCGCTGCTCCACATCGACGACGGCTTTCACCATATCGCCGAACTGTTGCTTCGCCATCTCGTTGAGCTCAGCCTTGGTGATGGCTTCACGGACAATCTTGATTTCCATTGCGTTCGACGTGTCCTGTTCATTTGAAAGATGCAGTATGGCCGCTGGGGATGCAATACGGAATGAAGAAGCTGGGACATTGTACGTTTTCAACACGGGCAGGTCTAGAGTTCTGGTTCTGTGATAGGGATTAGCGGTGAAGGGCTGGGCGAGCGAGGAAGACGCCGGCCTGCCACGCACCGGGAAATGGTTCCTGACAGCTCTTCCCTTCGTAATTCGTCAGGCCGCGAGCCAGTGATAGAGCATCAGTAGTAGGAACGCCCCGATGATTGCGAAGACGAACGCGGCGATATCGGAATCCCCGGTGAGACCCACTTGGCCTCCAAGACAGCCGCCGATCAGGCCGCCTCCGATCCCGATCACAGTCGTCCCGATCAACTGACCCGGATCCTTTCCGGGCATCAGCACTTTGGCGATGACGCCCACGACGAGCGCAAACACCAGAAATTCGACAGTAGAAGTAAGCGATGACCAATCCATGAAGCCTCCGACGATGTGATTTTGGTGAACAGCTCACTATACAGGTTTCTTGCCCCAGGGCAGCAAGCCTTGGGGAGAAGATAAAGGGGACTAGATCGATCAGTCCCTCTTTAATCATGAACTGGTTACGTTGCGGACCTGCGTGAGTCGGCAGCAGCCATTCGGAAGGGAAGACTGGCAAGCAAAGATAGCCGCGACGCTGGGGTTGGAATCGACGATGCGGCAGCGGGGGGGGGCCTAAGAAGCCGCATATGTGCCCTAACGCGGTGTCCATGAAATCGGGGGGCGGCTCAGAATCTCCCTATTTTTCTTCTCAAGGCGTTAGCTGCCAATATCCCAAGGTTCTCGGCGAACAAGAGCCTGTAAATCTCGCGCACCGTGGACGACTCGAAGAATGAAGACGGTGTCGTCTTTCACGAGATAGACGATGCGATAAGTTCCGAAGATCACTTCTCGAAGATCCGGGCGATTGAATTCGGGAACAACGCGTCCGATGTGGGAGTTCGTGAGAAGTGTCTCTGTGGATTCAACCATGCGGTCGACGAACGTGATCGCATGGAGTGCGGAATCACGGGCGATGAAGTCTTCGATGTCCTGAAGATCGTTCCCGGCAGTCAGCGACCAGCGGACTTGCGCCATCGGGCCATTCTCTCTTTCAGCTCTGCCTGGGTGAGGACGCGTCCCTCAGCTACATCCTGAAGGCCCTTCTCCACCTGCTGCTTGAAGAATAGCTCCTCCATAATCCCACTCGTGGTCACATCATCAGGCAGCTTCTTGATCAGTTCCAGCGCTTCAGCCTTTGCCTTTGCCATGGGCGTTCTCCTTAGCCATTCTTGCAGGTAAGGCTATGCCCGGATGCCTGAAAATGCAAGTCTGTCGAGGGATGAGATGAGAAGAATAGGGGAGCAGTAAGGCGAGCCGAGCCGAAGGGGGAGCCGGACGGTCACGCGACGGGAAGTGGTACCTGGCACATTTTTCTTAGTCTCGTCCGTCGTCACCTGCGTTCAGTTTTCCACGCCCACGTCGATCACGAGTAGAACCGCATAGTCTTGCTTCGTGCAGTCCTCGACCGGAGGCATCGCTCCCCCTGGCGCAACTGGAAACGCAGTCTTCTGCACGTTGGCCGGCGAGCACGAACCACCAACCGCCGCCGGTGTATAGCGCGCGGAGCGGCAGGCCAGGTGCGTCACGTCGTAGAGCGTCGCGCCCTTATCCAGCTCCCAGCGCCTGTCGCCATTCCTGTCGGCGGGATGAATGGTCAGCACAGCCGTCACGTCGCGGCGGCCCGTGACCATGTATTTGCCGGGAGGGAGCGGAAAGGTCGGCTGCTCCATGATCAAGCCGTGTTCCTCGAGCCACCAGTCCGAGCTGTCAAATTTCCAGCGCGCCGGGGCCACTCCACCTGCATCCTTCAACTGTTGATAACTGGTCAGCTCGACGCCCCGAGGACCCGGGTCCAGAGGCCACAGACCCCACGATTGCGCTCCGCTCCCGGAGGTCGCACCTGGATCGCCCAACGCCGCGATGAACTGCGTCGGTATGCGCTGGAACTTCGTCTGACCTCCGCCTGCGGCGCGGATTTGGCTTGGACTCAGATCGAATGAGGGGAGCAAGAACCAACCGAGCAGAAAGAGAACCGGGATGAGCAGAAAAAACGCAGAACGGGCAGATGAACCACCGTCTTTTTGTGTCATCGCTGCTCCTGCACCTCGATGCCTAGCAGAAAGCCGTGAGTCACTCTACTCTTTCCCGACCGACTGGTCCATCGGTCTGTGTTGTGAAAGGGAAAGGCGTCGGCGCGCCACGCGCCGGGAAATGCTTCCTGATACCTTCTCTTTGCCCCTCGCCACGCGGCGAGAATGGGATTGAGTAACAGATGGGGTACTTTTACAATTTTCTGAGGGGAATGTCGGAGACTATGATTTTCTTTTCGGGCTCTGGTACCTCGGCATCAACAAGTAGCCTGAGGAAGGCGCTGTATATGACTCGCGGGAACTCGCAAGGTCCGATAATGATTCTGTCTAGCAGGTCAGGGATGGCCAAACCTGTGAGACCTTTCTCGGGGTTATTCTGCAGATTAAGCTTGAGAACTGGCTGAGGTATCCCGCGAATGACCTCAACCTCTAATGTTGCTTGATCTGTGGGATGCATTTTTGGTGAGGCTACGTTTCGCCACTCTCGTTCCTCATGAAAGCCAGGGTGTTTTGTGCACAGAACTGCGAAGCGGAGCATGTTGAATACGATCTGTTTTACGGTTTCCTTATTAAGACTCTGAATGAAAGCGACCTCGCGCTCCATGTTCTTGGCGATCAGTTCGAATCGGGCTGCGAAAGCGTCTGGATTGAGGTAGTCTACTGGACCAGAGAATACGTTAAGCGAATTGGATTTACTAAACATCACTGCGCCATTGATGATGACTGCAACTCCAGTTTGTCCACCGTAGGCTCTCCACATTGAAAGACGTCCATTCTGATCTTCTTCTGGTAGGTGCTCAGATAAGCAGGTGATGAAGGTATCCTGCCTGATACTAGGCCACCACCCATTAAAGAAGTCTCTGACTTCTTCAGCCAATCCAGGGAAACAGGCGTTGAGTGTAGCTTTAAAAATGTTGCCCGGCGCCCCATTGTAAGAGGCGTTTAGGCAATTGAATCCATGATCAACCTCTAAATAGTCATTCATGGTCGTGGTGTTTCGCATCCAAATCTGCTTATTCGTGAGTATGCAAGTCGCAGTTTCTGCGGTTGTGTAATATGCGAAGCGCCCTCCGGTTGCCAGGACGCCCCGAGTTTTAGGTTCTAGGTGTGGGAAAAAGATATGGGTTAGCCGGTCTTGGTCTGCTGGCGAAAGTGACATTCAGATTGTGCCTCGCTTGCGCAGGTAAATTCCACGTTTGGGATGAAGAAACGGGGACATTCTACTTTTTCACACCATCTTGGTCTACCGGTGTTTGAGGGGGAGAAGCGGTGAGGGGGTGGGGAAGCGAAGAAGGCACCGGACCGCCCCGCGCCGGGAAACTCAGAATGTCTCAGATTATCTTTCCTTAGCAACCAACCATCCTGTAGAAGTGCGTCGGCCAAGGGCCACCCAGCCAACAATGGAATGATCGTTTAAGTCGTATACTGCACCAGCATACTTGACCTGGAATCCGAGCAGGGTTCGCACTTCAGCGCATACGGCGAGATGCACTCTATCTGGGGAAAGTGAAGCTGCCAGCACACGGCAACGCCCTTTGCCTAAATCAGCTTCAATCCTCTCGGCTATTTCACCCCAGGCCTGCGGCTCGTCCTCGGTTCTTCTAGTGCCATCCAACAGATTGACGAGCACCTCTAGCGAAGGATGCGTTCCGGATTTGGCAAACTCAAGATATATGGGTATGTCGGTTAGGCAACAATTCCGAAGGTCGTCTGGGTGACATTTCTGTCCGCTCCATAGGCATGGCTTTGTTTCAATTGGGGCGCAAAACCCTCCATTTGACGACCTTGTGGCAACTTCTTCAATGATGCGTACACCCGACAGACTGCTAGTGACAAAGAACTTCCTTAGCGCCCGTTTCCCTGTTGCAGCACAACGCTCCATTTCACTTGGGAGCGCCCGTTTCTTCGAAACAGCACATTCCTCAAGTATTCCTGGTCTGACGTAAACATTGGTTATTGCGCATTGCTCTGCTTCCGACATGAGAATGGGTTGTCTGGTCTCCCCGCAAAATATGAATTCTGATTTGTGCCCAGACTTTCCAGCTACCACAGAACGTAGCTGCTCATCTGATCTGTAGCGCTTACCCGATACTTCGCTTATGGTCAGCTCGCTTTGCAGTACCTCAACCCCCGTAAAATCGCAGCGTCCAAAATGCTCTGGTTCTGCACGCTTTCCGCTGAGTGCCGATGTTCTAAGAATACCGCGCTTAACCGCCCGGCCTGTTACTGCAGAAGGTTCAAGCTCAGAAGGGAGAAGTTTCTTGCCGGATACCGAACATACTTGAAGGATGCCCGGGCATGTAAGCTTGCCGGTTGCTTCACATCGTTCCGCTTCAGAAGCCAGTAGACGCTGTCCTGTAACCGCACATGTTATGAATTCTGAGACGTGGCCGCATTTTCCGGAATAAGATGATCGAACCTGTTCATCATTCCGATATCGTTTGCCTGAGCTTTCACTGATCGCGAGCTCAGACTTAAGTGCTTCTACGCCTGTAAAATCACACTTCCCAAAATGTTCTGGTTCCGCTCGCTTCCCGCTTATGGACGAAGTTTTTAGTAGCCACTTGGCGACTGGTTGGCTCGTAACCGCTGATTCTTCCACTTCATCCTTTAGTAACCGGCTATTTGTTGATGCACAAACAACCATGAACTCGGACAAGGCGTATCTACCAGACACGTCGGATCGCACAAGCAGGTCTTCAAGCACGGATTGGCCAGATATTTCACACTGTTTAAAACATATGGGAGGAGCTTTACGGCCGCTTTTGGCGCATGTCCAAAGCTTAGGGGCATCGATTAGAGTCGGATCATGTGGGACGAGAATAAGTGTACTTCCATATTCCTTCTCGCCTTCCAGTTTAAAACGAACTTGTACCTCGACTCGCCGATAGACTTTCCCTGCCAGGGCGACAAGGCTCATCTCTAGTCTGGGGGTAAAATCATCTTCAAGTTTCTTGGCACTTCGCTGATCATCTCCCGCAGCTCGAACTTCCTCTGCACGCCGCTCCAAATAGAAGCGGCAGAATTCAGAAATGCCAATATCATTTTGAGCATCTCTTACTAGACTCTCCAGGTTCAGCCCTATGTCTCTTGGATATTGGATTACCTGAGGTATTGGGTCGAACCCTCTACGCACAAATGGGGTCTTGTGCTCGGCCCCAGAACAACTGACGTCGACAAGTCTTTCGTAACTATCATGCGCGACTGTAGCCCGAATCCGAACTATGGCTTTGCCATCAAAGCATTGGCTCACAGTCTGAATATCTGTGTCAGTTAACGAAGCATTGAAAGATCGAAGCCAAGCAGAAGAGATTTCACTACATCGGACAGCTGGTTGAGCATCCAGGTCCTCTAGATTATGCAGACCAGAGCCTATGACTCGATGAACAAGATCGAGAAATGGACCTGTGCCCGGCCCGTACAAGACGGCTCTGTTTTCTTTAATGGACTGATCATTAAAGCCGATGTATTGACGTTCTCGATTCTCTTCAATAAGCACCAGCCCGTTTTCAAGTTGAGTGACGTGCGCGCCAAGCACCTTAAAAGCCGCGACTGTGAACTCACGTGGCTCCATTGATCGCGTTACCGCTGGTAGCCTCGGGGCTCGTGGGCCTGAGTAGGCGGCACCGTCCATTCCACCAAGGAGTGAATTAATGTTTTCTTTCTCTCGAGCCAAGGTCTGTTTTGCATCTTCAATACTTTGCTCGGCCTGACGAGTCGCTTGCTCGATATCTTTTCCCGCAAGGGCGGCAATCACGAGTTGGCGGATTTTCTCATCGAAGCCAGAGGGTCCTTCCTCTTCATCCTCGCCGATTCCTGAGGCTTCAAGGAGAGCCTCGATGTCTCCAATTGCGTGTGAAGCTAATTGAAGTTTCTCCATGAGGCGTCCGACTATGTATTCTTCAAATGTCTCACTTAATATGATGTTAAAGATGGCGACGCTGGCATGATCAGAGGCGAGGCGCTGGATTCGCCCGATCCGCTGCTCAACGATCATTGGATTCCAAGGTAAGTCATAATTGACCAATACATTTGCGACCTGAAGGTTGATGCCTTCAGAGCCCGCTTCAGTCGAAACAATTACGTGGCAATCTGGCGGTGTCTTTCGAAACCCAGCAAGTGTCTCCTGGTTGCGAGGCCCAGATGATCCATTGATAATACCGACTTTTAAGCCATGCTTTTCCAAGAAGGTTTGAATCGTCGTTTGAGTCTCACGTCGCCCCGTGAAGACTACTAGTCGCCAACGCTCTGGATTTTCACCTTTCAGTCTGTCAATTAGAGCCCCTAAGCCCTGAAGCTTTGCGGTAACTGGCATTCGCGTGACGAGCGCACTAACTGCCTGTGCCAGCTCTGGCGGAACTGTTCCGTTTCGGGCCATGTTCTCTAGTTGTGTTTTAAGGGCTTCAGGGCTGCTCGTGAGCGCCTGCAATATCGAAATTTGAGCCAGCCTATTTAGCTTTTGGATTGGCTTAGCAATCGTTTGAATTAGTTCAAGCTCTGCAGGGGTTGGTTTGACCTTGTGCAAGTGTACCTTGCGGTCAGGGAAGTACAGTTTGGCGTCTCCTCGCCGAATGCGAGACATGTAGCCATAAACAATGGACCGAAACTCCTCTCTTGCTTCCAGCCTCAATTGGCGCGCTTTCTCACGGCTGTCAGCGATAAATTTGCGAGCAAACATTCCCTCACTGCCGAATGGATTTTGATGTCCCCTCGCAACTGTTAAAAGGTCGACCAGCGAATAAAGGTCCCAGAGGCGATTTTGTATCGGCGTCGCCGTTAACATCAGGACATAGCGAAACCGGCGCTCTTGGAGCGCCGCCCGGAAGCGTCTGGCAACCTGTGGCGCAGATTCGACCCCGTACAAATTTCTAAGCTTATGCGCCTCGTCCAGAATGAGCATTTCGAAACGGTCGCGTGGAATTTCGTCCAGGTACAAGCGGGCGGAGTTATACGTTGTTATGATGGCGCCATGCTCTTCTGGCTCTTTACGGATAAGTTCTCGGCCTGTCGCAATCGTTGAGGGGATGCCAAATTTGGATGCGAGTTCTTCTTGCCACTGAGGACCTAATAACTTTGGACAGACAACGAGGAATTTGGAAAGGCGCGACCGTGAAATGAGTTCGCTAACAATCAACCCGGCACTAATTGTTTTTCCGAGTCCAACGTCATCGGCGAGTAAGGTGACAGGGAGACGGCGGCAAAATGTTATAAGATTTGTGACCTGGTGCTGGTATGGATTAACACGATCGCGCCAACGCGATTCTGACTTTAGATCGTCGCGCTTCTCGATGACTATGGGGTCTAGCAAGTCCCATTCAAGTCCGGCCCTATAGACGTGGTATTCGAGAGGTGTTGCCGCCTTATGAAGTACGCGAGTCTGGAGGTTAACGTCAGGCATAATGACAGAAACGGTGTTGGGAGCTCTTTTGCGTACCTGATGAATCGCATCAATTCCTACGCTGAAAGGATTCCGAAATCAACAATACTGATGGGGGATTCCCGCTAGGGCTTGGAAAAGTCTGCAATAGGCCGTCCCATGCAATAGGAATGGATAGCTCTCAGATGCCAGAAGGGTGCGCTCGGAAAGAGTGGATCGTACCAGGAGGAGCGCAGACCTGCCGAGATTTTGCCAGTAAGGAAGACGAGAACTAACTGAGTTCGCGAAACCCAATGCATCTAACCCCGCTTGCATCTGATTCTCCCACCCCCTTACAATGTGTCCTCCTATAGCTAACCCCTTGGCATTCTGGGGTGTTTCACCCGCCTTTGCTAAAGCTTCGGCGGGCTCCGGAATGCCGGTGCGATAGACGAGGAGCCTCCTTCATGCGCATTGAGTCGTCGAAGGGCGAGCGGGCCTCCAAATCAGGATGCTGAAAAAGCCCGCCAGCGGCGTTCTCACCTCGCGCGCATCCTCAACATAGCCAAGAGGCTATGCCTCCGGTGCTTCTCTCGGCTGCGGCCTTGCTGGACAGACTTTTTGAGCATCCTGGGTTTCGTCGATTGCTCATCTGAAGTTTAAAGCTGCCTCTTCCCGCTCTCCACTTCCCAGGGCTTTAGAGTCCGGCTATAATGCCCGTTATGGAATCGACCAAGTATATTTATTGGCAGGATCAAGGGCAGTGGCTCGGCTACCTCCAGGACTACCCCGATTACTGGACGCAAGGGGAGTCGTTCGAAGATCTGCAAGCCCACCTTCGTGATTTGTACCGCGATCTCACCAGCGGCGAAATTCCCGGAGTGCGCAAGCTTGCTGAGCTGACACTTCGGTGAAGCGCAAAGATCTCATTCGACAGCTTGAATCCAACGGCTGTGTGCTCGTCCGTCATGGTGGAAAGCACGATTGGTATCACAATCCCACCACCAAGGTTTCACAGCCTGTTCCACGCCACGCTGAAGTCAACGAACACCTCGCAAAACGCATCCTGAAGATGTTGGCCAATCCCTAATCTTAGGGGCGCTCAGGTTGCTTCTATTGCGGCCTTCGAACGAGGGCCTTGTGATGCCAGTCATTTCATTTCCTCCCTCTCCCTCTCTCTCTGAAGGAGTGGGCAGATAGTCCTTCACTGCGCGCATTGAGGGACCACTGCTACACCGTGGGGCCTCAGCGAGCACAAAGGACTATCTGGCCGCTCCGTCCCCCGCTCTTGCATCTCAATCTTTCTCCCCCGTACAATACGTTTCCGTTGTAACCCGTTGGCTTTCTGACTATTTCTGTCTCTTCTCGGCCGGGCAGAAGAAGGACCAGAGTTCGATGAAAATTGAGTATTCCAAGGGTGAACGCGCTTCCAAAGAACTCATCTTATTGAATCGTCAGAGTTTCGAAGCTTCCAGCGGGCGGAAGATGAAGGTCATGCTGATCTTCCCGCCGGACTGGTTTCCCTCCGAACCCTATTTAAGCCTTCCTTCCCTCACCGCCGTCCTCCGTCAGGCCGGCCATACCGTTATCCAAAAAGACATCAACCTCGAAATGTGGGACTGGTACTTCAGCGAGGACTTCCTCAAGAAAGTCCTGCGCCGGGTGCCGCAACAACTCGACCGGCTTCGCAAGCTCTCCAAGAAGCGCGATCTGGACGCCAACGAAATGGATTTGCAGCTGGCGCTCTGCGATGTGACCAGGCAGCGGATCGATGAATTGATCAAGAAAGCGGAGAAGGCGAAGGCGATTATCCGCGGAGAAGTCTTCTACGAAATCGACCAGTTAGAGTGGGCTATTCAAGTGTTCCGCGAAGTGACTGCTGTCATTTCCATGGTCTATGCCCCGGCGCGGATCTGCATGCCGCCGATGGAGACGGATCTGTCCTATAAGGTCTTCGTTTCCTCCGAAGTCATCGACGCAGTGAACGATACCCAGGTGAATATCTACCGCGATGTATTCGAGCATCTGGTGAAGCCGGCGATCGAGGCGGAGCAGCCGGATGTGATCGGCATCTCGATCGTCCTGCAGCAGCAGATGTTCTCCACCATGACCTTCTGTGCCCTCATCAAGCAGCACTTCCCCCATATCCATGTGACGATCGGCGGCAATACGGTGACGCGCCTGCGCGATGTGCTGCCGCAGTCGCCGCTGTTCCAATACTTCGACAGCGCCGTGGTCTATGAAGGGGAGACGGCTTTTGTCCAACTCGTCTCGGCGGTAGGGGCGAAGCGGAGCCTGGCCGACGTGCCGAATACGATCTACAAAGACGAGACCGGAGTCCATACCTCGGAGACGAGTTTTGCGGAAGACATGCATGCGCTGCCGCCGCCGGATTTCGACGGGCTGCCGCTGGAGAAGTATTTCGTCCCGACGAAGATCCTGCCCTATCTGGCGACGCGCGGCTGCTACTGGGGCCGCTGCGAGTTCTGCGACCATGGCGAGGGCTATACCGCCGGGTACCGGAGCAAGAAGATTCAGGACATCCTCGGGGAGATCCGGCACCTCCGCGACAAGTACGGAGCCAAGCATTTCCATTTCACCGACGAGTCGTACCCGCCGGCTTTGTTCCGCAAGCTGGCGCGCGGCCTGATCGATACGAAGATGGACATTGTCTGGACGACGCACATGCGGTTTGAGAAGAGTCTGCTGGAGGATCAAGTCTGGCAGGATGCGAAGGAGTCGGGCTGCAAGTATCTCCATTTCGGCTATGAGTCGGGGAACGAGCGGGTGTTGAAGCTGATGGACAAGGCCACGACGACCGCCATCATGACCGAGCATCTCAAGCGCACGGCGGAGGCCGGTATCTGGAACCACTGCATGGGCTTCTTCGGCTTTCCCGGCGAGACGAAGGAAGAGGCCTGGTCGTCGGTGGAGTTCCTGGAGCAGAACAAAGACTATGTGCATTCGCTGGGGTTCGGCACGTTCGACCTGGGCCGGCATAACCCGGTGGCGAAGCATCCGGAGAAGTGGGGCGTGACGGCCTACAAGAACCCCGAATGGGACCTGGCGCTCGACTACTACTACACGGTGAAGAACGGCATGAGCATCGAAGAGGCTGAGCGGGTGTTTCAGCAATTCGAACAGAACCATTACGCTGGCTGGGATCTGCGGCTGTACATCAGGGAATATATTTTTCTTTATATCGCGAAGTTCGGGTTGGATAAGTTGCGGGATCTGCAATATCAAGCCGCTAAGATTGCGGGGCATACGCCGACATTGGCTGGGAAAATGTGAGACCCCTCACCTTGGCCTCTCCCCGGTGGGGAGAGGGACGGGAGAGGGGACAAAGGCGAGAAGCGATCGACGAGGGAGTTGAGCTGGTCCAAAAATTCCTCCCCTTTGTAAGGGGAGGCTAGGAGGGGTAGAGGCTCGGTCTCTACCTCCCCTTCCCCTCCTTACAAAGGAGTGGGCAGAATGGCAGTGACGCGAGATGAGCAGGGAAATAGAAAGAACATATGAGTAGCTCCGGTCTCGTCCAAATAGACGGTTTGTCGCCGATCAAGAAAGAGGATCGGAAGACCTCGAAGGTGATGCTGCTGTTTCCGCCCGAGTGGGTGCCGACGGCGCCCTATCTGGCGCTGCCGTCGCTGACGGCGGTGCTGCGGGAAGCCGGGCATACGGTCGTGCAGCGCGACATCAACATCGAGATGTACGACCACTTCTTCACGATGGAGTTCCTGATCTGGGTGAAGGCCCGGCTCGGCATGCAGCTCAAGCCGCTGCAGGACAAGGAAAAGGCCGGGACGCTCACGGATCGCGAGGCGGATCAGAAAGCCGTGGTCGAGCAGGCCTATGCGGTGGATGTGTTTGACCTGGCCGAGCGGGCGGAAGATGCCAAGCTGGTCGTGCGCGGCGAACGGTTTTACGAAGCCGAGAAACTGGAGTTGGCGCTCAATACGTTCCGTGAGGCGATGCAGTATATCTCCGCCGCCTATTATCCGGCCTCGCTCGTCTTCTATCCGATGGAAAGCAACCTGGGCTATCGCCCGGGCGTCTCAAAAGAAGTCTTCGCCTGTCTCGACGACGAGCAGGTGAACGTCTACCGCGACATCTGCAATCAGCTGGTGCTGCCCTCCGTGAGCAAAGAGAAGCCGGAGGTGGTCGGCGTGTCGATCGGCACGCAGATGCAGCTGCTGGCTGGCCTGACCTTCTGCAAGATGATCAAGGAGACCTTCCCGCACATCAAGGTGGTGGTCGGGGGGAATGTCATCACGCGGTTGCAGGAAGAGCTGCCGAACCATGAGCGGTTCTTCACCGAGGTGTTCGACGCGGCGATCCTCTACGAAGGCGAACATGCGCTGCTCTGGTACATCGAGGCGCTGAACGGCCAGCGGGCAATGGAGTCGGTGCCGAATCTCATGTATCGCCATGCCGACGGGGTGAAGCAGAGCAAGGAAGTCTATACGGAGAAGACGGCGGCCCTGCCGCTGCCGGATTTCGACGGCCTGCCGCTGGATCACTATTTTGTCCCGGAGCGGATCATTCCCTATCTCGCGACGCGCGGTTGCTACTGGGGCCGCTGCACGTTCTGCGACCACGGACAGGGCTACTTCGATCAATATCGCGGAATGACGGCGCAGCACGTGATCGAGCAGGTGACGGCGCTGCGCGATAAATACAACTGCAAGCACTTCCTCTTTAGCGACGAATCCTATCCGCCTGCGCTCTTCAAAAAAGTGTCGCAGCTGCTGGTGGAGCAGAATGTCGGGATCAAGTGGACGACGCTCATCCGGTTTGAAGAGACGTTACAGGATCAGGCCATCTGGGATCTCGCGGCGAAGGCCGGCTGCTGCACCCTCTATTACGGCATGGAGTCGGCGAACGAGCGCGTACTGAACCTCATGGACAAGCATGCGAAGAAGAGCGTGATCCAGAACAATCTCCACCAGGCTTCGAAGGCCGGGATCTGGAACCATGTGATGGCCTTCTACGGCTTCCCCGGCGAGACGAAGGACGAGGCGCTGGAGACGCGGCAGTTCGTCATCGACAACCAGCCGGTGATTCATTCCGTCGAACTTTTCTACTTCGTGGCCTACCGGCACACGCCGATGGTGCGCAATCCGGAAAAGTTCGGCATTACGATCCACAAGCAGGAGGAGTACGACCTGCCGCTGGACTACTACTACACGTTGAACGAGCCGAGCACCCTGTCCTGCCTCGACGCGATGCAGATGTGCGAAGAGTTCTACAAGAACGATTTCCAGCCCTGGGCGGTGCGGGTGAACTCCCGCGAGCACGTGTTCCTCTACATCTCCAAATTCGGCACGAACAAGCTGCCGCAGATCTATGCGAAGCAGACGCAGACGACAGCGTCGGATGCGGTCTCAGGATTGGTCACATGGCCGGTGTCGATGAACGAAGGAGAAGACGGCAAAGAGGGGATGAGTCGCGTGGTTTCCCACGGTGTGGGATAGCGCGTCGTGCGTGAATCGTGAAGCGTATCTCGCGAGCTATGAGTGACGAGATATGAGCAACGGTATTGCGAGATACGAAATACGCTTCACGAGGAACGGGGATCTTCGTCCGGCACGAGGACGGCGGTGAGGAGGGCATACGAAGCTTCGACGAGCTTGGTCATCTCCTCGGCCTTCTTGTAGGCTTCCATGTACTTCTTGGGGTTGTTCGTCAGGTTCGAATAGCGGGCGGGGTTCCAGGTATAGAGCTGCACGCGCTTGGCCCGTTCAAGATCCTCGGTGGTGACGGGAAGTGCGAGGCCCAGCACCTCCAGCGCGCGGGCGATTTCTTCGGGGATTGTCTCGTCTGTCATACTGATACTGTAACCGGAGCAAGGTCGTCAATCAATGCCAACGCCCATTCCGATGCTCCAGGCCGCTCCGATCTTCACCAAGAACGATTATCGCGATGTGTTGCGCCGTGAGATGGACGCGGGGAAGATCCCGCTGAGTCTCGGGCGCGATTGCCCGGTGAAGTGCGAGTTCTGCTATGAGCTGGACCACTCCTACCGCGAAACGCTCGACCCGCCGAAGACGTCCGACGAAGACTGGAAATACATCCTCGACTACATCAGCAAGAAGCCGACGGACCCGAAGCAGTTCTGGTGCCTGGGCGGGAACGAGTTCATGGAATGGACCGATCTCTTTCTCCATCCCAAGGCAATGGAGTGGGTCGAGGATTTTCTGAAGTACACGGACAAGAGCATCCAGTTTTTCACTGTCGGCTTCGTGCATGTGCCGAAGATCCATCAGCTCGTCGCGCAATATCCCGGCCGGATCAACTTCGAACTCTCGGTCATCACCCTCAGCGAGTATCGCCAGCGGCTCATGCCGCACGCGCCCTCGGTGAAGCATCTGATGAAGGTGCTGGATGGCCCGGCGGTGTCGTCCGCGAATTTCTATGCCTTCGACGCCAATACGATGTCGAAGGATGCGATGGAGATTTCCAAGATCAATCAGAAGTGCGTCCTCTGGATGGGCACGCTCACACCGGTGCGTGGCCTCAAGGAGGAGACGGCGAGCCTCATGCGGCAGGGCCGGAAGCATCTGGCGGAGGAAGCGCTGCGGATCTACGATGCGGCCTTGCCGAATCTGCAGACGATCCACACGGAGGCCTATATCACGGCGTTTCTGAGCCGGAAGCGGATCATCAGCCTCTTCGATTCGCTTGAATTAGACAAGAAAGATACGCTGGTCACAGGCTGGAGCGTCTCAAAGATTCTCTCGATGTACCGGAAGAACAAGGCGCGGGTGCTCTACGTGCCGAACGCCATGTTGAGCGGGGATTCGGATTGCACGGTGCTGCTGACGTTCGACGATATCGCCCGGCGGCTGACGACGGAAAAAGTCATTCACGTGCCGAAGTGCATCATGCAGTCGGGCCGCGGGCCGTTCACGGACATTACCGGCGTGACGCTGGATCAGTTCACCGAGAAGACCGGCGTCCGGGTCAAAGTATTGCACAAGGTCGATACGCGCTTTGCCAACGAGCAGCTGTATCGCAACGGCTCGCTGCAGAATTATGTCGAGAACTACATTCGTAATCCATTGGTGCAATCATATGAAGCACTCCAACGCCCTGCCTAACGAGTGAGAGGGGGCAGCATGTCTGATCGCCGCTCGCTGAAGTTCTACCAAGCCGACGTGTTTACCTCCGAGCCTTTCGGGGGCAATCCTGTTGCCGTGTTTCCCGATGCCGACGGGCTCTCCGATGATCAACTCCAGCAGATCGCCCGGGAGATGAACCTCTCCGAGACGGTCTTCGTGTTTCCTCCGACCGACCAGGCGGCAGTGGTGCGGTTGCGGATCTTTACGCCGACGCAAGAGCTGCCTTTTGCCGGCCATCCGGTGATCGGCACGTTTTATCTGCTGGCGCAGCTCGGGCGCGTGCCGCTCACCGGCGCGGTGACCCGCTTGCTCTACGAGTGCAACATCGGATTGTTTCCGGTGGAATTGCGCGGGGTGGGGAAGCAGATCGAGCATGTGGTCATGTCGCAGCCCAAGCCGGAGTTTCTCGACGCGGTGGAGGATGAAGCGGATTTCTACAAGCTGGCCATTTCGCTCGGGCTGCCGAAATATGCTGTGGCTGAGGCCAAGTCGCCGATCGAGGTGGTCTCGACGGGGCTGCCGGTGCTGATTCTGCCGATCCGGACGCTGACGGCAATCCGGTCGATCAACCCCGATCCCTCTGCCATTACCGATCTCTGCGGACGTTTCGGCGCCAACGGCATTATGGTATTTACGACGGTCACGGTCGAGCCGGATTCGACGGTCCATACCCGTATGTTTGCGCCGGCCATCGGCATTCTGGAAGATCCCGCCACCGGCAGTGCGAGCGGGGCGCTGGGGGCTTATCTGGTGCATCACCGCATTGTCGATGTGAAGCCGACGACCGAAATCGTCTCGGAGCAGGGCTATGAGATCGAGCGGCCCTCGCGCATTCTCATCCAGGTGGATTCCTCCGACGGAGTCATTCAGGAAGTCAAAGTGGGGGGGGAGTGTGTGATGGTGGTGGAGGGCGAGCTAAAGTTCTAACAGGATGATGAAAACGCTTCATTCTCACCCGCCCGACCCCGGCACGCCGAGACGTGCCTTTCCGCGATGGCGTTCTCGGTCGCGCGTCTCCCTGCGACGTACCCCGCAGGGAACAAGCTGCTCCAGCAGCTTGAGGTGGGTGGGTGAGAAAGCTACGCCTCAGTCGTCGCATTCCCTGCGGCCTTGTTAGATGACGTTTTGATCATCCTGTGCGAAGGAACTTTTCCCCAAGGAAGAAAGTCCCAGTCGCTTCCTCAAGCATTTTCTGGTTTCTTCCGATCTGGTTCTATGATGTCAGGTGTGGTCTAGCAAGGAGCTGAATATGAAAGCTGTCTTATTTCGCGCGCATGGCGGGCCGGATAAATTGTCGTATGAAGATCTGCCGACGCCGGTGATCGGGCCGGATGAGGTGCTGGTCAAGGTCAAAGCCTGCGCATTGAACCATCTCGATATCTGGATTCGCCAGGGGAATCCCGCTTATCCCATGCCGATGCCGCATGTGTCAGGGTCGGATGTCGCGGGCGTGGTCGAGCAGGTCGGGGCGCAGGCGGATCATGTGACGGTCGGGCAGCGCGTGTTCATCTCGCCCGGGATCAGCTGTTGGAAATGCGAACAGTGTCTGGCAGGACGGGACAACTTCTGCCGCTCATACAGTTTGTTAGGGGCGATGATGCACGGCGGTTATGGCGAGTATGTGAAAGTGCCGTTCCGCAATGTGCTGCCGATGCCGGAGAATCTCTCGTTCGAACAGGCGGCGGCGTTCCCCCTGGTCTCGGTGACCGCGTCGCATATGTTGTTTGCCCAGGCCGGTCTCCAGCATGGCGAGACGGTGTTGATCATGGGTGGAGGGAGCGGCGTCGGGACCATGGCGATTCAGCTGGCCAAGCTGGCCGGCGCGCGCGTGATCACGACGGTCGGATCGGATGACAAGATTCCCAAGGCGGTGGTGCTCGGTGCCGATGCGGTGATCAATCACACGAAGGAGAAAGTGGCCGATCGCGTGAAGCTGCTGACGGAAGGCCATGGCGTCGATGTCGTGATTGAGCATATCGGGCCGGAAGTGTGGGAGAGCTGTCTGGCCTCGCTGGCAAAAGGCGGCCGATTGATTACCTGCGGGGCGACGACCGGCGCCGAGGTGAAGGTGGATCTCCGGTACATCTATTCCCGCCAGTACACGATCAAAGGTTCCTACATGGGCACCAGGGCGGAACTGGTGAAGGCGGCGGAGCTGATGGGTCAGAAGCGGCTGATCCCGGTGATCGACCGCACGTATCCGCTGCAGGAGGCGAGGGCGGCGCAGGAGCAGATGCTTTCTCGCAAGTTCTTCGGGAAGATTGTACTGACAGTGTAAGGATGCTGAAAACGCTCCCCAACGGCGTTCTCAGTCGTAGGTCTCCTTGCGACGTACCCCAGAGGGTACGCCTCAGTCGTCCTGCTCCCTGCGGCCTTGTTGGATGACCGTTTTGAGCATCCTTCGTGTTTTGTGTTTGTTTAATGAGATCAAAGTGGTCTTGCTCTCAGCCGCATGTCTCTCCGTAGTCCCTATCCGACTGTTTTGAGTGCTCCCTTCTAACTGTGTTACTCTAAGTCAAAGCTGAATGAGCGCGGCCGGCGTTCTTTCCACTCGATACCATCAACGAGAGGGAGGGAAATCATGTCTACCGTATTCAAGATTATGAGCAAGCATCCGAAAACCGTCGGGCCGGCGGTGTCGATCGTGAGTGCGGCGAAGAAGATGCGGACGGCCCGAGTCGGGTCGCTGCTGGTGAAGAAGGGCAAGCAGTTGGTGGGGATCGTGACGGACACGGATATCGTTCGCCGGGCGGTGGCGACCAGCAAGCCACTTGGAAAACTGACGGTTGAGAAGATCATGACGACGCCCCTGTGTACGATCGAGGGGAGTGAGTCGATAGATGATGCGCAGGAAATGATGGGCGATCTCGGCGTGCGCCATCTGGCCGTGACGAAAGGCGGCGCGATTGTCGGTGTGGTTTCAGTGAGGGATGTGATGTTGTCCTTCCGGAAGTATGCGCAGTCGAAGATTTCGACGGACGTCAGTTACTCGGAACCGAAGATTTCGCAGGACTGAAAAAATCCATCAGCTGTCAGCGTTCAGCTGAATCAGAGGCCTGGGGTGAGTTTTCTGGATGTATCGAAGCTGAAGGCTGACTGCTAACAGCTGATGGCCTGTTCTATTTAGTCAGTTCTTTGACGAGATGCCCGAGTTCGGGAAGGATCAACTTTTCCATCGCCAGGCGGACGGCGTTTTCCGAGCCTGGGGTGGAGAAGAGGACGCGGCCTTTGATGATGCCGGCGGTGGCTCGGCTCATGATAGCCGGTGAGCCGATTTCCTGATAGGTCAGATAGCGAAAGACTTCGCCGAATCCATCCAGCCGTTTTTCCAGCATGGCATCGACTGCTTCAAACGTCGAATCCCGCCGGGAGATTCCGGTTCCGCCGTTGATGATGATGGCCTGGACGGCTTCGTTGGCGATGCCTTCGGTGATCCGCGCGGTGATCTGCGCCGGTTCGTCTTTCACCAGATGGTAGGCGGCGGTATTATGCCCATTTTCCTTGAGCAGTTTCTGGATGAGCTGGCCGCTCGTGTCCGTCTCCGGTGTGCGGGTGTCGCTGCAGGTAATGACCATGCACCCGATAGAACGGGGGGCATGGTGCTTATGTTCTTTATGACTCGGGGTGGTGCTCATGTCAGTGCAAAACGCTTTCAGCGATCAGCCATCAGCTTTTTGGGAAAGCTGACGGCTGATTGCTATTCCTATTTCCAGGCTGCGTCCGGGTTTAGTTTCGCGGCCGGCGTTCCCTTGATGATGTGTTCATCGAGGATGGTTGCGACATCGGCTTCCGTCACCTTCGAGTACCAGGTGTTGTCGGGGTACACAACCACGGTCGGGCCCTGTTCGCAGGGGCCCAGGCATCCGGTGCCGCTGACGAGGACCTGGCCCGGTTGCACGCCGCGCTGCATGAGCCCCATGTTGAAGGCCATGAGCAACTGCGCGGCTCCGGCGCTGCCGCACGAGGGCTTGGGGTGTCCCGGAGGACGGGAGTTGGTGCAGACGAGAATATGATGCTTTGGCTTTGGCATAGTTCCCTCAGTTAGAGTGGGTGATGTGTGAACACAGCGCGTGCGTCGCGCTGCCTACGAAGGCCGGTAGGCTTGCCACTGTTCGACGGCTTCCTCCGGCATTTTCCACTGTTTGAGTCCTTTGATGACCCAGTCGAGGTAGTGGTCTTTCGGTTTGAACTTTCCGATGGGATTGGCGGCGTAGGTCGTCACGAGCTCCTTCTCGCCGGCTTCGTTCAGGACCGTAATCTGCAGGTGCCGGTAGGCGCCTGGCGGTACATCCTGCTCAAACTCATCCATAATCTTCAGATCCTCGTCGGTCAGTTCGAAGACCGCCCCCCAGACCTTTTCTCCGGGGGAGGGAGCGATGCTGGCGAGTCCGCACCGCCACTGCGCCGACCATCGGCAGAACTTGATGGTGTGATCGCCCAGCGTGGCCAGATAGAGGAACTGATGTTCCGGAGCCCGGCGCTTGAGTTGAGTCAGATTGAGGTTGTCTCCGTACAAAAAGAATTTCATGCGAGGCGCTCTTGGTGATTCGAGTGACGATGGTGCCGCGTTACTTGTAGCACACCGGCTTTTCGTCAGACAAGCAGACAGGTTAGCGCGCGGGATCGTCCATTGACAACCATCCAATCGCTTCCTAAGATGCCTGCGATGCGTGTTCGCCCGTCAGCCCATCGCTCTCTCCTATGGAATTGAGTATCTGAACTATGAGTACCGATCCGTCTCTCTCGACTGCAGCGTCGGAATCCTCGTTCTTGGTGAGAACGCTCCACTATGCGGTGGTGGCGGTGCTCGTGTTCGGCGGGCTCTATTACTTTGTCACGAAGCCGCCGTCTCTCAATCCGATGGCCGACAAGCAAGCGGCCGAGGCGCTGGCCATGGTGCAGACGCATCAGGCGATCGGGTTTCCGACGATTCTTCAAGCGATGAACGAACATGTCCGTTCGATGAAGGAGCGCGGGCAGGGGGTGCGGCTCGGTGAGTGGCGTGTCAAGCAGGTAGAAGGGGACATCTATGAGATTCGCCTGCAGTTGCGCGATCAAAGTGTAAGCGGCCAATGGTTTGAGCGGGAATTTATCTGGCACGCACACTTAGGGAAGAAGAAGGTCAATGCCGCTTCGGTGCCTGCCGATGGTGTGACGCCGATGCCGCCGGATTCCGATCGGCCGCAGACGCCTGCGCCGCCGCTGCCTGGCGCCCCTCCCATGCCGCCTATGTCAGGTCCTCCGGGAGTTTGATCTGAATCTGGCCGTCAATGACTCGCACGTCGCAGCAGGCCACGGTAAAGTTGGGATTGTTCACACGCTGGCCGGTTCTTAGATCAAATTTCCAACCGTGCCAGGGGCATTCGATGGTGCCTTCCTTCAGTTTCCCGTCCCCAAGCGGCCCGCCTGCATGCGGGCAGGTGTTGTCGACCGCATAAAGCGTTCCGTCGACATTGCAGAGCGCAATCCAGATGCCGCTGACGTCCACCGTCTTTGTTGTTCCCGGAGGCACGTCGGTGAGCGCGGCCACGATCACGAAGTCTTTCATGGAGGGCAGTGTCCCAAAAAACCGATAGCGGCGTCTAGAGGGCGATAGATGCGGGGTTGCTTGATTTCGCCCGGGGCCTATGGCATACAATTATCATATACGCCCTTGATTAACTGGATGGCCTCTCAGAGAGGAGCCAGGTAGGGAATGAGGTTGCTGCATGGAAATGACTCTCCTGCTCAACTCGACGTACGAACCGCTGCGGGTGGTTCACTGGCAAAAAGCCATTGCCCTTCTCTGGCAAGGCAAAGTCGAAGTCCTCGAAGTCTACGACCGTGAAATCCACGGCATCTCCCTCTCGATCAAGCTCCCGGCAGTCATGCGGCTTCTCAAGCTGGTGCGTCTGAAAGACAGCCACCGGGCGGTGAAGTTTTCCCGCATCAATATTTTTACGCGCGATGGCTACACCTGCCAATATTGCAGCCGGAAATTTCGAACGGAAGAGTTGACCTTCGACCATGTGGTTCCTATTGCCAAGGGCGGGAAGAAGACGTGGGAGAACATCACCACGGCCTGCTGGCGCTGTAATAATCGCAAGAGCGGGCGGACGCCGGACGAAGCCGGGATGAAGTTGAAGAAGAAACCGGTGAAGCCGCGCTGGAGCCCGGTGATTACGATTACAATCGGGATCCGCAACACGCCGGAGAGCTGGCGGGACTATCTGTATTGGAATATGGAACTAGACGCCGACCCCGCCGAAACTTAGCGCAGACCGTTGAAACCAGCTCTTGGCTGCGTTCTCGTCTCTAAAACATCCTCAACGTACCCCTAAGGGTACGCCTGCGGTGTTTTTTCGCCTGCGGCCTTGCCGAATAGCTTGTTTGAACGGTCTGTTTTTCTTGCCTGGTCAACCTATGGCCTGCGGCCTTGCTGAAAGCGCGTTTGAACAGCCTGGTTCTGAGTACTCAGCGCAATTCAGGATTTTCAGAAAACTCGCTCAGGACTCAGGGCTTTCCCCCTTACTTCACCGCATCTAGGACAATCTCGAAGTCTCGTCCGCCCGGGAGGGTGGGATTCTTGGCGTAGCGCCCTTCAATATCGCCCGGCTGGGCCGGTCCGGCCTGGCCGTC
Organism: Nitrospira sp. ST-bin5; assembly: GCA_002083555.1. Lineage (GTDB taxonomy): Bacteria > Nitrospirota > Nitrospiria > Nitrospirales > Nitrospiraceae > Nitrospira_D. The sequence goes on along the minus strand of MSXN01000004.1, from coordinate 54,645 downwards.
ACGATCGAGTCGGGCCACGATATCCACCATTCCGCGAAGCTCCGATCCTTCGACCATCACATCGGCGTTGGTAATTTCAAAGGAGGCCGGGAAGGTCGGATGATCGATGCGTTTGGCGGCTATGGGCCGTGGCGGACCCTGAGGGCGTTTCACGATGACGAAGAGGACGTCGGTCGGCTTGACCTGATCGGCCAGATTCGGGGCGATGGTCACCCGTCCTGCGACGACCGGCTCTCCGGTGGCCGGATCGCAACTATGGGCGAGTCCGAGCCAGGCGGCGAGGGCCGCCAGACCAATGATACTGCCTGCCATTCCGATCGCTTGTCCTGATATTCCGGCCATGGATCCTCCAGAGTCTCAATGAGCGTCGCATTATAGACAGGTCGCGGGGAAAAGGGGAGGGTACGGTTTACGGCCAGGAAGACGCTATTGTATGATGGCTGCCAGTTACACCCTGTGCCGTATGGAGGAACACGTTATGGCTCCCAATCCTGGTTTTCCCTTGGTGCTCGATGTGAAAGGGTTTTCCGTCCTGGTGATCGGCGGCGATGAAGAGGCGGCGGAGAAGTCTCAGCGGTTGCTCGAATCCGGTGCCCGGGTGACGGTGATCAGTCCGACGCTGCATGAATCGTTGAAACTGTTGGCCGCGTCCGCGAAGGTCATTCATCGCGGCCGGCATTTCCGCGAGACCGATTTGGAGCATACGATACTGGTGCTGAATACGATCCGTGGGGATAGGGATTTTGCCCGAATGTTGCTGGCGAAGGCGCGGGAAAAGGGATTTCTCCTGTGGTCGGTGGACATGCCGGAGCTGTCTAGTGTCACGATGCCGGCGGTGGTAGCGGTCGGGCATGCCCGGGTTGCGATCAGCAGCAGCGGGGTGGCCCCGGCGTTGTCGGGATTCATGAAGGAAGACTTGGAGCGTATTCTCGATAGCGAGTTTTCGGCCTTTGTCGATTGGCTTGGTCACCTTCGTGAGCAGGCGAAGGCGAACGAGCCCGATGCGGACAAGCGGCGCGCGTTACTGCGTGAGGCGCTGGACGGGTTCCGTCTGTTGGGGAAAGTCCAATATCCGAAAGTCTGGCAGGACGAGCGCGCCCGGCAGACGGCTGCGGGGGCGGCGGCGCCGGCGGCAAAAACCACATAAAGGAGTCGGCGACGATGGTCTTGCTTGAATTCAGCATGTCCCCGTTGGGCAAAGGGGAGAGTGTCGGGAAGTATGTCGCCCGGTCGCTCGACATTATCGACAAGAGCGGTGTGGACTATCGGCTCAATCCGATGGGCACCGTGCTGGAAGGGGAATGGGACGAAGTCTTCGGAGTCGTGAAGAAGTGTTACGAACGGATGCGCAAGGATTGTGGACGTATTTCCTGCACGATCAAGGTCGACTATCGCAAGGCGGCAAAAGGCCGGCTCTCCAGCAAGGTGGCCAGCATCGAGAAACAGCTCAAGCGCCGGGTGAAGCAGTAAGCCGCTCCGCTCTCCTGCCGGGCCGGTCAACAGAGCCTGCCGAATCGGCTCTGTTGATCGGTCTTTCCGCGTGATCCATCCCTTCCGCCGTGCGATCTTCTCTCTTGAAGTCCCTAGCCTCCCTTCCTATACTAGCCTCGCCGGAATCCGGATGTCCGGCGCGTGCAGCGTGTCCCCGGAGGGGAGGGTGTCATGTCTATTCAGTCATTGGACGGTATAGAACCGGCAGTACTGCCGTCGATCGAGCTCTTGCCAAAGGAACGCAGAATCCTTGACCGGCCGTTCATGGAGTTTCGCCCGTTCGGGTTGGATGAGCAAGGCCAGACGATCAGGGATTTGAGCGGCATGAGCATTCGGGCGGTCATTCTCGACCTGGAGAAGACGCTGACTCGTGAACGGGGAGACGGCGCAGGCCCGGAGGCCGTCGACGAATTGTGCGTGCTGTTGAATCAACGCATCAAAGATTCCGTCTACCATGTCACGCCGGAGTTTCTGAAGAACCCCTGGAATAGCTACTCTTACGAATTTGCCGCCTACCTCTACGAGTTCTGCGAACTCTTGACCGGCGATCCGAACTTCATCTTCGCGGGCGGGATGGAAAAAATGTCGCCGATCATTCAGGTGTTGGCGCGACCCTTCTCGCTCGAACAGATCTACGGCATGTTTCCCTATTTCGGCAACAAGTTTGCTTCAGGTTCGGTCGAATGCCGGGTGGTCGATGTGACGCCGGGTTCCGCCACGCTCGCCATGCGTTTTTCCGACCGGACGCTTCGCCAGTTCGGGCCATTCAGGCGGCGGTGCACCTATCTGGTTTGTCAGTCCGCCCAGGGGATTTTCGCGGCGGTTCCGGCGCGCGTGCATGGGCTGCCTCCGGCGACGTTGACGAATCTGTCGTGCGTCTCCAACGACGATGAGTGGTGCCGATGGCTGATTCGATGGCAGAGCGACGGGCCGGCGCGATGGGGACGGGCGTCCCAGACGCTGGCGGCATTGCCGGTGCCGTCCGAGGCGGCTCCGCGTGAGGCCGTTGCGGATGAGTCCGGGCTGGGTCTCTTGCAGCACGAACCGGCGTGGGATGGCTGGGGTAACCCAGGCTCTCGGCGCGAGTCGCACTGGATTCTGTGGAGCGGGTTGATCGGGTTGTGCCTCGCGGGAGGACTGCGCCTTCTGTTCCCCGCCATGGGGCCGGCTGAGATGGCGCTTGCCGGATTGAGTCCGGTCCTGGCGGCCGGATGGCTGATGCAGCGCCGTCTGCGGAAGGAAAGTCGACAGCGGGAATCGCTCATTCGCGAACAGATCGCGTTCGTCGAATCGCGGCATGAGGAATTGCGCGAGGCCTATTTGGGGCAGGAGCAGACGCGGGTCGAGTTGCGCCGGAAGGTGACTCAACTGACGGCCCTGCATCAAGCCGGACTCCTGTTCAGCGCGACGTTGGATCGCGATACGCTGCTGGAGCGTGTCCTGGAAACGCTCACGCAGGATTTGCATTACGACCGTGCTATGGTGTCGATGTTCGATCCCTTGCGCAGTGTGATTCGGCATGTGCGCGTGATCGGAGCGTCCGATGAGGTCTTGGCCTACTCGCAGGATTGCGAGGTGCCGGTGACGGACCGGAACAGCCCTGAGGGGATGGCGGTCCTGCAAGGTCTTCCGCTGTTGATCGCGGATATCCAAACGGTCTGGCAGGAGCTCCATCCGATCAATCGACGGCTTGCGGAACTGAGCCGGACGAAGTCCCTGATCATCGTCCCCTTGAAGGCCAAAGACCACATTCTGGGGATCCTGACGGTGGACCGGACGCACGAGCCGAGCTTGACGAAGGACGATCTTGAGCTGATGACCACGCTGGCGAATCAAGTCGCCATCGCGCTCGATAATGCGGCGGCCTATCAGCAGATCGAGGAATGGAACGTCGGATTGGAGTTGAAGATTCGTGAGCGTACCGAGGCGTTGGAGCAGGCCGACCGGCTCCGGTCGCAGTTTCTCTCGCATGTCTCGCACGAGCTGCGCACCCCGCTGACCTCCATCAAGGGGTTCGTGCAAAATCTTCTGGACGGACTCACCGGTCCGCTGAATGAGAAGCAGCAGCGGTATCTGTTCCGCATGCTGGACAATTCCGATCGGCTGATTCGGATGATCGAAGATCTTCTGGACCGGACCCGGATTGAGGCCGGCCGCTTGGAGGTGCATCCGGTCGATGTGGATTTGGAGTCTTGCTTGCTTGACGCCATTGAGCAACTGCGCCCCCTGGCGTCCGCCAGGCGGCAGAGGCTCGGTCTTACTGCGCCAGATCGGCGCATTGAGGTCTTGGCCGATCGCGATCGATTGATTCAGGTGGCGGTGAATCTGATCCAGAATGCCGTCAAGTATACGCCGGAGGACGGTGAGATCACGGTGGCTATCGATCCATCCAGCCCCCGATTCGTCCGTGTTCTGGTCAGGGATACGGGACCGGGAATTCCGGCCGAGGATCTGGATAAGATCTTCGATCCGTTTTTTCGCGTGCAGCAGGGACAGCGGAGCGGCCCGAAGGGGCTCGGGTTGGGGCTCTCCATCGTCAAAACGCTGGTCGAGCTCCAAGGGGGAAGTGTTTCGGCCAACAACTGGCCGGCAGGGGGGGCCGAAGTCTCGTTTACATTGCCCCTCCGATCGACGATCCCATTGTCTCCGCCAAGCCAGCCGGTTGCAGCGCGGCGCGTGCTGGTGGCCGATGAGGATCCGGACATTCGGCAGTGGCTGTCCGACCGGCTGAGGGCCGGCGGATATCACCCCGATGCCGCGACGGATGGGCAGGAACTGCGTACCGCCATTCAGTCGATCGGGTATGCCGGTATCATACTGGAGCTTGGTTTGGAACGGATGGAAGGACTGAATCTCCTGAAAGCGATTCGATTGCAGATTCCCGAAATCCCGATCATTATCATGACGGCGTCCGGTTCCAAGGAGCTGGCGGTCCAAGCGATCGGGATGGGGGCCCAGGCGTATTTGCTCAAGCCGTTTGAGGCCGCTGAGCTGGATGCGGTCATGGCGCACTGGTTTCAATAATCTTGAGGATGTGGGATCGGAGTGATTCGATGGCCACCACATATCGGAGGGTGTCTTGATAACAGCGACGTGGAGATGCGGTGGAGTGCTGCTGATCGGTGCGATCGTGGGAGGTGTCCTTCTATCGAGCTGGTTCTCCTCTCCAGCGTCGGCTCAGGTGCCGAGGATCCAGGGGCAGGGGACGTCCGCGTCCGGGCAAGGAAACGCCTTCGCGGCTCAGGCGGACGATCCGTCGGCGTTGCACTACAACCCCGCGGGTATGACACAGCTGCACGGCGTGCAGATCATGGCCGGTGGATTGCTGACCGGAGGAACCACCAGTTTCACCGGCACCTCCGGTGCCAACGCCACCGGTACTCGCGATGGCAGCCTGGCCTGGCCGCCGCCGGCGCATCTGTTTGTCACGGCGAATCTCGGCGACCTTGGGGTGTCGATGTTGAACGGACTGACCGTCGGGATCGGCCTGACGTCACCGCTCGGCTCAGTCAGCCGGTATTCGGACGCCGGCCCCCAACGATTTAAGGCCACCTTTTCCGCGTTACCGTTGATCGATATCAAGCCGACCATCGCCTATCAAGTCACGCCGGATGTGTCGCTCGGTCTCGGAGCCGACATCTATACATTTTCGGATATGCTGGGCGAAGGGCACTTCGAGAAACAATTCATCGCTCCGCCCGGATCGCCTGCCGTGTTCGGGGCAGCTGGATCGAAAGCCGAGCTCTATGGGAAGGGCACAGCTGCCGGCTTCAACGTCAGTCTCCTGTATACGGCGTTGCGCAACGCCGAGGGGAAGCCGGTTGCCAATATCGGTGTGGTGTACCGGAATCAGGTTCCGTTGCCTTTGCGCGGCGGGATTCTCGCCAACGGCGTGAAGACGTCGGATGCCTCGACGACGTTCGTCTTGCCGCAAGTCATTACAGGAGCGATCGCAATCTGGCCGACGAGAACGGCTGAGCGTGAGTGGAAGCTGGAATTGGATGTGGACTATGTCGGATGGAAATCCGTGAGGAATCTGGATATCTATCTCGCGAACGGCGGTGTCATTCCTCAGCCGCAAAACTGGCGTAGCACCTACACGGTGATGCTCGGGACGGAGCACCGCTGGCTGAAGATGGATTCGCTGCCGGAGTGGGAAATGGCCGTTCGCGCCGGCTATACCAATTCACCGACGCAAATTCCTGATCTCACGTTCGATCCCGCCATTCCCGGGGCGGATGTGCATATCCCGTCGGTGGGATTCGGGCTGGTCTGCAAGGAGGGCGGAACATTCTTCGGGATTCGGTGCGGCGATTTCGGGGTCGGCCCGATCAAGCCGAAGGCCGTGGGATTCGACCTGTCCTATCAGCTTTCCATCTATGAACAGCGGACGGTGAGTTGCGGGTGCGCCCTGGCGACGGCGGTGAACGGACTCTATCGCACGACCTATCATACCGGCGGGATTTCATTCCGAATGAATTTCTAGCCGCCGGAGGCGATCGCGCTAGGAGGTTTGGTAGCGGCGTGGGATGCGTGGACCGATCGCGCAAAGCGTTTCGTAGGCGATCGTGCCGGTCCATTCGGCCAGATCGGCAGCGGTAATCTGATCACGTCCCTGGCGGCCGATCAGGATGACCTCGTCCCCGGCGGCAGCGTTCGGGATCTCCGTCACATCAATCATCACCATATCCATACAGACCAGGCCGATGACCTTGGCGCGTTGCCCGCGCACGAGGACTTCTCCGCGGTTCGAGAGTCGCCGGTTGAACCCATCGGCATAGCCGATCGGGAGTACGGCGACGCGGGTCGGCCGTTTTGCCACGAAGGTGGCGTTATAGCTGATGGTGCCACCGGTTGGGATGGCGCGCATCTGCGCAATGCAACTCCGCAATGACAAGACCGGTTTGAGGTCGGGCGCCGTAATCGATTTCGGCAAGGTGTGATAGCCATAGAGCATGATGCCGGGTCGAATCAGCGAATAGTGCGAGTGCGGATAGCGGACGGCGGCACCGCTGTTGGCGGCATGAATCAGCGGGATAGAAAGGCCGCGGGCCGTGATGCCGTTCATGACGTGTTGAAAGAGCGCGAGCTGATGCTCAGTTTGGCTTGTCGTGGGGCCGTCGGAATCGGCGAAGTGAGTCATCAGGCCTTCGATCCTGAGCGAAGCCGGCAATGGGTCTGAGTCGAGGAGGTTCAACAGTTCGTCCGTAGCCAGTCCGAGACGGCCCATGCCTGTTTCCACTTTGAGGTGAATCGGGTAGGGGGTCGCGAGCGAGGCCGTGGCCTGGGCCAGAGTGGGGAGCAACGCACGATCGCTCAGGACGGGCGTGAGCCGGTGGGCGATGATGTCGTGAAGCTGTTCTGCGAACAGAGGCCCAAGCATCACAATAGGAACGGTGATCCCGGCCGATCGGAGGGCGATGCCCTCGTCGAGCGAGACGACGGCGACACGCGTGACTCCCTGTGCGACGAGCGATCGTGCCACCTCGACGGCGCCGTGGCCGTAGGCATTGGCCTTGACGACCGCCATGATCTCGCATCCGGGAGAGAGGAGACGGCGCAACTGTGTCAGATTATGGGTCAGGGCGGAGAGGTCGACGGTGGCGTAGGTCGGAGAGGATGTAGAAATAGTCGGCACGCGATGAGGATGGGTCTGGAAGCCTGACTCAGACTTCCATGATCTCCTGTTCCTTCTTCTTGATCACGTCGTCGATTTTTTGCCCGTATTGCTCGGTGAGCTTCTGGGTTTCCTGCTCTCCCTTGCGCAGTTCGTCTTCGGTCAACTTCGCATCTTTTTGGAGCTTCTTCAACTCTTCGTTCGCATCGCGCCGGAAACCGCGGATCTGCACTTTGGTGTCTTCGCCGTGTTTCTTGCAGATCTTCGTCAATTCCTTGCGGCGCTCTTCGGTCAACGGGGGGAGGGGGACTCGAATCATCTTGCCGTCGTTTGACGGGTTCACGCCCAGTCCGGAATTCGCCAATGACTTTTCAATTTCTTTGATCAATTGCGGTTCCCAGGGCTGAATCGTGATGAGTCGCGCTTCCGGGGTCGAAATGTTGGCGATCTGTTTGAGCGGTGTCATGGTGCCGTAGTAATCGACCCGAATGCCATCCAGGAGCGCCACCGAGGCCCGGCCTGTGCGGAGACCGGCAAGGTCCCGCTTGAGGTGTTCCACGGCATTGTCCATGTGGGTCGTCAGGGTTTGCTTGACTGCAGCTGCGTTCGACATGGCGGTACTCCGTAATGAGCTAGCGCGGGCTGATCGTGACCAGCGTGCCGATGGGTTCGCCGAGTGCGACCCGCTTGAAGTTCCCCTGCTCGGTCAACTTGAACACGATGAGGGGAAGGTTATTGTCCATGCAGAGGCTGATGGCCGTCGAGTCCATCACTTTCAGATTCTGATTCAGAATCGAGAGGAACGGGATCTCGTTGTACTTCTTCGCCGAGGGATTTTTCACCGGATCGGCATCGTAAATCCCGTCGACTTTGGTTCCCTTGAGGATGACCTGCGCGCCGATTTCCATGGCCCGGAGGGCGGCAGCCGTATCGGTCGAGAAATAGGGATTGCCGGTGCCGCCGGCAAAGATCACGACGCGGTTTTTTTCCAGATGACGGATGGCCCGCCGGCGAATGTAGCCTTCGGCCAGTTGGCGCATTTCAATGGCGGATTGGACGCGGGTGATGACGCCGACCCGTTCGAGGGCGTTCTGGAGAGCGAGGGCATTCATCACGGTGGCGAGCATGCCCATGTAGTCGGCAGAGGCCCGTTCCATCCCGGATGCGCTGGCCGCCAGCCCGCGGAAAATGTTGCCGCCGCCGATGACGACGGCAACTTGGACATCCAGGGCAACGACAGAGGCGATTTCTTGCGCCAGTCCCTCAAGGACAGATGGCTGAATCCCGTAGCCCTGCTCACCGGCCAACATCTCCCCGCTGACTTTCAGGAGGAGGCGCCGGTATTTCGCAGAACTCATGCTTGGCCTAACTGAAAGCGGGTGAACCGGCGGATGTTCATGTTCTCGCCGATCTTGGAAATCTTCTGCGCCACCAAGTCTTTGACCGTGACGCTCGGATCCTTGATGAAGGATTGTTCCAGCAGGCAGTTCTCCTGATAGAACTTTTCCAGCTTGCCTTCCACGATTTTCGGCAAGGCCGCTGCGGGCTTGCCCAGTTCCTTCGCTTGCCCTTCGAAGATAGCTTTCTCTCGTTCGACCAGGTCTGCGGGGATGTCCTCGCGTTTGACGTATGATGGATTGGCTGCGGCGATCTGGAGCGCCAGGTCGTTCACGAAGGCTTTAAATTCTTCGTTGCGCGCCACAAAGTCCGTTTCGCAATTGACTTCGATCAAGACGCCGATCTTCCCACCCATATGAATATAGGAATGGATCAACCCCTGATTCGTTTCACGCCCGGCTTTCTTGGCGGCCGCGGCCAGGCCTTTTTGCCGGAGGTAGTCGATGGCCTTCTCGACATCGTCGCCATTTTCCGTCAACGCCTTCTGGCAATCCAGGATGCCGGCGCCGGTTTTTTCCCGAAGTTCTTTCACAAGCTGACTTGATCCTGCCATGGTCCTCTATCCTTACGCGGTGAGAGAGATCGTCGTGAATATTAGGTTGTCGAATGCGTTATGCGACGGGAGCCGCGCTCACTGCAGCCGGCTTTCCGCCTGCTGCCGGAGCCGCCTGGAAGTCGGCTTCATCGCGCTGCGTCTTGATATGCGCGCCTTCGATGCAGGCGTCCGCAATCTTCGAGGTGATCAGCTTGATGGAGCGGATGGCGTCGTCGTTCCCCGGGATCGGGTACGTGATGTTATCGGGGTCGCAGTTGCTGTCCAGAATTGCGATGACGGGGATCCCCAATCTGGTCGCTTCCTGCACGGCGATTTTTTCAATGCGGGTATCCAGCACGAAGATGGCGCCTGGAAGGCCGCGCATGGTCTTGATGCCGGAGAGATACTTCTGCAATTTGACGATATCTTTCTGCATGAGCATGATTTCTTTTTTCTTCAGACCATGCTCGGTCGGGTTTTGCAGCGTCGTTTCCATTTTCTTCATCTTGTCGATGCTGAGGCGAATCGTCTTGAAGTTCGTCAGCATGCCGCCGAGCCAGCGCTGGTTGACGTAAAACATATTGGCGCGGGTCGATTCCTCCTGGAGAATTTCCGCGGCTTGCCGCTTGGTGCCGACGAAGAGGACGGTTTCACCGGCTGCGACGGTGTCCCGGACGAAGGCATAGGCCTGTTCCATCCGCGTGAGCGTCTGTTGCAAGTCGATGATATAGATGCCGTTGCGTTCACCGAAGAGATACTTCTTCATCTTTGGATTCCAGCGGTTCGTCTGGTGTCCAAAGTGCACGCCTGCTTCCAGCAATTCCTTGATCGCGACCACTCCCATGCCTTCACCTCCCTTCGAGGCTTGCAGAGCACCCGCCGTGCGGGTGAGGGGAACGAATCCCCTTATTCTCAAGCCAAGCAGCGCTTTTCTTCGCTGATGTTAAATTTAAGTACTATTTCTGCTGACGCCGATGGTGTGAGCAGAGTTATCCGATGCACCTCTAAAGCCTCGGCACGCTATCATAGCTACAGTGGATTTTCAAGCGGTTAGGTGTGATGTTCATGCTCAGGATCGATAGCTCGCGTTGATGCGAACATAGTCGTACGACAAGTCGGTTGTCCACATGTGGGCCGCTGCCTGTCCTTGCCCGAGATCGACCGAGATCGTAAATTCCTTCTGCTTGAACACCTGTGCGATTTTCCGTTCCGCGGCCAGTCCTGTGCCCATACCTCGTTTGACCATCACGACCTTGTCGAAGCGTACGGTCACTCTGTCGGGATTGATGGGAACGCCGGATCGTCCGAGGGCGCCCATGACACGTCCCCAGTTGGCGTCTTCACCGAACAGGGCCGTCTTGACTAAATTGGAGGTGGCGATCGTGCTGGCCACTCGCTTGGCTGCTGCGACCGTCTTCGCTCCGCCGACGGCGATCTTGACGACCTTCGTCACGCCTTCGCCGTCACGGCAGATGGCCAGGGCCAGCGCCTGCGACGCCTCAGTCAGCAGTTGTTCGAACTGTCGATAGTGCTTAGAGCCTGATTGGATGGTCGCGTTCTTCGCCAATCCGTTAGCCAGGCAGAGAACCGTATCATTGGTGCTGGTATCGCCATCCACCGTAATGCAGTTGAAGGATTGATCGACTGCCGATTTCAGCGCGCGTTGCAGTGCGGCCGGTGCAATGGCGGCATCGGTGGTCAAGTACCCGAGCATGGTGGCCATATTGGGATGGATCATGCCTGAACCTTTGGCCATGCCTCCGATAGTCACGACTCGGCCGCCGATTCTGGCTTGAACGACGACGGTTTTTGGACGTAAGTCAGTCGTGAGGATGGCCTGAGCGGCCTGGCGTCCGCCCGTGCGGCTGAGTTTTGCGATCAAGGTCGGGATACCTGCCTGCACGCGATCGATCGGGAGGACCCGCCCGATGACGCCGGTCGATCCGACGAAAACTTGATTCGCCGGAATCGCCAGGCTCTTGCTCACGGCAGTGGCCATGGCAACAGCCGCTTGAAGTCCTTTGGCGCCGGTGCAGGCATTAGCGTTCCCGCTGTTGACGATGATGGCGCGGCCACGACGCTGCCGGAGATGACGGCGATCGAGAATAACCGGTGCGGCCACGACGCGGTTCTTCGTGAAGACCCCCGCAATAGGACCTGCGACGGTCGATACCACGAGAGCCAGGTCGAGGATGCCGGGTTTTTTAATGCCGCAATGGATGCCGGCGGCTTCAAATCCTTGTGGCGCGGTCACGCCTGATGCCTGTGCGTTCATAGCTGTCATCTCGCTGAAAGGTTACTCAGGAATCCTGTGACGTTGTTGCGTCGATGTTAGGGGTAACTGCCCGGCGCGGTGAGTCCCGTTTCCTCAGGAATTCCCATCATTAAATTCATCGCTTGAATGGCTTGACCGGCGGCGCCCTTGACCAGATTATCAACTGCCGCGACGGTGACAACCCATCCGGCGCGCTGGTCTGCGTAGACCCCGATGTCGCAAAAGTTCGACCCTTTGATGTAACGGGGGTTCGGAACGATGTCTTCATAGAGTCGGATAAACCGCTCGCCTTTATAGAACTCCCGGTACAGGGCCCGCAATTCAGGCAACTTAATCTCCGTCTTCAGCTTGCAATAGGCCGTACTCAGAATTCCCCGATTCATCGGCACGAGGTGCGGCGTAAAGGCGATCGTGACCGCACCGGGCGTTCCCAGGACACCGGAGAGTTCTTGTTCGATCTCCGGAATATGGCGGTGTTTGCCGATCTTATAGGGCTCCAACGATTCATGGGCTTCCGGAAAATGGTAGGGCAGGGCCGGGCTCCGTCCTGCTCCGGAGACCCCGGATTTTGCATCGATAACGATGGAATCGAGTTGGACGAGTCCTTTGGCGAAGAGCGGCGCTAGTTGTAAGATGGCCGCGGTCGGGTAGCAGCCCGGTGAGGCGACTAACTTCGCGTTCGCGATGGCGCTTCGATGGAGTTCAGGCAGGCCATAGACGGCTTCTTGGAGCAGCGCCGGATGAGCGTGAGGCGTCTGATACCATTGTTCATACGCCGCCACGCTCTTAAGCCGATAGTCCGCACTCAGATCTACCACCAGCTTGCCGGCCTTCATGCAGAGTGCAACCGGCTCTTGCGATTTCGTATGAGGGAGTGCAAGGAACAGGGCGTCCGCGCGTTCGGCCAGAGCCTCGGGTGCCAGCGCTTCGAACTTGTGCTGCACGACGCCGGTCAGGCTGGGGAAGACGGAGGCTACGGATTGCCCGGCTGATTTCTCAGAGGTCACCGCAGTGATATCAAAGTAGGGATGCGCGGCTGCCAGGCGGACGAGTTCTGCTCCGGCATAGCCGCTGGCTCCTGCGATCGCGATACGAAATTTCTTAGGCATGACCTGTCATCCTGTCCAGCTGGTGCTGAGGGTGTCCGGTTGTAGGCACAAAAAAGGGAAGGCAAGGAGCCTTCCCTTTCTCGTGCTTTGGCTCCGGCTGTTTAGCGCTTGGAGTACTGGAAGCGCTTACGAGCACCCTTCTGTCCGTATTTCTTTCGTTCCTTCACGCGAGAGTCGCGGGTGAGGAGGCCTTCCTTCTTGAGCGGGGTTCGTACCGTGGGGCTCAAGACGACGAGCGCACGCGCAATGGCGTGACGGAGCGCGCCGGCCTGACCGGTCGGGCCGCCTCCGTAGACCGTCGCGTTAATCGAATACTTGCCGGTGAGTCCGGCCATCTCCAGGGGAAGCTGGATGATTTGCCGGAGGGTGAGGCGGGGAAAGGCCTTTTCCAATGGCTTGTCATTCACCGTAATTTCACCATTGGCCGTCCCGGTTACCCAGGCTCTGGCTACGGCACATTTTCTGCGACCTGTTGCGTACTGTGTCACGGCTGCCATATCACTGGTCTCCTTCTGGTCCTAATAGGCTAGAGAGAAATAGGTTCCGGGTGTTGAGCCTGGTGCGGATGATTCGATCCGACATAGACGCGGAGTTTCTTTGCCATTCCGTTGCCGAGTGGGTTCTTGGGGAGCATTCCCTCAATGGCGCGCACCAACAATTCAGTCGGATCCTTCTTGAACAGATGTTGCGCATCAGTGGTCTTGAGTCCGCCCGGGTAACCCGAGTGGTGGATGTAAAGCTTGTCCTGCATCTTATTGCCGGTCAAATGGATCTTCTCGGCATTAATGATCACGACATGATCGCCCATATCCACGTTCGGGGTGAAGGTGGGGCGATGCTTGCCGCGGAGAATGCCGGCGACTTTTGCCGCCAGACGTCCTAGGGTCTTTCCCTCGGCGTTCACAAGATGCCACTGTTCTTTTACATTGGCCGGTTTTTCGAGATAAGTCGTCATGGTGATCTTCTACTCCTCGCAATTAGTCAAACCAAACATCCTAGACTTCTTGTGTGTCGATATCTTTCGTATCGAGCTTCGCGAGCCAGGCATCTAGGTGTTGCCCGCTGCGCCGTTTCCAGACGTCCTGGGTGGTATAGATCGGTGCGTGCGTTCGAAGGGCCAGGGCGATGGCATCGCTTGGCCGGGCATCGATCGACCGCTCCACCCCTTTGTTCTCCAAGAATACGGTGGCGTAATAGGTGCTGCTTTTCACGTCGGTCAGGACGACTCGCTTGGTCGTGATGCCGAAGTGCTCGCCGAAACTCTTGACCAAATCGTGGCTCATCGGTCGGGGTGGTGTGGCCGAATCCAAGGCGCGACGAATCGAGTCGCCTTCGGGGGCGCCGACCCAGATCATAAATGTGTCCTGATCGTCGGTCCTGGTCAAGACGAGAATCCTGGTGTCCGTATTGGCGTCTTCGACGACCCGGCTCACTGAGAGCGGGATGAGATCGGGATGGTGTGGGTGTACGGAGTCGTTCATGGTCAATGTCGCGTCAGGAGTCCAGCTTGCCGAAATCTTCCGGCTTCAGATTTTCTAACCATTGTTCGAGTTCTTCCGAGCTTTGCTTTCGGATAACCGACTCGTTCGCGAAAATGGGCGCCTCTGAACGAATCGCCAGGGCGATGGCGTCGCTGGGGCGTGAGTCGACGGCGTATTCCGAATCCTCGTACATCAAATGAATCTTGGCAAAATAAGTGTGCTCATTCAAGTCTGTGATGACCACACTAATCACTTTGGCGTTATAGGCATCCAGGAAGGCCTTCATGAAATCGTGCGTCATTGGGCGTGGCGGCGCCACATGCTCCAGGGCAAGGCTAATGGCGCTCGCTTCTGACTTGCCGACCCAGATCGGCAACATCTCGGCTTCGTCCTCATCGCGTAGCACCACGATATAGGCGTTGTTGTAGGGGTCGAACATCAACCCCTTGACCTGCATTTGCGTAATCATGACAAATTCAACCGTACATCCAAGTAAATGATCATGGAAGGTAGGCGAAGAATGGAGGACTGTAGCATTTTCAAAAAGGGCCTGTCAACGAAGTAGGCGACAAGACAGGGAATTTGGTGAAGCGGCCCCGGGCGCTCGATTGCGCCCGGGAAACGGTGTCGTCATCATATGCAGGGAGGGGGAGCGACGACGGGCTAGGTGCCTTCGGGGCGGAAGTTTTCGGCGATCTTCGAGGTGTCGGCTTGACCTTCTAGTTTTAAGAAGGCCTTCATTTGTTTGCGGACCAGCTCTCGTCCGCTTTCATCGCCGAGATTGACCTGATACTCATTAATGACCATCACCCGCATGCCCTCCCACTTTTTCCAGCAGGCGGTGCAGACTTTTGCTTTGATTTCCTGTTCCAGCTTGCCTAGAAAGAGGGGAGCGGTAATTGCTTCTCCGGTTTGTCCGCATGTGACGCACGCAACCTCTGTCATATCTGCCATGCTCCTTATGTCGAATAGTATGCTTTAGACGTTAGATGTTCTGGATAAACCGAAGTGCCATGGTTCCGCCATGGTTCCCATGAGCGCGGTCGCATTCTAGCAGACGTATTCTTCCGAAGAAAAGAGGCGATGCCGATTGACCCTCCCGAGGCTTCATGTTAGAAGAGTGGCGCATTGCATCACGGCGTATTCTTGATGTGCCCGGATGGCGGAACTGGCAGACGCGCCGGACTCAAAATCCGGTTCTCGTAAGAGAGTGGGAGTTCGACCCTCCCTCTGGGCACCACACTCACGGATAACACATGCGATGGTAGTCTTCGGTCCGGTCACAACCCAATTTATAGTAGAAAACCCCCTTGACAGGTTTCCCCTGTTGGCCTATAGTTCCGCCGTCATTAGAATGGACTCATGTACGTGATCACTCAAGGAATCTTGTTGTTCATCATCTCCACACATTATCTTTCTCACAAGGAGGCAGCACATGCGTAAGGTGTTGGCACTGGGAGCCACAATTCTTTTTGTCGGCTCCGTGGGTGTTGCAGGCGCGCAAGAGCGGTTGCAGCAGTCTGGCGGATCCGCGATGGGCGTAGGAACCGGCGTCGGCGACATTTCAGGCAGCGCCAACCGCGTTCAGGCCTTTGATCGCAATTCCTTTCTCGATCGGCTGTCTCTCCCCGAGACCATCTATGGCCGCGTGTTAGCCGTTGATTTGCCTGCCGGGAAGTTGTTCTTGGAAACTGGCGGAAGCTCGCATGACGAAGGGCGCGCTGGTTCCGGTTCAATGAACGCCCTCATCGTGTTTTTTGATGATAAAACCAACATGGACCAGATTAAAACGATCAACTCTGGCGATGATGTGACATTGCAGGTGATCGAAGCGACCTCCAGCACCCAGCAATTTGGTGTGGGGCGGAAGATTGTTCGTGAAGTCAGCGTGCTTCGTGGGAACGAGAAGCTCGCAGGATTTGGCGGATTGGGCCAACGCCCAAACCCGATGACGGAGCGCGCGATTGAGACCAACAGCGGAAGCACCACAGGTGGAGTAGCTGGCTCAGTCCTTCCGGGCAAAGTGACGGGAACCATTGATACGACGATCAGCGAATTTACCGGTGCGGCTCCTTGCTGGAACTGCGAACCGCAGCCCGGATGGGGTTATCAGACAGTGGCTCCTGAGACCAAGATGCCAAGCCGGTCTGATTATGGCGGAGCGGACTACAGCAAGCCGAATCTCGTGAAGGGCTTGAACTAAATCTGATCTCGCGTCTTGTTTTTTGAAAGGGGCAGCTTCGGCTGCCCCTTTTTTTTTGTTTCAATCACAGGCCTGCCAACCTTGTTGTCTTGGGTTTGTGCTGGTAACGTAACTCAATTATCGACGTACAAGTTTGACTGGTATTGATTCGTGAGGTGTGAAGATGGACGATAGTGGAAAAGGACTACAAGGGATTTCGACGGATATCGAGTTGGATCTCCGTGGGGTCATCTGTCCGTATAATTTCGTGAAGACCAAGTTAAAGCTCGAGACGATGGGCAAGGGGCAGATTTTAGCGGTGTTGCTGGATGATGGGGATCCGATTAAGAATGTTCCTCGTAGCGTAGAGAATGAGGGGCATACGGTGCTTGCGCAGGATCGGGTCGGGGCCGCGTTTCGGGTGCGCATCAGGCGAGAGGAGCCCGACTAGTTCGTTGATCGAGTTCCTTCCTTTTTTCTTATCGGCTTGTTCCTGCCACGATCATGGTAATTGCCTGCGGCAGTCGGATCCGTTTCAGCTGTTCTAGAATCAGACGGGCGGTTCCTCTTATAAGCGTTTCTTGCTGTTGTGTGAGGTCGCATGCGAGTGCGATTTTGCGGCGTGGGGCTGTTTTGGCAATGGCTTCTAGAATCGCCAGGCATGAGGTGGTCTGACAGAAGAGGATCGTCGGCTCTGTATGCGTCAGAGCCATTGCGAGCCGGTGCTTACCCGAGCCGGTCGGTGTAGGCATGTTTCCATAAAAGTGGAATGCCTCGGCGGAAAAACCTGCTACAGCCATCGCAGCGGTCACGGCCGAAGGGCCGGGGATCGAATGGACGGGAATGGAGTATTTGTGTGCTGCGGAAACCAGGAGGCTCCCAGGGTCCGAGATCACAGGCGAGCCACAATCTGAGACTAAGGCGACGGATGCGCCCTGTTGCAGTCGGTCGATCAGGACCGCAACCTTTTCTTTGATCCTGGTCGGTCCATAGCTCGTGAGTACGGCGCACAGGTTGTGATGGCGCAGGAGTTCCTGCGTGGCGATCGGATCCTCGGTTGCTATCACATCCACCCGGCTGAGAATCCCAAGCGCACGGATCGTGATGTCATCGGGATGCCCGATGGGGACTCCGACCAGGAAGAGCGAACCCATAGGTATATTCGCCAACCGGCTGGGGGATTCCATCGGTCGTCTTTGTTGACTCTGTTCTCGTCGCATCGCTATAATTCTCTTTTAATCCCGCAAGATACGGTTCGTCGTTCGTCGCAAAAGAGGGAATGCCCGCATGGCCGTAGTCTGCTTCATGGTGACGATGGGATTGTACTTCGTCGCGACCATTTCATTTCTTGCCTATTTATTGCGGCGCTCTGAAGCCCTGTCAAAAGTCTCTCTGGCCATTACCGCGGCTGGGTTTGTGATGCATACCCTCGCACTGGTTGCGAGGATGGTGGGGAGTTCTGCCGCCGCTCCTCCGAGTGTCCATGAGGCGCTCTCGTTCTTCTCCTGGATGCTCATTCTGGTATTTCTCGCCGTCGAGTTCCGCCACCGGATCCATGTATTAGGTTCTTTCATTGTTCCGCTTGCGTTGGTGTCTCTTATCTCAGCCGCGGCCTTGCCCGATACGGCTCCGACCCTGCAGCCGATGTTCCGAACGCTCTGGCTCCACGTTACCTTGAGCATGTTGGGGACCGTGGGCTTTGCCGTCGCCTTTGTTGCGGGAGTGATGTATCTCATCCAGGACCGCCTTCTCAAGTCGAAACGGTTCAATGTGCTGTATGCCAAGCTGCCGGCGTTGGATTTTCTCGACCATCTGAACCAGCAATCCATCATTCTCGGGTTTCCCCTTCTGACGCTTGGGATTATCACCGGTGCGATCTCTGCGGAGTTTGCTAAGGGTGCCTATGTAAGCTGGAACCCCGAACAGACCTGGGCGCTGGTGACCTGGTTGTTCTATTTTGTTGTGCTCCTTGGACGTCTGACCGTGGGGTGGCGCGCGAAGCGGGCGGCCTACCTAACCGTAATCGGGTTCGCGGGCGTCATTTTGACGTTGATTGGCGTGGTCCTCAAGAGCTACGGGACGGTGTCGTGAGATGCATGTAATCGTAGTCGGACTCAGTCATAAGACGGCGCCTGTCGAGATTCGCGAGAAGCTGGCGGTGCCGGAGAGCCGGATGGGCGAGGCGCTCAGCCGGCTGACGTCTTATTCCGGCGTGAAAGAAGGCTTGCTGCTGTCCACCTGCAATCGTGTCGAAGTCTATTCTGTCGTTGACGATATTGAGCAGGGGTATGGGCGGATCCAGGAATTCCTGGCCGATACCCATCTATCCCTCTCCTCTGAACAGCTGACCCCGCATTTGTATTGGCATGCCGGCGACCGAGCCATCACGCATTTGTTTCGTGTGGCGGCCAGTCTCGACTCGATGATCGTGGGTGAATCCCAGATCCTCGGGCAGTTGAAAGAGGCATTTGAATCGGCGCTTGCGCATAAGACGACCGGGCTCATCATGAACAAGGTCGTCAAGAAAGCCATTTCCGTCGCCAAGCGCGTGCGGACCGAAACGAAGATTGCCGAGATGGCCGTGTCGGTCAGCTATGCGGCGGTCGAACTTGCCAAGAAGATTTTTTCGGACCTCGGGCATCGGACCGTCTTGCTGGTCGGGGCGGGGGAAATGGCCAAGTTGGCGGCCCAACACCTCATTGCGCAGGGGGTCGGCCAGGTGCGGATTACCACCAGGACCCCGCAACATGCCGTGGACTTAGCCGAGAAATTCGGCGGGACTGCAGTGCCATTCGAGCAATACAAAGACGATATGGCATCGGCCGATATCGTCCTGGTCTCAACGGGCGCGTCGCACTATCTCATCAGCGCCGATGATGTTCAGCGGGCGGTGACCGCGCGGATGAACCGGCCGATGTTTCTGATCGATATTTCGGTCCCGCGCAATATCGATCCGTCTGTGCGGCATGTCGACAATGCGTTTCTGTTCGATATCGACGACCTGAAGCAGCGGGTGGAGAAAAATCGCGCCGAGCGATTGCAGGAAGCCGATAAGGCTGAGCAGATGGTGGTGGAAGAGGTCGGGGTATTGCGCGAGTGGATGAAGTCGTTGGAAGTGACGCCGACGATTGTCGCGTTGAAGCAGCGCGCGGATGAGATCAAGCGCAGCGAATTAGACAAGACCTTGGGGCGGCTCGCACACCTGCCGGCGCAGGATCGGGAGCTTGTCGAGGGGTTAGCGTCGTCGATTGTGAACAAGATGATTCACGGGACGATGGTGACGTTGAAGTCCGAGGTGAATTCGTCGAGCGGGGCGGCGTTTGTCGAAGCCGCGCGCCGCTTTTTCAGTCTTGAAGCGGCACAGCCTCCCGAGCCGCGTGGAGACTCAATGGTCGAACCATCATCCTGTCTCACCCACGATTTGAGTGAGCCTCTCATTGAGCAGGTTCCTTCCCGGACGGCCGGTCGGAAGCAACCGTAGAACTGATGTAGGAGTGAGACCTGTGTCGACACCAACAGCCGCACGAACCACACTGGTTCTGGGCACCAGGGCGAGTAAGCTGGCCTTACAGCAGAGTGAGTGGTTTCAGGCGCAGATACAGGCGATTGCGCCTGATATCACGGTGACGCTCACCCGGATACAAACGTCGGGCGACAAGATCGTCGATGTGCCCCTCGCGAAGATCGGCGGAAAGGGCCTGTTCGTTAAGGAAATCGAAGAGGCCCTGTTGAGCGGCGACATTGATTTTGCCGTGCATAGTATGAAAGACGTCCCGACGCAGTTGCCGGACGGGCTGGAGATTCTCTGTGTGCCTCCGCGCGAGGATTCGCGGGATGCGTTGATCAGCCGAACTGGTTGCCGCTTTCAGGAGTTACCCGTCGGAGCCCGTGTAGGATCGAGCAGCCTGCGCCGTCAATCGCAGTTTCTGCACGCGCGACCGGATCTCCGGATCGAGATGCTTCGGGGCAATCTCGATACCCGGTTGAAGAAACTCAAGGAAGGGCAGTTTGATGCGATTATCCTGGCCGCTGCCGGGCTACGGCGTTTGGGATGGACGGAAGAAATCACCGAATATCTCGATCCGCAACTCTGTCTCCCGGCTATCGGGCAAGGGGCCTTGGGCATTGAGGGGCGGTCGAATGATCAGTTTGTGCGCTCCATTCTGAGCCGGCTCACCCATCCGCCGACGCAGGTGGCGGTGACGGCGGAACGAGCGTTGTTGCATCGACTGGAGGGAGGCTGTCAGGTGCCGATCGCGGCCTATGCGACATTGACGAACGACCAGGTGCATCTGGAGGGGCTGGTGGCGAGTGTGGACGGCAAGACCGTCATTCGAGATGCCGTGCAAGGGACGAGGGCCGAGGCGCAGGTTTTGGGTACCAGGTTGGCGGAGCGGTTGCTCGCGCGGGGTGCGGACAAGATTCTGGGCGAGATTTATGGAAGGGCCTGATGGCAGGTAAGCCACGAATAGGCAGAGTCTATCTGGTCGGGGCCGGGCCGGGAGATCCGAAGCTCTTGACCTTGCGGGGTAAGGAATGCCTTGAGCAGGCCGATGTGGTGTTCTACGATTACCTCGCGAATCCCGTGTTGTTGTCGCATGCTCCGCTCAGGGCCGAGCGCATTTACGTGGGCCGGCGGGGGCGCGGACAATACCAACCCCAAGAAACCACGAACCGCATGCTCATTGAGCGGGCGACGCAGGGACAGGTCGTGGTCCGCCTCAAGGGCGGCGATCCGTTTGTATTCGGTCGCGGGGGAGAAGAAGCGGAAGCGTTGGCCGCCGCGGGAGTGTATTTTGAAGTGGTACCCGGTGTGACCGCGGCTGTAGCCGCTCCGGCCTATGCCGGAATTCCCGTAACCCATCGGACGATGGCATCGACCGTGACGTTTGTCACGGGCCATGAGGATCCCGATAAGCTCACCACCGCGCTCGAGTGGCCACGGCTGGCCAGTAGTCACGGCACGCTGGTGTTCCTGATGGGGATGAAAAACCTTCCTTCGATTGTGTCGAATCTTATCGCCGAAGGCCGTCCGTCGACGACCCCGGTCGCATTGATTCGATGGGGAACCAAAGCGGCGCAACGCACCGTAGTCGGGACGCTGGCCGATATTGTGGAGCAGTCCCGGCAGGCGAAGTTGGAGCCGCCGACGGTCGTGGTCGTCGGAGAGGTGGTCACGCTTCGAGAGCAGTTGAACTGGTTCGAGCGGCGGCCGCTGTTCGGAAAGCGTGTGTTGGTGACGCGTGCGAAAGAGCAGGCGGGAGAGCTGGCCGGCTTACTTGCAGCCGCCGGCGCGGAACCGATCGAAGGGGCCACGATTCGCATCGTCGAACCGAATGATTGGGCGCCGGTCGATCGAGCGATTGACGCGCTCGGCCAGTATGACTGGGTGATTTTTACCAGCGTCAATGGCGTTGCGCACTTTATGAAGCGGCTGCAGAAGTGCGGGCATGATGCGCGCAGTTTTGCGGGGCGACGCATTTGCTGTATCGGGCCCCGCACGGCTGAGGAGTTGGCGGCGTATGGCCTCAAGGCCGATGTGGTCCCGGCTGAGTATCAGGCCGAAGGGGTGCTGGCGACGCTGGCTGAGTCGGATCTGTCACGAGCCCGTGTGCTCATCCCGCGCGCCGAAGTCGCGCGCGAGCTCTTGCCTGAGGAGTTACGGTCTCGCGGCGCAGTGGTCGACGTCGTTCCGGTGTATCGCACAGAAGTTCCGCGAGACTCCGTCGAGAGCTGGAAGCAGTTGTTGATGGACCGGGAGATCGAGTGTGTGACCTTTACCAGCTCGTCGACCGTCCGAAACTTTATTGAGTTGGTCGGGGGTGAAGCGCAGGCACGGGTCCTGGTACAATCGGTCGCGGTAGCCTGCATTGGACCGATCACGGCACAGACCGCACGAGAGGCAGGATTGTCGGTTGCGGTCATGCCCAACGAGAATACGATCCCGGCGTTGGTCGAGGCGATGGCAGGATATTTTGGGAAGAGCGTGCCGGTGGCTACGGCAACGGCGCTGTAGCGGTGTGATGGCGGGCAGATACACAGCAAAAGGGAGGAGTATCCAATGGTTCCTGTGAAATCGTTCATGATTCCTCGAGAGAAATTTGTCACCGTGGCCCGTGATACCGACGCCCAGACGGCGGCGCGGATTATGCGTGATCGCGGGATCGGCAGCTTGTTCATTACCAACGACAAAGAGATTATCGGTATCGTGACCGACACGGACATGATGCGCCGGGTGGTGGCGTCGGGGTCGGATGCGACTAAGGCGACGGTGGAGCAGATCATGTCGGCTCCGATCATGACGATCGAGGAGAGCAAGACGCTGCTGGATGCCAATGACCTGATGGCTCAGGCGCATGTGCGCCACCTGGGCGTGACGCGCGAGGGGAAGTTGGTCGGCGTGATTTCCGTTCGTGATTTAGTGGTCTTTCTGACGAATTTGCCAAGGAAGTAGGATTGTATGGCGTTTCCGATCCAGCGGTTACGGCGGCTCCGGCAACAGGACTCGTTTCGGCGGATGGTGCGAGAAACCGTGCTGTCTCCGGCGGATTTCATCTACCCCTTGTTTGTTGTGGAGGGGCAGGGCCGGCGTGAGGAGATCGGGTCCATGCCCGGCCAGTTCCGCCTGTCGGTCGATCTGCTGGTGAAGGAGGCGGCGGAGGTCAAGTCTCTTGGCATTCCCGCGATTATCCTGTTCGGCATTCCTGCGAAAAAAGATGACCGGGGGACATCAGGGTACGATCCTAACGGGATCGTGCAGCGGGCGATTAGGGCAGTCAAGGATCAGGTGCCGGGGCTGGCCGTCATTACGGATGTCTGTATCGATGAATACACCGATCATGGCCATTGCGGTATTGTGAAAAACGGCAAAATTCTCAATGACGAAACGCTGGAGTGTTTGCGCACGATGGCCCGCACGCATGCTGAAGCCGGTGCCGATATGGTGGCCCCTTCCGATATGATGGATGGACGGGTGGCTGCGATTCGTGCCGAACTCGATCAGGCTGGCTTCCCCGAACTGCCGATTATGGCGTATGCCGCAAAGTTCTCGTCGTGTTTCTATGCCCCGTTTCGGGATGCCGCGTATTCGAGCCCGCAGTTCGGCGATCGCCAGTCGTATCAGATGGATCCGGCCAACGGACGGGAAGCGTTGCGCGAAATCGATTCGGACGTGGAGGAAGGGGCGGATATCGTGATGGTCAAACCGGCCATGCCCTATCTGGATATTATCGCCCAGGCTCGTGCGCGGACCTTGCTTCCCGTTGCGGCGTACCAAGTCAGCGGTGAGTACAGCATGATCAAAGCCGCGGGGCGCGCCGGCTGGCTGGATGAGACGCGCGCCATGATGGAATCGCTGCTCTCGATCCGGCGGGCCGGGGCTGATCTCATCTTGACCTACTTCGCGAAGGATGCCGTCCGGCAGCTCCATTGATACCCGCATGAAGGTTACGCGCGGATACTCAGGCGGCGAAGGGCGGCCCTACCCGGTGGCCACGGTCGGCAATTTTGACGGGCACCATCTCGGCCATCGCGCGCTGCTGCAGACGGTCGTAGAGGCCGCGCGTCGGATGGAGGGCACGGCGCTGGTGCTGACGTTCGATCCCCATCCGGTCAAGATTCTCGCTCCCCATGTCGATTTGAAGTTTCTCACGAGCCCTGAAGAAAAGTTGCAACGTTTCGAGGATGCGGGCATCGATGAAGTCATTGTCCTAGAGTTCGATCCGACGTTCGCGAGTCTCCCGCCGGAAACCTTCACGGAACTGGTCTTGTATCGCGGGTTGCACCTGCGGCAGATTTTTGTCGGGCAACATTTTGTCTTCGGCAAGGGGCGTACGGGCAATGTCGCCTCGTTGACGGTGATGGGGAAACGATTCGGATTTTCCGTGAGTCCTGTCTCGCCGGTGATCGCCGACGGCGGCATCGTCAGTTCCACGCGTGTGCGTAAATTAGTGCAAGAGGGGCAGGTCGATCTCGCGGCCCGGTTGCTGGGACGCCAGTATGCGATGCAGGGAGTCGTCATGCCGGGTGCCCAGCGAGGGCAGGAGTTGGGCTGGCCGACGGCCAATTTGCGATTGCCGGTTGAGCGGGTGATTCCGCCGAACGGAGTGTATGCGACGGTGACGATTTGGAATCAGCAGCGGTTCGATTCCGTTGCATATATCGGGTCCCGGCCGACGTTTGATGCCGGCGAGCGGTTGATGGAAGTCCATTTATTGAATGAGCGGCAGGATCTGTACGGAGAGTCAATCGAGGTGCGGTTTCTTCAGCGGCTGCGCGGCGACACCAAGTTCCCCAGCGGCGCCGATCTGAGCCGTCAAATCGCGATTGATGTGGAGCGAGCCAAAGCGATTTTGCAAGAACATCGCAGTGCGCTGTCGCCAGGATGATGGCGGGTATGGCAATGGTCGAACAACGCGTCTCGCGGAGAGCCTGGCCACCGTTGCTCCACCGGGTCGTCAAGGCGGTGCGGGCGCGCGGGTTGTTTGAGCCGGGGCACCACCTGCTCGTAGCCGTGTCTGGCGGCCCGGATTCCGTAGCGCTGTTGACGCTCCTCCATCGTCTGGTCCCCCGTTGGCGATTGCGACTGACGGCGGTCCATTTCAACTACGGCCTTCGTGGACGCGAGTCCGATGGGGATCAGGCGTTTGTGATGTCTCTGTGCGAGGCGCTTCAGGTGCCGCTTCGCAGCGTGCCGCTGGACGTTCGGACTCGCCCGCAGCGAATTTCTCTTCAGGTCCAGGCGCGCGACGTACGGTACCGTGCCATGGCCAAGCTGGCCGAAGACGTCGGTGCGGATCGCATTGTCGTCGGCCATACGGCGGATGATCAGGCGGAAACGATTGTGTTCCGGATGTTGCGTGGAGCCGGCATCACGGGTCTGGCGGGTATGCCGGCTCAACGCGACGGGATGATTATTCGCCCGCTGTATGAGGTTAGGCGCCGGGAGGTGCTGGAGTTTCTTGGCACGATGGGGCAAGCGTATCGACTGGATTCCAGTAATGCGAAGCCGATCTACGCGCGTAACCGTATTCGTCATCAGCTGCTTCCCGTACTCAATCAGATTGTACCTGGGGCCGTCGATGCGCTTTGCCGGTTGGGTGATTTGTGCCGTGAGGATGATCGGTATCTGGAGGACCAGACGATCATGCTGTGCGCCTCGCTGGTTCAGCCGGATGGGGCCGAGGGATATTCCCTCGACCGGCTTCGTCTTCAGGCGCAACCGCTGGCCCTGCAACGGAGGGTCTTGCGCGAGGTGTTTCGCCGGATGCATCCGATTCGGCGGGCCTCGAGTCTCGCGGCGGTTGAGGCCGTGCGGCGGCTGCTCTCGCCACATCGAGGAGGGGCCACGCACTGTATCGGGGGTGTACACATTCGGGTGACTGAGAACGCACTGCTCATGCAGCCGGCTCAAGCGGTTGCTCTCCCGCAGGAGCCTAAGGCGGGCCTCGAACGGCGCTCGGTGCAGATCCCTTCCGTCATCGAATGGACTGGTACGGGACAACGAATTCGAGTACAAGAAGGGGCTCGTGAAGCGGTCCGTCAACTGTCCGCTTCCCAGGAATGGGTGATGATCGTCGATGCGGATCTGTTGTCGTATCCGCTGCACCTTCGATCCTGGAGACCCGGGGATCGATTTGCCCCTGGGGGCATGAAGGGACGATCCAAGAAGTTGCAGGATTACTTTGTGGATCTCAAGGTCCCTGCGGCGCAACGGAGACGAATTCCGATCTTGGATTCCCCTCAAGGAATTGTAGGTGTGTTGGGATTTCGGCCGGATGGGCGGTTTCAAGTGAGCGCCCGCACGCGTCGATATTTGGCCATCAGTCTTGAGAAGGTGTCAGTCACGAAGGGAGCGCATTAGCATGGAGCGTGTGTTTGGCCGGCCGATTGTGACGCAGGAACAGATGCGAACCCGCATCCGGGAATTGGGCAAGCAGATTAGCGCCGACTATGCAGGCAAAGATTTGGTACTCGTGGGGGTGCTCAAGGGAGCGTATGCCTTTTACGCGGACCTGGCTCGCGCCATCCGGATTCCGATCCACATCGACTTTATCGTAGTATCCAGTTACGGTGGCAAGACCAAGACGTCGGGGAAGGTAAAGCTCGTCACCGATCTTACGGAACCGATTAAGGGCAAGGATGTCCTGTTGGTCGAGGACATCGTTGATTCGGGGTTGACCGTTCAGTACTTGCTGAAAACCTTCGCGAAGAAGAAGCCGAAGTCGCTGAAGGTCTGTACGCTATTGAGCAAGCCGGACCGGCGGCAAGTCACGGTGCAGGTCGATTACGAGGGCTTCAAGATCCCCGATCATTATGTGGTCGGGTATGGACTGGACTACCAGCAGCAATATCGAAATTTGCCGTATCTGGCCGTCTTGGATCTCGCGGAAGAAGAGGCGTAAGCTTTGGACTTGATGTTGTCACTTTTGTCGACCCTGTGTTAACATCACCCACATTCAGTGGTGTCATGTGACGTATCTTCCTCTGATTTAACGTTCCCACGAAGGAGATCTGGATGAATTCCAGGGTGAAGAACCTGCTCTTTTGGGTGGTTGTCGGCTTGTTTATGATTTTGTTGTTCAACCTGTTCAGCGTGCCGACTCACGCGCCTGAAGAAGATGTGATATTTAGCGACTTCATGGCCAAAATTGAAAAAGGGGACGTCGAAAAGGCCATCATCAAGGGGAATCACATCAGTTCGGTCTTGAAAGACAAGACGCGGATCCGGACTTTTTCGCCGGATTATCCGGACCTGGTGAAGGTCTTGCGCGAGAAGGATGTGCAGATCGAGGTCAAGCCACCGGAAGAGAGTCCTTGGTACATTACCTTCTTGGTGACATGGGGGCCGTTTATTCTGTTCCTCGGACTCTGGTTTTTCCTGATGCGGCAGATGCAAGTCGGGGGCAATAAAGCCTTGTCGTTCGGGAAGAGTCGAGCGCGGATGTTGACGGAAGACCGCAAGAAGGTCACGTTTTCAGATGTGGCGGGGATTGAAGAAGCGAAGGAAGAAGTTCTTGAAATCATCGAGTTTTTGAGGGATCCGCGCAAGTTCCAAAAGCTTGGTGGCAGGATTCCGAAAGGCGTTCTGATCGTTGGCCCTCCGGGAACCGGTAAGACGTTACTTGCCAAGGCGATTGCCGGCGAAGCCGGAGTGCCGTTCTTCAGCATCAGCGGTTCTGATTTCGTAGAAATGTTCGTGGGGGTCGGTGCCTCACGCGTGCGCGACTTGTTCGAGCAGGGGAAAAAACACGCGCCCTGTATTATTTTTATCGATGAAATCGATGCGGTGGGACGGCTGCGTGGCGCGGGTTTAGGCGGCGGGCATGATGAACGGGAGCAGACGCTCAATCAGTTGCTGGTTGAGATGGACGGCTTCGATACGACGGAAGGCGTGATTTTAATTGCCGCCACGAACCGACCTGACGTGCTGGATCCGGCGTTGTTGCGGCCAGGCCGGTTCGATCGGCAGGTCGTGGTGAATCGGCCTGATTTAAGAGGCCGTTCTGAAATTTTGAAGGTGCACACGAAGAAGGTGCCGGTAGCGGCCAACGTCGAATTGGAAAAGATTGCTCGTGGGACACCCGGTTTCTCAGGAGCGGATCTTGAAAATCTGGTGAACGAGGCTGCGCTCTGGGCAGCCCGTCAGAACAAAAAAGAAGTCGAGGTCGTTGATTTTGAAATGGCCAAAGACAAGGTCCTCATGGGGGCCGAACGGAAGAGCATGATGCTTACCGACGAAGAGAAGCGCACGACGGCCTATCATGAGGCGGGCCATGCGTTGATGGCCAAGCTCCTGCCAGGAACGGATCCTGTTCACAAGGTCACCATCATCCCACGCGGACGCGCGTTGGGCGTCACGATGCAGTTGCCGACCGATGACCGGCACAATTACTCAAAGGACTTCCTGTACAACAACCTCGCCATCTTGATGGGGGGACGAGTCGCTGAAGAGTTGGTTCTCCACCATGTCACGACCGGGGCTGGGAACGATATCGAACGGGCGACGGATCTGGCGAGAAAGATGGTCTGTGAGTGGGGAATGAGCGAAAAGCTAGGTCCGCTGACGTTTGGAAGGAAAGAAGAAGAGATTTTCCTGGGTCGTGAAATCGCCACGAAGCGTGATTTTAGCGATCAAGTTGCACTGGATATTGATCTTGAGGTCCGACGGCTTGTGACGGAGAATTATGACCGTGCCAAGCGGATTCTGACTGAGAACATGGTCAGCTTGAAGGCTCTGGCTGAAGCGTTGCTTGAAAAAGAAGTACTCGATGCACCGGAAATCGATGCGATTCTGTTGCAGTCATCCTCTCAGACCGTACCTGCCTAGTCTGCTCCAAATTTCTGCCGCGCTTCCAGTTTGGGCACCGGAAGCGCGGCATCAGTTATTCTAGCGACGCCGATAGACGCGACAACCGATTGCGGCCTATTCATTGATCGCGGTCGGAGCGCTGGCCTCTGATATCCATCAGGGCTCAGCGCTGTGAGAGTGGCGTATGTCCGGAGGACTTCGGTGAAAAGCTATACCGTTCTTGCTAAGGGACGGCCGATTCCAATCCGGGATCGTCCGCTCATGATGGGGATTGTGAACGTCACTCCCGACTCATTTTCGGATGGGGGGTGTTATGTGACGGTTGATCAGGCCGTCGAACGAGCTATGGCACTCGTCGCACAGGGCGCGGATATTCTCGACCTGGGAGCAGAATCGACGAGGCCCGGGGCGACGCCGGTCGGTGAGCAGGAGGAAATGGATCGCTTACTGCCGGTCTTACATGAGGTGATGAAGCGGACGGCCGTGCCGATTTCTGTGGATACGATGAAGTCCAGGGTGGCACGGGAAGCGCTTGACGCGGGCGCCTCAATTATCAACGACGTGACGGCCCTGCGTTTCGATCCTGACATGGCCGCCGTGGTGGCGCAGTCTGGCGCTGGAGTTGTGATGATGCATATGCAGGGCATGCCGATGACCATGCAGGAGTCTCCTAGGTATGATAGCGTAGTCAACGATGTAAGTAGATTTTTTGTCGAGCGAATCGCCGCTGCTGAGCGCGCCGGGATTGCGAAAAGCCAGATCGTGCTTGATCCGGGGTTTGGTTTTGGTAAGCTGCTGCTACATAACTTAGAATTGCTGAACCACTTGTCCTCATTCGACCAATTGGGCTGTCCTGTGTTGGCAGGGGTATCCCGAAAAGCCTTTCTGGGGAAAATCCTGGATCGCCCGGTACAGGATCGGGAATGGGGAACGGCTGCGGCCGTTGCGCTGGCGGTGGATCGTGGCGCCTCGATCATTCGAGTGCATGATGTGGCGAGCATGAAGGATGTCGTCATGGTTGCCGCAGCGGTACGTGCGGCGTCTCTTACCTCGAAACAGGAAGATTATGCGTAAACTATTTGGGACGGATGGTATTCGCGGGGTTGCCAATCTGGAGCCCATGACGAGCGAAATGGCGATGCAGCTCGGGCGTGCGGCCGCGCATTTGTTTATGCGCCGCGCGGGTCGCCATCAGATCGTGATCGGGAAGGATACGCGCATCTCTGGCTACATGCTGGAATCCGCGCTTACCGCTGGCATCTGTTCCATGGGTGTGGATGTGTTGCTGGTGGGGCCGATGCCGACGCCGGCGATTGCCTTTTTAACCAGGAGTCTTCGTGCGGATGCGGGGGTCGTGATATCGGCGTCGCACAATGCGTATCAGGACAACGGCATTAAGTTCTTTTCGAATGATGGCTTTAAATTGCCGGACGAAATGGAAGCACGCATTGAGGACTTGATCGTATCAAACGAGATCAGTCATCTCCGCCCCACCGCTGATTTAATCGGAAAGGCGTTTCGTATCGATGATGCGGAGGGACGCTACATTGAATTCGCCAAACGCTCCTTGCCGCGCGAGCTGGACTTTCAGGGAATCAAGTTAGTGGTCGATTGCGCCAATGGAGCGGCCTACAAGTTGGCGCCGAAGGTGTTGCGGGAACTTGGGGCGAAGGTCGAGGTGATCGGCTGCGAACCAAACGGCATGAATATCAATGCCGGATGCGGGGCGGTGCATCCAGGACAACTGCAGGAAGCCGTGCGCCGTCATAAGGCGGACATCGGGATTGCGCTTGACGGAGACGCCGATCGAGCGATTTTTGTGTGTGAGCAAGGAACCATTGTCGACGGCGATCATGTCATGGCGGCATTGGGGCTGGACTTGCATCAGAATGGACTCCTTGCCAAGCAAACCTTGGTCGGAACGGTCATGAGTAACTTCGGGCTTGAGCTTTGCATGGCCAAAGCGGGCGTTACGTTGCTTCGGACTCCCGTGGGTGATCGCTATCTTCTCGAACGCATGCTTGCTGAAGGCTATAACTTCGGCGGCGAGCAATCCGGACACTTCATCTTTCTGGACCACAATACGACGGGCGATGGTCTCATCTCCGCGCTCCAGATGATCTCGTTGATGAAGCGGACGGGGAAACCGCTTTCCGAATTGGCTCAGGCTATGTCCGCTGTTCCGCAAATTCTGCTCAATATTAAGGTCAAGCAGAAGCCAAAATTGGAGTCAGTGCCAGAGATTGACCGTGCGATTCGCGAGAGTGAACGCCGGTTGAACGGGAGCGGTCGTGTTCTAGTCCGCTACTCCGGGACGGAACCACTTCTCCGGATTATGGTCGAAGGTGAGCGGGATAGCGTGATCAAAGAAGTTGCCGAGGATCTCGCACGCCTTGTGCGTACGCACCTCACGTAGTAGCCGTTCCGTTGCCGGGAAGGCTCATGCTGCCATCCCTTTGTGTTGCCTTTCTCACCGGGCTTGTGCTCGGTTCATTCCTTCCATTCTTTCCCATCACTCTACTCTTCGTTTTACTTGTATTCATGGTGATTCTTTCGGCTCTTGAACGAGCCGGAGCCATCGGCCAGCCTAAAAGCTTCATGTGGTCTGCGGCCCTCTGTCTGGGAGTGGTCTATTGGACAGGGGTGACGCCGACGATCGCTGACTCTGCCCGTGATGATCTCTTGTCGGTTTCAAGCTTGGAGTATACGGGGAGAGTTGTCGGCCTTGTGCAGCATGGGCCATCTCGCCAGACGATGTTGATTGAAATCATTTCAAGCTCTGAGGGAGTACCGCTTACGGGCAGGATTAAGCTGACCTGGCGAGACCCCGGGAATGCCGTACGGGCGGGCGATCAGATTGTGTTTCGAGCGAGGTTGCGCGTACCGACGGGATCTCTCAATCCCAGAGGATTTGACTATGCCGCCTATGTTGAACGGCAAGGTATTGAAGCCGTGGGGACCGTCACAGGGCCTGACGCCGTTCACTTGCTTCCGTTGGCAAGTGAGCCGAACTGGTGGTGGAGAGGTTGGGGGCACATCGATCGTTGGCGAGGGGTCATTCGAGAGAAAGCGATCCAATCGTTACCCCAGCCGGCCTGCGGTCTGTTTCTGGGGATCGTGATCGGAGAGCGGGGGTATGTCCAGGAGGATTTGCAAGAATGGTTCATGACCACGGGGACCATTCACCTGCTTTCAATATCTGGGTCGCATTTAGGCCTGATCGGGGTGGTGGTGTTTGGAACGATCCGTCGAGCCCTCAGCGCTCTGCCTCCCTTGATGCTCTTGGGAATGTCGAGATTTACAACGCCGACTCGTGTGGCGATCCTCTGCACCTGGCTGATCGTGACGTTCTACGCGCTGCTTGCTGGCGCGGAACTCGCAACCATGCGGGCCTGGGTCATGATTTGCTTGGGGCTGGCTACTATTTGGATCGGATCGGAGCGCCATCTTATGCATGCCTTGGCTGGGGCGGCGTGCTTGATTCTCCTGCATGATCCGCGCGCGATTGGAGATATCTCGTTTCAACTGTCGTTTCTATCAGTCCTGGCAATCATCTGGGTCGTGGCCTCTCCGTGTCGCCAGGATAATCCTGAAGAACAACCCGGCACGAAGTGGCGAGTGTGGGATCGTCACGTTCGAGAAGCGGTTATCCTGGGGGCCGCGGTGACACTGGTGACGACCCCGCTAGTGGCCTGGTATTTCAATCAGGTGCCCTGGCTGGGCCTGGTGACTAACCTGGTCGCCGTTCCATTCACGGGAATGGTCCTTGTTCCGTTCGGCCTGTTGTCCGCACTGGTGACGCTTGTGAATGTTTCCGGAGACCTCCCGCTTGCGCTTATCCAAGAGCGCTTACTGGAGTGGATCGTAAATGCCCTGCACTGGTGTGCGACGCTCCCAGGGAGCGACTGGCGGGTGTCCGCTCCTCCTCTTTGGGGTATGGCCGTGTTCTACCTAGGCCTTCCCCTCATTGTGGGTGCGATACGGTTATCGTACCACCGGGCCATCGGGGCGGCGCTCGTGGCGACGGCGTTAGGTGGGTGGATCCTGTCCGGGACTCCGATCTCAGATGGGGATCGCTGGCGCGTCACTTTTCTTGACGTTGGGCAGGGAGACAGTGCACTGATTCAAGTTCCAGATGGGAAAACTGTGCTCATTGATGGGGGAAGACGGTTCGAGCGGTTCGACATGGGGCGCAGTGTGATAGGTCCTTTTCTGCTGAATCAGGGGATTCGCCGGCTGGACCATGTGATTGCCACGCATCCGCAACAGGATCATGTCGGCGGGCTTCCCTGGATTATTCGCCACCTTGATGTGGGGGCGTTCTGGCATACGGGCATTGAGCGATCCGAGCCGCTCTTCAGAGAGTTGCGCCAGGCTGTGGCAGAGCGAAACGTGCAAGCCTATGTTGCGACACGCGGGGATGAAGTGGTTCGGGGAGAGTCCTGCGGACTTACGGTGTTGAATCCGATCAGGACGCGGGACATTGGAGGCTCCATCCAGAGTCTTAGTGGGACATTCCTCAATAATGAGTCTGTGGTCGCGCAACTGATCTGCGGTTATCAGAGTGTTTTGTTTGCCGCTGATATTGAAACAGACGGGCTCCACCGGCTCACAGTCATGGGACAAAGCCCGGTCACCGTGCTTAAAGTTCCCCATCACGGAGCACGCAGTTCGTTGGATCGCGAATGGATTGCGCTGGTTCGACCGCGCTACGCCGTATTTTCGGTCGGGCGGCATAATTCATACGGGCATCCTGTTCCTGACGTGGTCGAAGCCTATTCAGCCATTGAGAGTGACGTGGTCAGAACAGATCGGGACGGGGCGATCATCGTGACGGGCCGGCTCTCGACCTCTGGCATCCAGGTGCGGAGAATGCGCGATCTTGTGTTGCAACCGGTGATACCGCGAGAGTGTCTCTGGGATTGCGAGTGGCGCAACTGGCATCGAGTGTGGACGCAGGTGCATGAGTTCTAGAAAGTAAGCTGTTCCACCTACAGGGTTCCTCCACTACTGCTTAGATTGGGTCTTAGCCAATTCCGTACATTGATGGTGTTGGAATGGTTGTTTATGTCCATTCTTGTCCACAATGCTGGGGTGCTCCATCACAAGTGCGCGAGTTTCCTCACTATTGTCATAATGCTATCAAGGCATAGCATGTGCACACATCCCATGCTCTGGGAACCTATGACCTGAGGAGTATGACCATCATGGCTAATCTTGTTCGTATTGTCATTCAACTGCCGCTTGAACTGAAGGAACAACTGGATGCCTTGAAATCGCAAGGCTATACGACCAGCGGTTTTATTCGGGCGATGTTAGAACGTGAGTTGAAAAAACCTGAATTGAAGCTGGTGGCCAATAGTCGCCGGCCATCTGGCAAATCGTCCTAGCCTGTCACGCTCACGAGGAACGACGACATGCGGCTTTCAGATTTAGTGCGCGACCAAATCCCGGATCCGCATGAGGGTGTTACCGGTCGACGGTCAAGCTTGCCAAGCCCGCTATCCGAGACGAAGAGGTCTTTGAGGGAGAACGTCGGGCCGCTTAGAGAGGCCGATGCCCGTGTTGATTGGTATGGGCGTGCGCACGAGGAAATGGCTGCGATCGGAGAGGATCTTCGTGGAAACCGTGGGATGACGACCGAGCGGTGCTTCGGACTGGCCGAAGCGCTCGTCGAGGTGCTCGCGACGAGCGATGACATGATTCTGCGCATGATGCAGGAAGATGTACAAGCCTATCAGGTGGCGAACGCGATTCATGTCGCTATTCTCAGTGTGAAGATCGGCCAGGGACTCAACTATGACTCTGCGGCACTGCAACGATTGGCCATGGCGGGGCTGCTGCACGATCTAGGCATGTGGCTGCTGCCTCAAGAGATCGTCGAGAAGCCCGGTTCGTTGAGTGCGGATGAGTGGTCCGGCATTCATGCGCATCCCGAGCAAGGGCGCCGTATGGTGGCCGAGATGGGTGAGTCTTTTGATTGGCTGGCCACAGCCATCGCTCAAGAGCATGAGCGATGGGATGGCAGTGGGTACCCCTGTCGGCTAAGGGGCGGAGCGATTACCGAAGTTGCGCAAATCATCGGACTGGCCGATGTGCTCGATGCCATGATGAGTCCGCGGCCCTATCACGCACGGGTTGCCCCGCATCAGGCGCTGCGCTCGCTGTTGGTCCAGCACAAACAGGCCTTCCAGCCCCGCCTTATCAAGACCTTGGTGGATCAGCTCTCGCTTTATCCAATCGGGACATTGGTGCGATTGAACGATGGTCATGTCGGCACTGTGTCGAAAGTAAATCCTCGCTATCCCCTCAGGCCGATCTTGCTGGTTCAGCGCAATCGAGAGGGACAGACGAATAGGGAATCAGAGACAGTGGATCTCTGTCACGAAACGTCCATGCATATTGTCGAAGTGTTGCCCGCGACCCGTGCCGCGTAGGAGGAATCAGGAGAAGCCATGAGTATTCGCAATCAGACATCGATCGGATGGACCCTTCTCGCTCTTGCGGTAGGACTTCAGTTATTGCCGGGTTGCCGGAATCCTGGACAATCCTCTCTGCCGCCTTCAGCCATCAGTCCTGCGGCACAACCGCTGCCCCCGATGCCGAAGGGCGATGTCTACGCGGACGAGGCCGTACCCACGGCGGAGACGCCGATTGAGCCCGGCGACACGCTCGACATCGTCATTCGCCGTGGGGCGGGAGAAGAGAAATTTACGAGTGTCGTCAGGGAAAATGGACTGATCGGAGCCTCGTTCTTGGAAGTGATGGTGAGCGGGCTGACGGCCCAGCAGGCCGAGGGGAGGATTCAAGAGCAGGTCATTCCGTATATGCGGAATCCCAGAGTCCAGGTTGTGCTCAGGAAGAAGTCGCTCAAGATTAAGCGGGTGTTTGTGTTTGGCGATGTTCGGAAACCGGGAGCCGTGCCGATGCCGCGAAGCATGACAGTGCTGCAGGCCCTGGCGGCCGTGGAGAATTATAACGAAACGGCACTGCTGGAAGAAATCCGTATTGTACGTGGCGGGCTGGATCGTCCTGTCATCGTAACGGCGGATCTGGCTAGAACCTTTACCTATGGCGATCTGTCGAGAAACGTCGCGCTTGAAGAAAATGACGTGATCTTTGTTCCGCGAGAACACTTGGGCGATGCCACGGAGGCCGCCAAGAAGATTATGCCGATCGTGCAAATGGCGATTGCCCCATTCTATCCGGCATTCCTGATTCCGGCCTTCTTCCCCACCGCCACGATTCGATAGCAAGGAGACGACGGTCCGATGGCACAATATGAGCTGAATGTAATTGATTACTGGCTGATTATCAAAAAGCGCAAGTACCTCATCATGCTTGCGGCTGCGCTGGTCGTGGGATTTACGGTGCTCTTTTCACAGCTGCTGCAACCGCCGCCTGTGTATGAAGCGTCGTCGCGAGTGAAATTTGACCGGTCGACGACTGTGGTGCAACAGCTCTTGGAGTCGATGTCTTTCTCCAACGCCAACGATCTGATTACGCAGTCCGAGTTTATCCGGAGCTTCCCCGTCATGGAGCGGGTGGCGATGCAGTTAGGCGTGGTGCCGTCCGATCTGACGCCGGAGCAGAAGCGGTCCGCAGAACATTTGAATCTGATTTATGACTTCGGCCAGCAGATCAAGACGCAACGGGAA
Organism: Nitrospira sp. ST-bin5; assembly: GCA_002083555.1. Lineage (GTDB taxonomy): Bacteria > Nitrospirota > Nitrospiria > Nitrospirales > Nitrospiraceae > Nitrospira_D. The sequence continues at coordinate 18,589 of MSXN01000004.1, read as the reverse complement.
GGCGATACAAACATCATCAGAATCACCGCGACGGCAGGCGAGGCGCGCATGGCCGAACAGATGGCCAATCTCGTCGCGGAGTCTTATCGCCAGGAAAATATCGCGGCCAGGAACCGGTTGGTTACAGAGTCCAGACGCTTTGTTGAGGACCAGCTCCGTGAGCTGGAGAGACAGCTGGCCGAAGCTGAGGAGGCGCTGCGACGCTTCAAGGAGCGGGAAGGCCAGGTGTTTCTCACCGACGAGGCGAAAGCCGCGCTGGAGACCTTCACAAAGCTGGAAGATCAGCACAATACCGTTGTGCGCAATCGGGGCGAGGCGGAACGTCAGATCGCGGTCTTGAGCCGGAATGACGGCACGCTGGAGCAGGACAATATTCGTATCTTTACCGAAGAGCAGTACGCGCAATTGACGGCGCTGAATCAGCGACTCCTCGACCTCGGTCAAGAGCGAACGGCCTTGTTGATTAACTATACGGAGAGTCATCCGGTGGTGAAGGAGCTCTCGCAGAAGATTGCGGGCGTGAAGGCCGAAATGGTGCGGGAACTACGCTCGAAGCAAAAAACCCTGGATGAGCGGGGAATTGCCCTGGGCCAGCAGATTCGACTGTATCGGGAACGGTACATGGCGTTTCCCAAAGCCGCCATTCAGATGAGCCGGCTGGAGCGCGACGTGAAGGTCAACGCGGATCTGCTCGAGTCGCTGAAAGTCAAACATCAGGAACTCTTGATCAAGAGCGCAGGACAGATCGAGGAAGTGACCATTATCGCACCAGCCATTACGCCACTAGCGGCAGTCAACGCGTCCAATATGCTCTTGAACATCATGGTCAGTTCGCTCATGGGACTGTTTATGGGTGTGGTGCTGGCGTTTGCCCGGGAATCGTTCGATACATCGATCGGCACCATCGAAGGAGTAGAGGAATTTCTCAAGGTTCCTGTGCTGGGAATTATTCCGCAATTCGATCATCGTGAATTGGTGGAGCAGGCGAAGGCGGCGCTGCCTGCCTCGACGCCTCCGGCCACAGTGGAAAGTTTGTCACGGTTGATCTGCCTGGTCGATCCCAAATCAGTGCTGTCGGAGAGTCTCCGGTCACTCCGCACGAATATTCAGTTCGCCAGCATGGATCGAAAAGTGAAATCGATACTCTTTACGAGCGCAGGACTCGGCGAAGGGAAAAGTACGTCGGTCATCAATCTGGCGATCACCATGGCGCAGGAAGGACAGCGAGTTCTGCTGGTCGACGCAGATCTTCGGAAGCCAATCGTCCATCAGCGGTTAGGCCTGGATCGCGAGCCGGGATTGGTCGATGCCTTGATCGGAACCACGTCGTGGCGATCCTACGTGCGGTCGGCTTCGGATCTGATGTTAGGCCCCATCGGCGCAGACCGTATGATGAACACGCCCGGACTGGATAATCTGCATGTCCTCACGAGCGGATCTGAGTCGGGCAACCCGAATGAATTCTTGAACCTGAATAAGATCAAACTGCTGGTTGATGAAATGCAGCAGGATTATGACATGGTGCTCTTCGATACGCCTCCGATCCTGCCGGTGACGGATGCAGTCGCGTTCAGCTCGCGCGTCGATGGCACGATTCTCGTGTATCAGGTCGGGAGAATCGGACGTAACGCACTGAAACGCGCCAAGTTCCTCTTGGACCATGCCCAGGCGAACATCATGGGGGTGGTGCTCACCAATGTGAAGTCGGAAGTGACTCCTGAATACGGGCTGTACCGTTACGAATATCGGTGAGGGAGATGGGAGTCCGGATTCTGTGTATTACGCCGCTGTTAAACCGAACGATGTGATCGTGGTCACGGCTTTAGCCGTGATCCTCGCGCTTGGCTTGACGCTGACCACTCCGATCGTCGGACTGCAGGCCACGTTAGGCTTCTTTATCGTCGTCATCGCGTTTACGTCGGTGCCTGCCGCGCTGTATCTGCTCATCTTTTCCATGCTGCTGTCTCCGGAAATCGCCGTCGGGCGAGTAGAGGGCCGTGGCGTCGGGGTTCGCGAACTGTCGTTTCGACTGGACGACGTGTTTCTGGTCATCATCGGTTTCGGATGGCTGGTCAAGACCGTCGTGTACCGAGAGCTTGGACTGTTTCGGGAGACGCCACTGAATCGTCCCATCGCGGCATATATGATCGTGTGCGTGGTTGCGACGCTCATGGGGGTGATGGCGGGTCGGGTGCAACCGGTCACCGGGTTCTTTTTCGTGTTGAAGTATTTCGAATATTTCTTCGTATATTTCATGGTGGTGAATCACGTGACGTCCAAACAGCAGGTAGTCGGATTGGTGACCGCGCTGCTCATCACCGGCTTCATTATCAGCCTCTATGCTATTTATCAGATTCCGAGCGGGCAACGGGCGACCGCGCCATTTGAGGGGGAAGTCGGCGAGCCCAATACGCTGGGCGGCTACCTCGTGTTTCTCCTCGCTATTGTGACGGGATTATTGATTCACATGAAGACCGGTCCAATCCGCATCGCGCTTTTGGTATTGGGCGGATGCGGGCTGCTGGCCTTGATGGCCACACTCTCACGCTCTTCGTATCTGGCCGGAGCAGTGTTAATCGTGGCCGTCGGAGCGTCTCAGTGGAGAAAGCCTCGGGTCGTCGTCTTGTTGCTGCTCGCCATGGCACTCTTGCCGCTCTTTGCCCCGGACAATGTGAAGACTCGAATTAATGAAACCTTCTTCGGCCGTCAGTACGGAGGAGAGATTCAGGTCGGCAAGGTGGGTCTGGACCTCTCGACGTCGGAGCGGCTCCGGTCCTGGGCCTATGTGCTGCAGGATTGGGTGCACAATCCGATTCTTGGCCGGGGAATTACCGGTTATGCGTGGGCCGATGCGCAGTACGTCAAGATTATCGGTGAGACGGGTCTGGCCGGGCTTCTCGCGTTCATTGTGATTACCGTCCGGTTGTGGCTGAGTACTCGAAGTATTTATGCCACGGAAGACGATCCGTTTGCGAAGGGATTGGCCTTAGGCGTCTGGCTCGGCCTTATTGCGATGCTGGCTCATGCCGTGGGGGCCAACACCTTTATCATCATACGGATCATGGAACCGTTCTGGTTGTGCGCGGGGCTGGTGATGATTCTGCCGCGGCTCTCGAAGGCCGGAGAGCCGGTCGCCGGTGAAGCGAGGTTCGTATGAACTGGTGGGTCTGTTGTTATTGGCATGAACCGGATGCGCCGATCGACCCGGTGGGGTTGGTGCGGATCTGGGCGGTAGCCGATGCGTTAGCTGCGGTCGGCGACGAGGTCACCGTGTTTTCGCCGAGGTATCGTTCGGCCCTGGTGCCGAGGCGATCACGGGTCGTCCCGATTGTCATGCTACCGGGATCGGTCATTCGTCCGATCAGCTATGCAGTCGGAGCATTCATTGCTGGGCTTTGGCGTGGTCTCCGGAAGAGGCCGGCGGTGGTCTACTACCGTTGGATGGAAAGTCTTCATCCGCTCCTGCTTGCACGTATGTTTGGCGCAGTCTGTATTTGTGAAGTAAACGGAGAGCCGGTTCCCCCGTGGGGTGCCCGCGGATGGCGTGGGCGCATGACGCACGCGTTGGCGTCTTTCGCGCTACGACGATGCGATCGCGTGGTCGTGTTGACGGAAGGATTGAGCCGGCTCGTGCAGGCAGAGTATGGGGTGTCTAGTGATCGCGTGGCGCTGCTGTCGAGCGGGACGGATATGTCGATGTTTCACCCAATGGAGACAAACCGCTGCGTGCAAGAGGCGGGATTGGATCCGGCCTGTGAGTACATCGGCTTTGTCGGGAGTTTCTATCGGTATCAGGGATTGGGGACCTTGCTGGAGGCATTTGAACGGCTACATACGAGACGTCCGGCCGTGCGGCTCTTGATGGTTGGGGACGGTGAGGAGGCTGCTGCCCTTCGTGAACGGGCTGCTCAGAGAAACCTTACTCGTTGGATCACCTGGACCGGTCGGGTCCCGTATTCGCGTGTTCCGACGTTCATTGGTGCGATGGATGTGTGTGTTGCACCGTTCTGCGGAGATCGGGGCGAGACCTCGCCGGTCAAAATATTTGACTATCTGGCCTGTGGGAAACCGGTGGTGGCGAGCGCAATCCCCTCAGTTGCCGCGCTGTTTGCCCAGTCGAATGGCGTTGTTCTGGTCGAGCCTGATCGTGCTGAGCTTCTGGCTGACGCCATATTCGCATTGCTGGAGCGGCCCAAGGAGTCCCAGCGGTTGGGTCACGATGGCCGTACCTACGTCGAAGAACGATTTGGGTGGGAGGCGATCGTGCAGAGGCTGCGTGACCTCGCTGAGAACATTCATCCCCATCGTCAGAGTCAACAACGGGCCCTTATCAACAATGCAGGTGAGAGAGCATGAATCAGCCTATGCCGGAACCAGTCAGTGAGACGACGCCCCAGGAGTTATATCTGCACCTGATGAAGCAATGTCTGACCAGAATGCTCTGGCCTGAAAAATACCGTCCGATGGCCGCGTCTCTTAACGGATGGCGGGGGCTTATCCTGAAACCGCTGCAGCATCTTGCCCGTCAGGCACAGATGGAGCTGGTCCACGTCGAGCCGGATCGAACCGAGGCCCGTCAGGAAGGACGAGATTGGCCGCTGGAAGCAGAAACGATGGTGGGCCTGAAGCGGCTGGAGAATCTTCAACAGTGCGTCACATCCGTCATTCGAAACGGTGTAGCCGGTGACCTTATTGAAACCGGGGTCTGGCGAGGCGGCTCCTCGATCTTTATGCGCGCCATTCTCAAAGCCTATGGCGATACGTCGAGGAAAGTCTGGCTGGCCGATTCATTCAGGGGTTTGCCGCCACCGGATCCGACTCGTTATCCGGTCGATGCGGGCGACACGCTGTGGAAGTACTCCGAGTTAGCCATTCCGCTGGAACAGGTGAAGGCGAACTTTTCGCGCTACGGCCTTCTGGACGATCAGGTGGCATTTCTGCCGGGATGGTTTCGCGACACGCTGCCGAGGGCGCCGTTGGAAAGAATAGCCGTGTTGCGGCTCGACGGAGATTTGTATGAGTCCACAATGGAGGCGTTAGTCGCCCTGTATTCCAAGGTCTCGGTCGGGGGATATGTGATAGTCGATGATTATGGGTTACCAACCTGTCGTGCGGCGATTGAAGACTTTCGTCAGGCGCAGGGCATTACAGATCCGATTCAGCTCATCGACTGGACCGGGGCTTTCTGGCAACGGTCTGCGGCCAACCCTGTGGCGATGACGGTCAGGCGCGAGTCGCCATCGCTGAGAGCTGTTTCCTAGGGTGACATGAATATTCTGGTCTATTGCGATGAGGAGTTGGGGGTCGCCGGTGGCGGAAGCCGTCAGGTGGTGGAGTTTGTGCGGTCCCTGGCAGCTCGAGGGCATGGGGTGCGTGTCGTCGCTCCGAAACCCCGGGCTGGAACGGAGAAGGCGATTTCGTTAGGTGATGCGCACCCCGTCTGGGTGTGGGTGCTCCGGCTTCCTGTGCTTCGACCATTGCTGTATCTCTTGGCCTCGGCGGTCGCTCTGTGTCTGGCGATGTGGCGAGAGAAACCCGAGATCATTCTCTGGTTCGACTCGCCGGGCCAGATTGCTCCCCTCTGGTGCGCCCGGGTGATGCGGTGCCCCTATGTGCTGTTTGTGAATGGATTGCCGGAGGAAGAATTGACCGGCCTATGGGGCTGGGCTCCGATCCGCGGTCTGGTGCAACAGGCGTTGCGTGTGTCGGCACAGCAGGCGCAGGCCGTTGTCAGCGTCTGTCGGGAGGTCCCGCAATGGATGCAGCGCGAATGGGGAGTCGAGCCGGCCCGGTGCCGCGTGATTCGAAACGGAGTAGATCCTTTGGCCTGTGTGCCGCGCGACAAGGCGGAGGCCCGCCGTTGCCTGGGCCTGAGCCCGGATCGGCCGTACATCGGATTTGTCGGAGGCTTCTTTCCGTGGCACGGGCTGGATACGCTCGTGGAGGCGATGGCGCTGGTCCGTCTCGAACACCCGGACGCCACGCTGCTCTTGGTCGGCGATGGCCAGACGAAGCCGGCGCTGGAAGCGTTGGTGCGCCGACAGGGACTAGAGGAGGCCGTGTCGTTCGTCGGGCGCGTGCCTTTTGATGACGTGTCTTGGTGGATCGGAGCGAGTGATCTCTGCGTCGTGCTCCATCGTCCTGTTCGCTTCTATCCTGGGGATTCCATGAAGCTCTGGGAATATCTGGCTTGTGCGAGACCGGTGGTTGCGACGGCAGGAGAAGGTTACGGGGATCTCGTGGAAGCGCTGGGCGCCGGTGTATCGGTGAAAGCTGACGATGTGCGTGGTCTCGCGAAGGCACTGTGCGGCCTGATCCAAAATCCTGCGGCGGCAAGCAAGATGGGGCAATCCGGGCGTCACGCTGTCTTGGGAGCTCATACCTGGGATGCGAGAGCGGTGGAATTGGAGCGAGTCTTGGGGATGGGTTCCGTTGAGCCGCTTCATGAACGGGTGTGTGCCTGATGACGATGTCATCGAATCACGAGACGGTCACTGCGGCCGAGTCTGACACGGCAGCCTCTGGCACGGTGCGCATTCGTCATCGGGTCTTGGAGGCCGGCGGGTGGGCCATGGCCGGTTTTGCCGTCGAGAAAGGGATGGGGTTTCTCCAGCTCATCGTCCTGACGCGATTGTTGTTGCCTGGTGATTTCGGATTGATGGCGGCTTCTGCGGCGGTTCTGTTGGCGATTCAGACGTTCTCGGAGTTAGGGCTTGAGCCGGCGGTGATCGCCAAGCCGAAGGTGACGGATGAAGATCTACGCGTAGCCTGGACCTTGTCGGTGATTCGAGGTGTCGTCCTGACCATCGGTCTTTGGGGGCTGGCGGACGTCATTGCCGGAAGCCTGCGGATTCCAGAGTTGGGATTCTTTCTTCGGGTCCATGCGGTAGGCGTGCTCTTGCAGTCCTTGCACAGTCCGGCGTTGTTCGTGCTGCTTAAACAGCTGGATCTCCGGCGTCGGGTATCGTTCGATCTCAGTCGTCGTCTGGTCGAGTCAGCCGCCACGATTGGGTTGGCCTGGTGGTGGCAGAGTGCCTGGGCGTTGCTGGGAGGCCAGTTGAGCGCATTTCTCTTTGGTTCGCTCCTCTCATTCTGGATTGCGCCCTGCCGCATCCGTTGGTCGCTTGATCGCACGGCGTTGCAGACCCTCTGGAGTTACGGCCGGTATCAGAACGTCACGGCATGGTTTCTATTTACGGTGATGAGCGGGGGAGATTTTGTGGTCGGCCGATCACTGGGGGTCGTGGGCCTGGGCCAGTATCAGTTGGCGATGGCGATCCCGACCATGATCGGCATCCGGGCTATGAGTGTGATTTCTCAGATTAGTCTGCCGACCTACGCGCTGATGCAGAAAGACCGTCCTGGAGTGTTGCGGGCACTGAGCCTTCAAATGAGTGTGACCGGCATGATTGTGGTGCCGAGTGCGATGGCCGTTGCGATTTTGGCTCCGTACCTGGTTCCGTTTGTGTTTGGTCCATCCTGGACGGCGGCGATCGAGCCGTTGCGGGTGTTGTGCCTATTTGCGATCGCGGCGGCGTTCTGCAGTGTAATGGCGGCCTTTCATTGTGGAGCCAATCGCCCTGACCTTCAGACGAAAATCTGGGCGGTCATGTGCGCCTGTTATGTGCCAATGGTGCTTTCTTTTACGATGAGCTGGGGCTTGGTAGGAGCCGCCTGGGCTTTGGCGTTGACCTTTCTAGTGGGGCTTGGCCTCCATCTCAAGGCCACGGTACAAATCCTCGGTGTTGAAGTGCTCTCGGCATTTGAACCACTGCGATGGGCTGGCAGCCTGGTGGTTCTGGTGGGAGGGGGCGTGGCTTTGAGTCAGGCCGTGCCGTCGATGTGGATCGCACAGTGGCTGGGCGCGTTGTGTGGTCTGGCTGGCATCAGTGTCTACGGCTGGCATGTGTGGTCGCGAGAGTCTCTCCGTCTACGTATGTTATGGGGCTCATAAGAGGATGATCAGGGTTCATGACAAAGACCAGATGGATGTCTCGATTATCATTGTGAATTGGAATACGCGGTCGCTCCTGGAACGCTGTCTGGCCTCCATTGAGACTGGTGTCGATGGCCTCGCGGCGCAAGTGCTTGTGGTTGATAACGGATCGATCGATGGGAGTGCTGCATTGGTAGCAGCCAAGTATCCGCAGGTGGAACTGGTGTGTAATTCGGACAATCTCGGTTTCGCCAGAGCCAACAACCAGGCGTTTGAACGTGCGCAGGGCCGATATGTGCTGATATTGAACCCCGATACGGAATTGCGGGGCGACGCTGTGAAGCAGATGGTGCAGTTCCTTGATATCGACCAGCGCCGAACCGGTGTGACGGCGGTATTGCGCAATCCGGATGGCACGCTGCAGCGGTATCACAAGCGGTTGCCGCGATGGTCATACGTCTTGTGGTCCGAAACACTGCTCCGGAATGTGGCCCCGCGCAATCGGTGGATACGTGACTTCTACCTGCTGGATGAGTCCTTCGATACCGTGATGGAAATCGAACAGCCGCCGGCCGCCTGCTTGATGTTGCGTCGGTCAACGATTGGGGCAGAGGCGCTCTTTGACGAGCGGTTTCCCATTTTCTACAACGACGTGGATTTGTGTCGACGGTTGCAGGACGCAGGGCATCGCCTGTTTCTCCTGCCGGAGGCCGAGGTGATGCATCATGGAGGCGCCGGAGGAGTTGGTGCTATGCCGGACCAGGGCGTGGCCGATAGCTTGATCGGACTGATTCGCTACTACCGCAAGCATGAAGGGTTCATCGGTGCCGGAATCTTGTGGCTGATATTAACCCTGAATTCAATGCTCGTCCTCACAGGAGGGCTGATAAAGGTCTTGGGGGGCTACCGTCCGCTGCCGTGGTGGAGATTGGAACTCGCCAAACGAGTACGACTCGCCATGGGGCACGAAGCCTTTCACTATCCGACAAACATGCGGGCTGATGTGATGGCCGAGGCGGTGGTATGCCGGCACTAACGACAGAGCTCGTCACGCAATGCTTATTGTGTGGCACCCCCGGTGCGACATTGTTTCAGGGGTTGCATGACCGGCTCTATTCCGTCGAGGGCGAGTTCGGCTTTGCCCGTTGTGCCGCCTGTGGATTGGTCTGGCAGAGTCCACGGCCGATCATGGAGGACATTCCGAAGTGTTACCCGGACGACTACGAACCTCACGAGGGGGCCACGCAGGGTGCAGGCTTGGTTCGCCCGGCGGCCGGAATGCGCGATGCGCTGCGAGCAACGATCTTGAGCGAGGTATTCGGCTACACCCGGTTCAAACGGCAGGAGTGGTGGGCTCCGGTGGCCGGGCGTGTCCTTGGGCATGTGCCTGCTCTACAAGATAGGGCGCGATATGGCCGCGATGAATTGTGTCCACCCTTTGTCGAGGGGGGGACGTTGCTGGATATCGGATGTGGAGCGGGCGGCTATCTGTCGGCGATGCAAGCGTTGGGATGGAAGGTGCTGGGTATCGATCTCTCTCCGCAGGCCGCACGGATTGCGCGTGAGAGCTACGGGGTCCCGGTGAAGGTGGGAACCTTGGAGTCGGTTGGTGTGGCGGACCGCAGTATGGCGGTGATTACGATGGTGCATGCGATTGAGCATGTCCCCGATCCGATCAGTCATTTGCGACAGTGCCATCGGGTGTTGCAGGACGGAGGACGATTGGTCCTGACGACACCCAATTTTGCGGGCCTGATGAGCCGGCTCTTCGCAGATCACTGGATGGCGCTCGAGCCGCCCCGGCATCTGTGGCTCTTTACACCCGACACCTTGAAAGCCTGTGTGGAGCGGGCGGGATTTCGTGTCGAGCGGATGCTGACACGTCCGTTCCTCTCGCAGGTGAATTACGAAAAGAGCCTGCTTATCCGTCGCCAGGGGCATGCGCGGGGAAATTTGCGACCCAGCGATGCCGGCCCGATGGCGCGCGGGCTTCATCGTCTGGAGCAAGGACTGTTGCCATTCTGGCGATGGGCGGGCAATGAATTGATGCTCAGTGCCGTGAAACAAGAGGAGTAGACGATACGTGGATCTGTCGATCGCGGTCATCAGTTACAATACTCGCGACCTGCTCCTTGCCTGTCTGCAATCGGTTCAGGACAGAACGACGGGGGTGGATTACGAAGTGATCGTGGTGGATAACGCTTCTCACGACGGGAGTGTGGATGCGGTACGGGCCCGGTTCCCTCATGTCACCGTGATTGCCAATGCCGAGAATTGCGGATTTGCCAAAGCCTGCAATCAGGCTGCCGCCGTCAGTTCTGGACGGTACCTCTTGCTGCTGAACAGCGACACGGTGATGCAGCGGCACACGCTCCGCACGATGGTGACTTGTCTGGAGCAGCATCTGGACATTGGAGCTGTGAGTTGTTTGCAGCGTGATGAGCAGGGACAGGTATTGCAGTCATGTTTCCCCTTTCCTTCTATTCGCGACCATGTGCGTTATTCGGAGACGCTGCCTCTGGTCGTCAGGCGTTTAGTGGGGACTTTGTCCCCGATGGACTTCACACAGTCGCAGGATGTTGAGTGGGCGAACGGTGCCTGTCTCATGGTTCGCAAAGCCGTGTTCGATCGGTTGGGCGGATTGGATGAACGGTTCTTTATGTATTTCGAAGATGTCGATCTGTGTCGTCGGGTTCAGCAGTTGGGCTATCGCATTCGGCATGTGGCGGAAGGGGAGGTGGTGCATTTACTCGGACGGAGCAGCCATACGAACCGGCATGGCCTCAATAAGCAATGGGAGCTCAGCCGCATCCGCTATGTGGAAAAGCACTTTGCACAACCCCGACGATTTCTGATGAAGGGCTGGATTGCCGTTGGCGTGTTGCGCAAGTTGATGGTGACCGCCTGCTCGCATGCCTCCGATCGGCGGCAGGAGATTCACGCCATGTGGATAACCTTGCGTCGGGTCTGGCTGGGGCATGACGAGGCAGATTCGGCAGCCATGTCTCCGGCGGGCCTACGAGGATAAGAGCGATGCCACAAGCGATGAGTCAACGTGAGCAGTATGATCTCGAGTGGAACGGCTGGAAGGCCGCAGCTGGTGCGTTTGAAGGAGTCCGGCGATACGGCCAGATCAGTCAGAGGGTGGCTGCGCTTGCGCCTGATCGCATGCTGGATGTGGGGTGCGGCGACGGCCGGCTGGCCAGAGAAATCAAGCAAGTATTGGCTGGTGTCGTGGTACATGGTTGCGATCTGTCGGTCGCGGCACTCGATCGTGCCGAGGGGCTGGATCGTAAGTATGCGGTCGATCTCAATGGTGAACGTCTTCCTGAATCAGACTGCAGTCTCGATCTGGTGGTCGCCAGCGAGGTGATTGAGCATCTCGTGGAGCCGGGTCGGGCGGTGGCTGAATTTCACCGAGTGCTTAGGCCAGGCGGTCATGTCTTGATCACGGTGCCGAATGTCGCCTTTTGGCGTTTTCGCTTAGAGGCGTTGCGGGGAGGCGTCCCATCGGTGACGGCGGATGAGCGCCATCTGCATTCCTTCAACGCGGCCCTGTTGGCGGCGCTCGTCGTTCGGGAGGGATTTGAGCTCGTGACCGTAACCGGACTCCGACAGCGCTATGAATTTTTGGGGGCTATGGGCTTTACCTGGTTGTGTGACACGTTGCTCTTAATCGGCCGGAGATTGTGAAGGGATGAGTTACCAATTGACCAGATCAGGCTTCGATGGCGTGATGCGGGAGTTTCGTCCCTCCCGCTATGAGGTGTTCGGAAACGAGGATCCGCGTTTCACCACGCCGATGCACCATGCCCTGAAATGCCGGGATCGGTTGTACGTCGCTCTGCGGAGCGGACTGCGTTGGTTGCCGCAGGGGCCGCAAGCCATCGTCGATTTTGGTCCGTACCCCGGCAGCCTGTTGAGGCTCTTGCGCCTGGCTGCGCCGACGAGATCGGCCCGGCTCGTGGGGGCCGGACTGATGGCGAGCCCGGAGTTTGTGCAGCTGATGAAGCAGGATGTGGACGTCGACATTTTAACGGTAAATCTGGACCCGGCGGCGAAACAGTTTGAGTTGAAGGGCTATCCGACTGCCGTACCGATGGCAGAAGGAGCCGCGAGGCTGGTGTTCGCCCTGGAGATCATCGAACACCTGACATCCCCCTTTCATCTGCTGGCGGAAGCCCACCGTCTTCTGCAGCCCGGTGGCTGCATCGTCATCACGACACCGAATGTGACGCGCATCGGGAATGTGATGAAATTGCTGGTCGGCCGGACGCTGAACGACCGGTTGGCCCCTCCCGGCTATGACAATCCAAACGATGAATGGCGTCCCCATGCCCGCGAATACGCGATGCATGAGCTGGCCGACATGCTCCGGAGTTCAGGATTTGAGATAGCCGAGTCGCATCATTTTCTGGGTGAGGACACGCAGGATTGCCGGCAGACCGCACAGCAGCAGGCGATTAATTGGGTAAAGTGGCCATTCTATGCGGTACCGCATTTACGAGGGAGCCTCCTGATCGTGGGACGAAAACGATGAGATTGTTCACGCAGCGTATGTTGGCGGAGGCAGAGCGCGCACGATGATTACCGTTCTCGACAAAGTCTATAGAACTGTGGCCAGTCCTCTCTCTGAACGATGGTTGGGAGGACTGCACGCAGGTCTGGTTATCAAAGGACTCTATTTGCAGTGGAAGGTGGCCGCGATTCTGCGACAGGGGGGACGGAGCGTTCTGGATGCCGGCTGTGGTCCTGAGGCGCAGTTGGCCGTGATGCTAGCGGGTCGCTATCCGACCTGCTCCTTTGTCGGACGGGATTTGCATGTGGATCGTGAGGTGCGAGATGCGGTGCGGCGCACGAATGTGTCGGTGATCGAGTCGGATCTTACTCGACTCGATAGTAGCGGCGAGTACGATCTGGTGTACTCGATTGATGTGTTGGAGCACATCGAGGATTTCGAAGGGACGCTTGATCGATTGGTCGGAGCGTTGCGCTCCCGCGGGCTGCTCTTCATTCATGTGCCTAGTCTGGACCAGCGATTCTGGTTTGGATCCGGGGAGGACGAGGCGTCGGATCGTTTCCGGGCTCATCGGTCGGGAGACGACCATGTGTACGAGGGATTCACTCTGTCCCAACTGACCGAGGCTCTGGAGAGGCGGTCTGTTACGGTACTCGACGCGCGTCCCACGTTTGGGCGATGGGTGTCGCTCCTCAAAGAGACATTTTCCTATGGTGAACGACACGGGGTCAGCGGAATCGGACTGTTGCTTTTGCCTGCGGTACTGCTGACGGTGGCGCTGGAGATACTATTCGTGCCGAAGCGGGGAAACGGGTCCATGATTCTAGGGATGAAGCAAGAGAGGACGGCGACATGATCGTGGTTGCCGAACTGGCCGGGTCGGCCTCCTATGGCGGCGGTGAGCGCTATCTGGAATTGCTTTGCGAGCACCTCGATCCCACACGCTTCCGGCCGATTCTGATTTGTCCGGAGCCGGGTTCGTTTGTCGGTCGAATGCAGGCCCGAGGGGTAGACGTGCGGGTGGTGCATTTGGAGCCGCTCTTGAATCCGTTTGCCCTCATGCGGTTGGTGCGCGTGCTGTCAGACGAAAAGGTCACGATACTGCAAACCCACGGCGCACGGGCGAATTTTTATGGGCGTGTGGCTGGGTGGTTGGCGGGGGTGCCGGTGGTGATCTCTACGGTCCACAATTCAATCGCCGACTATGAGGTGAGCCGATTGAAACGCTGGATCTATTCCGCTGCGCTGCGCTCGACTCTGCCGCTGGTACGGCGGATTATCTGTGTGTCCGACGCCATCCGGCGCGATGTGGTTCAGGACGATTCGGCGGCTGCTAACCTGACGGAGACCGTGCACAACGGGATCGACCGCCGCTTGTTTCAGGATAACGTTGATCGAACCAAGGTACGTCGTGAGTTTGGCCTCACCGATGGTCCGTTGCTGGTCATGGTGGCTCGGCTGAGCCAACCCAAAGGGCACGGCGACTTGATTGAAGCATTGGCTCTGCTGCGGGATCGATGGCCGCAACTGCAATGTGTGTGTGTGGGTGATGGTGAGTTGAAGCAGCCGCTGGAGGCGCTGACCGCTGCCCGGGGTCTGTCGTCGATGTGCCGGCTTGTCGGCTCTCGCGACGATGTGATGGAGTTCTACGCAGCGGCCGACGTGGTGGTGCTGCCCTCGCATTCTGAGGGGTTCCCGTTTGTCATTCTCGAAGCGTTGGCCATGGGGAAGCCGGTGATTGCGACGAGGGTAAATGGGGTGCCTGAAGTGATCGATCACATGAAGACGGGCCTCTTGGTCAACGCGCGTGATGTGGGTGGATTGGCTCATGCGATTGAATCTCTTTTGGAGCATCCTGAACGGGCGATGCATTTGGGAGTAGCCGGGCGTGCGGTGGTGCAGGCGCGGTTTACGGTCGACCGGATGGTCGAAAAGACGGTGGCGGTGTTTGATGAAGCCTTACGGGCAGAAGGAATCGACGCACCCTCATGGAGCAGGAAGGTCGCATGAGCTTCGCGGTGCCGCTGGAGATGGAAACTGTGGTGTGTCCCTGCGGGGGCGGCGGGAGTCCGTCTGAGGTGTTTCAGACCTCGACAAGACGGTATGTCGCCTGTCCGGCGTGCGGCCTGGTGTTTCTGAGTCCTCGGCCTTCTTCCTCTATCGTGGAGGAATATTATCGGGAGAGTTATGACGGGTCCTATGGCGCCGCGGAAAGTTCCGCCGATCGGCAGCCGGTGTTTGCCAGCGTTTCGGCGCATCTGCTGGAGTGGCGAAGGCCTCCGGGACGGTTGCTCGATATCGGCTGCGGCGATGGCGCGTTCCTGATGCTCTGTCGCGAGGCAGGATGGGACTGCACCGGGGTCGAAGTGTCCCAAGGAGCCGCCGAGCGAGCCAGGGGGAAAGGGTTACGAGTCCTGTCGCCGGCAGAGCTCGGGCAATCGACGGGAGGCCCGTTCGATGTGGTGACACTGGTGAATGTCCTGGAAACGGTGACGGATCCTGCGGCCATCGTGAGAGCCTTGACATGTCAGGTGAAGCCTCAAGGGATTATTGCGGTTCGTGTATCTAATGGACTGTTTCATCAGCGAATGAGAGTGCCTGTTCGCTGGTGCGGATCCCAGTATGATCAGGCCTTTCATTTGTTCAGCTATTCGCCGAGCGCATTGCGGACGCTTGTGGAGACCAGCGGCTTTGAGGTGCTTTCCCTGCGCAATTCTGCTCCGAGCCTGGGTCCGGTCACGAGCGCCAATTCCTTGGTGCGCCGGCTGAAATGGAGGCTGGTAGGAGGGGGACTCTCGATGGTGGCGGACCTGGCCTATCGGCTGAGCGCCGGGCGTCTGGTTTGGGCCCCGTCGTTTGAACTGATCGCCCGGCGCGTAGATGGTGTTTCGTGAATTCACGCACCTGTGAGGTAGGGAGGAATCTGTGGCCGCTCGCGGCGCACTGGCTGGGTGCTGGCCGTCCGGTCTGGGCGACGTTGCTTGCACTGATCGCACGACGGAAGGATGGACACTCGTGAGTGCGATCAGCTGGCAGAGCCGCCGCCGATGGAAACGGCGGATCGGATTTTGGGGCAGCGTGTTGATCGTCTGTCTGCTCGGCGCAGTGGCCGCGCTCGGCGTGCGCATGTTGTTGACCTCAGTCGGGTCGGCCAAGCATCTGCGGTATGAGCCGGTCGATGTGCCGCCGCAGACCGTTTCGCCCCGGCATGAACGGGAGCGGGAAGAACTGGAGCGGCGCGAGCGGACGGTGACCGAAGGGAAAGAGAAGTAATCAGATGTGTGGAATCTGCGGCATCATCGGTTCGAATGAGGAGGCCTTGGTCTCCCGGATGCTCCGGCGGCTGGTCCATCGGGGTCCGGATGAACAGGGGCTTCACCGTGAGGGCGGGGTCACGCTCGGGGCTCGCCGTCTGCGCGTGATCGATCCCGCCGGGGGCCGGCAGCCGGTGCAGAATGAAAACGGCTCGGTCTGGGCGGTGCTGAACGGGGAAATCTATAACTATCGTGCCTTGCGTCAGGAGTTACTGGATCGCGGTCACCGGTTGACGTCCCGCTGCGACACCGAAGTGCTGGTGCATCTCTATGAGCAGGAGGGAATCGATGGTCTCGCGCGCCTGAGAGGAATGTATGCGTTCGCGATTTGGGATCGGGAGCGCCAGGAAGCGCTGTTGGTCCGGGATCGATTGGGGATCAAGCCGCTCTACTATGCTACTCGTCCGGGAACGGGAATAACCGGTACCGATGTGTTGTTTTCGTCCGAACTACCATCCTTGCTGGCAGCATTACCCGATGCGCGCATCCGTCCGCAAGCCATCGCCGACTATCTGACGTCGTTGTACGTTCCCGGACCCGACACGGTCTACGAAGGCGTCTACCAACTCAGGCCCGGCGAAGCGTTACGAGTCGGGCAGGGGCGCGTTGAGGCCGTCCGCTATTATCGACCGGAACAATCCATGTCGCCGTCTCCGTGGACGACGGTCGAAGAGGCGAAGGAACAGTTCGTTGATATTTTCCGCGACACGGTTCACTCGCATCTGGTGAGCGATGTGCCGGTGGGATTGTTTTTGTCCGGGGGGGTGGATTCTGCCGCCGTGCTGGCCATGATGCAGGAACGGGGACCGGTCAAGACCTTTACGATCGGCTACGAGCTTCCCCAGGATCAGTCCTACAACGAGCTGGCCAACGCGCGGCTCCTCGCGACACATTTTGGAACCGATCACACGGAAGCCATCTTACAGCCTGATATCCGCACGCTCCTTCCCCGCGTGGTCGAGGGAATGGGGGAGCCGTTTGCGGATTCGTCGGCGATTCCAACGTATCTCGTGTCTGAAGTCGCGCGCCGCTCAGTCACGGTGGCCTTGTCCGGGATCGGCGGCGATGAACTGTTCGGCGGCTATCCCCGGTATCTCGGCATGCGCCTCGCCTCGTACTATCACAGGCTTCCTCGCACGATGCGATCGTGGCTGTGTGTTTCTGCCGCATGGGCTTGCCGTGAAAATGGGTCCGGTCGTGACCACGCGGGCAGAGTGAAGCGGTTTCTGGAGCATGGCCATCGCTCGTTGGCCGAGCAATATCGTCGGTGGACGACGTTCATTCCCGCTGAGTGGGAGGCCGGCATCTGGAGCGGAGCGATGAGGAGCGCGTTGCCCCACGGTTTTTCTCCGAGCCGGCCCTCGCCGCTCTTTGACCAATGGCCATCAGGTAACCCGGTTGATCGCGCGATGGGCCTCGATCTACAGACCTATCTTCCCGATGATCTGCTGCGTATGGGCGACCGGATGAGTATGGTGCATTCGCTTGAACTCCGCGTTCCGTTTTGCGACCACCTCCTACTCGCCTGTGCGTTGAGAGTTGCTCCATCGCTGCGACTGTCGGGTGGGCACCTGAAGGGATTCATGCGATCGGCCCTGCGCGGGCTTGTGCCCGAGGCGATTCTTGACGGCCCCAAGCAGGGGTTCATGATTCCGCTGGCTCGTTGGTTGCGCGAAGATCTACGTGAGATGGCGCAGGATCTGTTGTCGGAGACCGCTGTCCGTCGCCGGGGTTATGTCGCGCCTGAGTATGTCCGGTGGCTGATGGCGGAACATCAGAGCGGGGGAAGAAATTGCGCGGACCAGCTGTACGCCTTAATGGTGTTGGAGCTGTGGCATGAACGAGCCGCTCAGCCTGCCTCTGATTCGGCTGTGGCCGTGGAGGCCTTGTGAAGGTTCTGTTTTTAGCGGAAGTCTCGGCCGAACGGGTCATCGGCGGAGCGGAGCGTGTCTTGCGGCAGCAGGCTATCGGTCTTGTGGCAGCGGGGCATCAGGTGGATCTCCTGACGCGGGCCGCGGATGAGACTGTGTCGATGGAGGTCGCGATCGGCGGCGCGAAGGAGTGGCGGTTTCCTGTATCGAGGCAGAATGAGTGGAGCTTTGTGCGATCGACTGTACAGGGGGTGATGCAGTTGTTCGATCGTCTGACCCGGAAAGTTCCCTATGACCTTGCGATCATTCATCAAGCCCTCTCGGGTCTTGGTCCCCTCTATCTCAGGCGGAGTGCGGCGGCTGAGTGGCTCTATGTCTGTCATTCTCTGGCGCACGAGGAGTATCTCACGCGCGCCGTGGCAGCCACCTCGCCGTGGTCGAAACTGCGCTGCCATGTGAATGCCCTGGCGCGCCGAGGTATCGAGTGGCTGGTGATGTGCCGGTGTCATCGGATTGTCGTCCTGAGTGAGTTCATGCGGCAGCGGGTGATGGCGACGCATGGGATCGCGCCCGAGCGGATTGTGCTGATACCGGGGGCGGCAGATCCTGGTCTGTTTCGTCCGCTTGGCAATCGACGAGAGCTGCGCCGAACGTTGGGGATACCGGAGGATAGGACGATTCTCTTCACCGTCCGCAATCTGGTTCCACGGATGGGGTTGGAGATGTTGCTGGATGCCATCGCCTCCCTCGGGAAGACCGGCCATCGTTGTCTATTGGTCATCGGAGGAGAGGGACCGTTGCGGGCTCATTTAGAGGCGGGGATTCGAGTGCGGCAATTGGAACAGGTCGTTCGGCTGGTTGGGTTTATTCCCGAGGAGCAGCTCGTGGCGTACTACCAGGCCGCTGACCTGGTCTTGATGCCGACGGCTCAACTCGAAGGGTTCGGGCT
>MSXN01000001.1:202181-219543 GCA_002083555.1 Nitrospira sp. ST-bin5 | reverse complement strand
AGCGACAGGACGATCAGCGGGAGGGTGATGATCAGGAGGATCGGTCGCAGGATGAGATTCAGAAATGTCAGCACCAGGACGGCGGCCGCGCCTGCCGTCAGGGTCGAGGCTTCGATGCCGGGCACGATGGCGACGGCCAGAAAGACCGCAATGCCGGTGGTGACCACGCGGGTCAGGGCCGCCCGTATCCCTCCGTGGAAGGGCGAGGCCTGCGCAAAGCGGGAGATCTGAATTCTCTCCATGTCGGAGGGCCCTCTATTGTGCCGCAGGCGCCTGTGGCGGCGCCGTCGTCACTTTCTTGGCCGCGGAGTAATGCACTTCGGTCGCGGTCAGCGTCTTTTTCTCCTTCGTCGCCTCGATCACCACGCGATCACCGATGGCTGGCGGCTCTGTCGACGACGGATTGCCCTTGGCCTTGAAGTGGGTTTGTTTGGTCAGCGTCACCGAAACCACTTTCCCCTTGGGAGTTTTGACTTCGATGTGGGTACCGTCGATCGCCGTGACGGTGCCCAGCACATGCTGGCCCGAACCGTGGGCCCAGGCGGCTGAGGAGATGAACACGAGTGCAAAGGCCAATAGAAGGTGTCGTACCATGGTCGGCGCCAGCTCCTTATGAACAGTATTAATGATGATGACCGGACCCTGCTGTCGTGGCAGCCGAGTCATCGCCTTGAAGAAATTTATCGAAGGCCGCTTCCTCGTCCGCCGCATGCTGGGACTTCGGATTCAGCGACTTCATCGTGTCCAGTTCCTGAGGTGTGAGTTTGGGCAAATGGCGAATGAAATGCACCAGCTTCCAGCTATCCAAATCCTGCTCCGGGTCGCCTTCGCCCCAGGCCGGCATGGCGGTAAAACGAATCCCGTTATGAATCACCCAGAAGAGTTCGCCGTCCGACATGGTCTGGGTCGGTGATTCGCGCAGATCCGGCGCTTTCGGATAGACATTCTTGCCGATCGGCGTTTGGCCGCTGCCGTCGTTTGCGTGGCAAGTGGCGCAGTGGTCGGCAAAGTGGGCCAATCCATCCTGCACCACGTCCGGGGTGACCGGCACAGGATTCGGCTTGTTGCGGTGCTCAAGCGGAATGGCCAGATAGCGGACTTGCCGGGCCAGCAACACTTCGAGCGCGTTGGGCTCGGCTTTCGCGCTGAATCCGGTCGTGAACATCTGGTAGCCGAACCAGCCCAGCAACGCCAGAGTGCCGAGGATCATAAGGACCAGAAGGGTGATGAGTTTAGTTTTCATACGCGCGATTCACTATACAAAGTCTGCCGAAGAATTGCCAACGACTACGAGGCGACAGGGCGCTGCGATGTCTCGACCAGGCGAAAGGCGAGCAGGATGAGCACCGGCACGTGCATGAGCAAGCCGCTCAACCCCATGAAGGACTCGCCGATCAAGAAGGTCATCCCGAGATTGAAAGCCAGCACCCCATAGTAGAGGCCGATTCCGAGAAGGATTCTGGGTGTCACGGAGGCAACGGGACGGACAGGCAGTGCCGATAGCCGGCGGTCGAGCGGAAAATAGATGGCGAGGGAAATCAGGCCGACGACGGCCCATCCGCAATAATTGGCGAAGGGAACGCCGAAGTGCCAGCCGGGGTCTGGGTAGAAGTAGATTTTGCCGAGGAACCAGCGATCGCCGCGGAGCGCGACCGGATCGATGACCATGTCGATGAACGCGAAGAGCAGGGCTGTCAGAATCCAGAGGCGCCAGCTTGTGCGCGTATTGATGTCGAGGCGCAGGGATCTGAGAGGAAGCGTGGAGGCGGCCGTACGATCGATCGGCAGCAAGAGGCCGAGGGCGACGCAATAGGCGGCATAGAGCAGAAAACTGAACGAGATCGAATCCATGAACGGGATATTGGAGAAGTACAGTTCCTGCCCGATCGTCGAACCGTTGTAGTGATACCAGCCGAAGGGAACGCCGTTGCGTGTCGACGAGTATTCGCAGATGAACGCGGTCGCCCAGCTGATCAACCAGAAGCGCCAGGTGCGGGGCCAGCCGATGAGCTGGATCGCGGCAAAGAGAAAAGCCGCCAGGAAGACAAAGACGTAGGGACGAAGGAGGATGGTTTTGAAAAAGAGGGCGACGTACTCCACAGTGGCGGAGCCTCACGCGTAATGGTGATCGCGGAACCAACGGACCGCTTTTTCGAGCGCGACTTCCGGCGGTGTTTGCGGGATCCCGAGTTCCCGGATCGCCTTGCTGCAATCGTAGTGCATCTTGTATTTGGCCATCTTCACCCCTTCCAGCGGAATACGCGGGGGGATGCCGGTGACCCAGGAAAAGGCCAGGTTCATATAGGCGAGGGGCAGGATGAGTTCACGCGGGAGTTTCACCGACGGCATGTTGACGCCGGTCAAGCGGCTCAGGATCTCGAAGATGTCCCGCAGCATCAGATTTTTCGTGCCGAGAATGTAGCGTTCGCCGATCCGTCCCTTCTCCATGGCCAGCAGATGGCCGGCGGCCACGTCGTCGACATCGACGATGTTCATGCCCGTTTCAATATAGGCCGGCATCCGGCCTTTCATGAAGTCCACGATCATCTGCCCGGTGGGAGTCGGTTTCACATCGCCTTCGCCGACCGGCGCGCTGGGATTGACGATCACGACTGGCAGCCCCTGCTTGGCCAGCGCCAGCACTTCCTGCTCGGCCAGATATTTTGACCGTTTGTAGTGGCCGGCCATTTGTTCGAGCGATACCGGGGTCTCCTCGGTGCCCAATCCACCGCCGGGAGGCAGCCCGATGGCGCCGATGGTGCTGCAGTAGACGATCCGCTCGGTCCCGATATCTCGCGCGGCTTCCATCAGGTTCTTCGTGCCGGTCACATTCACATCGTAGAAGATGGTCGGACTCCTGGCCCAGAGGGCGTAGTGCGCGGCGACGTGGTACAGCTGCCCGCAGCCGGTGAGGGCTTTGCGTAACGATTCTTTGTCGCGCAGGTCGCCGTAGGCGCCGTCGATCTTGAATTGCTGCAGATTGGAGAAGTCGCTGTCGCGGCGGGCCAGCACACGGACATCGACCCCGGCTTTGATCAAGGCTCGGACGACCGCCGCGCCGACGAATCCGGTTGCGCCTGTGACGAGAGCTTTCATTGCGAAGACGTGAAGCGTGAAACGTGAAGCGTGAAACGCAGGGATTGTTTGTCGGAATTAGCGATCATGCGCTTCACGAGAGACGTTTCACGAACGACGGTCAATTCTTCCGGGAGGTGATATATCGCGCGATCTCGCGGAGCGGATCGGCCGACGGGCCGAAGGATGACAGCCGATTGATCGCGCGTGCGACGCAGTCGTCAGCCAGCTTCTTGGCCCCGTCCACGCCGTAAAACGTCGGATAGGTTTTCTTGCCGCGCTCGGCGTCCGTGTTGGGGTTTTTGCCAAGTTCTTCGCGGGTGCCGGTCACGTTCAGGACATCGTCGGCGATCTGGAAGGCCAGGCCGATATCTTCGGCGTACCCTGTCATGTCGTCGAGCTGCCGATCGGTCGCTCCGGCGGCGATCGCACCCATCCGCACAGCCGCGCGCATCAACATGCCAGTTTTGTGTTTGTGAATATTCTGCAGCGTCGGGAGATCGATGTCTTTATTCTCCGCTTGAATGTCGAAGACCTGGCCGCCGACCATGCCTACGTTGCCGGAGCCGTAGGCCAGTTCCTGAATCAAGCGGACCTGCCGTATGGGATCGCAGCCCTTCATCAGATCGGGCCGGCTGCAGAGATCGAAGGCCATCGTCAGCAACGCATCCCCGGCCAGGATTGCCATCGCTTCGCCGTAGACTTTGTGATTCGTCGGCTTCCCGCGGCGGAAGTCGTCGTTGTCCATTGAGGGCAGGTCGTCGTGGATGAGCGAATAGGTATGGATGAATTCCAGCGAGCAGGCGACGGCCATCAATCCCGGGGGGGTGGTCCCCAAGGCTTCTGCCGCGGCGATCGTCAGAATCGGCCGCACCCGCTTCCCGCCCGCCATGAGGCTATAGCGCATGCTCTCGTGCAACGTCGTCGGCGGCGTCGTGGCCGGGGGGCTGACTTCATCCAGGAAGCGATCCACCGCGATCCGCTTTTGTTCGAGATAGTCCTTAATGTTCATAGAGATAAAAAGAGGTTGGTCGCGACCGGCTCTGTATTTTTCGGAGAGTAACAAATGGCCTGGGGGGTGTCAAACGGAGGAAGGGTCGGTCGCTCGTAATTGTTTCCTCGCTCCCTGAGCGCGCGCCCGGGATAATCTAATACTGAAATCAAGGGCGGTGCTCGCTCAATGGGCGCGGTGGAATCAATCACGGGGCTGTTCCTGAAGAAAATGAGGGATAAAAGGGGGGATGTCGGTTAACCTTGGTACAATCTGTCCCCATAGCTCTCACTCAAATAAGGTGCGGGCTATGCATGATGGCAAGGCGCAACTTCTTTCTCTGAAGCTGACACACAGAATGAAGGTATCCTACTATAAGATAAGTCCAGATTATGTTTACCCATTGTCGAGGATTGATCTCGCTATACTTAGCGGCATACTTTCTCCATCGTCGCTGGCCGTGATCATGGGTATTCGTTTCGGATGCAACACAAAGACAACACAAGAAGGTCGTATCGTTCAACGAGGGGGGCGGTACGAAATTAGAATAAATTTTTGCCTCAAGAATAATAGGTCCCGGCTGCTTTCCGCGAAGAAAACCTACCAACGCACGATAGACTATTTTGGCGGAAAGATTGATCGAGAAACCGGCCTCATAGTCTGGTCTCCAGAAAGCGCAAAGCGCTATGCCTTCTATCTTTTGTTTCATGAAATTGCTCATGCCGTCTATTGCGAACAATTTAAAGGAGGCAAGCTTGAAGGACATGGGAGTCCTACGGAGGAATCGTGGTGTGATGAATATGCGGCTGGTGCGCTGAAAAAACTACCAGAAGCTTGGGTTGGAATGAGCTGGGAGGCAATAGGACGGGTTACACCTGTCGCTTTCGAAGTTGCATGGATCAAACTGAACCTTGTAGAGTTTCTGCAGCATATGAATGCATGAGATACGGAGGCTGCCGATGACCGCACGTGCATTAGCTTTGGAAAAACAAGCGCGTACCCTTCCTGCGACGGAACGTGAGCGGTTGGCTGAGCGTTTGCTCATCGAGATGACAGGTGAGCCTCTTACGGCAGTAGACGAAGCATGGGTCACAGAGGCAGAGAAACGTTTCGCGGCATGGAAACGGAAAGGAGCGAAGACCGTGTCCGCAACAAAGGCGTTGCGGGATATCCGTAAGGAACTGCTTCGTTGAGAATTCGCCTCGATCTTGCGGCCAAACAGGAAATCAGTCAGGCCGCAGCGTTCTATGAAGAGTGTCGTGAGGGACTGGGGCAAGAATTCCTGCATGCGATTGAATCGGCCTTCGGCCAGCTTCAGCAACATCCTACCGTCTGGCGTCGTCTGAAGGGGCGCTTCCGACGGTAGCTTCTCCAACGGTATCCCTATGGTGTGATCTATACCATTGAAGGCGAGACTATCTTTGTGGCGGCGGTGATGCATTTGAAGCGCAAGCCTGGGTATTGGGTTTCACGAGTCACGAGTCGGTAAGCTAGTCCTTGCTTGTTTTTCCTCTGAGGGCTTCGCTATACTCCCACCACTATGAGCATCAGAAAAGGCGGCGGAGATTGGGAGCCGATGTTGCTGGGGATTGAACCCCGGAACTGCAAGGTGTGCAACGAAGGGCTCTATCGGAACAAGACCTTCTTCACCGGCGGCTGGTCCCGGTGCGCCCTCTGCGATGAGTTTGTCCACTATAGCTGTCTCGCCAGCGGCAAGGTGTCGTTTCTGAAAGCCCGCCCGCGCGTGTGCAAGGCTTGCCGCGCGGCTCAAGAGGGCACCCCCTCTCCTTCGCCCGCGAAGGACGAGACTCCGGCTGCCGTCGGGTCGTGACCTCCAACTCTCCGTCCAATCAAGCTCCTTCCCGTATCGAGTGGCATACCTTTTTCTCTGAAGCGATTCGGTTAGCGCTAGCCCCGCTGGTCCTGGTTTTTGCCGGGTTCTTTACAGCCAACTTCGTCATCAGCGGGGCATACACCTGGCCGCGGACAAGCCGCACACTGGCGCTCACGTTGACCGTGCTGATCCTCTCCTACGAGTTCGTCTACAAAGAACAGCTCGCGCGTCAGGTTTCCCCGGAGCGGGCGAAATCTGTGCTGTTCTATTCTTGTGTGATCCCCTATCTGGTCGGTATTCTCGTGATGTTCGCTTTGTGGAAGCTCTAGCAGGATGCTGAAAACGTCCGCCAGCATCGTTCTCGCAGCGCTCAGAGACTCAACGTACGACAGAGAGTACGCTTCGCCTCTTCGCGTGCTGCGGCCTTGCTGGGTGGCCTTTTTGAGCATCCTGTTGGCGGGTTTGATCGGCAGAGGATAGACAATGGCTCAGGTGATTCGAAGCGGCGCGTTTCTCCAGCAATGTTGGTCGGTCCATCCGCTCTGTGTCACGGTGAAGCGGGTCGCCGACGACCGCACGGTCGTGTTGCTCTGCAGTTCCTGCCGGTCCGCGCATCATTTGCAATGTGTCTCGGTGGTCGCTCAGCCTTCGTCGGCGCAGGGTGAAGCTGATCATCCGACTCCCGCGGAGGTCGAAGCAGCCGGGGGGCTGGAGAAACTCGCCACCTGTATCACCGCCCATCGCCCCGCCCTGTCATTGCGCGAGATGGATGTGTTTGAAGACCGGGTGCTAATCAGGTGTGCCGATTGCCGGTGCCACTATGATTTGGCGGTCTCCCAGTTTGAAATGCGGCAGAAATAGCGAGAGGATGTTGCAAAAGCCCTCCAGCTGCGTTCTCGCTTCGCTCAAGGCCTCAACGTACCAACTACGTACGCCTCGGCCTTTCGCTTGCTGCGGCCTTGCTGAGAGTTCTTTTTCATCATCCTCCGGGACGCAGTGTGGGCCTGCATGCTAGGGCATGAAGGTTTCTCCATATCACCTTCCCTCTCGTTGACCGATGAAGAGGCCGCGCTGGTGGCGGATGCGCAATTCTTTCGCAAGAAAGAGCGGATCTCGGCCAAGGTGCGGGCGCAGCTCGACGCGACGTATGCCGGACTGACCGACGAGCTACGCCAGGTCGGTCTGCACGCCGGGCTGCAAGCCGGTTTGATCGTGCCGTCGGGATTCAATCCTCGCGCGCATCAGTTTGTGAAAGGCGAACAGCTCGAATCGTTCCCCTACCAATATCTCGATTATCCCAAACATTTCGATGGGGGCAACAAGTTCACCTTCCGGACGCTCTTCTGGTGGGGCCATCATCTGGCCTGCGCGTTGATTCTCGAAGGGGACAGCATCAAACAGTACAAGAAGAATCTCGTCGACCGGTTTCATCAGGTGGCTGGTCAGGAATTGGAGTTGTCGCTGGCTCCGACCTTGTGGGAGTGGAAGCGGGGGGAAGGCTATACCCTGCCGATCACGCACGATCGCAAGGCACAGATCGCGTCGGTGCTGGCCGAGCGCCGGTTCATCAAAATCGTGAGGTTCGTGCCGATGACCGATCCCCGGCTGCAAGCCGGGTTGCTCCCGGAGCTGAGTCGGGAGGCCTTTCGGTCGATGCTGCCCATTGTGGCGGTCTGACGGTCCGGTGCTTCGGGAATTGTCTCCGGATGACAACTTGGGTAGACTGGGCCAGCGTCGGCGCACTATTTGTTTAGCGTGAGGAGGCGTCTGTGAAATCAATGATGCTGCGGCAGGTGGTGGGTGTGAGTCTGGTCGGAGTCATGGCCGTGATGGCCGGATGTGTGGGGAAGGGAGAGACGCGCTATCTCGACGTCAGGACGCCGACGGCCGCCGCTCCGTCTCCCGAACAAGAGCCGGTCAAGATCGTGATTGAGCCGTTTGAAGATCGCCGTGATGACAAGACGCGGGTGGGACAGCGGACGCATCTCTGGGGCGGCGTGACGGTATTTAATGTGTCGGGAGAACGTCCGGGAGAAGTGATTGCCCAGGCTCTGGCGGATCGTCTGAAGAATCGCGGCTGGCGGGGACGCCCCTGGAAAGTGCAAGTCGGCCGGGCTGTGGATGCCCCGGATGCCGACATTATCATCAGCGGCCAGGTCTCTGAATTCTCGGCCACGGCCAAGAGCCGGGTGTTTTCGACCGTGATCAACGCTAGCAACAAGTTCAGTATTCAGGCGCGCAATGTCGGGGATAGCAGCACGACGATTCGAAGCGTCGAGGGCGCACAACGGACCACGGTCTTCTGGTTTGCTGAGGAAGATGTGCAGGAACTGCTGGCGGCGACTTTGAAAGACGGCATCGATCGGTTCATTGCGGATACGATGGTCACGGACCGGGCGTTACGGCCAGCGCATTAGCGGGATGGGCTGGATCGCGGGTTTATTCGGTCTATTCGGTCTGTTTGGTGCCAGACCAAATAGACGAGACGGACCAGACAGACTAAACGGACCATCCGCGTAGTGACAGGGGAGATTCGGAAGAGTGCGTGAGCGGCGCTGGGAAACGACGACTCCGCTGACGTTCAGCCAGGTTCTGGCGATCGGAGAACGCCTGGCTGCGTTGGGCCTCAAACCGGCGGTGCCCGCGCAAGATGTGATCTGTTACGTCGAGGAATGGACCGTGTCCGCGCCCGACGAATTCGACCAGCTGGATCCCTGGGCCACGGAAGACGTGACGCTCGTGCATGTGCGCGAGGGGTGGCGGGGGGACTTCTTCCTGCTAGCCGGCGCCTACCATACTGTCTTCCAACGCTATCAGGACGTCGGCACCTATTGTTCGGTGAGCCACCCCTGGCGTATTCGCGAGCCGTTACGGCGGCATGAGCCACGCAGCATGTTCTGGCTCGGGTTCCGGCACGCGCATTCTTTCCTGCGCATCCGCCTGCAGACGACGGAGGTGATTACGCCGGGGGAAACGCGCGCAGACGGCGACCGCATGGAATGGCTGGACGAACGACGGGCTGCCTTTCTCGACGCCATCACCATTCTGGAACTGCCCATCGAAACGCTCATCGAGAAAGAACAAGTCATTCTGCGTCCGGCCGATCCGACAACCCCGTTCTTCTGTTCCTGGCCTGATGCCTTCGGCCCCTGCCAATTCGAGTACAACACGACCGACTCCTTTGAGTTCCTCGTGCCGGCCAGCAAACTGGCGGCAACCTTTGCGCAGGAGCCGGCCGGTGTGCGGGCCTACCTGACGGGATTCTCCGAGGAGGCACTGACCGACTTTGCGGCTATTGAACCGGGCGCCTGCTTTGCCTATCGCTGTTCGGTCCATTGCCCTCTGGATGAGTTGCCGGAGGTCTTGGAGGCGATCCAGCCGGAGGGGCGTTTGTACGCGACCCTCTGTGAGTTCCAAACGCAGGCGGTGTTGCCGGAAGGAGAAGATGCTTCGGCGATCATCGGTATCGTCGGGTTGAACGGGCAGTTCCAGATCGAGGCCAGGCTGAACCGGGCTCCGCTCAAGGAAGAAGCCATGAAGCCCTGGTTGGAGCGGCTGATCGGACATCCGCTGAGCTATGCTCCCTTACCAGCGTTTGTTTAGCGGACGACTGAAAACGACCCCCAACTTCGTTCTCGGATCGAAATAATCCTCAACGTACCCCACTCGGAGAACAAGCTGTCTTGGCAGCTTAGGGTGGGCGGGTGAGAACCGGTACGCCTCCGGTTATTTCTCTCCTGTAGCCTCGCATGGGACAAGGCGCGTCTCGGCGCGCCAGGGCTGGGCGGGTGAGTAAGGATGTCGTTTTGAGCCGTCCGTTTTCTCGCAAAGTTTGACAATCCTATGTAGATACGAAACGGTAGGCGTCATGTCTGCGACGCAGCGCATTAAGACGATCCTCACCAAGCCCTTCATGCCGGCGGTGTTTTTTCTGTCCGGTGTGACCTACGACACCCTCACGCTCACGCGCATCGACCGGTTGCAAGACAATCTGTTGCTGCTGATCTATCTATTGCTCTTAGGCGTCCTCATCGTGCTGACCGGCCGGTTGGGGATCGAGCCGCCGCCGGAGCGGGAGCAGTTGGCCGCGCTCTCGCCTTTTTCTCGCTGGGTGCTGCGCGCCAGGCCCTATTACCCGATGGCCGTGCAGTTTCTGTTGGGCGGGCTGTTCAGCGCCTATGCGATCTTCTATTCCCGCAGCGCGACGCTGACGAGCAGCGCGATCTTCTTTGCCCTGTTGATTCTGCTGCTGGTCGGGAACGAGTTCCTGCGCGATCGACTTTCGAGTTTGCGCCTGCTGATCAGTCTCTATGCGCTGGTGTGCTTCGCTTTTTTCACGTTCTTTCTCCCGGTGATGACCGGGCTGATGAACATGGTCGTGTTCCTCGCGGGCGCCGGCTTGACCGCGATGGTCACCCTTCGTGTCGTTCATTTGATCTACCGCAACAATCCGGATCGCTCAAAGCGCGAGGCTGTCGGCGTCACGGCTCCGGCGTTCGGGCTTATTGCGCTGCTGGTGGGGTTTTATTTCCTGAACTGGATTCCGCCGGTGCCGCTCTCGATGAAGTTCGGCGGCATCTATCGCGAAGTGCAGCGGCAGGGGGATCAGTTTCTCCTGACCTACGATCGCCAATGGTACGAAGTCTGGAAGCGGTCGGAGAATCCCTTTCCCGCCGACGAGCCCATCTATTGCTTCACCGCCGTGTTTGCCCCGGTGGCACTGGATGCGACGGTGTATCATCATTGGTATTTCCGTTCGAACAGCAGCAAGCCCTTTACTCATGCTGACAAGATTCCTATCAAGATTTCCGGCGGCCGCGAAGGCGGCTATCGCGCCTACACCTTCAAACAGCGGCTCGACCCCGGCGACTGGCGTGTGGACGTGGAAACAGAAGACGGCCGCATCGTCGGACGGGTATCGGTCCGGGTCGAGCAACGGAATGATCACCCGACTGCGTTGAGGACTCTCGCATACTGATGAAGCGCCTGAGCGGACTCAAGTTGCTGGAAGAACGGGAAGGGGAAGGCCGTCAGGCGGAGAAGAGCGATCGCGTCCTCTATAACGCACGGATCTTCCTGAATCAGGGCGAGGAAGTCCCGCTCAACGACATTCAGGCTAAGCAGGCTCCCAAGGAGATGATCCGGGTCGCCGATGGCGTGACGTTCATCGATCACATGATCGTACTCGGGCAGCGCCAGGCCATTGCCGGCGTCGAGCATGCTCTGATCGGCATGAAAGCCGGTGGCTATCGCAAGGTCCGTATCAGCCCCCACCTGGCCTATCGGGACAAAGGCATTCCGGATCTGATTCCCGCCAATGCGGTATTGGTGGTGGAACTGTGGGTGCGAGAGATTTCCTCCTTAGAGCTGAACCGAAGCAAGTGCTGATCGTATCCTTCCGCCTCGACTTTTTCCTTTATTCTGTTTAGTCTTCGCTCCCGTAGTTCTCCTTGTGTGGGAGAAGGAGTGCTGCGGCATGACAGCTTATGATCGTGTCGCATATACCTGCTTATCTTGAAGGGGACGCCGATGCCTTTCTACAGTGCGATCGATAATCGAACTCCAGTAGGTCGACGGACAGCGGAGGGACTGCTCCGCCTCAAGAAGGCGTTGGATGCGAGCGTGCCGGCCAAGACGCTGGATCAGACGCTGCTTCTGGCGAGTTGGAACATTCGGGAATTCGGCGGCAACAAGTCCGATGGCAGGGATAAGGAAGCGCTCTTTTACCTGGCGGAGATCATCTCGCGGTTCGATTTGATCGCGGTCCAGGAAGTGCGTGACGATCTCGACGCGTTGGACGGCTTGATGGGGATTCTTGGAGGCTGGTGGAAATTCCTGGTGTCCGACGTGACGCTCGGCGTGCAGGGAAACAGTGAACGGCATGCTTACATCTACGATACGCGGAAGTTGTCCTTCGGCGGCTTGGCCGGCGAGTTAGTCCCGCCCATGAAAAAAGACGGAGACACGTTAGTGTCGGATTTTGCCTTCTCACGGACACCCTATCTGGCCGGGTTCCGGGCGGGCTGGTTCAAATTTACGATCTGCACGCAGCATTTATATTACGGGGATGCGAAACCGGACGACCCGCAGCGCCAGAAAGAAGCTGAAGTTGTGGTGAAGCTGCTGAAAGCGCGCATGAAGTCAAAGGATCGATGGGCCAACAACGCAGTCCTGCTGGGTGACTTCAACGTCTTCACCACCAACGATGCCACATTCAAAGCGATCGAGAAGGCGGATTTCGAGATCCCGGCGGGCCTGAAAGGGAAGTACACGAACGCCAATCTGGACAAACCGTTCGATCAGATGGCGTTCCTGGCTCCGGACGTCAAAAGCCAGGTGAGTGTCGCCAAGGCGGGCGTGTTTCCATTTTTCGACCAGGTCTATCGTCACGACGATCAGGCCACATACCTACCCGACAAGGATGCCAAGGCCTATCGCGAGTGGCGGACCTACAAGATGTCCGACCATCTGCCGATTTGGGTCGAGTTGGGGGTGGATTTCGGCGCCGACTACCTAAAGCGAAAAGCCAAGCCGCCAGTGCCGTGATTGCATCGTGGGATCGTGGGGTCAGGTTGCGGGATGCGGGATGTTTCTATGTGGAGAATATGAGCTGAGATGACAACGAGAAGCCTTACCTGCCCGACAAGTCCCAACTGTGTCTCCACCCACGCCACGGATGAGGGGCATGCCATCGTGCCGTTTCGTTACCGCAAGTCGCGGGCTGAGGCGAAGGAGTCGCTCAAGGCCATTGTTCAGGGCATGGCCCGCACCAGGCTTGTCGAGGAAGACGAATCCTACCTGCACTATGAGTTCACCAGCCTGCTGCTCCGCTTTGTCGATGACGTAGAGTTTCTCTTCGACGACGAGACCAAGACCATCCACTTCCGCTCTGCCTCACGCACCGGCTACGGCGATCTCGGCGTCAACCGGAAGCGCATGGAAGAGATCCGGTCCCTCCTTGGCGACAAGCTCTAGCGCGTTTCGGAAATGTTCTTGGGCGTTATCCTCCCCCTTGCTATGCTTCCAAAGCAGGAGGGCAGATGCTATGGGATTCAAGCGAAAAGGATCACGTGTCGAGCTGAGCCGTGCCGGCCGCTTGCAGCGAGGGTCGCTCTCGGTGCCGTGCAAGGTAGTAGATGTCAGCGAGACCGGCGTCAAAATTGAGAGCCGTCTGTTTGTGAAGAGCGGCGATACGCTCCAGTTGGTGCTTGATCTTGAGCAGGGCCGAACACTGACCTGTGGATTACAGGTCGTCCATGTGCGGTCCCCGAAATTTGGCGCGACGATCACCGCGATCAGCTTGGAGGATCGTGAGCGACTGGCCCATATCCTCGACGATCATGTGCAGAACAGCTTTTCCCGCCGCTAGAGGCTGATTCCTATAACGTGCGGCAGGTTGCCGCGGGGGCCAGTTCCGTTTCGGACAACTCCAGCTTCGACAGATAGGCCCAGCCCATCAGGTAGCCCAGGTGCCGGTAGGCCTCGAATTCTTCCAGCTCATACCACTGAAACACCGTGCTCGTCTGGGGAAACTCCTTGCCTTCAGGCGCCTCGACGATCTTTGTCACCTTCTTGATGGCCAGTTGCGCCCGTTCGCGCGCTCGGTCGTCGCCGATCATCGCGAGGAGCCGGTTGCCATCCAGATGGGTCGGGTTCGTGGGTGGACTGGCCAGCGGCGCTTCGGCCAACGGACGGCCGCTTTCCGGATCGGCGCTGACGAAGATTTTGCCGGGCGCGGCCAATGACGGGTTCTTTTTGAAGAGCGTCGGATTGTACGCATAGGGCTTCAGGTAGTGAATGACGGTCGGGGTACCGTCTGGCCGCAGGACCCAGAAGCGGCGGTACCAGACGATCTCATGTTGTTCCGGGATTTCTCCGCACCACTGCACCCCCTCGCCGAAATAGCTTTTGATTCTGGCCTGGAGATGGTGGAGGTAGTCGTATTGCCAGGTGGTATCGAGGGTGGCGTCGCCGACGATGATGTGACTGACCTGGCGGCGGAGTAAGGTGTGTGTGCCGAGATTGTCGTAGAACGAGCCGTCGGTGATCTCGATCCACCGGCTCTTGGTGTCGGGCCAGATCCGTTGGATGGTCATCATCAGAAAATAGTCCCAGACGGTGGTGACAGGGGTATTGAAGCGGCGGGCGTAGTTCCAGGTTTGATATTCGTTGTTGATGTTGAAGGGGGCGGTGCCGAACCGGAAGAGTAGACGCGCGACGTCGTTCCGGTACCATTCTTCGACTAGGCTGTCCAGATCCAGTCCCGCGCCTGACGCAGTCATGGCTTGCGAGAGTCGCACGCAGGCATCGGCCCTGACCCGTTCCGGTCTCGGCTTGTGGCAGGTGCCTTCGGTCAGATCCTCCACAACCACTTTTCGCGGATTGAACCAGGCCGGTTTGCCATCCTCGGTCTGGGCTTCGACCACGGGCAGGCCGAACCCGGCGCTTTGGATGTAGCCCAGCCCATCGGAGCCGGTGTAGTCGCGCGTAAACTCGAAATTGTAATTGTCGCGGTAGGGACGGTTCGACTCGCCTTCATAGGCGCGTGGCCGGCCGCGGTTGACCAGATTGCCGTTGATGATCAGATACGGCGCGTCGGCGTCTTTGCGATTGAGCCGAACGAGCGGAGTCTCGTGCTTCCCGCGCAGATAGGTGAGCTGAATCCGGGCTTCATAGGGGGTGAAGAGGTGGAGTTCGTTGCCGATCTCCGGCGGAGTTTTAATGTGAAGCATCAAATCCCACATGTAATAGGGGATCAGTCGCCATAGATAGCCCCACATGAGCTTCGGCCCTTCCCAGAAGCCGCCCTCCTTGATAAAGCCGGAATGATGCCGCAGATGGGCGACGAAATCGTTATGTGGGTCGAGGAGCTTGCCCTGGTCCATCGTCTGGACGAGATTGCCGTAGACATCGTCCTGTTCCTGGCCCAGATGAGCTAGCATCCAGCCTGCCACATAGGATCCGCCTGACACGGTGCTCAGGTAGTCGATCTTGGGTAATCGCTGCATGTCGTGGAGCGATTGCAACAGGCCCAGATGGAAGGTGGCCGAGCGAATGCCGCCGCCGGAGAAAGCCAGGCCGGTCAGGTACGGGGGCACCTGCAGGACCATCGGGACATGATCGGCGACGCCGTTGGACTCGCCGCTGGCCACGGTGTTCCGCCGTTGTTCGATGTAGGCGTACTCCTCCTGGTAATCCTGGACGAGGGTCCCGGGTTGATAGGTGAAGGCCCGCTGGCGGATGTCATAGGTCTTGGTTGGAACGGTTTGGCAGGCGGAGAATGCGGCCAGCAGCAGAAGCAGGCCCGCGCTCGACAGGCAGAGATCGCGCGATGATCGCCGGAGGTCTATCACAGGCGGCACTCTAGCGGAATCCCGGAAGTGAAGAAAGAGGGCGCGAGTGATTCCACTTAAGCTTTGGAGCGGAGCAACCGAGAGGGGGTTAGTGTTTGACGGGGGGAAGCTTCGGGCCCAGTCGGGTTGTGTGTTGGAAGACGCACTTCGGGCAGGTGTAGTGGATGAATTGCGCGCCGCCGACCAGGCGTTTCTTCATCGACACCTTGCACCAGGTGCAGAGTCGGTCTGGGAGCGTCGCTGCGGATACGGTCGGAGTCGATGGGTTGCTCATAGTGGGGCGCATTGTCACCGAGGGGTGTGAACCTTGTCAACCGACTTGGAGAGACCCGGGTGGCCCGAGCTAAAAAAAAGTTTTCGCGCTGCGTCTCACTGAAAAAACTTCATGGTATAGTGCAAAAAAATGTGCCGGGCGCGTGTCTCTTTACTCTTTAACAGAAAGGTCTCGACCCATGAGCATCTCGGCTGGATCCGAGTCGTCAATCTTACCAACGAGCACCCCTGTCGCCGCTTCGCTACCTGTCCAGGACATGGTAGGACCCGGCAAGGCATGGGGCCTTTGCACCGCCGTCGATCTCCAAGACTGCAATCCCGACCTCATCCGTGATGCTGACCACATCAAGCGCTACGTCGTTGAGCTCTGCGAGCTCATCGGGATGAAGCGTTTTGGCGAGTGCCAGGTCGTGAATTTCGGCGAAGGTCGTGTGGCCGGCTACTCCATGGTGCAGCTGATCTCGACGTCGTTGATCGGCGGCCATTTTGCCAACGACACCAACAACGCCTATCTCGATATTTTCAGCTGCAAGGGGTATGACCCCGCCGTCGTCGAATCCTTCTCGAAGGAATTCTTCGGCGCGCGCCGGAGCATGGCGACCGTCACGCTTCGTTATTAGATAGCTGTTGAATTGCCTGCGCGTGGGGGCCACAGACCTGTGGCCCCCATTGCCGTCACCAACGAACCCCTCTTCTATCCACTCATGAAACCCACCACTATCGGCGAATTTTTCCAGTCGCTTCCGGCCTCGCTTGATCGGGATGCTGCCGAAGATGTCACGGTCGTCTATCAGTTCGATCTGAGTGGTACCCAGGGCGGGCAGTATTCAGTGCAAGTGAAGGATGGAGCCTGTACCGTGCAGGCGGGAGCGCATGCCGATCCGCAGGTGACGATCTCTATGGCGGGCGATGACTGTCTGAAGCTGCTCAACGGCAAGCTCAATGTGCCGGCCAGCGTGATGACCGGCCGCCTTCGCGTGAGCGGAGACATGGGCCTGGCCATGCAGCTCAAATCGCTGTTTCCTACCCTCGGGGCCTGATTGTCATATCTTTTGTACCGCTCGACCTCGTGCGGACTTCCTGCACGCCCAGAGCCTGTGCTTGACGGCTCTTGCCCCGCTCTGCGAGGCTGTGATTCTATCCTCTTGTTCAGAAAGACGGCCCGTTATGTCGATTCAGTGGTTTCCCGGTCACATGAATGCGGCGCGCAAAGAAGCGGCCAAGACGATGGAAGTAATCGATGTCATCGTCGAGGTGTTGGATGCGCGCGCCCCTCAGGCCAGTTCCAATCCATTGATCGAAGAACTGCGTCTGCCCCGGCAGCGTCCATGCCTTAAGGTCTTGAACAAAGCCGATCTTGCCGATCCGGCGGTGACGAAGGCCTGGCTTGAACGGTTCAACCAACAAGAGGGCGTCACGGCTGTGGCCCTGTCGTGCAAAGGTGCGGGTGATGCCGCCAAGATCCCCCGCCTGTGCCAGCAGATCGCCCCCCATCGCAACAGCAATGTGAAGCCGCTGCGCATGTTGATCATGGGTGTCCCCAATGTCGGCAAATCGACCCTGATGAATACGCTGCTCAAACGGCGCATTGCCCGTGTGGGGGACGAACCGGCGGTGACCAAAGTGCAACAGCGGCACAAGCTGAACGACAAGATGGCCATTATCGACTCGCCCGGGCTGCTCTGGGGAACGATCAAAGATCCACAGGTAGGTTTCTTGCTCGCAACGATCAACGCCGTCGGGCACACGGTCGTGGATGATGAAACCGTTGCCGAGTTTCTTGCCGGGAAGTTGCTCGCGCGCTATCCCGCCAGGCTGACTGCCCGCTACGGCTTT
>MSXN01000001.1:0-202127 GCA_002083555.1 Nitrospira sp. ST-bin5 | reverse complement strand
TGGCCGGAAGCGGCGGGGCCTTGGATCGGGACAAGGCGGCCAGGATTCTCTTAGCCGATTTTCGCGACGGCACGCTGGGTCGTACGAGTTTGGAGACGCTAGGGACAGAAGAAGAGGCGCAGGCAGGACCAGCCTGAAGGGGCTGTGCCGGGGCTACTCTAATGCCGGAAGCGGGGTCGTCTGTCCTAGGGGAGTGGAGGGTTGCTGCTCCTCCTTCTCGAATTTTCTCGGGTTCCATTCTTCAAAGATCATATACATGGTCGGCACGAGGAAGAGGGTCAGCAGCGTTGAGACGCTGAGCCCTCCGACGACTGACCGTGCCAAGGGCGCGTTGGTTTCTCCGCCGGTGCCCCAGCCGATGGCCATCGGCAGCAGGCCGAAGACCGTGGCGAGCGAGGTCATCAGGATCGGACGCAACCGTGTGCGCGAGGCCGTGATGACCGCATCCGACAACGAGTGGCCTCTGCGGCGCAGTACGTTCGTATAATCGACGAGCAGCACGCCGTTCGAGACGACGATCCCGAGCATCATGATGATGCCCATCATCGAGGTGGTCGACAGGGTGGTGTTGGTCAGGAAGAGGATCAGGATCACGCCGGGGAACCCCATCGGCACCGAGAACATGATGATGAAGGGGTCAATCAGCGATTTGAACTGCGCGGCCATTACCATATAGACCAGCGCCAACGCGAGGACGGTGGCGAACTGCAGCCCTTGGAAGGTCTCCCGCTGCTGCTGAATCTGGCCAGCCAACTTGATGGTGAATCCGGTCGGCAGTTGGATAGCGGCAAAGGCCGCTTCCATGTCTTCGGCAATAGCGCCCAGCGGGCGCGTGGTGGGGTTGGCGGTAATATGGACGACGCGCTGAAAATATTTCCGGTCGATCTTCACCGGGCCGGCGTTCAGCTTTAGTGAGGCCATGTTCTTGAGCAGCACCGGCTCTCCGGCCTTCGTCGTGAGCAGAATGTTGTCCAGGTCGGTGAGATCCTTGCGGTGCTCTTCGGCCAGCCAGGCGCTGATGTAGTACTCATTCCCGTTCTGCGGGTCGGTATAGATGATCGGGTCGGTCTGGCCGTTTCCGTTGAGGGAGAACAGTACGGCGTTGGCCACGTCGGTTTCACTGATGCCGAGCAGCGCCGCCTTTTCCCGATCCACTACCACGTTGATCTCCGGGTAGTTCTCTTCCCGGCTCACTTCGATATCGGCGATCCCCGGTATCTTGTGCATGGCGTCTTCGACCTGGCGGATCACGGTGCGCGCTTTTTCAAAGTCGTACCCGTAAATCTCGACGTCGATCGATTTCTGTGAGCCGAAGCTGGTCACCCGTTTCACGAGTCCGCCTGGATCGAAGAACATGGCCACGCCGGGGAAGAGCTTGATGACTTTCGGCCGCACGTCGTTCATGACCTGTACCTGGTTGCGTTTCCGTTTATCCGGCGGGGTGAGGTAGACGGAGATGACGGAGGTATGCGGGCCGGTATTGGGATTGAAGAGGGAGGAGCGGCCCTGGGCGAGGACGCCGGTGCTGGAGACCATCGTTTCCAGTTCATCGGGAGGAATGTTTTCTCTGAGCACCCGTTCGACTTCGGCGACCTGCTGCTCAGTTTTCTCCACGCGCTGACCGACCGGGGCGCGCAGGACGATACGGAATTGGCTTTCGTCCGAGACCGGCAGGAACTCCGTGCCGATCATCGGGAGCAGCAGGAGGGAGCCGATGAAGATCAGCACGATCGTCGCGATGAACAGGCGGCGGTGCGCGAGCACCCAGCGTAGCGAGTCTTCATAGCTGCGATCCAGGGACTCGTAGCGGTCGCGGCTCCAGTCCATGAGGCGCACGAACCAGGCTGGCATAGACCGGTGTGCCTCCTGTTCGGGCCTTAGAAACTTGAAGCAGAGTGCCGGGGTCACTGTGCGCGAGATGAAGAAGGAGGTGAAGAGGGCGATCGCGATGGTGACGGTCAGCGGAATCAGCAAGAGCCTGGCGATGCCGACGACGAAGAACATGGGCAAGAAGACGACCACTGTCGTGACGGTCGAGGCGAAGATCGGCATGGCGACTTCGCGGGCGGCTTCCAGGATGGCGTCCCACCGGCGCGGCGTCGTGTTCAGATGCCGCTGAATATTTTCTAATTCCACGATCGAGTCGTCGACGAGCCGGCCGATGCCCAGGGCAAGGCCGCCGAGGGTAAACACGTTCAGCGTCTGGCCGGTGAAGTAGAGCACGATGAAGGTCACTAGGATCGACAGCGGAATCGAAACGGAAATGATCAGGGTGCTGGTCAGATTGCGTAGAAAAATCAGAATGACGGCGGCGGCGAGCAGGGATCCGTGCAGCGCCTGCTCGATCAGGTTCTGGATGGATTGGCGAATGTAGACGGATTGATCGAAGGAGATGCCGAGCTTCACGCCGGGCGGAATACCGATCATCTTGGGGAGTGCTGCCCGAAGGGCGTCTACGACTCCCACGGTGTTGGCGATGGGCTGTTTGTTCACGCGGAGATAGACGGCCCTGGTGCCGTCGGTGCGGACGATATTGGTCTGGATGTCGGAGGAGTCGGTCACGGTTCCGACATCGCGGACGCGGAC
Source organism: Nitrospira sp. ST-bin5 (assembly GCA_002083555.1). Lineage (GTDB taxonomy): Bacteria > Nitrospirota > Nitrospiria > Nitrospirales > Nitrospiraceae > Nitrospira_D. The sequence continues at coordinate 199,541 of MSXN01000001.1, read as the reverse complement.
CGGGCTGCCCTGCTGATTCACTTTGACGATGACGTCCTGGATCGGATCGACGGTCTTGAACTGATTGTTGGTGAAGACATTGTAGTCGAGATTTCCCGCCTTCAAATCGCCGGATGGGAGAATCAGATTGGCCGCTTTGACGGACTTCACAACATCGAGAATCGAGAGCCCGCGCGCATTGAGCAAGGCCGGGTCCAGGTTGATGTTGATCTGGCGGATCTTGCCGCCTTCCACCGTGGCGGCGGCGACGTTGGCGATCTGTTCGATCTGCGGGGCGATCGTGTTGTAGGCCAGGTCATAGAGGGCCCGTTCGTCCAGATCGTCGCTGGAGACAGTCACGAACGACACGGGGATGTTGGACACGTCGAACTTCACGATAAAGGGTTGCAAGATGCCCGGCGGCAGACTGTTCAGAATCTGAGTGATGCGTTGCATCACCTCCATTTGGCCGACGTTGATGTCTGCCCCCCAGTTGAACCAGATCTGGACCGCGCCGATGCCTTGTTTCGAGAAGGACTCCACGTGCTCCACGTTGGAGGCGGAGCTCACGGCTTTTTCGATGGGATAGACGACGCTTTGTTCGATGTCGAGCGGCGGCGCACCTTTATAGATGACTCCGACGAACGCGACCGGCACCTGGATATTGGGGAAGAGATCGACGGGCAACCGTTCCAGCGAGGTGACGCCCAGCACCACCATCGCGAGCGAGAGCATCAGAATGCCGATGCGATTCCTGAGTGCCAGGAGCGTCAGCCACATATACGGATCTATCCTTTGGCGGGGGCGGGTGAAACTGACGTAGGTGCCGGAGATTCGATCGGCACATTGGGCGCGAGCGACTGTGTCTGGACAGGGGTGCCGTCGTGCACGAGGTCTTTGCCCGAGACGATGACCTGTTCGCTGCCGCTCAGCCCCTTGGTAATTTCCACGCGATTTTCCTCGCGGGCGCCGATTTCGACATTCACGCGTTGAGCCTTGCCGTCCCGCACGATGTAGACATACTGCAGGTCTTCCAGCCGGCTGACGGCGTCGATCGGGATTTGCACGGCCTGTCGGTGGGTACCCACCAAGGCTTCGACGCGCGCGAACATGCCGCCCTTCAACGCCCGGTCCTTATTGGAGAGATCGATCTCGACTGTCATGGTGCGAGTGGCACGATTGAGTGCCTGGACGATACGCGTGACGGTTCCGTCGAACACCCGATCCGGATAGGCTTCGGCGCGAACTTCTGCTTTCTGTCCGATGTGAACGAGAGGAATATCTTTTTCGACGACTTCGATCAGAATCCGCACGGTCTCGATCTCATGCAGACTCAGGATGCCGCGCGAATTCGTCGAGGTGCTGGCGGTGGCGCTGGTGACGTTGGCGCCCGGATCGAGGTTGCGTTCTGCGACATAGCCGGCAAAGGGTGCGCGGATATAGGAGTACGCGAGATTCGTCTCCGCCTGGGCGAGCGCAACTTCCATCTGCTTGACCTGGGCCTGGAGGGATTCCAGGGCGGCAGAGGCGCCGTCGAAGTTTACCTGCGCGTTGTCCAAATCCTGCTGAGAGATAAACTGGTCTTTAATGAGGGCTTGCATCCGGTCGAGCGTCAGCGTCGCGTTGCGGACGGCCGCTTGCTGCTGGGTGACTTTGGCTTTGGCCGCCGCGAGATTAGCCTTGGCCTGATTGACGGCATGCAGATAGTCGGTGTGGTCGATCTCGACCAGCAATTGATTGGCTTTGACGTGATCCCCCTTGTCCACGTGAATCTTGGCGATATAGCCATCGACCCGGGAGAAGAGGTTCACGACCTGGTTGGGGATGATGTCGGCCGTGTAGGCCAGGCGGATGGGGAGATCCTGTTTCAACGGGGAGATCGTTCCCACCGTGATGACGCGCGTCTTCTTGCTATCGGTTTTGGCGCCGCTGCTCAGACGGAATACCACCAGGGTGGTGATGGCGAAAAAAATGATCACGCCGAGAGTGACGAAGGGGTGTTGCTTCAATGACCTCATATTCGGGTCTTTAACTTTCTGGCGCGGCTGGCATAAGGCGCCGCCACGAGTCCTTGGAGAAAGATGTCGACATAGGTGGAGACGGTGTCGTCATAGGGGCGATCGATCGGGACCCCGAAGATTTCGTGCAGCAGGCGATGGTGGACGACCATGCCGATGAAGGCACGGGCGGCCAAGAGGGGATCGATCTGCCGGAAGGCGCCGTCCTCAACCCGCGTGTGAATGTAGGCGGCTAGATGGTCATAGAAGACTTTGTGGTGCTTGCCGAAAAACATGTCGGACAGTTCGTGCCCTTCCAACGCGCTAAAGAGCAAGAGTCGCAGTAACGTGGGGTCGACGCCGGGGCGAATCCGGTAGCTGGCGATCAAGGTGAACACGCGCCGGTCGTCCCGCTTCTTGGCGGACTCCTCGATCGCGCCGAGGAGTTCGCTGACCGTGACTTTTTCCGCAAGGATGGCCGCATAGAGGGCGCGTTTGGTCGGAAAGTGCTTGAAGACCAGGGCCTCACTGACGCCGGCGGCCCTGGCGATCTCTTTCGTGGTCGTGCCGTTGAAGCCTTTTTTGGCAAACAGCGTGGTGGCCGCCTGAATAAGACTGGCTTGCCGCTCCTGGCTGGATCGTCTGGAAGGTCGGGATATCCGCGTCATAATCCGGTGAGTGAGTGGTTACTCACTAAAACGATAGCATGGGCAGAACGGGGAAGACAAGCAATGGCTTGAATCGACGGGGACCGTTATTTCATTGCCTGTAGCCCTGTGTGCGAGTAGTGCGGTTCTTCAACCGTGGCAAAGAGCGGGAGAAGATCGCTCATGGCCGCATCGGGGAGATGCTTCCACAGGAACCGGCGAAGGCGTGAACGTTCGAGCGGGCTCACGCGTGCAAAGCGCAGTCCGTACCGGGACCCGTCGATCCACACGACCTGCGCATCCGTAATCAGCACCGTCTGCGGAAGCTCGAGGACCAGGGCCAGTCTCTCTCCCACCGTGAGACGGGTGTTGCTTTCGAGGCTGCACCCGGCGTCAGAGAGATCGAGCAGGAGGGCCTTGCCGGTCCGGCTGGTTGTATGGCGCTGCGCAAACCGCAGGCGTCGGGTCACGGTGATGCGATAGGTTTGTCGCTGGTCTGCTCGTGATTGAGAATTCTGCTGGGAGGTGGCTAAAGACATCGAGGTGCTCCTGTTAGGCTTTCCCGCTGGTGTGAGCGGTGTGAAAGAATGACTGGATAAACCGCTGCAGGCGATGTTCTGAGGCGGCCGGAATATGTTGGGGTCTCAGGCCAAACCGATGTCCATGGACCCACGCGACTTGAGCCTGAACGACGAAGGGCAGATCTTTCTTCTCGGGCAGAGAGAGAAACAGGGTGAGATCCATATCGACGTTGACCGGTTGGTTGCCCCGGACTCCCAATCCTCCCCGCGACATGTCCACGACTGTGCCATTGCCCATAATGACGCCGGTGTCGTTCAGCCCCGAATACATCAGGCCAAACGAGAGAGGGATGCGGTCGATCCCGCGCCGTTCAGTCAAGGGGCTGTCGAGGAGTCCTGGTGCCTTCAGGGCAGGGTGCAGTGACATAACCGGATCCTTTCACGCCGTGACGGGCGTCGCGGTCTAGTGACAGTCAAGGAGGGCATCCATCCAATCCATCGTCCCGATTTTCTGAGGCGGGAGCTGCATGCCGCAGCGCTGGCCGTCCGTCCACAGGACCCGAACTTGCGGGATGCAGAGAGGGCGTTCAGCCTCGGGCAGTTCGAGAAAGAGCGCGAGTTCCATCCCCTGTTTGAGCCCCCGGGCGCCCGTGAGGCCGAAGCCGCGGCGAGATAGATCAACGATGGTTGCATGGCCCATCACAATCTTTTGGCCGTCCGCGCCCGAATATCGAACCTTGAAGGTCCCGCCGATCCGCGGATCCTGCCGTCGCTCCGTTCCCGCCAAGGCCGTGTGTGAGGATGAGGTTGTCGAGTCTGATTTCCACCAATTCATGTTCTGACGCCTCCTGGTGATGATGTAACCCTACCCCGAGGCAGGCCGTTTGACAGCCCCCTAGGCGAGGGGTGAGGGGACCCTGCTGAAGGGGGGCTATGTCAGAAAGCCGCGTCACGATTGGCGCTACGCAGCATCAGATCTGTGGGTATTGCAGGAATACGGGATGCGGAGGGGGCTCTGCCGGTTCCTAATATGCAAAGGCCCCGCCGGTAACGCACCGGCGGGGCCTCGCGAAGGAGCTATGAAGCGGGGAGCTTTAGACCAGCCGGAATCGGGGCCGCTGATCGTGAACGGTCGTATGCGAGATGTTTTTCCAGATACAGGCTTGCAGCCGTTTGCGCAGGTCTTGCGAGAGCTGCATGAATCGAACGGAAAACTGGCATCCCGAGACCCAGACAACATGCGCTGAGGTGAGGCAGAGCGGACCTTCTCCGTCAGGAAGGGAAATGGTCAGGCTGAGGAGGGTTCCCCGAGTGACCGGGTGGTCACTAATAATCTTGCATCCTGTGAGGGAGATATCTTTAGTCAGCCCCTGTCCGGTATGGGGCTGACTCGGGATGTCGCCCTTGTACCGAACTCTACAGCTTATCGCGAGTCGCTCTGTATAGCGTTTGTCCAGGGTGGAATAGGCTGGCCGCATCGGTTTCGGTGATTCAGTTAAGGGTTTCCTCATAGTGGCCTCAAATCGATCTCAATGTGGTGATGCCCTAGTTCCTATCGGCTCTTTTGTGGCCTGACTTTACCGTGATCGGAGTACTCTTGAAATCCCCTGAGTGGAGGGGGTGATACCCTTCTTTGAGAGGGGGCGAGCGGTACGAGGAGTGCCGGCTCTCTCGCACAACATGGATGGAAATTGGGTAGAACGCCAGCGATTGATGAATCTGGGGAGGGAGGTTATGTTCCTTGCAATCAAGCCGGCGTCGCGAGTGGAGAACTTCGCTCCTTATGGAGGCGGAACATGGTTGTCAGAATACCGTTCCAGAATTTCCTTCCGAGAGTTTTTCGCGCAGGATGCGGCTCTCAAAAAAGATGACGCCACGTTCGATGCGTGACTCGTACCGGAGCGTGATTTCCGTGTCGAACCCATGCCAGGCATAGACGCGGATCGGGCCGACCGAAATCTGTCCCGGCGTGCGATCGAGCGGACCGTACTTGGTTTGCAGGTAGGCCAGGATCTGTTCGTGCGTATCTTTACCTTGGTAGCGGACAAGCACGCGGCCGAACTTCCCATCAAAAGTCGTGTAACGCAGGACTTCAACCGGAATGGTTCCGAGCGCAGGTTGTCCGGTCTTCAACTCATAGGAGAGCAGTCGTCCGGCCTCCTCCACCTTCCGATACTGGTCGCCTTCCGTCAGCGCCGACTCCCAGGGGAGCCCCTCAAACCCGTTCGGGTCGTTCAGGATCGGTACGGCGAGCGCCTGCGTGGTCTGAAGCAGAAGCCCGAAGAGGATGGCGGTCAGGCGCAATGGCAAGAGGTTCATGGTGTTTCAGATTCCCTTACTCGGCGGAGTCGGTAATGTGATCGTTGAATCGCGGCGCCAGCGTGCGGCTGTCGATGAAGATAAACCCGCGCTCCGTGTTCGCCTGATACGTGACATTGATCTCGGTTTCAGGCCCGCGCCAATTATATTGCTGATTCAGTCCCCGAGCCATCTGCCCGGGGATGCGTTCCAAGGGTCCGAATTGTGTTTCGAGGAATCGCATGACTTGGGCATGGGTCTGCTCGCCCTGGTAGCGAATCGTCACGCGGGCGAACTGGTCGTCGACCGACAGGAGCAGAATGCTGGTCATCTCAGCTCCGGCAAAGATCGCGGGGCCGGTGGCGGAGCGATATTCGGTGATATGGGGACCGGTTCGCGACGGGACCACATCCGTGCGCCCTTTCAGCACGGTTCCCCAGGCGAGATTCTGAAACCCCTTCGGGTCGTTGATCATCGGGACGGCAGACGCCGGCGGCGCATGCAGCGCGCCGGAAACACAGACGAGTCCGAAGAGGAGATGCAGAAGCAGACGGTTAGTCATGGTGTCGCGAACGATCCGAAAAGCGATCCATTGTCGCACGCTACCACGGCGTCGAGACCGGCGCAACCGGATGTTTTGTTGAGAATGCGCGCAGCCCTGTCTTATAATGCGCCGGCTTTTGGAACCGGATCGCGCGCGGGCCGGTTCCGGTATCGGTGTCGATAACAGATCGGGAGCGACATGATTGAAAGCGATGCATTCGTTCAGGCGCTGCAGGATATGGGGGTCGACTTCTTTACCGGAGTTCCCGACTCGATTCTGGGCGGCATTATTGCGGAACTGATGGTGCGGCGGCTCTATACCCCGGCGGTACGGGAAGACGAAGCCGTGGGGATGGCGGCGGGCGCCTACATGGCGGGAAAAGTTCCCGCCGTCCTGATGCAGAATTCCGGACTCGGCACCTCCCTCAATACGCTCATTTCCTTGAACCAGATCTATCGGCAACCCTGTATTCTGATTGTGTCCTGGCGCGGCCAAGGGGGCAAGGATGCGCCGGAGCATCTGGTGATGGGCGAGGTGATGCCACAATTTCTCGACACCATGAAGATTCCGCACCGGACGCTGACTGAGAAAACCGCCGCCGAAGATTTCAAGTGGGTGGCCGAGACCTTTATGAAGCAACGCATTCCCGTTGCGCTGGTGATCACCAAGGGCGTCGTGAAAGGGTTGCATCCATGAGACCTGAAGAGGGAACGCTGATCAGCCGGGCGCAGGCATTGGCTGCGCTCTTGGAATTGCTGACCGACCAGCCTGTGATCATCTGCAACGGTTTCCCGTCCCGCGAAGCCCACAAGATTGCAGATCGTCCTACGCACTTTTATATGATCGGCTCCATGGGGAATGCTCCGGCGATCGCACTGGGTGTGGCTCTGGCCAAGCCGAACAAGCAAGTCATCACCTTCGACGGCGACGGCAACGTGCTGATGGGGATGGGGACTCTCGCCACGGTCGGCGCCTTGAAGCCGAAGAATTTCATTCACGTGGTATTCGACAACGAAGTGTACGGCACCACTGGGAACCAGCCGACGATTTCGAACGTCGTGCCGCTGGAAAAAGTCGCCAAGGCGGCCGGGTATGTCAACGTGGAGCGCGTGCTCGATCGCGAGGATCTCGTCTATGAGTTCAAAGATATGTTGAAGAAGGACGGGCCGAGCATGTTGCTGATCAAGGTCAACGAGTTTGTCGAGGATGCCGGACGGGTCTTGCTCGATCCGCCGGACATCACGAAGCGGTTTATGCAGGCCATACAATAGCGGTCAGTCTTCAGCCGTCGGCGGTCAGCGTTCGAACGCGCTGACGACTGAGCGCTGACGGCTGAAAGCCGAAGGGAAACATGATTCTTCTCAATCCAGGCCCCGTCAATGTGTCCGAGCGTGTGCGACAGGCGTTGTTGCGGCCGGATATCTGCCATCGGGAATCCGAATTCACCGAACTGCTGCTCCGGATTCAAGGCAAGCTGCTGAAGGCCTTTGTGCCCGGTGCGGAATCGGAGTATGCCGCGGTGCTCATTACCGGTTCCGGCACCGCCGCGGTCGAATCCGCCCTGATGTCCGCCATTCCTCACGGCAAGCGGGTGTTGGTGCTGAATAACGGTGTGTACGGAGAGCGTCTGTCCCAGATGGTCGGGTTGCACCGGCTGGGCGTATCCGAACTCAAGTATGAATGGACCGCCAGGCCGGATCCGGAGCGACTCCGGCTCGCGCTGCGGCAGCATCCCGAAGTGCACGCGGTGGCCATGGTGCACCATGAAACCACCACCGGCCTCATCAATCCGGTGAAAGAGATTGCCGATGTGGTCGACAGTCAGAATCGCGCGTTCATTCTCGACGCCGTCAGCGGACTGGGTGGAGAGCCGATCGATATTGCCGGGTCGCATATCTATATGGTGGCCGGCACGGCCGGCAAATGCATTCAGGGATTTCCGGGCGTCTCGTTCGTGCTGGTACGCAAGGGGTTCCTCGAGCGGATGCGCCAGTATCCCAAGCGGTCGTGGTACCTCCATCTCACGCACTATGTGGACGATCAAGGCCGCGGCACGATCCCCTTCACGCCGGCGGTGCAGGTCTATTATGGATTTGACGAAGCCTTGAGCGAGTTGCTGGAAGAGGGTGTGGCCAACCGTATCCAACGTTATAAAAAGGCGGCGGCGTTGATTCGCGCGCGTATGGCGAAACTGGGGATCAAACCGATGCTGACGCCCGAGCGCCAGTCGAATACCATCACCGCCTATTCGCTTCCCGACGGCGTCACCTATGATCAGCTGCACGATCGCCTCAAGGCGCAGGGGTATGTCATTTATGCGGGGCAGGGACAATTGGAAAGCAAAATTTTCCGTGTGGCCAATATGGGCGCCTTGACCGAGGCGCAGTTGACCGGATTTCTCGACGCCTTCGAGCAGGCCTGTAAACCGTCATGAAGGCGATCATTCTGGCCGCGGGAGTCGGCAAGCGGCTCTGGCCCGTCACGCAGCATCACCCGAAGTGCCTCATCAAGATCGGGGGGCAGACCCTGCTGCACCGGTATCTGACCTTGCTGGCCAGCGTGGGTATCCGTCAGGCCGACATCGTCGTGGGCTACAAGCAGGAGATGATTCGCGCCGCGGTCGAGTCCGATTCCTGCGGGGTGCGGGTTAATTTCCTGGTGAACGAGCAGTTCCATCGGGGCAGCATCTCGTCCTTGTGGATCGCCCGGACCGCCTTCACCGATGACACGATCGTCATGGACGCCGACGTGCTCTTTCATCGGGAGATTCTGCAGCGTCTGGTCAGTTCGCCGTACGAGAATGCATTGCTGATGGATGAATCGGTCAAGCAGACCGGTGAAGAATGTATGGTCGTGGTCGAAGGCGGGCGGGTGATCGCGCTGACGAAAACCATGCCGCCGCGGTACGAGTATGCGGGTGAAGGCGTGGGATTTCTCAAAGTGCGGCAGGCCGACTCCCCGCATGTCGTCGCCTCGCTCCGGAAATTCATTGACCGGGACGCCTGGCAGATGGAGTATGAAGACGCGCTGATCGACTTCTTCCGCGATGTGAAGGTCGGCCATGAAAAGATCGGCGGCCTGCCCTGGACCGAGATCGATTTTCCCGAAGATGTGACGAAGGCTGAGCGCGAGATCCTGCCCAGGATTTAAGTGTAGGTCGTGCGTGACGGCCGCTGGGTTTTCCACTGGACCAACAGCGAGCGACGGGTTGCCCGATGAGTGAAAGTCTCGTACAACATCGTGCAGAAGTGCAGGGGCTGGCGACAGCCATTCTGCTGCCATCGGTCAGTGTCTTCGGCGAATCCCTTGATCGTGTGCCGGGCAGTGCCGGCCCTCTGACACAGGTCGTGGGGATCGGGCTGTTTCAACGCGCTGTGCTCACACTGCAACGGGCCGGCATTCGGCAATTGATCGTGCTTGCCGGTCCGGAAGAAGATCAACTCAAGCAGGCGTTAGGCCGCGGCCCGCGCGTGACGATTCCTGTGCGGTGGATGCCGATCCGGGAGTTCCCGCTCGACGATCCTCGTACCTGGGAAGCGATGGCGGCGGAAGTCCCCGGGTTTTGTCTCGTTGCGAGCGTGCGAGGGGTGTTCTCGCGGGGCTTGATCGAAACCCTGCGCCGCGAGGTGCGGGAGGGACAGGCGATTCTGGTCGCGCAGCCGGTCTCGCAGCGGACAGCCGGAGATCGACGGGTTGCGGTCAAGGTTCAGGCCGAACGGCTTCTCGCCATCGGGTCGCCCCGGGCCGAAGATACGACGCTGGTTGCGGCGGATTTGCTCGTTTTGCCGGCCGGCCTCATGGCCGCGGCACAGGATATTCAAACCCCTCCCGGAGCCATGCCGATCCGACGATGGATTGAGCGGGCGGCGCTCGATGGGCAGGTGCGGGTCCTGCGGACGGGCGGGCATCCCTCCCAGTGGTACCAGGATGTGCGGACGCAAGCCGATGTCCCGGCGGCCGAACGGAAGCTGTTCTCCTCGCTCAAGGGCGAATTCGAGGGATTCGTCGACCGCTACTTCAATCGCAAGGTATCTCGGTGGCTCACGCGGATCTTCCTGGCCTTGGGGGCGTCGCCCAACGCGATTACTATGGTGGCGACAGTGCTAGGGCTGCTGGCCGCCGTGGAGTTCGGAGTCGGGACCTATGAGTCGGCGATTGTGGCGGCGCTGCTGTTTCAATTTGCGGCGGTGATCGATTGTTGTGATGGCGAAGTGGCCCGTCTCACGTTTACCGAGTCTGCGTTCGGCGCCTGGCTTGATATTGCGATGGACAATGTCGTGCATATGGCCATCTTCGCCGGGATTGCCGTGGGGGTCTATCAGCAGACGGCCGGGCAGGCCGAGGCCTGGATTCCGCTCGCATTGGGTGCGGCTGCCGTGCTCGGGAACGCGTCGTCGTTCGTGTTGGTGACGCGGGCCCAAAAGATCAAGGCGGCAAGCGGGTGGAAGACGCCGGCGCATGCGGCCTGGTCCGAGTTTATGCTGAAGAATGTCGCTAGCCGTGATTTTTCCGTGATCGTCCTGATCGCGGCGGTGCTGGGAAAGCTGGAGTGGTTTCTCTGGATGGCATCAGCCGGTTCACTGGTGTTCACCGCGCTGATGCTGTGGGTGATTCGTCCGTCCGCAAGATCTCGTGCTTAGCGGGATGCTGAAAACTGTCCCAAGCTTCGTTCTCGGCTGCGTATCCCCCTCAACGTACCGGTCTCAGTACGCTTCGGGGGCTGCGCATCCTGCGGCCTTGCTGGATGACAGTTTTGAGCATCCCGAAGATTGGACTCAATCCGCGTGCTGAGAGTTATTCTCCTCCTCGTCGGCTGCCTCACGCTCGGTCTCATCGTCTGGCACATCGGCCCCGGGAATATCTATGAGGCGGCGACCAGGCTCGGGCCGGTGGCGTTGTGCGTGATCCTGCTTCCCTCCCTTGTCATGTATGCCGTCGAGGCCTATGGCTGGAAGATCACGCTCGGCCCGGCCGGACAGGCTGTCTCGTTCCTGCGAGTGTTTGCCGTTCGCACCGCCGGCGAAGTGGTGAACATGACCACGCCGACCGCCTATGTTGGCGGGGAACCGCTCAAGGCGTATCTGTTGCAGAAATCCGGTGTGCCGATGGTGGAAGGGTTGGCGTCGGTCGTCATTGCTAAGACGACCATGACCATCGCGCAGGTGCTGTTCATTCTCCTGGGGATCGGGTTGGGATTTTGGATTTTGGGCGCACAGGGTTCCCCGGGGCAGGTTGTGGCGGCCGGGTTGTTGAGCGTCGGGCTGTTGGCCTTTGGCGCCATGGCCTTTGTGTTTGTGCAACGGCGCGGTCTCTTTATCTGGATCCTGGAGACGCTACGGAAGCTCGGTATCCGGATCGGCTTTCTCGAAGCGCGGGAAGGAAAGCTGCGGGAACTCGATCAGACGATTCTGAACTTCTATACTCGACACCAGACGGCGTTCTATGCGTCGACTGCCCTGTATTTCCTGGGATGGTTAGCGGAAGCGCTGGAAGTGTTCGTGATCATCGCCTATCTCGGGGGCCCCGTCGATGTGTGGTCAGCAATCTCGATCGGAGCTCTCTCCGTCTTCATCAAAGGCGGGACATTCTTCATCCCCGGCAGCCTCGGTGCGCAGGACGGCGGCAATCTGTTATTACTCCAGGCCTTCGGCTATTCCGATGTCACAGGAATTACCTTCGCGCTCTTGCGGCGATTCCGGGAGCTGGTCTGGATCGGGATCGGGTTGGCCTGTGTCGCCATGATGGGCACGCCATCCGGTGCCACCCCCCAAAGTGCTGCCAAGTAAGACGTGTGAGCGAGCTGACGGGAAAACGGTAACTAACCTACCGTATTCCGGTTCTTCAGGCCGTGAAGGGAGGTAAGGATCCTCTATTGGGGTGATTCCTCTAGTACCGAAGGTGGGTTGCCATCCGGGTCTTCCTCCCCTAGGCTCTGACCTAACTTCTTAACCGTGTTTCTGGCTGGCGGGAGGCGAATTTCCGCAGTGTGTCATCGTGTGCTGTTCCTAGGGGAACCATCGGGATAATGATTGCCAGGGGCCCACTTATGCCTGTAACCGTTGCGGTCGTTGTTCCTGTCTACAACGGGGGCGAGCGATTTCGTGCGAGTCTGGAATCGATCAGGCGTGCAAATCCTCCGCCGGATGAAATCATCGTGATCGGCGATGGCGATACGGATGGGTCCTCACAGTACGCAGAGGCGGCCGGCGTGGCCGTGTACCGCTTTCCCCAGCCGGGAGGGCCCGGTCGAGCCAGGAATCTTGGCGCATCGAAGGCGATATCGGAGGTGCTGTTCTTTGTCGATGCGGACGTGACGGTCCCTGAGAATGTGATCGAGCGGGTACGGGGCATCTTCGCTCGGGATACGGATGTCGCTGCGATAATCGGATCCTATGACGATCAGCCGGGAGAGGCGAACTTTCTCTCCCAGTACCGCAACTTGCTCCATCACTATGTCCATCAGCATGGTCGGGAGGAGGCGTCGACGTTTTGGGGGGCCTGTGGGGGGATCCGGCGTGAGGTGTTTCTCTCGATGGGCGGATTCGATGAAACGTATCTCAAGCCCTCCATCGAAGATATTGAATTGGGCTATCGCCTTATACGAGCCGGTCACAGGATTCGACTCTGTAAATCCCTGCAGGTCAAACATTGGAAACGCTGGACGATTGCCTCGATGCTCCAGGCCGACTTCTTTCAACGGGCCGTGCCATGGACGCAGCTGATCCATCGCCATCGGGCGTTTGTGAACGATTTGAATATCGGCATCTCCGGGCGCGTGAGCGTCATATTGGTTTTCGGGATTCTCGGTGCGCTCATGCTGTCTCCCTGGCAGCCGTTTTCCTTGGTCGGGGCTGCCATGATGGGGCTGATGCTCTTCGGCCTCAACGTTCAGCTCTACAGGTTTTTCCTGGAGAAGCGCGGGCTCCGATTCGCCGCACAAACCGTTCCCTGGCACTGGCTGTATTTTCTGTATAGCGGAGTCGCCTTCGCCGTTGGGACAATGTGTTATTTCACAAAGGGTGAAGGGGAGCTGAAGGGGCCTGCTTCTCCGGTCACGCAAGACGCACGACGAGCCAGATCACGAGTGGAGAAATGCGAATGAGCCGAGAATCTTCTATCATCATCGGCGCGGGGCCTGCCGGGCTCACGACCGCCTATGAGCTGGGCAAGCGCGGCATGACGTCTACCGTGCTCGAGGCGAGCGATCAGGTCGGGGGAATTTCGAAAACCGTCAACTATCGTGGATATCGTTTCGATATCGGCGGGCATCGTTTTTTTTCTAAAGTCCCCCTGATCAATGAACTGTGGCACGAAATTCTCGGAGAGGAGTTCTTGCTGCGTCCGCGCATCTCGCGCATCTATTACAATCGACATTTCTTCGACTACCCGCTCAAGCCGATGAATGCGCTGGCCGGTCTCGGCCCGCTGGAATCGTTTCTGATCGGCCTCAGTTACATCAAGGCCAAGTTCTTCCACATCCAAGATGAAAAAACATTCGAGCAGTGGGTCTCCAACCGATTCGGATATCGGCTCTACAGCATTTTCTTCAAGACTTACACAGAGAAGGTCTGGGGCATTCCTTGTCACGAGATTTCGGCAGACTGGGCGGCGCAACGGATTAAGAACCTTTCTCTGAAACAAGCCGTGCGGAATGCGCTGTTCGGAGCCAAGCAGGGCATGGACGGGTCGACACTGACCTCACTGATCGAGCAATTTCACTATCCCCGATATGGTCCGGGGCTAATGTGGGAACGGTGCCGTGGTTTGATCGAACGTCAGGGGTCTCAGACGATTCAAGGCGTGAAAGTGGAGCGTGTCCGGCATCGTCACGGCCTGGTCGATTGCGTTCAGGGGCGGGGCGCAGCCGGCGAGGCGCTGGAATACGACGGCCGGCATTTCGTGTCGACCATGCCGCTGCGTGAACTAGTGCAGGCTCTGGATCCGTTGCCGCCGGACGATGTGCTCAAGGCCGCGCAAGCCCTCCGTTACCGGGACTATCTGACGGTGGTGTTAGTCATCGATCGCGAGTCGGTCTTTCCCGATAACTGGCTCTATGTCCATTCGCCGGAGGTCAAGCTCGGGCGAATTCAGAACTACAAAAATTGGAGTCCCTATATGGTGCCGGACCCCTCACGGACCTCACTGGGATTGGAATATTTCTTGTGGGATACAGATGATATGTGGACGTGGTCGGATGAGCGCCTCATTGAGCTGGGTATACGAGAGTGTGCCCAAATCGGTCTCATCGATCCGCGGGAGGTCAAAGACGGGACGGTGGTGCGGATGGAGAAGGCCTATCCGGTCTACGACCAGACGTATCAAGGCAGTGTCGACACCATCCGGCGCTACTTAGAGACCTTCTCGAATCTCCAGACCATCGGGCGAAACGGATTGCATCGCTACAATAATCAAGACCACTCCATGCTGACCGGTGTCTATGCGGCCGGGAATATCCTGGGAGACAAGCGCGATGTCTGGTCGGTCAACACGGAGAAGGAATATCACGAAGAAGAACGAGTGACTCAGCAGAATGCCGGGGATCGGCTCGTGCCGACACGAGTCACTGTTTCGGTCGATGAGACGATAGAGGAAGCTCAAGACGCAGTGATCGATGTTGCGTTTGCGAAAATAGACCCAGTCGCGTTAGGAGTCGCTGTCGGTGTGGTGAGTGGTCTCGGGATATTTATGGCCTCGGTTGTCTTGTTACTTAGAGGCGGGTCTGTGCCTGGTCCAAACTTGTCGTTGCTAGGGAACTATTTATTTGGGTTTGAAGTCACGTGGGCAGGCGCGGTGATCGGGTTACTTGAAGGAGGCTTGCTGGGGTGTGCGGTGGGGGCACTTGCGGCTGGACTCAGAAATTGGACGCTCACGGGCTATGCAAAATTCGTTCGGTGGCGCGCAGAGCGGGATGACCGTCGCCATCTCCTCGACAAGATGTAATCTATTCAGAAGAAAGGCGGTGGCTGTGATGAAACCGCGCATGAAGCAGACAGATGAAGTGAGCCACACTCTCGCGGAGATCAAGGCCGAAGCGCTGGCGTTGGTGTGCGGGCTGATCGGGGGAGCGGGGCTTTTTACGATGACGGTGTGGTTGGTCATTAAAGATGGTCCCCAGGCGGGGCAACATCTTCAACTGCTTTCGAACTATTTTGTCGGGTATTCCGTGAGTTGGCCGGGTGCATTTGTCGGATTGCTATACGGGGCCATCACGGGAGGAGCCATCGGGTGGATGGTTGGGCGGATTTACAATGCGGTGGCGGATGCCCGCAAGAAATAGCGTGAACCAGGGCCTCTGGTGAAGGTAGGCAGGGAGACGATGTGGTGTTCGTTGCGGTGTGCGCTGAGTAAGGAGCGGACGGCCTATGCAATCCTTGGATTGCTGGTTCTTGCCCTATGGCTCCCTCGCTTTCAGGGGCCGATCGATCTCCGATGGGATGGCGGCGTGTACTACGTGCTCGGGACGTCGCTTGCCGAGGGGAAGGGATACCGGCTGCTCAACGAGCCCGGCGAGATCCAGGCGAATCAGTATCCTCCGCTGTTCCCGCTGATCATCGCTGCGCATCAACTCGTCCTGGGAACGAGCGATCCGATTGTCGTTGGCCGCCTGCTTCGATTCTCCTCATTTGTGGCGTTCATGGCCTATATCTTCGCGATCCATGCGCTCATGCGGCAACAACTTTCGAGCGCCTTCGCATTTTGGGGGACGGTTGTTGCCTTGCTAAACGTCCATACGTATTTTTTGTCTGACCTCTGTTTCCCGGATATGCTCTATGGTTTTCTCACGGTCGGATTTCTTCTCGTATATGGTCGTGAAGCACGAACCCCCTCATCTGCATGGGCCGGAGCCGTCGCTATTGCCGCGTTTGCGTTGCGTACGGCGGGGATTGCCTTGCTGGCGGCGTGGATCGGTGAAGGGCTGGTACGAAGACAATGGAAGACCGCGCTTCTTCGAGGCCTGATCGCGGCCATTCCGGTGCTCAGCTGGTTTTCTTATGTGCAGTTCGTCGAGATGAGCGCGGCGTATCAGCATCCCGCCTATGCCTATCAGCGAGCCGACTACATGTTTTACAACGTCAGTTACGCGAAGAACGCGTCGTTGATCGACCCTTTTGATCCGGCCCTGGGCTACTCTACTGTCGGCGATCGAGTCGGGCGCTTCTTGAGCAACGTCACCGTGGTTCCGCGCTATATCGGTGAATCTGTGAGCTCGATGAGGAAAGTATGGGAAGCAGAGCGTGAGGAGGTCTCGAGGCGAATCGGGGCCGACGCGGGGCCACCATGGATCGTCAATGTTCCACTCTATGCATTGGGATGTCTCGTGTTGTTTGGTACAGCCTTGTTGGTTGCGAGTGGGCAACGGCTTATTCCCTTGTGCCT
Organism: Nitrospira sp. ST-bin5; assembly: GCA_002083555.1. GTDB lineage: Bacteria > Nitrospirota > Nitrospiria > Nitrospirales > Nitrospiraceae > Nitrospira_D. Next base: position 183,178 of record MSXN01000001.1, on the reverse strand, counting down.
CCTTTCCTCTGTCGGGCTGGTTTGTCTCACCCCATGGCCCGAGCAATTCAATCGATATCTGTGTCCAACCGTTCCTTTGTTGGCACTGTCGCTCTGTACGGCGATCGCCTGGGCCTTGAAACAATCGTGGCAACATCCTCTAGTGCGATGGGGCGGCGTTCTCCGAGTTGTAGCCGGCTTGGTTGTAGTGGGGGTCTCCTTACAACAGGTCGCGACGACCGTGGCCGTGTATACGAAGCGGCATCTTGAAGTCCAGTATCACAGCCGGCAAGGCGAAACGATCGGCTATCGCTTGTTTTTCTACATGGATTCTTATCGGGCTCTTGATGCGGGCGTGGATTGGTTACTGGCGCATGTCGGTTCAGGCGACGTCATCGCCGTGTCAATGCCTCATTGGGTCTCCCTCAGGACGGGAAATAAGGCGGTCATGCCGCCTTTTGAATCTGATCCTGTGAAGGCCGAAAAGTTGCTGGCATCGGTTCCCGTGCGTTACTTAGTGCTTGATGAGGGGCTCGCGATTGATTCCAAGCGATTCATGAAAGGCGTCGTTGATCGATTTCCTGATCGCTGGAAGCCGGTCTATCGCGATGATGTCTTGACTGAAACGGGGGTTCGGCACGAAGGGGCATTTGCCATCTACGAATGGGTTCCACCGGTTGCTTCGGGGAGCGAGATTGAACCGTCGACCCGTCAGAATTCAAACGATGTCCGGGCTCAGGTAGGGAATGACGAAAGCAGATGAGATAGTGCCGGTAGGCGACCAAGGCGCCCTCACGCGATTGTTGCGGTGGCTCGAGAGGCGGGCCGACGTGTGGCAGAGCCAATGCGATCGGCACTATCCGGTGCTGCTTGCCATGATTTCAACTCTCTACTTTTCCACGACGAGTCTGTTGGCCGTGCGGAAGCCCATGTGGAACGATGAATTATTCACCTATTTTATTGTACAGGCTACGACACCGGCGAGTATCTGGGACGCGCTGTACACGGGGGCCGACCAAAATCCCTATCCCTTTTATCTTTTAACTCGGCTCTCACTGGCGGTGTTTGGAGTGAGTGAGTGGGCCCTCCGGTTTCCAGAAATGGTCGGGGTGTGGATGGCGGCTGTCTGCCTATTCCATCTCGTGAAGAGCCGCAGTTCAGCGCTCTATGGATTTGCGGCGATGATGTGTCTCCTTGTCACCAACGCACAGTTCTATAGTTATGAAGCCAGGCCCTACGGACTGGTGCTCGGATTCGCGGCGATGGCGTGGGTCTGTTGGGCCGTCGCAGCAGAAGGGAGGGGGCGACCCTGGTCTCTCATCGGCGTGTGGGGAAGCCTAAGCGCAGCCGTTGGATCTCACTACTACGCGGTATTTGTGTTTGTTCCGCTTGGGATCGCCGAATGTGTACGGCTATATCACAATCGACGGCCTGATTGGTCCTTGTGGGCGGCGATTGTTGGTGGACTGCTCCCGCTCGCCTTCTTGTGGCCTCTGATCCAACAAGCTCGAGGCTATTCCAGAGGCTTTTGGGCGACTCCGAGTTGGAAAGGGATCCCGGACACCTATTCGACGTTGCTGATGCCCGCTCCGCTGCTCTTCATGTTGCTGCTGATCACCGCCGGTGTGGTCGCCTATCTGCAGCAGGGGGGAAGGGCCCGGACTCCGGCTCCAGCTTTACCGTTGATCCCCGATCATGAATGGGCTGCCGCCCTGGCATTCGCCGCCTTACCGGTGATCGGCGTGGCGGTCACGCTGTGTACGACCGGAGCGTTCACGCCGCGCTATGTGCTGCCAACTGTGCTGGGGATCAGTGCCTTGGTTGCTCTGACACTGTTCCGGCTCTGCAATGGCCGAGCGCTGTTAGGTGTCGTGGGGGTCGTCATTGCTGCAGTGGGGTTCGTGATGTTAACGGTGCGAGCCTTACCGTACACGGCGGCTTCAGCCGTGGGCCCTGTGGCCGAGTTTTTGACTGTCAGTACAACGGATGAACTTCCCATCGTGGTTTCCGACCCTCATAACTTCATGATGCTTGCACACTATGCACCGAGAGACTTGTCTTCACGACTTGTGTATCTAGCCGATCCAGAAGCATCCTTGAGGCACATGGGGCACGATACGATGGATCGAGGCCTGGTGGATCTCAATCCCTGGTTTCGCATGAATGTGAAAGAGTCGCGAGAGTTCCAGCAATCTTGCGGACGATTTGTTCTTTATGTGCACGGTGGATTTCTGGGCGGGCCGTTGGCCAACGGTCTGTCGGTCCCAGATTTCAACTGGCTTCTTTCCGATCTGATATTGAGAGAATGGCACTTGGAATTGTTACGCCGGAAGGAGAATCACTTGCTCTTTCTTGTCACCCGAGTTCCTGATGAAGGACAGAAAGTCAGAAGGATGGTTCAGCCATGAGTGACGGATGTTTGGCCTCAACGGGGCCGGTGGTCTCCGTCGTGCTTCCCTGCCTGAATGAGGAGGCCGCCATCGGTGCCTGCCTCCAGAAGATTCAGGACACGTTCGCGAAAGCGCACCTCGCTGGTGAAATCGTCGTTTGTGACAATGGATCGACGGACCGATCCGTGGCGATTGCGGAAGCGATGGGTGCCCGAGTCGTGCATCAGCCTGAACGCGGGTACGGCAATGCGTACTTAAAAGGGTTCGCGCATGCGAAGGGGACGTATCTTGTCATGGGGGACGCCGACGATACCTATGACTTTACGATGATTCCCACCTTCCTTGACAAGTTACGAGAGGGCCACGATTTCGTGACCGGGAGTCGCTATCTCGAAGGGGGGCATGCCACGATTCCCTTTCTTCATCGGTTCTTCGGGAATCCCTTGCTGACGAAAATTCTGAATGTGTTGTTCAAGACCGACTATACCGATGTGTATTGCGGCTATCGCGCCTTTAGCCGACGGGCGTACGATCTGATCCAACCGGTCAGCCCCGGTATGGAGTTCAATCTCGAACTGGCCATCAATGCGGGACTGGCCGGATTGAGGACGGCGGAACTGCCGATCCAGCTGGCTGAGCGAAAAGGGGAGTCGAAGCTGCGCACGTTCCGCGATGGCTGGCGAAGCCTGCGCATGATGTTGATTTATTGTCCCAACAAGGTGTTCTTTCTTCCCGGCCTCCTGTCGCTGGCGCTGGGGGTTGCCGCGCATGTTGTCTCCCTGGCCGGACTTATCCAATTCAACGGGAAGCCTCTCGGAACTGCGACAGGAATTTTTGGCACGATCTTCAGCGTGGTGGGATTTCAAGTTGTGAGCTTGGGCCTGCATGCCAAGACCTATTCATGGAGTCGCCGCTTCGACAAAAACAATAAGGGACTCGGTGCGTTCTACGACTGGTTTCGCCTTGAGACCGGTCTGTTGCTCGGCGGGGGCGTCTTCCTCATAGGGATGGGGCTCCTCGGCTTTCTGGTCTGGGAGTGGGTACAGTCAGGATTTTTGCCGCTCTCGCGTCCCGAATGGGCATCGCTGGGCGCCACTCTCATTATTATAGGAGGGGGGACGATGTTTTCTTCGTTGTTTATCTCCGCCATGTCCATGAAGAAGGTATGACGGCCGAGAGGAGGAACGCCACTGTATGAAAGTGTTCATCACCGGATCGAGCGGCCTAATCGGGTCTGAACTCGTGACGTTTTTCGACAGCCGTGCCACTCGCGTGATCGGTGTCGATAACAATATGCGGGCGGACTTTTTCGGTCCGGAAGGTGACACGACATGGAATCTACAGCGGCTGCGTCAAAGCACTCGCCGGTTCGTTCATCACCAACTCGATATTCGAGACCGTAAAGGGCTTTCCGATCTGTTTAAGCGCGAAGGGCCATTCGATATGATTGTGCATTGTGCGGCCCAGCCCAGCCATGACCTGGCGGCTCGTCGACCATTCGACGATTTCGACGTCAATGCCACAGGAACGCTCAATGTCTTGGAAATGACCCGGCAACATTGCCCGGACGCGGTCTTCGTCTTCATGTCAACGAATAAAGTATACGGGGATGCCCCCAACGAGTTGCCCCTCAAAGAGCTGGACCGGCGCTGGGATTACGCTCGACCGGAGGACTACCAAGGTGTGACTGAAGCGATGCGGATCGACCGGACAAAACATTCAATCTTCGGAGCCAGCAAGGTTGCGGCCGATGTGGTGACGCAAGAGTACGGCCGGTACTTCGGCATGAAGACGCATTGCCTCCGAGGCGGTTGCCTGACCGGTCCGAATCATTCGGGTGTCGAACTCCATGGATTCTTGTCCTATCTGGTCAAGACGCAACTGAGCGGGAAGACCTATCGAATCTATGGGTACAAGGGGAAACAGGTGAGGGACAATATCCACAGCTTCGATGTTGCTCGGGCCATAGAAGAGATCTATGCCAACCCCCGATGCGGGGAAGTCTACAACATGGGTGGAGGGCGAGCAAATTCCTGCTCTATTCTAGAGGCATTCGACATGGTCGAGGAGTTGACAGGGAAGAAAATGCAATACGAGTACCTTGATCAGCCACGTGTCGGCGATCATATTTGCTATATCAGCGATCTTACCGGCTTTCAGAAACATTATCCCAAGTGGTCGGTGACCAAAGAGCTCGACAACATATTTCGGGAAATGATCAGCGCCTGGAATGTTCGGTTGCGTTAGTGAAAGCCCTCTATGAGCACCTCAAACCAATCAATGCTCAAGACTCTTGCGCTTCGCGAGAAGACTCGGGACGAATATTATGTGCAGCGGGATCCCATTACGGCGGATCGTCTCCGCTGGCGCGCTCAGTCCTTCCGGCATCTGGTTCATCTCCTGCCCGGGCAAAGCATTCTCGAGATAGGGTGTGGCCAAGGATTGTTCACCCGCGAATTGGCGCAGGTGACTCACGCACGAAATCCCATTACTGCAGTGACTTTTGAAGCTCTTGCCAACAAACCTAGCCATATCCCGGAGGAGGTTGAGTTCGTCGCCGCAGGGTCGTTTCCAGACACTCTGAACGGGCGGCAATTTGACTTCGTCGTCGCGATGGATCTGCTCGATAAACGTAACTGCGCGATGTTGCTCCAACATGTGCTGGAACTCTTAAAACCCGGCGGGCAGGTGGTGTTTTATGAAAGCAATCCCTGGAACATAGTCCTGAAGCTTCGCCGGTTGCTGGCGCGTGTCTTCGGCAAGACTGACCCCCGGTCCCTGCTTAGCCGCGGTCAATTGTACGAACTCATGTCGGAGGTGGGTTTTATTAGGGTCTTTGCCGTATTCAACGATTTTGTTTTTGCCCCGCTACCCCCGCGGCTGGTTTGGTTCTTCCGGAATCTTTCGATCATTCTGGAAAATGCGCCGGTGATTCGAACTTTAGCAGGCGCCATCCTGGTGCATGCCCAAAAGCCACCCCGCATCGTCGAACGACCGGCCGTGTCGTTGGCCTCGCACACATCGCTGAAGAGATCCTTGTCTGTCGTGGTTCCCTGCTACAACGAACAGATGAATGTCGGGCCGCTTGTGGATGGGTTGCGGCGGCTCTATAACGACTATCTTCACGAGATCATTTTGGTGGACGACAACAGCAAGGATGAGACCGCCGCTGTCATCAAGCGTATGGCGGCCGTTGACGACCGGATACGGCTGGTTTCACGGACCGGTCCGAACGGAGTCGGTCGGGCCTTATCAGATGGTTACCGGGCGGTCACAGGACGCTACGTCCTCACCATGGATTGCGACTTTCAGCATTTGCTGCCGGAAATAGCGGATTTGTTCGACGAAGCCGTGAAAGGGTATGACGTGGTCGTCGGGAGCCGGTTCTCCCGACATAGCGTGTTGTTGAACTATCCATTCGGGAAGATCGTCGCCAACCGGGGGTTCCACCTGATCGCTCAGATCTTGTTGCTCCGCCGTTTCCGCGACCTCACCAATAATCTGAAGCTGCTGCGCCGCGAAGTCGTGGAGCAGCTCTGTCTTATAGAGCCCTGGTTTGCGGTGAATGCGGAGACTGGGTTGCAGCCTCTGCTGATGGGCTATCAGGTGAAGGAGGTTCCGATTTCCTGGATCAATCGCACGCCGGATATGGGCATGTCCTCGTTCAAGCTGGCCCAGGTGGGATGGGGGTATTGGCGGGTCCTGGGCCGTCTGTGGCTGCGTACCGTGTGTGGCGTGGGGGCCTATCGCGGCCTCGCGGTTCGGACAGGAGCGCGGCAGACCTGGCGGAGCACCGATGCCGAACGGCTTCGCCCGTTAGGTGATAACGAGAGGGGCGGATAAGAGATGGAGCGGTCTATCGGGAGCAGTCTTTCGACCAGAGTGATAAGTGACGACGTCCTCCAGCCCAGGGACCGGTTCTTTTACTGGCTGTTGACGGTGTTGGGGGTGGCTGCCATCGCGGCGTTTGTCTTTCTCTGGTTTCAACTCCAGGCGTGGGGAGAACATGCCTTTGTCATGACGGTTTGTTCCGGACTCCTCGCGGTGCTTCTCCTCAACCACCTCGGGCGATGGCTGATTCTTCCCAGCATGCAGCGGCCAAGAGCTGTGTTGCCGAGACCGGGCTGGAAGGTGGCGGTCGTGACCACGTATGTGCCGGGGATTGAGCCAGTGGAATTGCTGGAGCAAACCCTGAAGGCCTTGATGAACCTCGACTATCCTCACGACACGTGGGTTCTGGATGAGGGAGATGATGAGCGGGTCAAGCAGGTCTGCGCCACCCTGGGCGTCCACCATTTCAGCCGCAAGCCGTTCCCGCGTTATCAGACCGAGGTCGGCATGTTTCGGAAGGCCTCCAAGCATGGAAACTACAATGCCTGGCTCCATGAGATCGGATTCGATCGATATGAGATCTTGACGGCCTTTGATCCCGACCACGTGCCTGAGCGCGTGTTTCTCGCCAAAGTCCTCGGGTATTTCGATGATGCGAGAGTAGGCTATGTGCAGGCTCCGCAGGTGTATGGCAATCAAGAGGCGAGCTTTATCGCGAGAGGGGCGGCGGAAGAAACCTATGAGTTCTACTCGCTCGTGCAAATGGCCTGTTATGGGAAAGGGTTCCCGCTCATCATTGGGTGTCACGCCACACACCGTCTCAGCGCCTTGCGCGAGTGCGGCGGGTTTGCAGCACACGATGCCGACGATTTACTGCTGACGCTGCTGTACCAGAATCGTGGATGGGAAGGCGTCTATGTTCCTGAAGTGCTGGCCCGAGGGTTGGCTCCGGTGGACTGGCCGGCCTATCTCAATCAGCAACGGCGGTGGACCCGTTCTGTCCTTGACGTGAAGCTACGGATCGGGCCTGCAGTGGCCCGGAACCTCTCGCCGACATCCGCTATGTTGAACGCCTTGCACGGATTGAACTATGTTCATAGGAGCATGGTGCTTCCTGTTGCGATGATGCTTGTGGCGTTCATGCTGGTATCCGGGCACATTCCCGCTCTGGGCACCACCGAAGTGCTGGTCAGCGGCGGGTGCGTGGTGGTCATGTTGCGGATCTGGGAGCGCTATCGACAGCGGTTCTACTTGAATAGGAAATCGGAGCAGGGGATTCATTGGCGAGCCGGCCTTCTGCAGTTTGCGAAATGGCCGTATCAATTGGCGGCCGTTGCCGATGTCTTGGGCAACCGCCAGTTTCCTTTTATCGCGACTCCCAAAACCGGGGACCCTTGCCGCGCATCCTTCGTGCTCTGGCCGCACTTCATTTCCCTGGGGATAGTGGGAATGGCGTGGGCAATAGGGCTGAGCGTCCATGGGACCCTTCCGCTCGCAGCCCAGTGGTGCGCGATGGGGTTTGTGGCTATCACCGTGGGCCTGATGGCTACGGAGTGGAGCGGGGTCTTGAGACGCCGCGTGAGCCGGTAACTCATCCTTCCAGAGCCTGACCATCTGGTTCGTCCTGATGCTGCTCAGGACGAACCATAGAGTTCCGGGGCAACGAAGATGGTCGGGCGCTCTATCTCACGTAAAGACAATTCTGCCTAGGCGTACGGCTGCCATCACAATGCTTCGTTTCCTTCGCCCCTCTTTGGTAGGGGAAGAGTGAAGTAAGAGGTATTGGCTACCCGGCACCTTGTTTCTATACTGATCCATGTCCTCATGCGGTCTTTAATCTCTGGTCGCCCATTGGGCTCTATCAAGTAGACAGATGGCAAAGGGAGGCACGCCGGTTCCCGCCAAAGAAGCGGAGTCTGTTGAGGGGATGGAGCATCCTATATGCGTGATGTCTGAAAGGGTGGAATGAGCTTACTGACTACGACGACGGGGCGTCGCATGATGGACGGGACTGCCAGAATATTTCTGGCGGAGTTGCTGTTCCCGCTTACGGCCCTTATTACGACGGGCTTCTTGACGAGACGTCTTGGTCCCCAGGGCTATGGGTTACTGGCTCTGACGCTGACCACGATCATTTGGATCGAAAGCGCGATCAACTCCTTTTTTACAAAGGCGACGATCAAGTTTGTCGGTGAGGCGGACGATTGGAAACCGGTCGGCGCCACGATGATCCGGCTCAGTCTGAAGATTGGCCTGGGGGCGATGGTCCTTATCTGGATTCTTGCCGCACCGCTCAGCGCGCTGTTCAAAGAGCCGGACTTGGCATTCTATCTCCGCCTGTGTGCGCTCGATATTCCCCTGTTATGTGTCGGACAAGCCTATCGAAACGTGTTGATCGGAAGGAGGAACTACCGAGCCGGCGCGGCGGCCAGAGCCGGGCGCTGGCTGGTCCGCATGACTCTTGTGATGGGTCTTGTCCAAGCCGGTTTCTCCATGACAGGAGCGGTGCTGGGAGTGATCGGTTCGTCGCTGGCAGAGCTTCTGCTCAGTCGCTGGTACCTTGGAGCGGGGATGCTCGCCAAGCAACCTCCGGTGCCGCTCCCGATTCAGCGATACGGCGCGCTGTTATTTCTGTCCTCGATCTGTCTGATTTTCTTCAACGGGATGGATCTCTTCATGCTCAAAATTCTTGGAGGGACGGCCGCGCAGGCCGGTATCTATAGTGCGGCTCAAAGCCTCTCGCTCTTGCCCGGATTGTTCTCCTGGACATTCTCCTCCCTGCTTCTCGCGACATTGAGTCGCCAGCTTGCGGACAGTCAACAGGAGCAGGCGCGGGAACTCGCGCGTGATGCGATGCGTGTCACGATGCTCCTCATTCCTATCGCGGCGATCATCGCCGGGGCGGCCCCGGAGATCGTGCAAGTCGTGTTCGGCGCCGCGTTTCTCCCTGCCGGCCCGCTGTTGGCCTTGCTGATTGTCGGAGCGGTCTCGAATGTGATGTTGATGGTGTCGATCACGATCATGACGGCGGCGGGATTGCCGGCCAGAACGATCATGTTTACGAGCCCTTTGGTCCTGTTGGGATTGGCCGGTCATCTCGTTCTGATACCCCGATTCGGGCAGCAGGGCGCCGCCTTGGTAACGGTCGTGGTCTCCTCTTTTGGGGCGATCGCGGCAGGGGCCGGTGTGTATGCCTTGTGGACGGTGTGTCCGCCGGTTGGAACCGTAATCCGGAGTCTGGCGATCGGTCTGGTTGTTGGGACCGTGTCATTGTGGTGGCCGACTCCCGGGTTGCTCGTGTTTGTCAAGCTGGTGCTGCTCGGGGTCATCAGCCTGCTCGGCTATTGGTGGATCGGGGAGTTTCGCTCCAGGGAAATTTCTGCCGTGCGGTCGTTCTTAGGGCGAAAGATAGCGCCGGTCCAGGCCGGATAAGGCGAAAGGGAGCGGAGCAATGTCCCTCATCGATCAGTTGATCTCAGAGGAGACGGTGAGCTGTAGGGGCGATTGATGATTCAACTGTTATGGATGCTCCGGCGAAGGACGATGTCAGGGTTTTCGGACTTGGCACAGGATAGAGGGCGCACGCACTGATGGCTCCCGCAAAGATTCTCATGGTCTCATTGGTTGACCCTGCCACGCACCCGGGTGGGGCGGGGGCCTACACCCGTGGCCTCGTGGCAGCGCTACGAAACGGGACGGACCGGTTTGATGTGGAATTGGTAGGGCCCCGGCAGGCGCCTCCCGGTTCGTGGCATCGCGTCCGTCAAGCCCTGTCGTTGGCTCAATCCTGTATGTCGAGTCTGCCGGCAAAAGTCTTGTTTGCGCGCCGGCATGAGTTGCGCATCAGGGTTCGGGAAGCCGTCTCCTCCCGCCGGTTTGACGCGGTGCTCATTAACGGAGGCGACATGTTGTGGGTCCGTGAGGAACTCCCGTCTCACCTGCCCACGGTGGTGGTGGCGCATAATCTGGAGCATCAGCTGCTGGACCAGCAACTCGCCGCCAACCGATTCCTTTCGCCTTTGCTCAGCCGCGAAGTCGCCAAGCAGCAGCGGTTTGAAGTTGATGGCTTCCGCAGGGCTGGAGGAGTTGTCTTTGTGTCAGCAAGCGAAAGGGCGTGGGCCAGAGCCCGCCTGCCCAACCTGCGAGCGATCCACCTGCCGCCGCTGTTTACCACATGCCCGTTCTCCCGTGTTCCCCGGTCCGGTGGTGCATTGCGTCTCGGATATCTGGCGGATTTTTCCTGGTGGCCCAATCGGCACAACTGGGCGTGGTTGATGGCGGAAGTTCTGCCTCGCGTACGTCGTCCGTTGGAGGTTCACGTATTTGGCCGGGGGAGTGAGCGGATAGCGGTTCGTGAAGGCGTTGTTCGTCACGGAATGGTGCGCGATTTGGCTACGGTATGGAGTCATGCCGATATCATGGTCTGCCCGACTCATGTGGGCGCCGGCGTCAATATCAAGCTTGCGGAGAGTCTGCATAATCGAATGCCGGTGCTTGCCACGACCCAGGCCGCGAGTGGCCTCGCCTGTGCATCAGGGCCGGGCATTGTCGTTCTCGATGAGGCGGAGAATTGGGCGGGCTTCTTGGATTCGCCCGGCGCAGAGCAATTGGCTGATCAGAGGCCTTCTGAGCAACTGTGCGAGCAATTTAGCGTCGAGCAGCATTCTGGAAAATTGCAACGGTTTGTGCGGGATATTCTGCGAGGGACCGATGCGCGCAACACATTCACCGGAGTCCCCTCACCGCCCGCGCCGTCATTGTTGGGCGCGGCGTCTGTCGGCTCGTGCATTGCACTGCAGGGCGGAAGGGACAGAGAGGGTGTGTGAGGCCGGAGCTTGAGAGGCTGTCACGAAGAGGCTTGGGTTATTTGAAGGAGGCGATAGTATGGCACGAGAGACAACGGACGCGACGATGGCGAAGCTTTCTGTGATTGTGGTTTCCGACTACGCGGCAGGTGAGGAGAAATCGTGGGAGGACCTCCGGCGAGCGCTCCGGGCATGGGCGGAGCAGGAGGGACCGCCTGTCGAGGAGTTCATCCTCGTCGAGTCGGCCCGGCTTGAAGGCAGGGTCCCGGATGACGTGTCGGGGATAATTCCCAATATGAAGGTTCTGTATGTCGATGCGGAGTCTTCGTATGAATTGAAGAATCGGGCCGCCGAAATGGCGACCGGGGACTGGCTGGCGATTGTCGATGCCGACTGTATTCCGGGACGCACATGGCTGCGGGTGCTCCGCGCCGCCCTTGCCGAACATCCCGACGCCGCGGCTGTCAGCGCCAGGACCTTGTACCCGGGCCGGTCACGCATGGAGCGGATACTGGGTCTGCTGTCGCGATCGTATCTCGACCCGGGTCGAGCTGGGCTCACGCGCTTTATTTCCGGCAACGCCGCCGCCTTCCGCCGCGACATCTATCGCCGCCACCCGCTTCCTGCCGGGCTTGGCGCCTTTGCCTCACGGATCCAGTCGGAGGCGTTTCTTCGAGACGGCGCGCGTTTGTGGTTTGAGCCGGGATTAGTGGTGGTGCATGATTTTGAAGGGTGGCCGATGGAATGGGATATCCGGCGTAATCACGGGTATAGCACGATCATTACCCGGCTGCGCGACGCGCGGCTGCCGTATGCCCGGCTCATTCGCGCCGGTGCCGCTGCAATCCCGCTGATTGTGGCCGGAAAAACCTTCGATAGTGTCCGGGCCTGCCTTCGATGCTATCGGCAGTACCACGTGAGGTGGTACGAGGTCCCGCTGGCCTTGGCGCTGACGGTAGTGACGCACGTTGCCGAGATTCCCGGGATGCTGGCTGCGTACCGTGGGCACGGCATGGTGGAGACGCAGTATCGGTAAGCACAGTGAGGCTGGTTCACGGATGAGAATCGCGATCGATTTTACAGCGTTCATTCCTCAGATGACCGGGATAGACACGTACATGAAACAGTTGGTGTCGAACCTCGCGAAAGTCGATCGAACCAACCAGTACAGGATTTGCCATAATCATGAGGATCGCCGCATCTTTACCAACAACCTTCCCGGGAATTTTTCACACACATCCCTCAGTGCACGGCCTCGACTGCTCCGCCTTATCTCTCAGCAGGTCATGTTGCCTGTCGCTGCCTCCGGCTGGAAGGCGGACGTTGTGCATTCCCCGTCGTTCATCATGCCCTATCTGCGAGGGTCAGCGCGGCATGTGTTGACGGTCCACGACATGACGTCGTTCTCGCATCCACATTGTCATATTGCGTTGCGTCGAAGCTGGTTGTATCGGCGAATGGTGCTGGCCAGTCTCAGGAGAGCGGACGCGGTGGTGGTCCCCTCCCGGGCCACACGGCAAGCGATTTTGGAATTTCTTCCTGATCTTCAGCCGGATCGCATTCACGTGACCGTTCCGGGGATCGGGGAGGAGTTTCGACTCTGTGACCCTGCCTCGGTTCGGGAAGTCGTCGCGCGATTGAAGCTGCCGCAGCCCTACATCCTGTATGTCGGCACGCTTGAGCCGCGCAAGAACCTTCCGGCTTTGGTCGATAGTTATCGACGGCTTGTCGAGGCAGGTGCCATCAAAGAGCACCTCGTGCTGGCCGGTAAGTTGGGCTGGGGGTATGAGGCACTGCTGAAACAGATCCAAGTGCCGGCTTTGCGGGGGAGAGTACACCTCGCTGGCTATGTGGATCAGAAGGATCTTCCCGCTGTGTATGCAGGTGCCAGACTGTTTGTCTATCCCTCTCTCCACGAAGGCTTCGGGTTTCCCCCGCTGGAGGCCATGGCATGCGGCGTGCCGGTGATCAGCACCAGGTCTTCATCGCTGGCCGAGAATCTCGAGCGTGCGGCTGAACTCGTTGCCCCGGACGACATCGCGGGGCTGACCGATGCGATGCAACGTCTGCTGACCGACGATACGCTGCGGGCCAAACGGCAAGGACAGGGATTGGAGCAGGCACGCCAATACCGGTGGGAGCAGACCGCGAGGGAGACGGTGAAGAGCTATCAAGCGGCCATGGAAATGGCGCGAGGATGAGGCCACGGATGAATGTGGCGACTGACCGGACGGCAGGCATGCGGACGACGGAAGGGGATCATGGGGCCAGGCTCCCCCTGTCCGTTGTCATCGCGACAACCAAAGCCTGGCCGGAGATCAAACCGTGCCTGGATTCGCTTCACGACCAGGCTCAGGCGGTCGGTGCGGAAGTATTGGTGGGAGATGGGCACGGTCAGGGGTTGCCGCCCAATGTGGCTGAGCGCTACCCGGAAGTGAAGTGGATCACATGGCCCGGCGGGTCGGTATTTTCCCTGCGCGAACTTGCAATGACACAAGCAGTCGGCGACGTCGTGGCGGTCACCGAGGATCACTGTACTGTCTCGCCCACTTGGTGCACACAAATCCTCAAGGCACACGACGCGCACCCGGAAGCCGCAGCGATCGGCGGGGTCGTCGAGAACGGTGCGACCGATCGACTCATTGACTGGGCCAATTTTCTCATCGTCTTCGGACCATTCACTGCACCGATTGAGACGGGCAGACAACCAGCCATTTCTTTGCAGGCCAACATCTCGTACAAGCGGCGGGTTGTTCCACAGAAGATGTCTCAACTCGGCATGATGGAATTCTTATTCAATCGTCAATTGCACGAACAGGGGGAGACCCTGATTGCGGACGATCGGCTGATCGTATCGCATAACCAGACATGGGGATTCTGGGGAACGTTCTCGGCCCATTTCCACAATGGCCGGTCGATTGCAGGGTTCCGCCTCCAACGGATGTCAGGGATGGAGCGGCTCATGCGAATCGGAGGCTGCGTCATTTTGCCGGTGTATCTATTATGGACCACCATTGGCCCGGTGATTCGTAAGCGGCGATTGCTGAGACCGGCCTTAACGAGTTTGCCGCTTACAGCTCTGGTTGTGACCTGCCACGCCGTAGGCGAATTCGTCGGTTATATTTTGGGACCAGGCAACAGCCCGCAGCAGCTTGCGTAGAGGAGTCGTGTCGTATATGCGAAATCCCCTTAGAGTCGGCGTCATCGGCTGCGGCTGGTTTGCGCAGGCGGTGCATCTGCCGATCCTGCGGCGCTTATCGGGAGTGGAGCTCGTCGCGTTTGCAGACCCTGATTCCGCCCGCCGGCAAGAAGCCGGTCGATGTGTACCGACGGCTCAACCCCATGCGGACTATCGCGACCTGCTGAAGATGCGAGACCTCGATGCGGTCATTGTGAGTGTGCCGACCGCATCCCATGCTGAGGTAGCGATCGCAGCCATGCAACAGGGCAAACACGTCTATCTCGAAAAACCGATCGCAACAAGCGTGCTCGAGGCCGATCGCGTGATACAGGCCTGGACAAAATCTGGCGTCGTAGGAATGGTCGGGTTCAATTATCGCTTCAATGCGCTCCATGAAGCGGCGCGGTGTCACATTCATGCAGGCCGCCTCGGACGACTGGTCGAAGTCCGTTCGGTGTTCTCAACTCCGCCTCGCGAGATGCCGGCTTGGAAACAGCACCGTTCAACCGGCGGGGGAGTCTTGCTTGACCTCGCTTCCCATCATATCGATCTCATTCGGTTCCTGTTTCAGCAGGAAATTCAGGCCGTGCAGGCGGACATTGATTCCTGCAGAACGGACCAGGACACGGCCTCTCTTGAGTTGCAACTGACCGACGGGCTGAAGGTGCGATCCAGCTTCTCTCTCTGCGCGCAGGATGAAGACCGATTCGAAATCGACGGACAGACGGGGAGCGTCACGGTCGATCGATATCGTTCCTTGAGCGTCGAACTTACCGCATCAAACCGTCAGTCGACTCGCGTCAGTCGCATCGCACACATCCTGACCTCACCCTCTGCAGCGTACTATGGATGGCAAAAATGGCGATCCCCCTGGCATGAGCCGTCGTACCAGCGCTCGTTGCAGGCCTTTGTCTCCGCTGTGCAAGGCCAGCAGGCCTCGTCTCCTGATTTGATGGACGGCTACCGCAGTCTGGAGGTGATCGAGGCAGCGGAAGAGTCTGCAAGGACGGGCCGGGTCGTGGATGGGAGGTTCAGCCATCTATTCGGGTCTCTTGGCACAGAGCGGAAGCTGGACAGTGGGGAAGGTCCATGAAGAATCGCGTACAGGATGCCGGCCATAAGAGGGCCATCACCTTCTGCTACCGGGGCTTTACGGCCAATTTCGGGACACGCCATATGGTGACGTCGATTCTTGAGCAGGCCGGACATGAGGTGACTCAGATACAAGATGGACCGGCGGAATTTTCCGCGGAGAGCGTGGTGTGGATCTGGGGAAATACCAATTGGTATCCGGGCCTCTATGCACAGCTGACGGCCATGCCTCGCGCGCAACGCCCGCTGGTCGTGCTGTGGCATACGGAGCCGCTGCCGCCTCCCAGGGCCGCCGGTTTGCCCTGGCCGCGACTGAATTGGTGGGAAGCGGCAAAGTGTGTGCTTCGCGATTCCAATGCAACGGATGTCTACACGAACTATCTCGTCTTGCGTCGTTGGGTGAAGGAGGGGATTCCGGATGTGCTCGTGGCGGCTACATTGGGGCGCTGCGGGTTTCTATCTGAGCGAGGCATTGCGGCTGACTGGGTGCCCCTCGGCTACGAGCCTTCATATGGTCGCGATTTGGGATTGCCCAGGGACATTGAGGTGTTGTTTCTTGGCGCCCAGGATGTTCCCCGGCGGAATCGACTTTTGCGCGGTTTGCGTAAGAAAGGAATTCAGATAGAGGCCGCAGGCAGTTACGTTGATCCGAGCTGTTGGGGAGAAGAGCGGACGAAATTGTTGAACCGGACGAAGATCATGCTCAACCTGGCCAGGACTCCGGGGGAGTTTCCCGATCTCCGTTTGATCCTGGGGATGGCGAACAAGGCGCTCGTCATATCCGAACCGATCTACCGACCAGACCCGTTTGTGGCCGGACGGCATTTTGTGAGTTCCTCGATAGGCGAGATGCCGGAGACCATTCGGTACTACCTCGCTCACGATGCGGAGCGAGCTGCCATCAACGAGCGGGCCCATCGACTGATTACCCAGGATGTCACTATGGAGGGATCGGTCAGCCGCATTCTTGATCTCATTTCAACGCGCGCAAATCAGCGCGCAGTGGTCGAATCGGCCGTATGAGCCAAGCGTGTCTGAGATGCCATGCCGATGACTGATGTCCCAAGCTTTTCAATCGTCATCCCGACCTATAACCGGCCGGAGCAGCTTGCCGTCTGTTTACAGGCCTGTGCTCGCCTCGACTATCCGCGCGACCGCTTTGAAGTGATCGTGGTGGATGACGGTGGAGTGGAGCCGTTGGACGGGATTGTCGCTCGCTTTCACGGAGTGCTCACGCTCACGCTGTTGCAGCAGGAGAACAGGGGACCGGCGGCGGCCCGCAATAGAGGAGCCAGTGAGGCCTTAGGAGAGGTTCTCGCCTTTACGGACGACGACTGCGCGCCGGCTTCGGATTGGCTCAAAGCCTTGGGAAGGCACTGTGTTGCGTCTCCGGATTGTGTGGTTGGGGGGCGAACGATCAACGCGTTGACGGGAAACGTTTACTCCACGACCAGCCAACTCCTGATCTCCTATCTCCTTTCGTTCTACAACGCCATCCCCAACCAGGCGCGGTTTTTCCCCTCGAGCAATCTGGCGTTCCCGACCAAGCCGTTTCGTGCCGCCGGAGGATTTGATGTGACGTACCCACGGGCTGCCGCGGAGGATCGTGAGCTGTGCGATCGCTGGCTGCATCTCGGACAGCGAATGATCTACGCCGCAGAGGCTGTGGTCTACCATGCCCACGCGCTGACGTTTCGAACCTTTCTGTGGCAACACTTTCACTATGGACAGGGCGCGTTCTGCTTTCATCGAGTCCGCGCCAGACGACGCCAGGACCGAGTCAAGGTTGAGCCGCTCACGTTTTATGTCAATATGCTTCGCTACCCGTTTGTCAGCGCACCGGGAGTACAGGCGCCGCTCTTGATGCTGCTCCTCATGGTGACGCAAGTTGCCAACGCGGCGGGATTTTTCTGGATGCGTATAAAAGGTACGGCGGCGATTAAGTGAAACAACGAGAGGAGTTCAGCATGGTCGTTCAACAGGTTCCTGCGATGTCGGTCATTGTGATCTCCCCTGACTCCTACAGCACTGTCAGGAAAACGATTCGCCGGCTTCGGGCCCAGGGCGCCAGTCATCAATTGGAAATTGTGCTGGTGGTTCCTTCTGCGCAAGCCGCGAACATCGATCATACAGAGCTCGATAGCTTCTGCGGGATCCACATCGTCGAAATTGGCGACATGACGTCGACCGCCCGGGCTCGTGCGGCCGGCGTCCGGCGCGCCACCGCGCCGGTGGTCGCTTTTGTGGAAGACCACTCCTTTCCTGCCAAGGGATGGGCCGAAGCCCTCATCCAGGCGCATCGGAAACCCTGGGCTGCGGTCGGCCCCATGATGGCCAATGCCAATCCCAACAGCCTTGTCAGCTGGACCAATCTGATTATCGAGTATGCCGAATGGATGGAACCGGTTTCCGCAGGGGTGAGAGAGCATTTGCCCGGGCATAACGGAACGTATAAACGGGATGTGCTCCTGGAGTATGGCGATCGTCTGGAAGCGATGCTGGAGGCCGAAAGTATCCTCCAATGGGATCTACAGGCGAAGGGGTACCAATTGTATCTCGAGCCGGCGGCGAAGACCTATCACCAGAATTTTTCGGCCCCTTTCTCTTGGATTCCGTTACGTGTAGACGGCGGTCGGCTGTTTGCGGCCTCCCGTGCGAGAACCTGGTCGCCAGTGCGACGGCTGCTGTATGCCTTCAGCGCGCCCCTCATCCCGTTCGTCCGGTTTCGTCGGATCGTGGGTGAACTGCGCCGACCTGGCCGGGCGAGGCATCTGTTGCCCCGAGTGTTGCCCTTGCTGTTTGCGGGGCTGGTCGCAGATGGCACTGGTGAGATGATCGGGTATGCCTGTGGGGGCGGCAATGCCATGAAAAGATTGTCCGATATGGAGTTCCACCGTGAGCGATACCTCACGAAACACGACCGCTCGGCCGAGGTGGAGGCATGATCGTGATCGCACATACGCTGCTATGTTTGTAGCCGGACCTGTGTCTCGCAATCTGGGATCTGCAGCGGCTCGCAACCAGGGCGTCGAAGCCGCTCGAGGCCGATGGATCGCATTTCTCGACGACGACGATGAATGGATGCCGGGCAAGTTGCAGGTTCAGCTGCAAGCCGCGCAGCAATCCGTCGCGGAACATGCCATTGTGTCCTGTCGGCTCATCAAGCGGAGCGAAACGACCGATGTCGTGGTGCCCCGCAGATTGCCGACACCCGGTGAGCCCATGAGTGATTATCTGTTTCACCGCACACGTCTGTTCGGAGGAGAAGGGCTTGTGCAGACCTCCACGATTTTTACGGCCAAAGAGTTGCTGCAGAAAGTCCCGTTTCGAGCCGAGTCGCGAAGGCATGACGACATCGACTGGCTCCTCCGGGCCGCTGTTCGTGCTGACACCGCGGTCCTGTTTGCGGCCGCCCATGAGCCACTCGCTATTTGGCACAGAGAACGGGAGCTCCAGACAATCAGCAGCCGCAAGGACTGGCGGTTTTCGTTTTCGTGGATACAGCAGAACCGTCATCTCGTGACCTCACGAGCCTACGTGTCATTTCTGTTGACCTGGGTCAGCGCCAACGCGATTGAGCAAGGGGACCGATCGGCGTTTTGGCCGCTACTGAAGGAGGCGTTCCGATATGGGACTCCCGGAATCCTCGATGGAATTGTGTTCGTAGGCATCTGGCTAATTCCTCAAGAGTGGAGACGGTGGACTGTCAGCTGCGTGACCGCTGCGCGGAACTGAATTGACGCGGCATCTGCTTAAAGGTTGAAGGCCACATGAATCTGGAAGAGGGGGAACAGTGACGTTTCGTCAAGTACTGCAGTTGGTTGCTCCGGCTGACACCAAGGCGTCTTCTCGTTTCGAGGCCTTGATCACAGGACTTTGGATTTTGGTGTGCGCGAACGTCCTCGTCTTGTTTTTTGTTCAGGGGGGGTATGACATTGAAGTCGGTCCTGTTCATCTGCACGCCTTTTCCCTGAGAAACTGGTTGGGCCTCTGCCTGGCGCTCTCCTTGGGTAAGGCATGGATGGAAGAGAGGCGTGGCGCCAGGTCGTTGATGGAAGGGTTCCAGTCTGCGCTCCTGCTGTTCATCGGGGCGTTGACCGTCTATTACGCTAACGGGCATACCTTCGAAATGGCCGATACCTTGCCTGCGCGCTTTCTTCCGGTCAGCATCCTCACGGACCATGATTTTTATCTCGATGAGTATGCTTCCACCATCGAGCAGTACGACGAACAATACTTTGTGCGGGTCATCAACGGACATCTGATATCGACTTATCCTCCATGGGGAGCCGTCCTGTCTGTGCCGGTATATGTTGCTCCCGTTCTCAAAGTGGGGACGAGGCTCGCCGCTGAGATGTTGTTCGATTTGGAAAAGCGGGCGGGCATGCTTATGGTCGCGCTGTCGGTGCTTACGTTATTTGTCGGGTTACGGCGCGTTACGACGCCGCGCGTGGCGTGGTTCATAGCCTTCGTCTATGCGTTTGGAACGAGCAGCTTGAGTCTTATGAGTCAAGCCTCGTGGCAACACGGCCCGAGTCAGCTGTTTTTCTCGCTGACGCTGTACTGTCTGATAAGGGGCAGGGAGACGCCGGCATTTATTGCATGGGCCGGACTGGCGCTTGGCTGGGCGGTGATCTGTCGCCCGTTGAATCTCGTCATGGCGCTTCCGATTGCACTCTATGTGCTCCATAAGCATCGGGAGCAATGCGCTGGGTTCTTGCTTGCGGGTGTGCCTCCGCTGCTGTTGTTTCTCTGGTACAACGACGCGTATTTCGGGTCGCCAGTCCGGACCGGATTCGGTGCGACCGTTGTCACTCCGGCTTCCCTCGTGGGGCGGCATCTTTCCTGGTTCAATACACCTTTCCTCGAAGGGCTTGCGGGCGTGCTGTTTTCCCCGGCGCGTGGGCTGTTCATCTACTCCCCCATCTTTCTCTGTTCGCTGGCCGGGATGGCGGTGGCGTGGAGAAAGCCGGGACAGGTATTTTTAAGATATCTCAGCGTGGCGCCGCTGTTATTGATTGTTCCGGTCGCGACGCTTGGGAGCTGGTGGGGAGGACATGGGTATGGTCCGAGGCTTTTGGCGGACAGCACCCCGTTTCTCTGTTTCTTGATGGTTCCCGTCCTGGAGCACATGCATCAGAGACGCTGGTTGAAATATATGGTGGCAGGGTTGACGGGCGTTTCAATCGGGATGCACGCCATTGGGTTTGCCTATTCCGGCGATTGGGGGTCAACCCTGCTCGACTTCGATACGTATCCCGAACGGGTGTGGTACTGGCGGGAAAGTCCTCCGGCCCTGTTTGGCGCACAACTTCTAGAGCAGGCGTGGCAGAAGGTTACCATGCGGTTTTGACATGCTGCCGGTGTAGCGAAGATCTATGCAAGGGTTGTGAACGTACGATCTGCCGGTCCACTGCAACCAGGAGGATGACGAACCCCAATCGTATTTAGCGCTGCTGCTTGATGGCCTGCATTCGTTCGAGCATCCGGTCCCACACAAATCCATGGAGCCGCAGATTGGCCGCACGCTCCACCTTGCTGAACCGCACTCCGATCCGCTGCGCATCGATCCACCGTACTTCGGCTTCTTCAATCGGAAGCGAGTCCTTCTGATCCGGCAGAATCAGCCGGAGTAACAGGTTCGTTGTCTGGGGCAGAATCGTCGTACATTCGATCGTGCAGCCGAGCACCGACAGATTCGTGAGCGTACCCTCGCCGATCGCGGAGGTGCCGGCAAACATCACAGGGTAGGCCGTCGGTAGGGGCAAGCGGTAGTGCGCGCGCTGATAGGGTTTCGTCTGTTCCATGGCAGGTGGCAGTGTAGCGTGAAGAGAGATGGCAAAAGTATCCCTCCTAGGAGGGGCTACAAATGCCAGCAGGGGGAAATCGGCGCGGTTAGTGGCTGTTGTGGGTGGTCACGCTTTGCCGACCCAGAAAATCCATCAAGCGCCGATGATGTTCGGGCGTAATGTCGACGAGGCGGCCACCGCCTTGTCAGCCTGCTGCATGGGTCAGCTTGAGAACGCAGTGAATCTGGCTCTCGGGTTCAAGCTGACACTCGATCTCCACCCGGTCTCCGACCAGTAGAGGTAGATCGGCGGATATCTGGAGTCCCTGCGCGGTGAGATCCACGAGGGTGCAGAGGCTGGTGGCTCCGTTGCGGCGCAAGAATCCGCGCCGGTTGATGGGAATGCGATCGTGGTGTCGTGGGTCGGACATGGGCGGCCTCTCTTCTTGATCGATCAATAATCCGATGCCGGCTGACTCCGCGTTGATCGGCGGAGATGAGAGGAAGGTCGGCGATCAGCCCGGCGTTCTTCCAGCGCCAGCGCACCGACCACAATCGGAAAGGGAAGCAATGTGGCCAGCATGAGAACCATGAGGAACGTCATCGTCGGACTCCTTTCAGTGCAAAGCCGGTACTGGTTTCAGTGCAAGGCGGAGACCAGCGAGCTATTCCGAAGTGTGACCGGCCGGATAGGTCAGTTTGCAGGTGTTTTGAGGGATCGTGCCGAGTGCCGGGGGATTTCTCCGCGACGTCGGGCGGACGACAGCAGGAAAAGGGCGGCAAAACAGCGTCCTGCAGCAGGAATTTCCTCCACCTTTCGAGGGGGAAGAGGCCAGTGTCGGCGTGAGGCTACGACGCGGTGGTGTGGGCGCGCAGGACGGCGGATTGCGGGATGGCTTTGAGGGTGTTGATCCACCGATGTTTCATCAACTGATCGGCGACAAGGATAGAGGTGTGTGCCGGGAGCGTCAGTATCGTGCCGAGCGTGTCCAGGAGCGTCCGGTTACTGGCTTCCGCATCCAACTCGTACCAGGCGCGGTGTGGAATGATGACCAACGCATAGCAGGGCACGTTGGCGGGCACCCGGACCTTCTTGCGGACCAGGTAGGCCGCCTGGATACCGGGTCTCGATGCCAGCTGCCGGGCGATGGTTTCGATGATCGCATTCGACAGTCCGTGCGGTTCGAACGAGTCTCCGGGCTTGATGGTGCTGCATTCAGTTTCGGCATCAAGGAGCTGCTGCCGTTGCCGCTGCGCCTTGACGCGGTAGCGCATGGACTCTTTGTGGTTGCCCCGACGCTCCAGGAAACTGGATGCCAGTTGGCAGGCGGGAATCACTGCGTCGCGGTCTGCTGCCAGAGCTTTCTCCAGATACTGCAATCCGGTTTGATCGTCCTGCGCTACTAGAAGGCGGCCTACCGCTAAGTTCGCAGCCGCGTGATTCGGTGCCTTCATGAGTAATTGCTGCAGCAACGGCAGCGCTGCCCGGTCGCTTTCGAGCGCTTCCATTTGACACGCATATTCCCACAACTCGTCGATGGAGAGCCCGACGGTCGCGGATTTGTCGCTTAGGGCCTGGCAGCGTGCCCGTGCAGCCGCCATTTCTTCGTGCTTCTGTTGCCACTCCTCTGCCATAGATTCCGCCCAGCTGCGGTCGAGGGCTGCGCGCGTGGTGGTCGCGTGTGCGTCCAGGTAATAATTCGCGGCAGTGGTCTCATGAGGGTGACGCAAGTGGGGAAAGTCGGCCGGCGGTTCCGGCGCATTGGGTTTCTCAGGAAGGTGATCCAGCGCGGCCAGTCGATCGGCCAAGGCCGGATGCGTATCGGCATAGTTGGTGGTTTGCTGCATCGCCTCGTGCAGCCACTTCTGAATGGAGTCGTGAGGAGTCACGCGCTGTAACACGGTGATGAGTTCATCGAGATGCGAGGCGGGCGGTGTGGGATTCGTAATGGTCCTGCGATTCAACATGGGCCAATAGAGTTCGTCCATCAGACGCGCGATGATTTGGAGTGATGCCAGGGCGTCTTTCATCGCGTGCGGGCCGACCAGCCGGGCCGCCTGACGGTCGGCTTCGTACTCCTGCGCGCGGGCCAGGACGAACGAGTAGGCGTTGAAGAATGGGGCATACCGGTCCAGGAACTTGGTGAAGAGCACCGACCCCCAATGATCGCGGGCGCGGAGCTCTTCCAGCAGGCGCGACCAGACCATGCGGGTGCGATAGATCCATCCGGAGAAACGCCCGTGAGAGCGGCCGAGATGGCCGAACTCATGCGCGAGCACGGCGCGGAACTGGGCCGGCGTCATGGCCAACATGAGCGGAAGGCCGAGCAGCAGGTAGTTCCGGTACCAGCCGAAGATGCCGAGGCGCGGCCGCTGTGCGACAGCGGCGTTGAGGTCGTTGACGATGAGCACTTGGTGAAACGGCGGTGTGCCCAACGCAGTTGTCAGCTTGTCGATGAGAAGAAAGAGGCGCGGCGCGTCTTCCCGATAGACCTCATAACCCGCCGGCGGGGTGAGGCGGACCCAGAAGGCACGCAGGATGATCGCCGCCAGCACGCCAAGGCCGAACAGCAGCTTGACGGAACTGAGATGGCTTGAGGGTTCCTCTCTCAGGGAGAGAATCAGCCAGATCCCGACGCCCAATGCCAGGCCGAGAGCGGCCAGCACATAGGCGTAGCCGAGCGCGGCGACCAGGGCGACCTTCAGTTTGTATCGTGTCGGATGTGTCTGGGCGTACGCCTCGAGACGGCGCACCAATTGCTCGAACTGTGTATCGGACATCGTCGTCGGTATTCCTCCCTAGAGTCGCAACCAGTGTATGAGAAGGTCGCAGGATCACCAAGGAGTTTGTCATTTATTGATGGTGCGCGCGGAATTCACCGTACGGGGTAGGCCTTGAGGTTGTGCGGAGATCGGACGGCGAGCGAGTTGTGTCTGACCTCTTGCTCGTGCCAGGTCTTGAATCAGCCGGTTGGTCCGGTGATCGAACGGGCATGTGCAAGGGAAGCCCGCGGAATATTTTCGATTCTGGGCCCGCAGCCGATCCCGGCCGATCTACCGTAACCCCCTCTTGACTTTGCGCCGGGTGAAATTATCTGGCCTCTTGTTGCTGATACGAAACCAGATGGATTGGCGGCAGGCCAACAGTGGGGGCGTAGCGGCGGCAGACACTGCCCCGGATCGACCTCAGCCTGACTCCCGCTCCATCTCAACATCAACCCATCATATGACCTCTCGGAGGAGAGGAGGAGGGACAGCTATGAGCAGTTATGTACCGACTGTCGTTTCCCCGGTCAGGGCCGGCTCATTTGATCGCGAGATCGACCGGATGTTCGACGAAGCCTTGCGCGCATTCGGCGTGTCGGGCCAGGCCTGGGCGCCTGCGTGCAATGCCTGGGAGGATGGCAACGGCTTCTATGTGGAGATCGCGTTACCCGGGTGGGAGTCGAAGGACATCTCGCTGGAGATAGAGAACCAGGTCTTGACGGTGAAGGGCGAGCGTACAGAGGAGCGAGCGCCGGGCGGCACGTACCATCTGAGGGAGATCGCCGGCGGGCAGTTCGCCCGGTTATTCCGATTGCCGACGTTTGTGGATCATGAGAAGGCGTCGGCGACGCACAAACACGGGATCCTGACCGTGACGTTCCCCAAGCGGGAAGAGGCGAAACCCAGACGCATCATGATCGAAGGGTAAGCGCATCGGCCTGTGACGTCGTGCGCCTTGCAGGATCACGGTCCTTCCTTCTGCCACACGACCGGTCAATGGGGCCTCCCCGATGGCTACATCGGGTGAGGCCCTCTCTCCGGGGACTCCGTGCGGAGGAGAGAGAGCAGCGAAAGGAGACGTTCATGAGACAACCAGGGTGGGTTCAGAAATGGCGAAACAATGACAATCCGGAGAAGGAGGAGGACGGCTATGAGGGGCGGCGCGGTATCGGGACTCGTGGCCGGGTACCATGGCGGTGGCGACGCGGGTCGTCAGAGGGGCGTCGGCAGGGTTCCACGAAATCCTCGGCGGAGCACGAGGCCGGTCCGTTCTCGCACGGCCTCTTTTGACAGATGTCTAGGCCTCATTACACGCTGAAACGGAAAGGAGGTGAACACGATGATGGATTTAAGTTCGGTCATTGATGCCGGACTGGTTGTGATCGGAGCGATCGCGGTGCTGTTAATGGGACTCTGGACGTTGTCTGCCGAGTCCAGCACCGTGTCCATCTCCGCGCCTCCAGTCAGTGCGAAACCGGTTCAGGTCGATCTGACCTCACTGCCGAAGGCGGCGTAAGACGTCTTGATGCGGTGCGGGCGGGCTGTCGATGGATGGTCCGCCCGCGCTGCATGGCAGAGGGATTGGCGGATAGGAGAGGTTGGGTATGTCGGGCTGCTGAAGCCGTCCTGCGTCAGGCGGAATAGTGTGCCTGGAGGTGGTCTCGTTGAAACCGGATAATGTGTCTGATCAACACTTCCCGATCCTGCGAAGTCATCCGGATGAAGCGGGCGTGAAGCCGGTAGGTCCCCTCGGGGGATGGGATGGGATCGAGTCGCAATACTTCGGCGAAAGCGTTGAAAAGGCCGTGGTCGGGAAGGAGCACCGTGACGGCGAGAATGTCGTTGGGTTGATAGACCGTGGCGACCGTGATGCCGATGCCGCCGCCGCTGATGTTGACGGATTTCTGAGTGAGCTCGCCTTCCGTCTGGTCGGTCTCAAGCTGAATGCGAATGGGCAGCGTGGCGGTGATCCGATAAAATTCGCGGCGGTCTTTTCCAGACGGCTGTGAAGCGGGTGTGTCTGATGCCATGGTGCGCCGGAGTATAGCAAAGTCCGCCGCCGTGGGGTTATGGAAATGCAGGTTGTCGCGTCCAGCCCCGCGATGAACCTTGACCGAATCATTCCAGGGCTGGCGGTTAGTCCGGCTTCTTCATCATGCGATGCCAGCCGCGCAGATGCTTCAGATCCGGCAATTTGGTTTTGCCGTTGAATAGATAGTTTTCGAGCACCCCATAGAGGCTGTAGTCGACGAAGAGCGGCCGGTCGGCTAGGAGAAACGGCGAGGCCGCCAGCATGTTGTCGATCGGCTCCAACAGATCGGCAAACCTGGCGCATAGAGACCGACGCTGAGCGGTCCATTCCCGGACGCAGCCCTTTCCGAACTTCCGCTCCTTGTGGCGGATGAGCATCGTGCGTTCGACCAGCGGGCGTTTCGGGATCACGTAGGTATCGTTCACTTTGAATCCCACCGACTCCAATTCGTTTTCAATGTAGCGGGAGAGGATGAGCTGCAGCCCCTCGAACCGTTGAGGGAAGAGGCCGAGTCGATACCGTCGATCCACGTAGCGCGCGACTTCCTGGCCGAAGTCAGTCACGTCACAGATCCCCCGCTTCCCGTCGACAAGGCAGGGAACGGTGTAGCCGGCTCCCTTCGTCGCGGTGATGACCGGCGCGCGATTATGAAAGGTAATGTTGCGCAGTGTGAATGGAATGCGATGGCGTTTCAGGATGTGTCGGATCGTAATACAGAACGGCGACCAGGGAAACTGAATCAGCGTAAGCATGCCGGTTATATGAACGAAGGGTACAGAAACTTCAAGGCCGAGAAGAATGCAACGGCCTGCAATGTGAGTAAGACCGGCCATCGCAAGATGAGTTCTCCGTTCTCACTGGCCATTGGACTTTCGGATAAATTCCACAAGTTTATCGATTCGAGTTTTTAGATCCAGAATTGTGAGATCTGACCCTGCTTGAGAAACTTCGCGGGCGATCTTCACTTTGTCTGCGTCGTTTCTAACATCTCCGGAGTCGATCTTATAGTGCCAGATGTGGTGGTAAGGGTCAGTGCTTGCTAATGCTGTTGCTTTTGAGTGTACGGTTCTTACTGCTTGTTCCATTAAGTCGGGGGAAACATAATTTTCAATTTCTCTGCCTTGGGTAACCCAGGCAAACCCTGGACCTTGATTGAACTCAGTCTCGATTCTGCTCTTTGTGGCGTTGATTGTATCGTCGGACTTGGACCGGTCACTGTCGATGACGATGGCAATGTGCCGATTGAGCCTGCGTAAGGAAATAAATTCATCTACCTCGGAATCGTTCGCGCTCAAATGACTCAATAAACGACCACCATAAAACATGATGGAGTAATGGACTCCTTCTCTGAGTGTTGAGTCTACTGCATGGATCCAATGATTTAGGTAGATCCTGTCGGATGGACCGTCAACCCAAATAATGCTATTGGCTTGCAAAAGATCAGAGGGGCGATACCCAAGATCAAAACATATGGATGACTTAGCTTTATCGGTGAGGGCGGGTTCAACGATAGATCTGCCGGATTCAAGTTGGACGTGGAAAATCGCTGCTTCCGGAAGATCTAGGAAGTGTGCGGAGTGAGTGGCGATAAAGTATTGGTTATCTGTCTGCTCATGCAGGTATCTAATCATCTTTTTCTGCAAGAGGGGATGCAGATGAATCTCAGGCTCCTCAATACATACAACCTGATTTCGAATTACTGTTGCGGCCACAGCCAAAATTATTACTTCATGGATTCCCATTCCTAGGGAACTAAGAGGGAGGACTTTGTTATCTTTATGCACATTAATAGTGTCTTTGGTGTCCGGTACTTCCAGGGGGATTTCGGGGTCGCCTACGACAGATCGTACGAACTCGGTTATCTGATCGAATCTCTCTCGTAGATCCTGATTGTTGTAAGGGGGATGTTGAAGTTTTGACAGTCTTGCGACCAGACCAAGTCCGCTATAGTCGCTCTCATCACTGCTAGCTGGATCAACTTTTCTGATAGCTGGTATCAAAACAACTTGTGGCGAACCATGGGCTATTGGGCTCAGCTTTTTTAGAGTTTCTGGAATCCAGTGCTGCTGAATAGCACCGCCTCGGGTGCCTGTTAGGGCTGTCCACAATTGGTCCCATTCATGGGTCTGAAGCACGTTCTCCTTGTATAACTCCTCTACTATTGCTCCTTGTAGTTCAGGGCGCTGGCCACGAGTCCAATATGGAAACCAGGTCAAGTCTGTTCCTTGAGTTAGCGTTTTCGATCCCAGAACCGCCTCCACATTCTTAATTGGAACTGAATGGTGGGTAAGGTTGGGCTTCAGACGCTCTAAGAGGTCGTGATATTTCTTGCCTTTCCTATCTAGGCCAATGAGAAAATCAATCTGTGGAGGGGCAACGCTTTGATTAAACCCTAGGGGACCAAATTGAAGCTGCACTGTCCCGCCAGAACCACTAATTGATGCGATTAGCTGCTCAAAGTGATGCTTCAAGAACAAAAGCAGGTTTGATTTGCCAGAGTTATTCTGGCCAATAAAAAGATTGATCTTACGGAAAGGCCCCATTTTTTGAACTGTGGGCCCAAAGCTGGTGTATCCTGCGAGACCAAATCCCTCGATAAACATGCGCAATCTCCTGAAGGCTTGTTTGCTCTAGCGGCGCGAGAAGTGATCAATCTGAAGAATGGTGTCAGACGAAGGTGATTTTAGCAACTGGCAGTAGTGCTATATACCGCCTGTGCTGTTCGCATTATGATTAGGATGCGCCGCATGAAGGTGGCCGTAAATCTGCTCTGGGTGCTGCTCTCCGTCCTTGGATCTGTGGCGCTTGCCCACGTTGTCGGTGTCATCAATCCCCACGAAAAAGTGAACGGGCTCTGGCTGGTCGTGGCGACGGAAAGAAAAATCATGTCAGCTATCTGACTGGTTAGAGCGTCGGCGTAAGGCAGGTGTCGGATCCGTTGTTGTCGGAAAATGGTGAGAGCAGGGGATTAGCAAGAGGAGTCAGTTTACGTGGCTTTCCGCCACGTCACGATACGGTGTCCGAGTTCTTCATGGCTGATGGTCCGGCTTGCATCCGAATCCGTTAATCCTTTTTCAACCATCCGCATAAACGCTAGCTCACGTAGAATCTCATCAAACGAGCTATCGTCTGGCTGATCGGTGATGATCTTTAGGATTCGATCTTTATCTGAAGGCATGGGTGCCATGTTGTCCTGATGCCCTATTCCCACTTCCAGTCTTTCTTGTCGAATCTTGTAGAAGGTAGAGCCTTGTAAAGGCGATCTTCGCCCTGTGCCCGCATGCGGCGAGCAGCTTTGGCCCAGCCACTGCGTGGACTTGTTGTATAGTGAGTCACAATGCGATCAGGCTCGACGGTGAGTTCTACTACGTCTCCAATCCGTGCTTTCGGAAGAAGTCCTTTTGGTAGACGGATAATTCGAGCGTAACCTATCTGTTCGATGCGAACTTTCATGCGACATCCCCCCCGTTGGCCGCATCGTAATCGCCTCGTATTCTGAACGCAAATAGGCCCCGTCCATTCGTTTACAACAGCCCGGCGGGTTGTTAGGATGCGCCGCATGAAAGCGGCTGTAAATCTGCTCTGGGCGCTGCTCTCCGTTCTTGGAGCAGTGGCGCTTGCCCATGTGGTCGGTGTCGTCAATCCCCATGAAAAAGTGAATGGACTCTGGCTCGTCGTGGCGGCGGCGTGCATCTATGTGCTGGCCTATCGCTTTTATGGCCGCTGGCTGGCCAGGCAGGTCGTTGAGTTGAACAATCAGCGCGTCACGCCAGCTGTGCGGATGAACGACGGGGTCAATTTTCACCCCACGAATAAAGTTGTGCTCTTCGGCCATCACTTCGCGGCGATTGCGGGGGCTGGTCCGCTGCTCGGGCCTGTGCTCGCGGCGCAGTTCGGGTTTCTCCCCGGGTTCCTCTGGCTGGTAATCGGCGCGGTGCTGGCTGGGGCGGTGCAGGATTTCATCATTCTTGTGGCTTCGATGCGGCGCAACGGGCGCTCGCTCCCGGAGATCGCGCACGACGAGCTCGGTTCCATCACCGGGACGGCGACGGCGACGGCGGTGCTCTTCATCGTCGTGGTGGCGCTGGCAGGATTGGGATTTGCGGTGGTGAATGCGCTCTATCACAACGCCTGGGGTACGTTCACGATTGCGATGACGATTCCCATCGGCTTCATCATGGGATTCTATCTCCAGAAGTTTCGCCCCGGTGCGGTGGCGGAAGTCTCAGTGCTCGGCGTGGTGCTGCTGATTGCGGCGGTGCTGTTCGGGCGCGTGGTCGGGCAGTCGTCGTTTGCCGCGTGGTTTGAGTTTGAACGGCCGACGCTGGTCTGGCTCCTGGGCGGCTATGGTTTTCTCGCGTCGGTCTTGCCCGGCTGGATGTTGCTGGTGCCGCGCGGCTATCTCTCTACCTTTATGAAGCTCGGCGTGGTGTTCCTGCTCGGGTTCGGCGTGGTGCTGATGGCGCCGACGATTGAGATGCCGCGTGTGACGGTCTTCGCCGCCGGCGGCGGGCCGATTATTCCCGGCACGCTCTTCCCTTTTCTCTTCATTACGATTGCCTGCGGG
This sequence comes from Nitrospira sp. ST-bin5, assembly GCA_002083555.1. Classification (GTDB taxonomy): domain Bacteria; phylum Nitrospirota; class Nitrospiria; order Nitrospirales; family Nitrospiraceae; genus Nitrospira_D. The sequence goes on along the minus strand of MSXN01000001.1, from coordinate 152,747 downwards.
GCGGTGTCGGGCTTTCATTCGCTGGTGTCGTCCGGCACGACGCCGAAGATGATCGAGCAGGAGTCACAGGCGGTGGTGGGCTATGCGGCGATGCTGCTGGAGAGTTTCGTCGGCGTGATGGCGCTGATTGCGGCGTCGGTCCTGATTCCCGGCGACTATCTGGCGATCAATACCACGTTGAGCGCCGATACCTTATCGGCGATGGGCTTTGCTCCTTCGCGCATTGCGGAGCTGTCGCAGCTGGTGGAAGTCGATGTGGCGGGCCGGCCCGGCGGAGCGGTGTCGCTTGCGGTGGGCATGGCGTCGATCTTTGCGGCGCTGCCCGGCATGGCAGGATTGATGGCCTACTGGTATCAGTTTGCTCTGGTGTTCGAAGCGCTGTTCATTCTGACGACGATCGATACGGGGACGCGCGTGGCGCGCTACCTGATTCAGGAAATGGCGGGCCGGGTGTATGCGCCGTTTCGCCGGATGAACTGGTGGCCCGGGGTGCTGTTAAGCAGCGCGTTCGTGGTCGGGTCCTGGTCGTATTTGATCGGCACAGGAAGTATCTCGACGATCTGGCCGATGTTCGGCGCAGCGAATCAGCTGCTGGGGACGCTGGCGCTCTGCATCGGGACGACGGTGTTGATCAAGATGTGGAAATCGTCCTATCTCTGGGTCACGGCGGTGCCGATGTTGTTTGTCGGCGTGGTGACGCTGGCCGGGTCCTATGAGATGTTCGGGATGTTTATGAAGAAGGCGGCGACGCTGGCGGCGGGGCAGGCGTTTGCCTTGTATCTCGATGCTGCACTCGTGGCGGTGGTAGCCATTCTTGGATTGATCGTCTTGAGCGATAGCCTGCGACAGTGGTATGGCTATGTGATCTTGAAGAAGCCATTCACGAGCAGCGAAGTGGTAGTGATGGCGGGTGGCGGCTCGGCGGGCCGGATGCAGACGGCGATTGCTGATGGTGAAAAGGATAAATGTTTCCGGCTGCCGCACGGTGGCGGGTGCTGTTAGGGGCAGCCTGGGCAAGCTCCCTTGCTCGCGCACCCCGCACGCAAGATTGATCGAAACATGAAATTATGGGCGGTGCTCGGTGCATGCGCGCAGTGGGAGCTTGCCCAGGCTGCCCCGTCTATTTAAGGTAGAAGAAGGAGGGGATCGTGGCGGATCAATTTTCGTTTGATGTCGTGTCGGAAGTGAACATGCAGGAGTTGCGGAACGTGGTCGATCAGGCGACGAAGGAAGTGAAGCAGCGGTTCGACTTTAAGGATTCCAAGACAGAGATCACGCTGAAAGAGAAAGAGAAGGAGCTCGTGATTCTGTCGGATGACGAATACAAGCTGAATGCGGTGATCGACATCATCAAGACGAAGTGCACGAAGCGCGGCGTGTCGCTGAAGGCGTTCGATTACGGTGCCATTGAACCGGCGCTCAGCGGGACGGTGCGGCAGACGGCCAAGATCCAAAGCGGGATCGCTACTGAGAAGGCGAAAGAAATTACGAAGGCGGTCAAGGAGTCGAAATTGAAAGTGCAGGCGCAGATTCAAGGCGAGCAGGTGCGGGTGCTCAGCAAGAGCAAAGACGATTTGCAGGCGACGATGACATTTTTGAAAGGCAAGGACTTTGGGATCGACCTGCAGTTTACGAATTATCGATAAGGGGATGGCGATCGCCTTCGTCTCATGAAGCGCCTGCTCTCTTTGCTCCTGCTCCTTGTTTCTCTCATCGGCTGCAATCGCAGCGATCCCATTGTCGTGCTCCAGCTTCATCCCAAGAATCCCGACATCATCTATGCTGCGACGAACGACTATATCTATAAGACGCGTGACGCGGGGCAGACCTGGACGAATCTGTCGAAGGGGATGAGTCATTCACGCGTGATCGCGATGGCGATCGATCCGGCTTATCCTGCGACGGTGTATGCGGGGACGAAAGGCGATGCGGTCTTCAAGAGCCACGATGGCGGGCAGCGATGGGTATCGATGCGCTCCGGGCTGGATGACGCTACGATTACGTCGGTGGTGAACCAGTTCGTCTTCGATCCGGCCGACGATCAGCACATTTTCATCGCCACTACGATGGGTGTGTTTGAGACCAAGAATGGCGGCGAGAACTGGTCGAAGAAAATGGAGGGAATGAAGGAAGTGCTGATGGTGGTGACGTTGGGGATGGATCCAACCCGTCCGGCGATTCTCTATGCAGGGACGAGCGGAGGCGTATACAAGTCGATCGATCAGGCCGGCCGTTGGGAAAAGGTGAATAACGGATTGGTGCCGGCGGATATGGTGAAGACGTCGCGGGCCTTGAATGTGACGTCGGTGCTGGTTGATGCCTACGAGCCGGACACCGTCTATGCGGCAACGCTCGCGGGTCTCTATAAATCAACGGATGCGGCGGCGTCGTGGAAGCGGATCGGGGAGTCACTCGCCGATCAAATGATCATCGCGATGGTGCTCGACCGGACACGCAAAGGCGTCATCTACATCACGGGGCGCGATGGTGTGCATCGAAGCGAAGATGGTGGCGCGACGTGGAGAGCAATCAACAACGGATTTGCCACAACTAACATCAGGACGATCGCGCAGAGCCCATCGGATCCGAAACTGTTTTACGCCGGAACGAACGGGAGCGGCTTGTATCGGAGTCGGGATGCAGGTGAGACCTGGGAATCGATGCCGCCGCTGTATGCCGGGAATGAGATGCGCCCGTGATTGAGTGGAGGGAGAGACGCTCAGCGATTAGTGCCGCGGTTCTGCAAGCTCGATCCGACCGATGACCCGCCGAGCGATGAACCGATAGACGTGTCGTTCAAGCTTGACCCAATTGTAGATTGTCCCAGGCTCGATCCGACGGTTGTGTCGCCGATGCTCGATCCTACCGTGGACTGCTGTAGGCTCGATCCGACTGCAGATTGTTCTGAATTCAAACGAGACTCTCCGATATCCGCTCCCGCGCGGCCTGTCGCGCCGATGTCAAAGCCGGTCGGTCCGCTGGCGCCGATATTCGCTCCGCTTCGAGGAGTTGCGCCGATGTCCGCTCCTTGCGATCCTCCTGCCCCGATGTCTGCGCCGGATTTCGGCGTTTTCCCGATGCTCGTACCTACTGATGAGCTGGATCCGATGCCGGTTCCGGTTTTAGGTCCGGCCGGCAGGGAGCGGGCCTGGAAGTCCTTCTGAATGGAATCTTCCATTTCTTGAATTCGGCGCGACTCCTTGGCCGCTGATTCGTAGTCGAGCTGGCCGAGTTGGTTTCGTGCATTTCCGATCGTCTCCAGCTTGGAGTGCAATCGCTTGAGATCTGCGCGCGCCTTGGCGACGGGCGGAAGCAGTTCCGCGATGGTCCACCCCCTGAGTTTCATGTGTTCACTGAAGAGGCCTGATTGGGCCATGCTCAGCAATTCATTAACGTCATTGCCGAGTTCTTCGACTGATTGGAGTTCCGCCAAATCGGTCCGGCAGCACTCAAGAAACTGATTGTACTTCTGTAAAAAGGTGGTGACTTCCTGCTGCAGGTTCTCGATCTTCAGCTGACGCGCCGATTCTTGAGGCGGGCGGGTCTCCGATGCCGGCGGATCTTTCTTCTCTATCAATGGAACGCAGCCGGCGGTGCCTTGTGAGGCTCTCAACTGCTGATCGGCAGAGCTGTGTTCGCAAAATTCAAGAAACGGCGCCGCGCTGGCAGAAAGAGCCGAAGCGAAGGGACTTGCGAGAAGAAGCAGTGCAACGAGAATAAGCGGGAAGTTGTTACGGATAATGAGGGTCATGAAAAGATTCTCACCTCAAGAGTCTTTATTGTCAACGAATCTGCACCAACGGGAAGGCTGTCTGTAGCGATATCGAGTGATTGCGTCAGATCCCTTTTCTGGGGTAACGGATCAAGCAATCTCCTAGAATCTTGGGTAGGAGGGTCTTGCCGGGCCCCCAATCTATGGAGATGCAGGGGGGTACCCCCACGATGTCTTCGCGGCAAATCAGCCATCCCCTCTGAAAACTCGAAAGAATTTCCATTCTTGCAATTGATCACCTAAGTCCATGAATTTGCTATTGACAAGGAGTTCAACGGGAGTATACTCGGCCCGCAAGTGGGGGAAAGTGGATATAAGTGGTGGGTCTGAAATATCGAAAAGATCAAGGCATGCTCCCGTTTTTCCTGATGAAGTAACGGCTTGGCTTGTTACGGACCGTGCGAAGACTTTTTTTGACGGTACGGTGGGATATGGTGGGCATAGTGAGCGGATTCTTGAAAAGGCTGGGGATGATGCCGTTCTCATCGGAATCGATCGAGATGAGGAGGCGCTCGCGTATTCCCGATCTCGACTTGCCGGGTTTGCTGGTCGTGCGCAGTTACTCAAGGGGGATTTTGTTGACATGAAGCAGCTACTGCGAACTGTCGGCGTCCCAGCAGTTGACGGAGTTCTTTTCGATCTCGGAGTTTCTTCGCCTCAGCTCGACGATCCGAATCGAGGATTCAGTTTTCAGGGAGACGGCCCGCTCGATATGCGCATGGATCAATCGACGGGTACGACGGCCGGAGAGTTGGTCAATTCGTTGCCCGAGTCGGAATTGGCGGATCTCATTTTTCAGTATGGCGAGGAGCGATTCTCCCGGCGTATTGCGCGTGCGATTGTTCGCGCGCGTGAACGGAACGCGCTGGCGTCGACGCAAGAGCTGACGACGGTCATTAAGGAATCCGTTCCTGCTGCGTACCGGCACGGGCGCATCCATTGTGCGACGAGGACATTTCAGGCGCTACGCATCGCGGTTAATCGCGAGCTGGATGTGCTTGAGCCGGCTATCCGCGATGCGGTCGATATGTTGAGGCCCGGCGGCCGTATCGCCGTCATCTCGTTTCATTCGCTAGAAGATCGGATCGTGAAACATACGTTTCGTGCCTTGGCGGAGCGGCCTCACCCGCAAGTGGCGGTGTTAACAAAGAGGCCGCAAGTTCCTTCTGAAGCGGAATGCCAGGCGAATCCGCGCGCGCGAAGCGCCAAGTTGCGGGTCGCTGAACGCCTGTCAAAGGAGTCTGTCCAATGAAAATGCTGGCAGTGACGGCCGGGCTGTGCCTCGTGTTCGTCTTTGTGTGGGAGCGGGTGGATATGGTGCGCCTGGGCTACCAGGTTGAACGTCTGAAGCACGAGAAGGTGGTGTTGGAGCGCGAGCGTGATGAATTGAAGGTGAAATTCTCAGCGCTGAGTTCGCCTGACCGGATTGCAAAAGTCGCCACGGAAAAATTCGGGATGAGCTTACCTCAGCCTGGCCAGGTTGTGATGGTTCAATTCAAGGCGAAGGACTCGCCTGCATCCGCGGTGGAACTGCGGATTGCCAGGAACGATGTGTTGAACGGGAGGCGATAGTGACTGGTGCGCCGTCACGGGCCCGACGCTATGTATTGCTGCTGGTGATGCTCTGCGGATTTGCGGTGGTGCTGTTTCGGTTGGTGAGCCTGCAGGTATTGCAGGCTGCTGAGCTCACGGCCAAAGCTGACCGGCAACATCAGAAGACTGTGTCCTTGGAGGGGGCTCGAGGGACCGTTGTGGATCGTCATGGCAAGGTGCTCGCCATGAATATGGAAGTGCCCTCCGTGTTCGGTATCCCCACTGCGCTTGAAAGTCCCGCTAAAACGGCCCGGTCTCTCTCTCCGGTGCTGCATGTTCGAACCGATGAATTGGAAAAGAAGCTGCGGCAGGACCGCAGCTTCGTCTGGCTGGCCAGAAAGCTGGACCCTGAGCAGGGGCATCGCCTTGAGCATATGCCGATGGAGGGAATCGGGCTGGTGATGGAAGGTCGGCGATTCTATCCCAAGGGACCGCTGCTGGCGCATGTGTTGGGATTCGCCGGGATGGACGGGGAGGGGCTTGAGGGAATTGAGCGGCGGTATGAGTCGCAGCTCCATGGCGAGAAGCGAGTCGTGATTCTGCAACGAGACGCCATGGGCCGGACAGTGTTTCCGAAAGGCCAGGCCGAGCAAGTCCCCGCCGCCGGGCATAGTTTGGTCATTACGGTCGACGAAGTCATTCAGTATATCGCTGAGAAGGAAGTGGAGGAGGCAGTCACGAAGGCGCATGCCAAATCGGGTACCGTCATTGTACTCGACCCTCAGACCGGCGCTGTGCTCGCGCTGGCGATCAGTCCGCGGTTTGATCCGAATGCCGTGGCTTCCCTGACCGCGGATCGCTGGAGAAATCGGGCGCTGACGGATACCTATGAGCCCGGTTCGACGATGAAAGCCCTTGTGGCGGCGGCGGCGCTTGAAGAGAAAGTGATGAAGCCGAGCACGATGCTCTATGGCGAAAATGGGCGGATGACGATTGCGAATACGGTCATCCATGACCACGAAAAGCTTGGCTGGATGACGTTTGCGCAGGTGATTCAGAAGTCGAGCAATATCGGTGCGGCAAAAACCGGGATGGCGCTGGGCGATCAGCGTCTCTACCGGTATCTGCAGGCGTTCGGATTTGGGCAGAAAACGGAGATCGATCTCCCTGGAGAAGTCGGCGGTATGGTCAAGCATCCCAGAGAGTGGGGGCGCCGGTCATTGGCATCCATTTCTATGGGACAGGAAATCGGAGTCACGCCAATTCAAATGGTATCCGCTGTAGCGGCCTTGGCGAACGGCGGGGTGTTGATGAAGCCCTATGTCGTGTCTGAAGTCCGCGATGCCCAGGGAAAAGCCCTTCGGCAGATACTTCCACAAGTGAAGCGCCGGGTGGTGTCTCCTGAAACAGCCCGGACCGTGACGTCGATTCTTGAGGGTGTTGTCACGGATGGGACCGGCGCCAAGGCTGCGATTCCGGGATTCAGAGTGGCCGGGAAGACGGGTACGGCGCAGAAGATCGATCCGCGTACTGGCGCCTATTCGTCGACATTGTTTGTCGGATCTTTTGTCGGATTTGTTCCTGCGGATAATCCCCGATTGGCGATGATCGTGGTGATCGACGAACCGCAGGGGGAGTCCTGGGGCGGCACCGTGGCCGCGCCCGTCTTTCGACGGGTAGGCGAACAGGTGTTGAACTATCTCGGAGTCTCGTCGGACGAACCGGTCAAGCTGGCGATGGCGTCAAACCGTCGGTAGGTCGAATAACAGGATGATGACCTTCGAAGAATTAGCGCAGTCACTCCGCGGGCAGGTCGATGTCCTCGAGCAGGCAGGGGACGTTCGTGTTCCGCTGACCGCGATCACGGATGATTCCAGAGCCGTGCAGGCGGGAAGTCTGTTTGTTGCCGTGAAGGGCGAGCAGGTCGATGGTCACCGGTATATCTCTTCCGCTCTCACGAACGGAGCGGGGGCCGTGGTTATCCAAGAGACGGTTCCAGGGATTGACCGCCCGTACCTTCGGGTGGCCGATTCGCGGAAGGCGCTGGGGCATTTGGGCAGCCGGTTCTATGGTGATCCGTCCGGACGGTTGCGGATGATCGGCATCACCGGAACGAATGGGAAAACGACGACATCGTACGTTTGCAAGTCCTTGCTGGAAGCGATTGGTGGACGGGTCGGTTTAATTGGAACGGTCGCCTATCAAATCGGGAGCGAAATTATTCCGGCATCCCACACCACGCCGGGTGCGTTGGAACTGCAGCAGCTCTTGAAGCGGATGGTCGATGGCGGATGCTCGGCGGCGGTAATGGAAGTGTCGTCGCATGCGCTGGCGCAGGATCGAGTGAGCGGGTGTGAGTATGACGTGGCCGTGTTTTCGAACCTGACCCAGGATCACCTCGATTTCCATAAGACGATGGAGAACTATTTTCAGGCCAAGCTCCGGCTCTTTACGGGACTGACCGGAACCAAGAAGCCGAACAAGCGGGCAATCGTCAACAGTGATGATTCCAGCGGCGCTCGCATCGCGTCCTTATGCGCGGTTCCTGTGTGGACGTACGGCATCAAGGGAAAGGCCGATCTCCGAGCAGAACAGGTGCAGCTTTCGCTGAACGGCACCACATTTATGGCGGCGACGCCCGCTGGGACGTTTCCGGTCGAAAGCCACCTGGTCGGGGAGCACAACGTCTACAACATGCTCGCCGCTATCGGCGTGGCGTTACACGAAGGGGCCACGATCGACCAAGTGCGGCAGGCCGTCACCCGCGTCACCAATGTGCCTGGACGGTTCGAGCGGGTCATGGCCGGACAGTCCTTCACCGTGGTGGTGGATTATGCTCATACGGAAGACGCGCTGGTTCGGTTACTGACGGCAGCGCAGGCACTGAAGGCCGGCCGGATCATCACGGTTTTTGGATGCGGGGGAGATCGCGATCGGGGAAAGCGACCCAAGATGGGGCGCGCTGCCGTCCAGCAGAGCGACATGGTCATTCTCACCTCGGACAACCCGCGCACAGAAAATCCCCTGTCGATTCTTGATGAAGTGGAAGTTGGTGTGCGGGAGGCACTGCAGCAGCGATCGCACGTGAAATATCAGAAAGTGGCTAATCGGCGCGAAGCGATCGCGACGGCCATACGGGCGGCTCAACCCGGCGACATGGTCCTCATCGCGGGGAAGGGGCACGAAGATTATCAGATTATCGGGACCAAGAAGTTTCACTTCGATGATCGCGAAGTCGCTCGTGATGCGATCCGTGAGTTAACACATTGTGCCTGATTCGAATGGGGCTCTGTCACAGATTGGGATGCCCATGCCGCTCTTAACCGGCGAAGAACTTCGAGAAGTGATCAGCGTAAAAATGCTTTCGGGCGATGCGTCCCGCTGGGCGAAGCAGCGCATTCGACGGCTCAGCCTCGATTCGCGGGCGATCCGCGCCGGTGATCTCTTCATCGCCATTCGCGGCGACAAATTCGACGGACATGACTATGTGGCGATGGCTCTGGCCCGCGGGGCGGTCGGTGCCATCGTGCAGGACAATTTTGCCGTGCCCTCCGTGCTCTTGAAGGCCGGCTCAAAGTCGTCGTCCTCCTTCATTTTGGGCGTGCGGGATCCGTTGTTTGCCTATCAACAGCTGGCGACGCATCACCGAAGCCGGTTCGACATTCCGCTGGTGGCGGTGACGGGCAGCAACGGAAAGACCACCACGAAGGAAATGGTTGCAAGTGTGATGGGGCAGCGCTGGCGTGTCTTGAAGACCGAAAGTAATTTCAATAACCGGATCGGAGTTCCTCACACACTCTTGAGATTGACGGGCCGGCATGAAGCGGCCGTCATCGAAATGGGTGTCGATAACCTCGGGCAGACGACGCGCCTGTGTGAAATCGCCCGCCCGACCATCGGCATCATCACGAATATCGGGCCTGACCACTTGGAGTTTTTCGGCAGTATGGAAGGATCGGCGCAGGCGAAGGCTGAGTTGCTCGATCTGCTTCCTCCTGACGGAACAGCCATCCTGAACGCCGATGATCCGTATTTCGACTACCTGGCGGCGCGGGCCCAGTGTCGTGTGGTGTCGTTCGGCTATTCGCCGAAAGCTGATGTGCAGGCATTGCACGAAAAGTCGGACGGACGGGATGGGACGATTTTCCGGCTGCTCCTGCCGGGGAAGGTCCGGCACACCATCGTGCGAATCAAGGTGCAGGGCTCTCACAATGTGACCAATGCCTTGGCTGCGGCGGCTGTTGGAACGGTGCTCGGCGTGTCCGGCGCCGTCATTGCGCAGGGGCTCTCCCGATTCCGTCCTGCCGCGATGCGATCGCAGATTGTCGTGAGCCACGGGATCCGCGTGATCAACGATTGCTATAACGCCAATCCCGCGTCGATGAAGGCGGCGGTGCAACTGCTGGCGCAGTCAGGCGCGGGACGGAGGACCATTGCGGTATTGGGCGATATGCTGGAACTCGGCTCGGGCGCGATGCGGATGCACGAAGAGGTCGGTGCGTTTGTGGCGCTGCAGGGCATCTCGCAGTTGATCGCCTGCGGGACGTTGGGGCGCGGTCTGGCGGAAGGCGCGCGTCGGGCCGGGATGGAGCCGACGAACATTCTCGAATTGCCCGATGCAACCGCCGCCGCCGCGGAGGTCAAAGCCATGGCAGTTTCCGGTGATGTGGTGTTGGTCAAGGCGTCGCGCGGCATGAAGATGGAGCAGGTGGTCGGCGCGCTACAAGGCGTGAAGCGGGTCTCGAAGAAGGCATCGTAACTATTCAGGGGCGGAAACGGACTCGGCGCTGCAAGCCCCCGGCGTCGGTATGACGGTCGTCTTATGCTGTATAACTGGCTGTATCCACTCCACACCGAATTCTCGTTCCTGAACGTTTTTCGCTACCAAAGCTTCCGCATCATTTATGCGGCGGTCACGGCGTTTCTCATCGCGTTTATTCTGGCCCCGTGGCTCATCCGCAAGCTGCAAGAAATCAAGTTGGGCCAGCAGATCCGCGACGACGGGCCCAAGAGTCATCTGGTGAAGAGCGGGACCCCCACGATGGGCGGGATTCTCATTCTGTTTGCGGTGGTCCTCTCCACGCTGCTGTGGGCTGATATTACGAAACCGTATGTGTGGCTGGTCCTCGCGGCGATGGTGGGATTCGGCGCGATCGGGTTTGCCGACGACTACCTCAAATTCATCAAGCGGCAATCGAAGGGACTGTCGGCGTCGCAGAAGTTTGCCGCGCAAGTCGCGATCGCTTCGGCGATTGCGCTCACGCTGTATTTTCTCCCTGGGTATACGACGAAGCTGAGTGTGCCGTTCTTCAAGAACTTCACCCCGGATCTGGGCTGGTTCTACATCGTCTTCGCCGTGCTCGTCATCGTGGGAAGTTCCAATGCCGTCAATCTGACCGACGGCCTCGACGGCCTCGCCATCGGCCCCGTGATGATTACCGCGTTGGCGTATACGATTGTAGCCTACGTTGCCGGGCACCGATTGATGTCGGACTACCTGCTGATTCCCCACATCGAAAACGCCGGTGAAATCGCCGTATTTACGGCGGCTATTCTGGGGTCGAGTCTCGGTTTCCTCTGGTTCAACACCTATCCCGCATCTGTGTTCATGGGCGATGTGGGGTCGCTTCCACTCGGCGCCGCCCTCGGCACGGTCGCCGTCATCAGCAAGCATGAATTGTTACTGCTGCTGGTCGGCGGCGTGTTCGTGATCGAAGCGGTGTCGGTCATTTTCCAAGTCGTGTCGTTTAAGTCGCGCGGGAAACGGATCTTCTTGATGGCCCCGATTCATCATCATTTTGAGATGAAGGGGTGGGAAGAACCCAAAGTCGTGGTCCGGCTTTGGATCATCGCTATCCTGTTGGCCTTATTGAGCCTCAGTACGTTGAAGTTGCGATAACGAGCGAGAGCGAGATGGTGAGCGAAGACGTCATGCAATTGAAGGGGACCAAAGTCACGGTGGTCGGATTGGCCCGCAGCGGCGTGGCCGCCGCGCGGCTCCTCCTGGCCGTCGGGGCCCACGTCACCCTTTCGGACAAGAAAGAGCGGAGCGAGTTGGGGGCGGTGCTGACGCAGATTGATGAGTCTCAGATGCTCCTCACGGTCGGCAGCCGGTATGAAACGGCGCTGGAGTCGGCCGAGCTCGTGGTCATCAGCCCCGGTGTGCCCTATCGCATGGAAGCGCTGGAGCGGGTTCGGCAGCGGGGCGTAAAGGTGATCAGCGAATTGGAATTGGCGTCGCGGTTTGTGTCAGCTCCGATGTTGGCTCTCACCGGGACCAATGGCAAGAGCACGACGGTCACGCTGATCGGCAAGATGCTGCAGGACAGCGGGAAGCGAGTCTTTGTCGGAGGCAATCTGGGCACAGCATTGAGCGAAGCGGCGATACAAACGGTGCTGGCATCACAGCAAGGATTGCCCAGTCCATTCGATGTGCTCGTGGTCGAAGTCTCCAGCTTTCAATTGGAGACTGTAGAACAATTTCACCCTTGGATTGCGGCGTTACTCAACGTCACCGTGGATCATCAAGACCGCTATACATCGATCGACGAATATGTCGCCGCCAAGCGGCGCATTTTCGAGTGCCAGAAACCGACCGACTATGCGCTCTTCAATCTGGACGATCCGCGAGTCGCGGCGCTTCGCCACAGCGTCAAAGCCCGGGTGCTGGGATTCACCAGGCAATCGGCGCTGCCGACGGATGTCACCGGCGGCACGTATCTGGAGGGTGATCGACTTGTCACGACGGTGACGGGTGTGCGGCAGGAGATCTGTCGCCGACAGGAGATCAAGATCATCGGCGATCATAACGTGGAGAACGCGATGGTGGCCGCCACCTATGCGCTGCTGAGCGGCGGCTCGCTCGAATCGGTCCGGCGAGTGTTGCAGGCCTTCCCGGGCCTGGAGCATGCCTTAGAAATTGTGCGGGATCGTCGCGGGGTCCGGTTCGTCAACGATTCCAAGGGTACGAACGTCGATGCCACGCTCAAAGCGATTGAAAGCATCGATCAACCCATTTGGCTGATTGCCGGAGGCCGCGACAAGGGCGGGGATTTTTCCCGACTCGCGCCGGCCATTCGTCAACGGGTAAAGGGCCTGATCTTGATCGGAGAGGCGACGCCGTTGATCGCCCAAGCCATGGCCGGATTCCCTGCGATCAGCCGGGCGGCGTCATTGAAAGAGGCGGTGCAGGCGGCGGCCGACAGCGCCACCTCCGGCGGGGTCGTGCTGTTTTCGCCGGCCTGTGCCAGTTTCGACATGTTTGCAGATTATCAGGATCGGGGCCGGCAGTTTAAGGCCCTCGTGCAATCCTTGCCGGCCTAAGGGCGGCGAGTCAGAGGAGATTTGACGCTGAACGATGTCACAGAGAGCTGCAGGGACCCTGGCATTGCCGTGGCCAACCACGAGCCCGCGCGTCGCGAAGAAGCGGGTGCCGATGGACCACACGCTATTGATCGTCACGATGGTGCTGGCCTTGGTCGGCCTGGTGATGGTGTTCAGTGCGAGCGCGGTCGTAGCGGGGAATCGGTTCCACGACTCCGGCTACTTCCTCAAGCGGCAACTGGCATGGCTGACATTCGGATTTGTGCTGCTCCACGTCGCGTCGCGGGTCGACTATGTCTGGTGGAAGCGTCTGTCGGTGCCGCTGCTGGGCTTGATGGCGCTGTTGCTGGTGATGGTCTTGATCCCATCGCTCGGAGTCGCGGCAAAAGGAGCGCGGCGCTGGTTGCGTCTCGGACCCATTTCGATTCAGCCGGCCGAGATGGTCAAGCTCGTGGCGGTGATTTATCTGGCGGCCTATCTGACCAAGAAGGAAGACCGGATCACAAGCTTCTCCTCTGGCCTGCTACCCGTGCTCTTCGTGATCGGTCTGTTGAGCGGCCTGGTGCTGTTGGAGCCGGATCTCGGGACCGTGGTCGTGATCGGTCTCGTGACGATCGGACTGCTGTTTCTCGGCGGCGCGCAAGTGAAGCATCTGTTGGGGCTGGGACTGTGCGCGGTGCCGGTTGTTTTGGTGCTCGTCCTCGGCTCGAGTTACCGGCGGCAGCGGCTCCTGACGTTTCTGGCACCCTGGAAGGACGCGTCGAACGCCGGGTTTCAGATCACCCAGTCGTTTCTCGCCTTTGGCAGCGGCGGTCCCTTCGGAGTGGGGCTGGGCGAGGGGAAACAGAAGCTGTTCTTTCTCCCCGAAGCGCATACGGACTTTGTGTTGGCCCTGGTCGGGGAAGAGTTGGGATTGGTGGGAACGGGCGCGATCATTCTGCTCTTTGCGTTGTTTGTGGTGCGGGGCTTTCAGATTGCCGCCAGAGCGCGGATGCCGTTCGGTCGATATCTGGGAATCGGTATCACGCTGTTGATCGGCGGGCAGGCACTGGTGAACGCGGCTGTGGCAACCGGGATGCTGCCGACCAAAGGATTGACCTTGCCCTTCGTGAGTTACGGCGGATCGTCTCTGGTCATCAGTCTGCTGGCGGTCGGGATTTTGTTGAATATCTCAAGAGATCGCCAAGCGGGGCCTCAGGAAAGTGCTGGGCGGGGCGGGCGCGGCAGGACTGGTCACGGATGACGATCCTTATCGCCGCAGGGGGGACAGGCGGGCACTTGTATCCGGCGGTGGCGCTGGCCCGGGAGTTTCAGCGGCGCGATTCATCGACCACGATCGTCTTTGTCGGCACAGCGAAAGGAATTGAAACCAAAGTGTTGGCGCACGAAGGGCTTCCACTCGAACTCATTACGGCGAAGCCGGTGATGGGGAAAGGATTGGGAGAAGCCTTGCGGGGGGTGCTATCCGTGCCGATCGGACTCTGGCAGTCGATGCGGCTGATCTCACGGTACCGGGCCGATCTCGTCATCGGCGTGGGCGGCTATACCAGCCCGACGATGTTAGTGGCGGCGGCGCTGAAGCGGGTTGCCCGGGTCATTCTGGAGCCGAATGCCTATCCGGGCATGGCCAATATTGCGGTGGGCCCTTGTGCCCAGCGTGTGTTCTTGGGGTTTGAATCCGCTGCCGAGAAATTTGCGAAAGACAAAGTTCGCGTGTTCGGTTCACCGATTCGGCAATCATTTCTGAATGCGACTACGACATCCACTTCGGTCACAGCAGGCCGGCAGCAGTTGTTGATTTTTGGCGGCAGTCAGGGGGCGAAGGCGATCAACAGCGCGGTCATCGATGGACTGGTGATATTGGCGCAGGCGCTTCCGCGGCTCTCCATTACGCACCAGACCGGAGAGGCTGACCATGCGAGGGTTGTTGAGGCCTACCGGCAAGCAGGTGTTGAGGCCGAGGTCGTCCCGTTTCTCTATGACATGCCGACCGTGTTGCGCGCGGCGGATCTGGTGGTGGCGCGTGCCGGGGCCATGACGATTGCAGAGCTGACGGCCTGCGGGAAGCCGGCGATTCTGATCCCGCTGCCGACGGCCATTTACGATCACCAGATGAAGAATGCGCGGGCGATGGAGGCGGCGGGGGGCGCGATGGTGCTCCCGCAGTCGGAGTTGACGGGGACGCAGTTGGCCGGTTCCATCGCCGGGCTGCTGCAGCAACCGGATCGCCTACGCAGGATGCAGGCGAAGAGTCGGGCTATGAGTCGAATCGATGCGGCCGAGAGGATCGTCCACGAATGCTATGCGCTCATGGGGGTGAATCATGACGTCCACCGGACTGTTGGAGCGACGGGAGTCTAATGCGGCAGCAACGCGAGAGCAGGCACAGCGACCATCAACAGGATCACCAGGACTGAGGCGAACGGCCATGTTTCGAAAAACACAGCACATTCATCTAGTGGGAATCGGCGGGTCGGGGATGAGCGGGATCGCAGAGGTTTTGCTGACGATGGGATACAAAGTCAGCGGCTCGGATCTGCAAGCCTCGGAAACCACCAGGCGTCTGGAGGAGCTCGGTGGCAAGATTGCGATCGGCCATCACGAAGCCAATATCGGAGAGGCGCAGGTGGTGGTGATTTCCTCCGCTGTGGCGGCGACCAATCCGGAAGTCCTGGCGGCCAAGGCCAAACAAGTGCCGGTGATTCCGCGGGCTGAAATGCTGGCCGAGCTGATGCGGCTGAAATTCGGTGTCGCGATTGCGGGCGCCCACGGCAAGACGACGACGACGTCGATGGTCGCAAACGTGCTGGCTTCCGGCGGATTGGATCCGACTATGGTGATCGGCGGCAAGGTGAATGCCCTCGGCAGCCACGCGCGACTCGGTCGCGGCGAGTTACTGGTGGCTGAGGCCGATGAGAGCGACGGCTCGTTTCTTCGATTGTCGCCGACGGTCGTGGCGGTGACTAATCTGGATCGCGAGCACCTCGACCACTACGGGTCGATGGAAAAGATTTACGACAGCTTTCTGGAGTTCATCAACAAGATTCCCTTCTATGGATTGGCGGTGCTGTGCTCCGACGATGAACGGCTGCACGCGCTGTTCCCGCGCATTGTGAAGCGGTATCACACCTATGGACTCCAAGAAACTCCCGGTGTCGTGCCGGATTTCAAGGCAACGGATATCGTGCTCAAGCAATGGGGCGCCGAGTTTCGTGCGCATTTCCGCGGGAAAAACCTCGGGCCCTTCCGGCTCGCCGTTCCCGGTATGCATAACGTCTCCAATGCGCTGGTGGCGATTGCGATCGGGATCGAACTGGATGTGCCCGTGGATTTGATTCGCAAGGGCCTGGCGGCTTTCACGGGTGTGGAGCGGCGGTTTCACCTGCGCGGAGAAGCCAACGGCATCATGGTGGTGGACGACTATGGACACCATCCCACCGAGGTGAAAGCCACGTTGGCAGCCGCGAAACAGGGATGGGATCGGCGGTTGGTGGTGTTGTTTCAACCTCACCGGTACAGCCGGACGCGCGATCTGATCGAGGAGTTCACGCACGCGTTTGATCAGGCGGATTTGCTGTTCATGACGGACATCTATGCAGCCGGGGAAGCGCCGATTCCGGGTGTGTCCGGCGCCGCGCTGGCTGATCGCATCAAGGCCGCCGGCCACCAGAGTGTCACCTTCGTCGAAAAGAAGGAAACGCTGCCCGATCAGGTACTGCCGCATTTACAGCCGGGCGATCTGGTGGTGACGTTGGGCGCCGGTGATATCTGGAAAGCAGGGACGGGGCTGCTGGCGCGATTGGCTCCCAATACGTAGGCAATGGCTCGGCAAGGACGGACAGATGCACAGACCGGTCGTCGGACAAGCAGTCAGCGTCGATGGGAAGCCGCGGTCGAGGGTATTCGCGGGGCGGTGTCGTTCAATGCGCCGCTCAAGGACTACACGTCGTTCCGTATCGGGGGGCCGGCTGATGTGCTGGTCGAACCGGTTGACGTCGAGGATGTGGCCCGTCTGGTCCGGCAAACCAGGGCGCAGAAGCTTCCGCTCTTTGTGGTGGGCGGGACGAATCTCCTCATTCGCGACAAAGGGATCAGAGGCGTGGTCGTTCATCTTGGCAAGCTCCGTACGATCAGAGAAGAACCGGGAGCGGTCCTGTATGCCGAAGGAGGCGTGGGGATGCCGACGCTGATCGGGTATGCCATCCGGCATTCGCTGGCGGGGCTGGAATGGGCTGCCGGTATCCCCGGCACGGTTGCAGGTTGTGTCGTCATGAATGCCGGAACCAGGCTGGGAGAAATGAAAGACTCGGTGAAGGCCGTACGGCTTGTGAATCGCAAGGGCGAGATTGTCGATATCCCGGCGTCGGAGATTCCTTTTGCCTATCGCCGGGCCGCGTTGCCGGTCGGCATTGTCGTGGGTGTGTGGGTGCAGCTGAAGGCGGGTGTGCGGGCGGAGGTCGAAAAGGTCGTGAAAGAGTATCTGCACTATCGGCGCGATACGCAACCGTTGACCCTGCCGAGTGCCGGATGTGTGTTTAAGAATCCTCCCAAGGACTCGGCCGGGCGGGTCATCGACTTGGCCGGGCTCAAAGGCGCCCAGGTCGGCGATGCGCAGGTCTCGGAGAAGCACGCGAACTTCATCGTGAATCAGGGGCAGGCGAGCGCCAAGGACGTACTGGCCCTGATCAGAAAAGTCCGGGCGGCGGTGGCGAAAAGTACCGGTGCGAAGTTGGAGTTGGAACTCAAGGTCGTGGGACAGGCATAGGACAGGAGCGTGATGGCAGACCGACGTGTGCTGACAGATAAGCGGATCGGAGTCTTGATGGGCGGACAATCGTCCGAGCGAGAAGTCTCGCTGCGCACCGGGCAGGCGGTCCACCAGTCGCTTCTCCGCCGGGGCTATCACGCCATTGCGATCGATGTGGGGCCGAATCTGTTTCGTGATGTGACGGAGAACAAGATTGAGCTGGCGTTCTTGTCTCTGCATGGCCCGGGCGGCGAGGACGGGACGATCCAGGGATTTCTAGAGACGCTCGGGATTCCTTACACGGGGTCCGGTGTGCAGGCGAGCGCGATGGGCATGCACAAAGTCACCACGAAAACGCTGGCGGTGTCGGCAAAAGTGCCGGTTCCGGCCGGGACGCAGGTGCGGCGTGGGGAGCAGCCTTCGCTGGCGCTGGTGCTGAAAGCAACGAAACTGAAATTGCCGGTGGTGGTAAAGCCGGCCTCGCAGGGGTCCACGATCGGAGTGTCCATTGTCCGCAAGCCCGCGCAGTGGAAAGAGGCGTTGGCCTTGGCCCATCGCTATGATACGGATGCCATGGTCGAGGCCTACATTCCTGGACATGAAACGACGGTCTCGATTTTGGGGGGACCATCCGGGGTGCTGACGATATTGCCGGTGGTGGAAATTGTGGCGCCGGATGGGTTCTACGATTTTTCGGCGAAGTATCAAAAGGGCAAGACTCAATACCTCTGTCCGGCTCCGCTCCCCGCCAGGATTACCAAGCAGATTGCCGAATTGGCGAGGCGAACGTACGAGGTGTTGGGTTGCGAAGGAGCGGCTCGCGTTGACTTCAGAATTACTCCTCGCGGGAAGCCCTACATGTTGGAGATCAACACGGTGCCTGGCATGACCGAGACCAGTCTGTTGCCGATGGCGGCGGGTCAAGCCGGAATCGATTACGACAGCCTGGTCGAACGAATTCTGCAATCGGCGTTGGACCGTGCCGACCGAATGGCACTCGCCGGAAAAGGATTGTCGGCATGAAGCGCTGGACGATTGCTCGACGCAACGCGCCGCGTTCTTCCGGACCGCGGCTGAATCAGTGGAAAAGTACTCGTTCGAACCATGTGGAGAATCAGGATCGCGTAGTGCGTCGTGCGCAGGTGGTGGCGAAAGGCCGGCAGCTCATTCGATGGAGCGCCATCGGTATCGGACTCGCTCTTGCGGGGTGGGGCGTGGTCGTCGGCGTACAGCGCTCAGGCCCGTTGCTTCAGCGCCTCCTGGAAATCAAGGCGGTCACCGTTGAAGGGGTGCATCAGATCGGGAAGCAGGAGTTGGTGGACCGGCTGGCACTCAAGCCCGGGACCCCGCTCCACCACATCGTGACGACGGCCATGAAGGAGCGGGTGGAGTCTCACCCATGGGTCAAGGAAGCGGTGGTGACTCGGGTGCCATTTCACGAGCTGCGCATTTCTGTGGTGGAGCGTAAACCCGCGGCCATCGTACATGCCGGTTCAGAGAATTTCTTGAGTGACGAAGATGGACATGTGTTGGCGCGATTGGGACAGGACGACAACGCCATGCTTCCGATGGTCACGGGACTGGATTCGCGGGAGCTATTGCGCGGCGATGCGGATGTGCGTCACGCGGTGAAGTCTGGAGTCGAACTGGCCAGATTAGTCGGCCAGAGCATCGACGGGCGTTTGCAAGTGAACGCCGCGAATCCTGCCAGCCTGGTGGCCTCCGTTCGGGGTGTCCAATTTCAATTCGGCGAAGATGCGGTGAGCCATCAATGGGAGCGATTTCAACGGATCAAGCCTTCACTGAAGACAGTGATGTTTGACGGCCATGGGCGGGGCGGGAATGAAATCGATCTACGGTATGAGAATCGTGTGATTGTGCGAGAGAGGGGGTGATCGCGGTGCCAAAACGAGATCAAATCCTTGTCGGCCTGGATATTGGAACCACCAAGATCTGCGCGATCGTCGCGGAGATCACGGATGGCGGAATGCTGAACATCATCGGTGTCGGGGCCAGTCCCTCCCGCGGCTTACGCAAAGGGGTGGTGGTCGATATCGAGAGTACGGTGGAGTCGATCAAGAAGGCGGTCGAAGAGGCCGAACTCATGGCGGCGGTCCAGATCAACTCGGTCTATACCGGCATTGCCGGCAGCCATATTTCGGCGGAGAACTGCAAAGGCGTCGTGGCGCTGAAGAAGGCCGAAGTGACGCGTGAGGATATTCATAGGGCGATCGAAAGCGCCAGGACGCTGGCGGTGATTCCGCACGAACGGCGCATTCTGCATGTATTGCCCCGTGAGTACATGGTCGACGGACAGGAAGGTGTGCGCGAACCTCTCGGGCTTTCCGGGAACCGGCTTGAAGTGAATGTGCACGTGATCACCGGTGCGGTGACCTCCGCGCAAAACATCATCAAGAGTGTCAATCGCGCCGGGCTTGATGTGGTGGACATCATTCTGCAGCCGCTGGCTTCCAGCGAAGCGGTGCTGAGTCAGGAAGAGCGCGATCTGGGTGTGGCTATGGTGGATCTCGGTGGCGGGACCACCGATCTGGCGATTTTCCTCGACGGCAGTATCCGGCATTCGGCGGTGCTTCCGATCGGCGGACAGAATTTGACGAAGGATCTCGCGATCGGCTTGCTGACGTCTCAGACCGAGGCCGAGAAAATCAAGATGCAGTATGGCATTGCCCGGACGGACCTGGTGACTGGGCACGAGACGGTCGAAGTGCCGTCGGTAGGCGATCGTCCGGCCAGGACTTTCTCCCGTCGGGATATTGCCGAGATTCTCGAACCGCGCGTGGAAGAAATGTTCGAGTTGGTTCGGCGCGAGATCGCACGGGCCGGGTACGAAGGCATCCTGGGTGCCGGGGTTGTCTTGACCGGCGGCACGTCGTTGCTCGAAGGGATGCCGGATGCGGCGGAAAAGGTGTTGAATTTGCCGGCGCGCCGCGGGACGCCGTCGGGCGTCGGTGGACTCAGAGATATTGTGAGCAACCCCGGTCATGCGACCGGCGTCGGCCTTTTGTTGCATGCCCGGAAGCATGCGGATGAATTGGAAACGGCCGGTCTCCGGAACGGGGGGGCCTGGACCAAGATGGTTGGATGGACGAAACGGGTGTTGGAAGTGTTTTAACTTTCGCGCGCGGCATGGTGCCGCTCGGCGATCACAGGTGAGGAGGTGCCGCAATGTTCTCTTTCCAGGAAGATGCGCTGTTGCCGGTCAGGATCAAGGTCGTCGGAGTCGGCGGAGCCGGGTGTAATGCCGTGAATACGATGATCGGGTCGGGGCTCGCCCGGGTCGATTTCATCGCGGCCAATACCGACCTCCAGGCGCTCGATAGGTCGTTGGCTCCGTACAAGATTCAATTGGGTCCTGAACGGACCCGGGGACTCGGCGCCGGCGCCCGTCCGGAAATCGGAAAGGATGCGGCACTCGAGAGCAAGGATCACATCCGGGAATGTCTCGAAGGTGCAGATATGGTGTTTGTTACCGCTGGTATGGGCGGCGGGACCGGCACCGGCGCGGCTCCGATCGTGGCCAGCATTGCACGGGAGCAAGGCATTCTTACTGTGGGTGTGGTCACCAAGCCGTTTCAGTATGAAGGACAGCGTCGCCATAAACATGCGGAAGAGGGTATTCGCGATCTTCGCCGCCATGTGGACACGCTCCTTGTGATTCCGAATCAGCGCCTGTTGGGGATTGTCGACAAATCGACGCCTTTGCTCGAAGCCTTCAAAGTCGCCGACGATGTGTTGCGCCAGGCGATCCAAGGCATCGCCGATGTGATCACGACCACCGGTCATGTGAACGTTGACTTTGCCGATGTGCGGACGATCATGTCGCATACGGGGCGTGCCGTCATGGGCATGGGTATTGCGCGGGGAACCAATCGCGCGATCGAAGCTGCACAACGGGCGATCTGCAGCCCGCTGCTGGAAGAGGGTAGTGTGCAGGGTGCGCGTGGCGTACTCCTGAACATCACCGGTGGTCCGAATATGACGCTGCATGAAATTGAAGAGGCGGCCTCCATCATTCAGCAAACGGCCGATTCAGACGCCAACATCATTGTCGGCCAAGTGATCAATCCCGACATGGGCGATGATCTGGTGGTGACGGTAATTGCCACGGGCTTTGAATGTGAAGAGGAGATGGTCTCGATGACGGCGAGCGTCGAACAGACGTCGGCCCGCGCCGCGAAGCCGGTGCAGCCGGTCTTGGCCGGTGTGGGCGTGAGTGCGGCGATGGGGATGGCCGATCGGCCGATGAAAGATCTGGATCGCCCCACGTTCCTTCGCCAACGGAACGATGCTCGTGAGGCCATTGATCGGGCGTTGGTGGCGGAAGATGAATGGGATGTCCCCACGTTTCTCCGGAAGCAGGTGAACTAAGTACGAGAGGCACTCTCGGCCGCGAGAGGATGAGACGTATGGGACGAGCATCGGTGATTACGGTGCCGGCATTTGCTTCTGCGAGAAGCGGGGTCCGGCACTTCTTTGGCACAAGGGCGCATGCCGAAAATCTGCGTTTGGGGACGGGTGCTCCGATGCGAGCACCCGGTGCTCCGGCGCCCTGGATTTTGTCGGTGAAGCAGGTGCATGGGACAGACGCGCTCGTCGTCGATCGGCCTCTGACCGATGCCGACCGGTTTGACGGCGGGTGGGATGCCCTGGTGACGGATCAGCCCGGGACGATGGTGGCGGTGCGCACCGCTGACTGCGTCCCTGTGCTGGTGCACGATGCGCGTCGGCGGGTGGTGGCCGCGATCCACGCCGGATGGCGTGGGGCCGTCGCGGGCATTGTGCCCAAGACCCTGATGCTTATGCAGACGCGATTCGGGGCAGAGCTCGGCCAGCTGCACGTCAGTATCGGCCCCTCTGCAGGTGTCTGCTGCTATGAGGTGGACGAACCGGTTCTGAACGAGGTTCGGGAGCGATTTGCTTGGTGGGAAACGGTTTTGCGTGATCATCGTGCGGGCAAAGCCCGCCTCGACTTAAAGGCGTTGATCAGGCGGCAAGTGCAGGATTGCGGGATTGGCGGCGGGCAGGTCACGAGCGTGAACGTATGTACGATTTGTCATGAAGATCTCTTTTTCTCGTACCGTCGCGAAGGCAAGGTAATCGGGACCATGGTGAGCGCCATCGGCCTGTCGGCGGCGCGGTAGGGGGTGAGTGCCGGAGCCCCTGCCAATTCCCCAGCGCTTCCGTTAGAATATCGGAAGTAGCATTGATTTTTCGAGTCCAGGACTTTTTCCGGCGTAACGATGTATGGAGCGGGTTGCAGATGATTCCCTCGCCCGCCGCGTGCAGCAGATTCTAGACCGCATGCGGAGCGCTGCGGAACGGGCCGGCAGATCACCGGACACCGTCCGGCTGGTGGCTGCGACCAAGACGGTTCCGGCGGAGCGGATCAGAGAGGGACTTGGTGCCGGGCTCACCCTTTTGGGGGAGAATCGGATGCAGGAGGCGCTTGCAAAGGTTGGGCTCCTCCGGGACCTGTTACCCCGCTGGCATTTTATCGGCCAGTTGCAACGGCGGA
Source organism: Nitrospira sp. ST-bin5 (assembly GCA_002083555.1). Classification (GTDB taxonomy): domain Bacteria; phylum Nitrospirota; class Nitrospiria; order Nitrospirales; family Nitrospiraceae; genus Nitrospira_D. The sequence continues at coordinate 129,836 of MSXN01000001.1, read as the reverse complement.
AGGTGCGCGACGCGATCGGCATCTTTGAGCTGATTCATTCGGTCGATTCCGTGGAATTGGCCCAAGAGATCAATCGGCGAGCCGGCGCCGCCGGCGTGAAGCAGGCGGTGCTTTTGGAAGTGAACATAGCCGGCGAAGCGAGCAAGGCCGGCTTTTTGCCGCCAGTGCTGATGCAGGACTTGAGTCTTCTCGGCGACTTGCCGCATCTCAGGATTCAAGGGCTGATGACGATACCGCCTCCGACGGCAGAGCCGGAAGCGGCGCGGCCCTATTTCCGAGATCTTCGCGAGCTTGGGGCGCGCATCGCCGCAAAGAATATTTCGCCTATGACGATGCAGGATTTTTCCATGGGCATGTCGCATGACTTTGAGATCGCGATCGAAGAGGGTGCGACGATGGTGCGCGTAGGCACGGCGATTTTTGGAGCGCGCCATGTCTAAGCCTCGCATTCATGAAAAGATTGCCTTTGTCGGCGGCGGCCAGATGGCCGAAGCCCTGATTGCCGGGCTCCTCGCGACCCATTGCTGCGAGTCGGATCAGATCTGGGCCACCGATCCTGTCGCGGAACGCTGTGATACGCTGAAGCGCCTGCATGGTGTTCGTGTGGGTCGTTCAAATCGTGAGGCCGCGGCCTGGGCGGGAATTATTGTGCTGGCCGTCAAGCCACAGGTTCTCGACGGGGTCATGAACGACATTGCCGGAGAGATGAAGCGGGCGCTCACGATTTCAGTGGCCGCCGGGATTCCAATCCAGGCGATCACGAAAGCCGGCGGGACAGGAACCAGAGTGGTGCGAGCCATGCCGAACACTCCTGCCATGGTGCAGGAAGGGATGACGGCTCTGGCTCTCGGACCTGGCGTCTCTGAGTCGGACGCCGGAACGGCGCGCGCAATATTTGAATCGGTCGGGAAAGTTGTGACGGTTGAAGAGCGGTTGATGGATGCCGTCACGGGACTCAGCGGCAGCGGCCCGGCCTACGTCTTTCTGGCCATCGAAGCGATGGCGGACGGAGGCGTGAAGATGGGATTGCCCCGTGCGACGGCGGAGGTGCTGGCTGCGCAAACCGTTCTAGGTGCGGCAAAGATGGTGATTGAGACAGGGGAGCATCCCGCTCGACTCAAGGACAAGGTGGCGTCTCCGGGCGGAACCACGATTGCCGGTCTGCATCGTCTGGAAGTCGGCGGGATGCGCGCGACGCTCATCGATGCCGTCGAGGCGGCGACGAAACGATCTCAGGAGCTCGGACGCTGATGTTTGTGTTTCGGAATGTGCTGTTGGGGACCGCCACGGTGCTGGATTATGTGCTGTGGCTGTATATGTGGATCATCATCGCTCGGGCCTTGATTTCCTGGGTCAATCCCGATCCGTGGAATCCGATTGTCCAATTTCTTGATCGTGCAACTGAACCGGTGCTCGCTCCCATTCGCCGCTGGATGGGATGGCGCATGGGCATTGACCTCTCGCCAATTATCGCCATTCTGATTTTGACATTTCTGCAGTTCGCTGTGGTGCAGTCATTAAAAGATCTGGCGTTGCGGATGAACTGACTCAACGAACGGGGGCATTTATGAAGATCACACCACTCGACATTCAACAGATGGTGTTCCGCACGAAGCTCCGCGGCTACGATCGTGAGGAGGTCAACCGGTTTCTCGAGGAATTGGCGCAAACCGTGGAGTCGTTGAATCGCGACAATGCGATGCTGCGGGAGCGGTTGGCCATGACAGAACAGCAGGTGTCCGAATTGAAACGGACCGAGACGACACTGTCGAATACCCTTGTGGCGGCGCAATCGTTGGCCGATGACGTCAAGCGCAGCGCCAATCGCGATGCGGAGTTGATCGTCAAGGAAGCGGAGCTGAAGGCCGGTGAAGTCATTCGTCAGGCGCGGGTGGAGCTGGGTGAGACGCAACGGGATCTGTCCCAATTGCAGAAACAGCGGCTGCTTATGGTGGAGCGGATGCGGGCCACACTCCATACGTTTGAGCGTATGTTGGATGTCGAGTCGGCCGAGGCCTATCAGGATAGTGGTGTCGCTCCTGAAGAGAAGATGGAAGGGGAGTCGAGTCCGACCCGCTCATGATTTCTTCGGCTGCGTTGTGGCGTTGAATCGTTTCTACTTCCGGTCGCCTGGTCAGGTACGGTGATGCCGTAATCACCGCGGGTTCATCATCTTCGTGAGTCGATCGTCCACCATGCCGAATGTTCCTCTCATTCAGGCGGCACTTGAGCAGGCCGTCGCGGACGAAGTGTTTCCCGGGGCCGTGCTGGCTGTGAGGCATGGCGGTGCCCCGATCGATGTGTTTACGGCTGGACGCTTGTCGACTGCTGCGACTGCTCGGGCCGTCCAGGCGGCGACGGTCTATGATCTGGCCTCGCTCACGAAGCCGTTGTCTACGGTAACGGGGTTGGTGTTGCTCATCCAAGCCGGACGATGTCAGCTGCATGATCGGGTTGACTCGATACTCCCGGAACTGGCTGGCAGTCCGATCGGCACGGCGTCGCTCTGGCATCTGTTGACGCATAGTTCAGGCCTTCCTGGTTGGCGAGGGTATTACGAGCGACTGAGTCCGACGGCCTCCATCCCCGCGACAGAAGAACAGCGCGGTCTCTCGCGCCTCGGGCTCATGAAGCTGATCCGAGACGAAGCCCTGATCTATGAGCGAGGGGCGCGAAGCCTCTACAGTGATCTGGGATTTATGCTTCTGGGAATGGTCGTGGATCGGTGTAGTGGCGCTCCGCCCCAGGAATTCTTTCGTGACCGGATCGCTTCTCTGGCAGGGACATCGCAGCTGGGATTTGTGCCGGCAGAATGGGCAGATGACTTTCTTCAATGCGCCCGTCGACGTGGGGGTGAGGTTGCGCCCACTGAACACGATATCTGGAGGGGGCGACTATTACGCGGCGAAGTTCACGATGAAAATGCGGCGTCTCTTGGCGGTGTGGCCGGGCATGCGGGTCTCTTCGGAACGGCGGCGGCGGTGTTGGCCGTGGCAGGGGCCTGGCTACAGGCCTATCATCGACGGTCGTCCGTTCTAGACCCTGCCCTTGTCAAAGAGTTTACCTGTCGACAGACTATTGTGCCTGGTTCGAGCTGGGCGCTGGGGTGGGATACTCCATCGCCTCCGTCATCGGCAGGGAGATTTCTGCCCGAGGTTGCGTTTGGCCACTTAGGGTATACGGGGACGTCGCTGTGGATTGATCCGCTTCATGAGCTGGAAATCGTATTACTTTCCAATCGAGTGCACCCGACCAGGAAGAATGAACAGATTAAAGCGTTTCGACCGCTGATCCACGAGCTGGTGTATCGGGAATATGTGGGAGGTAGTTAGGCGAGGTCGGGGTAGTCGATCCAGGTTTCTTTTTCAGCGAGGTAGCGGGTACCTCTGAAGTTGGCTCTCGTACGCAGGCGTACGAATCCCATTCCTTGGAGCTTCTCAACCACCTCGCGCACAGCGGCTCCGATCGTTGAGTGGGAACCTCCTTGGACGATGAGGGCTTCGTACATGATTTTCCCTGAATACCCGGCGCCGGTTCGACTCACCAGAAGGGCGCGGCTAAAATAGCGATCGCTCGGATCCACGCCTTCCATTTGATGTTTCTCAACCAGTCCTTCTTTCTTCATCATCAAGGGCAACGCGCTCATCAATTCCTCCACAGATTCCGTATTGAGACAGCGAGGGCAGATTATAGGCGGCTGGCTGCGCCACTGCAACCGCGTTGACAAGCCCAAAATCCCCTCTCTAAGATGGCGACCGGTAGTCCATCAGACGGAGGTTCTGCGCGGCCGCATGAACATACCTAATAGTCTGACGATCTTGCGGATCCTCCTGATCCCCGTGTTCGTGGGGTTCATGACCTATCGGCAATATGGGTATGCGCTGGCGGCTTTACTCTGCGCCGGTCTCACCGATGCATTGGATGGACTGGTCGCGCGCATGACCAATCAGCAGACCAAGTTGGGGGAAATTCTCGATCCATTGGCGGATAAGCTTCTGCTCACATCGGCCTTCCTCACGCTCTCTATCCTGCACCTCGTGCCATCATGGGTCGTGATCCTGGTGGTAAGTAGGGATCTCATCCTGATGCTGGGGACAGTGGTCGCGCATGTGACGAATATTGCCATCGACATTACGCCGACGATCTTGGGGAAAGGTACGACATTGTGCCAGTTGGCCTATGTAGTGCTGGTCATTGCCATGATCTGGCGGGGAATGAAGATCGGTGCGTTGTTCCCGTTATTACTGGTCATGGTGGCGTTTACCTTAGGCTCCGGGCTGCACTATTTGTATCGAGGGTATCGACGAACCCACTTGAACGGTTCTGTCGGCTGACGTACTGATGCGGGCCATCCAACTCGCTCCCATCGCTCTCAGGTCGCATAGATAATGCATTTGTTTTGACAGGTTTTTGCCCCCCCAGTAGACTCACCACGTAGATACACGTTTGTTCCCTAACCGGCTCAGGGAGCCACAACAGGATTACACGCCTATGGCTACGTTTGCATACGTTGGACGAAGCAAGTCTGGTGCGGTCAAGAAGGGCGAGCTTGTGGCCAAGAGCCGCGACGAGGCTGTCGACCAACTCCGGAAGCAAAGCGTGGTGGTGACCAGCCTTGAGGAGAAGGGGTCGAAAGAAGGGTTCAAGCTGAGCTTCGGCAACGGAATGACGGAAAAGGATCTCGTTGTTTTCACTCGACAGTTTGGAACAATGATCAACGCGGGTTTGCCCTTGATCCAATGCTTGGAGATTCTCTCGACACAGTCGGAAAATGCGGCGCTTCGAAAAGCCGTTGGTGAAATCAAGGGGTCAGTTGAAGGCGGCTCGACCTTTTCCGATGCGTTGCGTCGGCATCCAAAGATTTTCGACGATCTCTACTGCAATATGGTGAACGCTGGTGAAGTCGGCGGATTGCTGGATACCATTCTCGCACGCCTTTCCAAACACATTGAAAAGGCGATGAAGCTGAAGTCGCAGATTAAGAGCGCCATGGTTTATCCGGCGGCTATTTGCGGGATTGCCGCGATTGTCATCACTGTGCTGATGATCTGGGTCATTCCGGTCTTCGAGAAAATGTTCAAGGAAATGTCGGGCGGGAAGATGGCCTTGCCTGGGCCGACCCAGCTTGTCATCGACATGAGTAACTTTGTGCAAGGGAATTGGTACATTATTCTTGGTGCGATCGTTGTCGGGGTGATCGCCTTCAAGAAATACTATGCGACTGCTCAAGGCAGATTGACGGTTGACAAGATTGTCCTGAAATTGCCGGTGTTCGGTGACTTGATTCGAAAGGCATCGGTTGCCAAGTTTACGCGAACATTGGGCACGCTGATCACGAGCGGAGTGCCCCTGCTGGAGGCCTTATCGATCTGTGCCAAGACGGCCGGGAATAAAGTCATCGAAAACGTGCTGATGGATGCACGCATCAGCATCAGCGGAGGAAAGACGATTTCTGAGCCGCTCGCCAAGAGCGAGGCGTTCCCCAAGATGGTGACCCACATGATTGCCGTCGGCGAGTCCACCGGTGCGCTCGACAATATGCTCGGGAAAATCGCCGATTTTTATGAGGACGAAGTCGATGCGGCGGTGACGAATCTGACGGCGTTACTCGAGCCGATGATGATGGTGTTTCTCGGCGTCACGGTCGGCTTCATCGTCATCGCGATGTACCTGCCGATCTTCACGATGGCCTCGGCGATTGGGTAAAGGTGTTTTCGAACGGAGCGTGTGACCTAGGTGATTCGGCAGACGTCGGCGAAATAGCGTACCGACGTCTGTCGATCTGCCCATGTCGGTGTGCCGGTTTCTCGTCAGTGCTTAATCCATGCGGAACGATTTCCCATCCCCTTTCTTAAGGCTTCTCTGAGCGGTTTTCTCTCCTAGGTTCCGGAGTCTCTGTGGTCGAAATCAAAGCAAGAATCCAATGGCTAATCGGCCTGAGAGTCCTCGTTGTGACTCTCCTGCTCGGGCTTTCTCTCACGTTTCAAGTCACGAGAGGGGAACAGGTCGAGACGTTTTATAGCCTGATCGTGTTCACCTACGCGATCACCATTGGGTATGCCCTCGCTCTACGTTTTGTGACCACCGCTGAGGGGTTGGTCCAACTAGCCTGGGTACAAATCGGCATCGACTTCCTGCTCGAAACAGTCTTGATCGCAAGAACCGGCGGGATCGAGAGCCCATTTCTGGTGCTGTATGTGATCTCGGTTACGTTGGCGAGCCTGGTGCCTCGCCGGAAGGTCGGCCTTCTGACTGCCAGCCTGTGCGTCATCCTCTTCGGCCTCCTGACCAATCTTCAATTATATGGGCTCACTGAAGCCTGGGGTTGGTTGCCCAGGACACGTCTGAGTGCGCCGGAAACGCTTCAGACGTTTGGGGTTCACAGTCTGGCGTTCTTGGTGGTGGGCTTCTTGAGTGGCCTTCTGACAGAACAGCTTCAACGTGCGGATCATTCGCTCAAGGAAAAAGAGCAGGGACTCAGCCGACTTCAGGCTTTTCATGAAAACATTATTCACAGTATCAGTAGCGGCGTATTTACTGCTGATGAGGAGGGGCGAATCACCTCCTTTAACCCTGCCGCGCAGGAAGCCACCGGACATAATCTCGCGCAAGTTCAAGGGCGCCCCTGGCGGGACGTGTTTAACTGGCATCCGGATCGATCTCTGGATGTGCAGGACGACGGGGCTGCACATATGCGGTTCGAAGTGGAGTGTACGCGCGCGGACGGGAATCGCTTAGTGCTGGGAATGACGCTGTCGCCACTTCAGGAACGTGGAAAGACGACAGGGATGGTCGGCGTTTTCAAAGACTTGACGCAAATTCGGGATCTTGAAGAGGAGATGCGCCGGAAAGATTGGCTTGCCAGTCTGGGTGAAATGTCGGCCGGGATGGCCCACGAGATCCGCAACCCGCTCGGCGCGTTGGCCGGGGCGATGCAAATGTTGCGGAAGGACCTTCATGCGGACGAGACGAGCCAGCGGCTGATGGACATCGCGATTCGGGAGGCGACAAGGCTCGATACAATCATCACGGAGTTTCTCCAGTATGCACGGCCTCCGGCTTTGAATCTGGCCGAGCATGATTTGAACAAACTCCTTGCCGAGACCCTTGATCTGGTACAACATGAAGCTCGGACGAGAGCGAATATTCGGATTGAGGCCAAGCCGTCTCGTGAGGCGTTGGCCGGGCAGGTGGATCAGGATCAGTTGAAGCAGGTGTTCTGGAATCTTGCCACGAATGCGTTCGATGCCATGCCGAAGGGCGGACAATTGACGATCGCGACCAGCTGCAGGGCCATCGATGTTGCCGGACGTAAAGGAGAGGTTATCGAGATTTCATTTCATGATACCGGCGAAGGGATCTCGAAGAAAAACCTCGACAACATCTTTCTTCCGTTCTTTACGACCAAAAAACAGGGGTCAGGATTGGGCCTTGCGGCAGTTCACCGGATTGTTGATTTGCACGGCGGGTGGATCAAGGTTGAGAGTCGAGAGCATGAGGGGTCTCGATTTGTGGTGTGCTTGCCCCGCTCGGGCGATGTCGGCGTGAGACTCTGGCATGAAGGTAGGGAGCCATGGAAAAGATCTTAGTCGTCGATGATGAACAGAGTTTGCGGGAAGTGTTGAGCATCATGCTCAAGCGGGCCGGGTATGCCGTCACGGCGGTATCAGACGGTGAAGAGGCGATTGAACAGGTACAGAAAGAAATTTTCGATCTCGTGATTACCGACCTGCGGATGCCCAAAGTGGATGGAATGGAAGTGCTCCGGGCCGTCAAGTCCGCCTCGCCAGAAACTGTCGTCTTGATCATTACGGCCTTTGCCACAGCGGACTCGGCCGTTGAGGCGATGAAACAGGGCGCGTATGACTATCTCACGAAGCCGTTCCAGGTTGATGAAGTGCAATTGATCATCCGGAATGCTCTGGAGAAGCGGCGGTTGACGACAGAGAACATCTTGTTGAAGCGCGAGATGGCGAGTCAATCGTCCTTTGCCCAGTTGGTGGGACAGAGTGAGGCGATGCAGAAGGTGTTTGATGTGGTGAAGAAAGTCGCCGACTCAAAGAGCAATGTGTTGATTTGCGGAGAAAGTGGAACCGGCAAAGAGCTTGTCGCTCGGGCGATCCACTACAATAGTGCGCGGAGCCCCTTGCCGTTTGTGGCCGTGAATTGCAGTGCGGTACCCGAAACGCTCTTGGAGAGCGAGTTGTTCGGGCACATGAAGGGCTCGTTCACGGGTGCCATTTCCAACAAAGCCGGGTTGTTCGAAGTCGCGAACGGAGGCACGATATTTTTGGATGAGATCGGGGACACGACGCCGACGATCCAGGTGAAGTTATTGCGGGTGATTCAGGAACGCGAATTTCGTCGAGTCGGCGGGACCCAGGATATTAAGGTCGATGTGCGCATCGTGGCTGCGACGAATAAAGATCTTGAGAAGGCCGTGGCGGATGGTTCCTTCCGTGAAGATCTGTACTATCGTTTGGATGTCATTCCAATCCGCCTCCCACCGCTTCGGTTGCGCTCCGGTGATATTCCGCTGCTCGTCACACATTTCCTTGCGCGGTTTTCTAAGGAAAGCGGGAAGCCGATGCCGACGATCAGCTCTGAGGCGATGCAAGTACTGTTAGGGCATGAGTGGCGTGGCAATGTGCGAGAGCTGGAAAACTTGATTGAGCGAGTGGTCGCATTCTCAACGGGGGGCCCAGTGACGGACGCTGACATGCGTGGATGGCTTCACCGGACAGTATCGCCCCAACAACAGGGCGGGGTCCCCACCGAACTGCCGGAAGATGGGTTAGACCTTGAGGGAATGATCAATGGCCTTGAGAAAGACCTCCTGCTGAAGGCGTTGGAGCGGACCCAGTGGGTAAAAAAGAAAGCGGCCAGATTGCTCCGGCTCAACACCCGATCATTCCGCTACCGGCTCGAGAAGTATGCTATAAAGGGAGGCCGTGACTAGACCGCACGAAGATTCGCCCAATCCCCCTCGATCCGCCGTTACCGTATTCGCTCCAGCCAAGGTTAATCTGATTCTGCGGGTGCTTGATCGTCGTCCTGACGGGTTTCACAATGTGTGGAGCCTCATGCAGACGGTTGGACTCGAAGACGCCGTCACCATCCGCTTGGCTCCGCAGCACACGGAGATTCGGTTACAGTGCGACAGTCATTCGCTTAGTGTCGATCAGACCAACCTCGTCTATCGTGCTGCGGCAGCGGTACTCGTGCAATCGCAGCGAAAGATCGGTCTCGATATCCATCTGGCAAAGCGCATTCCAATGGGCGCTGGCCTTGGTGGCGGGAGCAGCGATGCGGCGGCAACCATTCTTGGAATCGATCGACTTTTGAACGTCGGCTGGTCAGCAGCCCGGATGGCGGAAATCGGTCAAGAGCTTGGAAGCGATGTCCCGTTCTTCTTTCATGCGCCGACTGCAGTCGTTGTTGGTCGAGGCGAGCAGGTCAGGGCGATTCACGTGGCCGATGCCCGTTGGGCCGTGCTTGTAAATCCTGGCTTCCCCGTGGAAACGAAATGGGCCTATCAGCAACTGTCTGCAACGCGGCAGGGGGTGGCCCCGCTTTCCGATCGATGCACCCAGCTTGCGTCAGAGAGCCGGATTGCATGGGAGGATGTGATCAGCCTGGCTTCAAACGATTTCGAAGGTCCGGTGTTCGCGACGCATCCTGTTCTTCAGCAGATCAAGCGGGAATTGTTGAGCCGGGGTGCACAGCTGGCCTTGTTGTCCGGCAGCGGTGCGACGGTGTTCGGGATATTCCAGGACGAGGCCGGCGCTCGCCGGGCGGCTGCGTACTTTCACGGGCGGCCGGAACTGAAGACATTTGTGGCGCAGACCAGTTCAGGAAAACTGCGAGTTGAGTGCGCTCCTTCTGATTTGCCAGCAATCGGTTGACAAATCCGAGGCCTTTCCGATACAGTCCGCCACTTGGTTGGCTTCTTCCGCAGCGAGCCGTGAGCAAGGTAGCAGAGCCTCTGCACTCTGCCGACGTCAGCCGGTAAGTCAATTCACCCAAGTATTTTCAAGAATTCAGTTACTTAATAGTAAGAGATTGGATCGTTTGAGAAGTCGGTGATGAACAGAGAACTGAAAATATTCTCTGGGAACGCTAATCCTGCGCTTGCCCATGAGATTTGCACCTATCTCGGGCAAAAGCTCGGGGCGGCCACCGTCTCTTCCTTTAGTGACGGCGAGATCCGGGTCAAAGTCGATGAAAATGTGCGCGGCGCTGATATCTTTGTCGTGCAGTCGACTTGTCAGCCTGTGAACGATTCACTTCTGGAGCTGTTGATCATCATCGACGCGCTGAAACGTTCGTCGGCGAACCGGATCACAGCGGTTATTCCTTACTTTGGCTATGGGCGGCAGGATCGGAAGGATCAACCGCGCGTGCCGATTTCGGCGAAGCTGGTGGCCGATTTGATCAGTACCGCGGGCGCCGATCGTGTGTTGACGATGGACCTCCATGCGGGGCAGATTCAGGGGTTTTTCAACGTGCCGGTCGATCACTTGTATGCATTGCCGGTGCTCTTGGATTACATCACCAAGAAGAAGATCAATGACTTAGTTGTGGTGTCGCCGGACGCCGGCGGGGTCGAGCGTGCGCGGGCCTTTGCCAAGCGGCTGCAGGCCAATCTCGCCATTATCGATAAACGCCGCGAAGGCCCGAATCAAGCGCAAATCATGAATATCATCGGCGATGTGCAGGGAAAAAGCGTGATGCTCCTGGACGATATGATCGACACGGCCGGAACCATTGTACAGGGCGCCCAGGCGTGCGCCGACAAAGGGGCGCGGGAAGTGTGGGCCGCCTGTACACACGCGGTCTTGTCAGGGCCGGCTTTGGACCGTATCACGAACTCCTGTTTGTCGCAGGTGGTGGTGACCAATACTATTCCGTTGCGCGGGAAAGAACTGGCCTGCCCCAGATTGCATCAACTTTCGGTCGCGCCGTTATTGGGCGAGGCCATTCGGCGTATCCACGAAGACGAATCAGTCAGCTCATTATTTGCCTGAGTCCTTGAATCGCGGGGACCAGATCGACGTAGGAGAGACGGAGGAGCATCATGAAATTTGATTTAGCAGTGACCGTACGGGAGCAATCGGGGAAGGGTATCGCGCGCCAGCTGCGACGGAGCGGCAAGATCCCCGCGGTGCTCTATGGGCAGGGAGAATGTGTGCTTCTCACGGTCAATCCCGATGAACTGGTGAAGATTCTCAAGGCACAAGCCGGCAGCACGGTGCTGGTATCGTTGACCGTAGACGGCGCCAAGACTAAGGCGAGTCGCACGGCATTGTTGCGTGATTATCAGGTGGATCCCATTACCGGCAGTGTGTTGCATGCCGATTTGTTTGAGATCTCCATGGACAAGCCGATTCGCGTGAAAGTTCCGGTGCACGTCACCGGCGGCATTCCCGTCGGCGTAAAAGAAGGCGGGGTGTTGCATAATAATGCCCGTGAACTCCATATCGAATGTTTGCCGGCGGTGCTGCCGGACCAGATCGACGTGGATGCGTCTTCACTCGGAATCAGTCAAGGCATTCACCTGAAGGATGTGGCGCGGCGCGAGGGTATCCGATTCCTCGACGACGAAGATCTGATGATTGTAAGTGTCGCGGCCCCGATCTCCGATGCCAAGCTGGAAGCACTGCTGACTGGTGGTGCAGGCGCAGCGGCGTCCGAGCCGGAAGTCGTGGCGAAGGGCAAGGAAGCAGGCGAAGGCGGAGAGCCTGCGAAGGCGGGCGCGGCTGCAGCCGGAGATGCCAAAGGTGGCGACAAGAAAGCCGCCGGTAAGGATGCCCCGAAAGCTGAAAAGAAGGAACCTGAAAAGAAGAAGTAGCGGTGCATCTCCTCGTCGGACTGGGCAACCCAGGCAAAGCCTACGCCCGGACTCGTCACAACGTCGGTATGTGGGCCATCGAGCGGGCGGCTGCTCGATGGTCTATCCGTCTCGCCTTCCGCGGTACTGCTCAACGAGGATCCGGTCGGCTTGGGTCGGAGTTCATCGAACTCGCCGGCTTGTTGGACTGGATGAATCTCACGGGGCCTCCTCTCAAAGGTTTGCTGCGCGAGTTCAAGATCAAGCCGGACAACCTGATTCTCATTCACGATGATCTCGATTTAGAGCCAGGTCGACTGCGCATCAAGCAGGGCGGCGGGGCCGGTGGGCATAACGGGATTAAATCGGTGATAGAGGCGATTGGGACTCCGCAATTTGTCCGGATCAAAATCGGAATCGGTCGTCCCGCTCCTGGCATGGATGCCGCGGACTATGTGCTTCAGCCGGTGACGCAGGATGAGGCGGATGTTTTTACGCCATGCCTGGAACGAGCCGTTGACGCAATGGAGTGCCTGATCCACCGAGGTCTTTCCACGGCCATGAATCAATTCAATGTTCGTGAGAAGGCCCCGCAAAGCGAAGAAGGGGCATAGACTGCATCGGGCGGATATGAGCTTCATGGCGAGGTAGTGGTGCTCGAGCAGTAAACCAGCATGATGGGTGTGGGGTTCTTCAATGCGTAGATGTATGGGCGTGACCGTTCTGGTGCTGATGGGGCTGATATTTGTTCAGGTTGGAATTGCCGGGCCGGCTCAAGCCGGAGATTTTGCCTTCGAGTCGATCCGACTCAGAGGCGGGTTCAGCGGCGGCTCCCCGCTTGGCCGAGAGCGACAGAGTGACTTCCAACAGGCAGACCTTGCGGCGACAGTTCGACTTCCTTGGGAGAAGGAGCTTGGCGGAGACTGGATACTCGGTACGAGGATGCTTGCATCGATCGGCATGTTACGCGGGGCCAACGAAACTAATGGGATCATGACAATCGTGCCGCTTGATATTGTCTTCGGGCGCAAGGATGGACTAATAGCGATCGACGTCGGAGGGGGAGGGGCCTTGCTTAGCGATTATAAGTTCGGCCGGCAGAATTTTGGCGGGCCATTTCAGTTTGTATGGACATTCGGAATTACCAGCCGCGTGGCCGGACCGCTCGGAATCGGCTATCACTTTCAGCATTATTCGGATGCGACGCTCTACGGGCAAGACAGCCGAGGGGTCGATCTCCATCTCATCGAGCTGATCTATTGGTTTGATCGACGAGACTAGGCGGGTCGTCATCTCCGCGCTAGGGCGCAGCCGGAGTGAGCCTGAGCATCACTCATTCAATTGACAGCCTCTTTGCCGCTGTGATACCGTCCACCGTTCTTTACGCCTCATATAGAGGCACCTACACCTCGCTCCGGACCGGATCCGGGGCCTTTGTCCAGGAGGATTGCTGCATGGAGCTGTACGAGTCTCTGTTCATTATTCGTCCGTCCGTCTCCGACGAGGAGACCAATACCCTCATCGATAAGATGAAAGCGGTGGCCGATAAGACCGGCGCGCAATTCATCAAGGCCGAGAATTGGGGCAAGAAAAAGCTTGCCTATGAAGTGCGGCATGAGCGGAAAGGCACCTATGCCTATTTCTACTTTCGCGCCCCCAACACGACCGTCGGCGAGCTTGAGCGGGCCTACCGTTTGGAAGACAACATCCTCAAGTTCTTGACCGTCCATCTTGAAAAAGAATTAGTCCCGCCGCGTCCTTTGGAGGCCTCAGCGCAGGAGACCGACGGTGGCCGGATTTAATAAAGTCATCCTCATGGGCAATCTCACGCGGAATCCCGAGCTGCGGTATACGCCGAGCGGGACTCCGGTCGCGAGCTTCGGACTGGCGGTGAGCCGACGGTTCAAGCAGGGTGAGGAGCTGAAAGAGGAAGTCTGTTTTGTAGACATCGTGGTGTTCGGCAAGCAGGCGGAACATTGCGGACAGTATTTGAGCAAGGGCAACGGGGCGATCATTGAAGGGCGGCTCCAGCAACGCCGCTGGGAAACGGAAGACGGGCAGAAGCGCAGCAAGCACGAGGTCGTGGCCCAGAGCGTGACCTTCATGCCGAAGCGCCAGGATGGCGCCGGGACGAGCGGCGGACCGGGCGGTGAACCGCCGATTCATGACGAACCCAGCTATGAGTTTGACGAACAGCATTGATTAGGACGAACGAGGAGGCAGTGATGGAACGAACGGGTGGCGGTGCAGGCGGTGGTGATCGCCGTGACGGTAACGGGGGCGGCGGGCGGTTGTTTCAACGGCGTCGGCCGTGCCGGTTTTGCCTGGAAAAGGCCCCGATTGATTTTAAGGATGCCGGGTTGCTTAGGAATTTTCTCACCGAGCGTGGACGAATCGTTCCGCGCCGGATCTCCGGGAACTGCATGCGGCATCAGCGTGAATTGACGATTTCAATCAAGCGCGCCCGGCATATCGCGATCATCAGCTTTGCCGAGGAGCGATAGCGCGCGTGAGTCAGCGTGACGCGATACAGGCGTGGGGAGCCGGCGTGTCGCCGGAGATCATGATGGATCTGCTGACTCCGCATCTTGCAGATATCACCGCCGACGGGTTGTCGCTGACGGGTGACGTGACCGCTGAGGAGCTGGGACTGACCGAAGCAGACACGCAGCTCGAAGGCGCGCTGGCTGTCGGATTGGATCTGACTCAGGTGGAGCGCACGATTTGTGTGACCGGAGTGGTGGAAGGGACGGCCATCCGGGAATGTGTGCGGTGCTTGGCTCATTTCTCTGAGCCGTTGGCGTTTGCGCTCCGCGTGGTGTACGAACCGGAACCGAAGGCGGTGTCACCGGCGGCCAAGCGGGTCGATCACCGCAAGAAGGCGGTCGAACCGGTAGCTGTCGAGCCGGACGAGACGGATGACGAGATTTATCATTACGCGGGAGATCACTTGGAGCTCGCGCCGATGCTGCGAGAGCAAGTGATTTTGTCGAACCCGATGCATCCGTTGTGCAAAGTAGATTGTGCCGGGTTGTGCCAGCATTGCGGAAAGAATTTGAACGAGGGGCGGTGTGCCTGTCCGGATGAGGCCCCGACCAATCCGTTTCAAGTATTGAAGAGCTTGAAGACTGAACAGAAGTGACGTCGGGGGACCGATCTCTCGGCGGTCTTGAACGTGGGAAGGAGTTGCCATGCCTAATCCGAAACATAAACATTCTCGTGCGCGCCGCGACAAGCGACGTACACAAAAGCTGCGGATGACCCCTCCGGGGATGTCCGTATGTCCACAGTGTCACGAGCTGAAGCTGCCGCATTACACTTGTTTGAACTGTGGAACCTACAAGGGTAAGGCAGTTATTCAGGTCGAAGAGTCCTAGCGGGACCGAGATCAGCTGCGCCGAGGCCGCTTGGCCTCGGCTCTTCTCGTTCCGGTTGTGCATTTCGTGCGTCTGCGCTAAGCTCTCGGCTCATCGGGGGCAATCACGGGTGCCACGCGTGTTCAGTCACCTAGTCCAATCTCGAGCACATGATTTCGCATGAAGATCGCACTTGATGCGATGGGGGGGGACCATGGTCCCGCACCCTGTATCGAGGGCGCCATGCAGGCGGCCAAAGAACTCGACGTCGAGGTCATCCTCGTCGGGGACGAGACGGCCTTGAAGCGCGAATGCGCGCGCCTTGGCGTCACCGACCCTCGTCTCTCCATTCGGCATGCGCCTCAGGTCGTCGAGATGCACGAATCGCCGGCCGCCGTTGCGCGTAAAAAGCGGGACTCGTCGATCTGGATCGCCACAGAGTTGGTCAAGCACGGAGAGGCCAGTGCCGTGGTCAGTCCGGGCAACACCGGTGCGAGCATGGTGTCGTCATTCTTCGTGCTGGGTTTGACCAAAGGTGTCGAGCGCCCGGCCATTGCCACCAGCCTACCAACACTGACGGGCGAGGCCATCATGCTGGATGTTGGCGCCAACGTCGACTGCTCGGCGAAACATCTCGAACAATTTGCCCTGATGGGGAACGAATACGGGAAGCATCTGTTTCGCAAGCCCAATCCTCGCGTCGGTCTCTTGAGTATCGGTGAAGAAGACAGCAAGGGCAACGAAGTCACCAAGGAAGCCTTCAAGCTGTTAAAGGCCAGTTCGCTGAATTTTATCGGCAACGTCGAGGGGCGTGAGGTCTATAGCGGAACGGCTGATGTCGTCGTCTGCGACGGGTTTATCGGGAATGTCGCGCTGAAAATTTCCGAGGGCGTGGCGGAAACCATCAAGAAGCTCCTGATCAAAGAAATTTCCAGTTCGTGGTTGAGCCGGCTGGCGTATCCGCTGATCGCGGGGCCGCTCCTCAATCTGAAACGCAAGATCGACTATGCGGAGTTCGGTGGCGCGCCGTTGCTCGGCGTCAACGGGATTACGATCATTTGCCACGGCCGCTCCTCGGCGAAAGCCATTAAGAATGCCATCCGTCGGGGCAAAGGGATGGCCGAAGGGCGTGTGCACGAACTGATTCAACGGGATATCGAAGAGAGTATTGCCAGTCCATCGCCTGCGGAGCCCTCTGCATGAAATCCCGTATCACGGGAACCGGGTCGTATGCCCCGTCTCGAGTCATGACCAATACGGAGCTCGAGCGTATGGTGGCGACGTCCGATGACTGGATTCGCGAACGAACGGGAATTCGTGAACGCCATATTGCGGCGTCCGGGGAGGCTTGTTCGGATCTCGCGGTTCAGGCCGGGCGGCGTGCGCTGGAAGCCGCCGGTCTTGCGGCATCCGATCTCGATATGATCCTGGTTGCCACATGCACGGGCGACTATCCCCTTCCCGCGACGGCCTGCCTGGTCCAGCATCAACTGGGTGCGACGAAAGCGGCGGCCTGCGACCTGTCGGCGGCCTGCTGCGGATTTGTCTACGCCTTATCGGTGGCGGATGCGTATGTACGAACCGGAATGCGGCATGTCTTGGTGATCGGTTCCGAGGTGATGTCGGCGATTACCGATTGGAGTGACCGGAATACCTGCATCCTGTTTGGTGATGGGGCGGGCGCCGCAGTGGTCAGCGCGAGCGATGGTGAACGGGGGATTCTCTCAACGCATTTGCGGTCAGACGGGAGCCTCTGTGAGTTGATCACCGTGCCAGCCGGCGGGTCGCGTACGCCACTCTCCGAGCAGGTAGTCGCCGAACGGGCCCACTTCATCAAGATGAAGGGGAATGAAACCTTCAAAGTTGCGGTGCGGACGCTGGAAGAAATAGCTCGGGAGACGCTGGCAGCAAACCAGCTGCAGGTCGAAGATCTGGATCTCTACGTGCCCCATCAAGCCAATATGCGGATTCTCAAGGCCGTGATGGAACGGCTCGGTCTTCCGCTTGAGAAGGTGATGGTGAATCTTGAACGCTATGGGAATACGTCGGCGGCCTCGATTCCAATCGCACTGGACGAGGCGGTTCGAGCAGGGCGGGTTCAGGACGGGTCGCTCGTTATGTTAGGCGCATTTGGAGCCGGGTTGACCTGGGCCTCGGCGTTGATCCGATGGTAATGGCCGTGAGTCGACACGCAGCCGTCCCTCACAACTTTTCCCGTTGACATTCCACGTCATTTCTAAGATATCTACGCCCATGAATTCTGGCATTGGATTGGTGTTCCCTGGACAGGGGTCGCAGTCGGTCGGCATGGGCAAAGCGCTATGTGATGCCCATCCCAGGCTGAAGCAGGTCTATGACGAGGCGTCGTCTGTGCTCGGCTATGACAGTGCGGCGCTCTGCTTCGAAGGGCCGGCTGAACGGCTGAATCTCACGGAGTATACGCAGCCGGCCTTGCTGGTGAGCAGCATCGCGGCCCTCAAGACATTGGACTCGGCAGGTCTGAAGCCTGTAGCAGTGGCTGGACACAGTCTGGGTGAATATTCGGCGCTGGTGGCTGCGGGCGGCGTGTCCTTTCGCGATGCCGTCGGGCTCGTACAGAAGCGCGGCCGTTATATGTCTGAAGCGGTACCGCCGGGCACCGGCCAGGTGGCCGCGCTGCTGGGATTGACGCCGGATGTCGTGCGGGAGGTCTGCCGGGAGGCATCTGCAGTCGGCGTGGTTGCCGCGGCGAATTTCAATTCGCCTGGACAGGTGGTCATTGCCGGAGAAAAAGCCGCCGTTGAACGAGCGATTGAACTGGCGAAAGCCAAAGGCTGCAAAAAGGCGATCCCATTGCCGGTCAGCGTCCCGGTCCATACGCCGTTGATGCAGGTTGCAGCCGATCGTTTGTCAAAAGATCTTGCCGCCGTGCGATGGACTGATTTAGGGATGCCGCTTATTAATAATGCCGAAGCCAGACCCATCAGCCGGGCTGTCGAGATTCAACCCTCACTGGTTCGCCAACTGCCGTCATCGGTGTTATGGGAAAACTCCGTGCAGGCGATGGCGAAGATGGGTGTGACGACATTTGTTGAAGTGGGGCCCGGGACGGTGTTGACGGGCCTGATCAAACGCATTCTTCCGGATGCGAAATTATTGAACGTTCATGATCCGAAATCGTTGGATGCGACGTTGCAGGCGCTCGGCGCCGCGCATCCGGCCTGATCCGTCACGTTTAACAAGGAAATCGGCATGTCATTGCAAGGACGCGTAGCGATAGTGACCGGAGCGGCACAGGGCATTGGTCGGGCGATTGCGGAAACCTTGGCGCACGCGGGGGCGGATATCGTCGTCGCGGATCTGGATCCCAGCCGGTCGCAAGAGACCGTCAAGGCGATCGAGGCGTTGGGCCGGAAAGTGCTCAATGTCAAAGTGAACGTAGCCGATGCGAATGATACCAAGGCCATGGCCGAGCAGGTCATGAAGGCGTGGGGTAAGATCGACATTTTGGTCAACAATGCCGGGATCACGCGTGACGGACTGTTGCTTCGGATGAAAGAAGAAGATTGGAACCTGGTGCTCCAAGTCAATTTGAACGGCACGTTCAACTGCACCAAGGCGGTCTTGCAGCCAATGACCAAGCAGCGGTATGGTCGCATCGTGAACATTGCCTCGATCGTGGGCGTAATGGGCAACGCCGGTCAGGCTAATTATGCCGCGTCGAAAGCGGCCGTGATCGGCTTCACCAAGACGGTCGGGCGGGAATATGCCACGCGCAATGTCACCGTCAACGCGGTGGCGCCGGGGTTCATCGATACGGCCATGACGCACGGCTTGCCGGACGACGTGAAGGAAACACTGCAGAAGCAGATTCCGCTGGGCCGGTTGGGCACACCGGGCGACATCGCGGCGGCGGTCCGCTTTCTTGTGTCCGATGAAGCGGCGTATATTACCGGTCATGTTTTGCATGTGAATGGCGGTATGTTAATGGTATAGATGGTCCCCAAGGTCTGGGAACAACCAGCGGCAGCATATCCCCATGTTGCCGCACAGGGTCAGTCACGTTGGGGAAGGAGGTAGGCAGATCGATGGCAACTGTTGATGAGCGCGTAAAAAAGATTATTGCCGAGCAGCTCGGCGTTGAGGAAGATGAAGTGGTTCCCGAAGCCTCCTTCGTCGAAGACTTAGGTGCTGATTCGCTCGACACCGTCGAGCTGGTGATGGCGCTTGAAGAAGAGTTCGAAATCGAGATCCCTGACGAGGATGCCGAGAAGATCCTCACGGTCGGGAAAGCGTTGGACTACATCAAGGAAAAATCATAAGCGGCACGTATGTCTGAGCGATCGACCCGGCGCATTGTCGTGACAGGTTTGGGACTGGTCACACCTCTTGGGACCGGGGTGGACAAGACTTGGGCTGCGCTCTGTGCCGGGCAATCCGGCATCGGACGAATCACCAAGTTCGATCCGGCCGCCTACGACGCCAAGATCGCCGGGGAAGTGCGTGATTTCGATCCGGCTCAATTCATCGAAAAAAAAGAAATCAAGAAGATGGATACGTTCATCCACTATGCCGTGGGCGCCGCCCAGCTGGCTGTGGATGACGCAGGGTTGAAGGTCGCTCCCGAAGAAGCCACGAAAGTCGGCGTCTATATCGGGTCCGGTATCGGCGGTCTGGGTGCGATCGAGCATTATCATGAGGTACTCAGGGAAAAAGGTCCAGGCCGTGTGTCGCCGTTCTTCATTCCCATGACCATTATCAATCTGGCCTCTGGCCAGGTGGCGATTCGCATCGGCGCCAAGGGGCCGAATTCCTGCGCAGTGACGGCTTGTGCGACCGGCAACCATTGCATCGGCGATGCGTTCCGCCTGATTCAGCATGGGGATGCCGATGTCATGGTTGCCGGTGGCGCGGAGGCGGCGATCACGCCGCTGGGTGTGGCAGGGTTTGCCGCAGCGAAGGCGCTCTCGTTTCGCAACGATGAACCGACCAGGGCCAGCCGGCCGTTCGATAAGGATCGCGATGGGTTCGTGCTGGGTGAGGGCGCCGGGGTCGTCGTCCTGGAAGAACTCGAGCACGCGCGTCGCCGGGGTGTCCGGATCTACGCGGAGGTGATCGGGTACGGCATGAACAGCGACGCCTACCACATTACCGCGCCGCCGGAAGAAGGCGAAGGCGCGGTGCGCTGCATGGAGCTGGCGTTGAAGGATGCCGGGATCGCCAAAGACCAGATCGGCTATATCAATGCGCACGGGACCTCTACGATGGCCGATGCCATCGAAACGCGCGCGATCAAGCAGGTCTTCGGCCAGCAGGCCTACAAGATCCCTGTCAGTTCGACGAAGTCGATGACGGGACATTTGCTCGGCGCCGCCGGAGGCATCGAGGCCGTCTTCAGCATTCTGGCGCTCCATCACGGCCTGTTGCCCCCCACGATCAATCTGGAAAACCCCGATCCCGCATGCGATCTCGATTATGTGCCGAATACAGCCAGGGCAGTACCGATCAAGACGGCGCTTTCGAACTCGTTCGGGTTCGGCGGTGTGAATGCCTGTCTGATTTTCAGGCGCCTGGAAGCCTAGCGCGGTCGCGTCTATGACACCGGCTTCTCCAGCCGATCCAGTTCCTTCTATCCCCCACTATCGGTTCAAGAATCCCGGTGTGCTCGCGGAAGCGCTGACGCACAAGTCTCATGTCAATGAGCGGAAGGGCACGACGCGATCCCATAACGAGCGGCTGGAATTTCTCGGCGATGCCGTGCTCTCTCTGATCATCAGCGACCACCTGGCGCAGCTCTACCCGCAGTTGAGCGAAGGCGCGCTCTCCAAACTGAAGGCGAATTTGGTGAGCGAATCATCGCTGGCCCAGGCGGCCCGCCGAATGAATCTCGGTGCCATATTGCGGCTGGGGCGGGGAGAGGAGCTTTCGAAGGGACGAGAAAAGCCGTCCCTGTTGGCCGATGCTTTGGAGGCCGTGATTGCGGCGGTCTACCTTGACGGGGGGTTGGAGGCGAGCCGGGTCTTTACCTTGGGTGTGCTGGGAGCCGAGCTGCGTCAGGCCGAAGCCCATCAAGCGACGCCGGGGGAGGAAGATTACAAAACGCGACTCCAGGAATGGTGCCAGAAACAATTCGATCAGTTGCCGCACTACGTGACTGTGCGGGAGTCCGGGCCGGATCATCTAAAACACTTCGAGGTTGAAGTGCGAGTCAACGAGCTGGTGGCGGGTACCGGACGGGGTCTGAGCAAGAAAGAAGCGGAACAGATGGCTGCCCGTTGTGCGCTTGATCAGATCGAGTCTTGAAGCCAGAGGCGATGGTCGTTATAGTCAGCGTAGCGGGCCCTATGGTCAAGGGAGGACGATGATGCAGAGAAGATTGAGCTGGGTGATGGGATGTGCCGTGTTGGCGGTGTGTATTCCCTTCTTATTCGGGACGGGTGTCAGTGATGCCGTGGATAAAGCGCCGGCTCCAAAAGCCGAAGCGCCTAAGGGGCCACGGGCGATCATTAAAACGAAATTCGGTGAGATTGAGCTGAAATTGTTTCCCGAACTGGCCCCCAAGCACGTCGAGAATTTTATCAAGCTGGCCAAAGACGGGTTCTATAACGGCACAATTTTTCATCGGGTCATACCGGGGTTCATGATCCAAGGCGGCGATCCTAATACCAAGGATTCGCTCAAGAAGGATTCATATGGGCAGGGTGGCCCCGGGTATACGGTCAAGCAGGAATTCAGCGATACTCCCCATAAGCGTGGCATTGTATCGATGGCGCGCGCGAACGACCCTGATACGGCGGGGTCACAGTTTTTCATCGTGGTCGAGGATTCCCGGTTCCTCGATCGCAAGTACACGGTCTTCGGTGAAGTCACCAAAGGAATCGGCGTAGCCGATAAGATTGTGAGCTTGCCGAGAAACGATCGCGACCTGCCGAACGACCGGGTTGAAATGACCGTCACGATCGTCGAATAGAAACAGCCTCGTCCCATATCACCGGATGAATCGAGAGGGGCCCTTCCCGTTTCAGGCGGGAAGGGCCCGTTCTTTTTCCTTGGCTTGAAGCTGATGCCTCGTTCGGGCCAGGCCTCACCTCATGGACTCCCGACCCCGTAAAATGGTGAGAAAAGCTCTTGAAGTGGCCTCGTCCCCTACCTTTGGTGGGGGCCTTTTGTGGGATTTCCCAGAGGGAGACTCCGAGGTATTCTTACCTTATCGAAACCGAGAGGGTGTCTATCGAGGAGGGATTCTGTGGGAAACCCATCAACACGTCGCATGTACCGGCGAGTCGAGCGCGAGTGCCATGCCTGTATTTTGACGTCCAGCGCCATCCATCGCTGCACGGTGCGTGACCTTTCGTTGAGCGGATTTCGAGTCCAACGGGAAGGCGAGGCGCCGTTGTCTCAGCACATGGCCGTCATGATTCGCGTGTGGCTGCCAGGCCTCCCGGAACCGATCGATATCGATCAAGCGATGGTGCGGTGGGATCGGGGGAATGAGTTCGGTGTGGAGATCCAGTCTATCTCAAACGGATCGGACTTCCAGCTTGCAGGATTTATTGCGCGCGCATTGCAATCGTCAATCGGCTGCGATACGGCCTCCAGTCAAGCGGCAGGGTCACGGATTAGTGCTGGTGATGCTGGCAGTCCGGGCCGTGGGTATGGGACTCAGCCGCGGTCGGCGGAGGCATGAACGATTGGCCTGGCAGCACGATGTGGCCCGGTTCATGTTTCTTTTGGAGGTTGGCAGCGATCTCGGGATGATAGCCCGTGACATACCCGATCAGCCCTCCGAGAAAGCGGCGTGATTGAAAATCTTTCCCGGAAAAATCCGACACGAATTTGATCGCTCGATCGAGGATTTCCGGCGCGTTGGATGAGTCGGCAATCTGCTTGGGGTTTTGCTTCTTAAACGCGTCATATTCTTTAATCAGATGTTCGGCAAAGACGGGCATGGGAGCCGCCGGCACGTGCAGGGGGCTCAATGTGCGGCGTAGCCCCTGAATGGCGGCGACGACTTCCGCATCCTGCCCGTCGCGCCGTCCCTGGAAGAAACTCACCGTAATGACTTCAATGAGGTTGAAGAGAGAGATGGCCTGCTGTCCGCCGAATTCACCGAGCTCCCGATAGAATTCCCGTCGCACCGGCATGAATTGCTCGCCGAGCCGCTTTTGCTGATAGTCGCTGCCGCTGTCGAGATAGACGCAGTCACTGGGGCAGGTCACGCGCACGAGGCGATGCTCCCCGCAGCACTGGCTGCAGATGAGTCCGCTGAGGCCTGGGCAGACACGCTTGCCTTTGCGTTGTTTGCAGTAGGCGCATTGGCTCATTTGGCTACGGCTCCTTCCTTTGCAGGCTGCGGGGGGCCCGCCGCTCCAAACCCATAGTCAGCGAGGGTGCGACGGTTGTCCCGGCTCTTGCCGTCCGAGGGAGCCTCCAGCCCGTTGATCTCCGCCGCGTGGGCATAGTGATAGGGCACGAGAATCAAATTGTTGGCCCGGTCAATGCTGATATCGGCCGGGGAGAGGAGATACTCGGCAATCACCTGGAAGCGTTGGTCCCGGGTCATGCGCCAGATCTTTCCCCTGGAAAAATCCGAGACGTACATATTGCCCCAACGGTCGAAATCGACCCCGCTCAGATTTTGAAAGCGGCCGGTGAAAAATCCATTTGACTCCAGCTCGGAGAGCTGGCCATCCGGCGTAATGTCGAAAATCTTGCCTTTCTCCCAACTCACGGCGATGAGATGGCCGGTTCTCGGATGGACAGCAATCCCGGATGGACCCGCGAGGCGCTCGTCGTGAAGGAGCAGGCTCACGCGATGACCGGCCGCTTGCTCGACCCGGTAGATCGTGTTGTTGGATTGGTCTGATACGTAGAGCATGCCGTTGGGGCCGGCTGTCACATCGGTCAAGGAGACGATGCTTTTTGCGGGGAGCGGGGGAAAGCTGACGACGACGAGGGACTTGCCAGTCGACTTGTCGAATCCCTTCAACTGATCGAGATCGGCCACGTACAGGGTCTGATCGACGATGGCCAGGCCCTTGGGAGCATGCAGCATGACATCGACGATGCCGCCTTGGATGAACTTGAGGTTGAGGACTTTCCCCTCAGCGTCCACCTTCGTGATGAAGCCGTTATTATCCCGCGCGTCCGGCTCCCCATGGACATTGGAGATGAAGAATTCTTTGCCCTGTTGGTCGCCGACGAAGCTATTCGGCCCTTCCAAGCCGGTAATCTGGGCCGCCTGGAGGAGACCTGACGAACCTGCGAGCGCACAACAGACGAGTATCGCCCTCAAGAGGGTGCCGCGAAAATTGTCGGTGGATGATGGGATGTTCAAGCGTGATTAAATCAGTGTGACGATAGAAGTGTATCGTAGCGAACGGGCGAAGAGACTGTCAAGGAATGGGTTTGGGATAGAGCGGCGCAGAGTCTGATAGGGCTCTGGGCCGGCCCAGATTGTCGATTGCTCGACGTGTGGCTCGCTTCCCTATAGTCAGGCGTTGACTTGATGAAAATTGCCCTGCTAAGGTGCCTACGGTTTTGAAGGCCAACCGCTTGAATTCAGGGAGGGAATTGTGGGAGCACGACTCATCGACGGGAAGGCATTGGCGCAGCAAGTTCGCGACCGGCTGGCAATTGAATCAGCGGCGGTCCTGGCAAAGACCGGGATCAAGCCGGGTCTTGCCACGATTCTAGTGGGTGACGATCCTGCGTCACATCAGTATGTGAAGAGCAAACAGAAAGCCTGCGAGGCGGCAGGCATCTATATCGACGACCACAAGTTACCTGCGAGCACGACGCAAGCAGAGTTGTTGTCCTTGATTGAGAAGATGAACGCGGATCCCAAGATTCACGGCATCTTAGTTCAGCTTCCGCTTCCCAAACATATCGAGAGCCGTATCGTGCTTGAAGCGGTCTCGCCTGACAAGGATGCCGATGGATTCCACCCGTATAACTTCGGTCGGTTGGTTGAAGGGAATCCGGTCTTTGAAGCCTGCACTCCCAAAGGCGTGATCAAGATGATCGAGTCTACCGGTGTCGGCATTGAAGGCAAGCGCGCGGTGGTATTGGGGCGCAGCAACATCGTGGGAAAGCCGTTGGCGCTCATGCTGCTGCAGCGCAACGCGACCGTGACGATTTGCCATTCTAAGACCAAGGATTTGCCCGCAGTCTGCCGTGAGGCGGACCTCTTGCTGGTCGCGATCGGGAAAGCCAAATTTGTCACGGCCGACATGGTGAAAGAAGGCGCGGTCGTGATCGACGTCGGGACCAATCGGTGGACGGATGGGAAGCTCTGTGGCGACGTCGATTTCGAACCGGTGAGCCAAAAGGCCGGCTGGATCAGTCCCGTGCCCGGTGGCGTCGGTCCCATGACGATCGCCATGTTGCTAGCGAACACGGTGGAGTCAGCGAAGCGAATGGCGGGGATGGTGTAGGAGGGAGAGATCGAGCGGAACCCTCCAGTGCTCGCCCAACGCGCGGTCTCAGAAGACCCTCGTTGGATGCGCGCAATGTGGAGTGCCCCGCTCGATCTCTAGAAGAGTGGAGATAAGATTGGTGCATGCGCGCAGTGAAGAGCCCCCAGCCCTCCTACAACAAGGTAAGGGATGAAGTAGGGGAGTGGATAAGGGTGAGGGAGATGCATGAGTAAAGAACCGCGGCGGTTGAGCGAGGTCTTGAGTAGCGGGCAGTTTGCCGTGACGATCGAGTACAACCCGCCGAAGGGCACCAATATCTCGAAGGTGCTGGAGAACGCGGAGGAACTGGTCGGGCGTGTGCACGGCGTCAATGTGACCGACAACACGGCGGCTGTCGTGCGCGCCGGGTCGCTGCCGGTCTGCCGGTTGCTCTACGAATTGGGCCATGATCCGGTGATGCAGCTGACCTGTCGCGACCGGAATCGGATTGCCATGCAGTCCGACCTCATGGGCGCCCATATGCTCGGCATCCGCAACATCCTTTGTCTGACCGGCGACTACCCGACAGTCGGCGACCACAAAGAGGCCAAGCCGGTCTACGATCTCGATTCCGTGCAGGTCATGCAGCTGGTACAAGGACTGAACAGTGGTCGCGACATGGCCGGCAATAAACTGGACGGCTCGACGGCCTTCACCATCGGCGCAGCGGTGACTCCGGAGGCTGATCCGGTCGGGCCGATGCTGGCAAAGTTCGAAGTGAAGGTCAAAGCCGGAGCCCAGTTCTTTCAAACCCAGGCGATCTATAACCCCGATCTCTTCGCGAGCTTCATGAAAGCCGTGAGGCCCTACAAGGTGAAAGTCCTGGCCGGAATCTTGTTGTTACGGAACCACAAGATGGCCGAATTCATGAACGCCAACATTCCTGGCGTGTCGGTGCCGCAGGAGATGATCGACGAATTGAAGGCCGCCGGAAACAAGGCGGAAGATGTGGGCGTGGAGATAGCCGTGCGGACCATCAACGCGGTGCGCGCACATTGCGACGGAGTCCATATCATGGCGATCAAGGGCACCCATCGCTTGGCAGAGATCATCACCAAGGCCCATCTCGGCTGATGACGATTCCAGAATTTCAGCAGCACAAGCGCCAGGAGAAGAAGATTGTCGTTGTGACCGCGTACGACGCGCTCTTCACCCGCATTGTGGAGCAGGCCGGCATCAACGCCATTCTGGTCGGAGATTCGCTCGGTGTGGTGGTGCAGGGCCAGGCCAATACGCTGTCCGTTACCATGGAGGATATGCTGTACCACACCAAGCTGGTCGCCCGTGCGGCGCAACAAGCGCTGGTGATCGGCGACATGCCCTTCATGTCCTATCAAGCGAGCAAGGAAGATGCGTTGCGGAATGCCGGACGCTTGATTCAAGCAGGCGCGCATGCGGTGAAGCTTGAAGGGGGACAGGCGATGGCCGGCCGGGTCGAGGCGATGACCGCGGTGGGTATTCCCGTGATGGGGCATCTCGGCATGACCCCGCAGTCGGTGAACCAATATGGCGGCTATAAGGTGCAGGGAAAGGCCAAGGATCGGGCGAAGGAGTTGATGGCCGACGCGAAGGCGCTGGAAGCTGCAGGAGCATTCGGGATTGTCCTGGAGGCCATTCCGGCGCCGTTGGCGAAAAGCATCACAGCGGAGCTGTCCATCCCTACGATCGGGATCGGAGCCGGGCCGCATTGTGACGGGCAAGTACTCGTGCTCTATGATCTGCTCGGGCTCTTCGACGACTTTGTGCCGAAGTTCGTCAAACCCTATGCTCATCTCAAAACCGATGCACTGCAGGCCGTACGGCGGTTCAAGGAAGAAGTCGAACTCGGGAAGTTCCCCAGCGACGCGGAGTCCTATCACTGAGTCCTCTGTTCGAAGTGTGGTCATTCATTTCTCCCGCGTACTGGCCATGTCCTGCCGCCTTCGATCAGTCAACGCGAGGTTGAATCGTTGTCGTCCGGCCCTGCAACCCGTGCGGGCGCAGGGCGGCTGACCCGATTCGATTGGAGTGAGGCATGACTCCTGACGAACTCCTGAAAGAAGGGTACGCACTCGCGAGGCCCTGCGTCCATCTGACTCGTCACGGAAGCGACTACTGCGGGGTCTGGGGTGGGATGGGAGTTGTTCCCCTGCGGGATGCGCGATTCCGCCACTGGCTTTCGGTAGCGTGCCGCGTCGTACCGGGAGAACATGGATTGACCGGCTGTATCAGTGTCTATACCAATCAGGAAGATCGGGCGACAGGGCTGGTCCTGGTCAATCGGCAGGCCACGCTCCCGCCGATCCCGGACGGCATCAAATTGTATGCGCAACCGGCCACATCCTTCCCCCCGCTGGATGCGATCTTCCGGTATGGGTCTGCTGCGGTTCAAACGTGGCTGCGTGCGAATCAATGGCAGCCGGAATGGGGCTATAGTCCGCAGTTCAGAGACCATCCGATCACGGCGTTGTGCGCCTCGGCCTATCAGGAGCGATTGGATTTAAAGGGTCGCGCGATCGATGCGGTTCTGGGCGGCTGGCCCATGCCCTGGCGAGTTGGCGACTGGGAAGAGCGGCCCGATCGCCAGTTGCTCCTCTGGACCTGGCAAAACTCTCCCCCGTGGATAGAGCTGTGGCACGATCGCGGGCAGCTTCGTGTGATTCAGCGGGAGGCTGAATAGAGCCGTGTCACGGCGCCTGGAGGAACGTCTGCAGTCCGGCTAGTCTGACTTAAGAGGGGTAGGAGACGAGCTGGGCAGTTTGGTACAGTCAGCACTTGCGGTTGGACGGAGGGCTACCGGATGGAATGGGTCGAGTGGTTGCTAAGCCGGGAATTCCGTCAATTCGTCCTTGATCACGGACTATTTGTACACATCCTTTTCTTGGCGAGGCTTGTCGGGGTAACAGTGATCGAACTGACCGTACCAGCCCGGACGATTTCGTATCGGTCAGTGATGGTGTATGACCTCATCGGCTGCACGCTCGTCGGCTTTATCCTTCTGCCCGCTGCCGAGTTTCTGAGCGCTCGAATTGCACTTCGCGCGCCGGTTCCTGACGCCATCATGGCGCTACCGGTTGCAGCGACCTTCGTGCTCTACTACCTAGTGGGTGATTTTGGCGCCTATTGGATGCATCGATTGCTGCATCTCAGTGCGGTTTGGCGCATTCATCAATGGCACCATTCGCCGACCACGATGTACTGGCTGGCGGGGTATCGGGCGTCGTTCCCCCAGCAGGTCTTGTTCAATCTCCCGTGGATCTTTGCTTATTCAGTGTTTGGACTGGCGCCCTGGTGGATCTGGCTGGTCGTACTTTCTTCGCACATGCTGCTCAACGATTGGATGCACATGAATGTGTCCTGGCGATCGAATTGGCTGGAATGGATCTTCGTCACGCCCCGCTATCATCACATCCACCATAGCGATGCTCCAGCGCACCAGCAGGCCAATTTTGGGGTGACGTTTTCAGTGTGGGATCGAATGTTCGGGACGTACGTGAATCCGGAGGCGGTCAAGAAACCGGTCTCGTTTGGAATAGGGGAGAAGGTCCCGCTTGTCCGGCTTGTCGCGGGTGTGTGACGAGGCACTTTGGGTCGCAGACGAGGAATCGTGCGGGTTAATTTCGGGGAGACTGCTCTCTCCCCAATTCCAAAGTCATCAGAAGTGGGGGAGGGAAGCCCTGCCGCAAGGCTGCCGTAAGGCTGTCCCGCAATTCTGCCAGATCGATTCCCATGTAGCAATCTGGGAGTCCAGAAAAAAGATGAGCGCTTTTCCCCAGCAGACTCCGTTCGGCAACGGGATGGTGCGTGAATCGTTTCAGGTTCGCCGCTGCCAGGTGAATCAGCGCTTGGAAGAATCGTCCCTGTTCAGTCTTTCGTCCCACCGCATGCCAGAATCCTTCAAAGACCTCATGGCATTCCCACCAGTACGCGAAATTATATAAATCGATTCCAAAGCGATAGTCCTCGGACCGGAACCACTCCTCTGGTCTGCAGGCCGCTGGACCCGGCTCGGGACATCCGAACGAATGGCCCTGCGGATTCCGTCGCGGGTGAGGACTGTTTCCTGGAACGAACCGATAGGCAGGGAAAGGTCTGGATGAGTAGCGAGGCCAATCCGGGTTGGCGGGGGAGGGCTCAACCCCGTCCACGGTCATCCGCATACTCCACTTGGAACACTTGCCGATCGTTCAGTCGAATCGCCGTTAGTTGCCGGCCCCACACACAGCCACTGTCCAACCCCAAGAGGTTTGATTCGATGTGCAAGCCGAGCGCGGCCCAGTGACCGAAGAGAATGGTGTGATCGCTGCTCCGCCGATTCGGCATGTGGAACCAGGGAAGGTGTCCGTAAGGGGCGTCGTTCGGGGATCCTGAAAATCCTGACAAGGCGCCTTCCGCTGTGCAGGTGCGCAGCCTGGTGAGGGCTCGCGTGATAGCTGCCAGTCGTTCATAACCGGTCAGTGAGGCACTCCACTGCGGGGCATTTCCGTGAAAGAGCGCCTGAAGAAACGTGCGCGACTCGGGTCCGGCGAGGGTGCGTTCGACTTCCCGGGCCAGGCGTCCGGCGTCGTCGACCGACCATTGCGGCAGGAGGCCGGCATGAACCATGAAATAGGCGCCTTCGTGATGGTGCAACGGTTGTCGCTTGAGCCAATCGATGAGCTCGGTGCGATCGTCGGCGGCAAGGATGTCCTGAATGGTGTCTTTCGACCGCAGGGAGACAATGCCTTCCGCTACGGCGAGCAGGAACAAGTCGTGATTGCCGAGGACGACCTGTGCGGAGGGGCCAAGCTGTTTGAGATAGCGAAGGACGCGAAGGGAGTCCGGGCCGCGATTGACCAGATCGCCGACGCACCAGAGGCGGTCTACGGAAGGATCAAACCGGATGAGTGCGAGCAATCGCTCCAGAGAGCGCGCGCAGCCTTGGATGTCGCCGATTGCGTAGATGGCCATCGTGCAGAAAAGAAAAGACGATGGTGCGAGGGTATCGCGCGCCGCATCCAAATACAAGACGTCATAGGCCATGTGTGAGAACGTGACGCGCGGCCGGGCGCTACGCGGCGCGCCGCTCGTGATCGGACTTCGCGCGGAGGTCGCGGATCAACTGCTCGACACGGTCGGCCGGTAGGGGATGGCTGAAGAAGTACCCTTGAATGGCGTCGCACCCCTGATCGCGCAGGATGTCGAGTTGTGGCTGGGTTTCGACCCCTTCGGCCAGCACACGAAGCTTCAGCCCGTGGGCCATGGCAATGATGGCGATGGCGATGGCAGCCTGTTCGGATTCTGACGCGAGGTCCTTGACGAAGGCCCGGTCGATCTTGATGGTATCGATGGGGAAGCGCTTGAGATAGGCCAGCGAGGAATAGCCGGTGCCGAAGTCATCAATGGACAGACTGAATCCCATGGCTTTCAGCTGTTGAAAAGTCGCGACGGCATTCTCCGCATCGTGCATTGCGGTGCTTTCCGTCAGTTCCAATTCCAGCCGTGCAGGATTGGCCCCGGTCTCACGGACGATCGCGCGAATCGACTCCACGAGATTCGCTTGCTGAAACTGGACCCCCGACAGGTTGACTGCGATGGAAACTTCGCCGAGGCCGTACGTCCCCCAGGCGACCTGCTGCGCGCAGGCGGTGCGGAACACCCATTGTCCGATCTGGTCGATCAGCCCGACCTCTTCAGCCAGTGGAATAAAGGTCATGGGAGATACCATACCTCGTACCGGATGCTGCCAGCGGATGAGGGCTTCGACGCCGACGATTTCCCATCGGCGGATGTCCACCTGGGGCTGGTAATGCAGCACAAATTCGCTTCGCTCCAAGGCTTGACGAAGGTCTGTCTCCAGACTCAGCCGTTCTGCCAAGGCCACGTTCATCGACTGGGAATAGAACTGATAGGTGTTCCGTCCCTTTTCTTGCGCCGCGTGGACGGCCGCGTCCGCATTGCGGAGCAGCGTGTCGACATCGTCGCCATCCTGTCCGAGCAGCGCAATTCCGATGCTGGCGGTCACCACCACCTGGCGGCCATCGATCTGGTAGGGGGCATTGAGGGATTCCAGGATTCGCTGGGTTACTTTCGCGGCGCTCTGCGCGGAAGCCAGATGGGTGAGGAGCACGGTGAACTCGTCCCCGCCCAGCCGGGAGAGCGTGACGGGTTCCTGATCGTCGTGGCGCGCCACCGAGTCGGATTGTCGCACGCAATGGAGCAGCCGTTCGGCCACTTCGCGGAGAATCGTATCTCCGCATTTCGGGCCGAGCGTATCGTTGATGCGTTGAAACCGGTCGAGGTTGACGAGAAGAATGGCGCCTTGCGTCTCGTGGCGTTTCTGGGTGGCCAGGGCCTGGGTGACCCGATCCTGGAACAACTGGCGATTGGGCAACTGGGTGAGACGGTCGTAGTTCGACAGGAAGTGAATCTGGGCCTCGGCTTTTTTCTGATCGGTAATATCCTGAATTGTCCCGACGACGCTGGCCGCGGCGCCGCCTTGTTCGAACGCCACTTCAGCATAGTGATGGACGACGCGCACGTCTCCAGTGGGCAGGTGGACCCGATGATCCTGGCGGAAGGGGGCTCCGGTGGCGATGGCTTGACGGATGCCGGATTCGACCGCCGGCCGATCGGCTTCGTGAATGTGAACCAGGAATTGGTTGAAGGAAAGTGTTGTCGATGCAGGATCGTCTTTGATGCCAAGAATACGGAAGGTCTGGGTTGACGCGATAAACCGGTTCGTCGACAAGTTCCATTTCCAGTTGCCCAGGCGGGCGATCCGTTGGGCTTCGGCCAGACTCATCTCGCGTTCCAGGAGCTCTTCCACGGCCTGGCTGGCGCGCAGCATATAGCGGACCCGATGGCTGAGCACGAGCGCGTTCCAAGGCTTCGTGACAAAGTCGGTTGCGCCGGCGTCGTAGGCCGTGGCGATGGACTTCACATCGTCGAGGCCAGTCATGATGAGGACCGGTACGGAAGCCCCTCCGGGCAGCTTGCGGAGTGCCGCGCAGGTGGCAAATCCGTCCATTCCCGGCATAACGACGTCTAGGAGGATAATGTCGGGCGCCTCCCGTTGAAAGGCGTCGAGGGCTTCCTGGCCCGTCGCGGCATCCTCGACTCGGCAGCCGGCTTGTTCCAGCGCTTCCCGTGCGAGGACGCGCAAGGTGATGTCGTCGTCAACAATCAGGGCCAGTGGGGTGGAATTCATTTACGCCGCTCTCCTCTGTCGTTCATCTTCAAAGATCTCGCACGTTGCGGTGAAGGTCTGTTGTAACTGCTTCGCCAGCCGTTCGGCTTCTGTCCAGGCTAAGGTCTGCTCTCGTGCGCCTATTTCCAACTGTTTGCAAAGGTCGGCGACCTGCCAGGCTCCCAGCGTCGCACTGCGCGACTTCAAACTATGGGCAGTGTCCCGCAGAGAGGCGAAGTCCTTCCCTGCCGTGGCTGCTAGTATCTTATCGACCAATCCTTGCGAATCCTTGAGATAAAGCCCGATGACTTTAGCAAGCAGGTCAGGCTGTCCGGGACGTTGGAGACTGGTGATGCTGTCCCAACTCTTTGGATCTACAGGAGATTCGCTGGATTGAAGCGCCGAAGTCGGTGACGGAGCGCTCGCTGCCGGGGAAGAGTCAGTCGGCGGAGGGGGCGCCGCCGATGGCAGCCACCGGGAGAGCACGGCTTTCAACTGTTCGATCGTGAACGGTTTGCTGAGGTAGTCATCCATGCCTGCCGCCAGGCAGAGTTCCCGATCCCCCTGCAGGGCATGGGCGGTGAGGGCCACGATAGGAATTCTCGTGCCGGTCTTCTGTTCCTGTCGACGGATCGCGCGGGTGGCTTCAAATCCATCCATCTCCGGCATCTGGCAATCCATGAGGATTACGGAGAAGGGCCGGCTGGCAAGTAGCTCGATGGCGCATCGTCCGTTCTCGACAGCCGTGGCAGTACAGCCAAGTACTTCCAGCATGCCCAGAGTCACTTCCTGATTCACGGCGTTGTCCTCCGCGAGGAGGATCGAGCCGTGAGGTGTGGCGCGTGTCCGGTCTTCCTGCTCGTGCGGGCGAGAGGAGGAGACCAAGACGGCCTGTCCGGAGAGGGCACGGTGAAGGTCGGAGGGCCGCACAGGTTTGGTGAGGGTGGCGGTGATCAGCCCGGTGTGGTCTTCCGCTGCGTCCACACGTTCGACCGGTGTCATGAGAATCACACGAGGGTGATGGTGCTGAAGGGTCTCGTGGATCGCGCGAACGGTGTCGAGCCCGTTCATGCCGGGCATATCGAGATCGAGCACGACGGTGTCGTAGGGGAGGCCTTCGTCTACTGCGTTGGCGAGGAGTGGTACCGCAGCCGTCCCTGATTCGGCGACGGTGGAGCTGACCCCCCAGTTTCGCAGCTGACGGTCCAGCGTGAGGCGGGCGGTCGGACTGTCGTCGACGACCAGCACGCGCTGGTTCGGCAAGGCCTGTTTCGAATCCAGCCCGCCTGTGCTGCCCAGGTGAGAGTGAGCGAGATGGACGGTAAAGAGGAAGGTGGCTCCCGATCCCATCTGACTCTCGGCCCAGATTTCTCCCCCCATGAATGTGACGAGCTGTTTGGCAATGGCGAGACCAAGTCCGGTGCCGCCGTATTTTCTCGTGGTCGATCCGTCGGCTTGTGCAAACGGTTGGAAAATGCTGCGCAAGGCGTCGGGAGTGATGCCGATGCCGGAGTCTTTGACCGAGAAGCAGAGGACTGATTGGTCTACCCCGTCGGCGATACTGACGATGCTCACGACCACTTCTCCTTGAGCGGTGAATTTGATGGCATTGCCGATCAGGTTGATCAGAATCTGGCGGAGCCTGGCCGGGTCCCCTTTCACAAAGGCGGGGACGCTGTCGGCGACATCGGCAATGAGTTCCAGATGCTTCTGATGCGCGGGGGCTGCGAATAATTCGAGCACGTCGTCCACGAGGATGCGCAGATGGAAGTCGGTGTGTTCCAGTTCCAATTTGCCGGCTTCGATCTTCGAAAAATCGAGAATGTCGTTGATGATATCCAGAAGCGAGTTGCCGGACCGCACAATCGTGTCCGTCAGGCGTTGCTGCTTGGGGCTCAGGGGGGTTTGCCGCAAGAGTGCCGCCAGTCCGAGGACGCCGTTCATGGGGGTCCTGATCTCGTGGCTCATGTTGGCGAGAAATTGCGACTTTGCGATGCTCGCGGACTCCGCCGCCTCCTTGGCGGTGATCAACTCCCGTTCAACAATCTTGAGCGAGGTAATGTCTGAGGCGATCCCGAGGAAGGATGTGATCTGTCCCTCGGCATTCCGCAGTGCCGTGACATTCAAGAGTACAGTCAGGCGAATGCCATCTTTCCGGATGTAGGTCCACTCATGTTCATTGGGCAGGTCCCGCCGGCTTTTTTCGACGAAGACATCAAATCCGGGTTCGATCGGGACGCCGAGTTCTGCCGAGAAGAGACGCGCGCGAGCAGCCACCTCCTCCAGATCATGAAAGACCGCGGGCGTCTGTTTTCCGACCAATTCGTCTGCGCGATAGCCGAGTAGTGATTCAGCCGCAGGATTGAAGAGGCGAATGATCCCATCGGGGGTGGCGGAAATAATCGCGTGTCCGGCGTTGTCGAGCATGGCTTTCTGGAATGAGGAGAGGTCGCGGAGCGCCGCTTCCGCCCGTTTGCGTTCGCTGATGTCTTCAATGAAGGCGGTAAACGTGAAGCCGTCATCAGTCTTGAGAGCGGTGACGGCGAGTTCGATAGGAAATTCAGCGCCATCCCGCCGAAGTGCGATGACTTCAATGCGCCGGCCGAGGATGGGTCCTGCGCCAGTGCGAAGAAATGCCTCAATGCCATTCTGATGAGCTGCACGGAATCGGGGTGGGATGATGATGCCTGCCAAATTCTGCCCGTAGACTTCTGCGGCAGACCATCCAAAGATCACCTCGGCTCGGGGATTCCAATCCACGATGGACCCGCGATCATCGATCGTGACGACGGCATCCAAGGCCGAGTCGATCACCAATCGCGTTCGGGCCTCGCTCTTGCGTATGGCTTCTTCCGCACGCTTCTGTTCGCTCACATCGCGGACGGTGGCTTGCAGACTGGTCTCCCCGCGCAAGGTGACGCGGGTGAGCAAGACGGTTGCCGAAAAAACTGGTCCGTCGATTTTCTTGTGCGTCCATTCAAAGAAGTGAGACCCCTCCTGCATGGCTCGCATGATCATCTTCGGAGCTTTGCTCCCAGACGGTTCGCCATCCGGTTGAATGGTCGGCGAGACATCCCAGGGGCCGAGCGTGGTGAAATGTTCGATGGTCCGGGCTCCGAACAGCGCGACCGTGGCCGGGTTACAAGCGGAGAATTTCCAGTCCGGCGGGGAGAGGATCATGATCGCGTCCTGCGACGATTCGAAGAGCCCGCGATATTTCTCTTCGTTTTCTCGAAGGGCCTGCTCGGCCTTGCGGCGGTCCGCGGCTTCCAGGACCAATGACACGGTGTTGGCAACCGAGGTGGCAAATTGCTGTTCTTCCGCAGTCCAGATTCTGGCCGGACCGATGTGTTCATGGCAGATGACGCCGACCATCTTGCCCTCAGCCCGGATAGGCACGTCCAGCATGGAGGTGATGCCCAAGGGGATGAGATAGCTGGCGGTGAACTCGGATGTCGTGGAATCGGTCTGGGCCTGGTTGGCGACGATGACATCCTCCGTGGCCAGCGCCGAGAAATATCGAGGGAAGGCCGTGGCGGGAAGTTCAGTTCCACTGGAATGAGCGTCGGTCGACTGTTCGTACAGGTCAGCGCAGCGAATGGCTGCGTGGGCGTCCGTGAAAAACCAGATACTGGCGCGGGCCACGCGGAGACTTTGCGAGGCCACTCGTGTAACCACCTGAAAGGCCTCGGAGCGCTCTCCGCGATACAGGTCTGCATTCGTCGCTAATTCCAGCAGCCCGGCCTGCACTCGGCGGAGCAGCGCCGCGCTTTCCCTCCGCTGTTCCTCCGCCCAGTTCTGAGCTGTGATGTCCCGGAAGACCAGCACCGCGCCGCTGACCACGCCGTTGGTTGAGACGGGGGTGACCACCAGCGAGATGGGCGTCATCTGGCCGTCGTCTCTCACGAGAATACCGTCATTGGTTCGGAAGGGGAGGCCTTGCTCAAGCGGCGGGATTGAGGTGTCGGTGATGAGACATTCGTGACTGAATTCTTCGGGGCCTGGCGAAAGGAAGTGGTACACCGGCTGGCCTGCCAGCCTGGCCAGGGGCAGGCCGAACAACTCTTCGGCCTGCGGATTCAGGCGGACGATATTCCACTGCGCGTCCACGACGCAGAGTCCGTCGCCGAGTGAATGGAGAACGGCTTCCAGTTTGTTCCGCTCTTTCGCCAGTTCTGTTTCTCCGGATCGACGGAGGTCTTCATACAGCCCCTGCATTTCCCGCGAGGTGACGTCAAGCGATTGCTCTAACAGAGCCCGGCCTTGATCGTTCTCGGCATAGCTTTGACTGACGCGCTCCAACATGGCGTGCCAGCCTGCCAGGTCCGTCGGGCAATTCGCCGGATCGAGGCCCAGGCGCTTGAGTTGTCGTTGTACCAGTGGGTGCATCGTCAACCTCAGGCGGCCTCTGAAATCGTGGTCAGAGTCATGGTTTGATTGTGCAAGTCGCAGTGTCCCGTGCTGTAGGGGGAGATCTCGCCGTACGAGTAGAACCCGATCTGCGCCGCGCCTTTCGGCAACATGTCGAAGGCCGCCTCGACTTCTTCTTCAGTCCGCTCGCCCAGCACGAGGCGCCGTCCGACGCAGCTGATGGCAATCGAGAGAGTTGGAGAAGATGCCGTGCCCGGTGCGGCCGCCAGCGTTGCGGCGTCGGAGGCGCCTTGAATCAAGCGGTCGAAGTTGGCCCGCATGAATTGGGCATAGGCCCCTTCCGGCATATCTCCAGCGAACGTGAGGGATTGAGCGCGCTCATCGACAGCGAGAATCGTGCGGACCAGACGTTTGGCTTCTTGTTGCGTGTGCCGGATCGCGAGGGGGAAGTGGAGCGCGGTGCCGGGGAGTCCGCCGGCGAGTTCGCCCAAGTAGTCTTTGTAGAGTTGGAGTGCCGGCTTCTGGTTCAACTCATAGAGCACGTTTCCTTGTGAACGCGTGATGAGTCGTTCCGGTCCGAAAAGGTCCCAGCCGCCCTTGGATCCGTGGGTGAGCCGGATGGCGGAGCCGTAGAACCCGACGGCCGTGACATATCCGGATACGGGAAGCCCATCTTTCACCACCCACGTTCGTTTGAACCGGTCGCCGTCACCGGCTAACCCTCCCGAGACCACCACCTGTGGCGGGAGCACTGCGTTCAGTCCGCGAATCAGTTCGCTGCCGTTGACGCCCAGTCCATCGGAGAGCACCAGAATGCCGCGGAGCGTGGAATCCATCAATTGCTTGGCAATGGCCTGTGCCGCATCGAAGGAATGGCCTGGATCCGCGACATGAGCCGACGCGGTGCGGACAGTGGTGGAGTCGAACTCCAAGAGTCCGACGACCAGGGTGTCGTCCTGCACCTGCGTGCCGAAGATTTCCCCTGAGCTGGAGCAGCCGACAGCCGCGGCGCCGGCGTAGGCGGTCAGGACGGTTTGGATGGGGCCGGGCGCATCCAGCAAGTGCGACGGGCCGAACAGAATGACGAGTGTCCGTGCGGGATTCCTGAGCGGATGGCTCGCGATGGGCGTTGGATGGGATGCCGGATAGGTGAAGGTCGAGAGTTTCATGCGGCCTCCTTAGCTGCTTGAGAGAGTTCCTGATGAAAAATGCTGCACACCTGCTGGTATTCGTGTTCTAGAGCTGGGATCAGGGCCGCCGCCTCTGTTCCCCGTCCGTCTCTACAGGCGCGTTCGATCTGTCCGGCAAGTTCGGCCAGTTGGGTGGCGCCGAGCAGGGCGCTCGATGATTTCAGCGTATGGGCCGGGACAATCATAGCCTGGTGATTCTTTTCCTGAAGAGCCTGACGAAGCCCGTCGACCTGGGCCTGAGCGCTCGTGAGATAGAGGCTGATGGTCTTGTGCAGCAGATTGGGCTTCCCTGGTCGTTGGAGTGCGGTGATACTTGCCCAAGCGGTGCGGTCGATGTGGGTCGCAGGCGAGGCCGTTGATGGGCGATTCTCGCCATCGTCGGGAGATGGCGCCTCTACGTGGCTGTCGGTCGGCTGGAGCTGCTCTCTGCGCACGTACCAGCGGGAGAGTACTTCCGCAAGTGCCTGTTGAGAAAAGGGTTTGCTCAAGTAGTCGTCCATGCCCGCCGCCAAACAGCGTTCCCGGTCGCCGTCCATCGCATTCGCAGTGAGGGCGATGATCGGAATTCGTGCGGCATGGGTCTGTTGTTCTCGATCGCGAATCCTTGCCGTGGCCATGAATCCATCCATGACCGGCATCTGGCAATCCATGAGGATGAGATCGAAGGACTCGATGGCGGACGCGGCGACGGCTTGCTGGCCGTCCTCGGCGACGGTGACGCGATAGCCGAGGAGGTCGAGCATGCCGGTAGAGACCTCGCGGTTGACGGGATTGTCCTCAACGAGGAGGACTCGCCCAAGGGGTTTTTGACCCACCGGCATTGGGGCCTGACGGGGCGGTGTCGCAGCCATCCCCTGTCCTCTACGGCGCAGGCAGTCTTTCAGGAGAGATTGCCGAACGGGTTTCCTGAGCCAGGCGAAAAATCCGAGAGCCGCGCCATCTCCACCGTGGACAAGACTATCGCTGGAACTCAGCGCGAGCAGATCCAGGTGGCTGGTGCGTGGATCAGTCTTGATGGCGTCGGCGAGCATGAGGCCATCCATGTCGGGCATGTGGATGTCGAGAATGGCCAGGTCGATCGGCGGCTTCCCGGCATCGTCATGCAAGACGTCCAGGGCGGCTGCGCCGGATTCGGCGCAGATCGTGTCGGCTCCCCAGGATTTCAGATGGGCGTCCAAGATGTAGCGGTTGGTCGGGTTGTCGTCCACGATCAGAATTCTGGTGTGGTGCAAGAATTGGCCATCCGGTGCTTGACGCGAGGCTGGCCGTGTGTGGTAGCCGAGCTGAACGGTAAACCAGAACGTTGACCCCCGATTGGAAGAACTCGCGAGGCCAACTTCCCCACCCATGAGCTGTACCAGTTGTTTGACGATGGCGAGCCCGAGGCCGGTGCCTCCAAAGCGTCTCGTGGTGGATCCGTCGGCTTGAGAAAACGCGGTGAAGAGCCGTGATTGGACTGGAGCGGGGATGCCCAGCCCCGTGTCGGCGATCTCAATCTTCAGGGTGAGCGTATTGTCCTCTTGCCTCAGGAGTGCCACGCGGACGGTCACCTCGCCGCAGGGAGTAAACTTGACGGCGTTCCCTACGAGGTTGAGGAGGACTTGCCGCAGCCGGACCGGATCGCCGATGACATGGTCGGGAATGTCGTCGGGGATATAGCAGGTCAACTCCAATTCCTTCTTGCCTGCTGGATCGGCGAAGAGGTCCACCGCCTCTTCAATGGTGTCTCGAAGCCCGAATTCAATCCGCTCCAACTCCAGCTTGCCGGCCTCAATCTTGGAAAAGTCCAAAATGTCGTTAATGATGCCGAGCAGGGCGGTTCCCGATCGGTGCACGCTCGTGGCGAGATGCCGCTGCTTCTCGTTGAGCGGGGAGTTCAACAGCAACTCCGCCATGCCGAGGACGCCGTTCATTGGCGTGCGGATCTCGTGGCTCATGTTGGCGAGAAACTGGGACTTGGCCTGGCTCGCGGCTTCCGCCGCGTCCTTGGCGGTGACGAGTTCCGCTGTGCGTTGCGAGACTTCCTGCTCGAGCTCCTCTCGGTGCCGCTGCAATTGCTCATGCTGGAACTGGATTTGCTCCAGCATCGCATTCAACCCTTTGACCAAGACTCCGATTTCATCGTGGGGCGAGAGGCTTTCTGCGCGAAGCGAGTAGTTCCCGGTGTCCGAGACGGTGCGTGTCGTGTCCACCAGGCGGAGTAGTGGATCGGTAATGGCGCGCTGGAGCCGCTGTGACACGGCCAGAGCCGCTAGCCCTGACAGGATAAAGATGCCCAGGGCGATCATGCTCGAGCGTATCAGCCGCTCGTTGATTTCGGTCAGGTCTGACCGGAGGAGAATCCAGCCGATGATTTGTCCATCCAGCACGATCGGCGTCGCCAGTTCGAGGAGGTGGTTGGTTCTGCGGCTCTGCCGCGTCTCTGTGAGCGCCACTGAGCGGGTTGGGGGGAGAGGCGATGCGCCGGAATCTACTTGTCGGGGTCTCACATAGGTGGCGAACGATGTCTTGTCGGCGGCAAACGTCTCTGCAAAGACCACATGGGGGTCTTGCCGTAGCGCGGCTAACGTATCGGCAGCGGCTTGTTGATCTCGAAAGGTGAGAGCGGCCGTGCTGTTGGTCCCGATCACATCGGCTAACGAGGTCATGCGCGACTCGATGGTGCCCCGGAACGACACGATGTCATTGGCGACAAACGCGAGGAGGACCAGCAGCAAGGCGAGGCCGGTTGAAAAGAGGGCCATCCCCGTCAGTTTGCGTTGAATTGGCCACTCGTTGAATGAACACCACATATTAGGGCTGCCCTTTTACGATGCGTGTGAGCTTGATGAGCTGGGAACTGACCTTGAGCGGGGTCTGCTGGACGGTCTCGAGATTCATGTCGAGCTGCACACGATTATCGGCCATGCGCAGGTTGAGCATGAGACCGGTTTCGGCGCAGGCATCTATGTCGCAGACTGTCAGCACCGGCGCCTTGTGTAAACTGCGCAGCAGGCCTGTGACTTGGGGCAACTCATTCGGGCTCACATAGAGGATCTGGCATCCGGTCACGGCATCGCCTGATCGAATCCGCTTGATGACGAGTGCCCGGTCCCTGACCGTCTTCCCCGCGATGGCATCCAGACTGGAGCCGAAGGGGTCGTTCCCGAGCGCACAAATCGTGAAGGGGGTGGTGCTGTCGGGGAATGTGTCGACCGGCCATTCGACAAACTTGGCAAAGTTATAGAGGAACGCCGCCTTGAGCTGGTATTCCGCGCTGGGCTCCTGGGCCTGGGCATGTGTGTTCGGACTACCGGTGTATAGACTAAGGAAGCAGAGCGTGACCGCTACGATGTGACGGAGCCCGGCCGAAATGGACAAGCCGACTCCTCGCGGCTTCGCGGGGGGTCCCATGCGTGGCGCACTATGGTGAATCAGTAGTGCCATGTGAGTCTCAGAAACCCTGCTCGTTGCACTTCCGTATTTTGGGTGCCGCCGGAAATCGTTCGAAATTCAGGGTGGGCCTTGTCCAACAGATTTTGTCCGACGAGATCCACCGTCAGTTGCTTCGAGACGTGCCAGCCCAGGCGCAGATCAAGTGTGTGGTAGCCGGGCACGCCGGCGGCGGTCAGCCGTTCGACATAGCGGTACCAGGCATCGAATTCCCATTGCGGTCCCCACGTGATCCGGGACTGGAGTGACGCCTGGTGATCCGGCGAGGATCCCTCCCGGCCGGTCGTGGGAATCGACGTCATCGGAGGGCCGGCGAGCACCGTTTGTTGATAGGTCAAGGCCGGCCGCAGGGCCCACCAATCGAAGGGGCGCCATTCGCCGGCCACTTCCAGTCCGGCTGTATGTCCGTTCATGTTGTTCGCATAACGGGAGGTCAGCGCCGTCACGGTCTCGGTGAAGATGAGCCGGTCGTACTGGTTGTAGTAGGCGGCAAGATCGATGGTGACACGGGGATGGAGTTGTCCCCGGTAGCCGAGTTCATAGGCAAGGACGCGTTCGGAATCGAGCGAGCGGTTCAGGATTCGAACCGGGCCGAAGGGGGTTCCGGTGACGGTGAGGGCGGCGTCTTCACGAAACCGGTCTGGAGTTCTGACGGCGCGGGAGATACTGGCCCAGATCGAGTGTTGCGGCGACGCTTTCCAGAGCAGGCGCGCGCTCGGCTGGATCTCAAATCCAGTGAAGTCATTGTGCAGAAATTTTGATCCGACGGTCAGAGAGAGCGTGTCGGGAACCACACTGATTTCGTCTTGTAAAAAACCGCTGTAGAGGCTGATGTCGCGCGAGGGGACAGCCAGTGTGATGGCGGTGCTGGTGCGAAACCGGTCGCTCATCAGGCGATAGCCCAGTCCCCAGACGACATCGTGCCCGAAGGGCAATCCGATGTGATGCTGAAAGTCGACATCGTAGGTGTTGACCCGTTCGCCGATGGTGACAGAGTCGCGACGATATTGATCGTAGTAGAGGCGCAGCTGCGTTTCCGATTGACTTCCGAACCGGTGCGTCCAGTTGGCCAGCACGCTTTG
Organism: Nitrospira sp. ST-bin5; assembly: GCA_002083555.1. Lineage (GTDB taxonomy): Bacteria > Nitrospirota > Nitrospiria > Nitrospirales > Nitrospiraceae > Nitrospira_D. The sequence continues at coordinate 86,992 of MSXN01000001.1, read as the reverse complement.
GCTGGCGAGGCCGGCGTCTTCGTTCTGCGATTGGGTCCCGAATGGAGCCGAGAGGCGTGGCAGGGTGACGCGGTCGCCAGCACGCCCATCCGAGTAGTTGCCATGGACCGTCAGGGAGTCTTGGGCGCTGATGTCCCAGTCAGCGCGGATTCCCCCTCGCCCGCTTCGCCAGTCGTCGTGGGCTCCTCCTGGCGCATAGCTGGTGTCGCGGTTGAGGGTCTTGCCGTAGACACGATAGTGAAAACTGTCGCCGACCGTGCCGCCATAGCGGAGCGTGCCGATGGCCTCTTCAGTCCCCACGACGGTACTGGCCATTGCGCCTTGGGTATCTTTCGACTTTTTGGTGATGATGTTGATGACGCCGTTGACGGCATTGGCTCCCCATAACGCTCCGCCAGGCCCCCGGATGACCTCGATCCGTTCGATGTCTTCAAGCGCATAATCTTGAAGCTCCCAATAGACTCCAGCAAAGAAGGGGGTATAGAGCGTGCGGCCGTCCATCAGGACCAGGAGTTTTGAAGAATAGCGGTCGTTGAATCCCCGCGCGGTGATCGCCCATTTGTTGCCGTCAACTTTGGCCACGTTGATGCCGGGAGCCATCCGCAGCGCCTCAGGAATGCTGGTCACGCCGGATCGCCGAATGTCTTCCTGCGTGATGACGAAGATGGCGGCGGCGGCTTGAGAGAGCGGTTGTCCTTTTTTGGAGACGGACGTCACCTCGACGTTCATGAGCTCTTCCAGGCTCAGCTCGGTCAGATCTTCTGGCGAACGTATCGCAGCCATGGCGGGCAGAGCGCTCATAGTGAATGCCAGCACAATGGCCAGGCCTACGGGAGTGACAAAGCGTCGTTCCCAGCTTGTTCTCTGACATGTGATGCGACGTGGATTCATCAGAACCGCCAGGTCGCCTTTCCATAGACGCTGCGTTGAATTTCCGTCGGTGTGGAGGAGACGATCGGTTCTCTGAATTCCGGCCGGTGGTTATCGAGCAGGTTTTGCCCGACCAGGGAGAGTTCTAATTGCTTCGTCGGTCTCCAGCCCAGGCGCAGATCAAGCGTGAGGTACGACGGCACTTGTGCGGCGGCGAGCCGGTCGACGTAGCGGGCCCACAGGTCTAATTCGATGTTGTGGGGCAGCGACATCAGGGATCTCATAGACACTTGATGGGCCGGATTTTGTCCTTTCGTATCGCCTGCTGTGGGATCGGTCGTTTGGTCTGTGTAGAGATGCACGTAGAGGTAGGTGTACGACGGCTGAATTCGCCACCAATCCAACGGACGCCATTCCAGCGCGGCTTCTACGCCATAGGTCTCCGCGCGCAGCTTGTTGCTCGCGTTGAACGGGACGAGAAGATGTAGCGGGCTCGGGGTGGTTTCTACGGTTGCCGTGCCGCGTTCCAGCGTGCGAAGGTCTTTGTAGTTGTTGTAAAAGGCGGCCACATCCGAAGACAGCCTACTGGTGAGCTGGTTGCGGTAGCCGAGTTCATAGGCCAATGTTTTCTCGTTTCCGTACCCTCGGGTCCCGATGAGAGCGGCCTGGGCGGGAAGCCCGCCCGTGGAGCCGCTGGGCGGAGCCGTGGTTTGATTGATGCGTACGTCGTCTTCCGCCCGCGAGGGAGTGCGCACGGCGCGTGAAACCGAAGCCCAGACGGTTTGATGGTCTGTGGGAGTCCAGCGGAGACGCCCGTTGGGCTGCACCACCAGGCCGGTCAGGTCGTTGTGCTCGATCTTTGAGCCGAGCGTGAGCGCGACAGTTTTCGGGACGATGGTGATTTCGTCCTGCACGAAACCGCTCCAGAGATTCAACACGCGGCTGAAGGGCGAGAATTGGATGGTCTGGCTATTGGTGAGTTGGTCGTTGGTGAATCGATAGCCCAATCCCCAGACGATGTGGTGCTGGGTGCCCAAGGTCAGGTGATGCTGATAGTCGACGTCGGCGATGTCGCGTTTTTCCGCTAGCTGAGGGGTGGCGCGCTCGCTGCGATCGTAATAGAGCTGGAGTGTAAAGCCCGATGTTGAGGAGATCTCGTGGGTCCAGCGTCCCAACAGGTTGCCTCCGGTGATCTGCCCTTTCAGATCGGATGTCGAGGAAAATGGCGTCGTCAACGTGGGTGCTGTGACGCGCTCCCGGTACTCTCCTTGATAGAAGTCGCCTTGCAGCGTCAGGAGGTCGCTATTCGCTGCGCTGTGATCGACCCGCATTCCTCCGCGAGCCTGATGCCAGGGGTCTGTTGCGGGATCTCCCGTGGCTGTGGCCTGGTCGTCCCGGGCAAAGAACTTCCCATAGGCCCGAATATGGGTGCTGTCGGACAGTTTCGAGCCGTAGCGGATGCCTGTGAATCCGCGCTCCTCGGTTCCTGCCCCTCCCACAACCAGGCCGCCCTGGGTGTCCTTCGCCTTTTTGGTGATGACATTGATGACGCCATTGACGGCGTTGGCTCCCCACAGTGCGGCGCCCGGCCCTCGAATGACTTCAATCCGGTCGATGTCTTCCATCAAGGTGTCCTGGACATCCCAATACACACCTGAAAACAGGGGGGTGTAGACGGTGCGACCATCGATCAACACGAGGAGCTTGTTGGCGAGCCGGCCGTTGAAGCCGCGAGCAGAGATGGCCCACTTACTCGAATCCAGGCGAGCCACCTGCAGGCCCGGAACCATTCTGAGTGCCTCAGGAATGCTGGTGGCGCCGGATCGTCGGATGTCTTCCTTTGTCAGGACGAAGATCGCGGCGGCGGTTTGGGAGAGCGGCTGGGCCTGCTTGGTGACGGACGTCACTTCGACATTCAGCAGTTCCTCAAGACTCAGCTCGGTGAGGTCGGAGGGTTCATCCGGCCGCCGTTCCGTATCGGCGGCAAAGGCCTGAAAGGCGTTGGCCGAATAGCAGATCAGTCCGATGCAGAGCCTCAGTAAGGCGCTCAACGTTTCTGTATGTGTTTGCCGGTTTCCCATATCTGCGACGACGATAAAAGCGGATTGCCCATGACCGGGGGTTCTGGTCTTTGGCTGGTCCTGCCTGAACTGCCAGGCAGCGGTTAGACCATGCGTGACACCCGGCAGTCGGGCGCACGTGTCCGTTAATGCAGTTCATCGGTGATTGCTGACGATAACTTGAGGGCAGTGAAGGGTGGTGTGATGAAGAAAACGAAGCTTAGGCGTAATCCCGATGGATTGGTTGCGGCTAGATGAGGAAGAGTTTTCCGAAGAAAATGGGACTTGAAGGATCGGGACGGCTAGGGATATTTCGCTTCGATCTTGCTTGAGAGGCCGCCGCGTGCGGTGAATCCGCCGGTGACGGTGGCCCAGACTGGTCGGCAGGATTTCACGACATCATGGAGAATCCGATTGACGGCGTTCTCGTAGAAAATGCCGAGGTTGCGGTAGGCGTGGATATACATCTTGAGTGACTTGAGTTCGAGACAGGCTTTGTTGGGCATGTAGTGGATGGTGACGGTGCCGAAATCGGGCAGGTTGGTTTTGGGGCAGATCGCGGTGTATTCGGGGATCTCGATCGTGATCTCGTAGCCCTTATACTGATTAGGGAAGGTTTCAATGTCGGGGAGCGGCGCGGCAATGCCGCTTTTCGCATGCCGTTCGTTGTATCCCAGTTTCGTGGTCTTCGATGTGCTTCGCGCCGCTACACGTTTCACGAGTCACGCCTCATGTCTGCTAGAGTTGTTTCATCCAATCGGTCTGCCCGATTTTCTCGAGTTCAATAAACATCGACACCCAGGGGCATTTCATTTCCGGATAGACTTCGCAGAGGCCGCCTTTGCGCACACCCCCGCAGGGGCCATGGGCCATGAACTTCGGGCATTCGGCTTTCAAGGTGTTGTCCGGGATGGGCGGGCGCTTGTGCACGCCGCCGACATGGGCCCCTGCGTCGTCCTCACCGGGAATGAACACTCGATTTGGCATAGTCGGTCAGTCTAACTGGATTGGCGGTGATCGGCAATCATAAGCCGTCATTTCTGATGGAAATAGTGCTTTTCTTCGTTCTCGCCGCCGCCTGCGGCAAATTTTTGGGGCGAATGGCCTATCTGGCCGGGCCAGGGCTAGGCCTTCTTTCGGATGTCGTGGGCCTTCTGAGAAGTTGCGTTGAATATCAGGACGTTATAATATTTTCACTATGCTGGTAGTTGAGGAGCTGATCGGAATATATAAATTGACAGTCTTTTTTCAGCTTTGCTAGGATGCCGTGGCGCAATTGATTGATCAGACTCGAATGTGTGTTGTCCATCCTCATCGTCCTACAGGGTGTATTCGTCTATCGCGTTAGTGTTGAACCATAGGCAACGGGATGCCGTTGCAGTGACATAAGGGAGGTGCCTGATGAGTCTCGATTATGTGAAGTTTACAAACGGCTTCGAGAAGTTCATGCCGAAAGAATATCGGGATATGGTCGAACATGGTCCGTTCGGCAAGAAGGTCTCAGTTTCCCAGATGGGGAGCTTCAAGGAAATTTTGGAAGAACATCCGATGTGCGCCGGCTGTGCGATGACCCTGTTCATCCGCCTCGCCATGATTGCCGTTCCGAACCCTGAAGACACCATTATGGTTGGTACCGCCGGTTGCGGTCGCTTGGCTATTTCGCAGGCGGCGATCCCCTTCGTGTATGGCAACTACGGCGACCAGAATGGTGTGGCCAGCGGGTTGTCTCGCGGTCTTCGCCTCCGGTTCGGCGATAAGCCGAAGGATGTGGTTGTTATGGCCGGCGACGGCGGCACGGCCGACATCGGATTCCAGCAAGTATTGCACTCCTGGTTCCGCAAGGAACGATTCACCACGATCATGTTGGATAACGAAGTCTACGGAAATACCGGCGGTCAGGAAAGCGGTATGACGAGCCGCGGCGCGGTGTTGAAGATGGCCCCCTTGGGCAAGAAGTTCGAGAAAATGGATATGCTGCAGATGGCGAAGGTAGCCGGATGCGCCTATGTCGCCACCGTCGTCCCGAACAATCCCCGCCGCGTCGAGAGTGTCATCAAGAAAGCCGTGCTGATCGCCCGTGAAGTGGGCTCTGCCTACATTCAGGCCTACACCTCCTGCAATATTGAGTATGCGATTCCGACCGACAAGGTCATGGAAGACGCCAAGACCGTTGAAAACGATCGGTATCAGTTCACGGAGTATGTCAGCGAAGAAGCGAAGCAGTACTTGGCTGAGCGGTATGGCTATAAGGAATTTCTTCCGAAGCCGGCCGCTCCCGCAGCCGCTATTCCCAACAAAGCATAAGCCTGACCGGTAAGGAGGGTTGCCCATGGCAAAGCGTTTCAACATTCGGATGGCAGGCGTCGGTGGACAGGGTGTCGTGACAGGATCGCACATCCTGAGCACCGCGGTCATCAACGCCGGCGGGGAAAGCACGATCGTTCCGTTCTACGGATCGGAAAAGCGCATGGCGCCGGTCGAGAGTTATGTGCGGGTGTCGGATGAACCGATCTACGAGATCGGCGAAATCACGTTTCCCCACATCATCATCATTTTCCATCCGCAGGTTATTACGCATGGTAAGTCCTACACGATGCCCTTCTACTTCGGTCTGAAGGAAGACGGGATCGCGCTGATCAACAACGATGGTCCGATGAACCTGCACAAGGACCAGGCGGCTGAGCTGAAAGAGCGTCGCGCGAAGCTCTACTACTTCCCCGCTACGAAGCTTTCGCTGGAAGTGGCGGGGATGGACCTTGCCACGAACATGGCCTTGATGGGCTGCATCGGAGCGATCACCGGGTTGACGAACATGGCCGGCTTGGAGCAGGCCGTGAAGGACCGGTTCCTCGGAAAAGGATTCGTCGTTTCCGGCGGAACGGCGGCGTTGGATAGCGTGGTCGAACGAAAGTTCAAGAAGAAGCAGGAATTGATTGATAAGAACGTGGCCGTGATGCGGGCCGGTTGGAACTACGCCGTTGAGCACGGATGGGCCGCTCCCGACGTGAAACGTGTCGAGGCGCCAGTCGCCGCCGCTGCCAGTGTGTAATAGCGATACAGAAGGAGTTTTCCATGTATCTCGTAGCTGATATCAACGTTGAAATTTGTGCCGCAAAGAGCTGCAAGCTCTGCACGCAGTATTGCCCGGAAGCCAACACCATCCAATACAGCGAGGAGATGGGGAAGGATAAGGGCTTTAAGTACGGTTCTGCGTACGTGGCGGTGGATCGTTGTAAAGGTTGTGCGCAGTGCGTGTGGGTCTGCGACAACATGGCCAAGAACAACGCCATCAAGATGATCATGATCGATCAATTACCGTTGGTCGCCATCACCGACAATATTACCTATGGCGACAAGAGCACAACGGCGGTTTTGGTAAGCCCTAGCGTCTGATCATTCGGCAAGAAAGGGGAACGGGCGTGGCAACAACGCAAGATAAGAGAGAGAGAATCATTGTTCCGGGACCGGCTGGATTTCATCCTCCGTCCGCTGCACAGCTTGGTGTGTCGCTGCCCGATCCAGGCGAAGGCTTGTTTTACGGACTGCTGGAACCCAATGAGGATAAGGTTATCGAAGAGATGGCCAGGAAGATGTTGACCAGTCCCAACGCGACCCTCTTCCCAGGGCCGATGGTGTTATGGGCCTGGAATGAGCATGCGATTGAAAAGGCCAAGGCCACGCTGGAAATTGCCGCCCAGATTCCGAATGTGATGATTATCCCGATGCCGGACTACCGGCCTAAATATCCCAAGATCGATCCGGAAGAGGTCATCAATCCCAATCACCCGAATTTGACGATTTGGGGAAATAAGATTGAGGCTTGTATCTTCATCGGCGTGCATTGCCATTATGCCAATCTGACGTTGAAGATGATCCGTGCGGGGACGAATTGCTGCACGATGGCGATCTGCGCCGAGCAGGGCCACGAAGATGCCATGCTGACGATCCGCGATTCGGATGTGCTCAAGCTGAAAAAGACCGCGCAGATCTTCAAGAAGATTCGTGAGGAAATGGGGATCAAGCTGCCGGAAAACGGCGAGAATGTTCGGTTTACCGGAACGCAGTCCAAAGTCCACGGTGGAAAGACCCACACCAATCCTTTGACCTTTATGCCTACGGTTGCCGGAGTCGGTAGCGCGGGTACGTTTGGCCATTCGGCTGAACAGATGAAGCGTGAAGGGTAAGGATCGGGATCACGGGCGCTATAGCCAAGAGGTGCAACGATGAGCGAAGCTGAAGTCAAAACGAATCCCCCAGGTGCTCCTGCTGCCACTGTGGCGCCGGCTAAGAAGGATCCGCATGCCGAAGCCAAGCGGCAAAAGGTCGTCAGCCCTGAGTACTTGTTTCACGAAGCCCCGAGGACGAAGGAATTTATTACAGGCAGCGAAGCCGCGAAGGAGGCTATTCGCCGGTCAAATGTGGATCTCGCAATTGCCTACCCGATTACACCTCAGAGCGAAACCATGCAGCTTGTGGGTGTGCTCTACGGCGAAGGATATGTAAAAGAGTACTATCGCGGTGAGGAAGAAGTCGGTGTTATGGCCGCCATCGCCGGAGGGTCCCGCGCAGGCGTTCGCTGCTATACCGCGACTGCGGGACCTGGAACCTTGAGAGGTCTTGAGGGTATTGCGTCATGGCCAGGCCATCGGTTGCCGGCTGTGGCGATGTTCACCTGCCGTGTGGTCAATGCCCCGCTTGCGATTCAGCCGGATAATATTGAAGTCTCCTATCTCCTCAACTGCGGTATGATCGTGTTCCATGCTGAGAATCAACAGGACATGTTCGACTTCACGATGGCCGGGTTCGTCATCAGCGAGAAGAACGATGTGACTCTGCCGGTCGGAGTCTGCTGCGATGGATTCTTTGTCACGCATGCTCGTGGCTATGTGCGCATGCAGGATCGCAGCATGAAGCTGCCTCCGCGTGAGGCCTGGCGCGGCGCGGTGCCTGTCCTTGATGCGGAGAATCCTCCCGCGCGTCTCTCGCGTGACGCCCCGGTTCAAAAATCGAACTTCATGGCCTACAACATTCACGCGGTCTGGCAGCAGGAAGTGTGGGCTGCTGTTGAACGGTCCCGCAAGTATATCAATCAGTATTTGGGCGGGTTGCTCACGGCTGAGAATGTGGACGGTGCCGAGGCTGTGATCATTGCGTCAGGAAGCGCCGCAGCTCAGTCCCGTGAAGCGGTACGTATTTGCGCAGAAAAGGGCATTAAGATCGGCCTGATCAAGGTACGTTCATTGCGGCCGTTCCCGACGCAGGAACTGCGGGAACTTTGCAAAAATGCCAAGTTGATCGTGGTGCCCGAGTTCAATTATGTCGGTTGGCTGGCCAAGGAAGTGGCGACCGCGATTTATGGCTACTCCAAGGCCAAAATCATCGGTGGGCCGCGTGTCTATGGTGGGCAGTCCATGCCGGTTGAATTGATTGTGGACGAAGTGGAGTCAGGCCTCACCGGTAAGAAGTCCACGAACGTCGCGATGTCCTCTGTCATGGGCGGGGCTGTCAATCAAGACGACGTGTCCCATTTCATGCGCAGCATCTAGGCTGATCAGTTACAGCAATGAAAAGGCCCGCCGGGGATTACCCGGCGGGCCTTTCGTTTTCTTTGGAGCAGTGGGCTCGATCAATCGACGCGCCGGTTGTTAGCCCTGCAGATCGTCCTCGATCAGCTCCTCGCTGGCGGGCATCCCGTGAGCGACGTATTTGGCATAGGACAAATAAATCGACGCGCTGTCGCGCATGGCTTTGGTTCCGTTGCTCATGCGATGCAGTTTGTCGGATCCCGGCGGCTCCGTATTGCGAAGGTGGTCGACGTGGTCATGCAGCACCAATGTAAAGCGCTCCATGGCCATCTCGACTTCCCTGTAGGCTTGCAGCAATGATTCACTCATGATTGTTCTCCTCGTGCGGTGAGCATACACTACACGAATATGGCCTTCAACCAACACCGGACCGTGGCCCGTCTCTCACCGATCCTCCTCAACGCCCTTGAGCAGGTCGCCTCCAGTTCTGTCAGGAGCGGCATGGATCGCAATGCGGAAGCCGTAGCCGAACTCTCGAGACTCTTTACAAAAGATCGCGACTCACTGAGATCCGACTACCTCGATCATCCGGGCTATGCAGCGGCCTATCTCAAATACTTCCTGCCGGTAAACCTGTCGAAGATCCAGGTTCTGCTCGACGAGATGCCGCAGGGCTGGCCCGATCAAGGGCCGGATCGTCCGATCCGCATTCTTGATGTGGGATCGGGACCGGGTGCAGGGGTGCTGGCCGTCTTTGATTGGTTTCATCAGCATTGGCCGGAGCGAATCAAGGACCTCACCGTTGTCGCAGTCGATGGTTCAGCCGAAGCGCTGAAACTGGCGAGGAGCCTATGGGAGGTCTACGGCCGGGAATCTGGAGCGATTGACGGAAGACTGATTACCCATGAGGGAAATCTTGAGCGATTGCCGAATGGGGGGTGGCTCAGTCAGGTTGAACAGCACGCTCCCTATGATCTGATCATTGCGGCGAATTGCCTGAACGAACTCTACTCCAGTAGTGCCGATCCCGTGCAGGCAAAAGTAGGACTCGTAACGCAGCTTTTGGCAAGGTTAGCTCCCACCGGCACGATGATGATCGTCGAGCCGGCTTTACGGGATACATCGAGAGCGCTGCATCAGCTACGGGATCGATTGATTCAGGAGAAACTGTGCACGATCTATAGCCCTTGTCTCCACGAAAACAGTTGTCCGGCACTGGTAAATCCGTTCGATTGGTGCCATGAGGAAAGAGCCTGGGAGACCCCGCCAGGAATTCAACAAATTGACGACGCGGTGGGTTTCATTAAAGACGCTCTGAAGTTTTCGTATCTTCTGCTCAGAAAAGACGGGCGAACTATCGTCGAGCCTAAATCGGATGTCTATCGCGTCGTGAGCGAGTTGCGGGAGTTGAAAGGTGAGAAGCGGGCGTGGCTCTGCAACGAGTTGGGGCGGTCTGAAATCGGACGTCAGGACCGATTGAAGTCTGAATCGAATGCGCCTCTGGATGACTGGCATCGCGGCGCTATCGTGCAGATTGAGCGAGTCGTGCGGAAAGAGCGGGAAGGGAAAGTGTCGGCGGTGGGACGAATCGAGCGCGATGGGACTGTGCAGATAATTCGATCGGTGTGAGTGAGGCGTTAATCCGCTTCCGGCTCTGAACTGCCGTGCTGATGGCTGACGCGATCCTCGTCGAACATTTCCGCCATCTCTGCGGCGATCATGTCGCGGTCGTTGGGCACAGAGATCAGAGGGATTTCCTTGCGGGCTTTCGGTGCCGGCTCTGGTTCCTGCTGTTTTTTCGTATCATCCATACTTTCAGTATACACCCGCAGGCTGACTAAAGGGGAGTTATTCGAAGGCTTCCAGCGACGATTGCTCGGGGAATTTGGTATTGCAGCCGAGGCAGGTCACAAAGTAGATCGCTTCTCGAACCGACATCGTAATACGGAAATCCAATGTGACTCCGCGGTGCTGACAGGCTCGACAGGCTATCTCTTTGAGGCGATAGGGGATATCCGGCTGGGTGCGCTGGTAAAACTCCATGTCGGTGTAGACGGGAAAGCTGTATCGACATTTCATGCAGACGCCCCGCCACTCACCATCCGGTTGCATGAAGCGGCGGTCGATTCCGAATCGATCCCCCTTGCAAATGGCACAATGGACCGACGTCAGTCGCTCTTCAACTTCTTCCGGCGAGAGAGAAGGCATTCAGTTCCTCTTTTCGTCATGAACAGATAGGCGAGTATAGCGAGAGGCTTCAGCAGACTGCAACGGCCGACTCGATCAGCCGTGATTCGCTTGACCCGTTCCACACAATACTATACCTAGATCACTATGCATGTGATTTCTGATGCATTGATACTGGGCAATATCGACGAGGCTCGGAACCCCATGCCGGGGATTGCCGGACTGTTGCTGGTGGCGGAAGAGTTTAGCGTTGAGCCTCCCGTCTGGATGGACTACGAGTATATTCCATTCAAAGAGTTTTCAGCAGTAGACCCTGTGCGGCTCGATCGTGCGGTGTCCTGGCTTGAAGCGCGTGCTCCCGGGACCCGCACGCTGGTCTGTTGCCGAGCCGGGATGGGGCGGTCTGCGTCCGTCCTGATCGCATATTTTTGCTGCAACCAAGGCCTGCCCTATGAAGAGGCCGTGGCGTTTGTCAAAGCCCGTCGGCCTGGAGCGATCCCGCTTCCCCAGCTGCAGGAGACCATTGAGAACGTACTCAAGCTGCGCTCCCATCGGGCGAGTAAGAAGGCCGGATCCACTTCTGCTCCGCATGCCTTATAGCCGGGCTGCTGTCGGTATCTCCAATATTGCGTTTCCCCCCGTTCGCATGGCGTAATGATTCGCATCGATGCGTCATTTCTTTTCATCGTGTAAAGGGCCCTATGCCTGAACTTCCCGAAGCCGAAGTCGCGGCTCGTCAACTTCGCGCGCGCTTGATTGGAGCGCAGGTTACCGCGGTGCTCGTCGGGAGGTCCGACATTGTTCGCGAAGGCGGCGATACGGATTGGTGGTATCCGGGGAGTGTCGTGACGGCGGTCGATCGATACGGGAAGAGTGTCGCGATTGAATTTGAGAAAGCGGGAGACAGACGCTATCTCGTGGCAGAGCTCGGGATGACCGGGCTGCTGTTATTTCCGGCCGTGTCGATCAAGTTTCCCCAGCATGTGCACTACACGATGCAATTCGATTCCACGTCGACCGGTTCATTGCGCTATTGGAACCCGCGCCGGTTCGGCCGTCTCTCTTTGCTGGATCGTGCGGGGCTCGATCGCTATCGTGCCAGGCGGTTTGGATGCGATCCGCTTCACGTCACTTGCGAAGAGTTTACTCAGCTGCTTGGCCAGTGCCGCCGTCGTTTGAAGGCGCTGCTCATGCACCAGCAAGTAATTGCGGGTATCGGAAATATCTATGCAAATGAAGCTCTGTTTCGAGCCGGTTTGCATCCGGATGTGATCGCCAGTCAGCTCGCACCCTCTGCCGCCGGCCGTCTCCACCATGAGATGCAATCAATCCTACGGCAGGCCATTGTATGTGGGGGATCCAGTGTCAAAGACTTCTTTGCTCCGGACGGTTCCGAAGGAACCTACAAGCAACACCATCTTGTGTATGGCAAGGAGGGGCTCCCTTGTCCGGGGAAATGTGGAGCCCTTATCCGGCGCATACAAAGCGAGCGAAGTTCATTTATTTGCACTACCTGTCAGAAGATTCGGACGCGTCTGTGAGATTGTCTCTGGGATCATTGACAGATTGAGCGCCGTGTTGCTGTGGTCTTTGGATGGTGTATTCCAATAATTCAATGTGTTAGATGGTGACTGCTCTCCCTGATCAAGCTAGCGGACTAGGCCTTTTGAGCCTCCCCCAGTTAGTACCTCTGGTGTATTGAGTCATCCCTGTGATTTCGCTACAATCCGGCTCCCTTATCGCTGGTTTCCACTACGCTGAAGGAGTGTCGTCATGGCCAAGGTGCTTGAAGGTCCCGGAATGGGGCTGATGAAGAAGTGGGGGATCAACGTCCCCAATTACGTCGTTGTCACATCTGTCGATGAGTTGACGAAGCTGGGGCAGGCGAATGAATGGCTGAAGAAATCCAAGCTCGTCGCCAAGGCCCATGAGGCCCTTGGGTCGCGGTTTAAGCTTGGTTTGGTCAAAGTCGATCTGGATTTCAAGGCAGCGGAAGCCGCGACCAAGGAGATGATCGGCCGCCAAGTCGGGAGCATCACGGTGACGCAGGTCATCGTGTCAGAAATGATTGCCCACAAGGAAGAATATTATTGCGCCGTGAAATCCACGCGCGAAGGCAGTGAAATTCTTGTCGCGAATTGCGGCGGTATTGAAGTCGAATCGAATTGGGAACGGGTGAAGCGGCTCTGCCTCGAGATCGGGCAGGCCCCTTCCGCCGACGCGCTCGAAAAGCTTTCGAAAGAGGCGGGATTTACCGGGCCGCTGACCAAGAAAATGGCCGAGTTTGCCGGGAAAATGTTTGCCTGCTTCGATAGTGAAGATGCGCAGTACCTGGAAGTCAATCCCGTCGTGACTCGCGCGAGCGATGGCGAACTGGTGGCGCTGGATGCGGTGACTTTGCTCGACGGCGATGCCAAGTTCCGCCATCCTGATTGGAATTTTGCGTTTGCGGCAGAGTTCGGCCGGGCCTACTCCAAGCAGGAAGAGGAGGTCATGGCGGTCGACAGCAAGATCAAGGGCTCGGTCAAGTTCATCGAAATTCCCGGTGGTGATACGGCGATGCTGCCGGCCGGCGGCGGTGCCAGCGTGTACTACTCCGATGCGGTCGTGGCCCGCGGCGGAAAGCTCGCAAACTATGCCGAATACTCCGGCGATCCACCCGACTGGGCGGTTGAAGTGCTGACGGAGAAAGTCTGCTCCTTGCCTGGAATCAAGAACATCATTGTCGGCGGCGCGATTGCCAACTTCACCGACGTGGTGAAGACGTTCGGCGGCATCATCAACGGATTCCGCAAAGCCAAGGCGGAAGGGAAGCTCAAGGGCGTGAAAATCTGGGTGCGTCGTGGAGGCCCGCGAGAGAAGGAAGGGCTCGACGCGATGCGCGCGCTCAAGGACGAAGGGTTCGACATCAGTGTCTTCGATCGCAACACGCCGCTCACCGACATCGTTGATAAGGCGCTCCAGGCGAAGTAGTCGCCGTCAATGACCAACTGAATATTAAGGGGAGATCCCGATGAGTATCCTGGCAAACAAAGATACCTATGTGGTCATTCAGGGCGGCGTGGCAGGCGTCAACGCCGCGCGCCGGATGGCCGAGTTCTGCTACCTGATCAAGCGTTCGCTGAACGTCCTGGCCTTTGTCTACCCGCCGGATGCCGGCAAGACGCACGAAATTCCCTACGGGAGCGGCCTGGTTGCGGTCCCCATCTATAAAACGGTCGCCGAAGCCACCAAACACCATCCTCAGATCAACACCAGTCTCGTCTACATTGGCGCCGATCGCGCGATGAAGGGCGGGATGGAAGCCCTCGACGATACACACATCAAGGTGGTGTCGATGATCACTGAAGGCGTGCCTGAGAAGGACGCCAAGATTCTCGGGGCCCATGCCAGAAAGCTCGGCAAGGTGTTTAACGGCCCCTCGTCGATCGGTATTGTGTCAGCCGGATCCTGTCGCCTTGGCGTCATCGGTGGAGCGTTCGATAATCTCGTGTTGTCCAAGCTCTATCGCGAAGGATCTTTTGGCGTCATCACCAAGTCTGGCGGTCTTTCCAACGAAATTATCTGGATTTGCTCACAGTTTGCCGACGGCATCACGACTGCCATCGGTATCGGCGGCGATGCCTATCCGGGAACTGACTACGTGAGCTACCTCGAAATGTTCGAGAACGATCCGCAGACGAAGGCGGTCGTCATTGTCGGCGAAATGGGCGGCGATCTCGAAGAGCGCGCGGCCGAGTGGTACGGTGCGAAAAAACGCCGCGTGAAGTTGATGGCCGTGGTCTCCGGTTTCTGCCAGGAAAGTTTGCCGAAGGGCATGAAGTTCGGGCACGCGGGCGCGAAAGAGGGATTGAAGGGCGAAGGCTCGGCCCGGTCCAAGTCCGATGCCCTCAAAAAGTCCGGCGCAATTGTGCCGGCGACCTTCGGGGCGCTCGGTCCGGCGATCAAGGAAGTCTATCAGGACATGTTGAAGTCCGGTCAGGTGAAGGAACCGGTCGAGCCTGCCTCACTGCCGAAATTGCCGAAGAGTATTGAAGCGGCCATGAAGGCCGATGAAGTCATGGTCACTCCGCTGATTCGTACCACCATCAGCGACGATCGCGGCGACGAACCCTGCTACGACGGGTATCCCGCTTCCGAGCTGATTAATAAGGGCTACGAAATCCCTCATGTGGTTGGACTCTTGTGGGACAAGCGGTTGATCTCCAAGCAGGAAGCCGAAATCATTAAGCGCATCATGATGCTTTCTGCCGACCATGGCCCCTGCGTGAGCGGCGCGTTGGGGACGATCATCGCGGCCTGCGCAGGGATCGGCCTGTCCCAGTCAGTGGCCGCGGGGCTTATCATGATCGGCCCGCGCTTCGGCGGCGCCGTCACCGATGCCGGACGCTTTTTCAAACATGCCGTCGATAACAAGATGACGGTCGATGAATTCCTGACCTACATGAAGAAGAATCATGGCCCGGTGCCCGGCATCGGCCATCGCGTGAAGAGCCTCCGCAATCCGGACAAGCGGGTGAAGGAGTTGGTGGGGTATGTGAAGAGCTTGCCCATCAAGACCCCGTGCCTCGACTTTGCGTTGCAGGTCGAGCAGGTCACGGCGGCGAAGAAGGATAACTTGATCCTCAATGTGGACGGAACGATGGCGGCCGTGTTGGTCGATATCGGATTCCCGGTCGATAGTTTGAACGGATTCTTCATCCTCTCGCGGACGATCGGCTTGATCGGCCACTGGGTGGATCAGAAGCGTCAGGACAGCCGCCTGATCAGGCTGTTCGACTATCTCGTGAACTACGCAGCCCCAAAACGGCGGGAGGTCCCGCCGCTGAAATAGTCGCGGGAAGTGCCCCCATAAATATAGGCGGGAGACAAGAGGCGGTTGGTCTTGGTGGATGCTCAGCCCCATAGCCCACTGTCAGTAACTTCCAGCCAGAATGTGGAGAAGAGAAGATGTCGATGGATCTCGCAAAGAAACTGTATGCCAAGATGCCGGACGTGTTCGCCAAGGCTAGAAAGAAATTCGGTCGCGGCCTGACGCTCGCCGACAAAATTTTGGTTTCTCACGCAGACAACTTTGATACACAGACCTGGGAGCGCGGGAAGGCGATGTTGGCGTTGCGTCCGGATCGCGTGGCGATGCAGGATGCGACGGCGCAGATGGCCATCTTGCAGTTCATGCAGGCGAACAAGAAGCAGGCGGCCGTGCCCAGCACGATCCATTGCGATCACTTGATCCGCGCCGAAATGGGATCCGAGAAGGATCTGCTTCGGGCGATGGACGAGAACAAGGAGGTCTATAACTTCCTCGCGTCCGCTGCGAAAAAATATGGCATCGGATTCTGGAAGCCTGGCGCCGGCATCATTCACCAGGTCGTGCTGGAGAACTACGCGTTCCCTGGCAGCTTGATCATCGGAACCGACTCCCATACGCCGAACGGCGGTGGATTGGGCGGATTGGCCATTGGTGTCGGCGGTGCTGATGCCGGTGAAGTCATGGCCGGGCTGCCCTGGGAAGTGCTCCATCCGAAGTTGATCGGTATTCGCCTGACCGGCAAGTTGAGCGGCTGGGCATCCCCCAAAGACGTGATCCTCTATCTCTGCGGCCTGCTGACAGTCAAGGGTGGAACCAACAAGATCGTCGAGTACTTCGGGCCCGGCGCCGAAACCATCAGCGCGACCGGCAAAGGCACTATCTGCAACATGGGCGCGGAGCTCGGCGCGACGACTTCCGTATTCCCCTTCGATCAGAAAATGGTGGCCTATCTGAACATCACGGATCGTGCCGATCTTGCGAATCTGGCGACGTCGCACAAGGATCTGCTTGTCGCCGATCCGGAAGTCTATCAGTCGCCGGAAAAGTACTACGATCAGATCGTCGAAGTGGATCTCTCGAAGCTGGAGCCACATGTGGTCGGCCCGCATACGCCTGACCTGGCACGGCCCATCTCCAAGATGGCCGCCGAAGCGAAGGAGAAGGGCTATCCCATCGAGGTGAAGGCGGCCTTGATCGGCAGCTGTACGAACTCTTCGTATGAAGACATCAGCCGGTCGGCCCACATTGCCAAGCAAGGCATGAAGGCCGGGTTGAAGGCGAAGGCCTCGTTCCTCGTGTCGCCGGGTTCAGAGCGGATTTATCACACGATGAAGCGCGACGGCTTCCTGGAGACGTTTGAGAAGATGGGCGGGACGGTCTTGTCGAATTCCTGCGGCCCCTGCATCGGGCAGTGGAAGCGCGCCGACGGAGTGAAAGGTAAAGCGGATTCCATCGTCAGTTCGTTTAATCGCAATTTCCCCGGCCGCAACGACGGCATCAATGAAACCTTGTCGTTCCTTGCCAGCCCGGAAGTGGTGACTGCTTATGCGCTGTCCGGCGATTTGGGATTCGATCCGGTCAATGGCACGCTTAAGGGTGCGGACGGGAAAGAATTCAAGCTGGAGCCGCCGCAAGGTGAAGAGCTCCCAGCAAAGGGTTTCGCGAAGGGTGAAGAAGGCTTCGTCGCGCCGGCCGAGAATGGCGATGGACTCACCGTCGATATTCCGCCGACCAGCGAGCGCTTGCAGCTTTTGCAGCCCTTCCCCCGTTGGGACGGGAAGGACTTCGAGAAGTTGCCGCTGTTGATCAAGACCAAGGGGAAGACGACCACGGACCATATTTCGCCGGCCGGTCCCTGGCTGAAGTTCCGCGGCCACTTGGACAAGATCAGCGACAATATGTTCCTGGGCGCCAATAACGCGTTTTCGTCCGAGCCGGGCAAGGGGACCAATGTCCTCACCGGCGAGTCGAACCTGACCATCGCGCAGATTGCCCGGGCCTTCAAGGCGAAGGGAATCGGTTCAGTCGTGGTGGGTGACGAGAACTATGGCGAGGGCAGCAGCCGCGAACATGCGGCGATGTCGCCACGATTTTTAAACGTCAAAGTCGTGCTGGTCAAAGGTTTCGCACGCATCCATGAAACGAATTTGAAAAAACAGGGGATCTTGGCGTTGACCTTCTCTGACCCGAAGGATTACGAGAAGATCGAGCAGCAGGACCGTATCAGTGTGACGGGGCTGAGCAGCTTGGCTCCCGGCAAGCCGGTGCAGGTGACGATACACAAGACGGATGGCAGCGCGCTCACCATCCAGGCGAACCACAGCATCACCGAGCAACAGATCGCTTGGTTCAAGGCTGGTTCAGCGTTGAACGCGCTGAACTAACAAGTAGGGGGAAGAGGGAGAATCATGAGCACGAAAGCTGACAAGATCATTTACACCAAGACCGATGAAGCGCCGATGTTTGCGACGTATTCGTTCTTGCCGATCATCAATGCCTTCAGCAAGGCAGCCGGTGTGTCGGTGGAACTGCGGGATATTTCGCTGGCCGGTCGCATCCTCGCGGTGTTTCCGGAATACCTGACGCCGGAGCAACGGCAGCCGGATGCACTGTCAGAATTGGGCGAACTGGCCAAGAAGCCGGAAGCCAATATCATCAAGCTGCCCAATATCAGCGCCTCGTTGCCTCAGATACAGGGAGCCATTAAGGAATTGCAGAGCCAGGGTTACAAGCTCCCCGAGTACCCGGAAAACCCGAAGGACGATAAAGAGAAGGACATTAAGTCCCGTTACGACAAAGTCAAAGGCAGCGCCGTCAATCCGGTATTGCGCGAAGGCAACTCGGATCGCCGCGCGCCCTTATCCGTCAAGGCCCACACGAGAAAACATCCGCACAAAATGGGCGCCTGGAGCCCGGACTCCAAGTCGCACGTCAGCCATATGAAGGGCGGGGACTTCTTCTCGAACGAGAAGTCGGTGACGACGACGGCGGCCACCGATGCCAAGATCGAGTTCGTGGGCCAGGACGGCAAGACCACGGTGCTCAAGCCGAAAGTGGCCTTGCAGGCCGGGGAAGTGGTCGACGCGACCTTCATGAGCGTCAAGGCGTTGCGCTCGTTCCTCGAAGAGCAGATTCAGGATGCGGCCAAGCAGGGCGTGCTGTTCTCGCTCCATATGAAGGCCACCATGATGAAGGTCTCGGATCCCAAGATCTTCGGTCATGCCGTGACGGTGTTCTACAAAGATGTATTTGCAAAGCATGGCGAGACGCTCAAAAAGTTGGGTGTGGATCCGGACAACGGCATCGGCGACCTCTATGCGAAGATCAAGACCTTGCCTGAGGATCAGCGTAAGGCAATCGAAGCCGACATCCAGGCGGTGTACAAGCAGCGGCCTCCGATGGCGATGGTGAACAGCGACAAGGGCATCACCAATCTGCATGTGCCGAGCGACATCATCATCGATGCCTCCATGCCTCCGGTCATTCGTGACAGCGGTAAGATGTGGGGGCCGGACGGGAAGCTGGCGGATACGAAGTGCGTGATTCCCGATGCCAGCTATGCACCGGTCTATCGTGAGGTGATCGATTTCTGCAAGAAGCACGGCGCCCTCGATCCCAAGACGATGGGCAGCGTGCCCAACGTCGGACTCATGGCGCAGGCGGCAGAAGAATACGGTTCGCATGATAAGACCTTCAAGGCACCCGGCAACGGGACGATCCGTGTGGTGGATGCGACAGGGAAGGCCTTGCTGGAACACAAGGTCGAAGAAGGCGATATCTGGCGCATGTGCCAGGTGAAGGATGCCCCGATCCGCGACTGGGTGAAACTGGCCGTGACTCGCGCGCGGGCGACCGGCGCCCCGGCGATTTTCTGGCTGAACAAGGATCGGGCGCATGACGCGCAACTGATCACGAAGGTGAATCAGTATTTGAAGGAGCACGATACGAACGGTTTGGACATCCGGATCATGACGCCGGCGGATGCCACGCGTCTCTCGCTGGAACGGATCAAGGAAGGCAAGGACACGATCTCTGTGACCGGGAACGTGTTGCGCGATTATCTGACGGACCTGTTTCCGATTCTCGAAATCGGTACCAGCGCCAAGATGCTGTCGATTGTGCCGTTGCTCAACGGCGGAGGTCTCTTCGAGACCGGTGCGGGCGGATCCGCGCCGAAGCACGTGCAGCAGTTCCAGGAAGAGGGCTATCTCCGGTGGGACTCGCTCGGCGAATTCCTGGCGTTGGCCGCCTCGCTGGAGCATTTGGCCAAAGTGGCCAATAATCCGGCCGCGAAAATGCTCGCGGACACCCTCGATCAAGCCAATGCCAAGTTCCTTGAGAGCAATAAATCGCCGGCGCGCAAAGTCGGTGAAATTGACAACCGCGGCAGCCACTTCTATCTGGCGCTCTATTGGGCGCAAGCGTTGGCCCAGCAGACGCAGGATAAGAATCTGGCGGCGCGCTTCTCCAAGATCGCCCAGGAGATGGCGGACAATGAAGCCAAGATTGCCGGTGAATTGATCGCCGCGCAAGGGAAGCCGGTCGATACCGGTGGGTACTATCATCCTGACGATGCGAAATCTTCGAAGGCGATGCGCCCGAGCGCGACGCTGAACAAGATCATCGACGCGATTGCGTAGAATAGCCATCAGCGGTCAGCTGTCAGCGATCAGCCTGATGGATAATCCTAAGGCTGAAAGCTGATGGCTGAGTGCTGGGAGCGGATTTAGGACACTATGGCACAAGAAGACAGCAACGTAATCGATCAGCCTGAGGGGATGAAGCCCCGGATGGTCTCGATCGAAATCTCCGGCAAGAAGTATGAGGTGCCGGAGGGGATCACCGTCATTAAGGCTCTGTGGTACACGGGACAGGAAGTGGTGCGGGGCGCCGGTTGCCTTGGCGGGTTCTGCGGCGCCTGTGCGACCTACTATCGGACCAAAGATGATCCCAAGGTGCGGACGTGTTTGGCCTGTCAAATGGCCGTGCAGGACGGTATGTCGTTCACGATCATGCCGCCGTTCCCTGCGCGCAAGGCGACGTACGATATCCAAACCCTCAAGGATCCCAAGCAGGACCTCTTCAATCTCTATCCGGAAGCGCCGCTCTGCCGGAATTGCAACGCCTGCACCGAAGCCTGTCCTCAGAAGATCGATGTGCGGGAAGGCGTGTGGAAAGCGGTCTTTGGTGACTTCAAGAGCGTCTCCGAGATGTTTATGGACTGTGTGATGTGCGGCATGTGCACGCCGGTCTGCATCGCCGACATTGCCCCCAACCTGGTGGCGCTGTATGTGAGCCGCGCGCAGGGCGCGCACTTTACCGAAAAACCGCTGGGGTTGGATGTGCGGATCAAGGAAATTCAGGACGGTCGTTTCAACGATGAGTGGAAGAAGGTTCTTGCGATGAGTGAGAAGGAACTCGCCGACCACTGTGCGACCGTAAAATAGTTTTATTGCCGAGGCTACCCGAGATGGATATTCACGCGCTCCAACAGATTGTGCACAAAACTCGGGATGCTCGCCGGAAGCAGACCATTCCCAAGTTTTCTCCTGCCGACCGCGACCAGCTGATTCATAAATATCATCCTGACTATCGGGCCAGTGCCTATCGTCCGATCCGGTTCGGTCCCAACATCGATGAAAAGACGGTCGTCGAGTTGGCGACGTTGCTCGAAGGAGACAGTCTGATTCAGGACGATACGGATCTGACTCCGGACTACACCACCGATGTGTTAGTGATCGGCGGCGGCGGGGCCGGTTGCGCTGCGGCGTTGCACGCGCATG
Source organism: Nitrospira sp. ST-bin5 (assembly GCA_002083555.1). Taxonomy (GTDB): domain Bacteria; phylum Nitrospirota; class Nitrospiria; order Nitrospirales; family Nitrospiraceae; genus Nitrospira_D. Next base: position 65,754 of record MSXN01000001.1, on the reverse strand, counting down.
GCGCCGGCGCCAAAGTCATGCTGGCCACCAAGCTCAGACTGGGCGATTCCAATAGCGTGATGGCGCAGGGCGGGATGCAGATCTCCGTGGCGCCTGAAGATTCTCCCGTCACGCATTTTCTCGATACCCTCAAGGGCGGCCACATGCACAACGACCATGACCTGCTGAGGGCTATGGTCGATGACGGTCCGGCGATCGCCAAGTGGCTCATCGAACTGGGGGTGCTGTTCGATCGCCAAGCCGATGGAAATCTGCATGTGAAAAAGGGTGGCGGCAGTTCCAAGCCGCGGCTTCTGACCTGCTCGGACTATACCGGTCTGGAGATCATGCGGGTGCTCAAGGACGAAGTACTGAATCAAAAGATCCAGCTGTTGGAATTCTGCGCAGCCGTGGAATTGCTCAGCGATGAGAACGGTCAGTGCAGCGGCGCCATTTTTAAGGACCTGGATAATCACCGGTATGTCGTCGTGGCCGCAAAGTCGGTGATCCTCGCGACCGGCGGGATCGGCCGTCTCCACATCCAAGGATTTCCGACCAGCAATCACTACGGTGCGACCGGCGACGGGCTCTGTCTCTCTTACCGCATGGGCGCAAAGCTGGCGCACATCGATACGTTCCAATATCACCCCTCAGGGGCGGTCTTCCCCGAGCAGTTGGTCGGTCAGTTGGTGACGGAAGGGATTCGCTCGGAAGGCGGCCATCTGGTCAATGCCAAAGGCGAACGGTTCGTGAACGAACTCGATACCCGCGATGTCGTCTCGTCCTCCATCATCCGAGAGTGTGAAGAAGGCCGGGGCATTCGCACGATGTCCGGGCGTGTGGGCGTGTGGTTGGATACGCCCTTGCTCGATGTGGAGCACGGACCCGGCACCGTCGAGAAGCACTTCCCTGCCATGCTGATGCAGTTCGATCGGTTCGGCATTGATATCAGTAAAGATCCCGTGTTGATCTATCCGACGCTGCACTATCAGAACGGCGGCGTGAAGATCGATACGAATTCGGAAACCAACGTGAAGAATTTGTTCGTGGCCGGCGAAGCCTCCGGAGGCCTCCACGGACGCAATCGATTGATGGGGAATTCGCTGCTTGACCTGATGGTCTTCGGCAAGCGATCGGGATTGACGGCAGCCGGGCGTGCCGGCTCGATGAAGCAGGGGAAGCTCACCGTGCAGCATCTGCAGCGGTTCCGCGCCGATGCGAAAAAACACGGCAACCTGAGCAACGTCATCTCGCCCATGGTCCTCCCTGCCTACACCAGAAAAGAGAGCTAAGAGGGGTACAGCATGAATGTGCATGAGTTTCAGGCGAAGCAGTTGTTTGCGCAGTTCGGAGTGCCGGTCCCGCGCGGAAAAGAAGTGACGTCTCCGGAAGCGGCGACGGCCTGGGCCAATGAGCTGAACACACCCGTGTTCGTCGTGAAGGCGCAGATCCATGCGGGCGGGCGCGGCAAGGCGGGCGGCGTCAAGATCACCAAGGACAAGGCGGCAGTGGCAGGCCTGGCCAAGGAATTGATCGGCAAGACGCTAGTGACTCACCAAACCGGTCCCAAAGGCCGTCAGGTCCATCGGCTCCTGCTCGAAGAAGGCGCGAACATCAGCAAGGAATTGTATCTGAGCATCCTGGTGGATCGCGATTCCGGTTGGCCCGTATTTATCGCCAGCACCGAGGGCGGGATGGAAATCGAAGAGGTCGCGGAAAAGACACCCGAGAAGATCATCAAGGAATTGATCGACCCAGCCGTGGGTTTCCAAGGCTACAACGGCCGCAACGTGGCGTTTGCTCTCGGTCTCAATACGATTGAGCCGGCCGTGATGAATCCCTTCATCCAGATGATGGGTAACCTCTATCGCATGTTCATGGAAAAGCACGCGGCGATGGTGGAGATCAATCCGCTCATCATCACCAAAGAAAAGACGATCGTCGCGCTCGACGGCAAAGTGTCCTTCGATGACAACGCGTTGTTCAAGCATGCCGATGTTCAGCAGATGCGCGATCTCAACGAAGAAGAGCCGTTGGAAATCGAAGCCGGCGCAAACAATCTGAATTATGTGAAGCTGGACGGCAACATCGGCTGCATGGTCAACGGCGCGGGTCTCGCGATGGCGACGATGGATGTGATCAAACTGGCGGGTAGCGAACCGGCGAACTTTCTGGATGTCGGCGGCGGCGCGACCAAAGAGACGGTGGCAGCCGGATTCCGGATTCTCCTCAAGGATCCGAACGTCAAGGGTATCTTCATCAACATTTTCGGCGGCATCGTGCGCTGCGAGCGTATTGCCAACGGGGTGATCGAAGCGGCCAAGGAAGTGAAGATTACGGTGCCGCTGGTGGTTCGCCTGCAAGGAACGAACGCCGAAGAAGGCCGAAAACTGCTGGCGGACTCAGGTCTGAAACTGGACGTGGCCAACGACTTGTGGGAAGCGGCGCAAAAAATTGTGAAGCTGACCGGAAAAGCGGCGTAGGCGGGGCCCGCATTTGTTTCTGTAAGAAAGTTTCGGTTGATGGGCTAGAGCGTGCGTGGAAGGTTGTGTGCAGAAAATGCCTTGGGCAATCGTAATATTGGTTCTCTTGGCGATGAGCGCTTCCGGATGCATCATGGTCCGGGATGGGACGTCATCGGCGTCTGGGCAGCCACCGTCGCAGTCGGTTCAGCCGGCCAAGAAGTCCATCGCGCTCCATGTCGCAGGGATCGGTCCTCAGGGAAAGGAAGGGCTCGGCGATTCTCGTGAGCAGGCGGTCAAGGCCTACCTTGATTCCGGTTTATTTTCTTCCGTCATCATGAACGGTGCTCCCGCAGACCTTCACGCAGACATTGCCGTGATTGAGGCCGGAGACGATGGCCTTTCCTGGTCGGCGGCCGTATCTGCGATCACGTTTACCATGATCCCCGGGTATGTTGCTCAAGACCTCGCGACGCGAACGAGTTATAGAGATCGCCAGTCGAAAGAGGTCGGGACGATCGAGAAGCGCCAAGGGATGGGGTTCTGGATTCAGTTCTTTTTGTTGTTTGCCATGCCGTTTGCTGACAGTCCGGCGGCAAAGCTGAGTGCTGCGCAGTACGACATGCATCGAGCCACCATCGAAGACGCGCACCAGAAGGGCCTTTTTTAGAAACGGGAGTCTGTGAAGGGACGAGACTATGTCAATTTTGGTGAATAAGAACACGCGGGTAGTGGTGCAGGGGATCACGGGGAAGGAAGGCTCCTTCCACGCGACGCAGTGTAAGGCGTATGGCACGAAGGTCGTTGCCGGTGTGACTCCGGGGAAGGCCGGTCAGGAAGTCGAAGGCATTCCAGTTTTCAATACGGTGCGGGATGCGGTCAAGAAAGAGGGCTGTGATACCTCGTTGATTTTCGTGCCGCCGCCGTTCTGTGCCGATGCGATTCTGGAAGCTGCCGATGCCGGCGTGAAATTGATCATTTGCATTACCGAAGGTATTCCGGTGAACGATATGGTGAAGGTGAAGCGGGCGTTGCATGGCCGCGATGTGCGATTGATCGGCCCGAATTGCCCTGGCGTGATCACGGTCGATGAAGCCAAGATCGGCATTATGCCCGGCTTCATCCATAAGAAGGGCATCGTCGGCGTCGTCTCGCGCAGCGGGACCCTCACGTATGAAGCCGTGCACCAGCTGTCGACCTTGGGCCTTGGCGAAACCACCTGCGTCGGGATCGGCGGCGATCCGGTGAATGGAACCGGCTTCGTCGATGTCTTAGCGCTGTTCGAGAAAGATCCTGAGACCCAGGGGATCGTGATGATCGGTGAGATCGGCGGCGACGCCGAAGAGAAAGCCGCTGAGTTCATCAAGAAAAATGTGAAGAAGCCGGTCGTGAGCTTTATTGCCGGTATCACGGCACCTCCAGGCCGTCGCATGGGCCACGCCGGCGCCATTGTCTCCGGCGGTAAGGGAACGGCAGCTGAAAAGATGAAGACGCTCGAATCGGCCGGTGTGAAGGTCGTGAAGAATCCGGCCGAGATCGGGAACGCGATCAAGCTGGCGTTGGGCCGCTAATCATTTCTATCGATGTGTGGTGATCGGGGGTGCCGGGCGACGCTCACCACCCCCGATCTGCTTTAATCTCCTGTCGCCGGTTTTGCAAAGCAGGAGCAGATGCGGTTGCCGATTCTGAAAATACCTACTTCCCCCCCAAGTGATATCATGGTACTCTCATCATAGGGATTACGTTCCTCACCGTATTTTCTTCCCTTTTCGAGCATCCTTCCGGTGTTAGCGTACTCAGTGGCCATCGAAGCCGAATCAAGGAGTCTGTCTGCGAGTTTTTCTCATCCACGTCCGCGATCCCCAGTTCTACGCGCTTCCGGCGAAAACTCGCGCGAAAAACGGCAATATCCGTGTCATGGGTTTCCCCCCCATCGGCATCATGTCGCTCTCGTCCGTTGTAAAGCAGGCCGGCCATGAGTGCGTGATGTTCGACCAGGCGAATCCCGACACGCCGAACGACGTCATCATCGATCAGATCAATCGTGAACAACCGGATCTTGTCGGCCTGAGCTTTCTGAGTACCACCAGTTATCCCTACGCCAAAATTCTTGCCCGTCAGATTCGCGCGACCAATCCAAAAGTGAAGCTGGCCTTTGGCGGGGTCTTTGCCAGTCTCAATGCTCCGCTCGTTAAGCTGCAGTGCCTCGAAGTCGATTATGTCTGCCGTGGCGACGGTGAACAGCTGTTGCTTGATCTGCTCGCGAATTTTGACAGCCCGGAAGCCGTGGCCAGCTTGACATGGATGAAGGACGGGAAGGTCGTACACAATCCAAACCGTCCGATGGAACGCCATTTGGACCAGTGGCCTTTCCCTGATCGAGAAAGTCTGAAACTCGACTTCATCGAGTCGATGCCGTTGGATGTGCCGGCGGTGCTGTCGATGGAACGATTTACCACGATGCAGACCTCGCGCGGCTGCCCCTGGCCTTGCGTGTTTTGTGACATCCCGATTTTCAACGAGGGAAAATGGCGGGCACGAACGCCTGCGCACGTGGTCGCCGAGCTCAAGTATCTCGAAGAACATGGCTACGGATCGGTCTATTTCGTGGACGATCATTTCCTGCTTCAGCCGAAGCGGATTGAGGCTATCTGCAACGGTGTGATGGATGAAAAGCTCACGATCCAGTGGGGCATCGAAGGCCGTGTCGATTCCGTTGCCCAGCATCTCTTTCCTGCGATGGCCAAGGCCCATTGCCGCACCATCATGTTCGGGATCGAGAGCGGCAGTCAGAAGATCCTCGACCGGTTGAAGAAGGAGCAGACGCTGGCGGAGGTAACGACGGCAGTCAAGAATGCCAAGAAGGCCGGCATCGAGATCGTGCACGGATTCTTCACCGTCGGCAATCCTGATGAGACCGTCGAAGATATGAAGGCCACGTTTGACTTCGCCGCCAAGTTGCCGCTGGATACGTTCGGTTTCAATCGGCTCTGTGTCTACCGGGGGACGCCGCTGTGGCAGGAATATGTGAAGCGGGGGCTGGTGCAGGAATCGACCGATTGGTACAAGTACTTCAAATGCTCTGAAATCGATCCGACCTGTCTGCCGGGAGAAACGATCAATCGCGTGCGGCAGAAGGGGTTGCAGAAGCTGTTCATGTACAAGCTCTTCTGTTATCCGGTCCAGACGATTCGTCTGCTCCGCCGATTCTTGCGGTTCATGCCGGTGCGTGACGTGGTATTCCTGATTACCAAGCCGTTTATGGGTCAGAAAAAGGGCGCGACCAAATCCGAAGTGCTCTCGCGCGCAGTGGAGCATGCCGACATGAAAGATGCGGCGGCGCAAATGACGCAGATGACGGACGAAATGCTGCACGATGTCCTGGAAGCCTCCCGCGCCGAACGGGAACGGATTCAACGGGAAGCGGAAGGTTCGCGCGAACTTCCCATGTTTTCCGCACGATAGAGCTTACAGCGCAATCCCCCAGTAATTCTTCGCCACAATTCCGATTCCATAGCTGATGCTGACCGCCACGGTGATGATCACCAGGTTAAGCATGATGCGCCGCTTGATGTCCATGCCCGAGAGGAATGAGAGAATCGTCGAGACGAGCACGACCATGAGGCCGGCCGTCAGGATGGAAAACAGCGCATCGGTGGCGCCGATCAGCACGGGGAAGACCGGGACGATGGCGCCCAGCAGGTAGGCTGAGCCGACCACCAGCGCCGATGACAACGGTTGCTCTTCCATCGGAGTGAATTCCGATTCCTCGCCCAAGAAGATTTTCTTTGCCACCTCGGTCGATTTCACTTCCTTCTCAGAATTCAGCGCCAGGAATGCTCCGGCGCCCATCGACAGGGCTCCTGCGACGGCGGTGGTCGAAGCGGCGATCAGGACCATCGTGGTACTGCCGAAGGCTCCGAAGAATCCGCTCACCGCGCCAAGAATCTCCACCAGGCCGTCGTTTAAGCCAAGAAAGATATTGCGGATCTTCTCGGGGTTGATCTTTCGCTGCGTGAGCGCCGTGACGAGCACGTCTTCATGCTTGAATTCATCCATGAGAATCCCGCGCAGCGCTTCGGCCAGCGGTTTCCCCTGGTACGCCCGCCAGACGGCAAGATACTTCCGCACGCCGTGCACTTCAATCGCTTCGAGGACCAGGTGGACCGCCGTTGAGCCAAAGAGCCGGCAGACCAGCATTATGACCGACAATTTGATCCGCCGGCCGAGGTCGAGCTGCTCCAGTTTGAGATTGAAGAATCGCTGCCAGAAGGCGAGATGGGCGGTTTCAACCTTGATCAATTCATCCAGCGTGTCATGGACATCCGGTTGAGTCACCCCTCGAAGGGCTTTGTAGAGTGAAAGATCGAATAACTCGTCGAGGATCAGATCCCGTGCGAGGCGAGGGTCATAGGCTGAAGTAACCTGCATAGAAGGGATTTCCAAAAAGTATTGTGATTGAACGATACGCCGGGTGCCTAGTTCAGTCAACGGGCGTGAGATGACAGCAGCCGTTTCCCCTTGTTGATGGAATCCCCCGCGATATGGTCGTCGACGCACGATATGATCGCAGAGGTACCTTGCCTGTTGGAGGCGATGCTGTTGTGGCATGCAAAGGGTAGAATCATTTCTTTACTATCGCGACCGAATAGGTCTAGTGTTACTTGCTTGGTCGGCGTAGAATAATTTGCATCCTTTCATTTCCTCCATCATCTTTCCCCGCACTTATCTGTTTCCGAGAAGTCAGTCAGTCCAACCTGTCAATCGAGGAGGATCTATGATCCGACGAAGATTACTTCCGGCACTCGGAGTGCTTCTCATTTCGATGGTCGGTCCACTGTCGGTCTTTGCGGCAGATGACGCCGTCGAAACCGGTCGCCTTCTTGCGATTTTGCTTGATGCCGGGCGTAGCGCCGTTGCAGCCAACCAGCCCCTGATCAATGATGCGACCAAGAGTGACAAGGGATTTACGCCAGACGTATTCGCCCAGCAACTCGCAGAGAAATTCAAAGGGCGAACAGGAGTGGATTTAGGCAATCTCAAAGGGGGCAATGTTCCAGAGCGAGCGCAAAAGCTTCTGCCGGAATTGGTCGCCGCCGCAAAGCAGACCGTGGCCGATAATCAGGCGACCATCAATAAGTCCGGAGTCGGGTACAAAGGCTTTACGCCGGCGCATTTCGGCACCCAGGCGGCGGCAGGATTCAGCGCAAAAACCGGCATTTATCTCAAGCAGACGACAACAGACGGGTTGCTCAGGAACCCCAAAAATAAGGCCGATGAGTTTGAGGCGGCCATGATGAAAAAGCTCGGTGATCCAGGCCATCCCCGCCAGGGAGATAAGATCATGAATGAGGCGGTCGGTGGAGAGATGCGAGTTATGTTGCCGTTGTACTACGGCAAAGGCTGCATGGGTTGTCATGGCGAGCCGAAGGGTGAGACGGACGTTTCAGGATATAAGAAAGAAGGCGCGAAGGAAGGTGACCTCGGAGGTGCTGTGAGCGTCAAGCTTCCCGCCAAATAAAGAGATCTCTCGCAATCGCAGTTCCTAAGGGGGCGACTTTTGTCGCCCCCTTTTCTATGTCCACCAGATCAGACCTGTCGATTGGAAAATCTAGTCAGCGAGGACGCGCTTTGTCTCGTCCAAGTGCTTCTGGAGATACGTCATGAACGGCGTGCCGCCCGTTCCAACAGCGCTGGGGTTGCTGGCATGGACTTGGTGTTGGCGATGGATGTAGCTGTCGGCGTATCCGACATGGATGTCGCGAAACTGCGCTAACAGATCGACGCAGGTACAGTAGGCATTCCAAAGTTCAGGCTTGTGCGATCTCCGGTCCCGGACATAACCAGAGAGCTGTGGTCTGCCTTTCTCATCTGTCGCCTGTTCGATCGCGTGGAGAAACGCCTGGTGTCGTGGTGGCATGTACTCCCGCATTTCTTGCAGATACACCGTGAGAGGATCGGGCGCATGAGAAATACCCAACCCGGCATCGAGGCAGGGCACGATGGAACTCTGTGCGCCGGTTTCCCCGCGGAACTGTTGCGGCTGCCCTGCATAGGCCGTCACGCCTTCATAGATGAGGCCCTGAGGGAGCGTAGGGCTATTCTTCCAGGCATGAATGTAAGGCCGTACGCGGTTGTAATACATGTAGGGATCACACCGCTCCTTCATGCGCAGCAGTGTGTCCCTCATCGCGGTTTGGGCTACAGCGAGTAATCGAAGCCCGGCGAGTACTTCGTCGGACTTGTCCCCGGCAGCCCCGTTGATGGCCTGAATGAGCCCGGCCAATCCCAGTCCTGCCTGGCGCTCGATTTGAACATGGATGACCACGAACCATTCTTCGTCCAGGCCGCCGAGGAAGTTCTGGAGCAGCACAATGTTGTCGAGCTGAATGGGCTTGGCGGGATCGAGCCTCCGCCAGTTATCGAGCGCGTAGGACGCATAGGAAAGCACCGGAGGCCGGCCCAGCTTCAGCGCAACATCGTACCAGGGTTGGGCAAGTTGTGGAGGCAACGTTGTAGCCGGCTGGTCCGGTACTTCCCACACATAGGCATGGCCGGCGAAGGAGAGAATCCGCATCGCGGCCCGATAGTCCTGATCCCGCCACGTTGTAGGAATAGTAGGGAGCAGCTGGCGTTGCCCATCGATAAATTGCCGGACCATACGAGCACTCAGTAACTTCGGCAGTTCCTGCCCAAGATGGTTGAGCACAGGCGAGTCCTGCAGCTGTTCGAGTGGATTTGGCGGGAGAAACCCTTGTTCTGGAGAGATGTCGTAATCAGAAAGGTTGAGAGGAGTGATATTTGTCGGTCTCATCGGAGCCTCCGATCTGGAAGGCCTCAGCGCTCGCTCTTACTCTATCACAGACGGATATGATCTGAATTGAGAGATGGCTTCCAGGTGTCTCCTCAGCAGTCCGGTGACATTGTCGATAAGTGGTGCTAGCATTACGCCATTACATCTGTGCGGGGACGTCATGAGCGGAAAAATTCAGATTGATGTGCCGAAAGAACGAATTGCAGCGTTCTGTCGAAAGTGGAAGATTACTGAGCTGGCGTTCTTCGGTTCCGTGCTTCGAGAGGATTTCCGTCCGGACAGCGATGTGGATGTGCTGGTGACGTTCAGCCCCGATTCTGATTGGGGGATTGAGCATTTGCTGGATATGAAGGAAGAGTTGGAATCGCTGTTCGGGCGGGCAGTCGATTTGGTCGAAAAGCGATTGGTCGAGGAAAGCCGCAACTACATCCGGCGCAAGCACATTCTTTCCCACATGGAAGCTGTGTATGCAGCGTGACGACTCGCTTCTGCTCGATATGCTGCAGGCTGCGAGGCAGATAAGGGAGTACACGGCTGGTTTACAAGAGGCGGATTTTCTCAAGAGCCGCCGGGATCAAGATGCCGTGCTGCTTCAATTTACCGTGCTCGGTGAAATGGCCAAGCGTGTCTCCCCTGAATTTCGAAACACCCATCCCAAGATCCCTTGGCGGAAAATCATGGGCTTTAGGAATGTCGTGGTCCATGACTATTTTCAGGTCGATGTCCACCGGGGATGGAAGATCGCAAGTCGTGATATCCCCGAGCTGATCAAAGCTCTGGAACCACTCGTTCCACCCGAGTCATTGGTATAGGAGGGAGTGGGTTTTATTTCGGTTGAATTTCCTGTCACGACTGGCAGTAAGGCTCTGTCCCATTTTTGTGTCCTGCCACACTCGCTTGTCGGAGGTCACTACCGATGCCGCCTATGACATTTAGTGCGAAAATGTGCTTGTTAGTCTGTGCGCTCTCGGTCTTTATGCTCTATGGCTCAGGTCACCCTTTCCTCTTTGGCCTCTCGATTCTGAACGCGGCGATCTATTTTTGGTCGTTGGGCGTGATGGACAACTTTGCTAGGGATAAGTATCGAGAGTTGGGGATTCATGAGATCAAGTATCTGCCTGACTGGATGAATGAGGCTTCCCATAAACGAGCAATGGACACAGTGCCCAATTGGCTAGCCGTTATGAACATGATAAGCGTATTTCTTGGCGTTGGACTTCTAGTTTACGGAATTGTCATTAACATAAAAACAGAAGCCTAAGGCTATCGATTTATGCCAAGAAAGGCTTTATTGAAGTGTAGAGGCGAAACTTTCTCATGCGTTACGATTGAAACAACGCATTGATACCTCTGGTTGGGTTAAATGGAAACAGAAGGGCCACCTCAAATGAGGCGGCCCTTCTTCTTTTCTTTCTAGCAGGTGCGGGGTGGGCGCTCTCAATTGCGTGCATTCACCGAGCATTGCCCGCTATATGGAAATTTGATCAATCTTGCATGCGCGGTGAGCGAGCACTGAGAGTGCCCGCTCCGCACTTGCTTCCTATGTTCCCATTTCCCAGCTGGCCAAGTATTTTTCCTGTTCTTTCGTCAGCTTGTCGATATCCACGCCCATGCCGGCGAGTTTGAGCCGCGAGATTTCTTTATCGATGACGGCCGGGACCGGGTACACCTTCTTCTCGAGCATCTTGTAGTTCTTCACGATGTATTCAGCAGCGAGCGCCTGGTTGGCGAAGCTCATGTCCATGACGCTGGAAGGATGGCCTTCGGCAGTCGCGAGATTGACCAACCGGCCTTCGCCGAGGAGGCTCACGCGGTTCCCGTTCTTGTAGGTGAACTGCTCCACGCCGTCGCGGACGATCTTCCGCTTCTTGGCCAGTTTCTCCAAGGCCGGAATATCCAGCTCCACGTTGAAGTGGCCGCTGTTGCAGACGATGGCGCCGTCTTTCATCTTGGCGAAATGCTCGCCACGAATGACTTTCAGATTGCCGGTCACCGTGACGAAGAAATCACCGATCGGGGCGGCTTCTTCCATCGGCATGACACGGTAGCCATCCATGACGGCTTCAAGCGCCTTCAATGGATCGATCTCGGTCACGACGACATCGGCGCCCATTCCCTTGGCTCGCATGGCGATGCCGCGTCCGCACCAGCCGTAGCCGGCGACGACGAAGACGGAGCCGCAGACCAACCGGTTGGTCGCGCGAATGATACCGTCCATGGTGGACTGGCCGGTGCCGTACCGATTATCGAACATGTGCTTGGTATCGGCATCGTTCACGGAGATGACCGGGAACTTCAGGACTTTTTTCTCGGCCATGCTGCGCAGGCGAATGACGCCTGTCGTGGTTTCTTCCGTTCCGCCGATCACGTTGCGCAACAGATCTTTCCGCTTGGAGTGCAGATGCGACACCACGTCGGCTCCGTCGTCCATTGAGAGGTGGGGACGATGGGCAATGGCTGATTCGATGTGGCGATAGTAGGTGGCGTTGTCTTCGCCCTTGATGGCGAAGGTCGGAATTCCTTCATGCTGGACAAGGGCGGCAGCGATTTCGTCCTGGGTGCTGAGGGGGTTCGAGGCGCAGAGGCGCACATCGGCTCCGCCGGCTTTCAACGTGATCGCCAGATTGGCGGTTTCTGTGGTGACGTGGAGGCAGGCGGTAACCCGTACGCCCTTGAGCGGCTGTTGCCGTTTGAATCGCTTCCGGATGAGTCGCAACACCGGCATGGTGGCTTCGGCCCATTCGATCTTTAACTTGCCCGCGTCCGCCAGCTTAATGTCTTTCACATCGTAATCCACAGAACCCTCCTGCGTGATGAGTGAGATGCGTGATTGGTAAAGGAGCGTCAGAAAAAGAGGGGGCAGGTGTTTGGTGCCTGCCCCCTCTTGTCGTATCGGTCAGGGACTATCTCAACTAAAGACCTGCGTCCCGGCGCAAGGCCTTGGCTTTGTCGGTCTTTTCCCAGGTGAATTCCGGTTCATTGCGGCCGAAGTGTCCATAGGCCGCTGTCTTGCGGAAGATCGGCCGGCGGAGCTTGAGATGATCGATGATGCCGCGCGGGGTCAATGGGAAATGCTTCCGCACGAGCTTATCGAGGCTCTCGACGGCCATTTTCTCAGTGCCTTTGGTATCGACCAGCACCGAAACTGGATCGGCCACGCCGATCGCGTAGGCCAGCTGGACTTCGCATTTGTCGGCGAGCCCGGCTGCGACGATGTTCTTGGCGATGTAGCGGGCCATATACGAGGCTGAGCGATCCACCTTTGTCGGATCCTTGCCGGAGAACGCGCCGCCTCCATGGCTGCCGTGGCCTCCGTAGGTATCGACGATGATCTTACGGCCCGTGAGACCGGTATCACCCATCGGGCCACCGACCACGAAACGGCCGGTTGGATTGATGTGGTGCTTCACGCTGGTCGGGTTGTAGAGCCCCTTCGGCATGACGGGCTTAATGACCTTCTCCATGATGTCGCGTTCGATCTGCTTATTGGTGACGTCGGGGCTATGCTGTGTGGATACGACGATCGTATCGATCCGCACGGGTTTCCCGTTCTTGTATTCGACGGTCACCTGGGACTTGCCGTCCGGGCGCACCCAGTTAAGAATTTTCTTCTTGCGCACTTCGGCGAGGCGCTTGGTGAGGCGATGAGCCAGGACGATCGGCATCGGCATCAACTCGGTGGTTTCGTTGGTGGCGTAGCCGAACATCAATCCCTGGTCACCCGCGCCTCCGGAGTCCACACCCATGGCGATATCGCCGGACTGCTGGTGGATGGCTGTCAGGACCGAACAGGTATGGGAGTCGAAGCCCCAGGAGGCGTCGTTGTAGCCAACATCCCTAATCACCTCGCGGATGATATCGGGGATTTCCACATAGGCTTTGGTCGAGATTTCACCGGCGACAAAGGCGATCCCGGTTGTGAGAATCGTCTCGCAGGCAACGCGCGAGTATTTGTCCTGGGCAAGGATTGCGTCAAGGATTCCGTCGGAAATCTGATCGGCAATCTTATCGGGATGCCCTTCAGTGACTGATTCAGAAGTAAATAGGTAATTGTTTCTCATGAACCCCCTCTAGTTTCTGGTTGTCGAAAACCGTCTGTGTGGTGTCTGGCCAGGTGAGCACTGTGCCCGTGACGGGTTCGTTTCTGTAGAATTGGCTGAATCTTAACGGACTAAGGCTCTTTTGTCTATTTATTCGATAGTAGGGGCACGCTTTCCTGGGCGGGCGGGCGTTGCTTGACACTCGGCAAAATCCACTTGTAAGATGACAAAATTTTCGCGCACTTAGAGTCGCTTTTGGCAGCCCAAAGCTTCGGCCGGGACGTAGACTCAGCGGAGATGCCGAGAGAATCGGCAACAGATCGTTTGGGGGATCATCCAAAATTCTCCGTACGAGTGAGTATGGCCAGGGCCGAAGACGAATATAGAGCCGCATGAATAGCCAACCTGACGCCCTCCCCAAAGAGCCCTCAATCCGTCCGTCGACTCCCGGTTTAGGCTGGGAGGAGTTCTCGCGTGAACTCGTTGAATTCTTTGCGTCCGTCAAGCTCGCGATCTTCCTGTTTCTGTTTATTGCGATCACCGCGACAATCGGGACGGTGATCCAGCAAGGTGAACGGGCAGAGGTCTATGTTCAGGAGTACGGGGAGAGTGCTTACCGGTGGTTTCTTCGCCTGGGGTTTACAGATGTCTATCACACCTGGTGGTTCACGAGTCTGCTCGGCCTGCTCTGCGTCAATTCGCTGACCTGCTTTTATAAGCGGTTTCCTTCCGTCTGGCGCTCCATGAAGCAGGACAAGGTGGGCGTCACGATGGCGTTCATCAAGAACATGAAACAGCAGGCGGAAATTCCCCTCGATAACACCAAAGAAGCGGTGGCCCAGCAGATGGTGCATCATTTTGTGACGAAGGGGTACCGGGTTCTCGCGAAAAATGAGCCGGGAGAAGTGACGGTCTACGCCACCAAAGGGGTAATGGGACGTGTCGGCGCCCACATGGCCCATTTGAGCGCGACCGTCATTATCTTCGGCGGGTTGCTCGGGACTTACTATGGGTTCCAGGAGTTCGGCGTGTGTCTGGAAGGCCAGACCTATCATATCCCTCGCGGCAACTTCGACTTGAAGGTCGATAAATTCTGGATCGACTATCACGAGAACGGATCGGTCAAATCGTACAACAGCACTTTAACCGTGGTGGACGGCGGGCAGTCGGTGGTGACGAAGACGATTTCGGTGAATGATCCGCTGGTCTACAAAGGGATCTGGTTTTATCAATCCAGCTATGGCGACGCGTGGGACCAGGTCGAAGTCGCGCGGATCAACATTAAGGATAAAGAGACGGACAAGGTGTTGAAGACGGTTGATCTCGAATGGCAGAAAGAACAGGCACTGCCGGATCTCAATGTGAAACTGTCGATCACGGACTTTGTCGCGGATTTCGCTTTCAACTCCACGGAGAAGAAGGTCTACTCGAAGACCATCGAGCATGCCAATCCTGCGGTGAAGCTGGTGATCAATGAACGGGATTCCGTGCAGGCCACGCCGTGGCTCTTTCAACAATTTCCCGACCTCTTCAATATCAAAGACTCCAAGTACCAATTCGAACTGGTCGGGTACAAGCCGAGGAAGTTCACTGGGCTCCAGATCGCGAAGAATCCGGGGATCAATATTGTGTGGACCGGCTGTACGATGATCGTCGTGGGGATTACCCTCTCATCGTTTATCTTCCATCGTCGACTCTGGGCCAAGATTGTGCCGGGGCAGACGGGGGTGACGGTCCATCTCGGCGGGACGACTCACAAGAGCCAGATCGATTTTCAAAAGGAATTCAGGAAGCTGACGGAAAAGATCCAGACGTTCAAGGCATGAGCCGGTAGCGACCGGCTCTTTCCTTGGGTATGATGCAGCAGCGCACGTCTCTGCGCAGTCGATAGACGGAGGACATGATGATGAAATCGTTGTTTCTGTTCGATATGACGTTCTGGCTCTATCTGGCCGCTCTGGTGCTCTATATCGGCTATTTGTTTGCGCGCCGCCCGACGATGGCGCTCGCTCCGGCGGGACATCTTCCGGAGAATTTCGAGGAGCGCGACGGCGTTTGGGCGACGCAGCTCGGTCAGGTTGCGACATTGGTCACGGTCTTCGGATGGATGTTGAACACCGGCGCGCTCTTCACCCGGGCCTTCGAGCGGATGCAGCATTCCGGCACCTTTGCGCCCTGGTCGAATCAATTCGAGGCGATGGCCTATGTGTCCTGGGCGATTATTCTCGGCTACGTGCTGCTGGAGATGCGCTACAAGATCAAGGCGGTCGGGGCCTTCGTCGTCGGGATCGGCTTCATCGCGATGGGTGCGGCGTCGCTTCTGCCCTATCGCTACCAGACGGCCGAGCCGCTGGTCCCGGCGCTCAACAGTTATTGGATCTACATTCACGTGTCCGTGACGTTGACGAGTTATGCCGCCTTTGCCATGGCCGGCGGCCTTGGTGTGATGTATCTCTTCAAAGAGCGGGCGGAGCGCCTTGGAAAAACGACCGGCTTCTATGCGGCGTTTCCTGATCTCGAAACGATTGATGAGTTGGGTTACAAAGCGATTACCGTCGGATTTCCGATGCTGGCCTTCGGGATCATTCTCGGCGCCATGTGGGCGAATTACGCATGGGGTGGATATTGGAGCTGGGATCCCAAGGAAACCTGGTCGCTGATCGTTTGGCTCATCTACGGCGCTTACATCCATGCCAGGATGACCCGTGGCTGGGAAGGCCATAAGGCGGCGATCTATGCAGTATTCGGGTTCTTGATGGTCATCTTCTGTTTCTGGGGCGTGAATTTTTTGCTTTCCGGCTTGCACGCTTACGCTTAGCGTCAGGCTGAAAATGGCTTCCCGCTGCGTTCTCAGTCATGTGAACGCCTCAACGTACTGGGAGTACGCCTCGGCCTTCACATTCCTTGCGGCCTTGCCGGAAGACCATTTTGAGCATGACGCAAGAGATTAGGGGGGGATTAGGTTTGGCTGATCAGGTAACTTCTTCTCAACGCACCATTGAAGAGCGGCCGAAGGGCGGCTCGCGTGTGATGATTCTTGTCGCCGGGGCGGTGGTGCTCGCGGTGACGTTTGCGATTGTCTGGTTGCAGAGCTCGAAGTACGAACCTCTGGTCGTCGGCAAACCTGCGCCGGATTTTGTTCTCACCGATCTGAACGACAAACCTCATCGGCTCTCCGACTTTCGCGGGAAAGTGGTCTTTCTAAACTTCTGGGCGACCTGGTGTGCTCCCTGTCGGGAGGAAATGCCCTCAATGGAGGTTCTCAATAAGAGCTTTGAGAAGGACGGGTTGGTCGTACTGGCCGTGAGTATCGATCGGGTGACGACCACGAAGGATATTCCTCCGTTCGTCAAGAGCCTGAACCTGACTTTCCCGGTGCTTATTGATTCGTGGGGCATCACGGACAAGCCCTATAAACGGTTGGGAGTACCTGAGACCTTCATCATCGATCAGCAGGGCATCGTGCGAGAGATTATCATTGGTCCGAAGGACTGGACGAGGATCGACAATCTCAAGACGCTCGCGACCTTGTTGAACGTGACGCCCAAACCCGCATTCCCTCAGGACCGTGGTACGATGAAGTCTGGAAGTTCTGAGGGGGCATTATGAAACGGTTGTTGGTTGGGTTGCTGCTTTGCGGTCTCGGCCTGCTGAATACTTCTACCGGAGTATCGGCCTGGACTCGTGGCGAGGCCGGCTCTCTACTCCTGCCGGTTGCCGATCGCGGGGTCGTCAAGGTGGGCGACGAGGCCCCTAATTTTCAGCTGCGTGATCTGGATGGGAACGTCGTGTCGCTTGCCCAGTTGCGCGGGAAAGTGGTGCTGGTGAATTTCTGGGCGACCTGGTGCGGGCCCTGTCGGATCGAAATGCCGGCGATGGAGCAGTTGTATCGGAGCTACTCGCGCAAAGACTTCGAGATTCTCGCCGTCTCCACCGATCCGCAGGGCGCGGCGGTGACCAGGCCCTTTCAACAGGAGATGGGATTCACCTTCCCGATCCTGCACGATGCCGAGTATCGCGTCGGGTTGATGTACGGAGCCAGGAGCCTGCCCATGACGTTTATGGTCGATCGCACCGGCATTGTCAGGCAGAAGGTGCCGGGCGCCCGTGATTGGGGCGGCCCTGATGCGCGCGCACTGATTCAGGCCCTCATGAAGTCCTGACGATGATGCAATCCATGCCACAGATCTCGCTGCTGGCTGCCTTCTCAGCCGGATTGCTGTCTTTCGTCTCTCCATGTGTACTGCCGCTCGTGCCCTCGTACATTTCCTATATCACCGGACTCTCGGTCGAACAACTGACGGATGCGAGCGAACGGAACAAGTTCAAATCCGCCATCATTCTCAATGCGCTCCTGTTCATCGGCGGGTTTTCGACCGTATTCATCGCCTTCGGCGCCTCTGCCAGCTTCCTCGGACAAATCCTGATCACCTATCAGGATCACATTCGCCGCATCGGCGGCGTGATGATCATCGTGTTCGGTCTCTACCTGCTCGGTATTCTGAATCTCAACTTCTTGAAAGTGGAGCACCGGTATCAGTTCCGCAATCGTCCGGCCGGCTATTTGGGGTCGTTCTTCATCGGAGTGGCGTTTGCTGCCGGATGGACGCCCTGCGTTGGCCCGGTGTTGGGTACGATTCTGCTGTACGCCAGCACGACCGATTCGCTCTGGAGCGGGGTGGTGTTGCTCGCATGTTATTCGCTGGGGTTGGGCTTGCCGCTGTTCCTCACGGCGTTGGGAGTCGACCGCTTCCTGGCCTACTTCAAAGAGGTCCGCGCGTATCTCTGGGGCGTGTCTACGGTGAGTGGTGTGTTGCTCATCGTCGTAGGCGTCATGATCTACGCCAATTCACTCACGATGATCACCAGCTTTCTTGAGCGGTATGGCATCGGCTGGTACCTCAGTCAGTAGCTTCGCCATCAGCAAACAGCGCTCAGCCTTCAGCTAACTCACCACGAGCCAAATATTTCAGGAGGACTTTTGCTGAGAGCTAACGGCTGTCTGCTGACAGCTGGAGTTCAGCACCAGGCGCCGAGACGGCAGGCGGTGAAGGATTGGCCCAGAGCATTGGCGGAAGGGAGCTTGAGTGCGCCGAATGCGGAGGCCGCGCTAGGAATGCTGGGAAGATCGGATCTGTCGCTTGGGGAGGCATAGGGGCGGGCATCCGAGAATGGCGTGGCACTTGGATTTTTGGCGATCAGGGTGTCCGGTTTCTTGCCTCCGAGCTTCGCCATCAATGACCGTCCATCGGCGGCTACTTTGCTGGTCGGATATCGTTCGGCCAGCAAGGTCAGGTTATCGGCCGCCCAATCGTCTGCCCCCAGTTCATGATAGCTCAACGCCAAGAAATACAGGGCGTCAGGGGCCACGGGTTTATCCGGATAGATCTTGATAATCTGTTCGAATCGATGAGCGGCTGCGAGATACGACTCTCGGCGGTAGTAGAACTGCCCCACGAAGAGGTGCATCTGGGCGAGCCACTCGTGGCATTCTTGGATCTTTTGTTGCGCCTGGGCATCGTATCGACTGCCGGGAAAGTCCTTGCGCATACGCTCGAGTGCCGTGATGGCTTTGGTCAGCGGTTCAGGGTCCCGATCGATGGACTTTGCCATTTTGAAATGGGACTCGCCTATCTTAAAAGCGGCGTAGGGGGCGAGTACATGACTTTTATGCAAATCGAGAAAGTGGTTATATTCGACGAGCGCTTCGGAATATTCCTCCTTGTCGAAGAAGGCTTCGCCGCGCTTCATGATGACGTTCGGGTCATAGTTCTTTTCGATGGTGTCGCCGAGGAAGATCTGCTCGTCGGTGCCGCCGACAGCCTTGGTCCCCGCCGCAACGGCCGGCTCTTTGGGCGTGCTCGAGCATCCGGCGGCGAGCCATGCGACGAGCAGAAGGCCGCTCGTCAGAATGCGGGACTGATGACGGAGGTTCTTCAAAAGGCGTAGCAACTGGTCGATTCCCCTCATAGATCCATAAATTGATAACAAGAATTGGGCCTAAAAGCAATGGCAAGCCTGATTGGTTGACCGGCTCCCCGCTGCCCCCTATAATCCCGCCGCGTATCAATTAAATAAAGCGAATAGAGCTAAAGCCAATCCGGATGGCCTCGCTGCGTCGAGTATGGTCCATTGTCATGAAACGAATGCGGATCATAGGAACTGGCAGTTATCTCCCTGAGCGAATCGTCGCCAATAGCGAGGTTGCGGGTCCTTTGGGGGTGTCACCGGCCACGATCGATAGACTGACCGGCATTCGAGAGCGGCGGTGGGCGGCTGATGGCCAGGCCTCTTCTGATCTGGCGATGGAGGCGAGTCGTCATGCCCTTCAGGCAGCCGGATGTTCAGCGGGGGAAGTGGACGCGATTATTCTGTCGACCACTTCGCCGGATATGGCGTTTCCCTCGACCGCTTGTTTTGTTCAGCGAGGGTTGGGCTGTCGCGGAGTAGCCGCATTCGATGTGTCCGCGTCCTGCTCGGGGTTCCTCTATGGGTTATCGATGGCCAATGCCATGATTTTGAGCGGGCAGGCGAAAACCTGCCTGGTCGTGGCGGCTGAAGTGAAGTCGAGATTTTTGGATCCGGCCGATGCGGCGACTGCGGTTTTGTTCGGTGATGGTGCCGGGGCCGTCGTAGTGCGTGGTGAGGATGCCCGGGATTCGAACCCGTCTGGGGTACTCGGTATTCGACTTCATTCTGATGGATCGAAGCATGATCTGATCCGTGTGCCCGCCGGTGGATCGCGGGTGCCGGCGTCGGCGGAGACCGTGGCGCATCGTGATCATGTGTTGCGGATGCAGGGCGCGTCGTTGTTTCGCATCGCAGTCAGGCGGGTCGAGCAGGCGGTGCAGGACATTCTCAAGGAATTTGGTGTCCGGATCGATGAACTCGGTCAAGTGGTGCTTCATCAGGCCAACGGCCGGATTCTTTCGAATGTGGCGGACCGGCTGGGCATTCCGGCCGATCGGCTGATGTCTGTGATCGATCGGTACGGGAATACTTCGTCGGCGTCCGTCCCCATTGCGCTCGATGCGGCGGTCCGGGCGGGAAAAATTCGAACAGATGATGTGGTGCTGTTAGGTAGCTTCGGCGGCGGTTTGACCTGGGCGACAGGCTTGATGCGGTGGTAGCCAGGGAAGCGATGTCGGCAGGTAAAGCGTGTATCACATCGCTCGCGGACACCACTACGGGCGGTAATTCACCATTCAGGAGCGCGGACTGCGATGTTTAGTCTTATCCCAAAAGAAGACGCCTTTTTCGATATGTTTAAGAAGGCTGCCCACAACATGATCGAAGGCAGTCGCCTGCTGAAAAACATGATGGACCAGTTTGGCGATCCTGCGGCGCAGGCGAAGCACATTAAGGATGTCGAGCATATCGGCGACGGCATCACGCACGACATCGCGACTAAGCTCAATCAAACTTTCATTACGCCCATCGATCGTGAAGATATCCACGACTTGGCCAGCGCGCTGGACGATATTCTCGATGCCGTGGAAGCCGTGGCGGACCGGTTTGTCATCTATAAAATTACCAAACCGACCGAGTCCGCGATCCGGCTGGCCGAGATTCTCTATCAAGCGTCTGTCGCGGTCGGCCAAGCGGTCGATCGGGTGGGGATGTCGCATGCGCAGATCAACGAATGCAGTGTGAAAGTGAACAGCCTGGAGAATGAAGCCGACCGCGTGTCGCGCGATGCCATCTCCGGCTTGTTTGAGAAAGAGACCGATCCGATTTCCGTCATTAAGTGGAAAGAGATTTACGAAACGTTCGAGGCGGGGACTGATCGGTGTGAAGACGTGGCCAACATTCTCGAGCGGATCGTGTTGAAACACAACTGACGGGTACGCTCCCTATTTCCCCCTGGATGATCATGCCCGATTTAACTGGAATGCTCTTGTTGACGGTCGTGCTGGCGTTGCTATTCGATTTTTCGAACGGCTGGCACGATTGCGCGAACGCGGTGGCGACGGTGGTGTCGACCCGGGTGATGAGTCCCCTGGCGGCCGTGATGTGGGCCGGTGTGCTGAATGTGGCCGGCGCATTTTTCTCCACCGCCGTAGCGAAGATGATCGGCGGCGGAATCGTCTTTCCCGAGGCCATCACCAGTGTCGTGGTGGGGGCCGCACTGGCCGGTGCGATTCTGTGGAATCTCGTCACGCTGATGCTGGGGTTGCCGACGAGTTCCTCGCATGCCCTGATCGGCGCGTTGGTCGGATCGGCCGTGGCGCACGGGGGCTGGTCGGTAGTGCAGTTCAAAGGGTTGCGGGCGATCCTTGAGGCGATGGTCCTCTCTCCCCTGTTCGGATTTGTGATGGGGCTCCTGATCATGGTGGCGGTCAGTTGGTCCTTCTTCAAGGTGCCGCGGGGCGTGGCGCAGAAAGTCTTCAGTCGGTTGCAGTTGCTGTCGGCGAGCTTTATGGCCTTCAGCCATGGGTCCAATGACGCGCAAAAGGCGATGGGGATTATCACGCTGGCGCTGGTGGCGTCAGGCCAGGTGACCTCGTCCGAGGTGCCGACATGGGTCGTGGTGTCCTGTGCGCTGGCGATGGGCGCGGGTACGATGGTCGGTGGCCGGAGGATCATGCGCACGCTCGGGATGCGGATCGTCAAGCTGGATCCGGTGCATGGCTTTGCCGCCGAGACCGGCGCGGCGAGCGTCCTTTTGTTCACGGCGCACTTTGGTCTGCCCGTGAGCACGACGCACACGATCACGTCGTCGATCCTCGGGGTCGGAGCGACCAAACGTCTCTCTGCGGTGCGGTGGGGGGTGACGACGAAGATTCTCTCCGCCTGGATCTTTACCATGCCGGGGGCGGGAGCCCTGGGTGCCCTCGTCTATATGATTTTGTCCTCTTTTGCGTGAAGAGGTCCTCTCGTCTGGCGAGTGATCGGCAGACGGACCACGAAGCGGCTTCCCTGCGGGGCGTGAGCCTCTACCCACACTTGTCCCCCATGTCCTTCCACAATATGCTTCACGATGGCGAGGCCGAGTCCGGTTCCTCCCAGTTCGCGTGAGCGGGCTTTATCAACCCGGTAGAAGCGCTCGAAGACGCGCGGGCGATCCTGCTCAGGTATCCCGAGGCCTGTATCGCTTACGGTAAGTTCAACAGCCTGCTCCGGCACATTTCTAGCTGTCACGGTAATCGTCCCCCGTTCGGGCGTGTACTTCACCGCGTTGTCGAGGAGGTTGGTCAGGACTTGGGCGAGGCGGCCTTCGTCTCCGGCGATTGGCGGGAGGCGGTCGTCGATGCGGGAGACGAGCTGGTGCCCTTTTTTATCCGCCAGGGGTTTGATCATCGAGAGGGTCCGTTCGATCAAGCTGCGGAGATCTAGCGGATCTTCTTTGAATGAGACTCTTCCCGACTCGATTTTGGACAGCTCCAGCAGATCTTCCAGGATCAGGTTGAGCCGGTCGCTCTGTTTCAGGATGATCGTGAGAAAGCTGACGGCGGTGTCCGGATCGTCTTTCCCCCCATCCAACAGCGCCTCCACATAGCCTTTAATCGACGTCAGAGGGGTGCGCAATTCATGCGACACATTGGCCACGAAGTCTTTGCGAATTTTTTCCAGGCGGCGCAGTTCGGTGATGTCGTGAAAGACCAGCACGGCGCAAGCTTCGTTTTCCCGTTCGCATCCCGCCACCGAGGTTTCGATATGGAGACAGCGCCCCCCTGGCGTGAGGGTAATCTCCGCTTCCTGGCCGGCCCGATTCGTGAGGATGGTCGTGATCAGGCTGTTGAGTTCCGGATGGGCCAACACCTCCGTGCTGATCTGTCCGCGAATTTCAGTGCGGCGGACATCGAACATGCGCTCGAGTGCCGGATTGATCTGGAGAATGCGCCCTCGGCAGTCCAAGACCATGACGCCCTCGACCATCGAGGTCAACATGGCGAGGAGTTGAGCGCGGTCTTCCGAGAGTTCGTCGATCTTCGTGCGGAGCTGGTCGGTCATATGATTGAGGGTTTCGCCCAGCAGGCCGACCTCATCTTGGGAGTGAATCTGGATGCGAATCGTCGCATCGCCTGCCGAAAGCCGGCGAGCCACGCCGGCGATGTCCGAGAGCGGCTTCGTAATATTGCGGGCCATCCAGAGGCTGAGCAGGAGGGCCATCAGAAAGGCGACTCCGAGCGCGATGGCCAGATTGCGTTGGAGTGTGGCCGTCTCCCGTTCCAGCATCGTCATCGGCAGGCCGACGCGCAGGACCACCGACTTGCCTGCATGGTGCAACTCCGTTCGGAGCGCGCGATACATGGTGCGAGCGCCGGTCGTGCGGCTGGCGCGTATATCTCGTCCCTGGCCGGTCGCGAGTGCTTGTTGAACTTCCGGCCGCGAGAGGTGATTTTCGACTGCCGAGAGTCCCGTGTCGTCCACGGCGCTATCGGCGATGACGATGCCGTCTGCGGCGACCAGCGTTACCCGAGCCAGCGCTTTCGCTCCCAGCTGACGGACGACGTCTCTCAGGTGTGTCTGTTGGTCCTGGGATAGCGGTGCGGCGAACGCCGACCGGAGGCTGTATTCCACCAAGTTGGTTCTGGCGTCCAGCACGTCGTTGAGTTGTGTGATCTCTTGTTGCTCGAGCGATTGCATGGCCAGGAGGCCGGCGACTGCAAGCCCGCAGGTGACGGCGAGGAGGCTGCCGAGGGTCACCTTCCAGCGGATCGACAATCTCATCCGGACCCGTCCGCTTCTTTGAGCTTATAGCCGAGCGACTTCACGGAAAGAATGGCGTCATCCAGCAACGGGAGCTTTTGTTTGAGCCGCCGGATGTGCACATCGACGGTCCGGGTGGTTCCGTAGTACTCATAGCCCCAGACGGCGTTGAGCAGGACGTCGCGCGTCAGCACGCGTCCGGGATGGCGTAGCAGATGTTCGAGCAGCCCAAACTCTTTCGCCGTGAGGGGGACTTCTTTCCCTTTTACCGTGACTTCATGGCGAGTGAGATCCAGGATCAGCGGGCCGTAGGTGAAACGGGTCGGGCCGTCCTCCGGTTTCCGTTCGAGCCGGCGGAACAGCGCTTTCACCCGCGCGACCAGCGTTTTCGGGCTGAAGGGCTTGGTCACATAATCGTCGGCCCCTAACTCAAGGCCGATGATCGTATCTGATTCCTCGGCCTTGGCCGTGAGCATGATGATCGGCAGCATTGCGGTATCGGGGGCTGAGCGAAGGCGTTTGCAGATTTCGAGCCCGTCGATTTCGGGGAGCATCAAGTCAAGGACGACGAGGTCGGGTTTTTCCGTGCGAACCTGGGCCAGCCCTTCCGATCCGGTCGAGGCCGTGACGATCCGGTAGCCTTCCTTCTCCAGGTAGAGCTTGACGAGTTGAAGAATGTCCCTTTCGTCTTCGACGATCAGGATTTTCTTGGCGGAAGCAGTGCTCATATTGGCGACCCTCAGCCTACGGGGGAGGGGAGGCCCTGTCAAGCGACTGCAGGGGCTGGTCAACGGGGCTCTTCTGTTGACGACATTGGACGATCTGACGTAAGGTGACACGCGTGCGGTGAGCCGGCCGGGATCGGTCCGGTCTCGTCAACCATCGAACGCGCTTGCGAAGGAGCCTGACTCATCATGAAGATATACCTTGCCAATCCGCGGGGATTTTGCGCCGGGGTCGATCGAGCGATCGATATCGTGGATCTGTCGCTCAAGAAGTACGGCGCCCCCATTTATGTCCGCCATGAAATCGTTCACAGCCGTCACGTGGTGAATTCGCTTCGCCACAAGGGCGCCGTGTTTGTAGAAGAGCTGAGCGAAGTGCCTGAAGGATCAGTGGTGATTTTCAGCGCGCATGGCGTGGCCAAGTCGGTGTGGGCCGAGGCGAATCAGCGCCGGTTGCACGTCATCGATGCCACCTGTCCGCTGGTCATCAAGGTGCACAATGAAGTGAACCGGGAATACACCCAGGGCTATGAGCTGATTTTGATTGGCCATGCCGGGCATCCCGAGGTGATTGGGACGCTGGGGCAG
Source organism: Nitrospira sp. ST-bin5 (assembly GCA_002083555.1). Taxonomy (GTDB): domain Bacteria; phylum Nitrospirota; class Nitrospiria; order Nitrospirales; family Nitrospiraceae; genus Nitrospira_D. The sequence continues at coordinate 40,493 of MSXN01000001.1, read as the reverse complement.
ATTCCCGATAAATTCCACCTGGTTTCATCGGTCGAAGATGTGGAGAAGCTCCATGTGGACAATACGCTGAATCTTTCTTATGTGACGCAGACGACGCTCAGCGTGGATGAGTGCCGGGACATCGTCGGCGCGCTCAATAAGCGGTTTCCGAACATCAAGGGCCCGCACCAGGAAGACATTTGCTACGCGACGCAAAACCGGCAGAATGCGGTGAAAGAATTATCCCGCCTGGTGGATGTGATCCTGGTCATTGGATCGCCGAATAGTTCGAACTCCAACCGCCTGCGCGAGTTGGGGGAGCAATGCGGGATTCCCTCCTATCTGATCGATTCCGCCAGTGACATTCACGCTGATTGGTTGAAATCAGCCAAGGCGGTCGGGATCGCTGCCGGTGCATCAGCTCCGGAAGTCCTTGTGACTGAAGTCGTGGCCTTCCTCAAGAGCTCCGGCCCCTCCGAGGTGGAAGAGCTGACGGTAATTGAAGAGGACGTCGAATTTCTCCTGCCTAAAGAACTTGTTCAGATCGAATCAGCCAGCAAGCCCGCTGCGGGCGCCGCCAGATAATCGTCGCGCTCTGAGAAATTCATATATCTAGTAGGGGGCCGAACAGCCCCCTACTACCCGCGGTATTTTATTTTGATTTCCTTTTGGCCCTATGTTACAAGGGCCGAGCTATTTTTCCGCTCGCCAATCCGGCTGCTCAACCAAGGGTGAATCGATGTATTTGAAATCGCTCGATATGCTGGGGTTCAAGTCATTTGCCGAATCGAGGATCGAGTTCCCGCAAGGGGTGACGGCTATCGTCGGCCCCAACGGCAGCGGCAAGAGCAACGTAGTAGACGCCATTCTCTGGGTGTTGGGCGAGCAGAGCACCAAGACGTTGCGAAGCGAGAAAATGGAAGATGTGATTTTTAACGGCACCGAATTGCGCAAGCCCCTTGGGATGGCCGAGGTCTCGCTCATCATCGGCGGACTTGACCATACGGCGCTGCCTCAGGAGGGTGGGTCGGGATTGCCGAGCGAGTTGACCGAGTTCCAAGAGCTCATGATCACGCGGCGGCTCTATCGGAACGGGGACAGCGAATACCTCATCAACAAGACGGCCTGCCGGCTCAAAGATATCCGGACGCTGCTCATGGATACGCGTGCCGGCAGCAAGGGACATACGGTCATTGCCCAGGGCCAGATCGATCAGATCCTGAACGCGTCGCCTCAAGACCGGCGCGAGTTGATTGAAGAGACGGCCGGGATCGTCCGGTACAAAAAGCAGAAGGCTGAAGCCCTTCGCAAGCTCGACACGACCCAGCAAAACATGTTGCGCGTCCGTGACATCATCGCGGAAGTGAAGAAACAGCTGAATTCGCTGGAGCGGCAGGCGCGGCAGGCGCGCACCTACCAGACGTTGCAGCAAGAAGCGCGGGCCGTTGAGATCGAGCTATTGACCAGGGAGTTCGTTGCACTACGGGCGGGTTTGAAGGACGTCGAAGCCGAAGTACTGAATCTCGATCAACAAGAATCCGAAAAATCCGCCGGGCAGGCACGGTTCGCGACGGATTTGGAGCAATCCCGTTTGCGGGCGATTGAAATCGGCGAGTCGACCGGTAAGATCCGCGAAGAACTGGGCCGAATCGAGCACCAGCAGGCGCAGGCGCTGACGGCGGCCGAAGTCGAGCGGAACCGGAGCCAATTATTCGAACAGCAGCAACTGCAAGAATCCCATGAGTTGGAAAGTCTGGCGAACGCCCAGGAGGAGTTGGCGCACTCGCTGGAAACCATCGAAGCGTCGCTGGTCTCGCTTGAAGAGGAGTTGCTGTCGCGCGAGCAGGCCTTCGCCGCGCTGGATCAAGATATGGAGCGCCTCCTGCATCAGCGAGCTTCTGCCGTGGCGGAGGAAGAGCGCGGGCGTCTCGACATTATGCAGCTGGCGGTTCTGGTGGCGAATACCGAACAGACGGTGGCGCAGTTGATTGCCAGAATGGGCGAAGTCTCCGATCGGGGGGCCAAGCTGGCCGTGGAGCAAGAAGAGTTGGAAGGTCATCGATCGACGGCGTTGACGCGCCATGAAGCCTTGAGGCAGGAGTATGGCGAGGCCGGGCGCATGGTCGCCACGATTCGCGCGCAGCAAGAGAGCGTCCAAACTGAGGCGTCCAATGTGGCGGCTGAACAGCAGGACCTCGATCGTGTCATCCTCCAGCGGTCGGAAGAATTAGCGGCCGTCGATTCACGGTTGCAGGCGCTGCAAGGCGTCGTGCGGGAAGAAATGGGGTACGGGCGGGAAGGCCAGGATGAAGGCACGGCGCTCAAATCCTGCGAGGGAGTTCGCGATGCGATTGCCGAATGGCTCGTGATCCCTCCCGGCATGGACCGGGCGGTCGAAGCGGTCTTAGGAGAGCGTGTGCACGGGTGGTTTGTCGATGAACCGTCGGTGGCGCAGCGTGCGATTAGTTTTCTTCGGGAGAAAGAACTGGGGCGCGGGACGTTTATCCCGCAACAGCCGCGTTGGGAACGCGCCGGATCAGGGGCTCAGGCCTGGTGGCAGGCGCTCGCCGATCAGGCCGGTGTGGTGGGCAGGGCGGTCGACTTGATTCAAGCGGACGAGGCTCGCACGGCGGCGAAAGACTGTCTGTTCGATCGTGTGGTGATTGTGGAGTCGTTGGATCATGCAGTGCGATTGTGGGAACGACAACTCTGGGCCGGGGCTGAGGGACCTATCTTGGTCACATTGGGGGGCGAAGTGATGGATGCCTCCGGCGTCATCAGCGGCGGCCATGCCCATGCGGGGCAAGGGTTGTTGGAGCGCCGGCGCGAGGTCGTCAGCCTGGAGGCCAAGCGGAGCGAGCTCACCGCAGCGGTCGAGTCCGACAAACAGCGGCGTCTCGAGTTGCAGGGGCTCGGACAGAGTTTGACCTTGCAGATTCGGCAGTTGGCCGAATCCCTAAGGGATACGGAAATGCAGGATTTGTCCTTACGGAAAGACGAAGAAAACCTCCGGCAGTTTATGGCGGATCTCGACGTGCGTCTGGCAGGAATTGCCGCCGAGATACAAAAAGGGATCGTCGACCGGCAGCGGTTCGAACAGGAGGCGCGTTCAGCGCAGGCTCAGTTAGGGCAGTGGCTCAGCGAAAAGGCCGGGCAAGAGGCCAGTTTAGGGCGTGTGCGGGAGCGGTTGACGGCCATCGATCAAGAAGGCCGGGTGTTTCAAGAACGGGTGACGGAAGCCCGACTGCTGTCCGAAAGTCTGCGTGCGAAACAAGGGCATGAGCAGGCGAATCGTTTGCGAATCAGGCAGCAGCAAGTCGAAAGCGAACAACGTCGGCAGGCCCTGCAGAGTCACCTTGAGGGATTGGACCGTGACATTCAACACAGCCAGGAAGAACGCAGCCGCCAGGAACTGTTGTGCCAGGAATTCGGCGAGGCCGCGGCAAAGATTAAGGCTCAGTTGATTGCCGCGCAAGAACAGCAGGCTCAAGAGATGGCCGTCGGACAATCGTTAGAGGCCAGTCTGGACGTGGTGCGTCGCGACATGTCGGCGGTGCGGGATGCGCGTATGGCGGTGGAGGTCCGGCGGGCTGAACTGCGCACGCAGTTGAGCGCGGTCGAAAGCACCTTGGCGGGAACGTATCAGCTGGATCCGGTTGCGCTGGCCAGCGGCGGTGCGGTATCCGGTCCCGAGACTGTCGCGGATGCCGGGAGTGAGGGGGCTGCTGAGGCGGTTCCGAATCCATTGGCACAGGCGCCACACGCTGAACTGAAGGAGCAATTGCACAAGCTGCGCGAACGGCTCGACCGCATGGGGCCGATCAATCTCGCAGCGATCAGCGAGCATCAGGAACTCGACCAGCGCTATACCTTTCTCACCACTCAAGAGCAGGATCTTGCCACATCGATCAACTCCCTCAAGGAAATTATTCAGCGGATCAACAAAACGACAAAGGATATGTTTGTGACGACTTTCGCCGAGCTTCAGCAGAAGTTCACCGAAGTCTTCGGCCAGTTCTTTCCCGGGGGACGTGCGGAGCTGTTGTTGGTCGATGAGCCGGTCGGCGAAAACGGAGAAGGCGCAGGGAATCAAGAGCCGGGCGTGGATATTGTGGCGCAGCCTCCGGGAAAGCGTTTGAAGAGCATCACGATGCTGTCCGGTGGTGAAAAAACATTGACGGCAATGGCGCTCCTCTTCGCCAGTTTCTTGATCCGGCCGACGCCGTTTTGTCTGCTCGACGAAATCGACGCCCCGCTCGATGAGGAAAATATCGGGCGCTTCACCAGCGTGCTCCGGGAGATGTCGAAGAACGCGCAGTTCCTCGTCATTACCCATAATAAGCGCACCATGGCGATTGCCGATTCGTTGTTCGGCGTGACGATGGAACAGCCGGGCGTGTCCAAGCTGGTGTCGGTGCGGTTGGGCGATCTCCAGCCGGCCTGAGGCAAGCTGCAAGGCTCGGATATCGCAGAGAACTTTCCGTTCTCGTTGCTTGACTCACGTAGGGGTGTCTGTTATATCCCCCACCGATGGGCGGCTCTCGCGCGCTGGTGGGTCGGCGTCTCCAGGGTCATGTGGCACGCCGTCACGTCTATCCCCCCATCTCCATGCGTTCACTAGGATTCCATGAAGCTCTTTCGCACACTGTTTGACCGGATCTCCAGTAGTTGGCTCGCGACGATTCCCGGGAAATACAATCCGGCGGTCGAATATGCGCAAACACCTCCGCTCAGGCTTGTCTTAGATAAAGTGGCTCCATCGGCGGCCACCGATTCATCGCGCCGCCCGTCGGCTCACACCGTGAGTCAACCGGACGCGATCGACGATGCGATCCGTCGCAGTCAAAGCTGGTTTTTATCCAAGCAGGACCCTGCCGAGGGGTTCTGGGTCGCTGAACTCGAGGCCGATACCACACTAACGTCGGAATATCTGATGTTGCGGAGGTTTCTCGATTGCGTCGATCCCGTCAAGGAAGAACGCGCCGTCCGGTATTTAAAGTCCATGCAGTTGCCCGACGGCGGCTGGCCGATCTATTACGGTGGACCCGCGGAAATCAGCGCCTCAGTGAAGGCCTATTTTGCGCTGAAGCTCAGCGGAATCCCTGCATCAGATCCCTGCTTGCTGCGTGCGCGTGAGTGCATCATGACCATGGGTGGAGTCGTTCAGGCGAACGTCTTCACGAAAATCGCCTTGGCGTTGTTTGATCAGTATGACTGGGAAGGCGTGCCCCACATGCCGGTCGAGATCATGCTGCTGCCGAAGCGGTTTTATTTCAGCATCTACGCGATTTCCTATTGGTCCCGCGCCGTGCTCATTCCGTTGCTGATCGTGTTTGCGCATCAACCGGTGTGCCGGATTCCGCGAGAGCAGGGTATCGAGGAGCTGTACCTCGTTCCGCGCGGGCAGGTGCCGTATTGGAAGTATCCGCCCTTCAACAAAGATCAAGCCTGGTTCACGCCGCATAATTTTTTCGTCATGCTCGATGCGGTGCTCAAGCTCTATGACCGGATGCCCCTCCTGTGGTTGCGCGAGAAAGCGATGCACAAGGCTGCCACGTGGATGTTGGATCACCTCAAAGGGAAGGGCGGGCTGGGCGCCATTTATCCGGCCATGGCCAACTCTGTGCTGGCGCTCCGGTGCTTGGGCTATGAGATGGATGACCCGCTGGTGCAGAAAGCCCTTCGGGAGATTGAAGATCTGGAAGTGCATGAAACTGCGACGGTGGATGGCCAGCGCATGCCGACCTTACATCTGCAGCCCTGCCATTCTCCGATTTGGGATACGGCCTTGCTCATGAATGCGTTGATCGAAGCGGGCATGCCGCAAGACCATCCGGCGCTCGTGAAGGCGGGTGGCTATCTGATGTCCCGGCAGACAAGAACGGTCGGCGATTGGACGATTTCTTCCCCGCAAGCCGAGCCGGGCGGGTGGTATTTCCAATTTGAAAACGAGCTATATCCCGATGTGGATGACTCGGCCGTCGTGTTGATGGCGCTCGCGAAGCTCAAGATGCCGGAGCCGGCCGACCTGCGGGAATCCATTCGCCGCGGGATGCAATGGGTGCTGGCCATGCAGAGCTCCGACGGCGGGTGGGGCGCGTACGACAAGGATAACAATCGGGTTGTCTTTAACTACATCCCGTTCGCGGACCATAAGGCGTTACTTGATCCGAGCACGGCGGATCTCGCCGGGCGCTGTTTAGAAATGCTGGGCGCCTTGGGCTACGACCGTTCCCATCCGGCCGTGCAGCCGGCGCTGGCGTTTCTCAAAAAGCAACAGGAGGCGGACGGGAGTTGGTATGGCCGCTGGGGCGTGAATTACATTTACGGCACCTGGTCGGTGCTGGCCGGCCTTCGCGCGATCGGAGAAGACGTCTCGTCTCCCTACATCCGCCGGGCCGTGTCCTGGCTTGAGTCCAAGCAGAATCCCGATGGCGGATGGGGTGAGGCCTGTCTCTCCTATGCGGAGGACGCGCATAGCGGCAAAGGCCAGAGCACCCCGTCGCAAACAGCCTGGGCCTTGATGGCGTTGATGTCCGCCGGGGTGACGGAATCGTTGAGCATCGCCCGCGGCGTGCAGTTTCTCCTGAGGCATCAGCTCAAGGATGGCTCCTGGGAAGAAGTCATGCACACCGGCACGGGGTTCCCGCGCGTGTTCTATCTTCGCTATCACTGGTACTGCCAGTATTTCCCTCTGTGGGCGCTCGCGATGTATCGCAATCTCCGGTCACGGGGCCGCATGCGAGCCGAAGAGCTTCGGGAGCACGTTGAGTCTTCCGGATGCTATCGGTTTGATCATTGACGGACGCGCACGTTCTAACGACGGAGCCGGTTTCTTCTCCTGTCGCTCCTCCGGTCCCCATCCGCATTGTGATATTCGTCGCCACTGTCTGGGAGTTTGCCGCAGTGCGGGCCGCCGTTCCCGGCGGTCGCATGGACAGGGTGCAGGGGCGACCGCGGTATTGCGCGTCGGTGGGCGTGGGGGAGTACTGGGTGATTCAGACCGGGGTGGGTCCGCAGAAGGCGCATGCCGCCGCGCGGGATGTCCTGTCACAACAGGCATTTGCCTTGGCCGTCTCAAGTGGATTTGCCTGTGCGCTGACGCAGGCCGCCATCGGCGATATCCTGATTGGCACTCGCGCGGCGGCGGTTCGTGACGGAGAGGTGCTCGACTATCTTGAGGTGGCGGGGGACGAACGGCAACGGTGGTGCGCCATGTTGAGCGGGAGCGAGGCGCTTGCTTGTGCCACCTTCGGCCTTTTTCTTTCTGCGGACCGCATCGTCTACCGTGCTGCGGAGAAAGTGGCTTTGGCAGAACGTACCCGCGCGACGGGGTTGGATATGGAGAGCGCGGCGTTGGCGAGTGAGGCGAGGGCGGCTCAGGTGCCATTCCTCATCGTGCGGTCGGTGTCGGATTTATTGAGGGAAGAACTGCCTCTTGACTTCAATCTCTTTCTCAGGCCCACTGGGTGGGTGAAAGGCGTAGGGGCCCTGCTTGCGCATCCATCGAGTTTGCTGGGACTCAACCGGTTGCGGAAGCAGAGTGCCATCGCGGCGGCGGCGCTCACGAAAAGTCTGCAAATAGTGTTCAACGCTCGTTTCGGAGTCAGGCCGGATTCACGCATGACCATGACACCATGACGATGCTCGCAACGATAGGGCGGCTGGTCTTGAGATATGTCCGAAAGCGGATAATGGTCGATGCTCGGCTCAGCGTCAGGCCGGATTTACACAAGGCCATGATCCCATGACGATGCTCGCAGCGATAGGGCGGCTGGTCTTGAGATATGTCCGAGAAATGGGCCGGATGCTCATTTTTCTCGTGTCATCATTCGGATGGCTGGTACGGCCGCCGTTCCGGTTCATCCAGTTCGTCAAACAGCTACACTTCATCGGATATAAATCCACATTCGTCGTCGTGCTGACGGCCGGATTCACCGGCATGGTGCTCGCTCTTCAAGGCTATTACACCTTGCGGAAGTTCGGCTCTGAGGGATTGCTCGGCTCAGCCGTTGCGTTGAGTATGATTCGCGAACTTGGACCGGTGTTGGCGGCGTTGATGGTGACAGCTCGGGCCGGTTCGGCGATGACGGCTGAGATCGGCATCATGCGCATCACGGAACAGATCGACGCGCTCGATACCATGGCCATCAATCCGCTTCAATACCTGATTGCGCCGAAAGTGGTGGGGGGCTTGATCGGAGTGCCGTTGCTGGTGGCCCTCTTCGACGTCGTGGGAATCTATGGCGGCTATCTGGTTGGCGTGGATCTCCTCGGCGTGAATGCCGGATCCTACTGGACGTCGATCGAGTCTGCCGTCGAATGGAAAGATGTCTACGGCGGAATTCTCAAATCGATCAGCTTCGGACTGATCATCAGCTGGGTCTGTTGCTACAAGGGCTTCTATACCCGTATGAGTGCCGAGGGATTAGGTTCGGCGACGACGGAGGCGGTGGTGTTGTCTTCTGTGGTGATCCTGGTGTGGGATTATTTTCTGACGTCGATCTTGTTGTAAACATGCTCAAGCTTGTCGGTGTGGAAAAAACGTTGGGAACCCAGCCCGTGTTACGAGGGGTCGATCTCACAATCCCTGCCGGAAAATTGACGACCATTATCGGACGCAGCGGAGAAGGCAAGAGCGTGCTGCTGAAGCACATGATCGGACTGCTGCAACCGGACGAGGGACAGGTCTGGGTCGGCGATGTCGATATTTCCCGCCTGCGCGGACAGCCGTTGAATGAAGTGCGGAAGCGGTTTTCGATGTTGTTTCAAGGGGCGGCACTGTTCGATTCGATGTCCGTATTTGAGAACGTGGCTTTTCCATTGAAAGAAAAGCTGCGCATGAAGGGGCCGGAAGTGGCGGCGCGGGTGAACGAGATGCTCGAACAGGTCGGATTGGCCGGCATGGGGCACAAATTTCCGGCAGAGCTCAGCGGAGGAATGCGGAAGCGCGCCGGCCTGGCACGGGCTTTGGTGATGCGGCCTGAGATTGTCTTGTTCGATGAGCCGACCACGGGACTGGATCCGTTGATGGCGAAGGCCATTCATGAGTTGATAACGGCGACGCAGCGGACCTTCGGATTTACGGCGGTCATGGTCAGTCATGAGATCCCGGAGATTTTCTTCCTGTCCGATTACGTTGCCATCTTGAAACAGGGACGGATTGCGGTGATGGCCCCGCCTGCCGAATTCATCCGAACGACAGATCCGGAGATCCAGGAATTTATTTCAGTCGGGGGGCCGGTCGTGCTGTCCGGCGCCGCTGCAAGCTCGTAACGGGAGTATGGCGATGGAAAATACCAAGCTCGAACTGGTGGTCGGCGCGTTTGTCCTGGTCGGGATTTTGTGTCTGGGCTATCTCTCCATCAAGCTGGGCAAGCTGGAGGTGATTGGCGGCGACCTCTATGAAGTGACCGCGCTGTTCAATACCGCGACCGGCTTGAAGTCTGGCGCGACCATTGAAATCGCCGGCGTGGAGGTGGGGCGTGTCAGGGGCATCGCGCTCAAGGAGGATCGCGCGATCGTCACGCTCGCCGTCGGCAACGGGGTGAAGCTCTATACGGATACCATTGCGTCGATCAAGACGAGAGGCATTATCGGGGAGAAGTTTTTGGCGTTGTCGCCGGGCGGCGGCGGCGATCCCTTGAAACCCGGCGACACCATTCGAGATACTGAGTCCGGCTTGGACCTTGAAGAGTTGGTGAGTCAATATGTCCATGGTAAGGTGAACTGATTGCTTCGATTTCCCCCTGGGGGATTTTGTGGCGTGATGTGTATACAGGAGTGTCGTATGGTGACGCACAATACAATGGGGCGAGCGGAGTCGGTCGTGCGACGGGTCGGCCGGTTGGCCGCGGTCGGTCTGGTGGGGATCTGTCTTTCTCTCGGAGGTGAATTATCGCAGGCCCTTGCCGGGCCTCCGACGGATTCGATGAAGGGCACGATCGACGAGGTGCTGCGCATCATTCGGGATAAGGAATTGAAGGAGGCGGCCAAGGCTGAGGAGCGGCGAGCGTTGCTCGAAAAAGTAGTGGCCGAGCGGTTTGATTATCAGGAAATGTCGCGCCGTGCGCTTGGCGCTCCCTGGAATCAGTTGTCGGACAAAGACAAGCAGGAATTTGTGTCCCTGTTTCAGACGCTGTTGACCAGTTCGTACGCAGAAAAAGTGGAGTCGTATTCGGGTGAAGGTGTGCAGTATTTGAATGAACGAACGGAAAAAGACTATGCCGAAGTGCGGACCAAGATCCTATCCGGGAAAACAGAAATCCCGCTCGATTATCGTCTCATCAACCGGGGCACGGACTGGCGGGTGTACGATGTGGTAGTCGATGGTGTAAGTTTGGTGAACAACTATCGCGGGCAGTTTACCAAGATTCTTCGTGCATCGTCGTACCCCGAACTTGTCGATCAGCTCCGGAAAAAATCCGATAAGCTCAAATCTCCGTAAGACCAGTCAGGCAGCCTGTTCATGTCCTCCCTGCGTCGACTTGCTATTTTAACCGTGTGCTTCTGGGCAGGGAGCGCCGCGGGCTGCCTCATGTCCGCCTGGGCCGACACGCAAGTCATCCCTGTTCCGTCGGTTTCGACGACGCGCAACGACGGCAACGACGTCGGCCTGATCATGCCGATTTTGGTGACGGACCCCGACGGAGAGCTGAAATACCTGATGGCTCCGATGGTGATTCGCAATTCGATTGTCGGGACCAGAGGCGCATTCAATTTCTTTCAGTACGAACCAGGCGGGCGGCAAATTCAATTCATCGGTTCGTTCACGGAGAAGATCGAACGCAAACTGGTGTTTAACTATCTGGATCCCGCCTTCAGCAACGGGCGGTACTTCCTCCAGTTCGGCGGGTCGTTTTTCAAGAACGCCACGTCCCGATTCTTCGGTTCCGGACAGGACTCTCTGGAAGCCAATGAAACCAATTACACCGCCCGTGAAATACGCGCAAATTGGCGGTTTGGCGTGTACGCGAACGAAGTGACGCAGATTGCGCTGGCGCAGCGCGTTCGTGACGTCCAGCTTCAGCGCGGCGCGACCAACCTTCCGTTTACCGGCGAGCGGTTTGGGGATGTCGACGGGGTGAACGGCCAATCAACGATCGTCGGGCATCGCGTGAGTTTTCATTATGACACGCGCAATAATCTGGTGACACCGACGGATGGCATGGCCATCACCGCCTATGCGGAGTTGAATCAAAATCTCAGAAACGAAGCCCATCCGGTGTATTCAAGGTACGAACTGGAGGTGAAGAAGCTTTTCCCGAGCGAATCGAAGCGGGCCATTCTTGTCGTGCGGGCAAATTTGCAGGCCACGATCGGCACGCAGGTTCCATTCTTTGAGCAAAGCTCGCTGGGCGGGCAGAACAATCTCCGCGGCTTCGGCGTGGATCGTTACATCGACAAGCATTTGATCGCCGTGAGCATCGAAGAGCGGATCCATATCGCCCGCACCAGACTGGCCGGAGTGATGGCGGATTTTGAATTGGCCCCGTTTCTTGATACCGGGCAAGTCTTCGGGAATTTCAAAGATGTCAGTGTCAAAGATTACCGGATGACTCCGGGGCTCGGCATCCGCGGCATTGTGCGGCCGAATGTCGTGGGGCGCCTTGACTATGGGTTCAGTCGTGAAGGCGGTGCCATTTTCGCCGGCCTTGATTTTCCTTACTAGGAAGCGAGGCAGAGGATGTCGTGGGGCCAGATCGTTTTTGCCATCCTGTTCTTGAGTATTGCGCTGACGGGTGGGGTGAGCCCTGGGCTTGCGTTGGCTGAGGGGTTTGGACCGTTCCCCGTTAGAAATTTCCAGCCGCTTCACCAATTAGTGCTCGGAATGCCCGGCGATCGTGCGACGGTCTTGAAGCCTGGGGCACTCGATCTTCGCATCGAACTCGCCAACACCGCCAACGTTTTTTCCGATGCCACACCGCAGACATCAGTCGCGATGAAGTTTGAGAGTATCCGGTCAGGATTATTTCTCCGTTACGGAGTGACCGAGCGAGTGGAGATGGCGGTGGAAGTGCCAGTGGTGAACCGGTATCGGGGGATCATGGAAGGCATGATCACGGCGGTTGAGCGGGCGACGACCGGCCTGGCCCCTGATCGAAGGGCGCTCAAGGGAACAGGGTACGCCTACCAGGTGACATCGGGCGGACGCACCGTGATTAATGCGCGGGAGGGCGTCGTGGGATTGGGCGATGCTTCGATTATGGCGAAGTATCAGGTGTTGACGGAGACGAGTGCATTGCCGGCCTTATCTCTTCGCGCTGCGATAAAACTTCCGACGGGAGACGAAGGGCACCTTTTGGGAAGCGGCAGTCCGGATTACGGGTTCGGTTTGGCCATGGAGAAACATGTGGCCAAGGACTGGATGGTGTATGCGAACCTCAACGGGGTCATTCCGACTGGCCATATTGCAGGATTCGGGTTGCAGCCGGTCGTCTCTGCCCTGGTTGCAGTGGAGTATCTCTGGTCGGAGAATTTCTCTCTCGTGGGACATTTCGACTATTTCTCGTCGCCGCTGTACGGAACCGGCACGCATGTGTTCGACAAGGGAGTCACGGAAGGCGTGCTCGGTTTTAACTATCGCTTGCGCCCGCAGCTGCTCTGGCAAGTGTATGCCGTTGAAAATCTCGACTTCATTGTCGGGAGTGCCGCCGATTTTACCCTCTCCACAGTGGTGACGTTTCAATTTGGGTCATGAAGTGTGACGAGTCGAGAGGTGGCGCACCTAACTGCTTGACAGCAAAGGGTCCTTGTGTGAAACTCAGGGGCAATTCTATCTTAATGGACTGTGATGCGGTTGCATCCATTCTTCTGCCCCATAGTTCGTAAAACCAAGCAGAATAGCTGAGATACGATTCAAGGGAGACCATCCTATGTCGATCCTCAAGACGATTCAAAGTCCAGCAGATCTCAAGCGGGTATCGCCGAGCCAATTGCCCGCGCTGTGCGAAGAAATCCGTGAGCAGATCATTGGTACCGTATCCAGCGTTGGGGGACACTTGGCGTCGAATCTCGGCGTGGTGGAACTCACGGTGGCGTTGCACTACTTGTTGAAAACGCCGACCGACAAGATCGTCTGGGATACCAGCAATCAGGCTTATACGCACAAGTTGCTGACGGGCCGTCGTGAGCAGTTCCATACGCTACGTCAGTACGGCGGGCTCAGCGGATTTTGTAAAAGAGAAGAAAGCGAACACGATTCCTTCAATGCCGGTCACGCCGGTACCGGCGTGTCGGCGGCATTCGGACTCGTTGAAGCGCGCGAGCAATTGCGACAGAAAAATAAAGTTGTCTGTGTCGTCGGCGACGGCGCGATGACCGCCGGAATGACTCTGGAGGGTCTGCATCATGCTGGCGGGATGGGCAAAGATTTCCTGGTGATCTTGAACGACAATCAAATGTCGATTTCGAAGAACGTCGGCGCGATTTCCGCCTACCTGAGTCGAACCATTACCGGTGAATTTTACGGGAAGATGCGTGAGGAAACCGGCCAACTCCTGCGAAAGATTCCTCACATCGGGGAGGACATGCAGAAGCTGGCTCGCCGGGCCGAAGAGCTGGCGAAGGGAGCCATTCTTCCAGGATTGCTGTTCGAAGAACTGGGTTTCCAGTATTGCGGGCCGATCGATGGCCACAACTTCGAGCACTTGCTGCCGACTCTTGAGAATGTGCTGAAGATGAAGGGGCCGGTGTTGTTGCATGTGATTACGAAGAAGGGGCTCGGGTATGAACCGGCGATCAATAATCCGGTCTGGTTTCATGCTTGCCCCCCTTTCGTTCGCGAGACCGGTGTGCCGGCGAAAAAGGCCGCTCGCCCCTCTTATACCCAAATTGCCATGGACTCGCTGGTGAAGCTGGCTCGTGAGGATAAGCGGATTGTCGCCATAACGGCGGCCATGTGTGAAGGAACCGGTCTCACCGGGTTTGAAAAAGAATTCCCCGATCGCTTGTACGATGTGGGCATCGCCGAGCAGCACGCCGTCACCTTCGCGGCCGGACTGGCGACTCAGGGCCTGAAGCCGGTTGTGGCCATGTACTCGACCTTTTTGCAGCGCGCCTACGATCAGGTGGTGCACGATGTCGCCACGCAGAACCTCCCCGTCGTTTTCTGTATCGATCGCGGAGGTCTCGTTGCGGAAGACGGCACCACGCACCACGGGGCGTTCGACTACGCCTATCTGCGGCACGCCCCGAATATGGTGGTGATGGCGCCGAAGGATGAGAACGAACTGCAGCACATGATGAAGACCTGCATCCAGCATGATGGGCCGGTCTCGCTCCGCTATCCGCGCGGGGTCAGCCTTGGCGTTTCGATGGATGCCGCTCCTGCCGCACTCCCGATCGGGAAGGGCGAGTTGATGAAAGACGGATCCGATGTCGCAATCATGGCCATCGGAGTCTCGGTCTGGCAGGCGATGCAGGCGGCCGAACGGCTCACCAAGGAGGGTATTTCAACCGCTGTGGTGAACGCCCGATTCGTGAAACCGCTCGATCAGGAGCTGATAGTCGACGTGGCCAAACGGGTGCGCTATGTGGTGACGGTAGAAGAGGGCTGCAAGATGGGGGGCTTTGGCTCCGCAGTGCTCGAAGCGTTGTCCGATGCCCGCATCACCGACGTGACGACCAAAGTTCTCGGGCTCCCGGACTGGTATATTGAGCAAGGGCCCCAGGATTTCTTGCGGGAGCGGTATGGGCTCACGGCGGAAGGCATTTATCAAAGCGTGAAGGAGCTCGTCGGGAAGGCTCCGGTCACGAAGCAAGATCGGTTCGCGGTCGGCGCGTCGATCAATCATCTCCCGCACGGGGACGAGCAGGGGAGCTAAGAGACCGTTCGCCATGCATATCGTCAGACGAAAAACTCGGCAAATCAAGGTCGGTTCCCTCAAGGTCGGCGGGGACGCACCGGTGTCTGTCCAGTCGATGTGCTCGACCGACACTCGCGATGTCGCTGCGACGGTTGAGCAAATTCGTCAGCTTGAAACGGCCGGCTGTGAAGTGATTCGTGTCGCGGTGCCGGATGATGAGGCGGCTGCGGCTCTCCCGAAGATTAAGGCGGCGATGACCGTCCCGCTGATCGCCGACATTCACTTCGATCATCGGCTTGCTCTCAAGGCCGCAGAAGTTGTGGATTGCGTGCGCATCAATCCGGGGAACATCGGGGCCTGGTGGAAAGTCGAAGAAGTCATCAAGGCCGTGAATGAGCGAGGCATTCCGTTGCGTGTCGGGGTTAACGGCGGCTCATTGGAGCGCCATCTGCTCGACAAGTATGGCTGGCCTTCGCCGGAAGCTCTCGCTGAATCTGCATTGAATGCAGTCCATGCGTTGGAGGACGTCGGCTTCACCAACATGAAAGTGTCGTTGAAAGCCTCCGATGTGCATCACGCCATTGATGCCTATTGGCTGTTTGCCCATCAATCCGATTACCCGCTCCATATCGGCATCACCGAAGCCGGGACGGCCATGACCGGTGCCGTCAAGTCGGCCATGGGGCTCGGTTACCTGCTCTCGCAGGGGATCGGTGATACGTTGCGGGTGTCCCTCGCGGCGGACCCTGTCGAGGAAGTCAAAGTCGGTTTTGAGATTTTGAAATCGCTGGAGCTGCGTCATCGCGGAATCAACGTGATCGCCTGTCCGACCTGTGGACGCGTCGAGATCGATGTGGTGAAGATGGCCAACGAGCTTGAAAAGAAGCTTGGTCATATCAAGACCCCGCTCAATGTGTCGGTACTCGGGTGCGTCGTGAACGGAATCGGCGAAGGTAAGGAAGCGGATATCGGCGTGGCCGGCGGCGAAGGTAAGGGGATTTTATTCAAGAAGGGCAAGCTCGTTCGAAAGGTGCCGATCGAAGAGCTGATGGATACGCTGATCGAAGAAGTGGAGCTTCTTGCAAAAGAAAAAGAGGCCGAGGCGAGTGGTGAGGTTGTCGCCTCCTCCTCTCACGAGGGATGGGAGTCGTTGGGGCCGGATCCCTCGCAATCGACGACGCTGGGTAAAGAGATTCCCGTCCTGCCTAATCGCTAGGGCGCTTTTTCACGCCCCGACAACGATCTTCTTCTAAAACGGTTGTTGAGATACCAGATGAAGGGCCGCTATAATGCGCACCTTCGTGAGGCGCCGTACCCAAGTGGTAAGGGAGCAGTCTGCAAAACTGCGATGCAGCGGTTCGAACCCGCTCGGCGCCTCCAATTTCACTCCTACCCATTCTTTTTTGTCGGGTATACCCGGTGCGCAATTACAGAGTCTGTCAGTCGAGTGAGGGCGCGCAGGGGGCTCTGGCTGGGCCGAAATTGACTGAGTTTTTGGCAGGTGTTAGAATTCGCTGAATTTTTGAATGCCTCCATGTCCGGCTGCGATCACCAGCCGTCCACTATATAACTTCATCGGAAGGAGCAGGGAATGGCCGTACCGCTGTCCCAGATGTATACAGTCACGAAGTATGTGCTCACGCAGAAGGTGAAGCGCGTGAAGCGCTATCCGCTCGTCCTCATGCTGGAGCCGTTGTTTCGTTGCAATTTGGCCTGTGCCGGGTGCGGGAAAATCCAATATCCCGATCATGTGCTTGATAAGCATTTGACCCCTGAGCAATGCTGGGCGGCGGCCGAGGAGTGCGGGGCGCCGATCGTCAGTATCCCAGGCGGGGAGCCGCTCATCCATCCCAAGATGGCCAAGATTGTCGAGGGCTTGGTGGCGCAGGAGCGGTATGTGTATCTCTGCACGAACGCGATTTTGATGGAGCGGAAGCTGGATGAATACACGCCATCGAAGTTTCTGACCTTCAGTGTGCACATGGATGGATTGAAGGATGAACACGATTTGGCGGTGTGTCGCGACGGGGTCTATGACGTTGCGGTGCGGGCCATCAAGGAAGCGTTGAAGCGCGGCCATCGCGTCACGACCAATACGACATTATTCGATGATGCCAATCCCGAGCGTGTCCGGAAGTTTTTCGATGAAATGATGGCGCTGGGAGTCGAAGGGATGATGATTTCCCCTGGCTACAGCTATCAAAAAGCGCCTGATCAGCAGCACTTCCTCAAGCGTGAACGTACGCGAGAGCTCTTTTCTCGTATTCTCGGCAGCCCCAAGCGGGGCTGGCAGTTCAATCAATCGCCGCTGTTCCTGGACTTTCTGATGGGAAAGCGGGAGTACCAATGCACTCCGTGGGGCAATCCAACGTATAACGTGTTCGGGTGGCAGAAGCCCTGTTACTTGCTGCAAGAAGGCTACGCAAAGACCTTCCGCGAGTTGATGGCGGACACGGCATGGGATCAGTACGGAACCGGTCGGAATGAAAAGTGCGCAGACTGCATGGTGCATTGCGGATACGAAGCCTCGGCGGTCGAAGATACTTTCGGAACGGTGTCCGGCTTCGGGCGAACCGTGAAATTGACCCTCTTGCCTACCAGTCGCTGAACAGAGGAGTGCGAATCGCATGACTGATACGAAGAACCACAGTGCCTCGGGAGCCGCCAGCTCCTTGCAGGGGCGACAGTTTGCTCCGCACTCGTTTGCAGAGCTTGCAGAGGCAATTGAGTTGGCGTTCGACTATCGCGGAGATGTGACGGTGACGCTTCGATCGGGCCAGCACGTGACCGGTTATCTTTTCAATCGGACGGTACAGGGGCAGGCCTCGACGTTTGAAGTGTTTCCCGAGGGTGATTCTGGGGTGCAGGTGATTCGGTATGCAGATGTCGTATCGGTAGCCTTTTCCGGAGAAGACACGGCGTCAGGCAACTCCTGGGAGAGTTGGGTTGCGAAAAAAGATTCGGAGCGGAAAGCCGAGGCTGACAAGATTGCGCAGGATGCCCGCGCCCGCGGGCATCTCTAGGCTCGCGCCGTTGTGTTTTCATCCCTTCCAGTGCGGACATTTCACCCCGCGCGTTCTCTGAAAATATCCTCTTCGTTTGAGCGTGCCAAAACACCCGTTCCCCTCTTGTTCAGGGCCTTTCTTCCTTCCATCGCAATTGACAAAGAATAGGGGCTATGTTACAAGAATCGGCCTTAAAATTGGCTGGCGCATTCGACGATACTCTGCAAGTCGTCGCGTGTCATAGGATGAACCGGAATAAGGGGATTGGCACGGACGAGTGGAGTGGAAACCAAGAAGGAAGTCTGGCTTTCGGTGGATCATCGTGGTCGCCACGGCCGGCATCGGCATCTTCGTTACACATCCAACTATTCTGTACGCTACCCATGAGGCCGACCATCGGTATACTGTTGAAGGGTTCGTCTGTAAAGCCGACGGGACGCCGAGCGCCAATACTGAAGTCTTAGTCAAGGATACGAGAATCTCTTATGGGCAGACCGTCACAACAGATGACGGAGGGTACTATAAGGCAGCGTTTCACCTGCATAATGACAACCTAGGTGATCCGCTTCTGGTTGAGGTCAAGGGCGAGCAGCAGCACCATAAGATTCAGTTCGATCCGAAGGATCTTGAGAGTGAGCGAAGGATTCAGGTCAATTTCGGATCCGGTTGTGTTCATGATCGTTCGGCGCCTCCAATATGGTTGTGGGTGGTGCTTGGGGTGGTCGGCGGGTTGGTGGCTCTCTTAGTTGGCGTGAAAGTCGTTCGGTCTCAGCGCAAGCAGGACGGAAGGCGAGAGAAGGGGCAGGGTAAGCGGAAAAAGTAATCGGCCGGTCCGGGAGCGGAGTGGGGCGCTCGCCGGGGGAGAAGGCCAGAGATGTTGGGGTATGTATAGCTGTGGTTTTTTGGTGAACGCAGAGTAGCGCTTTTGTAAGGGTCGGCCCCTTGCGGAGGCGTTTTTTTCTGCCTTGAAGATGAATGTGTCGGTCTTGAAATGCATTGTCGGGCGTAGAAAAGGAGTGGAGGAAATCATATGAAAATGTCGTGGCATCTGATGATGGTGTTGGGTCTGGGTATGGCGGTAGCTGCTTGCGGCGGAGGCGAAGGTGGTGGTGAAGGCCCGGTCGTTCCTCCTCCTCCTGCCCCTGCCGAGTATGCCGATAAGCACATGCCTGCTGGCTGGTGGGCGGATGCGGCCAAGCTCGAAGAAGGGCGGAAGCTCTTCATCGGCGAGACGAATCCTGACGTGAATTGCGCCAGCTGCCATGGCAAGGACGGCAAACCGGTCAAGGCGGGCGCCCGCGATTTCCGCGTCGGCGACCGGATGAAGCTGTATTCGGATGCGGTGTGGTTCTGGCGCATTTCGGAAGGCGTGCCGAACACCAAGATGAAGGCCTGGAAGAGCAAATTGTCGGACGAAGATCGTTGGAAGCTCGTATTGTATGAGCGCAACTTCGGATTGGCCGGCAAAGGGTGGGATGAGGGTAAGAAGGCGTGGGTCGATGCGGCGGCCGTGTCGGCGGCTCCTGCGGCGGCAGCGCCAGCGGCGGCACCTGAGGCAGCGCCGGCTGCCCCGGCTCCGGCAGGCAAGTAAGATTTCACTCTTGTGAGGAGGAGCGGCGAGGCATCATGAAAACATGGCAGCGCAGTCTCATGGCTCTCATTGCGCTTCTAGCGCTGTTCGGCGGGACGGCCTACGCACAGGCGCCGGGTACGCCGCCTGTTGAATTCCCTTATACTGGGAATCGGACAGCTGTCTGGATCGTCGCTCAGCTCCACATCCTGTTCGCAGGATTTATTCTCGGGGCGCCCATTTTCGTGGTCATCTCGGAGTGGCTGGGGTACCGGAAGCAGGATCCCCGTTATGATCGATTGGCCAAAGAGGTCACCAAGGTCACGGTCATTCTTTATAGTATGACGGCGTTGACCGGTGGTCTCTTCATCTTCGTGCTGCTGGCGACTTATCCGCAATTCACGACCTGGCTGATCAATCACTTCTTTATCGTCTTCGCCGTGATCTATCCGCTGCTGTTCATCGGCGAGACCTTCGTGCTCTACATGTATTTCTATACGTGGGATGCCTGGAAGGGGAATAAGAAGGCGCGTCACATTGCGCTCGGAGTGCTCTTGAACTTGATCGGATCGATTACGCTCTTTGTGATCGACGGTCCGACCTCCTTCATGAACACGCCGGTGAAAGCCGAGGGTGTCTCTCCCGTTGAGTTCCTGGCGACGGCCAGCATCTGGGACAAGATGTTCAATTACAGTTGGATGCCGCTCAATATGCACCGACTGGTTGGGAACGTGACGTTCGGCGGCTTTGTGGCCGGCCTGATCGCCGCGTACATGTACATGGGGTCGACGAAGGACGAGGAGCGAGCCTATTACGACTGGATGGGCTTCGTTGGCAATATGATCGGTGTGGGTGCGCTCTTGTTCCTCCCGTTCATGGGCTATTTGTTGGCCTATGAGCTGTGCGACTACGATGCGTCCATCTGTCCGTACATGATGGCGGACCAGTTGTCGATGTTCTTTGAGATGCAGGGGGCGATGATCGGGCTCATCTTCCTGGCCAGTAACTATTACATCTGGCTCAGTATGAAGCGCATCGAGGGCGTCGAGAAGGTCCGTATGACCATCATCGCCCCGATTGTGATGATCGCGCTTCCCTTGGTCATGACCAAGGTGCTGACGGATTATCCGGCGCCCGATCCAAAGTCGCTGATGTTCCTCTTGCCCATGTTGCTCGCGCCGGCCATTCTCGGCCGTTTTATCCCAATCACGGTCTCATCAAGGACGGTCATTAAGATTGGCTTCTTGATGGTGGTAGTGGGGAACGCGATTTGGCTGACGCCGCACGGATTTGTTCCGACCGGCGCGAAGCTGGTCGCAGAGTTGGAATTGCCGTCTGATTGGAACTTCCTGGCGTTGATGCCGGCGAAGAATTCAGCGGCCTTCACACTCGTCTTCGTCACGGTGGTCAATTACATCATCTACAATCGGGCTGTGACTCAAGGGACCATCGTCTGGGGTAAGATCGATTACGCCTCGCAATTCGTCCTGATTTTCCTCGCCTTCAGCGCGATCTGGACGATGGGGCTGATGGGGGCGGTTCGCTCGCTCTTGCGGAAGTACTTTCACACGTACAACTTGCTGCCGGACTTTACGGCGGAGTCCTTTACGCCGACGCTGGCCTACTCCGCTTGGTACATCACGGGGATTACCGTGGTGTTCTACGCCGTGGTGAGTTTTGCGATTCTGGTGACGCTCCGCGCGTCGCATCCGAAAGAGCATGCGCCAGAGGGCAGTCCGGTTCCCGCTGGGGCGAAGTAACGGTCGAATTTATCCTGGTGCATTCATAGGGATCTAGAACGAGGAGCATTATGGGCAAGGCAATCATCAAGATTATCGTCGGACTCGTGATCGGCGCCGGCCTTTATGTGGCCACGATGGCGTTCGATTTTCCGCCTGTTTTCCGATGGCTTTTCTTTGGGTATGCCGTGCTCGGCACCGTCGTCTTCTTGATTCTCGATGCCCCGACGATGAAGGTGATGAGCGGGGGCAAGGCGCTCGTGTCCCTTCTGGTCTTCTATGCCATTCTTTGCACGGTGTTCATTTCAGGCGCGTCCCTCTGGCCGCAATACGATCCGGAAGATGAGAAGGGGAAGATCGTCAAGATTCTGAAGGGCAAGCCCAACATTCTCGATCCCTGGAAGGCCGATGAAGTCATCGCGCGCACCAAGGAGCTGGATCTCAAGGCCAAGGAATTGACGGAGCGGATTAAGGCGTTGGGGACGGTGCAGGGCGCGGCAGGTCAAGATGCCGGCGCGGCTGCGGCGGTTCCTGCTTCTGCCGCAGCCTCTGGCGGCGATGTCCTGAAAATCGGCGAAGAGCAATGGCAGCTGCAGGAGTGCTACAACTGCCACAAGTTGAAGGGCGAGGGTGGAAAGAAGCGCGGACCTGAACTCGATAACATCGGGACGCTCTTGCCGCAGGAGGAAATCGCCAAGAAGATCCTTGATCCCAAGTCCTACAAGGCAGAGGGTTTTGATGTCGAGTATGAAAAGGGCAAGATGCCGGACAAATATAAGGATCTGATGGAGCTCAAGGATGTGCAGGCCTTGGCTTCCTGGCTCGCCACGTTCAAGAATACATCCGTCAATACACCGAAACCCATCAAGATGAAGTAATGATGCAGCCGAAACTCAAATCAAAAGTCCGCGCGACGGACCGCGAAATCGGGGAAGTCTCCAAGGTCATCGTCGACCCTCTCTCCCATGAGATCAGCCATATCGTTGTCTCGACGAATGGCAGCGGGGAGCGGCAAGTCGCCATGACGTTTGTGCAGTCGGTCGGTGAGGATTTCGTTCAGCTGCGGGCGGCAGCCGGCGACATTCTTGAGCTGCCGCCGTTCAAGCGTGAAGACTATGTGACGACGCATGAAGTCGAGATTGCTCATCTAGAAGAGCGCGTGCATGTCACGCCGGGCGAAGTGCTGGTCCCGTTCCCCGAGTTGGAGAAGAGCGTCAAGCGGCGCACGTTCTTCATGAACTTTACTCACGTCATCGGCTTTCTGATCGGATTGCCGATTGCCTTCCCGGTTCTGCGCTATCTCATGAAGCCCATGTATTCTCCGTTCGACAACGGATGGCTCAAGATCGGCAATGTCAGCAAGATCAAGCAAGACGATATCGGCGTCCAGTTCAAGTATAAGCGCAAAGTCAAAGAAGCCTACATGCCCGAGTCCGAGATCGAGAAGAACGTCTGGGTGTTGAAGGTGACTCCTGCCGTCCTTGAGAAGGTCTATCAGGGCAAGGACATGGAATTTAAGGATGCCTTCGGCAAGACGGTCTGGACGAATAAGAAAGATTTCCCCTTCGTCGCGTTTTCCGGAAAATGTCCGCACCTCGGGTGCGGGTATAAGTGGCGGCAGCACAAAGTGTTGGGGCAGGTCTTCCTGTGTCCCTGCCATTTGAGCATCTATGACGCGTCCGGAAAAGTGCTCGATGGGCCGGCGCCGCGAGCGCTCGACTCGCTTCCCATTAAGGTGTCTGCTACAGGCGAAGTCGAAATCATCGATATGGAATTCAAGGCCGGTACTAAAACTCAAATCCGGATCATCTGATCACTATGCAACAGACACCGTCCTCTTCAACTGAGCTCACTGCCCTCGAAAAGGTCATTGCCTTTGTCGACGAGCGGGTCGGCCTTAAGACGATTCAAGCGAAGATGCTCAACGAGCCGGTCCCCGGAGGCTCCCGTTGGGCCTACGTCTTCGGCTCCATCCTGTTGTTCATTTTCATCATGCAGGCCGTCACCGGCATTCTGCTGATGTTCTACTATGTGCCCACCGCAGACCACGCGTTTGCCAGCACGCAATACATCATTCACGAAGTCGATTACGGGTGGTTCCTCCTCAGCTACCATTTCTGGGGTTCGACCGCGATGGTGGTCTGTGTCTTCGCGCATATGTCGCAGGTCTTTCTCTGGGGCGCCTACAAGAGTCCTCGCGAATTGATCTGGCTGGTCGGGCTGGCACTTTTCGGAATCGTCATGGGCTTCGGGTTTACCGGGTATTTGCTTCCATGGGACCAGCGCGCCTATTGGGCGACGACGGTCGGTGTCGAGATCATGGACAAGACTCCGGTCATCGGAGATTTCATGGCCCGTTTCCTCAAGGGCGGGGCGATTCCCGGACAGATGACGCTCAGTCGCTTTTTTGTCATCCACGTGATGATTCTGCCGGCGGCCTTGATGGGTCTTGCCGGGTTGCATATCTTCTTGTTTAGGGCCGCAGGTCCAGCCGGTCCGTTCCGCGGCACCCCGGAAGAGATCAAGGCGAAGACCGACTATTTCTTCCCGCGCCAAATCTGGAAAGATATCGTTGGGATGATCACGGTGTTCTTTACTATCTGCGCGTTGGCGTTCTGGGAGCCGGTGGTGCTCCTTGAGGAAGCGACGCCGGATCCGGGCGATTATCATCCTGAGCCGGAGTGGTACTTCCTGTTCCTGTTCCAACTGCTGCGGCTTAAAATGTTCGGTGGCGAGTTCGGGCAGTTCGTGGGCGCCATGGCGCTGCCTGGCGCGTTTATGGCCCTGTTGGCCGCCTTGCCCTTCATCGACAAAGATCCTGAGCGGAATATTTTCAAGCGCCCCATCGCGCTGATCGGCTGGATTGTCGTGATGGCGATGATTCTTCTCTTTACCGTGGCCGCCATTATCAACCGGGAATTTTTGGACTAGTTGAGCGGGGCGACGTGAACCGCGCCCCAGATGAAACTATGACCGAGCGAGAATTACCGTCCCCTGTCAAGCTTGGATTGAACGTCCTCTGGTCCACCTGTTGGACCGGATTCCCAATCAAGATTGGCCTTTGTCTACTGTTTATGGCGTTGGGCCTGATTCATTTTGAGGCCCGCATTGGCCTGGCGTGTCTGATGTATCTTGCCAGCCCCGTGACCGTCTTTGCCATGCCGATTCTCGCCATGGTGGCTGAGCCGCATCTCGGGGAAGGCGCGGGCATTGCGTTGCTCTTCCTGATTTGCATCCCCATCGATATTTGGGCCACCGGTGTGGTGGCAAGAACGTTGTTCCTTGAAAAGCTCAGCAAGGAGCCGCCGGACGGACTTGGGTTATCACTATGGCTCAAGACTGCGCTCGTGGGTGCGCTCTTTATGCCGATCTTGTGGGTGGTCGTGAGCTTTGCCACGCAGACGTCCATAGAGTTGTCGCACAGCCTCTTTGAAACCGAGATGCTGAAGGCGGTTCCTGTGGCCGAAAAGATCGGGATCGAACTTACCCTCTGGGGTGGCGCCTCTACGACAGTCCTGATCGTCATGATGCTGCTGGGCGTGTCTCTCGTCGGTCGTGTGATTCGGAGTGCGGCGCAGAGTGCGGGACCCGCATCGGGAGATTATCAAGCATTGGTCACGCGGTGGGATTTGATGCGTGTGCCGGCCGACCAAGGACTGATGCTGACGGCCATCACGCTGGTGGGCCTCGTGCTCTCGATGCTGTTTTGGTCCGGCCTGCCAGTCAGTACGCCCCATCCGCATGAATGCTGCAAGAAGCCTGAAGTCAAAGCCGCGCCGCTCTACAAGCCGGTCGATACGCTCAATAAAGCTGAAAAGCAGGTGGCTCAGCTTGCGGCCCAGGTTGAGGCGATCGAAAAGCAGAAAGCCGAAGAAGAGGCAGCGAAAGACAAAGAGAAAGACAAGGGGAAGGCCGGCAAGGCCAAGCCCGCTGATGCCAAGGCACCGGTGAAGGCTCCAGCAACACCCTAAGACTGGGCGACGGAGAGGTGATATCCATGATGCAACGGCCTGGAATGATTGAACGGCTCATTCGGTACTGTACCGAATCGCCTGCTGCGGTGGCTGCCTTCGTGGCGACCCTGGGAGTGCTTGCCGCTCCCGTCGTCGGGCTGGCGGCGGATTCTGGCGGCGCATCGGCCGTGGCCTATCGTGACGTGCCCGGTATCGGCAGCCGGAACCTAGTGTGGATCGTCGCGCAACTGCATCTCTTGCTCGCGGGCTTTGTGCTCGGCGTGCCGATCTTTGCGTGGCTGTGCGAAGTGGTGGGCTGGAAGAGCGGCGAAAAGCGCTACGACAAGCTGGCCAAAGAATTCACCAAGCTACTGAGTTCCGCCTATTCGACCACCGCCCTGTTCGGCGGCATTCTGTTGTTCATTCTCATCGGCGCCTATCCCAAGCTGATGGCCTATCTCAGCGACATCTTCTTCCCGTCGTTCATGGTCTATTGCGCCCTCTTTCTGCTCGAGACCGCGACGCTCTACATGTACTGGTACGGGTGGGATGCCATGTCGGAAGGCCGCAGCAAGGTCTTTCACTTGGTGCTGGGTTTCCTCCTGAATGTATTCGCCTTCTTCATCATGATTATTCCCAACTCCTGGGCGACGTTCCAGGCGAGTCCGGTCGTCATTGCGGAAGGTTCGGATATGGCGCGGGCTTGGGCGGCAACCTGGAACCCGACCTGGTGGCCGGTCAATATTCACCGACTGATCGCCAACGTGGTGCTCGGCGGCTATATTTGCGGTGCCTACGCCGGTATCCGGTATCTCTCCGCTCGGACCCCGGAAGAGCGCGAGCATTACGACTGGATGGGCTACGTCGGGAATTTTATCGGCGTCTTCGGTCTTCTCCCGTTGCCCTTCGCCGGCTATTGGCTGATGCGCGAGATCTATCAGTACAACCAGCAGATGGGCATCACCCTCATGGGTGGATTCCTCTCCTGGCTGTTCATTCTCCAGGCCATGCTGATCGGGGTGCTGTTTCTTGGCTCCAATTATTACTTCTGGATGGGCATCACACATCGCATTCCCGGGTCGGAGCTGCGCTATCGCAAACCGATTCTGGCGATGCTCATCATTCTCCTCCTTTGCCTCGGCGTCTGGATGACCCCGCATTCCCTCGTGGCCAGCCTTGAAGAAGCGAGAAAAATGGGCGGTACGCACCACCCGTTACTCGGTGTCTTCGGCGTCATGTCGGCCAAGATGACCGTGTCGAATCTCATGATCCTCGTCACCTTCATGAGCTTCATCATGTACTGGCGCGCGGGCAAGGAAGACACCGCCACCTGGGCCAAGCTGGCGAATGCTGTGATGGGCGGAGTACTCATCATTGCCGGTATCGTGGTGGTTGTATTGGGCGTCTGGGGTTATTTTGTCCCGGCGATCGTCCGCATCAACTACTTCTCGACCTCGCAGGTGCTCTTGGTCATCTTTGTCATGGTCACGATTACGCCGTTGACGGCGCTGCTTTTGAAGAGCGCGAAAACCACGACCGAGATGGTGTGGGGGAAAATGCCGCCGCGCGCCGGGTATTCGCTGGTTCTCAACGCCATTATGGTCATTCTCTTGATGACCTTGATGGGGTACGCGCGATCATCTTCACGGGTCCATTGGCATGTGTACGGCGTCATGCGCGACTCTTCGCAATACGCCTTCTCACCGGCCTTGGGTTATGCCGCCGCGTTGATGGCCGCCAACACCTTCATGTTCTGCATGATCGTGGCGTTCATCTTCTGGGTGGCGACCATGGGCGATAAAGCGAAAAATGCGCATGGCGGCAAAGAAAAGAGTGGCGACGGCCATGGGGCATTGCCGGCTATGGCGGGTGGCTCTCAAACATTGGACAAGCAGATCTAACCGGATCGTCTTGCTCAGAGGAGTCCTATGAGTGAAGTCGTCAAATTGCAGTTGATTGGTCTCTCGGTCATCGGGAGCGGCGTGCTCATTCTGCTCTTTATCCGCTCGCAGTTTTTGCGGGTCATCGGGTTTGTGGCCATCGTCCTCGGCCTCTTCTCGTTGGTGGCGTTGGCGGTACCGCAGATGGCCTCATTGCCGCCGGCGGAAGAGAGCATCGACATCGCCAGCATCAAAACGCCGGCCGATATGGCGTCCATTGGGCAGAAGATTTTTTTCAGCAAAGGCCAATGCGCGCTCTGCCATACCATCGGACCGAGCGAGTCCGCCCGCTGTCCCGATCTCAAAGGCATCGGGGCGAAGCTGAGCCGGGAATTCATCTTCGAAAGTTTGACCCAGCCTCAGGCCTACATCTATCTCGACTATCGCCACGAGGGCTTGCCGAAGGAATATCCGGCACGGATGCCCTACATCAATAAGAATCCCATTGGACTGTCGAAGAACGAAATTCTTTCCGTGATCGCGTTCCTGCAGCAGATGAGCGGCGAGCCGATCTCGGTGAATCCGACCGAACTGGAAATGCCAGGGGCAGCGCCGGCGGCTCCCGTGAAGTCGGCTCAAGCTGAAACCGTGACTGTCGCGCAAGCGAAGTAAGGAGGGGATATGGGCGGCTCCCTCGTAAGGCCAGTGCTTCTGATTCTCGCAATGTATGTGTTTCTGAAGTTTATCGTGCCCAATATCCCAGGGTCCGCGCCGTTGCCGGCCAGCCTGATCTTTCTCTACCTGATGCTGACGACGACGGGCATCGTCATTTTTGCAACCCTGAGCCGCGAATCGAAGGACGCGTTCTTCGCCCCGATTCTGAATTTTCTCACGGGCGAAAACATCGGGGCCATGAAAACCGTTCGCTACGGTTTCTTGATCCTGTTCCCGTTGCTGGTCGGCTGGCAAACCTACGGGAGCACCGCGACGAGCGATGCGCCTCCCGCGGAAAACCGCACCATCCATCCGGCTCCTCCGGGAGAGTACACCGGGTTGTCGAACCCGGTCTCGAAGACGCCGGAAAATATTATGCAGGGGAAAGGCTTCTACGCCGCGTTCTGCTCGCCGTGCCACGGCGGCAAGTTCGACGGCAAAGGGCCGGCAGCCCGCGGTTTCAATCCCCCGCCCGCGAATTTCTCCGATCCCACCACGATCGCCATGCTCCAAGAGAGCTATTTGTTCTGGCGGATCAAGAAGGGGGGCGTCGGCCTTCCGATCGAGGGCATGCCCTGGAAGTCGGCGATGCCGCGATGGGAAGTGGAGTTACCGGATGAGTGGATCTGGAAGATCATCATGGGCGAGTACGACGGCGCCCATCAGTCACCGAGAACGTGGGAATAATGCGAAGAGACCACCGGTCGTTGTCCTTCTGTGAATCGAATACGAGGCCCGTATGAAATCGGCGAATCAGATCAGACAATGGGTGAACGGAGTCGGAGCGGTCGCGGTGGCGGCTCTCGTTCTGTCTGGAGCGGCTCCGGTCTTGGCGCAGGAAAGCGAGAGCGTCTCCGTGAGCGCGCCAATGGTCAAGGGCGCTCTTCCGGTTGACGATCCCAATGCGGCTATCTGGAGCACGGCCAAACCGGCAAAGTTCCCGATGTCTCCTCAGGTCCATTGGCCGGCCAGAATTTTGGAAACCACCGTCAAGGATGTCTCTGTCCGCGCCTTGCACGATGGCACGCAAGTGGCGATCTTGTTGGAATATGCCGATCCGACAGAAGACCCGGATGACGCGGCTGCGATCGAATTCATGGTCGGCGACAAGAAGGCCCACTTTGCCCACGGTCAGCCCATGGCGCAAGTCGAAGGGGGGCCGGTCAATATTTGGTATTGGAAGAACAAGGACAAGAAGGGCGTGGATATGAACGCCATGGGTTTCGGAACGCTGAAGGTCCAAACCCATCAGGACGTGAAAGCCACCGGAGCCTTCTCGAACGGAAGCTGGAAAGTGGTCTTCACGAGGCCGTTGGCGACCGAACATGCAGCCGAAGACACGCAGCTGGCCCTAGGCGGATTCATCAATATCGCCTTTGCAGTCTGGGATGGGCGGAAAGACGGATCAGGCGACCTGGTCGAGAAGGGCTCGCAGAAGGCCGTGTCCTCCTGGTGGTATTTCCGTGCGGAAGCCCCGCCGGATTACTCAGGCTACTACTACGCGGCCTTCGCGGCTGCCCTGGCGCTGGGTTTCCAGTTTGTCCTGATCAGAAAATTGAAGAAAGGACAGGCAGCATGAAGGCGGCAAGGCTACAAGTCATAGGAGCGGTCGCCGGCCTGATTGGAATCTGGGCCATGACCGCAGGCGGTTGTGCCAACGAGCAGCAGAAGAAGGGGCAGGAGCTCTACGCCCATTACTGCATGCATTGCCACGGTGAGAGCGGCCGGCAGAACGAAGGTTTCAATTGGTCGTCCATGCCGGATCCCAAGCCCAAAGATCTTTCGAATAAGTCGGAAATGGGCACGTTCAAAGACGAGGACATTTTCAATACGATCTCACGCGACATGAAGGACACCAGCCCGGGTGGAGATAAAATCGGCGACGACGATTTCGCTGTGCCGACGATGCCCACGTTCAAGTACACCCTCTCAGAAGATGAAATCTGGGCGATCGTCGGGTATGTGCGGACGCTGCACGGGATGAAGCTGGAATTCAAGGTTGAAGAGCGCAAGAAAGAATTGACCGATGCCCTGAAGACGGCCCAGGAAGCGTTCGATCAGTCCAAGCAGGCCTATGAAGCGGCCGAGAAGAAGGCCAGCGAGGAAGCCGAGAAAAAGAGCGAAGCCACGAAGAAGGACGTGGAAGTGGATGAAGCGTCCTATGCGAAAGAGCAGGCTGCGATGGCTGCCGCGAAGAAGGCGCTCGATACCGCGCAAGTCATGCTCAATAATTTCGGGACGCGTCCCGGCAAAGGGCTGAACATCGCCCGTCCGGACATGACGATGACACCTGAGCAGGCCGCACAGCAGGCAGAGCTGGGCAAGCGTCTCTATCAGAATAAGTACGGTTGCAACGGTTGCCACAGTCTGGCGGGAGAAGGCGGTAAAGTCGGTCCGGCTCTGGACCGTGCTGGCTTCCGACTCAATTCGACCTGGGTCTACCGCTGGTTGAAGAATCCGCAGGCGATGAAGGCAGAAACCAGAATGCCGGCGCTGGGTCTCAGCGACGCAGACGCCAAAGCGGTGAGCATGTATCTGAACACCATGCGCGCACCCAAAGCCGAAGAGCCGGTGGCAGAGAAGCCGGCGAGCTGAGCGAAGAGCCACCGCAGGATGCTCAAAAAGGCCGTCCGGCAAGGCCGTAGCCAGCGAAGAGGCGAAGGCGTACTCTGTGTGGTACGTGGAGCATCTGAGCGCCGCGAGAACGCCGCTGGTGGACTTTTTCAGCGTCCTGTTACGAGAGAAATCCGGCGATCAGTCCGACGAAGATCGCCAGTCCGGCCCACACGTGAGCCTGAAACATTTGGAATGCCTGCGCCGGGGTGACCACCCCGCGAAGGGTTCCGGTCTGCATCGCAAAGAATACACTCACAGCGCCCAGCATCAGAAAGTAGGGCCAGCCGATTCCGGTCTGCAGGCCTGCTGCGATTAACAGCACCAGCATCACGCCCAGCATCAGACCGACCGCGATCCAGATGGATGAGCCAAAGAAGCGCGCGGACGATTTTACGCCGATGCGCCGATCATCCTCCAGATCTTGAATGGCATAAATAGTGTCGTACGCAATCGCCCAGACGATCGTGGCAGCAAAGACCGTCCATGCGGTCCGATCGAGCGTTCCTCTGGCAGCTGCCCAGGCCATGATCGTGCCCCAGCCGAACGCCAGCCCGAGCATCGCCTGGGGAATATGAACCACGCGTTTGGAAAAGGGGTAGAGCGCAGCCAAGGCCAAGGCCATCGGTGAGAGCCACAGGGTCAGTGGATTGAGCAGCCACAAGAGACCGGCCGCGGGTAAGAGGAGCATCGCGAGGACGACGAAGGCCTGCCGTCTCGTCAGTTCTCCGGAGGCCAGCGGACGGATTTTCGTTCGCGAGACCTCGCGATCGAACGACTGATCGGCCAGATCGTTCAGCACCACCCCGGCGCTACGCATCAGAAATGAGCCGGCGACAAAAATCGTGAGCAGGCGGGGCGACGGAAATCCACGCTCTGCCAGGGCCAACGCCCAACAGGTCGGCAGCAATAAGAGGGCGGTACCGGTTTGATTGCGGAAACGAATCAAGCGCAGCCAGGCGTCCCAGGGCGGGGATGCGGGCGTGGTGGCATGATCGGTCGGATGCGCAGACATGGGCGCGACCTTAGCCCAGGATGGAAGAGCTGTCAATTTGTGGCCTGAGTTGTGATCGGTCCCGTGTTTTCTGTATAAACCAGTAGTGCAACGAGTGATGCTACGACGACAGACAACGGTTGGGTTTCGCCTTTCCATCGGGCTGCTTCTCATGGGGATGTCGCTGACCTCGTGGACCGCCTGTTCGTGGTTCAAGCGGGCCGATGGATTAGCGGGGATCGCGCCCATCGCGCTCTCGCCGGTCTTGCGCGTGCCGGCTTCGTTGGCCATGACGACCATCACCTACCAAAACGCCTGCGGGGCCCCGGCGACGGTGCCCATCGGCAGTCCCTTAGTCGTTGCGCTTCAACAAAAGATGGGCCGCGTGTTCCAGCGTGTGGTGATGGATCAAGCCGTGTCTTCAGACGGGGCGATCGACGCCTCCGTCGGGTTGAAGCAGATTGATCTGGCAATTCCCCGGCGCATCAACAAATCCTATCCCGTGACCGTTACCATCGGCCTCGACGTCGCTTATATGGCCGGCGATGGCTCGACGCTTTGGATGAAGAAGCTCCAAAGCTCCGGTCTCGGCGAGGTCGAGGTGCAGGAAACGTCGTGCGACGTGACGGGGCTGGAATCCGTCGTCAAAGAAGCGATCGATCTGGTGGCCGAAGGCGCGGCCAAACAGATCAGCGACTCGATCAAGATTCGTGAATATGCCGGAGCCAAACCGAGCCGCGGGCCGGCCCTCGCACCGGCTGTCGCCACCCTGCCCGTTGCCGTCTCCGATGTCGCGGCTGTGTCTGCCCGGCCGGTGGAGTCGGCGGCGCAGGCATCCCGTGAGAGGCTGTCGGTTGTCCAGAGCGCTGCCGCAATCCCGTCGAATCAAGCGGGGGACGCCTCGGCCATCCTCACCTTCCGGGTCATCCTGCGGGATGACAACCGGGATCACATTCTTCAGCCGGATGAGCCTCTGACCATCGATGTGGAAGTGAAGAATGAAGGGCGTACCGAAGCGCAAGGCGTCGAGGTTCTGGTGGAAGGGACCGGAGTCCTGACCGCCCAGCTTCCGCCGACCATGGCCGTCGGCGATGTCCTGCCGGGAGAAATCAAGCGTGTGACCGTGACGAAACCGATGACCAGCGCGAAAGAACCGCTGCGCGGGGAATTGCTGTTCGGCCTTCGATCCGTCTCGCCCTTGGCCCAGATCCCGCCGGTGAAGAAATTCACCGTCCTGGTCAAGCCGAGTCCGGCAGACAGCCAGCCGGCGGCGATCGACGTCGATCAGCCGCCGAAGGGAACGGCGGCGCTCAGGCAACAGAAAGCTGTCGTGATCGCCATCGGAGTGGGCCGGTACCGTGATACCCAAGTGCCGTCCATGAAATTTGCGGCGCGGGATGCCGAGGTCATGGCGTCGTACCTGCAATCCATCGGAGGCCTGTCCGCCGACCGTGTGCGCCTGCTGACCGATGGACATGGGCTCAAACAGGATCTTGCCGAAACGTTCGATGAATGGCTGCCGAAGCGGGTCGATCCCAATACCGTCGTATACGTCTATGTCGCCGGACGGGCACTGGTCGACGGGGTCACCGGCGCGGTGTCGCTGGTGCCGTACGACGGCACGACTGCGTCGATGGGCCGCCTATATTCCATCCGCCGCATGCAAGAAGCGCTTGTACGCCTGCCGATCCAGCGGGCCATCCTCATGTTCGATGTCTCCTTGGAACATGCGGCCGGAGCCGATCCGGCGACCGGCGCGGCTCCGGCCTGGGAGGTTGGTGCCACGGACGCCAGCGCCAAAATGATGTGGATGATCGGAAATAATGGTCTTCAAGAGTCACAGGCCTTTGAACCGGGCCGGCACGGACTGTTTACCTATCAGCTGCTCCGGGGCCTGCAGGGACCGGCCGATCTCGATCGCGACGGGACGGTGGTGGCTGGTGAACTCTGCGCGTTCGCCCGCGGCGAAGTCGCCCGCATGACGAGTGAGCAGATTGGGAGCAGTCAACAGCCGGTCTGTTTGCCGGCTCCCGGCCAAGGGGCATTGGTCCGGATCCATCCCATGGCGAAAGGAAATAATCCGAAGCCAATCGTGCCAGCCAAGAAAGAGACCGCTGAACCAGGTGAGAGTCCGGCTTCGTCACCGGCGGGGGTCGGGCCA
The DNA here is from genome assembly GCA_002083555.1 of Nitrospira sp. ST-bin5. Classification (GTDB taxonomy): domain Bacteria; phylum Nitrospirota; class Nitrospiria; order Nitrospirales; family Nitrospiraceae; genus Nitrospira_D. The sequence goes on along the minus strand of MSXN01000001.1, from coordinate 7,078 downwards.
GGACAGTAAATATCACAAGATCGGCGCTCCTTCGTTGACAGGTCGCAGGGTGCGCCGCTATCATTGCGACTGGCTTGCCGGACAGGGCCTTGGAGTCCAGAGCCGTTCGCCACGTGTCAGGATCGCCGACGTAGCTCAGTTGGTAGAGCAGCTGTTTCGTAAACAGCAGGTCGCCCGTTCAATCCGGGTCGTCGGCTCCATCTTTCCTTCTCCAATCATTGAACGGGCGAACTGTGGGGGATGCGAAGGGGGTGTGCCCCCTTCGTGGGGATCGTACAAGGGGGCATGGCCCCCTTTGTAGGAATCGGTGAGGCAGGGTTCAGGGCCGAACCGATGACGGGTTGCTCCGTTCAATCCGGGTCGTCGGCTCCACTCTTCTCTTCTCGTTGTTCACTCTTTTCCCCGTCTATCCTCCTTCTCCTGGATGGCTCTGACCACATACCGGAGCGATCCTCCGGCCTGAATTGCGTCGAAGGGATAGCAGGTGACCAGCACCAGCTGGGCCTGGCCCTGTTCGATGCCGATTGAGGCGTCGCGTGAATCTGCGATACGGGTTTCTTTCACCCGATAACGCCGGCGGCTGCCGCTCGCCGTGTCCAGCTCGATCTCATCGTGCTGCTGCAGTCCTCTCAAAAATCTGAAATGGGTATCGCGATGGCCGGTCAGAATGATGCTTGTTGCTGAACCGATGGGCTGTGCCGTCTCGACGTGGCCCGGGCCGAAGGCCAGCGTTCTTCCGTAGGCCCCCTCCAACACAATCTGATCGATATGCTGCGAAGGGACGACCAGCCGCGCCACCGGCCAGGTGTCGGCCCAGGGCCAGGGTTTCACGCCGGTTTCTCCGGCAAGGGTGCGGGACCAGGCCCGCTGCAGCAAGTGCTGCGCGAGCCCGGCCTTCGCATAAATCCACGATCCTTCACTGAGCTGCCACAATCCCGTTATAGCGAGGAGGCACACTATGAGGGCAGTCAGCGTGCGGGGAGTAGGTCGGATCGGATTCATGCGATGCGTTTCCGATTTCCCCGCACGCTCCACATCAGCCAGGCTGTCAGCAACGTGGCGAGGCCCAGCAGAATCTGCAGCTGCCCGCTCGTGGCGGTCTGAGGCAGACCGAAGATCGCCTGATAGTCCTGCCCGTTCGGCAGATTCGTTTTCATGGCATGGGACTGCAGCGCCTGGTCACGCGGGCGAGCCGGTGTCACATCCACTGCCACGAGGCTGGTGTACTTGCTGACAAGGTGATGGGCGAGGGCCACAGCGAGCACGGCCTGCTTCGTCGCAGCCTCATCCTGGCCATAGCGCTGGTGATCCATCAACGAGGCGATCTTCTGCCGCGCCCAGTAGACGGACAAGCCTTCACGACTGTCCCGGTGTTTCAGCATGATGGATGTCGTCCAGGGGGCGGACCCGATCATGCCGTGGATCGTGACGGTGTCCGGAAGGGAGGTCCCCTTCAAGACGGCCACGACCGGCTCGCCTTCATAGAGATCCGGGAGGCGGGAGGGAAACATCTCGACCTGTCCGTCTAAGCCCTCGATGTGGAGATCCGTCAGCGCAGGCCGTTCCAGCTTACGGAAGATGGCATCCATCTGGGCTTTCACTTCGCTGGTGCTGCCGATGTGGGTGAAGGTGCCGCGTCCGAATTCCGCCGCCTTCCGCATGAAGTGGCTGTTCGGCGCCGAGCCGATGCCGATGGTGAAGAGGCGGCTCGCGCCGAGTTGCGAGCGGATAACCTCGAACAACTCGTCCTCGTTGCCGACCTGGCCGTCCGTCAGGAAGATCACCTGCCGCAAGTGAGTGGCCGGGGCGCTCCCTTTCAAGGCCATCTTCAATGCCGGGAGAATCTCCGTACCGCCGTTGGCCTTCAGATTGTCGACGTAGTGCACGGCCTTGCGCAGCGTGTCCGGTTTCACCGGCTGCGCCTGCGAAAACAGCACATGGGTGACGCTGTTGAATTGAATGATGTTGAAGCGATCCTGCGCGGTCAGGCGATTCAGGGCGAGCAGCAGCGCGGCCTTGGCCTGTTCGATTGAGGTGCCGGACATCGAGCCGGACGTGTCGATGACGAAGATCGTCTCGCGGGCCATCGACGCCTGCGAGTGATCTGAGCCCATCGGAGGCATCGCCATCAGAAAGGCGTACTGCTCGTCGCCCTGTTGTTCGCGAAAGACGGAGAGGGTGGGCGCCTGGCCTGCCGTGGGTTTCCAGGTGAGCACGAAGTCCCGATCGGCCGGGACGGTGTCTTCGCGCAGCGTGATGTGCTGGCGGCCATCCGGTTCGGCGATGGTAAGAATCTGGTGATAGGGCGACTCAAGCTTGCCGAGGGAAAAGCCCGGCGCGAGATCGATGTTCAGGCTGAGTGGATTGACGGGGCCTGCGTTCGGATGCTGGATCGGCGGGGTAATCCGCGAGGCATCCGGCACGCGATCCGTATCGAGCGACCAGCCGTTGCCGGGCGGTTGATCTTCCATCACCACCGGCGTGCCGGGGATGTAGCGCGGACCGACGACCATAGGAAACCGGAGTGAGAAAGCGCCCTGGTCGTAGCGGATGGTTTCCTGATATTCGATCTCGACGGTGATCCGCTCGCCGGGACCGATGTTGGCTACAGAGGTGGTAAAGATGTTCGACCGTTCCTGTTCGACCAGGCTGGCTCGTTTGCCCTCCTGCTTCGCCTGCTCGTAGACCTTCTTGGCCTCCGCCTTTTCCTTGATCTGCCCTTCGATAACCCGCTCGCCGATCTTCATGCGGAGATGATCGACGGCGGCGGTTTCAGGGAGGGGAAACACATAGATCCCCTCGGCCCAGGCGTCTTTCTCCAGACTCGGATTCAGGAATTCCTGTGACACGGTGGCGCGGGCGATGAGGCCTGTGACGGAGATACGGACGTCGGTCTTGAGGGTGGGGGCGGGGAGATAGCGGCCGGGCTGATTCGTTTTGAAGAGCAGTCGGCCGCCTTTCACGTCATTCAACGAAATGGTCTGGTCTGGTTGTTCCAGCTCGTTCCCGCAAGCCGGCGCGAGCGACAGGCTGCCGGCGCCCAGCGAGAGGAAGAGGGCGAGCGTGGCGCGAAGAAACAGATGTCTGGTCATAGAGTCCTCGTCTGATTCAGTGTGATAGGGTTGCGTAAGCTTGGTTCCCACAGATGCTCAAAAAGGTTGTCCGGCAAGGCCGCAGTGAGCGAAGAGGTGAGGCGTACTGTTTGAGTACGTTGAGCCTCTGAGCGATGCGAGAACGAAGCTGGCGACATTTTTCAGCGTCTGTGTTGATTTGGCTGCTGCGCGAGGGGAAATCCCCGCGCAGCAGAACCAGACGTCGACGTTAGCTGCCCGATGCCGGGTCAAACGTGGTGACGGCCGGCGAAGAGGGAGGGATGTTGCCGGTTGAGCCTGCGTCCTGGCCCGAGGCCTGTTGCTCGATGCTCGAATCAGCCGGGTCGATGGCGGTGGTATTGGCGACCGTCGGGATCACCAGATGCTCCTGGCCGATCTTCCGGATGTCGAGGTGCACCCGGCGATTGAGGTGCCGGCAGGTATCGCTGTTGTCGATGCAGAGCACGCCGTCCTCACCGAGGCTGACGACTTTCACCTGGTGCTCGGCCACTCCGCCGTTCAGGAGTTCCTGCTTCACGGTTTCGGCCCGCTTCATCCCCAGTTTCTTGTTGTAGGTGGCCGATCCCTGTTGGTCGGTATAGCCCTGGATCAGCACGGCATAGTCCTGGTTCTGCTTGAGCAGGTCGGCCTGGGCGGCGAGTTGTGCCTTGGCTTCATCCGTGAGTCCCTTGCGACCCACTTCGAAGTAGACATCGCTGTGAATGATGTCAGCGACGCTCGTGACCGGGGCAGTTACCGGGGTGGAGGTAGAAATGGAGGCCTCGGCCTGGGAGAGCCCGCTGGCCTTTTTGAGGATCTCCGACACTTTGGTCGATTCGATCTTGTCTGTCGGGGCGGTGAGGGCTTTCGGATTGTTGGTTTCGGTGTAGATCCAGGCCACGGCCGAGAGCCCTGCCAGGAGCAGGACGAGACTGGAGAGGACGACGATGTCTTTGGTGTCTTTCTGCGGCCCCATGACGGCGGGGCTGATGTTGCCTGACGAAACCTGGGATGGACCTTTCTGCATGATGGCTTCCTCCTCGTACGTTCAATTGTTGAAAGTTTTGATGTCTCTCGTCGGTTGATCCGGCACTTGCGGTGGCCTCGTTCCTGCGTCACCCCCTTTCCGGCCGTCTGCGCCGCCCGCCGACGGTCCTATGCTTGAGCAACCCGAGTGCCGGTTGGAAAAGGCGAAGGAATAAAGAAAGATGTGAGGAAAATTCAGGGGTTCAGAGAAGTTGGCGTATTAGCGAATAATGCGGGGAAGCGTTGCCCAGCAAGGGATGCGGGGATAGCCCCGCAAGGGGAGAGGGGGGAGCCTCGGCTGTGAAGCGTGGGCAGCTCCGGCTTCGCCATAATGCGATGGGCCTAGACACGAAATGATCGTTGTACTGTTGGCCGTCCGCCTCACAGGACTAGAAGAACGGTGCGACGGCACCTGGTTTGCCGGTTGGCTGGCACATTGCGCTATGTCGAAAGCCTCCTCGCCCATCGCTCCCCACCGAGGCTGGGAGAAAAGGAAGGGGGAGTGAAGGCGCGATGCTCTTCGCCAGGCTTTGAGGGGGCAAGCAAGCTTGGAGGGAACTATTTATAACTGAGGCAGCCTGGTCATCATCCTGCTCGCGCAACGCGCGGCTCAGAGGACAAAGGGGAGTTGCTAGGCGGTAGTGGCCGTTTGAGGTGTAGGATATCACCGGTGCGTCTCTGCTATCCTCACAGTCACCATAGGAAGAGATGAAAAGGAGGGCGGGAATTGGCTGAGTGGGTGACGTATAAAAATCATCAGATTAAGACATGTTCCCAACATCTCGGAGATGACCGATGGATGCCAAAGGCACTTGCCTGGCTTTCAATGGGCGGCCGAGCACCAATGAAGACCCTCCAGGGTGAGTCGCATGAGGTCAGCAATACGGAAAGTAAGGCGAATGTGGTCGCGCTTGGGAAAGCCAAGAAGTGGGTCGATCAGCACCAATAGGGTGAACCTGATTCCCTCCCCCCATCAGACTATTCTTCTTGTTCGTCGCCCCCCCCCACGAAAAATGGCTTGAATGACACCGGTGCTGATCCTTTCCTCCCGGAGTAGAGGGGAACGTGGAGCCGCCAGACCATCCTTCTTGCTCGCTGAGCCCCCACGATGAAACGGTGGTCACTCAATGCGCGCAGTGAAGGACGGTCTGACAGCTCCCTGGGGAAGAAGGTGTGAAGGGACTATTTCTATGCTGAGGTCTTTCAGCACAATCAGTTTGAGGATCCGACCCAACCGCTGGGTGTTGGATACCTAATGGACTTTGAAGTAGACTTGCCCAACTTGGCTATTAAGAATTGGTGCTTTGGTTGATCGGTCTGTCCGGTAGGTTTGACAGAAATAAGGGCGAACCCCATGAGATTTCATTTCGTGTTGTTCTCGGCCATTGTGTTGAGTGGCATGTTCTATGATGGTGTTCAAGCGGGAAAAATTTCTCAGATTGACTTCGTCCAATATAGAGATGAGCAATACAGATTCAGTATCCACTATCCACGCTCATGGACGAAGGTAGAGGCGACGCATGTACAGACCAGACTTAAAGTTGTAAGTGATCATGGATCAGGTGGTGATGACTTGAGTGTTGTTGTCAATGCATTGCCTAATTCGGAGAAGATGACACCTGAAGAATTTCTCAAGTTGATGGACGCGAAAGAATACTTGGGCTATTTGCAGAAAAATGTGCCGAGCGCGAAATTGATAAAGCATGGGCCCACCAGTCTTAGTAATCAGGTGGCGTACTATTTCATTACTGACCTGACCCACCATGTACTAGGGATTGAAGTGCCAATGCGCCAAATTCAGATTCAGACTGTGCGCCATGGCAATGTGTATACAATCACTTTTCGGACCGATCCTGGGAGCCCGCCAGCCAACTTCACGGTATTCGAACTCATCACTGCAGGGTTTGTACTTTGGCCAGAGATGCCGGGTGAAAATAATTAAAGCAAACAAAGAAACTTCGTATTTCCTTTCTTCGTTTAAAGCAGCTTCTTCGGTCGTCTCGATAAGCATTCAGACGAAATGAATATTCCTAAAATTAACATAGGCGGTGAATACCCGAACATTACCCACCTCAGCCAAATGTTACCCCTTCCTGCTCAAACACCCTACGGCAACTTATATCTTAAGTGGGGGAAGATCGTTTCTCGGCTTATCCGTCTGAATCGGTTGATTGAGGCCGCCTATCGGTTGCACAGCCAGGCCATTTCTCAAACGGAACCAGTTCTCCCATCACCAATCGATGAACTCTCACATTTGCTGGAAGAGATTGTTTACTGGATCAGGAAAACCGCTGATGAGCTTATCGGTCTATCGTTCCTTTGCGAGGCGCTTCTACAGAAGAATGCCCTTCCGACTAAGGTAGAAGTCGATTGTATCGGAGGTCTACTTCAGGGGGACCATCAAGCGTTGCGGGACAAGTATGCGGGGCATTTGGAGCAACTACAAACTCTTAACAACGTCTCGAATGCATACAAACATTCCTTCATCAACAGTGATTTGAACATTATGGGACGAGACGAACCAGTCTTGTTTGCTTTGGGGTTGCTGCGTAACGACCTTAATAAGAAAGAGGAATTTATAGGTGTCGCACTCGGGGAAGTCGTTCGCGGATTTGATGCCTTCTTCCAAGCCGCCAAGGAGTATCTCAAGAGGTGGCCAAAATCAAATAATCAAACGGTTCCAGGAACCATATGATTCTCTGGTAATGAAATGAGTCCATTGGCCTCGCACAATTACATTGTCTGGAATTACTTCGGTATCGCTAGGAAGCTCGCCATTGAGGCCACAGGTTCCTCGTCCGACGAGGAAAAGCGATCAAAGTCAGCCGTGGCTATACTTATGGCAGTAGCGGCAGTTGAAGCTTACATCAATATCTTCGGTCGAATGTGGGTGGAGCAATGTCCTGAGTTTGGTCACGCAGAAATGATTCGTGAGGACTGACCCCGGTCGTCAATAGTGG
>MSXN01000003.1:160345-329909 GCA_002083555.1 Nitrospira sp. ST-bin5 | reverse complement strand
CGGAAACCCCCGTCGATAACCGAAGCCTCAGGCTTCATGTCATATAGAAGGACACACTATGGCCCGTGAACTGAATGTCATTCAAACGCCCACATCCGGGGGAAGCGATTCCTGCACCTATATGTGGGCCTGCGCGATTTGTGACGAAAACGAATCCTGTCAGAAGGATAAAGAAGGCCATAGCCGGTGGCTCGTCGCCAAGCGGATGGAGCGCATCGAGTACAAAGTGTTGATTATGAGCAACAAGGGGGGCGTCGGGAAGAGCACCTGCACGACCAACCTGGCGGTCAGCCTGGCACTCAAGGGCTGGCATGTGGGCATCTGCGACATGGATATTCACGGGCCGAACATTCCGAAGATGGTCGGAGCAGAAGGACAGAAGCTCAAGATTAGCACCTCAGGCGGCATCATTCCTTTTCAGGCCTATAACCTGAAAATCGCTTCTATGTCGTTCCTGCTCCAGAATCCCGATGACCCCATCATCTGGCGCGACGCGTACAAGTATGAATTCATCAATCAGTTGCTGGGCGGCGTGGAGTGGCAGGATCTGAACTTCCTGTTCATCGATTTGCCGCCGGGAACCGGTAATGAATCGGTCACGACGATTGACCTGCTCGGCAATGTCAGCGGCGCGGTCATTATCACGACGCCGCAAGAAGTCGCGTTACTGGATTCACGCAAGTCGGTGACGTTCTGCAAAGATAGCGAAGTGCCGATCATCGGGATCGTGGAAAATATGAGCGGCCTGGAATGTCCGCATTGCCATCAGAATATCGAAGTGTTCCGCAAGGGCGGGGGAGAGGCTTCTGCCAACGATATGGGTGTGCCGTTCCTCGGACGGATTCCGCTCGATCCGGATGTGGTGATGCAATCGGATGCGGGCGAACCCTTCGCGATGTTCAATTCAGATACGGCGACGGCCGAGTGCTATCACAACATTGCGAATCAGATCGAAGCCTTTTGCAAGAAGAGCGGATCACTGGTGAAAGTGGCGCCGCGGCATGCGCATTAGCGGCTAGCGAGAAGATAGCCATTCAGGTTCAAGGTGTGGTGATGGTTCCTTGTAGACCATCGAATGAATTTTCATAGGCTGCTTAAAAAGGCCGTCCGGCAAGGCCGCAGCAAGCGAAGAGGCGAGGCGTACGCCTTGGTACGTTAAGCCTCCGAGTGCAGCGAGAACGCCGCTGGCGGACTTTTTCAGCAGCCTGTTTGAGACGGGAGCGATTGTGAAGGCAACTGACGCAACAGAAGGACTCACGCGGCTCGAAGAGGCGCAGCGGATTGTCTTGGAATCTACCCCGACGCTGGGCCTGGAGAAGGTGTCGATCCTTGACTCGCTGGGCCGTGTGCTGGGCGAGGATATCGTAGCCGAGCGGGACAATCCGCCGTGGAATAACAGTGCGATGGACGGATTCGCCGTCCGTTGGGACGATATCAAGCAGGAGCACGCGATCGAAAAGCCGGTTACCCTCAAGGTGATCGAAGATGTGCCGGCCGGGAAAATGCCGACGAATTCGGTTGGCCCCGGGCAAGCGATCCGTATCATGACCGGTGCGCCGATTCCGCAAGGCGCGGACACGGTGTTGAAAGTGGAAGATACGGAACACACGCCCGATTCCGTCCGAGTCTTCAAGCCCGAGCCGCGCGGCTCCAACATCCGGCCGCAAGGCGAAGATGTGAAGAAGGGCGAATGCATCATTGCCAAGGGGACGCAGATTCGTCCCGGTGATGCGGGCATGTTGGCGATTCTTGCGAAGTCCTTCGTCTTTGTCTATCAGCGCCCGCGCGTGGCCATTCTCTCCACGGGTGATGAGTTGGCTGATTTAGATGAGCGATTCAGCGAAGAAAAGATCATCAATTCGAACAGCTACGGAATTGCGGCGGCGGTGCAAGAAGCCGGCGGTATTCCGTTCCTGCTCGGGATTGCCCGCGATACACCGGAGGCGTTGAAGGAAAAGATTTCCCATGGGCTGACGGCTGATGTCCTGGTGCTGTCCGGCGGCGTGTCGATGGGGGATTACGATTTCACCAAAGCCGTGTTCCGCGAATTGGGCGCCGAGATGAATTTCTGGAAGCTCGCGATCCGGCCTGGGCAACCTCTGGCCTTTGGTAAGATTCAGGGCAAGTTAGCTTTCGGTCTGCCGGGGAATCCTGTGTCATCGATGGTGACATTCGAGCAGCTGGTGCGGCCGGCCATTTTGAAGATGAACGGGCACCGGACTTACGGGCGGCCGCTTGTACATGCAGTTATCCAGGAAAAGTTTTCGAAACGAACGGACCGCCGGCATTTCCTCCGTGGCGTGTTAACGCGGGAAGACGGTGTTTTCAAGGTCCGGACGACCGGGGCGCAAGGGTCCGGAATTTTGACGTCGATGGTGAAGGCGAATTGCCTGATCGATATCCCCGTCGAAGTGGAACGGGTGAATCCCGGCGATCTGGTGACGGTGCAATTGTTGAGCGGGGAGGCCTGGAAAACGCAGGCAGAGCATACCCACAGCACCGGGCATAAGACGTCCTGTTGTTGATCGTCGAAAGGGACTGAGCCCATGGCCGTGCCCATCGTGTCATTTGTCGGCCGGTCGAACAGCGGTAAGACCACGCTGATCGAGCGCGTGATTCCCGAGTTGGTGCGGGCGGGCTATCGCGTGGCGACGGTGAAGCATGCTGGCCACGGGTTCGATCTCGATACTGAAGGGAAAGATAGCTGGCGCCATAAACGTGCGGGGGCCAGCAGTGTCATCGTGATGTCTCGCGGCAGTTTGGCGATGTTTGCCGATGTGCCGGAGGAAATGAAGGTTGAGGAAATTCGAGACCGGTTTCTCGACGGCTCCTACGATCTCATTATTGCGGAAGGCTGGAAGAGCGAAGGCTATCTCAAGATTGTCGTGATACGCGAGCAGGTCGGCGAAGTGCCGGTCTCTCCCGACGGGCTACTGGCGGTGGTTTCCGACAAGCCGATCGATCTTCCTGTGCCGGTGCTCGATTTGAACGATGTTACGGGTGTCGCGGCCCTCATCATCAAGCACTTCCCGCGCGTCACACATGAATTGGAACCGTAAAGCGAGACTGATTCTGGCCCTGATCGCCGGAGCATTCGCCTTCGGCGGGATTGCAATTCCCCTGACCAATCACCCGAAGTTCTGTGCCAGTTGCCATACCATTACGCCCTCGTATGACAGCTGGGTGACGTCGTCTCATAAAGAAGTGACCTGTGTGGCCTGCCATGTCCGTCCCGGCCTTGAAGGATGGATCCATGACAAGGCGTGGAACGGGACGAAGGACTCGATGATTCATCTGTTCGGGACGCCGACCGATTCCCATAATCTCCAGGCGAAGGTGGAGTCGGATGTCTGTCTGGGTTGTCACCGGAACATCCTGCGAGTCTCTGAAATCGCCACGCGGGATCTGCCTGCGCCAGTGAAGGACGTGGGGCTGGTGATGAGCCACCGTGCGCATATGGAGGCCTTTGGTGTGAGGGGGCAGGGTGAGGGGTGTACTACATGTCATTCAGCTGTGGTCCACGAAAAACCGATCAAGGGCTACCCGATTGTGATCCCGCGCGGGCATGTGGCGGCTGACAGCCAGCCCTGGTATCCCGATCATCCCGAAGGATCGTACCTCCGTACCAGGGCCTTGTCCGACTGTTTCCGCTGCCATGACGGCAAACAGGAGTACAAGGGAAAGCCGATCAGCCGGAAGTGTGAAACCTGCCATCTTCCTGACAAAATCGGTGCGGCCTTACTGTTCAATTGAGATCTGAGACTCTTGCGATGGCGTCACCTGTTCTTGAAGTCCGTAATCTGACTAAAACGTTCGGCGACTTTACGGCCGTCAACGGCATTTCGTTTGCCCTGCAGCCCGGTGAGATCCTCGGTGTCTTGGGGCCGAACGGCGCGGGCAAGACGACGACGATGCACATGCTGCTGGGCCTCATTACGCCCACCTCCGGAACGATCTCAATGTTCGGGATGGATCTGGAGATCCATCGGGAAGCTATTCTGCAGCGGGTCAATTTTTCATCCACTTATGTGTCGATGCCGCAATCGCTGACGGTCGAGGAAAATTTATGGGTCGTGGCCAGGCTCTACGGCCTGCCCGATGTCCAGAGAAAGATCGATGACATCGTGAAGAAGTTGGAGATGGGGGAGTTTCGGCACAAGGTGACGCGCAAACTGTCATCGGGGCAGATGACCAGACTGACGCTCGCGAAGGCTTTTTTGACGGAACCGAAGATTCTCTTCCTGGACGAACCGACGGCCAGCCTGGATCCTGATATCGCGCATAAAATCAGAGCCTTGCTGAAGGACGAACAACGCGCCTCCGGATTGAGCGTCCTCTATACCTCGCACAACATGCGGGAAATGGAGGAAATGTCGGATCGTATTATCTTCCTCCAAAAAGGTAATCTTGTGGCGGAGGGTACGGCTGCTCAAATTGTTTCCCGCTTCGGGCAGACGGATCTCGAAGACGTGTTTTTGAAGTTGGCCAGAGAATCATAGCGGCCCCGCAAGGCGGGGAAGGAATGGAGTGCGTCTATCATGATCGAGACAGCCATCTCGTTTGCGCTAGGGCTGGTGCTGGGCGGATTTGGAGTGAGTGCCTGTTGGGGACTCTTCTGGTCGGTGTTTGCTCTCGTGGGCGTGCTTCGCGGTACCAGTAAGTGGCAAGTGGTGCGGGCCAGCCTCACCGCGGGATTGGTCCCCCTCCTAATGGTAGTGGCGGTGGTGTGGATGATGGATAGCGCGCGCGTGGGTACCTGGCCCTTTCTGTTGGGCGTGGCGGGAGTCCCGGTGACGCTGCTCGGATTGGGTCTGAGAAAATTACCGGACGGCACGCGTGTCGGCGAACGGCTGGTCGGCGGTGCGCAGACGATGATGGATACGATGTTGGGACGGCACCAGGGGTGTGGAGATTGCGGGGGCTGCGGTGAGGAACATCACCATTAGGATTCCATGAAACTCCATCGTATTACCGCCATCGTGTTCCGTCACCTCTACCTCTATCGCCGGAGTTTGCCCCGGATCATGGAGATCTTCTACTGGCCGTTTCTCGATCTCGTCATCTGGGGATTCATTACCCTGTATCTCGCGCGATATCAGACGCAGGTCCCGGGATTCGTCACGTTTTTCCTTGGCGCGCTGATTCTCTGGGATGTCCTGTTCCGGTCTCAGCAGGGGATCACCATTTCGTTTCTCGAAGAACTCTGGTCCCGCAACCTGATGAATCTGTTTGCGAGTCCGCTCAAGCCGAGCGAGTTTCTGGCTGCGACGATGATCATGAGCATCTTCAAGGTGGTCTGCGTCTCGCTGGTGATGGGACTCTGCGCCTGGCTGTTTTATGACTACAGTATTCTGATTATCGGGCTGTGGCTGCTTCCGTTCGTGCTGAATTTAGTCGTGGCCGGTTGGGTGATCGGTGTGTTTACGACCTCGCTGATCATGCGGTTCGGGCAGGAGGCTGAAGTGCTCGCCTGGAGCATGGTGTTCCTCTTTCAGCCGATCTCCTGCGTGTTCTATCCGATGGATGTCCTGCCGGCCTGGCTGAAGCCGGTCGCTTGGGCCAATCCGGCGGCCCATGTCTTCGAAGGGATGCGGGGCGTGCTCAGTCAGTCCGGCCAGCCGCTCGAGCATCTCGGTTGGGCGATCGGACTGAATGTGCTGTTTTTAGCCACGATGATCGCCTGGTTTCACCGGACGTTTGCCTATTGCCGGAATCAGGGTCTGCTGGTTCGTGTCGGGGAGTGACGTTGAATTCACTGGACCCCTGTGTTAGGCTGATGCCACGTCATCGCCAGGGCCTCGCGATGAATCGCTAAAATAAAGCAGGCCCGCAACGATGTTGCCTTGCCCGGGAATTTCGTCGGAAGTCAGACCTGAGTCGCCTCACTGATCGCGTCTTCGGCCCGCTCCTTCCTCCGTCACTCGAGTCCAAGACAATATCATCATTTTCAAAGGAGGAACCCACATGGGTTCGAAGATCTACGTCGGTGGGTTGCCCTATGCGGCGACCGAACAACAACTCAGTGAACTGTTTGCCGCGCATGGGGCTGTTGAGTCTGCGCGCGTGATCACGGACAAGTTCACCGGCCAGTCACGGGGCTTCGGCTTCGTGGAGATGGCCTCTGATTCAGAAGCTCAAGCGGCTATTACGGCTTTGAACGGCGCCGATTTTGGCGGCCGTACTCTGACCGTCAATGAAGCGCGCCCGCAGGAGCCCCGCACGGGTGGCGGTGGTGGTGGCGGACGTGGTGGATTTGGCGGCGGCGGTGGCCGTGGTGGTAACGGTGGTGGCGGCGGCGGCAAGCGCGACCGCTGGTAATACATTCTGTGCCATGGGTCATGAAGGGGCTGTCACCGAGAGGTGGCAGCCCCTTCAGCGTTTCTGCGGTCGGCCTTGTCATTCTCAAGATGAGAGTGATAAGACAACTTGTCGGATGGCCGGTCCGTTGTTCCAAGGAGGAAGCTCGTGGAGACTCAGGCAGGAGTGCGTGCTTCGGTGGTTCCGCTCTCGAATCTCCAGTCGTTTTCATTCCGCCAGAGCCCGGTGCTGGTCGTGGAAAACTTCTGGTCAGCCGACGAACGGCAGTATTTTCGCGATGCGATGAATCAGGCCTCCTGGAAGAGTTTGACGGACCTGCCCAAAGTGCGGGAAGATTTTCCGGATTCAGGCAATTGGGCCAAAGCGGAGATCGGACCGGCGCAGGGGAATCGATTCTTGTCCCGGTTGCAGTTGCCCTGTATCCAGGAACACATGGAATCGTTCCCGAACATCATCGGCCGCCACATGGGGTTCAGCTATTACTCGTATTCGGCCGGCGATTGTCTGCTGACGCATGACGATACCGATCAGGGACAGCCGGTCGGTGGCCGGCGGGCCCCGTCACGGCGAATTGCGCTGGTGAGCTATTTCCACGAAGAGTGGCAATCGGATTGGGGCGGGGAATTGATTGTCTATGCCACCCGTTCGACCCACACGGCGGAGAAGCCGGCATTGTCCGTCACGCATTGTATCGAGCCCCGTCCGGGCTCCCTGGTCATGTTCACCGTGCCGCGGTTTCACCGGGTGTGCCGGGTCGATCAAACAGCCGGTCAACACCGGCGGCTCTCCATCGCCGGGTGGTTTATGACGGAACACGCCTAGCCATCCAGCATGACTGGAAGGCGCACCGTATCTCTCGTCCGGATGAATGAGGTCGGGGTGAGGGATTATCCGAACCAGTCGACGTCGTTCGCCGCTTTCCCCTGATTCAGATTGAGCATCGGCGGAGGAGTCTTCAGTACATCGAAGATGAGCTGAATCAATACGGCTCGTTCAAACGGCTTCTGCAGGAACGGGAGTGAGCCTCGTTTGATCCTGTGGCTGGTAAGTTCCTTGTCCGGATTGCCAGACATGAGGATGATTCTCAGCCCCTGCCGCATCGTGGCGGCGCGCATGGCCAGCTCATGTCCATGGACATGGGGAAATTCATTGCTGCTTGAGGCGAGCTGAAATCCGGGAGGAGGGAGCACCAAGTCGGTCAATAAGATATCAATTGGTCCCTCGTGCTTGGCGCAGATTTTCAGCGCCTCCGAACTACCATCCGCTTCCAGGATGTTGTAGCCTTCTGGCTGGAGGAGTGCGCGGCATAACTTGATGATGGATGACTCGTCATCCACGACGAGAATCGTCGCGGGTGAGTGAGACGCTGGGCTATTGGCGGCAGTGTGGTCCATACAGGTCTACTACTTAATCGGTTAGACTCAGCCTATTCTTGAGTCGTCATCAGCGCCAGAAAATACATATTTTGCGCTAGTCGCGGCGGGGGGCAGGACGACAGGTCGATCATCGAGACCGGGACTCGGTTTTGACGGCCTGGATTATGACGGAGAAATCGGTGGGGCCGGCTGCCTCCATCCTCCTCCCAACGCTTTGAACAGGCTGACCATATCCGTCAATCGCGCCCGTTCAGTCAGGACCACTTGGGTTTCGGCCGAGAGCACGACCCGTTGGGCATCAAGCACATCCAGGTAATTCACCAGACCTTTGCGATATCTGACTGTGGCCAGGGTCACAGCCGTTCGGGCGGCCGTGAGCTGTTCCTGCTGGCGAGCCAGCTGCTCGGCTCTGCTGTTCAGGGATACCAGCAGATCGGCCACTTCCCGAAAGGCCTGGAGGATGGTCTGCTGATAGCTTTCGAGCATTTGCTGGTAGCGCGATTCCGCCTGATCCAACCGGGCCACGTTGGTGCCCCCAAGAAAAATCGGCAGGGTGATCGATGGACCGATACTGTAGTTCCAGCTGTTTCCTGAAAACCAGTTGGCGAATTCGGCGCTCTGCAGGCCGCCCTGCCCGGTGATGGAGAGGGTCGGGAAGAAGTAGGCGCGGGCCTGGCCGATCCGGGCATTCGCGGCCATCAGCGTGGATTCTGATTGGAGAATATCCGGTCGTCGTTCGAGTAACTGAGAGGGCAAACCGACGGGAATTTCCGGTTGCGTCACGGCGGCGCTCAGAGCCTTGCGAGGAAGGTCAATCGAGCCGGGCGATGAACCCGTGAGCACCTCAAGGCGATGCAGTTCCACAGTCCGGCTTCGCGTCAGGTCGGGGAGCAATCCGGCGGCTTCTGCCACCAGCACGTCGGTTCTCGCCACATCCAGATCGGAGGCGAGGCCGGCCGATGCCCGCTTCTTGATAATGTCCAAGGATTCCTGTCGTACTGCAACGGTTCTGGCGGCAATCTCAATCTGTTCGTCGAGCTCACGAATGCGGAAGTAAGACTGTCCAAGATCGCTGATCAAAGACAGGGCGACCGCCCGGGCATCCTGTTCATTCGCGCCGACCTCGGCAACGGCAGCCTCTTCCCCGCGGCGGATGCGGCCCCAGAAATCCAATTCCCAGCGCAGATCCAGAGACCCGTTCCAGAGGTCGAATGTACTGCCGGGGGTAGCGAAGACTTGCGGCCCCGGCTGTCCGCCTCGGGCGAACCCCAGGCCCGCGAAGGTGTTTTTGGAGACAGCCAGATTGCTGTAACTGCCCTGTAGATTGACCTGGGGATAGAGTCCCGCGGCGGCGGACATGACGGCGGCGCGGCTTTCCAGCACGCGGGCCACCGCGCGTTTCACATCGTGATTCTGCTGCAGGGCCCGCTCAATGAGGCCGGTCAGTTCGTCGTTTCCGAACGCGCGCCACCATTCGGCGTCGGGCTGTTGATTGGCGGGGAAGCGCGCCGGATCTGCCGCGGCGATGTTCGTCCAATCGGTCGGAACGTCGACGGCCGGGCGCTCATAGTTCTTTCCCTGTACGCAGGCCGTCAGACTCAGCGCGGCCAGCACGACGGGGATGATCGACGTGCGTCGCGTCATGGCGCCGGCTCCTGCTGGCGACTTGCGGCAGGGCGGGGCGCGGATGCTGCCGGACCGGCGGGTTGGCGTTGGATGAACACATCGACTTGTTGGCCGGCATAGACGGGGAACGGGGGTCGGTCGAATCTGTAAATAATCTGAAGCACCCGCGTGTCGACGCGTTCGCTGTTATCTCCGGTCAACGATTTTTTAGGTACGACATAGGGCTCGATCCGGACAAACGTCAGAGGGATCTTCGTGCCGGCCATGGACTTGAGGGAGGCGACTCCCGCTGCCTGTGGTGCAACCATCGGGGCGTTGACCTCGTCGACATCGGCTCGCACTTGAAGCCGCTGGGTATCGCCGAGCAACAGGAGCGGTTCGCTCGCCCCCGGAGTGGCGTACTCGCCGGCGCGGACATTGACCTGCAAAATTGTTCCGTCGCGGGGAGCCCGGACCGTCAGCCGGTCGAGGAGAATCGTGACTTCCTCACGCTGGGCGATCGCCTGCTTCAGGTTCGCCTCGAGGCGTTGCCGGGTGCGTTTCGCCACCTCGAGGGCATACCACGTGCGTTTGAGATCGTCTTCACTCACCGCCCGCTCATCGTGCACGGCCTTGAGGCGGCGCAACTGGGTGTCGAGATCGCCGATACGGTATTGCTGCTCATCGATCTGGGCCTGCAGCGGGGGGATTGCCGCCTCGCGACTAAGCAGCTGGGCGCGCAATTCCCGGTCGTCGAGTTGGAAGAGCGGGGCCTGCTCCTTTACCTGATCGCCGACGGCGACAAATATTTTGATGATCAAGCCGGCAACCGGCGGTGCGATACGCACGTTTTCGTTCACCGACTCGATGATGCCCGATGCCGCCACCGTCTGTTCATAGGGCGAGCGGGGCGGCTCAGAAATCGGCGTGGGCATCGGCTCTACCTTGTTGGCGCCCACCAGCACCCAGGCTGCGAAGGCCACTCCTGCCAGAGCGACCCAGACACTGAAACGTTTGAGGATAATCATGCGGTGCCCTCTCTGCTGATCGTTTCGATGCCGATGATTCGTCCATCGGTGAGGTTGGCCATCCGGTCGCCGAAGCGAAAAATACGGCTGTCGTGGGTGACGATCACGACACAGCGGTCCGGCGCGCGGCCCACTTCGCGTAAGAGTTCCATGATTTTTTGTCCGTTCGGCCCATCCAGCGCCGCAGTCGGCTCATCGCAGATGAGAAGACGAGGTTCATTGACCAGTGCCCTGGCGATGGCCACTCGTTGCTGCTGCCCGCCGGAGAGATTCTTCGGCAGGAATTCCGCCCGGTCTCCCAGGCCGACGCGATCGAGCATGACCCGTGCCCGCCGTAGGGCTTCGGAGCGACCGACCTTCTGGATCAGGAGCGGCACGGCGACGTTTTCGGCTGCCGTCAATGCCGGCAGCAGATTGAATTGCTGATAGATGAAGCCCATCGTCTGGCCGCGGAATGTCGTGCGCTTCCCCGCCGGCAGAGCGCTCAGCGGCACCCCCAGCACATCAATGTCGCCTTCATCAATGTCGAGAATGCCGGCAATGGCCGACAGCAAAGTGGTTTTCCCACCCCCGGATTCGCCGACGAGCAGGAGCATCTCGCCCAGGTAGATGTCGAGATCGATCCCCCTGAGCACGGTGACTTTCGTGTCGCCGGTGCCGAAGGATTTCACGATGCCGCGGAGTCTCACGGCCGCCGGTTGTGTCTGTTGTTCTGTCGGGTGATCCATGATGCTCACCGAAAGACAATTGCCGGCTCGATCCGGGCGAGTTTGACGATGCTGATCAACGCTGAAAATGTGCAGATGGCCAGCAGCGCCACTAGCACGAGGAGCAGCAGTTGCCAGGTCTCGATGAAGGGCAGTCCGCCGCTCCGTGCCGTGAAGAATCCGAACACCGTCGCGAGGCCGATGCCGACTCCGTAGCCGGTGAGGCCCACCGTGAAGGCTTGCAGGAGAATCATTCGCGCCAGTGTGAAGGTTGATGCGCCCATGGCCTTGAGTGCCCCGAACTGCCTGAGGTTTTCGACGGTAAACAAGTAAAACGTCTGGCCGGCGATCGCCATGCCGACGATGAAACCCAGCAGAATCGTGGTGCCGAAGTTGATGCCGATGCCGGTATTCTTGAGGACCCACCCGATGGTTTTCCAGCCGAAGTCTTCGGCGGTGAAGGCGCCCAGCCCGGTCTGTTCATGGATGCGCTTGGTGACTTCTGCGGGAGAGACGCCGTCTTTCGCTTTGGCGAGCACGTAGGACAGGGTCCGGCGCTCGCGGGGCACATAGCGGATGGCGCGCTCATAGGTGGTGTAGACCACGGGGATGTTCGTGAAGCTCTTTTGGGTCTTGGCGATCGCGACGACGCGGGCCAGCTTGTCGTTCAGCTCGAACACGGTGCCGATCTTGATGACGTTCGGCCCCCCCATGCGTTCAACTGCCCATTGGTCCAGCACGACGGCATCGGGCTGCAACACATCTTCGAACCGGCCTTCCAACACTTCGGCAGGCCGTCCGATCAGCGTTGACGATTCCAATCCGGTGAGTGTGATCTGGTGATAATCCCCGTTGGAGAGCCGTGCACGTAACAATCCTTTATACAGGGGGACGGCCCATTCGACGCCGGGTACGCTGCGCACGCGGTCCACGGCGGTATCGGCGATCGGTTTCACTTCATCGACCTGTGCGATGCCAGGATCCGTGACCCAGATCGGCACATTGAGATTGCTGACGCTGGATTGGGACCAGATCATGAGTCCCCAGAAGATCGAACCCTGCTGGACGATGAGCATGACGGCGAAGGTCAGGCCGCAGAGGAGCATGAGGTATTTCGCGCGATCGCCGAACAGCATCTTGAGCGCGACGTAGTTCATGCCGGTTCCTCCGCATCGGGTTCCGGATGACCGGGAGGATACGCGACGACCCGGGGCGGTTGCGGCAGCGTCACCCGGTCGTGGCGGTGAAAAAAGTAGGTGCAGAGCCGGGCCACGGGGCACCCATGGTCGAGTGCCGTCGTCCAGAAGCGGCGCACGTGGCGGCCGTCCGTCAGCTGATCCTCGTCCATGAGCCGGAACGGTCCGGGGAATGCTTTGCTAAAGGTAATGCCGCGTGCGGCCAGCCGTTCGGCCAGCCCTTCCGTGAGGTATTCCAATACGTCGCCACACCAGGAGAGTTGCTTGCCGTCGGTCGTGTGTTTGCCGGAGGGGAGAATAGATGCCTGCCGCTCAGCGAAGTACTCTTCGATGGCCTGACTGAGATGTTCCAGTGGCACGGAAGGCTGTTGTTTCATGGTGCTGACTTAGAGCAGGGACGATGCCAGATCCGTAGGATAGTGAGGATGGATGTGCAAGTCCCTGATGAAACGGGAGGAGCTGCGAGACGGACGGGAATGAGCTGCTCTTCGCGCAAGCTGCAAAGTGCCGGCAGATTGGCAACGGGGAGAGCTACTGCCGATATGCGGGCGGACTATTTCTTGTGTCGCGGGGGGCGGGTAATCCCGAGTTTCTTCATCCGGTGCTGCAGCGTTGACCGCTTCATCCCGAGCCGTGCGGCCGCGCCTTGCTCTCCGGCCAGGACCCAGTTTGTCTGGCTGAGTGTCTGGATGATATGGGTGCGTTCGGCGTCTGCCAAGGTACGCGGAGATTCCTTTCCGTCGGCGCTCTTCGGCAGCGGGTCCAACTCGTCGATGACCAGGACCGGGCCCTGGTTGACGATCACAGCCCGTTCGATCATGTGTTCAAGCTCGCGTACATTCCCGGGCCAGTCGTATGCGACCAGGGTTTTCAACGTGTTGGTCCCGATGCGTCGTATGGTTTTGCGGTGCCGCTCGCTGAATTTCTTTACGAAGTGGCGGGCAAGCATCGGAATGTCGTCACGACGGTTCCGGAGCGGGGGGATCCGGATCGGGAAGACGTTGAGTCGATAGAAGAGATCGGATCGAAAGAGGCCCTGCTTGGCCGCCTGTTCGATGTTGACGTTGGTCGCCGCGAGGACGCGGACATTCAGCTTGATGGGCTGTGTGCCACCGACGCGTTCCAACTCCTGCGTTTCGAGCACCCGCAGGAATTTCGCCTGGAGATCGATCGGGAGTTCGCCGATTTCGTCCAGGAAGATCGTGCCTCCGTTCGCGAGTTCGAAGCGGCCGATCTTGCGTGCCGCCGCATTGGTGAAGGCGCCCTTCTCATGGCCGAAGAGTTCCGATTCGATCAGCGTCGGCGGCAGCGCAGCGCAGTTGACCGTGATCAGCGGCTTGTCTTTTCGCGGCGACAGGCGATGGATGGCCTGAGCGACCAGTTCTTTCCCTGTGCCTGTTTCTCCGGTGATGAGCACCGTGGAATCGGTCGGCGCGACCTGCTCGATCGCTTTCAGTGTTTTCTGCAGCGCGGGGCTCTCCCCGACCAGCTGGTTGAAATCGACTGATGCCGTCATTTCATCGCGGAGGTAGACGTTCTCCTGTTCGAGTTGCTCCTTCAATGCACGGATTTCATCGTAGGCCGTGATGTTGGCGATGGCCTGTGAGAGGTGAAATCCGATCTGTTCGGCGAATGCCAGGTCCCGTTCGGAAAAGGCATTGCGACGCCGGTTGCCGATCGCGAGAAAGCCATACGGTGTTCCACGAACAACCAGCGGGCAGAGCATGCAGGAGAGGACGCCGACGGACTCGATATAGGTCCGCTCCGGGAAGCGTGTGTGATTGTGGCCTGTCATGAGGAGCGGTTTTCCAGTGGCCATCATCTCGGCGGGTGCCATCTGATCAAAGGGAAACCGGCGGAGCTGGGCGAGATCGATCTCGACCCCGTCGCGATAGACGATCTCGAACCAGGGACTCTGTGGCAGATGAACGAATCGGACCAGTCCGGTCATGTCCTGGCGGATGACGCGATGCAGCACCTCCTTCACGACCGGCATGAGTTCTTCGATGGTCATTGTGCCGACGACCACACGGCTGTTGATCGTCATCAGCGCATCACGTTCTTCGGCTGCCAGGACGTTCTGGAGGACCGGTCCCAACCGGCTTCCGAGCTGTTCAAGAAAGATGCGGTTTTCTTCGGTAAAGGCACGGACTCGATTAACGGCGATGGTTGCGATGATCGCGATCGTGCGAGCGGGCTGATCTGCTCGCGGGGGTACGAGAGTGACCGGGGCCGCGAGCACCGACGCGGTTTGAAATGGGGCGGTCTTCAGCACGACGGTTTCCGCCCAGGAGGAACCGGCCAAGTCATGCTCCAGAATGGCGCGGCCTTGCCGGACGACCGCTTCTTTCATGGTACCTTCTGCCGGCAGTTGTCCGATGCGGTGGCCGGGAGAGTCGGGGTTTGTCAGGAGGCTTGAGATGGGGGCGAAGGTTTTGGCAGTTTCACTATACAGGTAGAAGCCGACCAGGTCGCTCTTCAGCGTGTTGAGTAACTCCTGACTTAATGTGCGATCGAACTCCTGGAGCCCCTTGCTGGCGAGGAGGGCTGAGATGATTCGTAGGGAATCGTCCTGTAGTGAGTAGGTGCCCATATATGGGCACTGTAGCATGGTGTGAGAATATTAGGAAAGGCACGCGAGTTCTGGCGGGCTATTCCTGAGCCGCGCGGGTTTTCAACGCATCCAGGCGTTTCTTATCCAGATTCACATGGAGTGATTTCTCCTGTGTGACGGTCACAGCGCCTGGTGCCTGTCCCTTCGCCTTCTTGACCCACTTCCGGCGCGTGTAGATCACGTCGCCCTTGCCGCTCTTCTTGAGATCGCTATAGAGCAGGGCCAGCGTGGCAGCGTCCCGGATGGTTTCCGGCGGCGGGTCATTGCCTTTGTCCAGGCGCACGACGACATGCGATCCCGGTGTGCCGCGGGCATGGAGCCAGAGATCGTCGCTCTTGGCGAGCCCGAAGGTCAATTCGTCGTTCTCCCGGGCGTTGCGTCCCACGAAGATCGGGAGGCCGTCCGAGGAGGTGAAGCGGCGGAAAGGGCCGCGTCGTTCGTCCGGTCGATCACTCGATTGGGATCGAGTCGGTCGCCGGGTCGGCGCATCGGCAGCCGGCCCGGCCGGTGCCGGCTGCCAGGTGCCTTGTTCGATGGCGTGCAGTTCCCGGCGGAGCGCATCCATTTCAGCCTCTCCCAGTGCAATCCGGGGGAGCAACTCGCGCTCAGCCGTCGCATGCTTCCGTTGTTTGCGAAAGTAGTCATCCATATTGCCTTGAGCCGATTTCGTCGGGTCGAGGGGGATCGTGAGTTGCGGCAGGGCCTCATCGAAGTAGTCGACGACGACGATCGATTCCAATCCCTTCTTGATAGTCCCCAGATTCGCCTTCAATAATTCCCCGTATCGGGCATAGTTGCGATATTTCTCTGCTTTGGCGAGATCGCTCCGCCAGGCCTCCACACGTCGTCCCTGCTTCTTGATCGCTTTTCTGATCTGGTGTGCGCGGGCTTCGCTGGCGGCGGCTGTGTGATCCGTCGATTCTTTCTCGTCATAGTACGATTCAATCGCAGCCGACAAGCCGAAGGACGCCTGCGTCTCCGCCGTGAAACGGCTGTCCCGCTCCCGTGGCCCGGCGCCGGCTGAAAGAACCGGCGATTGGTATGGTTTGCCATACCTGTCCGTCGAGCGATTCAGATCCCTCAGCACGCGTGCTTCGGAATCAAGCACCAGGAAATTGGCGGTGTTGCCGGTCAATTCGGCGATCAGGCGTTGCGGGCCTGCTTTGCTCGTCAAGAACAGCGAGACGATCCGGTCCCGGCCTTCCTGTCGAAGGTCGTCGATGCGTGCCCCGTGGAGATGAGCCCGGAGATATTGGCAAAAAGCTGGCGGAGTCGGGGGATTCTGCAACGCACGAGTGATCAGATGAATTCGGGTCGATGTGGGATGGGCCGAAAGCAGCAGCCGATGCGTATGTCCCGGCGTTCGGATTTCCAGCACGATCGTTCGTGGCGTGGGCTGGTAGGCTTTCTGGACCCAGCCTCCTATCAGTGCCGGGGCCAGCTCCCCCACCACCAGGGTAATTTCTGTCGTTGTCAGTGCCATGGTTTGTCTCGGCCACGCCACTCTCGGCATGCCACTGTCGGATTGGGAGGCGACAGCGGTCTTTCTCCATTTGTGTCGCATGGGGCCAATTCGGTCACATTTCCTCAGGAACAGCCGTTTTCCCGTGGTGCACACTCTACGATTCGACGCCGAAACCCGCAAGAGCGTGAGGATGGGCTGACTGGCATCCGGCTTGCTTTATTCTCAGGCAAGCACGATTACCGTAACCTGCTAGGCTTTTGAGTAGGTCGTCGTGTGAAGCCGGATGCGGTTATCTGTGATCAGGAGGACGCCTATGAAGTGCACTAGATGTGAAGGCCTCATGGTGGTCGACAACTTAGTTGATTTGCAGGAGAGCTGCGTGCCGATGTGGATGCGCGGCATGCGGTGTGTGTCCTGCGGCAATATCGTGGACCCGCTGATTCTGCGTCATCGCATGATTCAGAAATCCGGAGCGATGAAGCTCCTGAAGCCGGGCGTGCTGGTGCCGGAGTTCGCAGGACATCTGAAAGCCACAGCCTGACCGAGCAGCGTAGGGTTTTCACTGCAGTCTGATTGCGTCGATCGCTGTCCGAACGCACTCATGGGGTATTCTCTCCGCCGTTTTTGAACGTTTCCTGCCGCGGTTCCTTCTTGCAGGCCTGTCCTTCCTACGCTACAGTCTCCCTCATTTCACACGGCTGTTACGGGAGGCGGAAGGTGCTGCTATTCGATTCCCCATCGCTCATCGCCCTGAATCTTGAACTTCGACTGTCCATGCGGAAGCTGCTCCAGGATCTCTGCCGGGAGTTGCAGGACGATTACGCTGATCTGGTATCCCAGCTCGCGTTTCCGACGGACTATCTGCGATTCCTCAGTCGCACGGTGAACGCCGAGGACTTATCCAATTGGAAAGTCGTCGGATGGATCGAGTCGCTGAACGATTTTGTGTACTTCCTGGACATTTGGCAGCAGTGGCGGGGAGAGTCAGACCGCCGGGAGTTTGCCGAGCAGCTGTTTGCCGAGTGTCAGGAAAAATTTTTCGAAAACAGTTATCTCGACGAGCTGTTTCCCAAAGGCAAGCCGCATATCAGCGGCCTGGACGGGCGGCTCGCGCGCCTCTGCAAGCGATTGGCTCAGGACATTGCGGAAGAGGCCCTGTGGCTCGATCCCGCCGCCGCGGCAGCCTGGTGTCGCATGCGCAAGGTGTTGTCGTGGAACGTGCCGGGCTGTCTGGCGCAGAACTTTGAAAAAGCGGAGGAGGCCGGCGCCGTGCCTCTTGGAGTGGCGGGGGATCAATGCGAAGCCCCGCCTTCATTGAAACGCCTCCTGACGAGCGCTGCCGGTCGAGTGACTTTTCGTGTCGATGCCTCGGGGATTGCCGTAAAAGTCGGGCGTATGCTCGCGCCGATTTGGTCCGTGACAGACGGGCATCCTCAGTGGCATTGGGCGGTACGTCCCACGGCCGAAGTGCTCTGTACCTCAGACGGCGCGGTGACCATCGGTTCCACCCTGGTCTATGGGAAGGACCGTCAGCCGAAGAAGGTGGTTCCGACGGACCCGAAACAGGCTGCCCGCATCCGGCAGGCCTGGGAAACGATTCACACGGCGTGGCCCGAAGGGCATGAGGTGCTGGCACTGTTGACCTCGCGGATTATTCCGCTCAACGCCAAGGGCGTGGTCAGTTTCAGCTATCGCCATCGTCCCGGCCTCTCCTTCATCAATTGCTTCGACCGGGATAATCTTGACCTGATCGACGATCTGATTCACGAGAACAGCCATCATCACTTGAATCTGCTCCTGCGCAAACATGTCATGTATCACGGCGACCACAATCAGCAGATCTTCTATTCGCCCTGGCGCCGGAGCCTGCGTCCGTTGCGCGGCATTCTACACGCGACGTTTACCTTTACCATGGGGGCGTTGCTGTTCGAGCGGCTTTCGTCGTGGGCTGAAACGAAGCAGGGGATGAAGCAGTGGAAAGCCGCCGGGCTGACGCAGCGTGATCTCATGCGGGCGCGCTTCCGCTGTCTTGAAGAAATCGAATCCGTCCGCTACTCGATTCAGGATCTTGAATATGCCGGCGGTCATCTGAAGTGGCTGACCGGTTCAGGCGCGCGTTTAGTCCGGCAGCTGGAGGAACAGATCGGGAACGCCGAAGCGCGCATCCTCCGCCACCGGGACGCCGTCCTGCGCTCCACATTCGGTCCCGCTCTCCGGCGCCATATCAAGGAACTTCAGCAGGCCCGCCAGGTCTTCGGACCGGTGCGGTTAAGCGAGGCGTGATGATCTGCGATGGACACAGCGCTATGAAAAAGAAAGCCATCAAAATAAAAGTCAAGGTTGGAGTAGGGCGGGCGGGGATCAAGGCGATTGCCAAGGACTTTCGGAAACAGTACGAGCCGATGCTGAAACGCCTAGCAGAGTAATGGGTAGGTAGCCTACGAAAGGCGGCGGTAAAGCTCGGCGTTCTTCTCCATCACCCGCTTAGCAGTGGCACGGAATGCGTCATCAGGCTGACCGATGAGGTCCATGAAGCCGAGGCGCACCAACTGTTCGACCGTCAGGCCTTCGCGTTTGCCCAGCGCCTCCAGCCGCCGCATTTCTTCATCGGAAAGGGAGATTGTGAGCGTTGCCATGATCGGCTCCTTCGCTTAGGATGCTGTGTCTCGCAACGAGGTCAGTATGGGGGAAAGGACTTCTGAGGGCAAACCCTTGAGGCGAACCTGCCATCATGTGGGGGGGCTCCACCAAGCCCGCCAAGCGTACAGATTGGTGTGGTGGCTGAGAGAGGATAAATCCAAACACCGTTTTGTTCCCGCTGGGAAACCATTCTTTGCTCCATTTTCGGTCTCGTCCTCCGGCGTCACATCAAGGAGCTTTAGCAGGCCCGCCAAGTCTTCGGGCCGGTACGGTTGAGCAGAGAGCACAGGCAGAAGAGCTGATCGCTCTTGACGGTGAGGGGATGTACGCTAAACTCGATGGTACAAAGCGAGAATTGTGCTCAAGCAGATGATGAAACGCTTTCTCTATGGGAAGTTGCTGTATCCAAACAATCATTTGGTTGTGCTGTGTGGGGATAGTCTTGTCTGCAGTGGGATTGCAGGTCGCGGATCTTGATAAGTTTAAAGCAAGTGAGAAAATTGAAAAGTTGCTCGATCTGATTCACATCTCAGAGTTGGAGGCCGAATCTGATGCGCTTACTCAGAAATATATTGATGAGTATAAACAAGAAGTAGCGGGATATATAAAAGCTGCCTTTCCTGATGCCGCTGGAGAAACCAAGAGAAAGATCGACGCGCACGTTGAAGTATTTTGGGAGGACTTAAGGACTTCAATGGGTGAGATTGGCACAATCGGAGACCATCTGAAAGATGCGTACGCGGAGAGTTTCAGTGAAGACGAGCTAGATGGGGTGATAGCGTACTACTCCACTCCCGTTGGTGCAAAAGATGCGAAAATGAAAAAGCGAGTCGCAATTGAATACAATAGACTATGGATGGATCGGTTCACGAGCCAATATCAGTCTCGGGTTGAGGCGCTCTTCAAGACTCTAGCCAAAATGGCTAAAGAAATAGGGAAGCAGGGAGCATAGGGTTATAGCCTTGATCGGGCAGTAGCTTAACCAGCGAGTCTTTGTAGCAGAATGAGGTAGGAGACCCTTTAGTTGGTTAGCTACGGCTCCACCACCACATCCACATAGGCCGGCACTGAGTCCGCGCCTTTCTTATCCGTCACGCGCAGCTTGAATCGGTAGGTGCGCGGCTCGGAGACGTGCGGGGCTTGGAAGGAGGCTTCGGGGCCGTTCACATCCAGAAGAGGCACTTTGCTGCCACGGACTTGGCTCCAGGAGTAGTAGAGAGCTTCCCCCTCGGCGTCGCGGCTGTTCAACCCGCTCAGCTTCACCTTCGTTCCGGCCTTCACGGTCTTGCTCTTGCCTGCATCGGCGACCGGTGGTTCGTTGGGTTCGTCGTTCACGGTCACATTGATGTCGAGCGATGCCTGCTTGCCGCGATTGGTCACGGTCAGGATCGCCTTCCCGTTCCCGACGATCTGCAGCATTCCACCGGTGAGAACCTTGATGACGGCTGGGTTGGAACTCTGGTAGCTCGTGCCGCTGGCAGGCGAGGCGAGGGGCCGGACGACTCCGTCGGCGAACTCCCCTACAACCGGAAGTTCGAAGACTTTGCCCAGAGAATCGACATGGCCGAATGCCGAGGATTGACCCGTGCGCCCTAGTTGCAACGGTTTGTCCGTCTCGAAGTCGATTGTCTGCAGGGCCGCTTCCGGCTCGATCTTCACAATGACTTCGTCAAACACGGTGCGAGTTCCCAACCGTCCGCGTGAAATTTCAGCAACGGCCAGGAGGCGCATCGGTCCGACCGCTTCTTTCGGGATCTTCAGGATGCCGCCGAACGGCGGCGTTTGGTCCGAACTGGAGGAGAGGGCGGCGACGGCGACCACCGGGGCGCCGGAGATGCTGTCTTTCCTGGAGAAGCGATCATCGCTCAGCCTGTCTTGCTGGGGCATGATCGACGTGTCTGAGTCGTCTTGTTGTACGAGCGTCTCGGCCTGTTCCCCGTACCAGTAGTAACGGACTTTCACGATTCCGCTGTCCGCCCCGAGGTCGACCTTTGCGGTCACGGTTTGCCCGGATTTCAGCGTGGCGCCGTCGGCCGGGGCCGCGATTTTAAACGCAAAGGTTGGGTCTGCCGACAGCAGGCTGCCGACAGCCAAGGTCAAGAGGTACAGGCTCAGAATCCACGGTTGACGCGTCACGCTTGGCGCTTCATGAACCATTGCTACCTCGTCAGGTGGAACGGTACATCGGTTAAGACGACTCGATCTTTGAACAGCAGTGCGGCTTTGAGCATCAAGGCTCGCTGATTATGCAGGATATTCTGCCACCAGCGGGCGGGGAGAATTTCGGGGATTATCACAGTGACCCAGGTATCCGGTTCCTTCTCGAGAATTTCTTCGATGTAGTCGAGCAGGGATCCGAGGACGGAACGATAGGGAGAGGGGAGGGCGATGAGATGCACCCCGCACCCCCATTGGGCCCACTGGATTTCAATCTTGGCGGTTTCTTCGGGGTCGAGGTCGACGAGCACGGCCCGCACTTCTCCGGGACGGCTGCGGGCATAGTCGACGGCGCGCACGACGGCGCGGTTTACGCCGCTGATGGGGAGCACCACGATATTGCGACGCGGCATGGGAGGCCGGGCTCCCCGGCGGTCCAGGGTAATTTGTTCCGACACGGCTTTGTAGTGTGAACGGATGCCGCGGAACATCAGAATAAAGAGCGGAATGAGTACGATGACAATCCAGGCCCCGTGCGAGAATTTAGTGCTGGCAATGATGAGGGTGGCGATGGCGGTGGCGATGGCGCCGATGCCATTGATGGTGAGTTTCGTTTGCCAATGGGGCCCCCGCTTGATGAGCCAGCGTCGGACCATCCCGGCCTGGGAGAGTGTGAAGGATAGAAATACGCCGACGGCATACAGCGGAATCAAGGCATGGGTATCGCCCTGAAATAGCACAATCAAAAAGCAGGAGAGGACGCCCAGGATGATGACACCGTTTGAGAAGACCAGGCGATCGCCCATGACGGCCATCTGGTGCGGCATGAAACTGTCCCGAGCCAGTAGCGAGGCGAGGCGAGGGAAGCCCGCAAAGGCGCTGTTCGCGGCCAGAATCAAAATTGTCATGGTTGCGGCTTGAACCAAATAGTAAAACGCCCCGTCGCCGAAGATGGCGCGGGCGACTTGTGAGATGACGGTCTCGTCCTCTTTGGGGATCACGCCGAGATGATAGGCCAACGTGCTGATTCCCATAAAGAGCGTCCCGAGCACGACCGCCATTGTGACCATCGTGATGGCGGCATTCTTGGGTTCGGGAGCCCGAAATGCGGAGACGCCATTTGAAATCACCTCGACGCCGGTCAGTGCGGTACATCCGGAAGAGAAGGCACGGAGAAGCAGGAAAATCGACAGCGATTCGATGGCTGCTTGCCCGGCGAGGTCAGGCGCGACCACCGGGGTGAGGTGGCCGGAAAGCAGTTGGATGCCGCCGATGCCCAGCATGAGCAAGAGGGTTCCGATGAACAGATAGGTGGGAATCGCGAAGAACTTTCCCGATTCCCGCACCCCGCGGAGATTTACCAGCAGGACCATCGTGATGGCAAAGACGCCCAGTGCCGTACGGTGGGGGAACAAGCTGGGGAACGCGGACGTGATCGCGGCGATGCCTGCGGCTACGCTGACGGCGACCGTGAGGACATAATCGATCATCAGCGAGGCCGCCGCGGTCAATCCTGGCCACTCGCCCAGGTTCGATTTCGAAACAATATAGGCGCCGCCGCCTCCGGGATACTCGAAGATGATTTGTGAGTATGACAACGTCAGGATTGCCAGCAGGAGCACGATCATCAGACTGATCGGGATTGAAAGGTGGGCCAGCGCGATACTGACCGGCACCAAGACGAGGAGGATTTCTTCGGTGGCATAGGCGACGGACGAGAGGGCGTCCGATGAAAACACCGCCAGTGCCAGCGTTTTGGAAAGCCGTTCGTGCGCCGCTTGCGCTGTCTTCAGAGGATCGCCGACCAGCCAACGTTTCCAGAGCATGCGCGCATTATCGCACAACCGGCAGGAGGAAGGAAAAGACGCGGGCGCGGGCTGGTTGAAGGCCGAGACCGAGAGCTATGGCTGGCCGTAAGTCGCTCCGAGGGCGTAGCCGTCTCGACAGTCCTCGCAATGGGACTGAGCAAAGACGACATGCTTGGTATGGAGGTTGTGTCGGGTGACGTAGGCCTGGAGCTGGGTCCAGACGCTTGTATGGCCGGCGTCAGTACTGTGGTCATAGACTCGTCGGCAGAGCTCGCACATGGGAACGATTCGCGTGGTGGATTCGGGCATGATGGGTTTGCTCATTCTCTGTGATCGTGGCCCCTACTGACGCGAAAGGGTGGGGAGGATTGCAGGGTGCTGAATCCGTTCGCCGCGCAGGATTCTGGTCAGCAGGCTGGTCAGGTCACTGGTCCGTTGTTTGACAAGAAAGCCCGAGGCTCCTGCCTCAAAGGCGGCCTCGGCATAGGCGGCGTCGTCATGGGTTGAAAAGAAGACGATCTTGGTTGCCGGGAGTTCCCGGGAGAGCTGCCGGCTTGCGGCTAAGGCGTCCCCGAACGAGGGCGTGAAATCCAGGAGGGCCAGCGCCGGCTTGTAATGGTGTGCGGCCAGCACCAGCGATTCGCTGTCCATCACGCTGGCGACCACGTCAAAGGCGCTATTCACCAAGGCCTCTGTAAGGGCCAGCATGGCGCGCGATGAATCACCGATAATCATGGCGGGGCGAATGGGTGATGTCACGATCCCGGCTCCCTCGGTTTCGATCTGAAATAGGGAACGAACTATAGAGGGGAAAAAGGGGGAAGGCACCAGTAAGACTACGAGGGTACCGGGGGAAAATTACCAAGGAGGCTGGGGGGGGGATATCGTCTATGACAGGCGTGCCAGCCCGTTTGTCAGAGCAAACTTAATCAGCTCAACGGTGCTATGAAGATCCAGTTGTTGCATGAGTTGGGCTTTGTGGAACTCGACCGTTCGATGCGAAATGTTCAGTTTGGTGGCGATATCTTTCGCTGAATGGCCGTCAACAATGAGCTGCAAGACTTCCTGCTGCCGCGCGGTCAGTTCAACGAGAGGCGGTTGGTCATGGCTCAGCGCGCCGTCGACCACATCTTTGGCAATCAGTGGGGTCACATAGGACTGCCCCCGCAGGACGGTGTGGAGGGCCTGAGTCAATTCGGCGCCCAGAGATTGCTTGAGGAGATAGCCGCAGGCTCCGGCCTGAAAGGCCGCGCGAACGTAGGCGGGATCCGCATGCATTGTCACAAACACCAGCCTCATCGAGGGGAACTTAGATTTTAGGGTGCGGGCGGCTTCGATGCCGTTCATCACAGGCATAGAAATGTCCAGGATGACGATGTCAGGACGATGTTGCGCGGCCGCCTTCAATAACGCCTGTCCGTCTCCGACCGTCGCCAGGAGTTCGCAGTGGGTTTCGAGGAGGCGCCGAAAGCCTTCGAGTACCAGGGTGTGGTCGTCGGCGAGAATGACGGTCGGTTTCTTCATAGGGAGGAAGGCTCGAACAGCGGGAGGTGCACGTGGATTTCCGTACCTTGCCCTGGCTGAGACTGTACGCGAGAGGTTCCACGAAACGCCAGTGCCCGCTCGCGTAAGTTGAAGAGGCCAAGGCCTAGTCGTTCGTGTTGGGCGGCATCGACCTCGAACCCGACGCCATTATCGCGAACCGTGAGATCAAGCTCTCGCTCGCTGCTGAAGAGTTCCACTTCCACGCACGTGGCCTTGGCATGACGGGTGATATTCGAGAGGCATTCCTGGACGATTCGGTAGACGGCTGTGGCAATCGCTTTGGACGGCGAGGTGATGAAGGGTGGATTGACTAGCAGCGTTTTAATCTTTGTTCGATGGGTAAAATCGTCGAGCAAGCGCCGCAATGCGGCGTCCAGGCCAAGGTCGTCCAATATCGAGGGGTGAAAGCGATAGGCCATGTGTCGGACGTCGTTCGAGAGGGTAAGAATGTCCTCCTGGCTTTGATCCAGGGTGGTGCGGACCGATTCGGGCAGGGTATGTTCAGGCTGTTCCAGCGTCCGAAGACCGAGAGCCAGCATCGCGAGCCGCTGATTGATATCGTCATGTAAGTCGTGCGCGATGCGCCGCCGTTCTTCGTCCTGCACGGTCAGGAGGCGGCTGGTCAGGGCGCGCAGTTCTTCCTGCGTTTGGCGAAGTGCCAGCTCCTTTGCGGCAATTTCGGCCGTACGGCTCTGCACCCGGGTCTCCAGCGAATCATTGAGGCGCCGGAGTAGCGCCTCCGTCTGCCGGCGTTGGGCGAGGAACAGGATTGGCGCCCATATGGCGACCAGGCTGAATGTCCGGTTCGACAGGGCCACCCAGAGCGGGACGTCTGGAATCGATGGGCTGAACCATGCGCCGACGATGGTGAGGACGGAGCATCCCCCGGCAGTCAGAATGGGAAGCCGGGGTGACGGGCTGAGTGCGGCAAGAAAGACCACGCCGGCATAGAGCACGGCGTTCGCGACTCCCAATGGCAGTAAGAGATCGAGGCCAAAGAGCGCAAGGCTGCCCCCAATGATCAGAACGTGAAGCAGTTGCGGCGTCATGACAATCGGTCAGTCCTACCGGAGTCGGGGCATGGAAGTCCGTGGATCGCGACGCATTATGCGAGGGTGACGGGCGGCGCAGCAAGTAGGCGTCAGATAGAGCGACGGCAGGAAGCGGTGGAGGGGAGAGGGGGCGGATAGATTCCGAACGGTACGGGGCAGTGGAAACGAAGAGCAGGTGAGGCAATCGGCCCCATTTCGATCGCTGAACTGTCCAAGGGGGTTGACAGAGATTCTGGAGTTCAGTATCGTGCGGCCTCCTTTAGGCGGACGATTCATCTTCGTCCGAGATACGAAATTTTTCGTTACCGTTTTGTGTGTATTTGGGTTCTCTGGTCCTGTTTTACATAGGTTCATCATAATAACAAGGAGGCCGGTCCATGTTATCTCACACGCCACGGGTATGTGTGCCTACCCGTATGCTTGGCGCCATGGCAGCGGTAGCCCTATTGTGGGCGCCGCTGGCATCAGCCGAGACTGTCACTCCCGCAGGTCATGCGGCTCCGAAAGTCGCGATGACTCACCAGCTCCCCGCCTGGGCGGAGCAACTCAAAGGTCAGACGATCGTCGAAGATGCCATGTCCGGAAGGGGCGAGCGGTCCTCGATGGTCGAGCAGCAGCACCAGCGCATCATGGAACACATGAACCATGATCCGCAGGTGCAGGGCGTCAACACCGGTATGTACAACACTCAGTCGATGATGCACCAATACGGTGCGGGTGGGCAGGACATGTTGTTGGTGTCCGATCCCCGCATTGAGCCGGTGGCGATGGTCGGCGGCGGCAAGTGCCCGGCGACGGCGCCGGTGAAGCAGTACAACGTGTCTGCGATCAACGTCGAGATCACGCTGAATCAGTGGCTCGATTTTTATCCCGGCTACATGTACGTGCTGGATGAGAACCTCGACAAGGTCCGCGCGGAAGAAGCGACGAATAAGGCCGCGCGCGACAAGGAAGGGTTCGATCCCGGAGCCATCATCCCGGGCGTGCAGGCCCAGTGGATTCAGCCTCTGACCATCCGCGCCAACCAGGGCGACTGCGTCAAGATCAAGTTGAGCAACAAGCTCGAAGGTGGCGAAGAAGTCAGCCTTCACATCCATGGTTCCTCCATGGTGGTGAGTGCAACGGGCGCCGCGGCCACCACGACCAATTCGGATACGATTGTTGCCAAGGATAAGAGCGGCGATTACGAGTGGTATATCCACCCGAACACCCAGGAAGGTGTCCGTCAGTTCCATACGTTCAGCAATGATCGCGAGCTGACCGTCATGGGCATGTTCGGTTCCTTCGTCGTCGAGCCCCGCGGCTCTTCCTATTGGGAAGCGCTCGGCAGCGGCGACGCGACCCCGGCCGCGAGCGGCTGGCAGGTCATGATCAAGAACGGGACAGGCCCGGACTTCCGTGAGTTCGTGCTCTACTACCACGAAGTCGGCGACGAAGCCTTCCGTCCTTTGAATAAGAAGGGTGACTTCCTCCCGCAGCGCGATCCGCTGACGGACGCCTATCGTCCCGGTGGCCGCGCGATCAACTATCGCAGCGAGCCGTTCGGCATCAACAACATGCATGTGCAGCACGAGTACTTCGGCTTTGAAGATGAGTCGATGGGCTACAGCTCTTATACGTTCGGCGATCCGTCGCCGACGATTCCCCGTTCCTACATCGGAGACCCGGCCAAGTTCCGCCTGGTGCACGGTGGATCGGAAGTGTTCCACAGCCACCATCCTCATGGCGGTACGATCCGGTGGCCGCGCAGCCCGCGGGCGATCGATGACATGAACCTCTGGGCGACCAGCACCAATGGTCCGGTCAAGTATCCGGTCATCCGTGCCAAGACCGACCGTGTCGACGTGGAAGTCATCGGGCCGTCAGAAGCCCTTGACCTGGAAACCGAGTGCGGCTCCGGTCTCTGCCAGCAGTTGGCGGGTGACTTCTTGTTCCATTGCCACGTGGCGCACCACTATGTCGCAGGCATGTGGGGTTACTGGCGCGTGTACAACACGATTCAGCAGGGCGATCTGCGGAACGACGTGATGCCGGACCTCCGTGAGTTGCCGGATCGCAAAGGCCGCATCAAGACCCCGATTGCATCCGATAAGTTGATCGGTCAGACCGTGGACTGGTTCGGCAAGCAGTTCACGATTACCGATAAGGGTAAGAGCAACTGGAAGGGGAATCCGGCCGTCATCAACATCAAGGATTGGGTTGCCATGCAGATGCCCACGATGGGCAAGCCTGGCCACAAGGATGACGAGAAGGGCCAGACCCAGTCGTACGATGCCACCGTCCTGGATTGGGCGTGGAACGGCAACGTGGCGATGAGCGAACCTGAGAGCACGATCGACAATCCCAAGTATAAATCCACGCATCCGGGTAAGCGGCATCCGATCATGTTCGAGCCGATGACCGGTAAGGTGGCGTGGCCGCATCTCACGCCGCACTTCGGACGGCGCGTGATGTTCTCGCCGAACCACGTCGGTGCACCCTGGTTGGAGATGATCCGCCGGGATGCCAACGGCGAAGAGAGTGTCGACCAGGCGCTTCCCGGTGAGAACGGCGTCTGGAGTCTCTGTCCGGAGAATGCCGGACGGAAGAGCTACAACGTCCACTTCGTGAAGATGCCGATTAAGATTGCGAAGGCACAGGGGAAAGAGCCGCCAGTGATCGATCCGAACGGCTTGATCTATGTGCTCCATGAAGAAGAAGCGGCGATCCGCGCCAACGACGATCTGAAGTATCCGTTGGTGGTCCGCGGCAATATCTATGATTGCCTGGACTGGACGCTGACCAGCGAGTGGGACGACGACGACTACACGAACTTCCAGTCGTCGAAGATCAACACCCACTGGCATTTCCTGCAGTTCGACAACCAGGCCTCGGACGGCGTGATCACCGGATTCTCATATGAGCAGTCCGTGCGTCCGTTCACGATGCTGGAGAAGAAGAACAAGAAGGGCCTTCCGGCCCCGATGAACACGGTGTTGACGGGCGCGGTCAAGAAGGGCGCGACCAGCCTCTCCGTGAAGAACGCCAAGCAGTACCATGTCGGGACGCTCATTATGGTGGGCGCCGACAATGTGAAGGGTAACGAAATCTCCCGCATCAAGGCGATCAACGGCAACACGATCGTCTTGGCGAAGGGCTTGAAGAATGACCATCCGGCGAACGACATCATCACGGTGGAATTCGTCCGGCAGCGGTTCTGGGTCGATGCGGACGTGGGCACCGTGTTCTGGCACGACCATGCGTTCGGTGCGACCACCTGGCCGCACGGTGGGTTTGGCACCTTCATCGCTGAGCCGGTCGGTTCTACTTATCATGACCCGAAGACTGGCAAGGAAGTGCGGAGCGGCCCCATCGCCGACGTCCGGACCGTCGAGCCGGTGGGTCATGGTGTGAACAACAGCTTCCGTGAATTGATGGTGCAAGTGCACGACACCGTGCCGCACACCGTCAACGTCGTGACCGCGGGCAATCCTCCCGGGCAGCCGATCGAAGTGGCGCTCGAGGCCGGAAAGACCGTGTCGTTCATGATGCCGGAAAAGATCTACATGACGCCGATGCCGTTCCTGAACGGTGGGACGCACACCACCGGCAGCGGTCTGAACTTCCGGGCCGGTCCCATCGCACAGCGGTTGGCGACCAATCCGGATTCGTCGCAGATCTTCAATAGCAACATCCACGGCGATCCGTATACGCCGACCTTGCGGGCTTATGTGGGAGACACCATGGTGTTCCGTCTCCTCCATACCCTCATGAACGAGTCGATGGTCTGGACCCTGTCCGGCCACACGTTCTTGACGGAGCGCTATGCGGGTGATGCGAATCGGAAGAATTCGATTCACATCGGGATTGCCGAGCGGTACGACCTTGTGGTGCCGCAGGCCGGTGGACCGCGCCTTCAGGCCGGCGACTACATTCACTTCAACGGCCGGTCCTCAAAGTTCTCCGAGGGCGGCTGGGGTATCATTCGCGTCTACGATAAGGAACAGGCCGACCTGAAGAAGCTCACGTCGGGCTTCTCGACGAAGAACGAAATTCCGAAGGCCTTGCCGGTCTGTCCGGCTGACGCTCCGGTGAAGTCGTTCAACGTTGTGGCCTTGGATTTCCCGTCTATGAAGTTCAATGCGAAGGCCCCTGAGACTATCGAAGTGGACTTCGAGCGGAAGATCCTTATGACCAATCCCGAAGCGAAGATCTACGCCTTGGAGGAAGATACCGCCAAGGTGGCCAGCGGCGCGCAGCCGATGCCGCTGACACTTCGTGTGAACATCGGCGATTGCGTCAAGGTGAATCTGAAGAACAAGATGAAGGCCAGCAAGGCGTCGTTCTCGGCCATCGGGTTGGCATTTGATCCGAAAGAGTCGATGGGCGCCAACGTCGGCAATAACCAGGGCGATCAGACGATCGCCCCGGGAGCCGAGCGGACCTATACGTACTATGCGGATCCCTTCAACGGTGAAACGACCTCGTTGGTGTGGGATTGGGGCAATGTGATGACCAATCCGCGCAACGGGCTGTTCGGCGCCATCGTGGTGGGTCCGAAGGGTGCGAAGTATCGCGATCCGAAGACCGGTGCCGATCTCTCGACCAAGAATGCCTGGGCAGCCGACGTGATCCTCGATCACTCATTGCCCGGGATGGAGAATCGGCCGAACTATCGTGACGTGGCGTTGTTCTTCCAGGACGAAGACAACATCATCGGCACGAGCTTCATGCCCTATGTGCAGAACGTGGCCGGTTTGACCGGTGTGAACTACCGGTCTGAACCCTACAAGTTCCGGGAAGAGCAGGGGTGTTCGTTGGGCAAGGTGTTCCAGCCTTGCAAAGCCGACAAGCCCGAGGATCCGGCGACGCCTCTGATCGAGGCGCATGCAGGCGATCCTGTCCGGATTCACATCCTGGGTGTGAGCAACGAACAGAACGGCATGTTCAGCGTGGAAAAGCATGAGTGGCCGATTGAGCCGTTCATGCGCGGCGCTGACCAGATCAGTGTCGTGGAGTTCTCCGGTTCCGAGACGATTGATGCCTTTATCCCCTCGGCAGGCGGTCCGTACCGTCAGCCAGGCGACTACGTGTACAGCAACCAGCGGTTGCCGTACTCGCAGTCCGGCCAGTGGGGCTATGTGCGGGTGCTGCCGTCCGGTGACCAGCGGTTGTTGCCGCTGCACGGGACTGGCGCCGGGATGAAGAGTGCATCGGTCGGACAGCCGATGCAGGTGATCCCGGTCGCAGCGAAGTAACCTCTTTTCTCCTACGTTCAGTAGGAATGAGGGATGAGATGGAAGGGGGAAGCCGAGAGGCTTCCCCCTTTTTCTTTCTAGCAGCCATTTGATACGATGACGCATCTGGACTATAGGCTTCGGCATGGAGGGATCCACTGTGAATAGTCATGCAGAACTGAAGCGGGTAGGTGTGACTGCGATCTCGTTGCTGGTCATGGCAATAGGTGCAAGCGTCGCCTCTGCCTATGATGTCATTGAGGTGCCACATGGCGGAACGCTCGAAGGGGTCGTCCGATTGGATGGCGCGGTCCCTGAGCCCAAAGGCTTCAACCTCATCACTTTTCCGGACCCTGCCTATTGCGGGCGGATTTCAAACGGCCGTGGATGGAGGTTGTTGCGCGATTTTGTCGTGAGCGCAGATGCCGGACTGAAGGACGCAATCGTGCTGCTGGAGGGGGTAGAGGCAGGAAAGCCGTTTGAAACCTCCGTGCCGTTGATCGAAGCGCGGGATTGCATGTTTCAACCGTTTATGACGATTGTGCGGAACGGCCATGCCGTGGAAGTCATTAATATGGATCCGGTGATGCACGATATTCAAGGATATGAAACGTCCCCGGAAGCCGGCGCGAGGACATTATTCAACACGCCGCTGGTGATGAATCATCAGCATCGACGTGGTGATATTCATGCCATGCACAATCATGCGCCCGGGGGCTCACTGGTCGGGCCGGTGTATCTGAATAAAGGCCGCCGGACCTTCTATATGCAGTGCGGGTTCCATGCCTATATGGAAAGTTGGGCGATGGCGGTCAACAATCCCTACTATGCGCTGACCGATCGTGCGGGTGCCTTCAAGATCGATCACATTCCACCGGGGACATACCAATTGGTGGTCTGGCATCCACAGACCGGTCCCGGCCTGACAAAGACGGTCACGATCCAGGCGGACGGCAAGCTGATCGAACGGCTCTCGCTGCAGGCTCCCAAAGGAAATCGGTCCGCCTACAAGGTGATGGACAATCCTCGTTTCGGTCCGGAGTCCCTGGGCTATTCGATCGATATCCAGCCGCTTGTGGAACATCAGCATTGATCGGTCTCGGTACGTGCACTGCTCAGCGCCTGCGAAGTGACCTGGCCGCCTTCGTGCTTGCGCTGCTGACAGTGTCGGCCGGCAACCCTGCCTGGAGTGAAGAGTCTGCCGCGAAGGGTGCGGAGTTTTCCGGGACGCTGATCAAGCACGTGGAGGGCAAGAACTATCAGGCGCAGGTGTTTGCGCAAGGCGACCGGATTCGGTTGGAGTATAAATACGCGTTGAAGACCGACTACGGGTATGCCGCGATTGAGATTATTCGTCTGGACAAAGCCGAAACCTGGTATCTTCTCGCACAGCGGAAAGAACTCCTGGTGACGCCGGTAGACGTGGACGACGTGTTGCCGGTTCGGCCCACATTGCCTGGCGAGAAAGAACGGGTCTTGATCGGGGATGCGACGGCGGTTGGCCGGCCGGCGCAGTTGTTCGAGGTGCAGACGGATCGTCATGGCCGGGTGGAGCGGTTTTTTGAATGGGTTGATGTGGAAGCCGGGATTGTGTTGAAGCTGGTGAGCCGCGACCGAGACTGGTCCGTGGAGTATGAGCGGATTCGGCTCTCTCCCCAGCCGGACTACTATTTTGATGAGCCTCCCGGATACAAAAAACGGGCAAGTCCTGCAGGTCCGAGAGTGCAGGGGTAGCGGGCGACAAGGAACATTGATGACGCACATGGTTTGCAAGCAGGGTGTTGTGGCAATCGCAGGACTTCTATGCGTGTTTGCATGGCTCGATCCGTCTGTGCTCGCGGCCGGGGCGGCGGCGGTTCCCAAAGAAGCCCAGACGGCCTTTGAGAGGAAAGCCTATCAGCAGGTGCTCGATGAACTGGCCAAGCTCGATAAGGACAAAACGGCTGTCCCCGATGTCAGGCGGCTCAAGATCCGATCCCTGATCAATCTGGGCAAGCCGAAAGACGCGTTGGATGAGTACGATTTGCTGGCCCAGTCTCTCAAGCGCGATGATGAGCCGGTGCTTCGCGAGGTGGCGCTGGGCTTGATTGTGGTGCTTGTGAAGGACATGCGCGAGCAAATGCGGGGGGCGGCTTACACGGCACTGAAAGAAATTGACGTTCATGAGGCGGTGCCCCTGTTTGAGGACGGATTGAGCGATGGGTCCGGGCCGGTGCGCGTCTTGGCGGTCGAAGGGCTGGGTCGCTCGGAAGCCGGGCGAAAGTCGAAGAAGTTGCGCGGGGCGATTGAGGATCAGGCGGGACTGGTCAAAGCGCGTGTCGTCAAAGCGCTCGGGCGTTCCGGAGATGCTTCCGTCCTGCCCCTCATTGAGGCTGCGGCGAAGGACGAACTTTCGCCGGTACGGATTGCCGCGTATGCGGCGCTCATCCGGCTGGGGAAAAAAGAGGCCTGGGATGAGTTGCGGAAGGTCGCCGATGCGGCCAACCCGGACGATCGGACCGATGCCATGCGGGCCATCGCCGACCTGAAGGATCAGCGGGGTGCGCCCCTGATGATGGAGCTCTTAACCTACGCACAGCCTTCCGTACGGGGGACTGCGGCGAGAGGGCTGGGGCAACTGGGACGGAAAGAGGCTCGCGAGAAGATCGAGCTATTATTGAAGGATCCCATCCCGGCGGTACGAGAATCCGCCGTGTCGAGCCTGGCGGAGTTAGGTACGATTGAATCAGTCCCGGCCATCAAGCAGTTATTAGAGGATGGGCAGGTGACGGTGCGCGCAGCGGCGGTGGCGTCCTTGCTTCAACTCGGTCAACCGTTTCAGATGGTGGCCGAGACTGCCAGAGGGCTTGCGCAGCAAAACGATACCGCCGCCCGCGCTTCGGTTGCCTTTGCGCTCGGGAA
This sequence comes from Nitrospira sp. ST-bin5, assembly GCA_002083555.1. GTDB lineage: Bacteria > Nitrospirota > Nitrospiria > Nitrospirales > Nitrospiraceae > Nitrospira_D. The sequence continues at coordinate 296,281 of MSXN01000003.1, read as the reverse complement.
AGCGACCAAGACGAACGCCAAAGACGCGATCGCGTTTCTGGGTGGCCTCACGGCCGATACGTTACCCGGTCCCAAGATTGTCGCCCTGCGGTCCCTGGGCCATATTGGAGATCGTGAAGTGATTCCCCTGATGATGGAGGGAATGCACGATGCCAATGAGGCGGTTCGGGCGACAGCGGCAGGAGGACTCTTGCACCTACTGCAATCGAAGCCATAGTAGGGGCGGATAATCGCCTCTTGTTTCGGATTGACAGGGTACGGTAGACTTTTATATACATACTCGGTCCACGATCAGCCTCGCCAGCGTGATAGCGATCGAGTGCACCAGAGAGGAAGTTGTCCCTTCCATTCCTCTCACCAGGCCGGTGGTTGACGGAGGGGAACCACGAGTGAGAAATCAGGGTAGTTAGTTCATCACAAGGAGGCAGTCTCATGAAGAAGGGTGCGTTATCAGTTGTGTTTGGTGCGGCCGCGGTGGCGTTGGTGGCAGCCCCGCTGTTGGCGAATGCCGGCGGAACCATTGCCGGGAAAGTGACCTATGCCGGGAAGGCTGAGCAGAAGGAGTTCTCCTTCGCCAAGTTCCCGAACCCCAAGTTCTGCCCGAAGAACCCGAACAAGGGCTTGATGGATGGCGATAAGCGTTTCTTGAAGACCATCGAAGTTGGCAAGGATGGCGGCCTGAAGGGTGCAGTCGTGGCCGTAGTCGATATCGAAGACAAGGCGTTCATGGATGGGTACGCGGGAACAGATGTGACTGCGGCATTCTGTGAGTTCCTTCCGTTTTCCGGCGTCGTTGTGAACAATAAGAATTTCCGTGTTGAAAATACCGATGCCGACCCAGATGACCCCAAGTCCGTCCAGGGCGTGCTCCACAATCCGCATAGCTTCGTGGTGAAGGGCTCAAGCTCGGCCACCGGTTTCAATATCGGTTTGGCTAAGAAGGGCGACAAGATGGAGAAGCCGGTGACCTTCCGCGGCGGCGCTGAGAAGGATGGCTTCTATCGGTTACAGTGCGACCAGCATGAGTTCATGCAGTCGTTCTTCCTCCCGGTCTCGAATGCGCATTACGCCGTGGTGAAGGAAGATGGCACGTTTGAGCTCAAGGATGTGCCGGCCGGCAAGCACAAAGTGGTGGCCTGGCACCCGTTTGCCGCCAAGGGCAAGAAGGTGGAGTTCGAGGTGGATGTTCCCGAAGGCGGGAAGGCTGACCTCAAGGCTGAAATCAAGTAAGCCGGTTTCCAGTTTTAGCGGGATCACCCCGCCACAAAGGGCAGCGGAGCAATCCGCTGCCCTTTGTGTTTCTGCTGAGTTTTCCCCCGGCTGAGTCGCCTTGCCTTTCACTTTCTGAACTGGGTAAGATGCCAATTTTCTGAATCAGAATGCGTCAAGGGGATTGGTGTGTCACGAGAACTCTCGCTCGCTGAAATTTTTCAACTCGGGTACTACTGGGAGACGAAAATTCTCCTGACAGGCGTGCGCCTAGACCTCTTTTCCGCCCTCGACGGGAGACGGAAAACGGCTCAGGAGGTCGCTAGCCGTCTCGGCGCTCATGTGCCGACTCTGACGCTCCTTTTAAACGCCTTGGTTGCGATGCGGCTGCTGAATAAAGAGGGCGAGGCCTACAGCAACTCAACGGCAGCGGCCAGTCATCTTGTCAAACATTCCCCTCAATATATCGGACACTTGCTCCTGCTGCATGATGCAGAATGGGAGAATTGGGGAAAGCTAGAGCAAACCATTCGAACAGGCCAGCGGGCCGTCGATCGACATGTCTTTGAGACGGATCCTGAACTGGGCACAAACGTTCTGGCAGTGCTCCACCGGATCGGGCAGCAAAGCGGGCCTGATTTTGCCAAACGGCTGAGCCTGGCCGGCCCCGTTCGCATGTTGGACCTTGGGGGTGGTGCGGGAACGAATGCGATCGCCTTTTGTCAGGTCTATCCAGAACTCACGGCGACCGTCTTCGATCTCCCTGCGACGCTACGTTTGACGGAAAAGACGGTCAAGGAAGCCGGTTTCGACTCGCGGATTGCGTTGCTTCCTGGGAACTTCAATACGGACAACCTCGGCGGTCCCTATGATGTCGTGCTGATGTCCGACATTCTGCATTATCAGACCTACGAGACGAATGCGGCCTTGGTCAAGAAAGTCCTGGCGCATCTGGCCCCGGGAGGACGGCTGATCATTAAGGATCGGTTTCTGGACGAGGCGGGGACCGGTCCTGCCTGGACGACGGCCTTTGCAGTTCATATCCTGGTCAATACGCAGCAGGGTGGCTGCTACAAGACCAGTGACGCTATTCAATGGATGACCGCAGCGGGGTTTGTCTCGGCTACGGAGCTGGAGAAAACCGCCGTGGTACAGGGCCTGAAAGGTACAAGGTAAGCGTGTGATGGACTGGCTCAAAGATCCTGGATTTCTTGGCACCCATGCCACCATTGGCGCGGACCTGAGCCAGTTCATGGCGACGCTCTTTACCGGTCTGTTTATCCTGGGATGGATTCAGGCGAAAAAACGCAAGGCAGACGCCCATCATTGGTTGATGCTGGGCGGGATGATCTCGATGCTCAGCTTTTTCATTGCCTACTACCTGTTTCGGCAGCTCGGAGTTCTGGCGGTCGAGGGTAAGGAAGGTTTCGGAGGCTCGCAGGCGCTGTACGATTATGTCTTTATCCCGGTCCTGACGTTCCACATTATTCTCGTCATCATCGGATTGGTCATGGCGGTCTATATGATCGTCCTGGGGTTTCGCTCGCAGCAAGTGGTCGACGGAGTGCGGTCCTTGCGCGAGTCAATACTGTTGACGACGTGGAAGAAGGTCGGAGTGATCTTCGGTGGAGTCACGGTGGTGGTACTGGGGCTGTTTTTCTCCCGCGTGGCGACGGCCGGTTTCTCTATGCGGAAGCTGGAGGTGTATCTCGGGCTCTTGTTGCTGGTCGGGATCGTGCTTGCGGTGGAGATCACGATTCAACGCATTTGGCCGGACGGCGGACGTCGGCATCGCGCGCTGGGCCGATTCACGATGGTCATCTACTGCATCCTGTTTGCTACCGGCACCTTTACCTACACGATGCTCTACATTCTCTATCCCGGCAAGATTGGGTAGATCTATGTTGACGTGTGGTTGCGGGCGCTGGATGCACACCGAAGGCATTGAAGAGCGGGCTTATGAAGACGGGGCGCTCCAGTGGTTCATCAGATCGGAATGTCGCGGCTGTGGGCTCAAAGTCGGTGTGGATGTTCCAGCCGGACAGATGAACGGATTGGTCGACCGTCTGACGTGGACGGACGATGCGCTGCATCGGTTGGATCGCATGCCGCCATATTTGGCGCCGCTGTTTCGAGACGAGGTTGAGCAGGATCTGCGGATTCGTGGCGAACGGGTTGTGACATACGATGTGCTGCTTCGCCCGCGCACCGGCGAACGGATTGAATGGGATGTCGAGGCGGAACGGCGTCTGGATAGAGTGCCGGCTCCCGTCCGCGCAATGGCCAAGGTCGAACTGGAACGAACGGCAGCCGACCGCGGGCAGACACGGATCACGGTGGCCTTGATGGAAGAGCTTAAAGCCAAGTACTTTGGAATGGCGGCACAGAAATCGTGAACGGTCAATTGAAGCGACGCGCTATTTTTTCACGTTTCCCGTTGCAGGGCTGACGAGACCAGTATGTTGCATCGAATGGCATTGCGGGTGCTTCCGAGTCTGAGCCTGGCGGTGACGGAAGATGCCGTACGAAAACAGAAGCGTCTCGTCATGTTTGTACCGGGATTGGTCGCATTCGGGGTCTATCGCCTCGCAAAGCATGCAGTGCCGTTGACGGAGCCGCTCGTCTTGCTGGCGGTGAGCAGTTTGGTGGCGATGGTCACCGCACTCTTGGCCTATCGGGTTGGACGATCTGCTTCGTGGACGGTGATTGGACGAGAAGATGGGATCCGACTCCTGGCTTGGCTGGTTGGCTGGATCGGCGCTGTCTATGGGATCCAGCTCTCGCTCTTGGTGCTCGCACTGTTGTGGGTGGTGGGGTACAGCTATCTGCAGCACCCGGACGGCCCGGCCATGATGGCGATCATTATCTCCTGTACGTCGGTGGCCCGCGATGCGTTTGAAATCGGCCATGTGCGGAAGCTTGCGGTTCAGGGACGCCCGTTTCTCACTTTCCCGGACGGAGCAGCCCTTCGTACGTTAGTGCAAGGCCGGCTGTCGCAGCTCGGGCCTTGGGGGCTTGTCGGTTTGGGCGTTGGCGGGGTGATGGGATTGTCGGGGCATGTGATCGCGGATGGGCAGATGGCTGCGTTGGCTCAGCTGCTGGGCGTCACCGTTTTTGGCGGTGCCCTCACGCTCTGCGCGTATTTCGGTGGCTTGCGCCCCTCCGTGGCATGGGTGGAGACACTCAAGCGGACAGCGCCGACCGAGTTATTGAAGTATTGGTGGTGGCCCGGGATGGCCTTTGCGTCCACGTACTATTTGGTCGTCATGGGTCTGGTGCTGTTTGTCGGCAGGCAGCCGGGAATAGCGACAGGGCAGGCCGTTGTGGGGGGCGCATTGGTTACGGCGATCATGACGCTGTACGGGTACTATCTGGGTCATCGCCGGCAAGTCGAAGATGAGCAGGCGCCGCAGTTGTCGAGCGGGATGCTGCGCTGTCCGTTTGTCATGGGGATTCTTGGCAAGTCGTCCACTGTGTCCGGCAGCATAAGTGGACTGGCCGGAGACATGGTCTTAGGCAAGACGGGATCAAAGGGGTAGTCGTATGCGTCGTCGCAGCTGGATGACCGGTTCCATGATCGCAGTGGTCGTGGGTGTCACGATCCTGGCCGCTCTGTTGTCCGTGATCGGGAGTGGCCCCACTCTGTCGTTTGCCGAGGGCACGACGGACTTGTACTTTGGCACAGAGGGTACGCCGCAGGGTCCGCCGGCTCCGGGGCCTCATGAGACGGTCTATTCACGGATTGGTTCATTCGATAGCCGGCTCTTGGTCTGGTTCGTGACGCAGCAGCATACCTATTTCGGCGGATTCGTCCTCGCGTTGCCGTTGTTTTGTGCTTTGCTGGAGTTTGCCGGATTGATCACGAAAAAACCGGCGTTGTCGCTTCGCTATGACGGCTTGGCCAGAGACTTGGCGAAGGTCGCCTTGCTGGCTCTTTCGGTGACCGCGGTGGTCGGGAGCCTCATGCTGTCCATGTTCATCTATTTCTACCCGTCGTTCATGAAGTATATGGGCGGGACGTTCAAGTCCTTCATGCCGGTCTATGCCATCGTGTTTGTCGGAGAGGCGCTGCTGCTGATCGTCTACTACTATAGCTGGAATCGGATGGCGGAACGCGGGTTGAAGTGGATCCACGCCGCGATCGGCATCCTGACGAATATTTTCGGGACGTCATTGCTGTTGCTGGCAAACGCCTGGTCGGCCTTTATGATGGCGCCGGCCGGTGTCGATGCACAGGGCCGGTTTCTTGGGAATGTTTGGCACTTGCTCCATTCCGCACTCTGGAATCCCCTGAACGTCCATCGATTTCTCGCGGACATTATGTCCGGCGGGGCGGTGGTGCTGGCCTATGCCTGTTATCGGTTTTTCACCAGCAAGACCAGCGAAGAGCGGGCCTATTACGACTGGGTGGGCTACATTTTTTTGTTCGTCACGGTCTGTGCGTTGCTGCCGATGCCGATCGCCGGGTATTGGCTGATGCGCTCGGTGTATGCCTTCAGCCAGAGCATGGGCGTGACCATGATGGGCGGCTTGCTGACCTGGCTCTTTGTTGTGCAGGCGCTGCTGATCGGGGCGTTGCTCTTAGGGATCAACTACTACATTTGGCAGAGTATGGCGCGAATCAAGGGCGGGGAGCGCTACCAGCCGTACTACCAGTTCTTGCTTGGCGTGCTGACGATGGCCCTCTTCATCTGGTTGACGCCGCATACGGTCTTGATGTCAGGGGCGGAAGTGAAGGCGATGGGCGGGGCACAGCATCCGGTGGTCGGGAATTACGGGGTCATGTCAGCAAAGAACGGTGCAGTCAATGTGATGATTCTTATCACGGCGCTCAGCTTTCTCTACTATCGGCGTGCCAATCGAACGATGACGGTGTCCTGGGTGAAGACAGGGAATCTTCTGATCGGGACCCTGTACACGGTGGGTCTCGTGAATGTGATCTGGCTGTCGATCTACGGCTTCTATTTGCCCGCGAAGATCCGCGTGGGATTGTCTTCGCCCCAAGCCTTTACGACGTTGACGGTGATTCTGGCAGGTGTCGTGATCAACCGTCTCATGCTGCGGGGCTCGGTGGTGCATGGCCCTGTGCAATGGGGGAAGATTTCGGTGCGCGGCATGGTGGGGCTCTTCGGCTTGGCCGCGGCGTTCACCTGGGTGATGGGGTTGATGGGCTACATTCGATCGTCCGGGCGCCTGTCCTGGCACGTTAGTGAGCTGATGGCCGATGTCTCTCCCTGGGCTTTTACTCCCGATCTGGAGTTTGCTGCGAAAATGGTTACGCTAAACATGGTGGTGTTTTGGGGAGCAGTGTTCGCGCTCTTTTGGATGTGTCAGCGCGGACAGCAGCCGGTAATGGGAGAAGAGTTTTTCGAGGAGCCGGCGCCGGGGTTGGCTCCCTCCTCTTCGCAGGAAGCCTCATCCTAAAGAAAGGGTCGGAACGTCTATGAATGGTCGGATGGTGTGGAGTGCAGTGGCTCTGGCGAGTATGGCGCTGTGTGTCGGAACCGTCATCACTGAGTCCGCTTATGCAGAAGGCCAAGTGTTGGTGCTGGAAGATTTCCAGGGAAAAGAAGCCGATGGTTTTCCCTCCTCCTGGGATCACGAGAACCAGCGGAGCCATTCCAAGGGCCGCGAAGCCTACAAAGTACAGACGGAAAACGGGGTGAATTTTTTGTCGGCTAAAGATGCCGGACAACGGATCAAGAAAAAGAAGATCGACTGGGATCCCAAAGCCTATCCCGTGCTCACCTGGCGCTGGCGTTTACTGAAGGCTCCGGCTGGAACGGATCAAATCGCGGCGATCTATGCCTCGCTAGATACCGATCTCATGTTTATCCCGGTGTTCACCAAGTATGTCTGGAGCGGGACAAAACCGGAAGGGACGCTGACGGAAGGCGGCATGTTCAGCGGATCGGAGATCGTCATGCAAAGCGGGACCAAGGAAGTCGGTCAGTGGTTTGAGGAGCGGGTGAATGTCTATGAGGACTTCAAGCGCATTCATCAACATGAGCCGGCGCCCAAGGCCTGGGGGATTTCGATTATTGCCGCGCCTGGAGTAGAGATTGATTTTGGCTCGCTAGTGGCCGGTCCTGCCAAGTAACGGAGGGAGTTGCCGTTGTTATGACTGAGGCTGGAGATCAGGGGCTTCCCATCAGAAAGCTCGTAGACATCGTGTTTGGTGTGGTGGTGATGGGAACCGTGGGAACGCTCATCGGTCTCATCATGGGCAATGAATTCATACCGTTGGCGATTGGAATCGGGCTTGTAATGGGGGGTGTCGTAGGGTTCCTCGGGGGGCGACGGTTTCTGATCAGTATTTTAGTTGGAACAGTCCTGGGCGGTTTGCTGGCCTGGCTATTGGCCGGACCGGAACGGATCTCGTACGGGGCCGGTGCCGGGGCGGCCATGGGTGGATTTCTTGGAGTTCAGGTCTCGATGTTGTTGGATATGCGCGCGGCCCGCAAGGCCGAAGCGGCGGGTGCTTCCGTTGAAGAGGTGACTCAGGACGCTCGCCAATAGGGGTCATGTCAGATTTATCCGGGTGTGTGGAGACGTATGGAAAACAGGGGTGTGCTGATCGGGTCAATCATCTTTGTCTTCGGGTCATTCATTCTCCTGATTGCGGGGCTAGTCTACGAGTCGTATAAGGCCAAGCAGATGCGGGAATTAGCCATGAGTATCCAGACGGAATCCCGCCCGGTCGCGGCGAAGGCGGTTGCGCAGGATTTCTCGATGTATAAGACGAGAATCGGCGATGAAGGGCGCGAGATGGTGCAGGTGCCGGCGGGGCCGTTTATGATGGGGAGTAGCGATGGGGATCCGGATGAGGCGCCTGAGCGACAGGTGTTCTTGAAAGGGTTCTTTATCGATCGATACGAAGTGACGCAGGATGAGTATCTGCGTTTTGCCAAGATGACCAAGCGGCAGCTCCCGAGGATTGAAGTATTTGAGGACGACCAGTCGAAAGTCTTAAAGCCTGAGTTGGCGGCGATGAGCGTTTCCTGGGACGATGCGGTCGCCTATTGCAAGTGGGCCGGTAAGCGATTGCCGACAGAGGCTGAATGGGAGAAGGCCGGGCGGGGTGAGGGGAAACGGAAATACCCTTGGGGCGACAAGTTCATGAATGGCGTGGCCAATGTGGATGGGCCTGAGGATGGATTCAAGTATCTGGCGCCTCCCGGCTCGTTTGAGGCCGGCCGGAGCCCCTACGGATTGCATGATATGACGGGAAATGTCGCCGAATGGGTCGCGGATACGTACGACGAGCACTACTACAAAAAGGGTGGCTATCGTGACCCGAAGGGGCCCGAGGAGGGTGATTTGAAAGTGGTGCGTGGTGGATCCTGGAGGGAAACCGAGCAAAACGCCAGGCTCTCCAAACGATTCGCGGCTAAGCATTGGCGGAATGACATCACGATTGGAATTCGTTGCGCCGGCGATTTGGAGCTGAGCGGCGATGCGGTCGGTCAGTAGCGGTCATGCTGGAAACCAGATTCAAGGTGGTGTTCCTTATCGTGGTCTTGCTGTTTGCGGCCATGCCGATTATTGCCATCCTTCGCGGGACGACTACGACTCCTTTCGAAGAGAGTGATCCCAGTTCTCCAGTTTCGGTGCAGCCTGGCGACATGCCTGCTGCAGCTGAAGCGGCGATAGATGAAGAAATGATCCTGATTCCTGCCGGGACCTTTCTGCGTGGGACCGATATGGGGGGGCTTGACGAAGGGCCGCCCAGGGAGATCTTCCTCGATGCATTTCGAATCGACCGCTACGAAGTAACTAATTCGCAGTATGGGCAGTTTGCTGCGGCCACCGGTCACCGGAAGGCGGGGCCTCCTTCTCGGTACGCCAAGAATGTGTCAAAAATGCGCGGCCCGAATCAGCCTGCTATCTATGTGTCATGGGACGATGCTGTGGCCTACTGTCAGTGGAAGGGGCGGCGGCTTCCCACGGAGGCGGAATGGGAAAAGGCTATGCGGGGTGCGGATGGTCGACTGTGGCCTTGGGGAAATATGGAGCAGCCTGATGGGGCCAACTGGGCGCGAGTCAACGACGGATTCGAGGCGAGTGCTCCTGCGGGAGCATTCAAGGCAGACATGAGTCCCTACGGTGTCATGGATGGGGCGGGAAATGTCATGGAGTGGGTTCAGGATTGGTATGCAGAAGGGTATTACAAGGAATCGCCAGACCGAAATCCGCCAAGTCCGGAGTATGGCGTCTATCGAACGATGCGGGGGGGTGCGTATACGACGACTGGGGGCGATCTTCGCCTCACCAGTCGAAGCAAAATGGTCCCGGATTTTCGTGATGAAACGATCGGATTTCGGTGCGCGATGTCAGTGGAAAATGGGGTTGGTGAGAGGGCGAATCGCAGCGATAAATCTATAGAAAATCAAAGTAGTAGAGAATCAGAAACACGGCCAAAATGATATTGACAACCATACCGGCCAAAACTATAATGTCGAAAATTTTTGAGTTTTTTGTCATGGGTATCCTTGTGTTGTTATGGCCGCCAGCTAAGGAATTTTGAATAACACACAGGTTTTTGGGTGTCAAGGAATTCACGGGCTTCACTCACTATTTCGAGCATGGAAGGGGAGGCAAGATGGCGACGGCAACAGCAGACAGCGATTTGATGGTTAAGGTCGGCAAGATGATTTTCTACATCACTTGCGCGGTTGGTTTGTGGTTTTTCTATTGGTTTGCTGGCATTCAGTGCCCCTGCTAGTTCAGGGCCGCTGTGAGTCTGACGGTTGTGAAACTTTGATCGATCTGATGAGGAGGAGATGATGGGGCAGAACGTTCTATATGGGATTATCTCTGTGGTGATCTGCGTAGGATTCTTCCTGATGGTTGACCATTTTCTGATGGATATGCAGGGCCTGGACTTCTGGTACATGTTCCGCAAGTAGTTCGGCGCTGCGGTAGATTTTGGGGCTTGCGATGAGTCTTTTTCGTAATGCATTAAGGAGGTATCCCATGGCCCTTGTAACCCGGAAGAAGGTGTTCTCAATCATGGCGCTCTGCGCGATGGTTGGCCTCCTCCTGTTTCCTGTGGTGGTGTCGCTTCCGTCACTGGCAATCGGTGCGGATGCGCCTGACGCGGCAAAGAAGGAGGATGCAAAGGTTGAGAAGGGGCGTGACGTCTATTATAAGACGGAAGGCATCGTGGTTGGAGCGCCTGCCCCGAAGACGGTCGACGGCCCGAGGGATTATCCCCGGTATAACTTCGAGAGCCGCGTGCTCCTCTGGTTCGCGAATCAGCAGCATCTCTATTACGGCAGCTTCGTGCTCGCCGTTCCGATTTTCTGCATGGTCGTCGAATTCATGGGTGTGGTGACGAAGGATAAGGCCTTGGCGAAGCGGTATGATCAGCTCGCCTATGACTTTATTAAGATTAGTCTGACGGCGTACTCGTTGACGGCCGTTCTCGGGGGCATTCTGATCTTCACTTTCCTCACGCTCTATCCTGCGTTTTTTGGTTATCTGTCCAGCATTTTCCGTCCGGTCATGCACATCTACGCGTTGATGTTCGTGGCTGAGAGCGGCACCCTCTACATCTACTACTATGGTTGGGATAAGATGAAAGAGGGATTCCTGAAGTGGATCCATCTGAGCATGTCGGTGATTTTGAACATCATCGGGACCTTGCTCATGTTCCTGGCGAATTCGTGGATCGGATTCATGATGTCGCCGGCCGGTGTTGACGAGCAGGGGCGGTTCCTCGGGAACATCTGGCACGTTCTTCATACGGCATTATGGAACCCGCTCAACCTCCATCGTATCCTTGGTAACATGGCCTTCGGTGGTGGTGTGGTTGCTGCTTACGCGGCGTATAAGTTCCTGGCTTCGAAGACCGACGAAGATCGCGCCCACTATGATTGGATGGGTTACATTGCGATGGCGCTCGGTGTCGCGTTTTTGATCCCGTTGCCGTTTGCCGGCTACTGGCTCATGCGTGAAGTCTATGCCTATCGTCAACAGATGGGCATCACCCTCATGGGTGGATTGCTGGCCTGGCTCTTCATTATTCAGGCAACCATGATCGGTATCTTGTTCCTGAGCACAAACTACTATTTGTGGCAGGCGATGGGTCGGATGCGCGGAGCAGAGAAGTATCAACGGTATATCAAGTATCTGGTGTTTATTCTTGCTTGCGGATACCTGGTCTTTATTACGCCGCACACGATGGTCATGACTCCGGCGGAGTTGAAGGCCATGGGCGGACAGCAGCATCCGGTGCTGGGTAATTACGGCGTCATGTCGGCGAAGAACGGCGGCATTAACGTCATTATTACCACCACGGTGTTGAGCTTCGTCTGGTATATGCGAGGCAATAAAGTTTCGACCGTGTCTTGGTCGAAATTTGGAAACATCTTTATGGGATGTTTTTTCTTCTTTGCCTACATCAATATCATTGGTCTGGCTATTTACGGATACTATATCCCAGCTAATGTCCGCGTTGGATTATCGGTTCCGCAGGTGGCGACAACGCTCTCCTGTCTCTTCTTCATGTTCGCTTTGAACAGCGTCATGATGAAGGGAGCCAAGCAGACCGGCGCGATCGAGTGGGGCAAGATCTCAGCCCGCTCGCAGTATGCGCTGATTATGTTGGCGACCGCGTTTACTTGGATGATGGGTCTGATGGGTTACATTCGTTCATCGGTCCGTCTCTTCTGGCATGTGAATGAAATCATGCGTGACAATTCGCCGTGGGCCTATACGCACACGGTTGGATTTGCCGCAAACATGATCTCATTCAACGTCTTGTTTTTCTGGATCAGCATTCTCTTTGTGTTCTGGCTTGGAAGCTTAGCGGCAAAGAAGGCTCCGGCTGGTGAAAAGGCGGGGGTTCCTGGTAGCGCGCCTCAACCGGCAGGTAGCCACTAACCATCTTATTGAGCAACTGGCTCAGGGGGAAGGTCGTAAACACCTTCCCCCGGTGTAGCCGCAGGAGGTTAAAACCGTGGGCGATTTGATTAATCAAGCACTAGCGATGGGGTGGCCGGCACTGGCGTTGCTGGCCGGCCTCTTGGTGTATTTTCAGTTCTCCATCAGTGATCCAACAGCAAAGAAGCGGGCCACGCTCAAGACCATCATCGGGATGGCGGCGACGTTTCTCTTGTTTATTGCGATCGTGAACTACACGCAGAACTTCTATGGCGAAAATCGGCTGTTGCCGGTTTCGCTCGTCATGATTACATCTGCAGCCTTCATGGTGGCGATCTATTTCCCAAATTTCGGGGCGTTACTCAAAATCGGCGGCCTCATGTTCTTCGTGGCCGCCTTCCTTTCTGGTTATGGAAACTGGTTGCCTCAGGTCGAAGGTGGATTTCCTCCAAAGGAAGAGAAGCTTGAGTATAGCGGTATGACCGCGCAGCAGTTGGCCGATGAGGGTGAGAAGATTATTTTCGGCGGAGTTGGGAAGAATAAAGAGCAGGGTGCCATCGGCAAGGGGCAGTGTCCGCTCTGTCACGCGTTCCACGCTGGCATGTTGGGCGAACGTGCTCCCAATCTGAACGGCTTGCCAGAGCGCGCCGGCAAAGAGCGTCTTGAGGATCCGAAATATTCGAAGGGCAATGCCGCCAAGCGTGAATATGCGCAAAAAGAGGCGTTTCCTGGGTCGGGTACCGCGGAAAATGGACAGGAATATATTGCTGAGTCGCATGCCTGCCCGAATTGCTACGTAGTGGCTGGTTTCGGCGTCAAGGGAACCAATGACAAGGAAAGCCCGATGCCGGCGATCCACAAGCCGCCGATATCGCTCAGCCTGGATGAGCTTGCAGCCGTTGATACGTGGTTGTATGTCCGCGAAGGCCGGGATGCTCCATCCTTTGATGAGATTGTGAAGTCGTACGAGAAGTTTATCCCTGAAGCGGATCGTCCGAAGAAGCAGGAAGAAAAAACTGGTCCTCCTAGTGCCCTGATGGCAGACGGAACCGAGCCTGTCGATCAGATTCTTGCGAAGGCGCAGTGCGTGTCTTGCCACACGATTCCTGGCATTCCCGGTGCGAATGGAACAATCGGTCCCAAGTTGGTAGAGGGAACGAATGCACCGAATCGAATCAAGGATAAGGATTATAAAGGGACAGCCAAGTCGACATCCGATTACATTATGGAGTCGATCGTCTCACCCAGTACATATGTGGTGAAGCCATTCCCAGATAATACGATGCCCAAGGTGTTTGGTCAGAAACTCAGTGCGGGAGCGCTCAAAAAGATTGTGGATTATCTCTCGCAAGTCTACGAGGGAAAAGAGCCTCCAAAGATTTCGTAACTGAGCTGTGAATCTTTTAGACCAAAGGGAGTGAACTCATGAAAGCATTGATGTCAGTCGGCGCGCTTGTAGGGGCTATTGCGCTCCTCCTGCTAGTCGGGATGATCCTCGACGTCGTCCCGTCGAATACCGTCCGCTTAGTCGAAGGCTATATGCCTATCCAAATGTTGCTTGAGGTAGCCTGCTTCGTTGCCGGCTTTACCGGTTTGAGCTACATGCTCAGTTCAATGGGTATGGCGGTTCCCCGGTTCTGGCAGGGAATCGGGTTCTGGGCGTTTGTGTTGCTCTATTTGAAGTTCCGCGTCTATCCGCCCATTCCGTTCAGCGTTCGGGCCATGTATGGCACGGTGTCGCTCGTCGCGGTTTTTATGTGGGTGTCCGCGAATGAGGACGACTGGAAGAAGTTTAAGCAGCCGATAATGAACGTCCTCGATGCCCAGAGTGGAGCGAACAAGCTGCTCCGCTACGCGTATCTCGTTCTGATTCCGGTTCTCGTTGGTTTCACCTCCTTCAATGCGATGAAGCCAAAGTCGGAAGAGCCGGTTGAGTTGCGCACGGTGCATCCGGCCCCTCCGGCCAGCACGAAAGTTCATGGTAAAACCTATACCCTCCAGACCTCTCAGAATCCGTACCGTGTCAACCCGGAAGGGAAGTTTGACCAGGAATATAGCAATAAGCTGATCGTCGAACAGGGCATGGGGCGCTTGATGGCCCCTAACGCCAATCCGTGGGATGAAAAGAATCAGGGTTATCTGAAGTATGTGAAGGAAGGCGGAGAAATCTTCTTCCAGAACTGTCACTTCTGCCACGGAGACAATTTGAACGGTCGGGGTCTTCATGCCTTTGCATTCAACCCGATTCCTGCGAACTTTACCGATCCGGGCACAATCGCTCAGCTCCAGGAGACGTTCATTTTCTGGCGCGTCGCCAAGGGCGGTATTGGTTTGCCGAACGAAGGTTTCCCCTGGGCCTCAGTGATGCCGCCATGGGAACAGCATTTGACCGTGGATGAGATCTGGAAGGTCATTTTGTTTGAGTATTGGCACACGGGTTACTACCCCCGGACCTGGGACTAAGCAGTCCTCTGGCATAGCGGATAACCCTGGATTACGACATGAGGAAAAAAATGATGAATACGTCGATGGGCAAAAAAGCAGGGATCGTCCTTGCCTCGGCCTTTGGACTGGCGCTTTTCTCTGCCGGCCCTTTGGTCCTCACGGCATCTGCTGAAGAAGTTCCGCAAGGGTTTAAGAAGGGTGAGTTGGCGCCGGAGCCGGCTGCAGATATGATCGAAGCCGGGAAGCGCGTCTATTTTACCAAGTGCGTGTGGTGTCATGGAGTCGATGGAGCCGGCGACGGGCCAGGCGCCGACCGACTCTGGCCGCGTCCCCGCAACTTCAACCAGGGGACTTTCAAGATCCGGCATACTGCCAGCGGTGAATTGCCGTTGTTTGATGCCAAGAAGCCGACCCCAGGGCAAAACGACCTTTATGAGACGGTGACCCATGGCTTGCCAGGTTCTGCAATGCCTTCATGGGAAGGTATCTTGACCGAAGAACAACGCCTTCAGGTCTTGTCCTTCGTTACTACGCAGTTGGTGAAGGATCGGAAATTCACCGATAAGCAGTCGGAATCCCAGACGATTCTTCAGCTGGCCGATTTGAAGCCAAAAGAGGCGACAGAGGAAAGCAAGAAGAGAGGATCTGAGCTGATCGTTGAAAAGAAGTGCGTGGAATGTCATGGCATGGAAGGCCGTGGCGATGGTAACGCCTTCAATCTAAAGGATGACTGGGGTTTTTCGATTCAGCCAGCCAATTGGCACAAGTGCTGGAACTTCCGTGGAAGCCGGCAGGATCCGTACAATGTGAAAAACATTTTCCGGACATTCTCGACCGGAGTCAATGGTACGCCGATGCCGTCGTTTGCCGACAGCACCAGCATCGACGATCGTTGGGACATTGCCAACTTCGTGAATTCATTGTGCGAAAGAGACCAGGAAGGGAATCCGCTGTCAATTGATCCTCAGACGGATAAGCCGAAGGTCAACTTCGTGCTTCCATCGAATCCAGTGGAAGGTGAAATTCCAATGGATATGGAGAACGAAGCCTGGCAGAAAACCCAGAAGCGACTAATCGCCATGGGTGGTCAGATCACGCATAAGCCGCGTAACTTCGTGAACCGGATCGATGATCTCTGGGTTCGTTCGCTGTATAACGAAAAGTCGATTGTGTATTTGATCGAGTGGGACGATCGTACCAAGAGTGTGGCCGAAGGGAAATTGCCCTGGGCTCCGACTCAGGTAAATATCGATGTGAAGGAGCAGGATCCGAAGACGGGTGAAGAAGGATCCATTGCCGCGCATCAAAACAATTACGCGGTCTACAATGACGCGGTCGCAATCGAAACGCCGGTCAAGTGGCAGGATCTTCCTGCTCCGATTAAGCCGCGGTACCTCTTTGGAAGCAATGAGCAATATCCCGTGGATATTGTGAAGTGGGAAGCGGACGGATCTCTCCGGGCCTTCAAGGGAACCGGTTGGGATAAGGATTTCGAAGAACGCGATAGCTATGAAGAGAATCTGAAGGTTCTCAAGTCTGAATGGAAGAACGGTCGTTGGTACGTCATGATTCAGCGTCCAGTCGGGAATAAGAAGGACCAGGATTATGACGAGGACACGCTGTTCGAAATGGGGAAATACATCCCGACCGTGTTCTTTGCCTGGGATGGTCATAACGGTGATGCAGGACGCAAGATGGCCGTCTCGGCTTTCTACTACACGTTCATGCAGCCGCCGACGCCCCGTGAAGTGTATATCTATCCGTTCGTCATTGCCGGCGGAATCGTGCTGTTGGAAGCATGGGTCCTGACGCGCCGCGCAAACAAGCGGAAGGGCAAGACGCTCTAAGCGCACTCTGTACGTGAGTGGCTGAGCAGCGAATGAAGGGGGTGGGGAAACCCACCCCCTTCGTGTTTTTACGCCATGAAGCGGTAGATCTGTATGAATGTCACGGGAGTCGTACTGGCTGGCGGCAAGAGTCGGCGGATGGGGGAGGATAAGCGTTTCCTCCTGGTTGGAGAGGAGACGTTACTGACGCGAACGACTTCGGTCATGGCCAAGCTATTCTCTGAAGTACTGGTGATTATTGCGCAGGATAGTCCGCCACTCACCGTCTCTGGATGCATAGTTCACAGAGATCTCATTGCAGATTGCGGGAGTCTCGGAGGCCTCTACACTGGTTTGGCAAAAGCTGCCGGGTCACGTGTCTTTGTCGTGGCGTGCGATATGCCGTTTCTGAATCCCGACATGATCCGCTGGTTTGTTGCCCGCGATCCCGCAGCCGATATCGTGATGGCCCGGTTGCCGACTGGGCTGCAGCCTCTTCATGCGCTCTATAGTAAGCGGGCATTGCCTGTCCTTGAGCGCATGGCCACCATGCGTGAGCTAAAGATCCAGCATATCATCTCGGAGCCATCGCTCCACACCACCGTCGTTTTGCCCGCTGAATGGGGCGAACGGGATGCACTCGCCCGATCGTTTCAGAATGTGAACACGCCGGTAGATCTCGAAGCGGCGAGAGCCGCACTTCGTGACCGTTCATTCACTTAAAAATGCCAGGCTCCCAGCGCACTATTGTGGTAATTCATCCCGGTGGATTGGGCGATGTGCTGCTGTCGATTGGTGCAATGGCCGTTCTGCGGAGCGCCTTCCCGCAACACAAGATGATCCTGCTCGCGGGGTCTGACGTAGGGCATCTACTGGGTCAGTGCGGGGTGATCGATCAATCGTTGCCGATCGAATCAAGCCGGTTCAGCGCGCTGTTTTCCGGAAGGGTGCAAATTTCAGATATACCGCATGATCTCTTGAGGCGATGCGATCTTGTGGTTGGATGGCTGAGTGATCGGGATGGTTCGATCCGGCGTGGGCTACAGGAGTTGGGAGTTCCACGTGTGATGTTGCAATCGCCGGCTGATGCCGGAGGGCATCACCAAAGCGATCGGTTTCTGGAGACACTAAAGGGGAAATTTCCGGTCGGTGCGAACCCTTCCATCCGTCTCCGTCTTCCTGATCAGGTGCTGCAGGCAGGGATGGACGCACTTCGTGCCGTCGGGATCGAGCAAACGGCGCCTCTGATCATGTGTCACCCGGGAAGCGGAAGCACGCATAAGTGTGTGCGAGCGGAGACGTGGGGCATGCTTATTCGGGGATGTCAGGCGAGGCGGCTCATTCCTGTGATGGTGCTAGGGCCTGCTGATGAGCAAGCCGAGTCCGCCATCCTGGCGCTGGGTCTTCCGGGAGTGTTGATGCTTCGCCCTCCGTCCATCACGATGCTCGCCGCGATCCTGGCGCAGGCGCAGGGGTATATCGGCCACGATTCCGGCGTGACTCACCTGGCTGCTCTGCTGGGTGTGCCGACAGTGGCGATGTTTGGGCCAACCGATGAGCAACGATGGGCTCCTCGCGGGGCGCATGTGACTGTTGTGAGGGGAGGACGCTGCACGTGCGCGGACTGGGATGCTGTGCGTGCCTGCACGGAAAAGTCTTGCCTGAATGTGAATTCGGATAACGTCTTCGAGGCGCTTAATGCTATCGATTTCCGCTACCGGCGGGTAACAAATTCCTGACGGCTCACCTTGTCACACTATGTACCATATGCTACAGTGCAAAATTGTTTTTCTCTTTCTTCTCTAAGGACTTAGGAGATTTTGTGACGCAGGGGCTTGTGCAGGAACAGGTGGCGAGTGCGGTCCAAGGAGCTCTCTCTGACGCAAAGGCGAAGGGACAATTGAAGATCGAGTCCTGGCCTACCGTTACCCTGGATGCTCCCAAGCGTCCGGAGTGGGGCGACCTTGCCACCACCGTTGCCATGTCTCTTGCTGCCTCAGAGAAACGCGCACCCCATGACATTGCCCAAATCATTGCTGAGAATCTGTTGACCCGTGATCAATTGTTCGAGCGAGTGGAGATCGTCCGGCCAGGATTTCTCAACCTGACTGTGAAGCCTGCCATCTGGCTAGAAGTCTTGCGGGACATCGAGCGAAAAGGCGCGGCCTATGGCACGTCGGTGGTCGGAGTCGGGAAGCGCGTGTTGGTCGAATATGTCAGTGCCAATCCCACCGGGCCGCTTCATGTGGGGCATGGGCGAGGCGCCGCGGTTGGTCAGGCGTTGGCACGGCTGCTGAGAGCGGTCGGATACGACGTGGTCAGCGAATACTACATCAATGACGCCGGCCGGCAGATGAAACTCCTGGGTGCCTCTGTGTATGCACGGTTGCAGGAGCTGGCGGGAAAGTCTGCCACGTTTCCGGAAGACGGTTACCACGGCGAGTATATCCGTCTTGCGGCCGAGCAGATTCAGGCCTCAGACGGGGCGACGCTGGCGACGCTGTCTCCGGCGGAGGCCGAGCAACGTTGTCGTGATCTGGCCTATCGGGCCCTGCTTCAGCGCATTCGTGAAGATCTGTCGACGTTAGGCATTGAGTTTGAGTCCTGGTTCAGCGAGGCCTCGCTCATTGAGTCCGGCGCCGTCGAACGGGCCTTCGCAGAGCTGAAAAGTCAGGACTTGTTGTTTGAGGAAGACGGGGCCTGGTGGTTTCGCTCGTCCCGATTCGGCGATGAAAAGGATCGTGTCGTCCGCAAAAAGGACGGCGAATGTACCTACCTCGCTTCCGACATCGCGTACCATCGCGACAAGCTCCAGCGGGGCTATGACCTGTTGATCGATGTCTGGGGCGCCGATCACCACGGATATATCCCGCGCATGCAGGGGGTCATTCAGGCCTACGGGCATCCGAAAGAGCGGCTGCAGGTCGTGCTGGTACAACTCGTGAAGTTGTTGCGAGGCGGCGCCGAAGTCAAAATGTCGAAACGCTCCGGCGAATTCATTACGATGCGCGAGGTGATCGACGAGGTGGGTGTCGATGCCGCCATGTTCTTCTTTCTCATGCGGGATTCGAACACGCATTTGGATTTTGACTTGGAGTTGGCCAAGCAGCGGTCCTCGGACAACCCCGTCTATTACGTGCAGTATGTCTACGCCAGGATTGCGAGCCTCTGGCGGGTGGCCGCGGCGCGTGGAATTGCCTGCCCGACGGCGGCGGAAGCCGATCTGACGGTGCTGACCGATCCCGACGAGCTCGCCTTGATCCGGAAACTCTCGATGTTTCCTGAAGTGTTGGAGTCGAGCGCGCTGGCGTTTGAGCCCCATCGCCTGACCTACTATCTTCAGCAGCTCGCGGCCCTGCTGCACACTTTTTACAACAAGCATCGGATTCTTCCTCCGGCGGCCGATCTGGAGACCGGCGACGCGCCCGTGGCGGAAGAGATATCTCCTAAGACGACGGCAGCTCGGTTGGTGTTGATGCGGGCTGTACAGCAGGTCGTGAAAAACGGATTGACCGTCTTGGGGATTTCAGCTCCCGAGCAGATGTAACGGAACGTATTCGCACGATGATGCAGTTTACTATAAGACAGCAGGATCGACAGACCAAGGGGCGGCTGGGACAGCTCCGTACTGCCCGGGCCGTCATTGACACGCCTACGTTCATGCCGGTGGGGTCGTTGGGGCCGGTGAAGGGGCTGGAGCCGGAGGATCTGCACGATCTTGGGTTCAGGCTCATGCTGAACAACGCCTACCATCTTTACTTGCGGCCCGGGCACAAAATTGTGGCGGAGTTGGGCGGGTTGCACGCATTTACCGGATGGCCTGGCGCGATTCTGACCGATAGCGGCGGGTTTCAGATTTTCAGCTTGGCGAAGCTCTGCAAGATCACCGATGAGGGTGTGACGTTTCAGTCGCACATCGACGGCTCGACGCATTTCATCACGCCCGAAACGGCGATCGAAATCGAAGAGGCGCTCGGCGCCGATATCATCATGGCGTTCGATCAATGTGTGGCCCTGCCGGCGTCGCGCGCGGCGATTCTGGAGGGGTTGCGGCGGACGACGTCGTGGGCGAAACGCTGTCAGGCGAGCCGGCGTCGGAACGATCAGGCGCTCTTCGGCATTGTCCAGGGCGGGCTGGAAGCCGATCTCAGGAGACAGTCGGCTCAGGAGCTGGTGGCGCTGGATTTTGAAGGCTATGCCATCGGCGGACTCTCCGTCGGAGAGAGCAAAGCCGACATGTATGCGATGTTGGACGTGACCGCTCCGGAATTGCCGGAAGCAAAGCCTCGCTATCTGATGGGGGTGGGCCTTCCGGAGGATCTCATCGAAGGCGTGGCTCGCGGGGTCGATATGTTTGATTGTGTGGTGCCGTCCCGCCATGGGCGCACCGGATGGCTCTTCACGGGGTTCGGACGTGTATCCATCAAACAGGCGCAATTCAAACGGGACGAACGGCCGATTGATCCGGACTGCGGCTGTTCGGTATGCAAGCGCTATTCGCGAGCCTATCTGCATCACCTCTTCAACGTGAAGGAAATGCTCGGAGCGCGACTGAATACGATCCACAATCTTTGGTACTTTGCTGATCTGATGCAACGAGTGCGCTCGTCGATCGAGCGGGGGACTTTTCTCACAATGCGCGAGGAGTTTTATCGCGCGCGGGCGGAAGCCGAGCGGACCGGCGGCGAGACAGCAATCGCCGCGCAGGAACCGCGGGCCGGCCTCGACTAGCGTAAGGGGAGCTAGAGTTATGATGATGGTCGCGATGGCGTCGGTGGCGTGGGCTGAGGGGCCCGGGGGCGGCGGGAGTACATCGAGTTCGCTGCTCTCGTTGGTGCCGTTTGTCCTGATCTTTGTGATTTTCTATTTCCTGCTGATTCTGCCGCAGCAGAAGCGGCAAAAGCAGCAAAAGGCGATGCTCGACGATCTGAAGAAGGGGGATAAGGTCATCACGGCATCGGGCTTCTGGGGGACCATTACGAATCTCGGCAAAGAGACGGTGACGCTGCAGATTGCCGACAATACCAAGGTCAAGATTCAGAAAGAGCATATCGCGAAAATACGGGCGGAAGACGACGACAAAGAGTAGCCGGACGACGTTAATCACACGAGAATGCTCAAACAGGCTGCCCGGCAAGGCCGCAGCAAGCGAACAGGCGAGGCGTACGCGGCGGTACGGTGAGCCTCTGAGCGCGGCGAGAACGACGCTGGCGGGTTGTTTCAGCATTCTGCAAGAGAGGGTGGCAGAGACATGAAAAAAGTTGGTGGACGGTTTGCATTGCTTGCACTGGTGGTTGTGCTGTCGGTGGTGTTCTTCCTGCCGTCGTACAAGCCGTTGTATCTGGCCTTGCCCGACTGGGCGCGGAAGATTCTGCCGGATAAGGGCATTACGCTGGGGTTGGATCTCCAGGGCGGCATTCACATGGTGATGGAGGTCGATGAAGACCGGGCGGTCGAAATCGCCGTCGAGCGGTCGGTCGCATCGTTGCAGGATGTCTTGGTCGACAAGAAGCTGCCGGCTGAATCGGTGAAACGGACCGCCGCGAATCAGGTCACTATTCAGTTTGCCAACGCCGAACTGAAAGCGCAGATCCAGAAGCTCGTGGATGAGTATCCCACGTTCTTTGAAGTGGATGCCACGGGGTCGGCCAACAGTCTTGTCTGGGAGTTGCGCGAGACGGAGATCAAGCGGATCAAGGATTCGGCGATCAATCAGGCGCTCGAAACGATTCGGAACCGGATCGACCAGTTCGGCGTGTCCGAGCCGCTGGTACAGCGTCAGGGATTGAAACAGATTGTCGTGCAATTGCCGGGTGTCAAAGAGCCGAAACGGGCGAAGGATCTCATCAAGGAAACCGCCTTGCTCGAGTTCAAGATGCTCGACGAAGACAATCAGATGAAGATGGATTTCCCTGCCCGCATCCCGAAGGAAAAAGAGGCCGAAGTATTGGCGCAGTTCCAGGGCAAGGTGCCGGAGGGCGATCAGATCCTGTTCGAGCACCAAGTCGACAAAGACACCGGCCGGGAATTCCGGACGCCGTACCTCGTGAAGAAAAGGGTGATGCTGACAGGCGATGTCTTGAGCGACGCGCGGGTCTCCATCGGAGAGTTCAACGACCCCTATGTCTCTATTACCTTTGACGGCAAAGGCGGTCGGGAGTTTGAGCGGATCACCGGTGAGAACATCAAGAAGCGCATGGCCGTCGTGCTCGACAACACGATCTATTCCGCGCCGGTGATTCAGGACCGGATCTCCGGCGGACGGGCTCAGATCACCGGGACGTTCACCACGCAGGAGGCCAACGATTTGGCCATCGTCCTTCGCGCCGGCGCATTGCCGGCTCCATTGAAGATCATTCAAGACCTCACCGTCGGGCCGTCGCTTGGACAGGATTCTATCGATCAGGGTATGAAATCCACCTTCATCGCCGGACTGCTGGTGGTGGTATTTATGATCGTGTATTACCGCTTGTCCGGAGTGATCGCTGATTTCGCGCTCTTGCTCAACCTGATCTGTTTGCTTGGAGCGCTTTCGGCCCTGAACGCCACGCTGACGTTACCGGGCATCGCGGGCATTGTGCTGACCATCGGCATGGGCGTGGACTCCAATGTGCTGATCTTCGAGCGCATTCGCGAAGAATTGCGTGCAGGAAAAGCCGTGCGCCTGGCGGTGGACGGCGGCTATGACAAGGCGCTGCTCACGATCATCGACGCGCACGTGACGACGTTGATCACGGGCGTGGCGCTGTTCTTGTTCGGCACCGGTCCGATTAAAGGATTCGCCGTGACGTTGTGCTTGGGGATCGCGATCAATCTGTTCACGGCCTTCGTTGGAACCAAGGTCGTATTTGATCTGCTGAATCAAGGGAAGAAAGTGGACACGCTCAGCATTTAGCCGTGATGCTGATGGCGGAAGACTGAGAGCTGAACACGACGAAAAGGGAGTGAGCATGTTAGAGATTCTCGGAAAAACAAACTTCGATTTCATGGGTAAGCGCAAGATCGCGTTTATCTTTTCGGGCATTATGGTGTTGTTCGGGTTGATTGCCCTGGTGCAGATCTCGCGCGGGGCCGCCAATCTCGGGATCGACTTTGCCGGCGGAACGGCCGTGCAGTTGAAGTTTGACCAGACCATTCGGATCGAGGAAGCGCGGAAGGCGCTGGAGTCGAACGGGTTGAGCAATGCGGAGTTGCAGGAATTCGGACAGGACAACAAATTGCTCGTCCGCATTAAAGCCTCGACCACCATTGAAGAAAAGACCGCTGAACGGGTCATGGCGGTGTTCTCAAAAGAATTTCCGAATAATAAATTTGTCGTGGATGCGTCGACGGAAATCGGCCCGACCATCGGGAAGAAGCTGCAGGAAGATGCGCTCATCGCAATCGTCATCTCGTTTGCCGGGATCATCATGTACGTTGCGGCCCGGTTCGAGTTGCGCTTCGGCGTTGCGGCCGCCCTGGCCACGTTCCACGATGTGCTCGCCGTGTTGGGTGCCTTTTATCTCCTGGATAAAGAAATCACGCTGCTTGTGGTGACGGCGTTGCTCACGCTGGCGGGTTATTCACTGACCGATACCGTCGTGGTATTCGACCGGATCAGAGAAAACTTGCGGATCCGGCGGCGGGATTCGGAAGAAAGCATGATCAACAGCGCGGTGAATCAGGTCCTCAGCCGCACGATTGTCACCAGCTTGACGGTGGTGCTGGTGCTGATTCCGCTGACGCTGGCCGGCGGCGAAGTCTTGCATGATTTTTCGCTCGCCCTTCTGAGTGGCGTCATCTTCGGAACCTATTCGTCGGTGTTCGTCGCCAGTCCGTTGCTTCTCCTCTGGCCGGGCGCCAGTGGACGGATGATGAAGCGGAGCTAACGGAGACGAGGCGCTCGTGGGTCGCGCCTGTGCGCCGACGCCGGTTGGCCGGCAGGCGCGACCCCCCGGATTCCGGATGCCGTCGGGTTCTGTCCGCATGCTGCGTGGGGCATCAGTATGACACTCTGGAGTCGGTCTCACAGTCTCCAGCAGAAAATCATCACGGCGATCGTGATGGTGGGTCTTCTGCCACTCAGTCTCTCCCTCCTGCTCAGTTACGTGGAAGAACGGCGGGCTCTCCGCGAGGCCATCGGCGCCAATTTCAAGGAAGTGGCGGTCGAGGCATCGCGTCGGACCGAGATGCATGTGACCCGCGGGATCAACGAAGCGCAGCAACTCGGGACCACTCCCTTCCTCCGCACGGCTGTCACGGAGTCGAACCGCACCTATGAGGGGAAGGACGAGCGTGCGGTCGATGCCATGATCAAAGACTGGCAGGCGCGCTGGCGCCAGCGCGACACCCGCAGCGAGTTCCCGCTGTTCATCAACCGCATTGTCACGAATTATCTCATCCGCTGGCACGATATCCGGAAGTCCGATTACGTCGGGATTCTGGTGACGGACGTCCGCGGCGCCCTGGTCGTCAGTTCGATCCCCCAGGTAGAGTATTTCTACGGCAAGACGCCCTGGTGGACGGCGCTGGTGAAGTCGCAGGTGTCCCGTCCGTACGTCAGTGACATCGCCTTCGATCCGGCCTTCGGAACGCACGTCGTGGTCGTGGCGGTGCCGATTATTGAGGACGGTGGCCGGGGAGTCATCGGCGCCGTGACCATTTTGCTCCGGCGCGACACGCTGTTCCATTCGATCGGCGAAGTGTCGATCGGCTCATCCGGCCACGCGATGCTCTTCAACTCCGACGGCGTCTCCTTGATTTGTCCGGTGTTGTCGCCTGAAGAGCATACGATGACGCCGGAACTGGTCAGGACCATCGTGCAGGAGAAGGCCGGTTGGGCGATCGCGCCTGACGACTCCCATGGAAGCCACGATGCCCTGATCGGGTTTGCCCCGGTGCGGTTCAGCGAACCCCTGGCGCCGGGCAGTATGGGCGGCAAACAATGGGTGACGGTCATTCGGCAAGATCCGGAAGAGACCTACGCTCCTTTGGGGCGTCTCGTCGGCCGAGTGTTGCTGTATGGAGTGTTGGTGTTTGCCGTGCTGGTGGGTACGGGGTTGATCGTGGCCCGGCGGATCGCTAGGCCGATCAAAATCTTGCACGACGGTGTTCTGGAGATCGCCAGCGGTCGGCTCGATCAGACCTTGCAGATCCGAACCGGCGATGAGATTGAACACCTGGCCGGCGCCTTCAATCAGATGGCCGCTAATCTAAAGTTGTTGTTTACGCAAATCGAACAGCGGATGCTCGAAGTGCGGCGGTTGGAGGAAAAGTACCGGGATCTGATCGAGCATTCCCCGGAAATGATTTATCAGCTGGATCGGGCAGGGCAATTTGTCCATGTGAACCAGACCGGGCTGGAGAAGCTCGGGTACAGCCTCGACGAAATGTTGGCCATGCGGCTCTGGGACGTGGTGCCGCCGGACCAGGCGGGGCATGTCCTGAGCTATCTTGAGCGGCTCATGGTGAAAGGCCGCAACACCATTGAAACGATCTTTCTTGCGAAGGACGGCCGTCAGATCGACGTGGAGATCCATGCGACGGCGTTGTTCGATCAGGAAGGGGGCGGCATCGTCCATACGCGCGCATTTGTACGGGACGTGACTGAGCGGCATCAGTTGGAACGGCAGCTTCAGCAATATACGAGCAAGCTCGAAACGGCCGTCTCCGAGCGGACGCAGCAGCTGGTCGCGTCGCAGGCGCGCTATAAGGCGCTCTTCGACCTTGTGGCTGACTCCGTCTTCATGGTGGATCGCGACGGGAAGGTCGTTGCGGTCAACCAGCGGGAAGAGCAGGCCTTGGGCTATTCGGAATCGTCGGTCGTTGGGCGCAGTATCTTCGACATTGCTCTGCCTGCATTTCGCGAGGGGGTTCGGGCCTTGTTGATGGAGTTGGCCGGAGGGCAGCGGCAGGTCCCTACCCACGAGATTGCTGTGCTCACCGCCGCCGGTGTCGAGACCCCGGTTGAAATGGATCTGATTCGCACCGGCGCCGCCGAGGCCCCGCTGATTATGGTGCAGCTCCGCGACATCACCGACCGGAAGCGGATGGAACGGCAGCTGCGGTCTTACCGGGATGAACTGGAAGTGAAAGTCCGGGAGCGCACGAAGGAAATCGAAGAGACGAAGCAGTATCTAGAGAACCTGCTCGAAAATGCGAACGATGTCATTTACACGTTGGACACCGAGCAGCGTTTCACTTACGTCAACAGTAAGATCGAAGCCTGGGGCTACCGGAAAGACGACCTTATTGGCCGGCCCTACTTGTCCCTATTATCTAAGCGGCACCGGGGGCGCCGGCTCAAGAGCACGCTCGATATCGGCGCAAAGCAGGTGTACGAAGTCGAAGTGGTCACCCGCACGGGCGAGGCCCGGTCTGTTATGGTGAGTGTGTCGCCGTTGCACGGGGTAGACGGGGAAATCCTCGGCGTGCTCGGGATCGCCCGCGATATGACCGACACGAAAAAATTGGAACAGCAAATCAGGAATTCGGAGAAGTTGGCGTCCGTCGGCAAGCTCGCGGCGGGAGTGGCCCACGAGATCAACAATCCGTTAGGTGGCATTCTGAACTGCCTCTACAATCTCGGAAAGGGGACGATCGCACCGGCCCGGCGCGAGGAGTATTTGGCCTCGATGGAAGATGGATTGCACCGTGTGCAGAAGATCGTTCGGCAGTTGTTGGATTTCTCTCAGCAGCATCAGCCGGAGTTTGCGCCGGCCGACATCAACACGGTGATCGAACGGGTGCTAGTGCTGACGAACCATTTGTTCGCGCCGAATCGGATTGTGCTCGAGTCCTCTCTAGGCAACGGGTTGCCGGCGGTCATGATCGACCGGCATATGATCGAGCAAGTCTTGATGAATCTGATTTTGAATGCCGTCCAGGCGATGAAAGAGGGCGGCGTCCTCTCGATCCGGACCTGGGTGGAAGAGGGGATCTGTCTGGTGGAAATTCGAGACACCGGGTCCGGTATTCCGGCGGCGGTGCTGCCGAAGATTTTTGATCCGTTCTTCACGACCAAGCGCGAAGGGGAAGGGACGGGGTTGGGGTTGTCGGTAAGTCTTGGGATTGTGGAACGGCATGGAGGCAAGATTCTTGTGGATAGTGAAGTCGGCAAAGGCACAGTCTTTACTCTCTGGTTGCCCGTCTCCCGCGAGCGGCAGCCGGTGGAGCGGGTGTCATGACACCACTTACGATTCTGATCGTCGACGATGAGCCATTGATGCGCTTGTCCATCGTCGATGCGCTTGAAGCGGTCGGTCATGACGTCTGCGCCGCGGCTACGGGAACCGAAGGGATCGAAGAGGCGCGCCGGCGGGAATACGATCTCGTAATCACCGATCTGCGATTGCCGGGCGCCGACGGGCTGGCGGTGCTGAAGGCAGCGAAAGAGGCGCGGGCGCAGACCGAAGTGGTGGTGATCACGGCGCATGGCTCCGTCGAAACCGCCGTGGGCGCGATGAAGCTCGGCGCCTTCGACTACATTACCAAGCCGTTCAAAATGGATGAGCTGTTGCTGATCGTCGAACGGGCGGGAACCGTGGTCGCGCTTCGCAAAGAGAATCAGGATCTGAAAGAGATCCTGGAGGATAAGTTCAGTTTCGGCGGTATTCTCGGTTCCAACACAAAAATGCGGGCCGTGCTGGATAAGATCAAGACGGTCGCGGCGACGGATTCCACGGTGCTGATTCTTGGCGAGAGTGGAACGGGGAAAGAGCTGGCGGCCAATGCGGTGCACCAGAACAGCCCGCGGCGGGACTATCCCCTGATCAAGGTGAGTTGTGCGGCCC
This sequence comes from Nitrospira sp. ST-bin5, assembly GCA_002083555.1. Taxonomy (GTDB): domain Bacteria; phylum Nitrospirota; class Nitrospiria; order Nitrospirales; family Nitrospiraceae; genus Nitrospira_D. Next base: position 268,143 of record MSXN01000003.1, on the reverse strand, counting down.
TTCCTGAATCGCTGCTGGAGGCAGAGCTTTTCGGCCATGAAAAGGGCGCCTTCACTGGCGCATTGCGTCAGCGACGGGGCCGGTTCGAAATGGCCAATCGTGGCACGCTGTTCCTCGATGAAATCGGAGAAATCTCGCCGGTCGTTCAGGTTAAGCTGTTGCGTGTCCTGCAAGAGCGGAAGTTCGAACGGGTCGGGAGCAACCAGACGATCGATGTGGATGTGCGGCTGGTCTGTGCAACTCAGAAAGACCTGCGGAAAGAGGTGGCGGCGGGCCGCTTCAGGGAGGATCTTTTCTACCGTTTGAACGTCGTCCAGGTGGTGATTCCGCCGCTACGCGCGCGGCAGGAGGATATTACCGTCATCGCCGATCACGTGTTGCAGACCTGCTCGACCAAGATGAACAAAAAGCTGCGGGGCTTTTCCCAGCCGGCGCGAGAGCTGTTGCTTCGCTATTCCTATCCGGGCAATGTGCGTGAGCTTGAGAATATGGTCGAGCGGGCGGTGGCGCTGGGCCGTGATCGGGAGCCGATTCAGCCGTCCGATCTGTGCGGTTTTCAGGCCTGTCCCTATCTGGGCGGGGAACCGCAAGAGTCCTGCGGTTTCTGTAATGAAGGCCTGACCGGAAAGCCCAAGAAGAAAGAGTTATCCCTCACCGCGCTTTCGACGGCCCGAGAAGCCTTTGAGAAGGAGTACATCCTCTCTGTCTTGGAACGGGTGGAGGGGAGTCGCACGACGGGCGCGAAGATTTTGGGCCTTTCACGCAAAGCGTTGTGGGAAAAGTGTAAGAGGTATGGGATTCCCTCGGCAAGGGATGAGGGCGAAGAAGAATAGATAACGCCAGTGCTGGTCCGCCTCCCTCTTCCCATCCCACCTGTGATTCTGAAAGGATCGTTATGAAGCCAGGGTATCGTCTCGTTATCGTTGATAAAGCCGGCGTGTTGGTGTCTGAATTTCAGCTGACAGAGGCGGCGCTGGCTCAGCCGGAGGCCTTTGTCGCCGCGTTGAGGCGGGCCGTTGAGGATGTGGAAGAGGAAGAAGCCTGAGGTGGCCGCTGCCGGAATGTGCAGCGCTGCCTTTCTTCTGATGTGTAAGAGGCCAACATGGTGGTTCGATGGCTGGTTGTCATGATTACTACAGCCCTGTTTTATGGAACGGCCTCGGGGGAGTGGGTGCGGGTAGGCGGGACTCACAAGTACGACGGCTACGTGGATATGGCGACTATCGGACAGACAGACAAGACTGTGGCGCTCTGGACATTGAGAGACTTCACTGTGACCAGGCAGGTTGCGCGGGGGCCGTATCGTTCGGTCAAAACCAAGAAGCAGTACGATTGCCAAAGCAATCGAAGCCGCCTCTTATTCTCCAAGTACTATGCGGAGCAGATGGGTAAGGGCCGCCTGGTGTATCAGGGCAAAGGGACGAAGCAGTGGGCCAAGGTTGCGCCGGGCAGCGATGGCGAAGTGGAATGGAGAGTTGCTTGTCGGAAAGTATGAGGCGCTGTTGTGAGCGTTCCCGGCAGCCGGCCTGATGCTGCCGGCTGCCGATCGAATGCGGGATTACTCCGTCGGTTCGGCGCCGCCTTCCCAGAGCTTGATCGTGCGATCCCAGGAGGCGCTGGCGAGTCGTTTGCCGTCCGGAGAGAACGTAATCTGGCGGACGCCGGCGGTATGACCTTTCACGGTTTTGAAGTGTCGGCCGGCGGCGATGTCCCAGAACTTGATGGTGTTGTCGTCCCCGGCGCTGGCGAGCACCTTCCCGTCCGGCGAGACGGCCAGGGATCTGACCCAGGCCGTGTGCCCGGTCAGGACCTTCTTCTCAATCAGCTTCGGCATTTCGAAAAACTTGATGGTTTTGTCGCGGCTGCCGGTGATGAGGGTCTTGCCGTCCGGCGTGAAGGTCATGGCCCCGATCCAGTAGTCCATCGGCTTTTGGAAACCGCCGTCGTCTTCGATGAAGTAGCCGCGGGTTTCAGTGGAATCGTCGGCATCGCGCTGCCAGTGCCCGTCGTGCAAGACTTTCTCTTCGCCGCTCGGGAGCACTTCCCACAACTTAATTTTTCCGATGTCGGTACCGCTCGCCAGATGGATGCCGTCCGGGCAGAAGGCGACGCACACGGACCAGTGATGGTCGTATTGATCTTTTCCCAGGAGCGTCATCAGCTCGGTGCCGGTTGTGACTTCCCAGATCTTGATGTCTTTATTGTGGCTCCCGCGCGCGAGCATGAGGCCGTCCGGCGAGAGGGAGAGGCTGCACACATTGTGATCGTATCGGGTGAACAGGAGCTTGGTCGGTTCGCCGGTTTTCGGATTCCACAGGCGGATGGTGCGGTCTTCACTCGCGGTGGCGAGGGTGAGGCCGTCCGGGGTAAAGACGATGGCGCGGATGTCATTTGTATGGCCGCGGAGCGAGCGCAGGAGCCGGCCGGTTTCAATGTCCCACATGCGCACCAGGCGCTCGGCGCCTCCGCTGGCCAGAGTCAGTCCATCCGGCGAGAAGGCGACCGTCCAGACACCGTGCGAGTGCCCCCGAAATGTCTTGATCTCCCGGCAATCGGTTTTCCAATACTCAAGGAAGTCGATAGGCGGCTGCGGGGCGGCCGCTTCCGGGGTGGCGCTGGGAAGAGGGGGCGTCATCGTGTGTTCAGACATTGGGTACTCCACTCACCGGGAGGGCTCGGGCTCTCCCTTGATTGCAAATCGGCTTTTGGGGCCAGTATACTTCTCTCGTCAACGCTGGGAGATCGTAAGAGATGCTCGGCGTTCAAGTCAAGGTGGCGCGGGGCACCGCATCCCCCCGCGCAGGCGATTCCGGTGGTGTCAACGCACTGAGTGCCCGTCACATCCATTCTTTCGAGGCTTCCAATGGAAATTAGATTTCAGCCCGCATTGCTGCAAGAGGTCATCGACTCTTTCGTGGAGAAGACGGAGCGCGAAGGCGATCCGACCTACTACAAGGAGTTCCATGAGCATGCCGATCCGATCTACGAGAAGTTCATGCTTGAGGATCGGGAAGGGGAATTTAAGAAGCTGTACCAGTATTTGTTCGGTACGTGGGGATTCTCGGACATTATTCGGGATTCGTTCAACGAATATCCGCTCTTAAAGGATAAGGTCGGGATTGTGCTGGTGAAGGGCGTCTTGAAAGAAGATCAGGAAGGCGTGGACATTCTCCGCAAGTGGGGATCGGTCGAGCAGGATTTGGCCAAGGATTTTGAGGCCAAGGGTATGAAGGGCGTGGGTATTAAGCTGATCCCGAGACGGTTTTACGATCCTGCTTTGACCCGCTATTGTCGCCATGAGCTGATGCACATCTCGGACATGCTCGACCCAGTTTTCGGATATGACCCTGATACGAAGGTCGGACAGAATTCAGGAGAAGAAACGCTGATCCTGCAGCGCTACCGCGTGCTATGGAGTGTGAGCGTCGATAGCCGGTTGAGTGCGGCGGGTCGGGAGCCGATGCTGAGCAAAGAAGATCGGTTCAAGGAGTTCCGCTCGTGGTATCGGAAAATTCCGCCGCCTCAGTTGAAATCGGTGTTCGAAGGGCTTTGGCAGATCTCGTATTTCACCCATTCCGAGTTGATCGAAATGTCGACCGATACCTTGCGCGTGATGGACCGCGCGGTCGATGTGGAAGGGGGCGAGGTTCCGGAGACGGAAAATAAGGTCATGCTGATGCCGGGCTTTCCCTGTCCGCTCTGCCGCTTCCCGACCTATTCGTGGGTAGAAGATATGGGCACCAAGCTGGAACCGTATGTCCTGGATTTCATCCGCGAGAATCATCCCGGGTGGGACATTGAGTACGGCGGCTGTGACCGGTGTGTGGAGGTCTACAAGCTGCGGGCTGACGGCGTCATGTAGTCGCAGGATGGTGGAAACGTGTGCCAGCTTCGTTCTCGCATCGTTCAAGGCTTCCACGTACCTCAGAGGGTACGCGTCGGCCTTCACTTGCTGCGGCCTCGTTGAACAGGCGTTTTGACCATATGCTGAATCAATGAACATCATGGCTTCTAATCCTTCATATGGCCGGCGGGACTTTCTGAAAGACTCCGTGATGTCTGTCGCCAAGGCGGCGCAGGAGTTTTCCAAGCACGTCGATGCTGCCCCTGAAGCGCCGGCTCCGGCCTTGCGGACGGATTGGCTTCGGCCGCCGGGGGCCGTAGAAGAAGTCGTATTCCTAGATCGTTGCACGAAATGCGGCGACTGCATCAAGGCCTGCGATCCGGGCGCGATTGCCTGTCATGCCGGCGACGGGACCCCGGTGATTTTTGCCGACCGGTCGCCCTGTCTCTTATGTGACGATCTCCCTTGCATTGCCGCCTGTGCGACTGACGCGTTGCGGCCGGTTGACCGGCAGCAGGATATTCGACTCGGCGTGGCGGTGGTGTCTCAGCGGCTCTGTACGGCCGGGCAGGGGTGTCATGCCTGCGTCTCGAAGTGTCCTGCTGACGTCTTATCGATGGATTTTTCGACCATGCGGCTTGAGGTATCCGCAGAGGGTTGTGTGGGTTGCGGTATGTGCGAACACATCTGTCATACTGTCAATGATCATGTGGCAATCCGTGTGACGCCGGCGCGGCAACTGGCCGGGTATTGACGGTGGGAAGATGTTGAAATCCACTGTCCTGAAGCGGGGAATTGAAATGTCTAGAGGAAATTAATAAAAACTTAAGCCGGATGAAATCTATGGATCGAGGTCCGAGTTCTTGCTTGACATCCATTTGACCTTTACCTATCATACGCAGGCCCGTGATAGGTCGAAGTAGTGCTGGTTCAGAAGTTGTGTGAGTTGTGAGGCCTGGGTTGATTCCCACATCCAGGAGACAATTGTCATGACGAGTAAACAATCGGTGCAGACTGCAACATCTACCGCTGCTACCGTTATTCCTAATACCCCGACGATCAAAGACTCTCCCGCGGTCGAGCGAGCTCTCAATCGCAGCAAGCTGTATCTCCTTGTTTCATGGAGCCTTTTGTATCCTGAAGACGAGGAGTTTCTTGACTATTTGCAGTGTGGGGAATTTGTTGAAGACGGTCGTGCAGCATTGGATGCCCTCCAGGCGGCATTGGATGCCAATCAGGGTGGAGATCGTGCGAAGCTGAAACTGGCGGCCTTGAAAAAACAGTTGGATAATGTCGAGAAGCTGGTGGCCTCAGAATGCGTGAACTGGCAGTTGAGCGATCTGCAGTCGGAGCATCGGCGTGTGTTCAGCAATGTGATCACGCTGGATTGTCCTCCCTACGAAACCCTCTTCGGTAATGATCACGTGTTTGCGCAGTCCCATACCATGGGCGACATCGCCGGCTTCTACAAGGCATTTGGCGTTGAGTTGTCGAAGGATATTCATGAGCGGCTCGACCATCTCAGCGTCGAGTTCGAGTTCATGCATTTCCTGGCCTATAAAGAATCCTATTCCCGTTGCCATGACGGTGCTGACAAGACGCAGATCGTCGTGGATGCACAGAAAAAGTTCGTCAAAAATCACATCGGGCGATGGGTGCCTCTGTTCTGCCGGATGTTGACGAAAAAGTCAGATTCCGGTCTGTTCAAGATCGTCGCGGATATGACCTCTGATTGGATTGAATTCGAGACCGCGTTCCTCGGGGTCACCCCGCAGCCCTACACGGAAACAGATTATCGTCCGGCGACCTTTAATTCGCCTGAAGGTCAGACGTACGAATGCGGTGCGCAGGATCAGGGGAATGAGCTCAGCGTATTGTTGAACGAAGTCGGCGCGCAGTCCTTCCTGGATGTGAAGGACAAGGATAAGGACAAGGAGGAGGGCGGACCAGTCGGAACCGCGTAAGGTTTCGAGCAATTATTCCTAGTTTTCTCGACGGTAGTTATTTTGGGCGATGTTATTTAATCATTAATTTGAGAGGAGGGATTAGCTGTATGAGAGTTGTGCAGACGACCAACAAGAAATTGGTGTTTGGCATTCTGCTCTCTGCCCTCGTCGTCGGCGTCATGCTGACGATCGGGCAAGTGCCCTTGGCCGTGAGCCAGCCGGTCACGATTCCGGCGAAGGCAGTCAAGGGACCGATTCCCATGGATGGCGCCAACCCCGTGTGGGAAAGCGTGCCTGGTGTAATCGTTCCGTTGAGCGGTCAGCTGATCACCACCCCGATGCACCCGAACATCTCGGTGAAGTCGGTGTTCGTGAAGGCGATGAGCAACGGTAAGGAGCTCGGCCTGCGCGTGGAGTGGAATGATCAGACGAAGAATGACACAGCTATCGGTCCGCAGGATTTCCGCGACCAGGCTGCGATCATGTTCCCGGTCACCACGTCAGGTGCGCCACCGTTCCAGTGTATGGGCCAGTCCGGCGGAACCACCAACATCTGGCGGTGGAACGCAGAATGGCAGAAGGACCTTGGTAAGGACAGCGCGGGCATGTGGGACGTGGACGATCAGTACCCAGGTATTTTCTGGGATTACTATTTCGAAGAGCCGGCCGGTGGCGTGACCTATCCTGATCGGATCGGTCGGAGCCTTGGGCCATTCAATTCAGGTATCTGGTCCGGCAACATCATGTCCGACCCGACGCTCCGCGTGAGCTCGGTTGAAGACCTGAATGCCAACGGATTCAGCACCCTCACCACTCAGGCCCACCAGGATGTGCTCGGGAACGGTGTGTGGGAGCCGTCAGGCTCCGTCAAGGGTGGCGGTTACTCTGGTCCGACCTGGCGCGTGGTCATCAAGCGTAGCCTGGAGACCAGCGATGCGAACGATACGCAGTTCAAGGCGGGAATGTCTGTGCCCATCGCGTTTGCAGTGTGGGATGGGAACAACATTGAGCGCAACGGTATGAAGGCGCTCTCCACCTGGTTCACGCTCAAGCTTCCGTGAGCGAAGCGGTCTCACGAGAGACCATCGCTCATCGCTGAACGCGTTGAGGTGAAGTGAGAAAATGGCCCCGGGTCTGCGCTATGTGAATGGCGAAGTGACCCGGGGCTTTTTCTTTTTTGCACGTTTACGGCATCGCGGAGGAGGCTATTTCACTTTTCCAAAGTGCGATGCATCAGGGTTGCAAATGAAGAACACGGGAGTGTATAAACGATTCAGTGAAATCATTCGAAACTATCTGATTTTCCGAAGATATTAGAAAGTGGTTTCCATGAAAGTCTCGTTGTTGTTTCCGCCTACCTGGCATCCCTCTCAACCGTATCTCAGTCTTCCTTCTCTCACCGGATTCCTGCACCAAGGCGGCGTCAAAGACGTCTCTCAGCGGGATCTTGGAATCGAGTTGCTCGACCAACTTCTGACCCGCTCTTTCGGAGCAGAGGTGCATGAGCAGTTGCTCACAAAGCAGCGGGAGCTGGAAAAGAGCACGTCTGGAGAGACTGGTCCGGGAAGCCGCGAGCACGCTGCCAAAATTGCGGAGTCACTCGATCGGTTCCCCTATTTGATCGATCGCGTCGAACTGGCAAAAGAGACGCTGCGCAGCGAGGCGTTTTATGATCTCGATGCCTATCGAGGCAGTCTCTTCATGATCGACAAATGGCTGGAGTTGGTATCGTCGGTGTATTTCCCGACTCGACTGACGGTCGTGGACAATCAGTTCAACAATTATTCGATCTATTCCTCGAAAGACCTTATGAAGGTCATTCGGGATGAGGCGCAGAATCCCTATATCAGCCTGTTCCGCGAGAAATTCATTCCGTCCATCGTGAACGATCGCCCGGATATAATCGGAGTGTCGATTACGGCAACTTCGCAGATTATTCCAGGCCTGACGCTGTGCCGGTTGATCAAGGAAGCGGCTCCTGACCTGCATATTACGATCGGGGGCAGTATCTTCACCCGCCTGGTTGATAATATTCGTCGCTGTCCGAGCCTCTTCGATATCACCGACGACATTGTGGTGTTTGAGGGAGAGACGGCGTTGCTGGAACTGGTCAATCAGATGGCCGGGAAGAAAGATTTCAGCAAGGTGCCGAATCTGATCTATCGCCAGAATGGGAAAATCACAGTCAATCAGCCTTTCTATTCTGAGAATGTGAACCAACTGCCGGCGCCGAACTACGACGGGTTTCCGCTCGACAAGTATTTGTCGCCGGAGCCGGTCCTTCCGGTCCAATTTTCGCGCGGGTGCTACTACAAAGATTGCGCCTTCTGTGCCCTCACGCTCGATCACCAGAATTTCAGGCAGAAAGAGCCCGGCCGGACCATTGAAGAGCTGAAATGGCTCAAGGAGCGGTACGGGGCGAAGAACTTCTTCTTTACCGACGAGTGTTTTGCGCTCGCACCCACCAAGCGGCTCTGTCAGCAGATGACGGAGCAGAAGCTGGACATCAAGTGGACCTGCGAAATGCGGTTTGAGAAGAACCTCTCCCGCGAACTCTTGACGTCCATGCGGGATGCCGGTTGTCTCAAGATTGTGTTCGGATTGGAATCCTTCAATCAGCGCATCATGGATTTCATGAAGAAGGGCATCAAGCAGGAGTGGGTCCGGCGGATTGCCGACGACTGTGTGGACTTGGGAATTGCGGTCCACTGCTACATTATCGTCGGCTTCCCTACGGAGAAGGAAGAAGAAGCCCTGGAAACGATGAACTTCATCGTGGAGAACAAGAAGTTGCACGAGTCGTTCGGATTCTCCTGCCAGCCCTGCCTGTTTGACCTTGAAAAGGAAGCCCCGATCATGAGTGATCCAGGGGGGTATGGGATACGGAGAATCATGCGGCCCTCTGCAGAGGATCTGAGCCTGGGCTTCTTTTATGAGGTGCAGGAGGGGATGACGCCGGACGAGTCGGAAAAGCTCTATCAGCATGTCTATGAACGGGTGAGTGAAGTGGTGTGTGAGTTGCCGTTCAACTACTCGATGGCGGATGGATTGCTCTACATTGCCCATGAAAAGGCGCAGGCTGGCCAGGCGCCGCAGCCGATCAGTGCGTCCTAGCGTCCTTGGACGATGGTGGCGGCCCGGCATTGACCCTGTTTTTTGGTGACAGCTATAATCAGATCCTGCTGGTTGGAGCGTGCGAGTGGGCATGAAGATCGCAACGATGAGTGATCGAATTTCAGGCCGGATCAGCGATTACGGCCCGATGTTCGAATATACGATCAAGCTCGTCCTGCTCACTTCCTTTTTGGAGCTGGTGCTCTATCGCCTGGTCTCACGGTTGGGGATGCACCTGAGCAAGATGGCCGTTGCGCATCCGTGGATCACCCCGACCTTCACGACGCTGACGGAGATCGGCACATGGCTCCTCAATATCGTGGCCATTCTCTTGTTCCTCGCGCTGGGTGTGACGATGGTCAATCGAAGCGCCGGCCAGGAGGTGAGCCGGATGGCCAAGGTAGCGATGAGCTGTGTGGTGTTGCTACTGCTCCTGACCGCGGCCTTTTTGGTGGTGCCTTCCGGGATGGTCGGGTCATTGATCTATAACGTCATCGCCTTTCTGGCCTTGACGCTGTTCATGTTCGAGTATGTCTCGACGCAGCAGCAGCGGTCCCATCGGATTCTCGGGGTGACGTTTTACTTCGGCATTTCCGGCTGGCTCTATTACCAGATTCTTTCGACCGCCTACAGTGTGGCAAATACCGTTGCCGCGCCGCCGTTCGTGTATGAGGCTCACCGGATCGGCGAAGCCTTGATGGTATTGGCGAGTTTTCTGACCTTTGTGGCCTACGGCCAGGGGCTGTCGCTCAGGACGAAGAACCGCGTGCAGCGCAACCGGGCGATCTGGTTCTGGGCGACGACTGGGACGATCTTCACGACCCTCATCTTTACCGATTATCTGCTCGGCTTGTATGATCCAGGCTTGGCATCCGGGGTGCGGCAAGCTTCCCAGGGGATCGGGTGGATTTTCCAGTTCGGCATGGGCTATACCTTCTATCTGCCCTTTGCCATTTATATGGGGGGGCTGCTCTGTTGGTCTTACACCGTCATTAAGCTGCTCAACATGGGGCGGCTGGCGGGGTATGGGATCGGACTGATGTTTATTGCCGGGTACGCGTTGCTTTTTTCCAATCTCACGCTGATGGTGATTCTGGGAGTGATGCTGCTCACGATGGATCGGGTTAGACCGGCGGTCTCGGAGTCTCCGTCGACCGCCGCGAATACACTCATGGGCTCTTCGGATGCCCTGGTAACCGAACAGGTATAATCACCGCAACTGAACACAGGGGCATGTATGGACACAACGAACCCAAGCAATGAACCCACGCAGACGGCGACCGCGCTGGATCCCGGAGATCAGCCGCTCTCGCCTGACGAGGAAATCCTTGCGATCGAGAAGCTGCTGGCGGAGGAGCCCGACGATTTCCAGGCTCGCTGCCGGTTAGGCGAGTTGTACTTCAGTAAAGGCCGGATGGACGATGCTTTGATCGAAGTCAAGAAGTCGATCGAAATGGCCGAGGGCTTGCGCGCCGAGATGAATCGCTCGCTCGCCATGTATTATTCGAATCTCGGGACCATCTACGCCACGAAGAACATGGCCGACGAAGCCGAGGCTGAATTCAAGCATGCCCTCGATGTGTTCCCGCATGACATCCTGGCGCTCTTCAATCTTGGTCGGGTCTATGCGGACAAGAAGAAGTTCATGGAAGCCAAGGATTACTACGAGCGCCTCGTCGAGATGACGCCGGAAGATCCGATCGCCTGGTACAATCTCGCCAGCGTGTATGTGGAGCTGGATAATCCCCTGGTGTCCGACTACAACACGATCGATATGGGCATCCAGTGTTACATGCGCACACTCGAACTCGAGCCCACGCATCTGGAAGCCAGCTTCAAGTTGATGGAGATCGCGCTGAATCACAAGAAATCCGATCTGGCGATCAAGGTGATGGAGAGCGCCGTCGAGAACAATCCCGATGAGCCGCTGGCCTACTACAATCTCATCAGTGTGTACGACAAGTGCAAAATGTTCGAGCAGGCGGAAGAAGCGCGGAAGCGGTTGAAAGAGCGGTTTGCCAAGAAAGCCAAAGAGAGTTCCGCATCCTGATTTACCCCTTACGAAGGAGTCCATCATGTTTGGGAGTCTTGGATTCACAGAGCTGATCCTCATTCTCGTGATCGTGTTGATCATTTTCGGCGCCGGCAAGTTGCCGCAGCTGGGCGAGGGATTGGGCAAAGCCATCAAGGGCTTCAAGAAGTCCGTGCATGAAGCCGACGCCATCGAGGCCGAGGCCCAGGCACTCGCCGCGCAGCAGCAAGCCGCGGCCACGGCTCCGGCCATTACCGCAGCTCCGGTTCAATCGATGACCGTCGATCAGCCGGCTGCCGTCGCGCAACCGGCCTCGCGCGCGTAAGCTTTCTTTCCGATGTGAAGTGGAGACGCACAGACGTCTATGGATACAGAACTGCAGTTAGCCGGCGGCTATATCGAGACCTTTGCGGGAAACGGGAAAGCCCGGAGTACCGGTGACGGGAAGCGAGCGGTGAAGGCGGGGATTCCCCTCCCTCACCATGTCGCACTCGACAAGGAAGAGAAGTGGCTCTACTTTGCCGAGTCCGGGTCCGATCGTATCCGGCGGGTCAACATCCTCGAAGGCACGTTGCACAATTTTGCCGGGATCGGGGAAACCTGCTACAGCGGCGATGAGGGGCCTTGCGGAGAAGCCGGTCTGTATCTGCCGCTGGATGTCGCATTTGACTCACAGAACAACCTCTTCATTTGTGATTCAGGCAGCAACCGCATTCGCCGGGTCGATCGGGAAACCGGTATTATCACGACCGTCGTCGGGACCGGCCAGCACGGGTTCAATGGCGATGGTCCGGCGCTTGAAGTGAATCTGACCTGGCCTGCCGCGATTGCATTCGATCGGGACGATGTCATGTATATCGCCGATACGCAGGCGCATAAGGTGCGCAGGTTCGACGCGCGGACCGGGATGGTGACTACGGTCGCCGGTGCCTGGACAGCGGAAGATGAGTCGCGTGAGCAGCCGCTGGTGGCGCGCAGTCTCGTCGTGCTTTCCGGCGATGCGATCGGCATCGACTTTAGCGACGATCAGGGCTGGCTGATGCCGGTCTGTTCGGACGGGTTGGATCTTTCGATGTACCTGGATGACGGGAAACCTGCAACGGAAGCCCGCCTCTATGATCTCGTGGGAATGGCTATCGATAGCAAGGGCAACATCGTCGTCGTGGATAAGGGCAGTAATCGCGTGAGAAAGATCGACATGCAGACCGGGATCATTTCCACGGTGGCGGGGATCTGTCGGTATGGCTATGACGGCGACGATAAGCCGGCCGTGAAGTCGATGCTGCATGCGCCCGAGGGCGTCGTGTTCGATGCCGAAGACAATCTCTACGTGGCCGATACCATGAATCATCGCGTGCGGAGGATCGATGCGGTGACCGGCACGATCACCACGGTGGCGGGCAACGGCGACAGCGGCTATGAAGACAAGAATATGGGCGGGTGCGGCGCCGCGCGGTTTGTCGCGAAAGAGTCGGCCGGCACGGTGAAACATGGCGACGGATTGTTGGGTATCGAAGCTGTGGTCAATTCGCCGGTCGGGTTGACGCTCGACTCACAGGGGCATCTCTATATTTGCGAGCGCGGCGAGAACAAAATTCGCCGGGTGAAACTCTCGTAGGCCGGTTTCTTGCGTTACGGCCATGCCGCTCGGCTGGTTTTGTGATAGGCTGCAGTGATCCAGACGGCGACCGTCGAACTTCGAATCATCTGCATGGTGCGAATGACGAATCTCAGCCAGTCCCGTCCTCTTCTGCTGGTGTTTTTTACCGGTCTTTTCGTGATCGCGAGCCTTCTAGCCGGATGGGGAATTCCGCTGGTCAGCTCTGCGGGCATGACTATCCGGTCCCATTTCACCGAGGGTGAACTCCCATCGGCTCCTGACGATACGGCCTGGGCCAAAGCCTCTTCCTTAACGGTGCCACTCAGCGGACAGGTCATTACCCGCCCGGTCTGGCCTGAGCCGACGGCGCGCGCACTCGTCGTCCGCTCCCTTCACAACGGCACCGAGATCGCCTTCCTGCTGGAGTGGCAGGACAACACCAAAAATGATCGCCTGACCCCGGGCACCTTTCGAGACGGCGTCGCCATCGGGCTGCCGCTCGGCGATGCACCGGCGTTCTTCTGCATGGGCCAACTCGATCACTACATCAATATCTGGCATTGGAAAGCCGATTGGCAGAGTGACATCGATCGCCGCGCCTCGCGCCAGGCGGAAAAGAAGGAGGGCGGGGTCCGCACCTTTGAGGTCATTCCCCGGCGAGTCTCTTCTGTGGAAGACTTGATCGGCGGGGGATTCAGCACGTTGACCACAAAAGAAAAGCAGGGGCGCATCCAGGGGAAAGCGCAATGGAAAGACGGGGTGTGGCGCGTGGTGATGCGCCGCCCTCTGGTGAGCGAGGAGCCGGAGAACGAAGCCAAGCTGATTCCGGGCCGCGTGCAAACCGTCTCATTCGCAGTGTGGAACGGCGAGAACAAAGAGCGCAACGGACAGAAGTCCGTTGCCCCCTGGTTCCAGTTGTCTATCGATCCGGTCGCGAAGCTCTGAGTTACCTGATTCCCGGCGTGGGCTGGCAGCGGTGATATGATGGCCGCGTGAAAGGACCACCATTCGAAGTCAACGATTCACTCCACGTTCCGTTCGCTCCTGGGGGAGTTTTCTTCTGGCCCTCAGTATGCTGTTCGGTGCGGTCCTGGGGGGGCTCTCGACGTCCACGGCGTCGGTCGATGCCGAGGCCATGACTGAGGAGGAGGCTATCAGGCTGGGAGAGGAATTCGGTGTGGCGGTCGGCTCGGTAGACGAAGATATTCGGAAAGAGTTGAAGTTGCAGGAGGCGAGGGGCGTCGCTGTGTTCGAAGTGATCGGGAATTCCCGCGCCGACTATGCCGGCATCAAAGTGCGGTCCGTCATTAAAGAAATTGATAAGCGTGAAATCCGGAACATCATCGATTTCGGCCAGGCCATCAAGAAGGCGATGAAGGAATGCAACTTCACCGTCGGGACCTATGAACCGGCCGATCCGGGCGATCCGGTCGGATGGGGTGTGAATTTCCATTTTGTCGGTTGCAAACGGGATTAAAGGTCACAGATGCCGTTGACACGACGTCTCACCATCGGATGTTTTCTGCTCCTCGCCATCGGGCTGACGGCCTTATCCCACGAGCGGGCTATCGCGCAAAAATCCGATGCCGCGACGACACCCGAGTGGGTCGCTGAGATTGAAAATGTCTTTATCCGTTCCGAAGATTGCAAACAATGCCATGACCGCCACTATGAAGAGTGGAAAGGCATGCGGGAGCAAACGCCGGATCTGAAAACCTTCGGCCGGGTCGATGCCGCGTTGTTGCACGGCACGTCGCTGGAGTCCCCGGTCTTTCGCACCGTGCTGGGCGTGTGGATGCAGACGAACCCCACCGCGGACGAGCGCCAGCGGTGCCTCTCCTGCCATGTGCCGTCCACCACCGTATTCCCCCAACATGCGGAGAAGATCGTCGGCCAGGTGTTAGCCGGGAAGCCGCAGGTCGAGGGGATCGGCTGTGCGACCTGTCATATGATCGGCTCCGTCGAAACAACCCCGGGCCCGCCGCCGACTTTCAAGTTGACGCCGGGCAAGACGCTCTATGGCCCCTTTGCGAATCCTGAGGAAAACCTCGTCCATGTCGGAGCGCAGTCGGATCTGTTCCGAGGGGCCAATTACTGCACCTCCTGCCATTTCGACAAAGTAAAGGATGTCACGAAGCGGGAGTTGCCCGGGGAAATTCTCCAGGGAACGATTTGCCAGGACTGCCACATGGAGCCCTCGACCGGAAGCTCGACGTCCCGGCGCGGATCGATGACGCGGGCGATCGGCCGGCACTGGTTTCGGGGCGTCGTCATTCCCGGCACGTTGTTAAAGAACCGGAATCTCCAAGCCGAATGGATGCCGCGTGTCGATATCGAGGTGGCGAAGTCGAGCGGCACAGTAGAGGGTACGACCCTGGTCAAAGTGGGAAGCCTCCCCCACAGCTTCCCCGACGGGGATCCGGTGCTCAAGCAGGTGATCCTCACCATCACCGTCAAAGACGCGGCAGGCAAGGTCTTAGCGGAAGAGACGAAGCGGTTCGGCTTACCCTACGACAAAATCCTCCGCGGCCCGATTCCGGATCCCTTCATTAAGGGCGGCAATACGAGAAAAGTGCCGTTTGCCTTTTCGATGCCGGCTGGCTCGGCGCCAGCCTCGGTTGAGGCGGTCTTGAGCTACGCATTGATTCCGGCGCCGGAGCCGGCGTTGCGGGACAAGTATCTCGCAACATTGAAGAACGACAAGGAGCGGGACGAGGCCAAGCATGTGCTCGATGAGTACCAGCAGCCGCGGCTCCTCACTTATCGCGTCAAGACATTGTAGGGCGACTGTTGAAGAAGGATCGTGACGTGAGGTTATTCAGGCGTATGAAACAGGGAGTCCTGGGTATTGCGGTGCTTCTCGGCGTTCTGGCGCTTTGGAGCGGCGGGCAGTCCGGCGTCTATGCGCAGGATGCCAAGTCTCAGGCCGTGATCGAAAAGGCCTTTCCGAACTCCAGTAAGTGCAAGCGTTGCCATGAACGGGTCTTTGAAGAGTGGGAAACTTCTCCGCTCTCCAAGTCGATTCATTCGCCGGCCTTCCGGGCTGCGCTGGATGCCTATCTGAATTCTTCCGCAGGTAAAGATAAGGCGATGTGCTTCCGCTGTCACGCGCCCCACGTGCGTGAATTTCCTGACCAGGCCCAGCTCTTCGTGGATCAGGCCAAGGCGGGAGATCCTTCATTGGATGGCGTGGCCTGCGCCCAATGCCATTTGATCAAGCAGGTCGATCGGGCCAAGCATCCGCCGGAGCCCAAATACGAACTGGGCAGCAAGACGCTCTATGGCCCCTATAAGGATTTTGTCCAGAACCTGGCGCATCAGTCGATGGAGCTGGGGCTGTTTCAAAAGTCCGATCTCTGCTTGAATTGCCACCAGTCGGTACCTTCTGCGGCGAATCTCGGCAAGGCCAACGATTTGCTCGGGAGTTACGAGCAGAGCCAGGCGGTGAAGTCCGGCAAAGAATGCCAGAGCTGCCACATGCCGGAGCAGGTCGGGGAGTCGGCCAATGGAGAGAAGAAGCGCAAAGTTGCCAACCATACGTTCCCTGGCCGCATCGGCAAGCTGCGGCAGGAAGCGGCGAAGCTGGATGTGCAAACCAAGATCGACGGGGACAAGACGACGGTCACGGTGAAGGTGCAAAGCCTCGTGCCGCATAACCTGCCGACGACCCATCCTGCCTGGGCGACTGTGGTCTTGGA
Organism: Nitrospira sp. ST-bin5; assembly: GCA_002083555.1. Taxonomy (GTDB): domain Bacteria; phylum Nitrospirota; class Nitrospiria; order Nitrospirales; family Nitrospiraceae; genus Nitrospira_D. The sequence goes on along the minus strand of MSXN01000003.1, from coordinate 251,909 downwards.
TCTCGACATCAAGGGAAAGAACCTGAAAACGGTCTTCGCCGATAAGCGTGTCTATGGACGGACCTATGCCGACGCCAAGGGCCAGAAGACGGTCTTTGATTTTGAGGCGGTGAAAGTGCTCGAAGACACGGTGTTGAAGCCCGACGAAACGCGGGTCGAAACCTTTACCTTCCCCACGCCGAAAGATACGAAGACGTTCGATGTCGACGTGACACTCAACTACGCGCCGATCAGCGGTCCTGCGCCGTTCCTCCAGCGTGTCGAAGCCGAAGCCTCCAAGGGATCGCAAGACCCCGTCTTTCAGGCGATCGACATCGTGAAACGCACCGAGAATATTCCTGTCAATAAATAGCCGGTCCCGTGGGCTATTCGTAATGGGTCCACATACGCAAGATCTTCACAATCTTGTCCGATGCGAGCACGTGGTAGACGAGCCGGTGCTGGATGGTGATTCTCCGTGAATAGGCACCCTCTAAGTCACCGACTAGTTTTTCGCAGGGCGGAGGAGTCTGGAACGGGTTTTTCCGAAGGACCTCCAGCAAGCGCTCTGTTTTTTCTCGCAAGCCTGCCGCAGCATTTTTCTTCGCATCTTTCTGGGCCTGCTTCGTAAAGACGAGCTGCCACTTCACCAGCCGGGGTCTTTCGAGCATTTTCCGATAGGAGTAGCAATTCCCTTGCGGATTGATTGTCTCATGCCGGGGATGGAGAGGAGGTACACGGTTTCCTGCATCGCGCGCCAATCCTCTTCGGACACGAGCACCGCGCTCGACCGTTTCCCCGCGATCATAATCGGTTCGTGTGAGGCCGCAGTTTCGTCGATAAGCCGATACAGTTTTGAGCGAGCGGCGCTGGCTTTGAGCGTGGTCATAGCGGATTCTCCAAGACGAGTCGATTACTCTCTGATGTGAGTAACGGTACGTGATATCGTACGCTCTGTCAAGGAGTCAACGCTGGAGCGCCACCCTCGCTGCGGCGCCGATTCGGTAGAAGGCGATGATGTTTGATGACGCGAGAGCCGAACGACGCTTCACGAGATACGAAGGGCGCTACTCGAAGATGACTTTGGAGCTTGGCGACTTCATCTTGAAGATCTGCAGGGAGTTGTAGATGCCCTTGGCGGGGTGGTTGAGGACCAGGCGTGAATTCGTCACGTGGGTATCGAGCAGTTCATACTGGCCGCCGCTGTAGTAGAGATCGCAATCGTCGATCTGGCAGTTCTTGTAGACATGGTTGTCCAACGCCAGCTTGACCTTGCTGAATGTCTGTCCGTCGATCACGATATAGCTCGGCTCAAATCCCATACAGCCCTCCACTTGCGCGGACTATAGCAAGTCTGACTCCTTCCCCGCAAACTGCGAAGTCCCCAGGTGCCAGTACACAATGGTTCCATTTCAGCAGGCCTGGGTGATTTCCCTTCACGAAACGGGTATTCTTCGGCGGCAATCGCTTGCGCCATATGCCTATTGAAAAGTGCTTCGTGTGGGCTGTCAGATTTTCTTTCGCCGAGCATCCAGTGAGTGTGAGGTGTCATGAAGCTGTGCACTGATACGCAAGAATTGACTCGGCGGTTTAATGAAGATGAATCCGTCTGGAGAGAATACGAGCGTCTGCGTCAGTTGCGCCGTCGATGCGGATTTCGTGTCAGCATGCCGACACATATTCTCGACCGGCTTGATTGGCTGAAGGCGGAGAGGGTGGGGCGAGTCATTCGCTGTGTTGGAAAGACCTTGTCATGACGCAACATTTACGATGTGAATCAACTGGGCTCACGATTCGATCGCACTAGGACCAGAGCATGGGCCCACTATGAGCCAGGCGCCTCCTATCGTTGCCACTCTCATCGACCGGTTCGAGCAGAATCGCGATTCCTATAAGAGCCAGAGCTACAACGAAACCCAAGTGCGCCGGGAGTTTCTCGATCCGTTCTTCGAGGCGCTCGGGTGGGATATCGCCAACAAGCAGGGCCATGCCGAGGCGTACAAAGACGTTATCCATGAAGATGCCATCAAGATCGGCGGCAACACCAAAGCGCCAGACTACTGTTTCCGGGTTGGCGGGGCGCGTAAGTTTTTCCTGGAAGCTAAGAAGCCGGCCGTTAACGTCAAGGACGAGATCCCTCCGGCCTATCAGCTCCGCCGCTATGCCTGGTCGGCCAAACTGCCGCTGTCCATCCTGACGGATTTCGAAGAGTTCGCCGTCTACGATTGCCGCACGCGTCCGAATCCAACCGACAAGCCCAGCGCCGGACGTATTCTCTACCTGACCTATCGGGAGTATTTGACCAGATGGGACGAGATTGCCTCCATCTTCACCAAAGAGGCGGTGCTCAAAGGCTCGTTCGATAAATATGCGGTCACCGACCGCAAGCGCGGCACGGCCACCGTCGATGCGGAGTTTCTGAAGGAGATCGAAACCTGGCGGGAATCGCTCGCCAAGAATCTCGCGCTCCGCAATCCTGCACTCACCGTCCATGAACTGAACTTTTCCGTCCAGCGCACCATCGACCGGCTCATCTTCCTCCGTATTTGTGAAGATCGTGGCGTCGAGCCCTACGGCCAACTGCAAGCCCTGCTGAACGGGCAGAACATCTACGGACGGCTGCGTTATCTCTACGAACAGGCGGACGACCGGTACAACTCCGGTCTCTTTCACTTCCACAAGGAACAGGATCGAGCCGAATCGCCCGACGATCTGACTCCCAGCCTGAAGATCGACGACAAGGTGCTCAAAGAGATTCTCGGCCGGCTCTACTATCCCCAGAGTCCCTACGAGTTTTCAGTCCTTCCCACGGAAATCCTCGGCCAGGTCTATGAGCAGTTTCTCGGCAAGGTCATTCGCCTCACTTCTGGCCATCAGGCCAAGATCGAAGAGAAGCCGGAGGTCAAGAAGGCCGGCGGCGTCTATTACACGCCCGCGTACATCGTCGAGTACATCGTTAAACAGACGGTTGGCGTGCTGTGCGACGGCAAGACGCCCAAGCAGATCGCCAAACTCACCGTGCTCGATCCGGCCTGCGGATCAGGTTCGTTTTTGCTCGGCGCCTATCGCTACCTCCTGACCTATCATCGTGACTGGTATCTGAAAGATGGACAGGAGAAACACCGCAAGGAACTCTTTCAGACGGCCAGCGGCGAGTGGCGGCTGACGACACAAGAGAAGAAACGGATTCTCCTGAACAACATCTACGGCGTCGATATCGATAGCCAGGCCGTGGAAGTGACGAAGCTCAGTCTCTTGCTCAAAGTGTTGGAAGGGGAAAGTGATGAGACGCTCAAGCGGCAGCTCTCCTTCGTGCATGAACGCGCGCTGCCCGATCTCGGGCAAAACATCAAATGTGGTAACAGCCTCATTGGTCCTGATTATTTCTCGGGCCAGCTCATGCCGGACGACGAGGAGATGCGGCGAGTCAATCCGTTCGACTGGAAGGCCGAGTTTCCTCACATATTCCCCTCTCCCTCTGGGAGAGGGCAGGGTGAGGGAGCGGGCGGCTTCGATGCCGTCATCGGCAATCCGCCGTACGTGCGTGTCAGCAATATTGAAGAAGAAGTGCGTCCATATCTATACAAACGTTACGACATCACTCACAGATTTGATATTTATGTCGTGTTTGTCTTGAGGAGCTATCAACTATTGTCTGCGAAGGGGCACCTCGGCTTCATTCTTCCGAATAAGTTCTTTACGGCAGACTACGGAAAGAATCTTCGAGATTTTCTTTCTTCGTCACAATCGCTTCGAAGCATTGTGGACTTTGGTGACTCGCAAGTATTTCCTGGTGCATCAACATATACCTGCCTTCTGTTTCTAAGCAAAGAGCCGCACAGCATCGTCAAGTACAAGAGTGCTATCGCAAGTCCATCATCACTGACGGTAGATAATTCTTCACTGATTGAAGTCGACCTAGCCAGGTTTTCGGGTGAGCCTTGGTCCTTTGAATCGTCCCAGGCCACCACTCTTCTAGGACGACTCAAGGGTTTCCCCTGCCTAGGAAAGATTTGCGAAATTAAGCACGGTCTCCAAACTGGACTCGATGAGATATTCTTGCTGCAAGTAGTTACGCCGAACGGAAACAGTCCCATCATCACCGTGACTTCGAAGGCAAGCCCCGAGGCGTTTGAAATCGAAAGGTCGATTACTCGGAGGCTAGTTAAGGGTTCTCTCGATATACGTCGCTATTCGATTGATGTGGGTGGCCGGCTCGTGTTGTTTCCCTATAGCCATGAATCCGGCAAGGCTCTTCTTATTCAGAAGGAAACGATTGAGAAATCATACCCACTTGCATGGAAGTACCTGAAGGAGAACTATGATCGATTGAGAGCAAGGAACAATAAAGATTGGCACGCCTTTCGAAGACGAAATTATGATTTGGGTGAAGGGTTCGGTCGCATTCTGGTTCCATCAATCGGTAAGCGATTGATGGCGGGTTATGACGCAGAAGGGAGCTTCCATTTCGTAGGTAGTGGTGGCGGAGGTGGCGGAGCTTATGGCTTAACACTAAAGCCAAATGTCCACGTATCGCAATATTATGTTCTAGGAGTTCTAAATAGTCGGATGGCGGATTGGCTTGCAAAGTTGGCAAACTCGCGATTCGGAGGTGGCTATTACTCCTTCAATCGTCAGTACATTGAGCCTATTCCGATTCGACCCATAGACTTTAAAAACTCGAACGACAAAGCTTCGCATGATCATCTAGTCGCGCTCGTCGAGCGCATGCTCGACCTTCATAAACGATCTTCTGGTGCCAACACCCCTGCCGACAAGGACCGTCTGCAACGCCAAATCGACGTGACCGATCAGGAGATCGACCGGCTGGTCTATGGCCTCTACGGCTTGACGGAAGAGGAGCTTGCGATCGTTGAAGCGGCCTCGGTTGCAACTTCATCCAAAGTGAAGGAGAATGACAGCCATGACGAAAGCCACACTTCAGCCGGTGAATCTCACTCAAGCCAACGCCAAGTTACAGCGTTGGCGCCAGCAGCACGCCGATCTGGCGACGAGGCAGGCTCTGTATCGGGGTCGAATACTGGATTGGGTGGTGGAATCGATGAAATTCGAGAACGAACCGGTGACTATGGCCCGCCTTCAGGAACTCCTGGCCAACCAGAAGAGCACCAGACCGGCAGCGTAGGCTCGACCCGTTATCTCGACACCGCTGAAGGGCCCAAGCTCTATACTGAGGTCGCTGAACGACTTGCCGTTTCTCTGACGAGCATTCTCCGCCAGATTGTTGAATCCGATCCAGCCACGATCCACATCACGTCTGAATGGCTTTGCCTACGCCATCGTGAATTAGCCGGGGCGCTGTTCCCGGATTGGGCCGGCCGTTTCCGTGACCGGAATGTGCAAATCGGCCGGCATCAGCCGCCTCCCTGCTATGAAGTGCCGGTTCACATGCGGTTGCTTTGCGACGATCTCGCTGAACGTGTACGGCAAGTTCGGTCTGAAGCGCCGGATCTCCGGGCGATAGTGGAGCTTCTGGCTATGGCTGATGGACGGTTTCAATCCATTCATCCGTTTCAAGATTTCAACGGGCGAGTCGGTCGTGTGTTGCTCATTACACTGATGCATGTGATCGGTCTCCCCGACGTCCAGATTATCCCAGAGGGGCCGGAGTTTCGCCGGACCTATCTTGAGGCGTTGAATGCTGCAGACCGGGGAGAGTATGAGTTGCTGACCGAGATGTGGCTGCGGCGGCTGGACGAAGGGCTTTCATAAGTCGACTGTGATTCTCCACTGCACCAGAAAACTCGCCTCGCGGATTCCCTCCGCCCTCAATCGGCTTGAGGCAGACCCTGAGCCTGTGGGCCGGTCAGGTCCTCTGACAAGCTGGCACGGCCATCTCCTCACGCTCGACCGCCGCCAATGTGTGCTCTTTTGTCACGACGCCACCCGCTATGCTTTGTTCATGCCGGGGTTGCGCGCGCCGCAATTCGCCGACCTGGGGCGCTGGCATCGCGATTTATTTTTGGCTGTGTTGGAAGCCCAGGGGCTGGCGCACCATCACATTGCTCAGGCGGGATTGCTCTTGGGGCCGCTGCGGACGGATCAAACGACGGATCGATCGGTGCTTGGGTCGATGCGTGTCGTCGCGGACGATTTGAAATATGGCCTGCTCAATCAAATTGGCAACGTGATGGAGTTGGACCCGATCTCAACCTCGTTACGCCTCAATGACCGGCCCTGTGCGGTTCACAAGACGTGGATTCATCCATTTGCGGTCATGCGGGAGCTGGTTGAACGGTTGTAGCCAGAGTGCATCGGGCGGTCCCGGCCTATCTTTCACCTTGATCCCTTTCAGCCATCTGTATAGACTAGCCAAGTTTTTCGGCTAGTTAGCACCATAGCGGCACCTGCACCACCCTGCGGACTTCTTCTCGAAGTGTCCTTCGGATGGGTTGAAGCCACGGGGAATTGAGCGACATTCAACGGTCGTTTAACCACTAGGAGGGTATCCCGTGAGCGACTCAGCCATCATCTCCTTTGCATTGCTCGCAGCCGTCACCGGTATTGCCTACGGTCTCTATCTGGCGATGTGGGTATTCAAACTCGACGCCGGTAATCCTAAAATGCAGGAAATCGCGAAGGCGATTCAGGAGGGCGCGAGTGCCTATCTGAATCGCCAGTACAAGACCGTTGGCATTGTCGCTACGGTGCTGTTTGCGCTGTTGTTAGGCGCAGGCGCGGTGTCCGATAAGTTTGGCCTGTTGACGGCGGTTGGTTTTCTGATCGGCGCCGGGGCGTCGTCGCTGGCCGGCTATGTGGGGATGATTATCGCGGTGCGGGCGAACGTCCGGACGGCCCAGGCTGCCCACAAAGGGATGAACGCGGCGCTGACGGTTGCATTTCGCGGCGGCGCAGTGACGGGGCTGTTGCTGATCGGGTTAGGCTTGCTGGCGATTACCCTCTTCTATACGGTGGCCTCGCAGATTGCGGGACAGGAGAAGGCGATTCATGCCTTGCTGAGTCTCGGGTTTGGCGGGAGTTTGATTTCGGTGTTTGCCCGAGTCGGCGGCGGTATCTATACCAAAGCGGCGGACGTGGGCGCGGATCTCGTCGGAAAAGTCGAAGCCGGCATTCCGGAAGACGATCCCCGCAATCCGGCGGTCATCGCAGACAACGTGGGAGACAATGTCGGCGATTGTGCCGGTATGGCCGCGGACCTGTTCGAAACCTACGCGGTGACGACCGTGGCGGCAATGGTCCTGGCCTTCACCTTGTTCAACGGGAACAGCGCGCCGATTCTCTATCCGCTCGCCCTCGGCGGCGTGACGATCTTCGCGACGATCATCGGGATTCTCTTCGTGAAGGTGAGCCCCGGCGGCGAGATTATGCCGGCGCTGTACAAGGGCCTGTTCGTAGCGGGCGGCATTGCGGCGGTCGCATTCTACCCAGTAACGAACACGATCATGGCTGGCGTGGGCGGCGTCAGCGGAATCAGTTATTACATTGCGGCGTTGATCGGCTTGGCGGTGACGCTGGCGCTGGTTTTTATTACGGACTATTACACGTCCAAGAGTTATGCGCCGGTGAAGGCTATTGCCAAGGCCAGTGAAACAGGCCATGCGACGAACATCATTGCCGGATTAGCGGTGGGGATGGAAGCAACGGCTTGGCCGGTCGTGGTGATCGGGGCGGCGATTCTGACGAGCTACTCGATTTGCGGTGGCGCGGCATCCGGCGGCCTGTATGGCGTGGCCGTGGCGGCGGTGTCGATGTTGTCGATGGCCGGAATTGTCGTGGCGATCGATGCCTTCGGTCCGATCACAGATAACGCGGGCGGTATTGCGGAGATGGCCCACCTCGGCAAAGAGGTGCGGGATATCACCGATCCGCTCGACGCGGTCGGCAATACGACGAAGGCTGTGACAAAGGGCTACGCGATCGGATCGGCCGGTCTTGCGGCGGTCGTGTTGTTTGCCGAATATGCGCGCGAGGTTGCCAAAGGGGCCGGAGCGAGCACATTCGATCTCTCCAACCCTTCTGTTCTGGTGGGACTCTTTCTGGGTGGGATGTTGCCGTTTATTTTTGGAGCCCTCTGTATGAAAGCGGTGGGAGAGGCGGCCGGTCTCGTGGTGGAAGAAGTGCGGCGCCAGTTCCGGACGATCAAGGGCATCATGGAGGGCACCGGCAAGCCGGAATATGGCACCTGCGTGGATATCGTGACGCAGGCGGCGATCAAGAAGATGATGGTGCCGGGATTAATTCCGGTGATTTCCCCGATTTTGGTCGGTGTGATCCTGGGCCCGCAGGCCTTGGGCGGCATGCTCGTCGGTAGCATCGTGACCGGTTTGTTCGTGGCGATCTCGATGACGAGCGGCGGTGGTGCCTGGGACAATGCCAAGAAGTACATTGAAGAGCAGGGCCTGAAGGGCAGCGATACTCACAAAGCCGCTGTGACCGGCGATACGGTCGGAGATCCCTATAAGGACACGGCCGGTCCGGCGATCAATCCGATGATCAAGGTCATCAACATCGTGGCGTTGCTGATTGTATCGTTGATTGTGAAATAGCGTCGTTCGTGAAGCGTATCTCGCAGGGGAGGCAGATTTCGTCTGCGAACAACGAGAGACGAGCGACGCTTCACGGTATTGAGGCTTGGCTTGACGGCTGAAATAACCCTAGGGTAAGGTGATCGCAAGGGATCACGCGCCGCGCTGGTCCACGAGAGTTTCCCTGAACTACGGGAGGTGCTCGGATGGAAAAACAGGAGCGCAAGCAGGAGCCGAAACGCGAGCCTCAATCGAAGGACGAGGTCAAGGCGAATCCGAAGGTCGTTGAGACCGGGAAGAAGCTCACGGAAGATATCGACAAGCTCGTCGATGAGATCGACGAGGTCCTCGAAAAGAACGCTGAAGAGTTCGTCAAGAACTACGTGCAAAAAGGGGGGGAATAGCGAACGGCTGGTTCGCGTTCCCCCTTCTTCATTTCCCTCACTCCGCTGGCCTCATAGTCCTCTCCGTCCGGTACATGATCTTCCTCCGGCCTTCTCTGTGTCGACCGTTTTTGCATGGTTTGACAAAGGGATGGTGAGCATTTACCATCCGCGGTATCCGAACCGTTGACTCTCTTCTACTCTAGCCCGTACCGAGGCATGGATGACGTCTAAGCTCTGGGTATTTCGTGATATCGATCCCGGCCGGCGGGCGGCATTGGCCCAGGCCTTGTCGATCTCGCCCGCGACGGCAGGCCTGCTGTTAGCGCGCGGCGTCACCACGCCTGATGAAGCCACCGCCTGGATGACCCCGCTCCGTGCGCACGATCCCTTTTTGATCCCCGACATCGAAGCCGCCATCGATCGATTACACTATGCCGTGCAGCATAGTGAGCGGGTCTGTTTCTATGGCGACTATGACGTCGATGGAATGTCGGCCACCAGCATTTACTATTCGTTTTTCCGCGGGCTTGGCGCCAACGCGCAAGCCTATGTGCCGCATCGGGTTCGGGAGGGATACGGGTTGAATGAAGGGGCGGTGCGGGCGCTGGCCGCGGAGGGGGTGAAACTGCTAGTCACCTCGGATTGCGGGACCACGTCACATCATGAAATTGCGGTCGCCAATCAGCTCGGCATGGATGTCATCGTCACAGATCATCATCAAACCGATGAGCAGATGCCGCCGGCGCTGGCGGTCATGAATCCGCATCGGCGGGAGGCGCGCTATCCGTTCCGCGGGCTCTGTTCCGGCGGGCTGGCCTATAAGGTTGCCGACGCCTATCGGCAACGGTACGGTCAGGGGACGGTGTCGCTCGATTCGCTGCTGGATCTGGTGGCCTTGTCGACGATTGCCGATGTGGTGCCGTTGCAGGATGAGAACAGGGGATTTGTTCAGGAAGGGTTGCGCCAACTGTCGCGCGGGACGCGCTGCGGGATTCGCGCGCTGAAACAGGTTGCCGGAGTGACGCGTGACTGCACCTCGGAGACGGTGGGGTTCAAGCTCGGGCCCCGGCTGAACGCGGCAGGGCGCTTGGATCATGCGATCAAAGGTGTACAGTTGCTGACGACAGAGTCCGAAGCGGAGGCGATGCAGCTGGCGCAAGAGCTGGAACAACTCAATCGCCGCAGGCAGGACCTCGAGGCTGAGATTATGCGGGAAGCGGTCGCGATGCTCGGAGAGGACGAGGCGCCGCCGGCGATCGTCCTGGCGTCCCGCGGCTGGCATCTCGGTGTGGTCGGCATTGTCGCAGCCCGGTTGATGGAGCGCTATCATCGTCCGGCGATTGTGATGGCCATCAATGACCAGGGGATCGGCAAAGGATCGGCCAGGACTATCCCAGGATTTGATCTCTACCAAGCCTTAGCCTCGTGCAGGGATCTGCTCGTGGCGTTCGGCGGGCACCCTAGCGCAGCGGGGATGACGATTCACGAAGCTCAATTGCCGGAATTTCAGGCACGGTTTGCGGCGGTGGCAGGAGCCTGGTCCTCGACGGGAAATGTGGTCCCTACGCTGCACCTCGACTCTGAAGTGTCGCTAACGGAAGTGAACATGCGCCTCATTCAGGAAATCGGTTCGCTGCATCCATTCGGGGCGGGGAACCCTGAACCGATGTTTGCCGTGAAGGGATTAGCGATCATGGAGGCGCGTGTCGTCGGCGAGAAACATTTGAAGATGACGGTCCGGCAGGGGCGGTCGCTGCCGTTCGACAGTATCGGGTTCGGCATGAAGTCATTGTCGGAGCAGGGCTTGACGCTCAATCAGCCGGTGGATCTGGCCTTCACGCCGGAGATCAATCACTGGAACGGGCACGACCGCATTCAACTGCGCGTCCGGGATATGCGCGCGACGGCTAGGGAGTAACGCGTCGATGGTCTACGAAACCGTCACCGATATCGATCAGCTCCTCGACCGCGTGCGGAGCTATCAGCCGGAGGCCGATCTCAGTCTGGTGCGTAAGGCCTACGACTTTTCTGCCAAAGCGCATGAGGGGCAAACACGCCGTTCCGGCGAACCGTACGTGCAGCATCCCGTCGCGGTGGCCGGCGTGCTGACATTGCTCAAAACGGATGTGGCGGCGGTGGTGGCGGGACTGTTGCACGACACCTTGGAAGACACGGTGGCCACGCCGGCCGAGCTGGAGCGCGAGTTCGGGAAAGAAGTGGTCCATCTGGTCGACGGAGTGACTAAGATCGGCAAGATCACCTTTCGGAGCTATGAAGAGAAGCAGGCGGAGAATTTCCGCAAGATGGTGTTGTCGATGGCGGACGATATCCGCGTCGTCATCATCAAGCTGGCGGATCGCCTCCACAATATGCGGACATTGGAACATTTGAGCGAGGCCAAACGCGTGGAAATTGCCCAGGAGACCCTGGAGATTTACGCCCCGCTCGCGAACCGGATCGGGATCGGGTGGGTGAAGAATGAGCTGGAGGATTTGTGCCTCAAGCATCTCAAACCCGATGTATACGAAATGCTGCGGGTGCGCGTCGCGAAGCGCGATGAAGACCGGGAGCAGTACATTCACGAGGTGCGTGATCTGGTAGAAAAGGCGCTGATCGACGTTGGGTTGCAGGGGACGGTGTACGGCCGCCCGAAGCACCTGTACGGCATTTACCAGAAGATGAACAAACAGGATATTTCCTTTGAGGAGGTCTACGACCTCACGGCCTTGCGGATCATCACCGATACGAAGATGAACTGCTATGCCCTGCTCGGGGTGATCCACTCACTCTGGCGCCCGCTTCCCGGCCGGTTTAAGGACTACATCGCGATTCCCAAATCCAACCTCTACCAATCGCTGCACACGACGGTCGTCGGACCGAAGGGCGAGCACGTCGAATTCCAAATTCGAACCGACGAAATGCATCGCGTGGCTGAATACGGGATTGCGGCGCATTGGAAATATAAGGAACAGGACAAGGTCGCGGAGAAGGACAGCAAGGCGTTCGGCTGGCTGCGCCAGTTCGTCGAGTGGCACACCGATCTGCCGGATAATCGTCAGTTCATGGATTCCGTCAAACTTGAGTTGTTTCATGACGTGGTCTACGTGTTTACGCCCAAGGGGATCGTGAAGGAACTGCCGAAGGGATCCACGCCGGTCGATTTCGCTTATGCCATTCACACGGAGGTCGGGGATCATTGTGTGGGGGCCAAGGTCAACGGCAAGATCGTGCCGTTGAAGCATCAGGTGACGAGCGGAGACACGGTTGAAATTCTCACCTCGCCGAACCAGACGCCGCATAAAGACTGGCTCAAGTTCGTCCGGACCTCGCGCGCCAAAACGAAAATCAAACATTGGGTCAAGGCTGAAGAACAAACGCGCAGCATTGATATCGGGCGGCGTCTCCTGGAGTCGGAGTTGCGGCGCCACTCGTTCGCGCCGGCCCAGATGCTACGGTCGGAGCAACTGCTGGAGGTCGCTCGTCAGCTCGGGCATGACACGCTCGACGAACTGATGGCGGCGGTAGGATTCGGGCATCTGGCGACAGCAGAGGTGATTGCGAAGCTGGTGGCACCGGCGCCGGGAACGGCTGCGCCGGTCTCGGAGCCAGTCCCCATGCCCAAGGCCCCAGCCGGCAAATCCGACGACAAGGGCGTCCAAGTCAAAGGTGCGCGCGATCTCTTGATGCAGCTCTCCCGCTGCTGTAACCCGGTGCCGGGGGATCGAATCCTCGGCTACATCACGCGCGGGCGCGGGCTGACGATCCATTCCGTGGATTGCCCCAATCTGGAAGCGCTGGACTACGATCGTGAACGACTGGTCGAGGTGGAATGGGATACGGCAACGCCGGGATTGCACCCGGTGAAAGTGTCGGTGATGGCGGTCGACAAGACCGGGGTGCTGGCGAACGTGTCATCCGCGATTGCGGAATGTCAGGCGAACATCAGCCGGGCGGAAATCGCGACGCGCGAAGACCGGAAGGCGGTGTTGGATTTCGTAGTCGAAGTCAATGACACGAAGCACATCAATCATGTGCTGAAGGCGATTGAACGGGTCGAAGGGGTGATCTCGGCGCGGCGTATTCGGGCGTGGCAGGAGAAGTAACGGCCGGCTGGCCGGCAGATTTTACGGATTCGCAAACTGCAGTTTTGTGCCCTTCTCGATTTTCAATCCATCTACAGTTCCGGCGGCAATTTCCAAGACGTACATCGCCCCGTCATTCGGTCGGTACTGCGGGCAGGAGTCGTCCGTTCTCGTGCAGATCGGCACATTTCGTTCGATATGGATCACCCGCTTTTTTTCATCCATCCAGATCAGGTCAAGCGGGATCAGCGTGTTCTTCATCCAGAACGTCCATTCCTGGGCCTGGTCGAAGAAGAACATCATGCCATGGTCTTTCTTGAGGTGATCGCGATACATCAGCCCCGCGGCGCGCTTCTGAGGGGTGTCGGCGATTTCGGCTTGCACGACCGTTCCCGACGGGGTTTTTACCGGGATCAGCTTCGCAGCAGGATTGCCGGCCGTCGGCGTGGCCTCTCCGATGGCCGGGCCGATCAGGGCGAACAGAACAGTTGCGATCAGGAAGAAGCGAGTCGTCATGGAGGCATGGTACTGGCCGGCATGGTGGCAGTCAAGGTATGGCGATCGCACGATGGCGCGGAGCGATGTCGGCGCGTGGGCTGGCGGGGTTGGCCGTCTTGCAATCCCCAGGAGACCTGTGCGATCCTCGGCCATCTCAGCCTGGAGGACCGTATGAAGGAAGTTCGCAAGGTTCATTACGTCAAGGGTGTGTTCGTGTGCCCGAGCTGCCGTCAGTCGTATGTCCAGGAGAAGTGGATCGAAGCCTGGCGCGTGCGCTGTCATCGCTGCGAGTATCGCGGAGCCCTCACGGACGTGTCCGTCGAAGAGCGGATGGAAGAGGAAACGTTTCGTCGGTGATCCGGTTTTCATCTCCTGCCGGGCATGAGGACCATGGTCAAGCCACAGGTCCTGTGCCCACCGCAGTCTCCATCCATTTCTTGCCTCTACTCTTAGCGGTCTGTCTTTTTGTTTGTCCCCCCATTCTCGGAGTCGGTCCGGTCTCTGCAGAGGAGCCTGTATCCGTTCCCGTCAAAATTCTGGTCGCCTATCATTCCCTCTCTGGCAATACCGAACGAATGGCCGAGGCAGTGGTCGAAGGTGCGAAGAGCATTCCGGGAGCCGTGATCGTGATGAAGCGTGTCGGGCAGGTCACGGCGGATGATTTGTTTTCATCCGATGCGGTCATCGTCGGCTCGCCGGTCTACTGGTCCAATATGTCGGGCGAGGTGAAGACCTTCTTCGACAATTGGCAGTTTAAGTTCGGGGTCTTTCCGGACTTCAAGATGAAAAATAAGGTCGGGGCGGCCTTCGCCACGGGTGGGCAGATCTCGAGCGGCAAAGAAGTAACGATGCTGACTATTCTGGCGGCGATGCTCGGGAATCAAATGATCGTGGTCAGTGGCGGCGGTGCCTTTGGCGCCTCTGCAACTACGGAAGGCGATAGTCCCGGCGTCGACAACATAGAGTTGGCCGACGCCAGAGCCTTGGGCCAACGGGTTGCCGAAGTCGCGGTGAGATTCAAATCCGGCTCTGCCCAGTAGCGCTTCCTGCCACAGTGCCATTCTGTCGTGCGAACGGCGAGTCGCTGGTTCGCGCAATACGACCGACCCGCTTGGTCCATCGACGGTTCATCGGCGGTCGTGCCTTGATGCCATTTCGTTCTCCCGTTTATAGTGATACGTTATGCGAATGAAGACCTCATCCCGTCGCGGGCAGGGGAACCGTCCCTTTCCCGAGAAGGGGACGGTCACTCCGAGTCCTGCCCCAGAATCGTTCGCGCTCCTGGCCGCGTTTCGCGCCATTTCTGCCAACAGGGTCTATACGCTGGCGCCGAAGCCCTCTGTCCTCAAGGGCTACAACTATTATCAAGAGCAGCGGCTGCAACATTATGCGTGGAGCCAGGATCGTGCGACGCTGACGGCGCAGGTGGAGGGAACCAGGCTGTACGAGGTCGTGTTCTCCATCATCGACGGATACCTCTCGGCGTCCTGCGATTGTCCGGCCTGGGACCCCGACGGGTTATGCAAACATGTGCTGTGCGCCTACTTTACGACCAAGCATCTGCTTTCACCGGAATTATTCAGATTGCCGGGCGGGCATCAGGGTGAGCTGTCCGGGCTCCAGGCCGAGTTGCTCGGCAGCATCACGGAGCCGGCCAGGCTGTCACGGCCGTCTCCTGCCGGAGCGGTCCGCAAAGGATCGGCCTATGAGATTGTCATCAATGCCCGTCACCTGCCTCCACAGCTCCAGATCCATAAGAATGGCGTGCCGCTTTCCGGGGGATGGGGCTCTGAGATTCCAACTGAGCTGGTTCCTCTCCTTGATGCGTCCTGGTTCATGTCCGGGTTTGGGGAAGACCCCCTGCTCCGGTATCTCAGGGGACAGGACAGCCCCTATCCGATCGTGCTGGTCTCCGGCGACGAGTCGATCCCGCTTCACTGGGACCAGTCGGTCAAGTGCCGGAGTAAGACGGAGATCGACTTCGCCAGCGGCCAGGTCAGCGCTCGCGCCGTCTGCCTTGCCGATGAGGTTCCCCTTGAACGGACCGTCCGCTTCATGACGTTTGTCGCCGATCTGAGCGGTGGGAGGCTCCTCCAGTTGAAGGACGAGCAGGGGTGGGCGTTGTTTCGATCTTTGCGGCAACGTTTCAAGGGAGGTGCGCCGTTCTTCGATCCCTATACCGATTTCGACAGAGGATTCCGGGCGGTGCCGCTATCGGGCGAGTTCGGGTATGAGCGGTGGAAAGGAACGGACGAGGATACGGAGTTTACGCTGTCGCTGGAGGATTTTCAGGCTACGCAAATCGATCTGACGCACAAGCAGATCAACCGGATCGTGCGCGATCTCATGTTGAAGGTAGCGGGTCAGGAGGTGCCGGTGCCTCGTCCGGCCCTGTCGTCTGTTGGTGAGGGATTATCCTGCGCGCTGATCCTGAAGCCGCCGTCCGGCGCGGTCGAGCATCCGTCTGCCTCATGGACCCTGCAGGCACAATGTCGCCGTGGTGCTGCCAGGTTTGCGCCGAGCGTGGCCACCTTCGACTGCCTCTCAGCGTTGGAGCAAGGTCGTGGCGTGTCCGGCGCGCTGCGGGCGCACAAACGGAAGGCCGTGCTGTACGACACGTTCTTCAGCTTTCCTGAGGTGGGCGAGGCCAAGGAGCGAGACGCACGCATTAAAATGGCCCTTGCTTTGGAGGGGTGGCCGCGCACCGTCATCGACGAGGGTGTGCAGTGGCTCAAACAGCATCTGTCTGATTATGCCAGGGCCGATGTGCGGCTGGCGCTGCATGCCGGGCGCTGGGAGTTGCAGCCTGTGGCCAAGGCTCGCGAGTTGTTGCTGTACAAGATTCCCTTCGACGTGTTCGGCCAGGATATCTTTCGCAGCATGCCGCGCTACGACGAGATGGCGATCGACGGGCCACGGTTGTTCCACGGTTTGCCCGATCTTTTAGACCGGCTCACGTCTGCCGGGATCGAATTGCTGTACGAGGATAAGCCTCTCAAGCCCTCCCGATGGGAATGCTCCGCGCAGGTGGAGCGTGTCGAGCCGGAAGGGAGCGGGATCGATTGGTTTGAAATCCGTCCTGAAATCCGGTGCGACGGTGTAATGTTGGCCGAGGCAGAGTGGCGGGCCGCCCTCCAGCAGGGAGGGGTGATCGATGCCGAAGGCCGGTTGCGGGTGTTGGACCGACAGACGCTGGAGCAGTTGCGTGCGATCTTTGCCCTGACCGGAGAGGCGCAAGCGGGCCGTGGTGCCGGCAAGATCGTGCGAGTGCCGCGGTTGCAGATTCTCGATTGGCTGGCGTTGCGCGAGCAGGGCATCCGGGTTTCGTTGCCTGCGGAAGACGAGGCCGTCCTCGCCCGCCTGATGGGATTCACGAGGATTGTCGCACCGCCCCTGCCTGCGAGCGTACAGGCTACGCTTCGCCCCTATCAGCAGGACGGGTATGCCTGGCTCGCGTTTCTCTATGAACATCGGTTCGGCGCCTGCTTGGCGGACGATATGGGGCTGGGCAAGACGCTCCAGGCCATCTGTCTCCTAGCCGCTATCCAGGACGGGCGCATCAGGCAGTCGGTCGGTGTGAAGGGGCCTCATCTGGTGGTCGTGCCGACGAGCCTCCTCTTCAACTGGGAGCAGGAGCTGGCGCGCTTTGCGCCGGGCTTGAAGGTCCATGTCTACAGCGGCAGCGAGCTGAGGCTCGATGCCAAGGATGGCGAAGTCGTCATCACGACGTACGGGCTGGTTCGGCGGGATATCGATCGGCTGGTGCGCATGCGGTTTCATGTCATCGTGTTCGACGAGGCGCAGGCAGTGAAGAACATTCAGGCCAACACGACGGGCGCCGCCCGCCGCCTTACCGGACGCTTTAAGATTTCGCTGACCGGCACCCCGCTCGAAAACCATCTCGGCGAGTATTTTTCCGTGATCGATCTCTGCATGCCGGGACTGCTCGGCGAGTACGATTGGTTCAAGGCCGGTCTCAAGCGCGCACAGGGTGTTGCGTTGGAGCGCCTGCTGCGCCGGACCAGGCCCTTCATCTTGCGGCGGACCAAGGCGGAGATCCTCCATGATTTGCCGCCGAAGATCGAGAGCGAAGTGTTCCTCGACTTGACCGATCGGCAAAAGGCGCTGTACCAGCAGACAGTCGCGCAGGTCCGCAGCACGATCAACGAGGCCTACCGCACCAAGACGTCAGGCCAGGCCCAGTTCATCGCGCTCACGGCGATCCTCAAGCTGCGCCAGGTCTGTCTGTCGCCCCGGCTCCTGACGGACCGGGCCGATGAGCCCTCCCCAAAACTTAGTTTTCTGGTGGAGCGATTACAGGTCTTGTTGGATGAGGGGCACAGCACCCTGGTGTTTTCCCAGTTCACCAGCTTTCTCGATCTGGTGGAGGAGGCTTGCGGCAAGCATGCACTGCCCTATCACAGGCTGGACGGCTCCACGGTGGCCGCCGCGCGGAAGACTCGTGTGGAGGCGTTTCAGACTGGTGAACAGCCGAGTGTGTTTCTCCTCAGTCTTAAGGCGGGAGGGCAGGGGCTCAATCTCACCAAAGCGACCTATGTGTTTCATCTGGACCCCTGGTGGAATCCGGCGATGGAAAACCAGGCATCGGACCGCGCCCACCGAATCGGGCAACAGCGCACCGTCACCATCGTGCGGATTCTCATGCGCCACAGCATCGAGGAAAAGATGATGGCGCTCAAGCAGCGGAAACTCGAGTTGTACGACGCCGTCATGCGCGGCGTCGTGCGCGGCTCCGGGCAAGGAGTATTGACCAAAGCAGACTTTGACTTTCTGCTCGCGCCGGGCTTGGTATGAGTAGGTCCTCCCTCCCTCTGCGCATTGTTTCTGCATGAATATGATCAGTCTCGCGGGGACGCGCCTTTGCGTGGAGGCATCTGATGAGTACTGGCGAGATGCGACCCCATACTTCGTGCAGAATCCTCAGCGCTTAGCGAAGCAGGGAGGGGTGGGAGGCATCATGCCGCGCAATCAGAAAAGACTCCTGGTACATTGTCCGATCCTGGACAACAAAGAGCTGGTTGAGGCCAGAGCCTTGGGCCAACGGGTTGCCGAAGTCGCTAGACTCATCCACTCCGTTCCTTCCCGCTAGATCATCTTCGACAAGCTGCAGTACCCTGAATGGCTGGGTGGTCAATGAAGGGCCGGTTCACGGTCTCGATCGGGCACCGCATTCTCGTGAGCGAGAATGCGATTCTCAGGAGATTGAGGTCGGGAAGAGCGTTATTGGTCGGTTGTGCGGGGGCAGGAGGTCGCTGATCCTTGAGTCGCAATCTCGACGAACTCGCAAATATTCTTCGCGCAACGTCCGCAACAGCCGTTTCCCTTGAGCTTGAACTTGGCTTTGAGGGCGCAGGGAGTCACATGGCCGGCCCGGCCGGCTTCGCGCACATCCGATTCAGTAATCCCGTTGCAGAGGCACACGTACATGGCAACCTCCATGAACGATTATGATAACTATTATCAGTATGCCAGCGTGTGGGGGTTCTGTCAAGCCTCTTTCGATAAGTCAGGAGTAGGGTGTTTCGCTGTTCTGAGATGGCCCCGTATTAGGAAAGGGTCGCTTCCAACTGGACGACCATTTCGCGAATCGTGTCGAATCCTGACTGCCAGAAGGTTTCAGCCGTCATATCGACGCCCACTTTGGCCAGAATGTCGCGGGGAGCTTCAGATCCGCCGGTCTCCAGGAGTTCCAAGTATTTGGGGACGAAGGCGGCACCTTGTTCCTTGTACATGCGGTACAAGGCCAGCACGAGCAGATTGCCGAAGCTGTAGGCATAGCAATAGAACGGGCTGGCGAAGATATGGGGGATGCTCAGCCATTCCCACTGAAATTCAGTTGGGACTTTGACGGCCTTGCCGAACTGTTGGCGGAGTTCGCCCAGGTAGGCTTTTGCCAGCTGGTCGCCTGTCGCGCCTTCCCCCACCATCTGGTGCGCCAGCTTTTCAAAGCGGACGAAATAGGCCTGGCGTAAAACCGTCGCATAGATGTCATCGAGCTGGCCGATCAGCAGTCCCTGGCGAACGGCTTTGTTGCGCTCTTGAGACATCAGCGCATCGGAGAGAATCCGTTCGCCGAAGACCGAGGCGGTTTCCGCGAGTGGAAGCGTCGAGTGGAAGGTAAAGACGGAGTGATCCTTGGCCATCATGCCATGGACGGCATGTCCCAGCTCATGAGCCATGGTGGCGATGTCGCGGGCTTCGCCGGTGTAGTTCAGCATCACATAGGGCGTCATGCCGGGGACGACGCTGTAGCAGTAGGCGCCGCCGAGCTTCCCTGAACGGGTCGGGCCGTCGATGTGCCGGTCTGTGAAGACTTGCTCTGCCAGATCGGCCAGGCGGGGAGAGAATCCGCGATAGGCTTCCAGCACCATTTTTGCCGCGTCTGCATACTTATACTTCTTGGCCTCTGTGCGGTGGGGCGCATAGAGGTGATAGCGGCTCATCGGCGTGATTTTGCAGATCTTGGCTTTGAGTTTGAAATAGGTTTGAAAGATGTCGGCGTTCTTGGCGCAGGCCGAGAGCAACACCTCGACCGCCTGGTCGGGGACATCGTTACCGAGGTTGCGCGTCGCAATCGGGGAGCCGAAGTGGCGGAGCCCGAGGTTTTCCGACTTCCAGTCGTTCACGAGCGTTTTGTAGATCTCGCCGAGCAGGTCGCGCTGGCCTGAAAACACCCGGTAGAGTTCTTGATAGGCCGCCTGCCGAACAGAGGCCTTCTGGCTGCGGACGTAGACCATCAATTCCTCGCGGCTCATCGTCTTCTTCTTCCCGCCGACCGTCAGCGTGAAGGTGAAGCCATTGGTCACGATGTCGTAAAGCGTATGGATCGCGCTGCGTCCCGTCACATTCTTCAGGTTGACGATTTTTTCTTCCGGCTCGGACAGCGTGTGCGGCTTGAACCGCCGGATGGTTTCCAGGTGATACCGCAGGTCGCCGGCATCGGCCATCAGACGGGCGGCATTGGTGTCGTCGACGCTTTGCCACCAGAGTTCAAAAAACAGCAGACGGTTACTGAGGGCGGTCAGCCGTTCTTCAACCTGTGTCTTGAACGAGCGGGCCGCGTCGTCTTTGGTGTTTTCTGAAAACCAGAGATAGGCAAAAGCGCCCAATCGGGATGAGCCTTGCGCGATGGCCTCGCTGCACCGCAATAAGGCGAGAAGATCCTGGTTGGGCATCGCCGGAGAAAGACCGGGCCGGGCGGATTCGATCTGCACCACCTTCGCTTCCAACTCGGCCAGGAGGGCATCGAGTTGGCGCGTCGGATTCTTGACGAGATGAGTCAGGTCCCATTTGTCTGAGAACGCCTGAGTTTTGGATTGGCGCGATGAGGATGCGGTTCGAGTAGAGAGTCTGCCGGCCATCGTCTTCTCCTTCGTGACACAGGGGTGAATGAGCCGAGATCATACCATTGGAGGCCGGTCAAGCGCGGAGAAAAAACGAGAGGTGCTATGGCCAACGCTGCGTTGACAGCGGTCCGACGGGATGTGAAAATCCCGCTGGAAAGGAATCGAGCATGACCGATCAAGAACTCAATAGGGCGATCCAATATGTGACGGCCAGCACCTCGTATGCGCGGGAGATTGTGGCGGACATCATCAACACGGGTCTGGGCGAATTGTCGGCCATTGCCTCGCAGTCGTCGCGGCAATTTGAACGGGCGATATTACTGGAATATGTGACGCAGTGGGCCATCAAGCGCACCGGGCAACCTGAGCCGTTGGTCCGCGAAGTCCTCGGCTGTGCCAGCCGGTGGTTGGATGAAGTATATGAAGAAGTGTCGAAGCGTCAGCCGGAAGCGTTGGGGTTGGCCTCCGGTGATGACGAGGGGACTGAAGCGGTGTGAGCCATGGCACGGTTCCGACCTCGAAAAACATTCAAGCTGGTCACCCATCTTCGGGAAGGCCATCAGGCGTCGCTGCCCGCCTGGAAGCGGGAAGAGCAAGGGCTCTCCCGCGATCTTGAAGAGCGCTGTTCGACGGTGGAGCAGCATTGCGGCGACGCAGCCAGTCATCTTCGCTTGGGTCGTCTCGTTCCCCGCCTGACCCATTACGATTACGGGGTCCGAGAGTCCGCGCTGGCTGAACTGGAATTGGCCACCCAGTTGATCCGTGTCGGCGCCCGGGTGAATTTTCTGCCGGAGTCGCAGGCGCGGACGGCCGATTTGGAATGTTATCTGGGCCGGGAACGATTCTTCGTCGAAGCGACCGCGATGGTGGGCTCCGCAGAGCGCCGGCAGCTGCCGGTTCGGGGGCTGGCTGAGATTGATGTGCAAGGCGACGAAGAGGATCGGGGCGTCATCCTGATCCATCGCATCCTGGCCCGCATCCGGCAGAAGGCGAAGCAGTTGGCCGACTATTGCGATCCGGTGGTGCTCTGTATCTCCGTCCCGCGGGCGGATCTGCTGGGGGATAAGACGAGCCGGCATGAAGAAATCTGGCTGGATCTGAAAGCGCTAGCCGGTTCAGTCACGGTGCTCCTGACCACGCTGCGGCAGCTCAGCGCCGTGATGATTGCTTTGTGGGATGTGGAGCCGTTACCGTCGAAGGCGGGGACGAGACTGGCCAACGTCGACCTCATCGAACGGCCGAAGCGGCAACGAGGCTATCCGCGTGTCAGGATGTTGGTGCAGAACCCCGGTGTGCGGTCACCGCTCACAGAGTTACAGGCAGAG
This sequence comes from Nitrospira sp. ST-bin5, assembly GCA_002083555.1. Lineage (GTDB taxonomy): Bacteria > Nitrospirota > Nitrospiria > Nitrospirales > Nitrospiraceae > Nitrospira_D. The sequence goes on along the minus strand of MSXN01000003.1, from coordinate 229,765 downwards.
ACCTTTCGACAGGTGCTCTAAGCGTCAAGCTGGAAGCGAGCTCTTCAGCATTTCCAGATTCTTCGTCACCATCGCGTCGCCGTTTTTCGTCGAGACGTCGATGCCGGTGACCGACACCGCCCGACATTCGTCGATGCGGCCGAGTTTGTGCAGCGACTGCGCGAGGGCGTAGTAGGCGGCAGAGTAGGTCGGCTTGACCGTGATGCACTGCTGCAGGGCCTTGGCCGCTTCGTCGAAGTTGCCGTCTTCCATATAGGCTTTCCCGAGACCGAACCACGCGACATCGTCCGTCGGTTCAATCGCGAGCACTCTCTTCAGCGGTTCGATACGGGGATTGGGCATGTCATCCTCCAGGCAGGCTGGTGAAAAAGCCTGCCAGCGGCGTTCTCGCATCGCTCAGAGGCTCAACGTACGGAAAAAGTACGATTCGCCTCATCGCTCGTTGCGGCCTTGCTGGACGGGCTTTTTGATCAGCCTGCGTAATTGGTCATCGACCGTAGCACGCAGGTTCGCTCGTTGTCTATGCCGATTCCTGCATGCTAATCTCATTTCATACGACACGTCATACGACACGATGATGCAGATCACGTTTTACCTTTAGCGTTTCACGGCTTTCGTTATGGGCAAGACTGGGCTCGTCTACGATCCGCGGTATCTCGAACACGACATGGGGATGGGCCATCCCGAGTCGCCAAACCGGCTGCGCGCGATTGTCCAGCAACTGGAACAGAGCGGCACGATGGCGCAACTGACCAGGATCGAGCCACGCATGGCCGAGGATCAGTGGATCACCCTGGTTCACACGGCGGCCTATCTCGCGTCGTTGAAACAACATGCGCCGGCCAGCGGGCGCGTGTCGCTCGATCCCGATACGTCGATGTCCCCCGGTTCGCTCACCGCTGCCTATCTGGCGGCCGGAGGCGCACTGGCCGCGGTCGATGCGATGATGGCGAAGCAGGTCGATCAGGTGTTTTGCGCGGTGCGGCCTCCGGGGCACCATGCAGAAGCCAATCGCGCGATGGGGTTTTGTTTGTTGAATAATGTGGCCATCGCCGCGCGCTATGCCCAGAAGAAGCACGGGCTCTCGCGTGTGCTGATCGTTGATTGGGATGTGCATCACGGCAACGGGACGCAGCACAGCTTTGAAGACGATCCCTCCGTCCTCTTTTTCAGTACGCATCAATTTCCCCACTATCCGGGCACCGGCCGTGAGTCGGAGCGGGGCCGGGGTGCAGGGGAAGGCTACACGATCAACGTGCCGATGGAAGCGGGAGAGGGTGACGACGAATATCGCGCCGTCTTTCACAAGGTGCTCGTGCCTGCGGCAGAGCGGTTCAAGCCTGAGCTGGTGATCATCTCGGCCGGATTCGATGCGCACAAAGACGATCCGCTTGCCAGTATGGGATTGACCGAGTCGGGCTATGCGGAGCTGACGGGCATCGTCGCCGGCATCGCCAAGACCTATGCGCAAGGGCGCATCCTCTCATCTCTCGAAGGCGGGTATCACCTTACGGCGCTGGCGGTGTCGGTCGACGCCCATGTGCGCGGGCTCCTGGCCGCATGACGCGGCTGATGAAAATAGGATTGGGCGTCGTCGGTCTGGCCGCCGCGATCTATGTCTACTACACCGAGATCAAACCCGTCGTGATTTTTGGCCTGCGCGATGAGTATGCGCATGCGATTCCGTTTCAGAAAGTGCCGGAAGGTTTGACGAGTCTGAGCGCTGAATCGTGCGGGCAGTGCCATCGCGAGATCTATGATGAGTGGAAGACCAGCATCCACTCGAAGGCCTACGAAGACCCGTTTTTTCAGGCTTACTGGAAGAAGGATAAGAACATCTGGGTCTGCCTGAACTGCCACACGCCGCTGGAGAATCAGCAGCCGACCTTGGTGAAGGAGATTCCGCGCGGTCGGGTAGAGAAGGCGGTGGAGGAGCCCAATCCGCATTATGACCCCGCCTATCAGAAGGAATCGGTCACCTGCGCCGCCTGCCATGTGCGCGATGGCGTGATCTACGGGCCGTTCGAAGATTCCGCCGCCCCGCATCCCACGAAGTTCGATCCGAACTTTCGGACCACGCAGGTCTGCCAGCGCTGTCATAACGTCGTGTCGGGGCCTGCGCAATTCTACAATGTGGGCCCTTGCGGGACCTATGCCGAGTACGAAGGCAAGTTCTTTATGCAGGAGCGGGGCTTCATCTGCCAGAGTTGCCACATGCCCGAGGTGACTCGCCCGGTGGCACCGGATAGTCCCATTCGCCATGGCCGCCGGCATCTGTGGCGGGGCGGGCACGATCCGGACATGATTCAACGGGCGGTGGCGATCGAGGTCAAGACGGACACCCCGCAGCCCAAACCGGGCGACGAAATCGCCTTTACGTTGAATCTGATCAATGCCGGTGCGGGGCACAAGATTCCGACAGGCGATCCCGACCGGCACTTTACTATCGAGTTTTCCGTCGAGGATGCGCAGCACAACGTGCTGGATCAGCAGAAATCGACGATGGGGCGCTGGATTCTCTGGCAGCCGGCCATTCTCGAACTGTACGACAACCGGCTCCTGCCTCTGGCGAGCCGGGAGTACAGTTTTGCCTATCGTCTCCCCCCTAAATCAGAGGGCTTGATTCTCAAGGCGCGGGTGCAGTACCACATTCTGACGGACGGGCAGCACGAGATGCTCCGGACGAAGTACGGGCTGACGGGGAACGATCCCTATCGGTTCGTGATCTACGAACGGGAGTTTCCGCTGTCCGGTGCGCTCGCTGCGGCGTTGGTCGAGAGCAATCAGCGGTCAGCTCTCAGCCGTCAGCCGGAACCAACAAGCTGTCCGCTGAAAGCCAATAGCTGATTGCTCACAAGAAGGAACCACATGACACACCCTTTATTGATGGATACGGAAACCTTGCAACAGCGTCTCGGGCAGCCGGGATTGGTGATCGTCGATGTCCGGGGAAAGTCGGCCTATGAATTCGGTGGTCATATTCCCGGTGCCGTGCATACGACCTGGCATGAATACAGCGATCCGAATGCCATTCCCAAAGGGCTCCTGAACCCCGATCTCGCCCAGATCGAACGGCAGCTCTCGGCACTGGGGATCAGCAACGACAGCGAGGTCGTCATCTACTCCAATCCCTTCGATAACTGGGGCGACGAAGGGCGCATGTTCTGGATGCTGGAATATCTCGGCCACCAGAATTTGAAAGTACTCGACGGAGGCTGGGTCAAGTGGACGGCGGAGAAGCGCCCCTTCGCGCATGGCCGCGAGACGCCGAAGCTCGGCACGTTCAAAGCCAAGCCGGTGAAGAGTGTCGCAATAACCAAGGATGAGTTGAAGCTCATTGTTCGGCAGCCCCATCCGCAAACGGCCGTCTTGGATGCGCGTAGTCTGGAAGAGTATCTCGGCAAGGAAGTGTCGGGGATTCCGCGCCCCGGCCATATTCCCTCGGCCATCCATGTGGCGTGGAACACGTTTCTCAACAAAGATGCGACGATCAAGGATTTCGTCGCCATCAAGGATTCCCTGCAGGACAAGGGGATCCAGGATTCCCAGGAGATTGTCTGTTACTGCACCGGCGGTGTTCGATCGGCCTGGCTCTATTTTGTGCTGAAGCTCGTGGGCTATCAGAATGTCCGCAACTATCCGGGGTCCTGGTGGGAGTGGAGCCGGGATTTCGCCTGTCCGGTTGAAAAAGACATACAAGGGCTGCAGAAAATTCTGGGATTCAACGAGTCGGCGCGGCCTTCTTGACAGTCAAAAACGCGCTGTGTAAGGTGAATCCACGAGGAATGCTTATCCGCACCTTTTCTATGATGATTAACCTTTAGGGAGGCCACTATGACAATCTCTATTCGTCGCAGCCTGGTGATGTTGGCGGCCGTGAGTGCGTTCGTTGGCGGTCCGGTCATGACCGGTCTGGCGTTGGCCGATAACAAGCATGTGGCTGAGGCTGTTGAACATGCGAAAGAAGCCGCGGCCCATGGCAAGCAAGGCCATGCCGATGCCTTGGTGAAGCATGCCGAAGGCGCCCTCCACCATGCCGAGGCAGCGGGTGTGAAGAATCCCCACCTCGACGAAGGCATCAAGCACCTCAAGGAAGCCGTCGAGCACGGGAAAGCCGGTCATGCGGATGTCGCCACGCAGCATGCCGAAGGCGCTGTCACGCATCTGTCAGAAGTGAAGTAACTAGCCACAGCACAAAGTTGCCCGGCTGTCAGCTGACAGCCGGAGTGTTCGGAGCGGGCAGGGGACAGGTACCCTGCCCGTTTTTGCTTGAGGGAGAGAGCGCAGTGCGCGTCGGGTATTACCAATATGAGCCGGAGTTCGGCGCAGTCGCGAAGAATCTGGAGGCGATTCGTGCCAAGCTTGAGCAGGCCGAGGTCGACCTCATGGTCCTGCCGGAGCTCTGTGTATCGGGCTATCAGTTCGTCTCGGCCGAGGAAGCCTGGAATCTGTCCGAGCCGGTGCCGGACGGACCGACCACCAAGATGCTGGTCGATGTCGCCAAGCGCCGCCGGATGCACATCGTAGCCGGGCTGCCGGAGCGGGCCGGGGCGAAGTGTTACAACTCGGCGGTGATCGTCGGACCGTCGGGGTTTCTCGGCTGCTATCGGAAGAGCCACCTGTTTTTTGAAGAGACCCTCTGCTTTGCTCCCGGAGACACCGGGTTTCAGGTGTGGGATATCGGATCCGCCAAGATCGGTGTCATGATCTGCTTCGATTGGTACTTTCCTGAATCCGCGCGGACGCTGGCCCTCATGGGGGCGGACATTATCTGTCATCCCTCCAATTTGGTCTTGCCGAATTGTCCGGACTCCATGCCGGTGCGTTGCCTGGAGAATCGCATCTTCGCCGTCACGTGCAATCGCATCGGAACTGAGGCGCGCGGCGGCAAAGATGCGCTCACCTTTATCGGCAACAGCGAGATCGTGAGTCCCCGCGGCGTCATTCTGCAGCGCGCGCCGCGCGACCGTGACGAGCTGGCCGTGATGGACATCGATCCTACCGAAGCGCGGAACAAGGCCCTCACCCGCTACAACGATCTGCTCGGCGATCGCCGGCCCTCCCTCTATCACAAGTAGTACGTCCCGTGGGGAACGGACCCTCGCGCAGCGGCGTTTCTCAGCCTAGGCTTGCGCCGTGGTCGCGAGCACGGTACGATGATGTTATGGATGTGGAACTCGGTAAGGGCATTTTCCTCGTCGCGACGCCTCAATTGCGCGATCCGAATTTCCGGCAGACCGTGGTATTGCTCTGTGAGCATGGTGATGAAGGCGCGCTCGGTGTCGTCGTCAATCGGCCGACGGCCATGTCCATTTCTGAAGCCCTCCCGCAGGTGCCCATTATGGAAGGGGCAAGTCACGTGCTCTATGCCGGGGGGCCCGTGCAAACGAATCACGTCATGCTCCTGTATCGGGTTGACCAGCTGCCGGAGAATTCCCACCATGTGTTTGATGGAGTCTGTCTTGGCGGCGACATGGGGGTGGTCGAGCGGATCCTCACCGGTCCCACGACGAAAGATTCCTTCCGTGCCTACCTCGGATATTCTGGCTGGGGTCCGGGCCAGCTGGAGTCGGAGATGAAGACCGGTTCGTGGATTACCCTGCCCGCCGATTCCAAGGTCGTGTTTGAGAAAGATCCCGCACAGGTCTGGCAGGAGATTCTGCTGAGTCTGGGGGATGCATACCAACACTACGCGGATATGCCGTTCGACCCCTCCTGTAACTAGCAGGTTGCTGAAAACGCCTACCAGCTTCGTTCTCGCCTAGAAAGCGTCCTCAACGTACCCCACTTGGGAAGCGAGCTGTCTTGGCAGCTCGGGATGGGCGGGTGAGGAATGCTACGCCTCCGGTGCTTTTATCGGCTGCAGCCTTGCTGGACAGCCGTTTTGAGCAACCTACGCAGGTGCTTCCTCCATTGAAGCCTGTTGGCGGCAGTGTTAGGCTGCCTGCATGGGATGCCTTCCCCGTCCTCCTGTTGCAGTCGGTCGGTTCATAAGACTGATCAGTCTCTTCGTGGCAGCGCTGCTTTCTTCCCACTGCGGAGTCGGGTACACCATTTATAAATCCGAGTCGAAGCTGGATCGGCTGGCTGTCCCGATGACGAAGGCCCAGGTGCTTGATGAGATCGGCCGGCCCGATCGCGTCTTGCGGGACGATGGCCGCATGCTCGTCTGGGAATATTCACTGACCACCCGCAATCAATGGCTCTATGAGCTGGGCCTTTGTCCGATCTCCGTCTGGATCGGCGGCTGTGTGATCTATCCCTTTACTAATATTGCTCTGGAACGTCAGCGCGAATATCCCCAGCATGTCGTACTGGTGAATGAAGAACTTTGTACCTGGGGTCCCCCTGCCGCCATTTTACAGCGACGGAAATCCTGTGAGGTTGCCGGCGTGCCGCACGGGCGTCTCGGTACTGGGGCGGGGAGATCCGAGCCGATTATCACCGGATTGGGCCCGATCAATCGTGACTCCATCGACCGTTACCGCACGATGGCCGTCATGTTGTTCGAAGACGGGCCGAATGCGCCGGGCTCCGGTTCACGCGTAGCCGGCATTGTCACCACGTTGTTGTTGGATCTCGATATGAACATGGTCGAGCGTGCGAAGCTCGATGAAGTGCTCAAAGAACAGGTAATTCAGCTCACGCACGCCGACGATGCCAACGTCTTGAAGGTCGGCAAGTTGGTCGGTGCCCAGGCCATCATCGTCGGTGGTGTGCAACAATGGGATCAACACTCCGAAGCACGGACGAACAGCGTGTCTCTGTCGCTGCGGATGATCGATGTGGAAACCGGGCAGCTGCTCTTCAACGGCGAAGGCCATCTGACCGATCAGACCACCGACGATCCGGAGAGTTCGGCCCGCATCATCGTCCATCGCATCCTGGCGCGTTTTGGCTCGCAGACCGGTTTGCTCGGCTCCGGACGTATCGGCGTGAATTGGGAACTGCTCGAATCGGGCGGCTCCCGGTACTACGCCGTCCGTGAACTGCGGAGCGGCCTCCCCGCAGAGAAGGCGGGGCTGCATGTGGGTGATCAGGTCGTCGGCTGTAACGGTTCTTCACTCGCGGGGGTGAAATCAGAACGCGAAGCCAAGCGGGTTTGCCAGATCGAGGCGGGGCAGTCCTTGAAGCTCGATATCCGCCGGGCTGGATCGCCCTTGGAACTAGGTATCGTGGCAGAGCCGAGACCGGGGTTGTGAGTGGGAGTGGCTGATCTAAGTGCAATAACCCAAATTCTGTACCCCGCGTGCCTGTTATGGAGACTGCCATGATTGTAGGTTGGTTTCTTTCCGTTCTCGTCTTGCCCCACATCGTCTTTGTTACCCTTCCTGCTGAGGCCGCCACTCGGATCATTACGGCCACCCACACCTACGTGATGGGCGATAGAGACAGCAAGGAAGATGCTCGTTCCCTGTGTTACATGACGGCAAAGCGCAAGTTGTTGGAGGAAGCCGGGTCTTTTATTCAGAGCTCCACTGAGGTGAGAAGCTTCGAATTAACCGAAGATCAGATCACTTCCTATTCGGCAGCCGTCTTGAAGGTGCAGATAGTGAAAGAGGAGGTTGCATTTAATAATGGTGTAAACACGCTAACGCTAACACTGAAAGCCGATGTTGACGGCGAGGAGGTACGGCAACATATAGAGGGCATTGTGGGGAACAAAGCCCTCCAAGTTAAAGTGGATGCACAGCAGCAGCAGATAAGAAAGATGGAACAACAATTACAAATGCTGAGTGAGCAGCTGAGGGTTGTTTCGGAGTCCTCTAAGGAAAAGTTGCAAAAAGACCGTGCTGCTGAGTTGGCGGCTTATATACGCTTACGCGCTGAAACAGGAGAAGCGGCGGCACAATTCGCTCTCGGCATTGCCGATTACGCGGAGCTGAACTATGTGCAAGCTGCCTCATGGTTTCGCAAAGCTGCTGAGCAGGGAGATGCAAATGCACAAGTGATGTTGGGCTCAATGTATGAGACTGGCAAGGGTTTCCCGCAAGATTTTGCTCAAGCCATCTCATGGTTCCGAAAAGCTGCAAATCAGGGGCATGCTCAAGCTCAGTTCTTCTTGGGTATGCTGTATGAGAGGGGGGACGGTGTGCCGCAAGATCACCTGCAAGCTGCAGAGTTGATACGTAAAGCGGCGGAGCAGAGCCACGGTGTCGCTCAGACTATTTTGGGAGGCATGTACCTACATGGACGAGGCGTTAGGCAGGATGCATGGGAAGCTAATAGGTGGTATAGGAAGGCTGCTTTTAGCGGAATTGCTGAGGCTCAGATTATTGTGGGGCATATGTATCAGAATGGAATCGGTACCCTGCAGAGCTTTGCAAGCTCTTATGTTTGGTGCCATCGAGCCGCACTTTCTGCTTCAGAGGAAAAGATAAAAAACGGAGCGACGAACTGTAGAGATAAGAGCGCCAGCTATCTCAAGCCCGACGAAATTGCTTTCGCTCGACGTGTTGCTGAAAATTGGGAGCCGGCGTCTACCACTGGTCATTATTAGTAGTGGTGAACGTAGAGATTAGGAAGTATTTCGGGAAGTAGTTGCTGTAAGCGTGTCTGCCAGAAACCGTCAGGTATGAGATCCCGCCACCTTTGCTACTTGCTCCGGTCTGCCTTCCGCGACGATTCGACCGCCTGCTTCTCCCCCTTCTGGGCCTAGATCGATAATCCAGTCCGCTGTTTTGATCACGTCGAGGTTGTGTTCGAAGACGATGAGGGTGTTGTCAGCTAAGCGCATACCCTGCCGCTATTCTTCGCTCCAGAATTGTTTGAGATCGAATGACAATTGCCGATGGTGTTTCACCGCGAGAAAGATCACCTGGCCTCGGCGCACTAGATAGAGCAGGAGATATTCATCCGTCACGAACTCGCGTAGGTCGTCTTCTTTGCCGAGGAGTCTGCGCAGTGCCTTGGTCAGTGTCTTTGCTTTTGCAGATTTGATGGTATGAGCCAGGAACGAGCGCCCGGATTGCGGGAATCGGCACAGGGAGGGAATGGTTTCTTCGAAGAGACGGTCGAGAAATCGACGGTATGCCGATCGGCCTTGGGGGCCGAGAAAGGTTTCGATGGCTGTCAGGTTGGCTGAGAAGTTCTCGGTAAAACGTGGCTGTTTAGCGGCCATGACGAGATTTGAGTTGCGCAAGACTGAGCGTCTTGCCGCCTTTCAGATCGGTAAGGCCCTTGATCGCTTCTTCAAGCAGTCCGAGGTGGATGTGTTCTCGCTCCAGTCGGTGATAGTAGTCCAGGCGGTCCGCATCAATCAGCGCCGCGCAACTGCCTCCGTTTTTGGTGATGAGTTTCTCGTTTCCCTTTTCTCGTACCTCATCGCACAATTCGGTGAGCTTCGCACGCGCGTGACTGAGTGAGACGATGTCTTTGGTTGTAATGCCCATCGGGCCCTCCAGGCGAGTGAATAGGTACAGTCTAAATTGCGTACAGAATTATGTCAATTAGGTTGTGGTCTTAGGGCTTGCGCCAAGAATCGTCCCGTATGAGACCCCGCTACTTTTGCCACCCGTTCCGGTCTGCCTTCCGCGATAATTTGGCCGCCTGCTGCTCCGCCTTCTGGTCCTAGGTCGATGACCCAGTCGGCTGATTTGATCACGTCCAGATTATGTTCCACGACGACGAGGGTGTTGCCTGCGTTGACCAGCTTGTGGAGGACGGCGAGGAGCTTCTTCACGTCTTCAAAGTGCAGGCCGGTCGTTGGCTCATCCATGATGTAGAGGAGATCCTTTGTCGATCCGTCTTTCAGTTCCGCCGCGATTTTCAGCCGCTGGGCTTCGCCGCCGGAGAGCGTCGTGGCGGATTGCCCGAGGCGCAGGTAGCCGAGGCCGATGGAGGAGAGCAGATGCAGCCGCTCTTGCAGCTTCGGTGTGCCGGTGAAGAATTGCACCGCGTTATCCACCGTCATCGCCAGGACTTCTGAAATGGTCTTTCCACGAAAACGGATCGCCAGGACCTCCGGCTTAAACCGCTTCCCGTTGCAGCTTTCGCAGGGCACGTACAGGTCCTCGAAGAAATACATCTCCAGCTTTTCTACGCCCGCGCCTTCGCAACGCTCGCATCGTCCGCCGGCGGTGTTGAAGGAAAAGTGTCCGGGTGTCAGGCCCTGCCTGAGGGATTCCCGTTCGGAGGCGAAGAGCTGGCGGATCTCGTCGAAGGCTTTTAGATAGGTGATGGGATTGGAGCGGGGCGTGCGGCCGATCGGTTGTTGATCAATGAGGCGCACGCCCTTCAAGTGCTCAAGGCCTTTGATGGCCTTGAAGCGTCCCATCGGGAGCGCATCTATCCGAAAGGCGCGGGCCAGGGCGCGGTACAACGTGTCTTCGACGAGCGTGCTTTTTCCTGATCCGGACACGCCGGTGACGCAGATGAACATACCGAGCGGCAGCCGGACGACGAGATCTTTCAGATTATGTTCGTTAGCTCCCGCGATGACGAGCACCTTCCCGTTGCCTGAACGGCGGGATTTCGGGAGTGGAATGTGTTCTTCTCCCCGGAGGTAGCGGGCCGTGAGGGCGCGCTTATCCTGGACAAATTCTTTCGCCGGCGCGGCGCAGATGATCTCGCCGCCCCGTTCACCGGACTGCGGCCCGAGTTCGACGAGATAGTCGGCCGATTCGATCATGTGGCGATCGTGTTCCACGACGACGACGGTGTTACCGACAGCGGCGAGGTCTTTGAGAATGCCAGCGAGGAGATCGGTGTCGCGGGCATGGAGGCCGATGGTCGGTTCGTCCAGGACATAGAGCGTGCCGACCAGCCGGGCGCCGAGTTGATTGGCGAGGGAGACGCGCTGGGCCTCTCCGCCGGAGAGTGTTTTTGTTTGCCGCGCCAGCGTGAGATAGCCGAGTCCGACTCGCAGGAGAAACCCCAGCTTGGCCTTCAACTGGCGGAGAATATCGGCGGCAATCTCCTGCTCGAACGGCCGCAGCGTCAGGGCCTCCATCCAGCTCAGCAGGCCTGCAATCGTCTGATCAGTGATCTCGTGAATGTCGGTGCCGGCGATTTTCACGAACCGGGCATCGGGCTTCAACCGGCTGCCGTGGCAGGCTGGGCATTCCACCGGCGTGCGGTAGCGGCTCAAAAGCACGCGTACGTGCAGCTTGTAGCGTTTCCCTTCCATGTACTCGAAAAAGTTGTTGATGCCGTCAAAGGAATCGTCGCCTTCCCACAGCAGTGTCTGCGTTGATTTCGGGAGACTCCGAAACGGGGCCGTCACGTCGATGCCTTTCCGTTTCATCGCCAGCAGCATCTGCTTCTCCCACCAATCCGTTCCGGGCTTGCTCCAGGGCTCGATCGCGCCTTCGGCGAGCGATTTGCCGTGGTCGGGAATGACGAGTTCCGGATCGTAACGCAGGACATTGCCGAAGCCTTTGCATTCGGGGCAGGCGCCGATTGGATGGTTGAAGGAAAAAAGAATCGGCCTGAGCGGTTCAAAGGTGCGACCGCACTGCTGGCAGAGGAAATTGGTGCTGAAGGAGTGAATGCCTTGGCCGATCACCTCGACCGTGCAGCGGCCCTCTCCTTCGCGGAAGGCGGTCTCGATCGCTTCGACGAGGCGGGTTCGATTATCCGCACGGATCACGAGACGGTCGAGCACAACATGCAGTGACGTCGCTGTGTGGAGCGGCGGATGAGCGGTTTCAAGCAGATCCAGAACCTCATTGCCGGCTTTGAGGCGGGTAAACCCGCGAGTCAGGAGCGATTGCAGGAAGGCCGACTCCAGCTTGGCTGTGGGCACGGTTACGGAGAAGAGAATCATGGCGCGCGCGTCGGGAAAGCGATTGAGCAGCTGGGTGGCAACCGTATCAGGGTGGAATGAACGGGCTTCCTGGTGACAGTTGGGACAGACCGGCTTGCCGATCTTGGCGAAGAGCAGCCGGAGCAGGTCCGCTATTTCCGTGGTAGTGCCTACCGTCGATCGGGCGGTGCGCACCTGGTTTTTCTGTTCGATCGCAATCGCGGGACGCACGTTGAGAATGCGGTCCACATCCGGGCGCGCTACTTTGTCGATGAACATGCGCGCGTAAGTCGAGAGGGATTCCACATAGCGCCATTGGCCTTCAGCGAAAAGCGTGTCGAAGGCCAGCGACGATTTGCCCGAACCGGACAGACCGGTGATGGCCGTGACTTGGTTGTGGGGGATACGGAGCGAGATATTTTTGAGATTATTCTGCCGCGCGCCCTCGACGATGAGGTCGGAAGATGGAGGTTTGGGCAGAGGGGAGATGTCCAAGCTGAAAATTCCTTCTAGACGAATTGGTGATCCTATCAAGTGGGGTAGTAGGCTTCAACAGGCAACAGGAGATGGGATTCGCTTCATCCGGTCGGTCATTCCGAGTCCGTGACCAACTGTTCAGTGTGATCGTGAGAATAAAAACCGTGGTTGGGTTCAAATGGTGAACTCCTCCGAGAGTTCTTCCCCTTTAGGGCGGGCATGCGCGTACGTTCTGCTTGAGGCCCTATCTTCACATCGTGTCTCGTGTCTAATCTTTCTTTTGACGAACACCGTACCAACGGGTACGCTTCAACAGAAAGGATTCCTGAACAGACCGTGACTGCCCTGATGCGATGAACCTCAATGAAATTATTTTGGACGCTGAAATCAGTTCCGGAACTTTCAGATCTTTCGGCTGCCAATCGACGCAAAGTTTGGCGCCTTGCGTATCGCGAGAGTGGTGGGCTGTCCCACGGAGAACTAATATCTCTCAGTTTGGCTGTTGGACTGGGTGTCAGTTTTGGACCGTTGGGGATAGGTCTATGCGTCGCAGTAGTTATGTTGCCAATCATGTCGCGCATGGTGAAGAGGTTCAGGCCAGCGCTGCTTACGGTGCGTGAGCGTCTTGGACTTGGGCAGCCGCCGGTGTCGGAAAAGATGGCCGGTTATGATTAGGATAGGCAAACGGAGAAAGTCTTGGCGATTACTTCCGGAGATGAGAGGATGGGGGCATCCACCGGGAGGGACGTATGACTTTGACGACGACACCGAGCATTGAAGGCAAGCGCGCGGTCAAATATCTGGGGCTCGTCAGCGGGGATGCCATTCTAGGCGCGAACATCTTCCGCGATTTCTTCGCGTCGATCCGGGATATTGTCGGGGGCCGTTCGGCCTCGTATGAAGCCGAACTGCGGAAGGCCAAAGACATCGCCATCGGAGAAATGCGCGAACAGGCCAGAAATCTCGGGGCGAATGCTATTGTCGGGATTGATATCGACTACGAAACGATCGGCGCCAGCAGCAGTATGCTTATGGTGAGTGCGAGCGGCACGGCCGTGGTGGTTGAATAAGGTGTGGTAATGGCACTGTTATCGAATGTCGAATACTTGGGCTTGGGCCGTCAGATCGCGCGGCTGCTGGGCTCGAGTCTCGAAGGGGCTTCTGCGGACGCTCTTCGCGAACTCGCGCTGGCCTACGATCCCTCCGCCAACGATGCCCGGATCAGCGCCGAGGTCTTTCTCATCCACAAATTCCTGCTCATGCAAGCCTGTGTCGGGGTCTTTCCCGAGTCGCATGTCGAACATGTGGTCGGCGGGTTCTTCGCCGCCTTGAATGAGAAGATGAGCGGCTTGGAATTGGGTTCGGACCGGCAGCAGGCTATGGAGCAGATGTGGCAGCTCCGCGCCGGGCAATTCGAGCAGCCGTTCTTTAATGATCGCGCCGAGTTTCTCGGTGCCAGTCCGGATGCCTCTCACTGGAAACAGACTATCTCGCGTTTTTGTCAGAACGTGAAAGAGATCGCCAACCCGCCCGATATCTGGGCCGGCACCAATAGCCCCTCCCGAGAAGCCAGTCGCACTGTCACCCACGCCCTCAATCAGATGATCTCGACCCTCAACGAAATGAACCGGCTGCATTTCCCTGCTTCTGCGTAATTGCATAATTCCCATAGCCCTCATGGCGTCCGTCGAGCTGTTATAGATCTGCCATTAGATCCTGCCTATAATTGTTTCTGTTTGGTTTATTTGGGTAGATGTCATGGATCCATTAGCCTATCTTGATCGGATTAACTATCGTGGCGACTTTGCGGCTACCCGTGAAACGCTGCGAGCTATTCATCTATCTCATGTCCTGGCTGTGCCGTTTGAAAATCTGGACGGCTATCGGGGCGTGCCGGTGTCGCTGGAGCCCGCCGATCTGTTTGCCAAGATCGTGACGGCGCGACGCGGTGGGTATTGTTTCGAGTTGAATGGTCTCTTCAGTCTGCTCCTGGAAGCCATGGGGTTTGAGGTTACGCGGCTGATCGCGCGGGTGCGGTACGGGGCGAAGCCTCCCTATCCGCGAAGTCACCAGGTCTTGCTGGTGAAGATCGCTGGCGAGCCCTGGTTGGCCGATGTCGGGTTCGGCGGCAATGGACTCTTGGAACCGATGCCGCTGGAGGCGGGTTCGGAGGTTACGCAGCATTCAGAGACATTCAAGCTCATGTCAGCGGACGGTGGCGAGTACCTCCTCCAATGTCGCGTGCATGGCGAATGGGATAGCCTCTATTCCTTCACCACGGAGGCTTGCCAGCCGATCGACTACAAGTATCCGAACTACTTCCATTCGCATTCGCCCGACTCGATCTTCATGCAGCGCCGTATCTGCACCATTCCGACGACCGAAGGGCGGAAGATTCTCGTCGATCGCACATTGAGTGTCAGGCGGCAGGGCAAGACGGAAAAGTCTGCTGTGGAGGGCGAGGCAGACTACGCGCGGCTGTTGCACGATCACTTCGGGATCGTGCTCTGATCGTCCCTAGCGGAGGATAAGCCGGACCACGCCCACGCAACTCATATACAGCGCGAGGGAACCGATCATCGCGGGCCAGAAGCCGAAGCGCGGGACGCCGACGATCATGGAGACGACGTAGACCGTCCAGGGCGGCACGAACCACAGCAGATTCTTGGCGTAGCTGACGATGGCGTCGTTGCCGCCGTTCAGGTAGATCAGGATGAAGGTGGCCCCGGTGATGGCGGGGAAGGTGCTGGCGAAGGCCGCAAGAAACGAGCGGCCCTGCGCGCCGAGATAGGTCGATACGCTGACGATGGTGCCGCCTAAGAGAAAATAGAGCACATATTTGCCCAGGTCGTTCACGGACTATCCTCCTGCAATAGCTGACTCTCGATTGCCTCGCACCCTGTGCAGCGATTCTACCCAAGTGCCATTCGCACCGCACTATACATCACGATGACTTCGATGGCATGCGCGACGATGGGGATGTAGAGGTTATTCGTCTTGAGTCTGATCGTCCCCCACACGAGACCATCCCAGATTGCGATCCAATGCAGGTGTTGGAAGGTCGTGACCATGAAGGGGTCGAAGGAAAAGGCGACGGCGCTGCTGATGAGGGCCAGAGGCGAGAGGCGCTGGAGAAGGAGTGATTGCCACAGAACAGATTCGAGCACGGCAAGTCGCCCGAGGAGAAAGCCTCGAAAGTTAATTTCAACGAAAAGCGCGATGGCGCCGATGAACCATGGCAGCATGATCGCAAGGGGAATCCTGGCATGGGGGGTGTCTTTGAGAAAGGTGATGTCGAAACCCATGGCGGGGATAGCCTTGAGAATCATGACCGTGTTGAAGCAGCCGAGCCCGAGCCCGATGACGAGACCCCGCCGCAAACCGGACGTCAATCCTCGCGGGTGCAGACCGAGCAGCGGAAACAGGGGGCGGTTGTGCGTCGCCCATAAGACGAGCGCAAGATAGGCGATCAGTTGCGGAGCGAATTGGATGAAGGTGTGTCCCTGCCAGGATGCAGGGAGTAGGTAGAACGCGACGGTCGCGGCGATCGGGAGCAGCGCTAGCGCCGCTCCCCGTTCGTGAGCCTGAACCGTGGTCGCGAGTCCGCTCGGTTCGGGCGTCGGCATCGAGGATTATTGGAGTTGCAGATTGTACCGGTCCAACGTGGTGGCTTTGTGCCGAGCCAGATTGGAGAGCGACTTGTTGTAATCGACGACCGACCGGAGTTCGTTGCCTTGGGCAGTGGCAAGGTCGCGCTGGAAGTCGAGGACGAAGCGGGTGGTGCTCAAGCCGACTTTCAGCCGCTCCTGCTCGGCCTGTAACTGCTTTTCGGCCATGATGCGGGCAGAGCGGGTGGTCTCGATGCGCTTGAAATCGGTCTGTACGCGGCGGACTGCTTCCCGTACGCCCACGATGATTTGCTGGCGCATGCTCGCCAGGGAGGCTTCGGCGTTCTTGAATTCGAGCTGGCGTTTGTTGTACGTGCTGACCGCCGAGCGATTCCCGAGCGGATAGCTCAAGACGAGCCCCGCCCCAAAGTTGTAAAAGTCGCCGCTGAGGTTTTTGCTGACGGAATCGCCATAGTCTTTGCCCAGCCCCGCCATGCCCATGGTACCTTGAAGTGACAGGGTGGGGAGCAACTGGTTGCGGGCAAATTGTTTGTTGAGTTCGCCCGACTCGAGGTTCTTCTTGGCCTGGACGATTTCCGGGCGCTGTTCGATGGCGGTGTCGATGGCTTCCTGCAAGCTGAGGGGTTCGAGCACCACAGCCGGTGCATCGGTCGGCGTCAGGCGTACGTCCTGCCGCAGATCCTCTTCGCCTGGATTGAGGAGCCGGCGCAACTGATCTTCCTGGTCCCGGATGGATTTTTCTGCCACCAACACCTGTTCCACTCGTGAGGCGACGGCAGCCTCGGCTTGCAAGACGTCGACGATCGACATGACGCCGGCTTTCGTTTTGGCCCGGTTGGTCGCCAGCAATTCTTCCGCGGCCTTGAGCGCTGCCTGGGCGACCTTCATGTTTTCGTTCGTAAAGACCAGTTCCCAGTAGGTTTGCTCGACGGTAGCGAGGACGGTCAGGACGCGGTCGCGGAACACGTGCTGTTCGACGTCGGCGTTATTCTGTGCGACCTTGATGAAGGTCTTGTTGATATCAACCCCGGCGTTGCGCAGCAAGGGCTGGGTTAACGTGAGGGCGAGTCCGCCGGTGTAGGCCGGATTGAACAGAAATCCGGTGGCCAGGTTTTGGTTCACGTTGGTACGGGCAGGGCTGTAGTTCAAATCGACGTTACCGCCCGTAATGAGATTCTGCGTGGCGTCGACGGTAACGGAACTGTTGCGCTGATCGAATGTCTGAATGTCAGTCAGGTTACCGCCGGTGCCGCCAAAGACCGGCCGGTTGAGCGGGGAGACCTGGCGGTTGTATTGACCGTTCACGCTGAAGGTCGGATCGAACTTGGCCTGCTCGACGGTGATATCGAATATCCGGCTCTCTTTCGTCTGGCGGCTGATGGAGATATCTAGGTTGCTTTGTAGTGCCCGCACCGCGGCGTCAGGCAGAGAGATGGTTTCGCGCCGTTCCGCCTGGGTCGCCGTCTTGGCGGGACCTTGGCTCCAGCAGGGGCTGGCTGTCAGAAACACGAGCGCGATCGCGATACCGCTTCTCCATCTGGAAACGAGACGAGCGTGGGGTCTCATGAATCCTCCTTGATCGACAGACTGAACGGGCTCATATTATACTGATGGTCTGGAGATTGTCATGGCTCAACTTATTCGATCCGTCAGGATTATGATGCAACGGTTGCTCACGGGCGCACTTGTCGCGACTGTTCTGACTGGAGGGGGCCTGCTCGCGGATGGTGTATCCGCTTCGGCGCAGACAGTGTCTGGTGTGCGGTCGTTCGATGGCGGGGTTGGTCCTCTCTTTAATCTTACTGGGCCAGGGAGTCTGTATCTCGATGGGCAGGGAACCCAGGGCTATTTGTATCAGCCTGGCGGGAATATGCAGACGTATAGTTTTCGGAACCCGACGACAGGTCAGGCTTGGAGCGGTGCTGTGATGACCTTCGGTCCGCAACTCTCGATCGGTTTGATCCAGGGCGCCAACCAGGGTGGCTCACCGCTGGTCTTGCCGGGCCCTCCCAGACAGACCGCCCCCTTGTCCTCAATCTCTTCGACGCTTCTCGACGAGATTCCTTAGTACCTACCGATTACATTCACGGTTCAGTTGCCAATTGCCACGCTAGTGACAGGACGTAGCGTGCTGCTGTCATAAGGATGTCAGGACTGATGGTATCGGCCGTATCGGTCGGCTGATGATAGTGGGGATGGATCCCGCCGCTGACGACGGTCACGGTTGGCACGCCGGCTTCTTTAAACGGGACGTGGTCGCCTCCCGGAAAGAATCCATAGAGATCGAGTTTGGAGGCGAGTCCTGCCGGCTCTCCTGCCTGCTGCGCCACGGTTTTCTCAAGCCCTGTTACCCCGATCGTCAATCGTCCATTGCCGACTCCGGCATGGTCGATGTTGATCATGGCTTTGGTTGAGGCGAGTGGCACGACCGGGCGGGCTACATAGAGGCGCGAGCCGAGCAGGTCGCGTTCTTCGCCGCTAAAGGATGCAAACAGGATCGTGCGCTGCGGGCGCAGGTCTGATTTCGCCAATGCGCGCGCCACTTCCAACATCACAGCGGTGCCTGAGGCATTGTCGTCTGCCCCGGGGAAGAGCAACCCCGCCGGTCGGCCGAAGTGATCGCGATGGGCCCCGATGATGATGGTGTCCGGACCGGTGCCGGGGAGCATACCGATCACGTTTGTGAGCAGGCCTTCCTGAGTCACGGTGTTCCAGCGGAGCGCGGCGTAGTGATCCGTTTGTGTTGCGCGGGACAAACCATTCTTATTGAGCTGTTCCTGAAGATGACGAAGGCGATCTGCGTCGCTCGGCGTGGCAAGGATCTGTTCTGCGAGCGCCGTGCTGATCCATGCGCCGGGGATGGCATGATCGGGAGGGAGTTGTCCGTAGAATGCGCTGGGCTTTCCCGTGACACCGCGCCGGGCTTCATAGGGGTTGAGAATCGGTCCTGTCGCGGTCAAGTAGGCGAGAGCTCCGTGGTCTCGTGCGAGTCGAACCTTGTCGGCATGGCTGACCGGTTTCGGGTAGTGATCCGGTTTACCACGCAGGAAGAGGACGATGCGATTGGCGACATCCACGCCTGCGTAGTCATCGATGCCGCGAGCGGGATCGACGATCCCATAGCCCACGAAGCTGATGCGGCTCTGTATGTGAGCGGCAGGCGAGTCGAATACCGGCAGATAATCGACGCCGAGACTGGAGATAGTCATCTGGTCGACGCTGCCGATTCGAAGCTCTGGATCCGGCTGGATCGTTGACGTTGGGATGATCGAGGCCATCACGCCGAGCGGTGTGCCGTGCTTTCCACTGACAAAGGGAAACATGAGCGAGCCGTTCATGATAGGGGGAAGTTGGAGAGTCGTTGCGGCTAGTTCCTGTGCCACCCATTTAGCTGATTGCACATCGTCGTCGCTGCCGGCCAGGCGCCCGTTGAATGTGGGGGCGCTCAATGTCCGAATGTCGGCCAGCATCCGTTCGGTAGAGAGGGTGCCCAGGGATGCCTGAAGTCCTGCGTCGGATGACTGCGCAGGCGCTGGTTCGGCACTGATCAGACACATGATGATGATACAGAGGGCCATGCGGCAGGTTGCAAGAAATGCTATGGTCAGGCTGCTTGTCATCTCGGTCCCCCGTCCTGTCGCGATTCCGAAGAAGATGATAGCACAGGGGGCCAAGCGGGTTGCACCGCGGGGTTGAGCCAGGTACTATTCGTCACGGAGAATGTTGATACGCACCATGACGCAGGCCGATTCGTTTCCCAACCGTCTCATCACTGAATCCAGCCCCTATCTCAGGCAGCATGCGCTGAATCCTGTCGACTGGTACGCCTGGGGGCCGGAGGCCTTGGCCAAAGCCAAGGCTGAAGATAAGCCGATCCTCCTGTCGATCGGCTACTCGGCCTGCCACTGGTGCCATGTCATGTCTCACGAATCTTTCGAGAATCGTGAGATTGCGGCCGTGCTCAATGAATACTTCGTCAGTGTGAAAGTGGATCGGGAGGAACGTCCTGATCTCGATGATATTTATCAGAAGGCCGCGCAGGTGTTTCTGGGGCGGGGAGGCGGCTGGCCGCTGACCATGTTCCTCACGCCCGATCAGGAACCGTTTTACGGCGGGACCTACTTCCCTCCCGTGTCGCGACACAATCTGCCTGGATTTCCGCAAGTGTTGCAAGGAGTCCTGGATGCCTACCGGAATCACCGTGACGATGTGGTGAAAAACGTCGAGCGGGTGAAGGCGGGCTTGGCCCGGGTGAGTACGCATCAGCCTTCCTCTGAGCCGCTTACGGATACTTTGCTGAATGACGGCGTGAAAGACTTGAGTCTCTTCTTTGATCCGGTCCACGGCGGATTTGGAGAAGGGCCGAAATTCCCCACGGTGCCCCCGCTCAGCCTGTTGTTGCGCCACACCTATCGCTCGAAGGACGTGACGGCTCAAGAGAAGGTCTTGCTGCAGTTGCGAAAGATGGCGGCCGGCGGGATCTACGATCATCTCGGCGGCGGGTTCCACCGGTATTCGGTCGATGGGCTGTGGCTCATCCCACATTTCGAAAAGATGCTCTATGACAATGCGCAATTGGTTCGCATCTATCTCGATGGCTGGCGGCTGACGAAAGAGGCGCGGTTCCGCCAGGTGGTCGAAGAGACGCTCGAATGGACGCGTCGGGAACTGGCGCATGCGGACGGCGCCTTTTTCGCTGCGCAGGACGCCGATAGTGAAGGTGAGGAAGGCCGGTTCTTTGTCTGGGACCAGGCGGAAATTCTGGCCGTGCTTGGACAGGAGTTGGGCGAGATGTTCTGCCGCGCCTATGGCGTAACGGACGGCGGCAATTTCGAAGGGAAGACGGTCTTGAATCGGCTGGGGGACTCTGGATCGTCCGCTGAGGCTCAGGAGCAGCTCGAGGCGACACTGCGTCCGGCCAGGAAGAAATTGTTGGCTGCCCGCGAGCAGCGAGTGAAACCCCAACGGGATGAAAATATTCTCACGAGCTGGAATGCTCTCGCGGTTTCGGCTTTTCTTGATGCCTACCAAACCTTCGGAACTCCGTGGTACCTGTCATCGGCCGAGCAGGCCTTGACGTTCTTGCTCGACTACGCCATTGCCGACGGTCGCGTATCCCGCACGGTCGCCGGCGGGAGCGGCCGGATTGCCGGCTATCTTGATGACTATGCCTATCTGGCGGCGGCGTTACTCGATGCCTTCGAGACGACGTCGCATGGCTGGTATTTGGAGCAGGCTCAGGTCGTGGCGGATGGTATGCTGACGCACTTCTGGGACGAAGGCCTCGGCGGGTTCTTTTTCACGGCCAAGGACCACGAGACGCTCATCCATCGAATGAAGTCCGGCACGGATAGCGCGATGCCGTCCGGCAATGCGGTGGCGGTGCAGGTGCTGATTCGCCTCTTTTCTTTGACGGGGGAACGGACGTATTATGATCGCGCCGAGCAGACATTGCGGGTGTTTCGTCAGTTGATGGACCAGAATGCCTACGGCGCATCCGGGCTTCTATGCGGGTTGGATCTCCTGTTGTCCAAACCGAAAGAAGTGGTGATTGTGGGGGCACGGGGCAAGCCACAGACGGAGTCGCTCCTGGCCACCTTGCATCAGCGGTATGTGCCGAACAAGATTCTCCTGGTCATTGACGAGGCACGACGGGGAAAAGAGGGCGAGCTACCTTTGGCGGCGGGGAAGGTGAGCGTGAACGGGCAGGCGACCGCGTATGTCTGCCAGCAGTTCACCTGCTCGGCGCCGGTGACGGAGAGCGCTCAATTGGAATCGCTTTTGTAGAAAGGAGTGCCTGTGGCTGGCGGCGAATCTGGACAGGGCCTGTACGAGCACCTCTATAAGCGGTTTTTCGAAAACCGCGGCGATCATCAGGGGTATGATTTTCAGCATGCTCCGGGCGGTAGCTCGGCCCCTCCGTCCGTGGCGTTTGCCCAGAAGCTTCGATGGTGGACGTGGGATCGTTGGCAGCGGCGGAAGCGGATTTTGGCCGAGCGGGATCGGTTGCAGCGGGATATCGTAAGTATGCGGCGGAACTCTGAGACGGGTTCGAAGCCATAGCTGGTGGATCAGAAATGATCAAGCGGGAGGTTCTCAGGACCATGCGTGTGATAGCTCAGAACATTCGAGCAACGCTGTCGCTCAGTCTCTGTGTGGCGGTGGTTCTCTTGGCGGGGGTTGAGCCGGTGTCGGCGGTCCCCCGTGAGAACCATGAGGAGAAGGAAGCGAATCTGAAGCAGCAGGCGACCGGCGGCCTCTTCCATAAGTGGACATTCGACAAGGATGCAACCAAAAGCATCCCCGGAGGTTTTGTTCCGCTGTCCTCTGGGGCTGGGGTCTCGGCGAGCTGGTCGGTAGAAGCCGATGACACAGCTCCGTCCGCTCCGAATGTGGTGATGGGGACGTCTGCCTGCGAGGATAGCACCTGCTTCCGGCTGCTGATCGCGCAGGGACTTGAATACGAGTATCCGGATCTCACGATGCGTATTCGGTCAGCCGATGGAGTGGCCGGTGTGGGCGGATTTGTGTTTGCCTTGCGGGATGCACAAAACTTTTATGCGGCTCTCGTTGAGCTTGGGGCAAAGCGCGCACAGGTCATCCGTGTGATTGAGGGAGTGGTCACGATATTGGGTCAGACAGCCGTGACGCTGAAACCTATCGATTGGCATAGCCTTCGGGTTCAACGGAACACGATTGTCAGCAAAGATTTTATCGAGGCATTTGTCGACGGAGTATTGGTGCTCTCGGTAGAGGATCAGATGCTGGGGACCGGTCAAGTCGGCGTGGTGATGCAAGGGAAAACATCCTGGTTTTTCGACACGTTGCATGCAGTGCCCCTGTTCTCCCATCGGCCACTTTCTTCACCGGCCGCCTATTGAACGGGATATCGCTATGAGCCATTTGATTCTCTGCTTGCCTTTTCTCAGTTTGCTGGAGTAGCATCGCCTTGCTTGATTGCGAGAGGCCTGGCAATCAAGCATTGAATGTGACAAGGCCTGAATCGATGTTGTTATGGTTGTGCCCGGGAATTTGATCGGAAGCCAGAGCTAAGCCGCCGCTGTGTTGACGTCTTCGGCCCATTCCTTCCTTCCTCCGTTCTCGAGTCCAACACAACACCATTTTCTCAAAGGAGGAACCCCATGGGTTCGAAGATTTACGTCGGTGGATTGCCCTACTCAACAACCGAGCAACAGCTGAGCGATTTGTTCGCTGTGCACGGAGCCGTGACGTCGTCACGCATCATCACGGACAAGTTCACGGGTCAGTCCCGTGGATTCGGTTTCGTGGAAATGTCGTCTGACAGCGAAGCGCAGGCGGCGATTACCGCGTTGAACGGCACGCAGCTGGGCGGCCGGACTTTGACTGTGAATGAAGCCCGTCCTCAGGAGCCACGTACCGGTGGCGGCGGCGGTGGGCGTGGCGGATTCGGTGGTGGTGGCGGCGGTCGGTACTAAACCGGTCACGACCTCTTAGTGCATGCATGAAAGGGCTGCCGGAGTTTCCGGCAGCCCTTTTTTATTCCTCGCTCCCCGCGCCGGTCGTGCAGATATGGTGTTTTTGATAAGATGACCGCCGGAGGTCCCTGTGCCGCCGTTCAAGCTCGAAGCCCCGTTTCATCCCTGTGGTCATCAGCCCGAGGCGATTGCCAAGCTGACGACCGGCGTTCGTGCCGGCAGAAAGCATCAAGCCCTTCTCGGAGTGACGGGATCGGGTAAGACTTTTACGATGGCGAACCTGATTGAGCAGGTTCAGAAGCCGACGCTCGTGCTGGTGCATAACAAGACCTTGGCCGGGCAGTTGTACCAGGAGTTCAAACAGTTTTTCCCACAGAACGCCGTCGAGTACTTCATCAGTTACTACGACTATTACCAGCCGGAAGCCTACCTTCCCCAGACGGATACCTACATTGCCAAGGATGCGTCGATCAACGACGCCATCGATCAGATGCGCCACTCGGCGACCCGGTCCTTGTTAGAGCGGAACGACGTCATCATCGTCTCGTCGGTCTCGTGCATTTACGGCCTGGGTTCGCCGGAGATTTACCATGGCATGTTGTTGTATCTCGAAGTGGGGATGGAAATTCGGCGCGAGAAGATTCTGGCGAAGCTTGTCGAGATTCAATATGCGCGGAATGATGTCGATTTTCATCGCGGGACGTTCCGTGCGCGCGGGGATGTCATTGAAATATTCCCGGCTGCCAGCGATGCGGTCTCGGTTCGGATCGAACTGTTCGGCGATGTGATCGATGCGATCCACGAGATTGATCCGTTGACCGGGAAATCGCTGGGTAAATTGCCCAAAGTGCCGATCTATCCCAATACCCACTATTTGATTGCGCCGGATCGGTACGAGCGAGCGATCACCGGGATCGAGGAAGAGCTCGATGAGCGCGTCCTCTATTTTCAGAAGCACAAGCAGCTGGTCGAGGCGCAGCGCATCGCGCAGCGGACGAAGTTCGACCTCGAAATGATCCGTGCCATGGGGTACTGCCACGGCATCGAAAATTATTCCCGCCATCTGAGCGGCCGGGCTCCTGGTGAGGCTCCTCCGACGCTCATCGACTACTTCCCCAAAGACTTTCTCATGATCATCGATGAGTCGCATGCCACGGTTTCACAGGTGGGCGGGATGTATGCGGGTGACTATTCACGGAAGCGGACGCTGGTGGACTACGGGTTTCGGTTGCCATCGGCCATCGATAACCGACCCCTTAAGTTCGAGGAGTTCGAACGGATTCTGAATCAGGTGATCTATGTGTCGGCGACGCTGGGGAATTACGAGCTGGAGCATGCGGCGGGTGCGGTGGTCGAACAGATTATTCGGCCGACCGGGTTGATGGATCCCTGCATTGAGGTGCAACCGGCAAAGGGACAAGTGGATCATCTCCTAGGAGAGGTGAGAAAAGAGGTCGCCAAAGGCGGTCGCGTATTGGTGACGACCCTCACCAAGCGGATGGCGGAAGATCTCAGCGAGTATTATCACGAGTTGGGGCTGAAGGTGCGGTACCTTCACTCCGATATCAAAACGCTTGAGCGGGCTGAGATCATCCGCGACTTGCGCCGCGGGGTCTTCGACGTGCTAGTGGGAATCAATCTCCTGCGGGAAGGGCTGGATCTGCCCGAGGTGACGCTGGTGGCTATTCTTGATGCAGACAAGGAGGGCTATCTGCGATCCTATCGGTCTCTGATCCAAACGGCCGGGCGTGCGGCAAGAAATGTTGAGGGGCGCGTGGTGTTTTATGGCGATATCATCACAGAGTCGATGAAAGTCGCCATGGGAGAGACGACTCGCCGGCGTCTGATCCAGGCTGAGTATAACTCGGCCCATGGGATTACCCCGGCCAGTATTAAAAAAGAGATTCCTGCGTTGGAGTATGCGGTAGCCGAGCTGGATTATGTCCAGCTGGATCTGGCGGCCGAGACCATGGAGCCCTATGGCAAAGACGAAACCGTGGGGCAGGTGATTCTTCGGTTGGAAGGCGAGATGAAGGCGGCAGCCAAGGAGCTGGCGTTTGAGCGTGCAGCAGAATTGCGCAATCAGATCAGGGCATTGAGGCTGAGGGATTTGGATCTGAAGGCTTAAACGTGCTTGTAGAGGTAGACTCCGATAAACATGCCAAGGATGCTCAGTAGGTTCACCTTGATGCTGAATCCGATCGTGAACTTGATGAGCACCAGGTCGATCGTGAGGGGAGGGCTGATTCCGGGGGTGAAATGCGTGGAGAAGATACTCTGAATGTTACCCTGCGGCGCCATCACATGCAGAATTTCTCCGAGAATTCCGCCGAGTAGCCCGCCGATGAGTACGAAAATGAGAAGAACCCAGGGTGACTTTCTCACGCGCGATGTACGCTCCCTGATGTAGATCCAACCGAAGTCGACTGAGGGCACCATATCGGATGGTGTCGGGTCTGTCAACAAATCCGATGGCTTCGGATATCTTGACTTCGCCGGACCGGTTTCTATACACTGCCCGATGCTCTTTCCTTAGGTTTTACGAGGCAATCGGAGAACTTGATTGAGACTTCGGTTGCCTTTTTCTTTGGGGCCCCATGCTGGATGCGCTGAGCGATAAGTTCGAGAAAATCCTGAAGAAGCTTCGTGGGCAAGGTGTGCTTACGGAGCAGAATATCGGCGAAGCCTTGAAGGAAGTCCGGCTGGCGTTGCTCGAAGCCGATGTGAACTTCAAGATCGTCAAGGATTTCATCGAACGGGTTCGCGTCAAAGCGGTCGGGCAGGAAGTGCTGCAAAGCCTGACGCCCGGTCATCAGGTCGTTAAAGTGGTGTGGGATGAGCTCTGTGACATGATGGGCCGTGAGAAGGCGGGTTTGGCCCTCCATTCTCAACCGCCCACCGTGGTGATGATGGTCGGGTTGCAAGGCGCCGGAAAAACGACGACCTGCGGGAAGCTGGCGCGGCTTTTCAAGGGCCAGGGGAAGCGGGTGCTCTTAGTCGCCGCGGATCCGCGGCGACCGGCTGCGGGCGATCAGCTCAGCAGTCTTGGCCGTGATCTTGGGATTGAGGTTCATCGCGTCGACAAAGCGCAGGCCACTCAGTCGGACGTCGTGCGGATCTGCCAGGCCGGGGTCGAGCGTGGACGCGAGCAGGGATTTGACCTGGTCGTCCTCGATACCGGCGGCCGTCTGCACATTGATGATGAGTTGATGGGAGAGTTGGTCGCCGTGAAGACGGCGGTAGCGCCGCATGAGATTTTGCTGGTGGCCGATGCCATGACGGGTCAGGATGCCGTCACGATGGCCACCCAGTTCGATCAGAAGGTGGGGCTCACCGGGGTGATCCTAACGAAGGTCGAAGGCGATGCTCGTGGTGGAGCGGTCTTATCCATCCGTGCAGTCACCGGTAAGCCGATTAAGTTTCTCGGTGTGGGCGAAAAACTGGATGCCCTGGAAGTCTTTCATCCCGATCGGATGGCCTCCCGAATCCTCGGGATGGGCGACGTCCTTTCGCTGATCGAAAAGGCGCAAGCGACATTTACGCAAGAACAGGCCGAAGAAGCGCAGCAGCGCCTGACCAGTAACAGCTTTACGCTTGAGGATTTTCGCAAGCAGATGGCTCAGATGAACAAGCTGGGTTCACTGGAGCAGATTCTCGGCATGTTGCCGGGCGGACAGAAGTTGAAAAGTGTGATCGAGGGGGACAAGCCGGAGCGCGAGATGAAGCGGGTGACGGCGATGATTGACTCGATGACGACCCGTGAGCGGCGTGACCATACCATCATCAATGGCAGCCGGAAGAAGCGGATTGCTCGCGGCAGCGGCGCGAGTGTGCAGGAAGTGAATCGCCTGATCAAGCAATTCTTGTCGGCGAAGAAATTGGCAAAGGCCATGACGGGGACAGGGGGGCGGCGCCAATTGGCCCAACTCATGCGCTCCATGTAGCGAGATTTATTCATTCACCGTGTTGGACGGTTTTTCAAAGGAGGGCAGTCGTGGCAGTTCATCTCAGATTGGCTCGGACAGGCAGACATAAGCGGCCGATGTATCGGTTGGTAGCGGCGGACTCCCGGAAGGCCCGCGATGGACGGTTCCTGGAAATTCTCGGCATTTTCGATCCGCTCAAGGAGCAGGGTCTTCCGGATGTGAAGCAGGACCGGGTGTTGACCTGGTTGCATCATGGAGCCCAGCCTTCGGTGACCGTGCGGACCTTGTTGCGTCGGTCCGGTCTCTGGAAGCAGTTTGAAGCAGAGAAAGCGGCGAAGAAGAAGGCCTAGGGACCATGGTGGCCGAATCGGTCGAGCTGGTCACAGTAGGACGGATCGAACGGTCGTTCGGCGTCAGGGGCGAGGTGAAGGTGCGTTCGCTCAGCGATGTGCCTGGTCGATTGGAGTCATTGGGAGCCGTGAGTCTCCTGGGAACCAATGGAAAGACCTGGGACACGCGGGTGACGCATATTCGGCCTGCGGGGCAGGGATATATCCTCGCGTTTGAAGGCCTGACTTCCCCCGAGGAAGCCGGGCTGTGGCGCGGCGGGTTGATTCAAATCCCGAAAGGCAGTGCGCCCCCATTGCCGCAGGGGCAGTACTATGAATGCGATCTCATTGGCTTGCGAGTGCAGGATGAACAGGGGAACGGTATTGGGACGTTGACCGACATCTGGGAATTAACCGGCAATCATGTGTTTGTGGTGCAGGACGGGAGCAAGGAAACGCTCATCCCCGCAGCGCGAGAATTGGTTGTGGCCGTTGATTTACAGCAGCGGGTGATGACCGTACACATGATCGAAGGGTTGGGAGCGTGACGTGTTGCGCATCGACGTTCTGACATTGTTCCCCGAAATGATTCTGCAGGCGGTCGGGCATAGCATGCTCAAGCGCGCGCAAGAGAAGGGATTGCTGGCCATCCAGGCGCATAATCTTCGTGACTACACGATGGATCGCCACAAGGTTGCAGACGATGTTCCCTATGGCGGCGGTGCGGGGATGGTCATGAAAGCGGAGCCGATCCTGCGCGCGGTGGATGCGTTGCGTGCCAGTGCTCAGTCCACCGGTGAAGAGATTCGTTTGATGTTTCCTTCGCCCCAGGGGCGAATCTTCACGCAGGACTATGCGAAAGACCTGGCCGCCGAGCCTCGCCGGATCGTCATTCTCTGCGGGCACTATGAGGGGGTGGATGAGCGGGTTCGCGAGGCGCTCCAGCCGGAAGAGGTTTCAGTCGGCGACTATATTTTGACCGGAGGCGAATTGCCGGCCTTGGTTTTGATTGACGCCGCCACTCGATTGGTGCCTGGCGTGCTTGGTGACCCGGAGTCCGTGGTCGAAGAGTCTTTTTCGGATTCACTCCTGGAATATCCGCACTACACCAGGCCTGCTGATGTGCGAGGCATGGGGGTTCCCGAGGTGTTGCTCTCCGGGCATCATGAAGTCATTCGTCTCTGGCGCAGGAAGCAGGCCTTGCGCAGCACCTATGCGCGGCGTCCGGACCTCATCCGGGATCGCAGTTTGAGTCGTGAAGATCAACGGTTACTGAACGAGATTATTAGCGAGGGCGTTGTCTCAACGCCCGTTTGATGGAAGGAAAGGGAGAGCACCATGAATCGGTTAGAACGTCTTCAGCAGTCATTCACCAAAGCCACGCCACCTAAGTTTGAAGTGGGCGATACCGTGCGGGTCCATGTGAAAGTCGTGGAGGGTGAAAAGGAACGCATTCAGGTCTACGAGGGAGCGGTGATCGCTCGTAAAGGAACCTTGAATACGGAAACATTTACCGTCCGCAAGGTCTCCTATGGCGTCGGGGTCGAGCGAATTTTCCCGGTGCATTCGCCGATCGTGACCAAGGTGGATGTGGTGCGTCAGGGCCGTGTGCGTCGCGCCAAGCTCTACTATCTCCGGTCCAAGAAGGGCAAGTTCGCCAAGGTTGAAGAACGCGAGTTTGTGGGTGAGGGGAAAGCTGCGGCAGCGGCAAAAGCGGCGGCGGCCAAGGCCTAAGGGCCTGATCGGGTGGCCGTCATTCCGCCGCACCCATACCTCTGAGTCGGTCTCGCAAGTCGGAGGACATGCCGGTTGGGACCTACCGAGGAATTTGAGCAAGAGGCCCGGCGGTGCGGGTATCGCCGCATCGCCGGTGTCGACGAAGCCGGCCGGGGTCCCCTGGCTGGCCCGGTCGTCGCCGCGGCCGTGATTCTTCCCGTTCGTTGTCGCCTGATCGGGGCGGACGACTCCAAGCAACTATCCGTATCAGAGCGCGATCGGCTGTATGCCGAGATTATGGATCGGGCCGTCTCGGTCGGCGTCGGGTCATCGACGGCGGAAGAGATCGACCGGATCAATATCCTCGAAGCGACCAAGCTGGCGATGCGCCGGGCGCTTGCCGAAATCTCGCCCGCTCCTGATTACGTGTTGATCGATGCCGTGTCCCTTGCAGGGATGACGATGCCCATTCGTCCGATCATCAAGGGCGACGCCCTGTCGTTGTCCATCGCGGCTGCGTCGATTGTGGCCAAAGTCACGCGGGATCGGTTGATGATTCAGTTCCATGAGGCCTACCCGCAGTATAATTTCCTATCCCATAAAGGGTACGGCACAGAGGAACATTTGGCTCGTCTGGCTGAGTACGGCCCATCCCTGATCCATCGACGAACCTTTGCGCCTGTGTCGGCGGTGTTGAATGCGCTTGCCTGTGGGGCATTGCAGCCATGAGGGCGGAGACGATGCGTGATCCTCGCCACCAATTCGGTCAGGACAGTGAAACAAGCGCCGAGCAGTTTTTACGCCGGAAGGGTTATGCGATTCTGGAACGGAACCTTCGGACCACGATCGGCGAGCTTGATCTGGTCGCCGATGATCACGGTGTGTTGGTGTTTGTTGAAGTCAAAGCGCGAACCACCGGAGCGTTCGGCGGTGCGCTCCTGGCGGTGGATCGGCGGAAACAAGCCAAATTGATCCGGTTGGCAGGACAGTACCTGGCCCAGCGCCATTTGAGCGATCGAGTTTGTCGATTCGATGTCGTCTTAGTGCAGGGGGATGCGGAGTCCTCATTTCAGATCGAGCATATCGAGCATGCATTTGAGGTATCGGATCAAGCGGGCTGGTAGCAGTATTCTGTAGATAAGTATGATGGATGCGATGATTCAACTGATTCACGTCTCGAAAACATATGATCGCCGCCCGGCGCTCTCCGATCTCACGCTCGATATCGAGAAGGGGGAGTTTGTCTTATTGATGGGGCCGAGCGGGGCCGGGAAGTCGACCTTGTTGCGCATGTTGATTGCTGCCGAGAATCCTGACGAAGGGCAAATCTTTGTTCAGGGAAAGAATGTCACGAAGTTGAAAAAATCGGAGATTCCCTTCCTTCGCCGAAAGGTCGGGACGGTGTTTCAGGATTTTCGTCTGTTGTCGAAGAAGTCGGTCTTTGAAAATGTCGCCTTGCCGTTGATTGTGCAAGGGGCGTCGTCGGTTGATATTCGTCGAAAGGTGACGGAGGCATTGCGGGCGGTCGGAGTCGACCACAAGAAGGATCAGTTTCCAACCAGCCTGTCCGCCGGTGAGCAGCAGCGCGTCTGCATTGCCCGGGCGATTGTGAATGGGCCGATCGTGCTGCTTGCCGATGAGCCGACGGGCAATCTGGATCCCGAGCGGACGGCAGAAATTATTGAGCTGTTTAAGCTCATCAATGCGCGAGGTACGACCGTCATTGTTGCGACCCATGACCCTCAAGTTATGGCGCAGATCAACCGTCGTGTGATCGTCCTTCAGGAAGGCGTCCTGCTGCCTTCCCCCATCCGCATCCAACAGGTGGGGGCATGAGACGATTGTTTTATCTCTTCCGTGAAGCCTGGGCCAATATGCGAGCGAATCGCACAACGACCGTCGTGGCGATTCTGACGACGGCCTTTACGCTGTCCTGTGTCGGGATCTTTCTGCTGCTTTACGTGAATCTACGGAGCGCCGCAGGCTGGCTCCAAGAAGACATCAAGATCATGGTCTATCTGGAGGACCAGCTTACCCGGGAAGCCGTAATTGAGCTGGAAGGTCGATTGAAGGCGGATCGGATGGTGGCGGCCGCGGTATATATTTCAAAGGAACAGGCCTTGGGTGAGTTTCGCGCCCAGTTTCCAGCCGATTCCCATCTGCTGGAAGGATTGGGGCAAAACCCGCTCCCGGCTTCGTTCGTGGTGACGCTGGCTTCGCAATTTCGATCCCCCGATGCGGTGAAGCGGTGGACAGAGCGGGTCCGCACGATAGGGGGGGTGGCGAAGGTCGATTACAATCAAGAATGGATTGATGCCTTGGCAGGGCTCATCCGGTATATCGAGCTGATCGCCATCGGTGTCGGGGTAATTCTCTCGACCGCCGCAGTGACGATTATCGGCAATACCATCAGGCTGACACTGTTTTCACGGCGGGAGGAAGTGGAGATCTTACGGCTGATCGGCGCCACCCGGTGGTTCATCCGCATCCCCTATCTGCTCGAAGGCGCGGTGCTGGGCGCCTGTGGGAGTGCATTGTCATTGCTGATTCTGAAGGGCGGGTTCGAGTTGTTTCGTCAACAGATCAGTTCAACCGGCCGATTGAGTGGCGTTGAACACATGATTACTTTTTTCCCTTTCTCAGTCTGTCTGGCGCTGGTTCTGGTCGGGATCGGTCTTGGATTTGCCGGTAGTTTCGTGTCGCTCCGGCGGTTTGGAGATGGGCGGGCATGAGAGGGCATCTCACGTTCATGGCCGTTGGGTGTCTCGTGGTGTATGCGGGTGTTGCGGGTTCTGCCTTGGCCGCCGGTGATCCGATTTCTGAGAAGATCGAGCGTGAACGGAAGACGCTGGAACAGCTGAAAGATAAAATCGAGGAGAAACGAAAACGGGCGGACGAAGCGGAGAAGAAGCGAGAGTCCGTGCTTCAGGGGATTCAAACGCTTGATGAGCGATTGGTGAGGACCCGCCAGGAACATCAGGAGATCAACAAGAAGCTCCGGAAAAAGGATCGTGAGATCGATTCGATCACCGAGCAGCTCGGGGCGATACGTGGCAGCATTCAAGAGCGTCGCGATGCCATTCTGGCGCGACTCCGTGTGCAGTACATGGAGGGCCGGTCCGGCTATGTGAAGACATTGTTATCGGCGGACTCTTACGGTGACTTTCAGCGACGATTGCAATATCTCTCGGCGGTGTCTCAAAAAGACTTTGAGCTGATGGGGACATTCCGCGCCGATGTCGGACGGATGGAGCAGGCGGAGCGGCAACGGGCGGAAGCTCGCGCGGGAATGTTGGCGTACAAGGAGGCGACAGAGAAAAAGCTTTCCGACATCCGCTCGCTGCAGAAAGAGAAGAAGGTCTATTTCACCAAGATCACGCAGGAGAAAGAATCGTTCAGCCGGGCGGCCGAAGAGCTTGAACGGTCTGCCTCTCGGGTTGATAGCCTCCTGCATGAATTGGAGACGCGCCGGAAGGCCATGGCAATGCGGCCGCCGACCGCGCCGGCGGTTCCGCGCGGAGCCAAGGGCGCGTTGCCTTGGCCGGCAGATGGGCAAGTCGTGTCGTTCTTCGGCCGGCAAAAACATCCGACGTTCAATACCTATGTGCAACGGAAGGGTATCGAAATCAGGACGGTGGAGGGCAGTTTTATCCATTCCGTCATGCCGGGCACCGTGGTCTATGCCGACTGGTTGAAAGGGTATGGACTGGTTATAATCATGGATCATACGAACGGATTTTTCTCGCTCTATGCCCACGCCTCGAGGATTTTGGCGAAGGTTGGGGAACGTGTCACGGAAGGGCAGGCGATCGGAGAAACCGGAGATACGGGCATGATCGGCGAAAATACATTATACTTTGAACTACGTGAAGGGTCCGATGCCGTGGACCCGATGCTGTGGTTGGCCAAGCGATAGAAAATACGGTCTGGAAACAGGCTTGATTGGTGACAGGGTTCGGGCATTTGGACGGAAAGGATAGACGCTTTATGGAACAGCAGCCGCGAGGGAAGTCTTGGGTCATCGGGCCAATGATGGTTGTGGCCATCGTGTGCGGAGTTCTGATCGGCAAGGGCTGGGAGCGAACCGGCCATGCGACGGAAACGTACGAGGAGCTCAAGACCTTTTCGGAGGTGCTCAATCAGGTGCAGCGGCATTACGTCGATGAAACGAAAACGAAAGAATTGGTGCAAGGGGCCATCCGCGGCATGCTGTCGACCCTTGACCCCCACTCCGCCTATATGACGCCCGAGATGTACAAAGAGATGCAGGTGGAAACCAAGGGCGAGTTCGGCGGCGTCGGCATTCAGATAGGCGTGAAAGAGAATCGGTTGGCGGTGATCGCACCGATCGAAGGGACTCCGGCCCAGCGGGCAGGGATTAAGGCCGGAGACTTCATCGTGAAGGTCAATGATGAGACGACGAAGGATCTTACGTTGATGGATGCGGTCCAGAAAATGCGCGGCCCGAAGGGGACCAAGGTCAACCTGACCATTCAGCGCGAGGGGACGCCGGATCCGCTGCAGTTTACGCTGATGCGGGATACCATCAAGATCGAAAGCGTGAAGTCGAAGGTCATCGACAATCTGGGCTATGTTCGGCTGACACAGTTTCAGGAAGCGACGGGACGGGATCTCGCGAAAGCCATCAAGCAATTCCGCGAACAGAAAGTCCAGGGGGCCATTCTGGATCTCCGGAACAATCCCGGCGGATTGCTGACGGCGGCGGTCGATGTGTCCGAACAGTTTCTCCCCAACGGGAAGCTCGTCGTGTTTACCAAGAATCGCGAAGGTAAGAAGGATGAATGGCTGGCGAAGTCGAAAGATCAAATGGATGAACTTCCGATGATCATTCTCGTGAATGAAGGGTCGGCGAGCGCGTCGGAGATTGTTGCCGGAGCGCTGCAAGACTGGGGGCGTGCGGTGATTGTCGGCACCACCTCGTTCGGGAAGGGATCGGTCCAGACCATCCTTCCGCTCGGCGACGGCTCAGGACTTCGACTCACCACGGCGAAGTACTATACGCCCAAGGGACGATCGATCCAGTCCACGGGCATTACGCCTGATATCGTTGTGAAGCTGCCGACTCCGGCCCCGGCAAAAGACGGGAAGCCCGTAGAGCCTTCGCCTGACGCCAAAGCAGTAAAGCCGGCTCAGGGGCAAGGACAAGGAAAAGAGAAGGAGGCGGCACCGCATTCCAACGGGAAGGCACCGGAGGATGCGGCGACGAAGAGCGGGGCAACCCCTCAGACGCCGCCGGTCGACAGTTCCGGTGACCCGGCCCTTGAGCAGGATGCGCAATTGCAGAAGGCCGTGGAGCTGCTGAAGACCTGGAAGATTTTTAAGGAGATGAAAGTCTCCTAGCCCAGAGGGGACGATTTCTGCTGTCGAATGGCCTGGAGCAATTCATCCTCCGATCCGGTAAATCCTGGAACGGTGCGGAGAAGGTGGGATGAGACCAGTTGCTCCAGGTCATCCAGCGTTCTAATTCCCAGCCTGGCATAGAGATAGCTCACCAGGGAGTCGTGGAGTCCCGGCAGCCGCGCCCAGCTCTTTACGTCGGGTGGCAAGGGCGTCTTCAGCTCCTCATAGGTGCGAATCGTTCCGGTCTCCAGAAACTCCCTGATCTTTCCCGCCAGATCTTTCCCGATCCCGTCGATGTCTTCAAGCTCATCACGTTGCGCCACCAACGCGACATCCTCTTCCAAAGCCAGAATTGAATCAGCCGCACGACGATAGGCTCTGATGCGATAAGGATTGGCCCGTTGGGAGGCGAGCAGTGTGGCAATTGATTGAAAGATTTGTGCGACTTGTTCGTTGTGCGTAGGCATGTCAGATCACTCCGGCTCTCGACGGACCCGCATTGTGCGTGGGATGCCCCTCCGGAGACAAGAGGGAGGGCTAATTGACAACCAGAATTGCGCTCCCATAGGATGATCGCCATGGCGGACGAGATTCAAATCCAGGTGAATGGCGAGCCGCGAGCCTGGCGTGATGGCGGGACGGTTGCCGATTTGCTGAAGGATCTGGCGATTGCAACGGAGCGCGTGGCCGTAGAGTTGAATCTTGAAATTCTCGACCGGAAGGACTTCGGGCAGCGAGGGCTTCACGAGGGGGACCGTGTCGAGATCCTCGGGTTTATCGGCGGCGGATGTGAGGCTAAAGGAGAATCGGATGGACGCGAACGATAGATTGACGATCGGCGGGCATGAGTTCCGCTCACGGCTCTGGGTGGGGACGGGGAAATATAAAGATTTTGCCGAAACGAAAAAGGCGATCGAGGCCTCCGGCGCCGATGTGGTGACGGTGGCGGTACGGCGCGTGAATATCACTGATCGGTCGAAAGAGAATCTCCTCGACTACATCGATCCGAAGAAGTATACGATTCTTCCGAACACAGCAGGCTGTTACACGGTCGAGGACGCAGTGCGGTATGCACGGCTCGCGCGAGCTGCCGGCATATCAGACCTTGTGAAGCTGGAAGTCCTCGGGGATGAAAGAACCCTGTTCCCGGATACCGCAGGGCTCATTGAAGCCGCCAAGATTCTGATCAAGGAAGGGTTCATCGTATTGCCGTATACGAATGATGATCCCATTGTCGCAAAGAAGCTGGTCGATATCGGGTGCCCGGCGGTGATGCCTCTGGCGGCGCCCATCGGGTCCGGTCTGGGGATCCGCAATCCGTACAACCTCAAGATCATCATGGAGACGGTGAAGGTTCCGATCATTGTCGATGCCGGAGTGGGGACGGCCTCCGATGCCGCGCTGGCTATGGAGTACGGCGCCGATGCGGTGCTGATGAACACGGCGATCGCAGGGGCCCAGCATCCCATCGCCATGGCGGAAGCCATGAAATATGCGGTCTATGCGGGCCGGTTGGCTTACAAGGCCGGACGTATTCCGAGAAAATTGTATGCGACGGCGAGTAGCCCAATCGAGGGGATGCTCTGATTGAGCCTGCCTTGCCGCATCGTCGGAAGGTGTCTTGTGTCGTTGTCCACCTGAGTCATACGGGTTTGATTGTTCAGGTATTCCCTCGTTTGTCCCATGCCGCCTGTTGATTTTCATCTCCTTCTCGTCACAGATCGTTCGCTGGTTCGAGGGCGCTCCCTTGCGAGCGCCCTCCAGGAATCGGTGGATGCCGGAGTGCCGGCAATCCAGTTGCGCGAGCGAGATCTTTCCACCCTGGAACTCTTGTCATTGGCGCAGCAGATTCGTGCGCTGACTCGGGACCGCGCTGTTCCGCTGATCATCAATGATCGTGTTGATCTGGCGGTGGCATTGGATCTCGACGGCGTCCATCTTCGCGCCAGCAGTCTTCCGGTCCGGGCGGCACGCCGAGTCCTGGGCGCACAGCGGCTCATCGGCCGGTCGGCGCATTCCGTCACCGAAGTGCAACAGGCCGGCGATGACGGGGCCGACTACGTGATCCTCGGTCCGATCTTTGAGACTCCGTCGAAGCGGGAATTTGGCGCGCCCTTAGGACTGGCCGTGCTGGCTGCCGCCTGCCGCCATACATCCGTGCCGGTATTTGCCATCGGTGGCATCACCCGCGAGCGAATCGCGTCAGTGCGGGACGCGGGGGCGTTCGGTGTGGCGATGATCGGCGGGATTCTCGGCCGTGAGCATGTCGGGAAGGCAACCGTCGACATGCTGGCATCGGTTCGTGTGGCGTGGCCCTCTCATTCGCGCGATGACTCGCATGCACGTTGAGTTCGTGTAGTTGACCACCCCTAGGTCGGGTGTTAGAATCCGCCCACAGGCTTGAAGATTCGATCTCGCTCAGTGTCCTAGCGTTACGGCGAGTAGGCACATGGCAGACAAAAAGAGCGGCTCAAGCCGAATCCGGTCCCTCCGAGATTCCGTGAAGCAAATCACGAAGCGGTTGTCAGAGGGGAAAGCGGACGTGATTTCAAAAAACGACGACCATGCCCGCGAAGTCGAAAAACTTCGTGTTCAAATTCAGTCGATGGAAGAAGAAATCCGTCGGCTGTATCAATCCCGTTACCAACTCGACCACGCCACCAAGCAGAACGATAAGCTTGTGGCCACGTTGCAGGAAGCCAAGGCTCAGATCGAAGCGCTCCGCGCAGAGATCGAAAAGCTGACGGCGCCGCCTTCCTCCTATGCCATCTATTCATCCATGAATGCCGACGGCACGGCGAACGTGTTTGTGTCCGGCCGTAAGATGAAGGTCAGCCTGCTTCCCGCGATCAATGGCAAGGAGCTGCGCCGCGGGCAGGAAGTGGTGTTGAACGAAGCGCTGAATGTCATTGAGGCGAAGGACTTCGATGTGCAAGGCGAGGTCGTGCGGTTGAAAGACGTCTTGGAGGGCGGCCGCGCCCTCGTCACACTGCATTTTGACGAGGAGAAAGTTGCAGAGCTTGCTGATCCACTATTGGCTGAGCGGCTCAGCGTTGGTGATCATCTGCTGTACGACCCTCGTTCCGGGTATGTCATCGAAAAACTGCCGAAGTCTGAAGCCGAAGATCTGGTGCTCGAAGAAGTGCCGGATGTCGACTACGAGCATATCGGTGGGCTTCAGAAAGAATTGGAGCATGTCCGCGATGCTGTGGAGTTACCGTTTCTCCATGCTGAACTGTTTGCGGAGTTTAAGCTGAGCGCGCCTAAAGGCGTATTGCTCTATGGCCCTCCCGGTTGCGGAAAGACCTTGATTGCCAAGGCGGTCGCCAATTCGATCGCGAAAAAATTGGGTCATCTTACGGGAAAGCAAATCCGGAGCTACTTCCTGCATGTGAAGGGTCCTGAACTGCTCAATAAATATGTCGGCGAGTCGGAACGACAGGTGCGTGAAGTCTTCAAGAAGGCGAAGGAGCAAGCGGCTGAGGGCAATCCGGTTATTGTGTTCTTCGATGAAATGGACGCCCTGTTCAGGACGCGTGGCACGGGGATTTCGTCCGACATCGAGTCGACCATTGTGCCGCAGTTTCTCTCAGAGATTGACGGGATGGAACGGTTGCGGAACGTCATCGTGATCGGGGCCAGCAATCGACAGGACCTCATCGATCCGGCGGTGCTGCGCGCGGGGCGGCTGGATGTCAAAGTCAAAGTGGGCCGTCCGGATTCCACGGCGGCCCGGGATATCTTTTCAAAGTATGTCTCCACCGAATTGCCTTTTGCGCCCGAGGAGTTGGCGCAACATGGCGGCGATCGGAAAGCGTTGGTTGAGAAACTGACCACGCTCACCGTGGACGCGATGTATGCGGCCTCCGAGGAAAATAAGTTCATCGAAGTCACGTACGCCAATGGCGAGAAGGAAGTCCTCTATTTCAAGGATTTCGCCAGCGGTGCGTTGATCGAGGGCATTGTTTCCCGCGCCAAGAAATACGCGGTCAAGCGGGCCATTGCGAAGGAAGGTGTCGGGCTTCGTTCCGAGGATCTGATCCGGGCCATTCGTGAGGAGTTCAAGGAGCATGAGGATCTGCCGAATACCACCAACCCGGACGACTGGGCGAAGGTGGCGGGCAAGAAGGGCGAAAAGATCGTCCATCTGCGCACGATCAGCGGCGGGCCGGCGGAGTCCCGTCAGATCGAAACCGTGACCACGGGCCATTATCTCTAGTCGATTCACACTCTATGCAAGACCAGCCGTCGACGAATTTCTCCCGCGTGATCGGCACCGAAACCGAGTTCGGTATTGCAGCCAAGGATGCGGCACTATCGGATCCTGTGGCCGGCTCGATTGCTGTCATCGGCCACTATCCCGGGTTGCCGGCTCCCAACGCCATCTGGGACTATGAAAACGAAAATCCTCTTTTAGATGCGCGTGGATTTGAAGTGGAGGGGGAACGGGAACGCCCCAACCCTGAATATAATCGCCAGCTGAATAAGGTGCTGGCCAATGGCGGTCGGCTCTATGTCGACGGGGCGCACCCTGAATATTCCATTCCCGAATGCTCGAATCCCAGGGAAGTGGTGGCCTTCGAACGCATCGGGGAACGAATCCTTGCCAAGAGCCTTACTGAATTGACCCGTGCGCGCGGAAGCGAACAATGCGTCGTCTATAAGAATAATTCCGACGGAAAAGGGAACAGCTACGGGTATCACGAGAACTATATGGTCTCCCGGACTGTTCCGTTCGATCAGATTCTTCGTGTCATGGCGCCGTTCTTTGTCACTCGATTGATTGTGGCCGGAGCCGGAAAGGTCGGCGCCGAGAATCAGACGAGTCCCGCCGAGTATCAAATCTCCCAGCGTGCCGACTTTTTCGAATGCCTGGCCGATCTTAATACGATGGTCAAGCGGCCCATCGTCAATACGAGGGATGAACCGCATGCTGAGTACAGCAAGTATCGGCGTCTGCATGTCATCGTGGGCGATGCCAACATGGCTGAGCTCTCCACCTATCTGAAGGTGGGAACGTTGAGCATGGTGCTGGAATTGCTGGAAGCGGGAGCGGAGCTGCCTCGCATTGAGCTGGATGAACCGGTTCGAGCGATCAAGCAGGTGTCGCGCGATCTGGATATGAAGCAGTCTTTGAAACTCTCGAGCGGGCGGCCGACGACGGCTTTGGCGATTCAACGAGCCTATTGGAGTGCCGCGAAGACCTATTACGCGGGCCATCCGACCACTGAGATCATGCAGGACGTCTTGCGACGATGGGAGCATGTCCTGGATTGCTTGGAGAAGGATCCGCGTCTGCTGGTGGATGAGTTGGATTGGGTGGCCAAGCGTCACATGATCGAGTCGTATTTGGATCGGAAAGGGTGCGGATGGACGGACCCACGCGCCAAGCTCATGGATCTTCAGTATCATGATGTGCGACCGGACAAAGGACTCTACTATACGCTCGAGCGAGGGAACCTGATCAAGCGTCTTGTCAGTGAAGCTGAGATTGTACGTGCGGAAACCATGCCGCCTTCGGGGACGCGTGCCTATTTCCGCGGGCGCTGCGCGGCCAAGTTCGCAGCCTCACTCTATGGAGTCAGCTGGACCTCGGTGCTGTTCGATTTCGGGAATCCGACCATTACCCGGATTCCGCTGATGGACCCATGCCGAGGTACGGAAGCCATGACCGGTGCGCTGCTGGAGAGTTGTGCGACGGCCGAAGCCCTTGTAGTAAAGTTAAAAGCCTAACCCAGGGAGCCGCGTTACGCGTCAATCATGAATCTTCCTTTTTTGCCGAATCACGATGAATCGAGCTTCTTCGATTTTATCTCCAAGCAATATCCCGGACTGACGCTGGGGGGAAACAGCGGCGGTGTGTTCCCCGGTCCCCAGGAGTCAGCACGAGGGGGAGGCGTGTTGACGGTTCCGCAGGCCACGACGGTGCTGGCCATTAAGTTTCAGCAGGGCGTGGTGATTGCCGGTGATCGCCGGGCGACGGAGGGATTTCAAATCGCCGACCGTCGGATCGAGAAAGTATTCAAGATCGATGAACATTCGGCCATGGCGATTGCCGGTGCGGCCGGGCCCTGCATTGAAATGGCGAAACTGTTTCAGACCGAGCTAGAGCATTACGAAAAGTTGGAGGGGATGTCGCTGTCATGCGAAGGGAAGGCCAATAAGCTCGGCCAGATGGTGAAGGCGAATTTGCCCATGGTGTTTCAAGGACTCGTCGTGATGCCGCTCTATGTGGGGTATGATCTCAAGCGAAGCGAAGGGCGTATCTTCAAGTACGACATCACCGGCGGACGGTATGAAGAGTCGGATTATCATGCGATCGGGTCGGGCGGAAAAGACGCGCGGAACACCATGCGCGAACATTTTCAGCGCCAACTTCCGGAAGCAGAGGCCCTCAAGCTCGCGCTGATGTCGCTCTACAATGCCGCCGACGATGATGTGGGAACCGGTGGCCCCGATCTGGTGCGGGGGATTTATCCGACCGCCAAGTTCGTGACCGCGCAGGGGATCACGGATGTACCGAACGACAAGATTCGCGCAGTCTATGACGTGTTGATGGCCGCCCGTCGCTCGAAGGAGACGTAACGATGCCAATGCCCTACTACGTGTCTCCCGAGCAGATGATGCAGGATAAGGCGGAGTATGCCAAGAAAGGCATCGCTAAGGGCCGTTCAAGTATCGCCATGGAATATGCGGACGGGGTGCTGTTCACCGCGGATAATCCCAGTGCGTCGCTCCATAAAATTTCCGAAGTCTATGACTGTATCGCGTTTGCCGGGGCCGGGAAGTACAGCGAGTTTGAGAATCTCCGGAAGGCCGGTATCCGCCATGCCGATCTCAAGGGATTCATGTATAGCCGGGAAGATGTCACGGCTCGCTCGCTGGCCAACGGCTATTCGCAAAGTCTCGGTACCATCTTCAGCCAGGAAATGAAGCCGCTTGAAGTGGAGATTCTCGTCGTCCAGGTGGGGTTGAGCAGCCATGCGAATGAAATTTATCGCATTTCCTTCGACGGCAGCATCATCGATGAAAAGACCGTCGCCGTCATCGGCGGCCGGTCGGAGGCGGTGTTGGCGGCGATGAAGGACAAGGTGACCGGTCCTCCCCCGTCTCTCAAAGCCGCGCTGGGTTTCTGCGTGTCTGCGTTGGAACAGACGGCCAATCAGAAGCTCAACTCTGAAGGATTGGAAGTGGCCGTGCTCGAACGGGCGCGCACCGGCCGCAAGTTCAGGCGGCTCATGCCGGTTGAAGTTCAGCAACTCCTGACGGCCTGATGCGGGTGTGAGGTCATGCCGGGTGCGGAAGTTGAAGCTCGCTCTATGGCCGTGTATTGTGTTGTAATCTTCCATGCTATCCCCCGGTTCTATAAAGCAGCGGATTTTCGGCCTGGAAAACGAGTACGGCCTGATCTTCTCGCCGAACGGGCGCATCTATTTGCCGATGGAGAAAGTCCTCGGCTACATCTTTGAAGGTCTGATTCCCAATAGCTGGCCCTCCAACGCATTCCTCGTCAACGGCGCCCGGTTCTATCAGGACACCGGCTGTCATCCCGAATACTCCACACCCGAGTGCGACAATATTCTCGATCTCGTCATCCACGATAAAGCCGGGGAGCGGTTGCTGGAGGCCTGTCTTCCAGCGGCAGAAGAACGGTTGCGTGAAGAAGGCCTGTCAGGCGAGATCTACATCTTCAAGAACAACACCGATTCACTCGGGAATACCTATGGATGTCATGAAAATTTTCTGATGCGGCGTGACGTGGATTTCTGGAAGGTGACGGAGCAGCTGATTCCCTTTTTCGTCACCCGTCAAGTCTACAGCGGAGCAGGAAAAGTGCTGAAGGTTTCGGGTAAGCCGCAGTATTTCATTTCTCAGCGCGCCCAGCATATTCACGAGAAAACATCCTCCTCGACAACCTCGTCGCGCAGCATCATCAATACCCGCGATGAACCGCATGCCGATGCGGAGCGCTACCGTCGGCTGCATATTATCGTCGGGGACTCCAATATGTCGGAGTTTGTCACCTATGTGAAAGTGGGCACGGCTGCGTTGGTGCTTTCGATGATCGAAGACGGCTACGCCGTGCAGGGGATGGAGTTGGAAGATCCGGTCAAAGCGATTCGGGAGATCTCACGCGATCCGACCTTGAAGAAGAAAGTGAAGCTGGATGATGGGCGCCAGATGACTGGCATCGAAATTCAGCGGGTCTATCTCGATCGCGCGCAGCAGTATCTGGCGCAGCATGAGCATGATCCGGCCCACGACGATGTGTTTCACAAATGGGCGACGTTACTGGATCGGTTGGAGGATGACCCGATGCAATTGGTCCATCAGGTGGACTGGGTGACCAAGAAGCATCTCATTCAGTCGTATGTCGATAAAAAGGGCTGCGGGTGGGACGATCCTCGTGTGTATCTGCTGGATTTGCAATTCCATGATGTGAAACGAACACGGGGATTATATTATCTCATGGAGTCCAAGGGGCTTATCGAGCGGGTTGTGGAGGAGGAGGCGGTGCAGCGAGCCATGTCGACACCGCCGCAAACCACGCGAGCCAAAGTGCGCGGGGACTTTATCAGATTTGCCAGGGCCAAGAACCGGTCGTATACCGTGGATTGGACCTATCTCAAATTAAACGGGTATTGGGAGGAGACGATTCTCTGCATGGATCCGTTTAGCGCCACGAATCGTCGGGTGGAAGAATTAGTCTCACAGGTGTCAGGAACGAGGTTCTCTCGATGAATGCCATGATCCAATCCGTCCAACAGCGCGCCTCGCAATTCGATCGCATGATTCTCACGGCGATCGTTTTAGTTGCGAGCATTTTCCCGATCGAACTGGTCCCCGGGTCGATGCCCGCACCCAAGGGGGCGGATGGGCAATATAGCGGGAAGCAAGGACAGATCGTGCTGGTCAAACTGCCGGGCGACGATCCTCAGGCTGAAGTTCGAGGGACGTTCATGGGGCGGACGATGTCGTTTTTCCCAGACCCGCGAAGCGGCGAAGCTCCCGGCTATGTTGGATTGCTCGGACTCGACATGCAGGATGAGCCCGGGACACATGAATTAACGGTGGACATCAAAACCGGTGACCAGACGAAGCATGTCAGCATGAACGTGCTGGTCGTGAAAGAAAAGTTTCGTGTCGAGCATTTGAAGCTACCGAAAGAGAAGGTGGATCTGGACGAGAAAGCGCTGGCCCGATGGAAAGCCGAGCAAGAGCAGGTGAAAACGGCGCTGGCCGAGGATTCACGATTGAAGCTCTGGCAGGGTGGTTTTCAGGAACCGGTCGGCGGGAAGCGGACGGGTATTTTCGGCAGTGTCAGAATCATGAACGGCCAGGCCAGGAATCCCCACAATGGGGAAGACATCGGCGCACCCATGGGGACGGACGTACTTGCGACGAACGATGGGGTGGTGCGGTTGACCGTCGATCACATCTTCTCGGGCAAAGGCGTC
This sequence comes from Nitrospira sp. ST-bin5, assembly GCA_002083555.1. Lineage (GTDB taxonomy): Bacteria > Nitrospirota > Nitrospiria > Nitrospirales > Nitrospiraceae > Nitrospira_D. The sequence goes on along the minus strand of MSXN01000003.1, from coordinate 185,666 downwards.
TATGTGGATCACGGGCTGGGGTTCTACTCCATGTATTTCCATCTCTCAGAGGTGTCGGTCAAAGAAGGCGATCAGGTGAAAGCCGGGCAGGTGGTCGGTAAGGTCGGCGCGACCGGCCGGGCGACCGGTCCGCATTTGCACTGGGGCGTGAAGCTCAACGGGGCTCGCGTCAATCCCTATGCGTTGTTGGATCTTCCATTTAGGGGCATGGTGCAATCGGCAGCACCCGCTCCGGTGACCGATCCGACGTCCGGGGTAGGCGCACCGGCTCCCTAGCAGTCTTGTGAATGAGGTATTAGGTCGGCCTCGGTTTGGCTCAGTCCCTTGCAGATTAGTTCGGCGAGATTCCTAATCCCCCAAGCAACGGCATGAGCGCCGCTTCACCAGGGCCTTGGCCGTTCTTCATGGCGTTGCTGATTTCATCAAGAAGTTGGCCTGCCTGGGGATTCAGGTTTTTGAGCTTTTCCCCAAGATGTCCGGACATCATGCCTTGTTGAACCTCTGCCTCTGACAGTTTGCCCTCTTTGATGCCTTGCTGAAGGTGTTGGGCGAGAGCTTGTACCTTTGCCAAGAGGTCGGAAGGCATGCTGTTCAAAATCTTGGCGGCTTCCCCAGTTCCCATTTGAGCGGTACAGGGGAATGCCAGCAGTACAACCAATCCACAGGTCATCACGCCGGTTCTGTAGTCGAATCGCATGGGGATTCCTCCGATCGTTCAGCACCCAATGAGCTCATAGGCCTCTGCACATTATCGTCTCCCTTCGACTAGGTGAATAGAAAAATCATGAATCCATAAGGAGCGCTTGGACGGCTGTTCAGGGGCTAGATGGAGGGAAGAGCCCCGCAATAGGACAATGTCCGAACTGCTGGGAAAGAGAATCCCTTAGGTGCTGAGGGGGACCAGTGCTATCGTGAGCCCACTATAGTGTTGTTGCATGAGGAGGCACGATGTTGGCAGGGATCGAAATACCCGATGTTACGCTCTACTTGGTGGCTGTCCTGGCGCTCTTGGTCATCTGGCAGTACTACAAGATGCAGATCATGGCCGGCCGAATTCTGGCGGTTGATATCTTCGACCGGTCAGGAATTCGCATGTATTTCTATGTGACGGCCGATGATGATCATATCTGCGACGTTTGTTCAGACGCGAACGGGCGCGTGTTTTCATCGTCTCAAGTCGCGAAGCGGTCATTCTCTCCACTGGACGGAAAGTGTAAACGGGCGGTGCCTTGTGCCAGCGTCCTTGTAGGTTTGTACGGAGGATGGCTTGAGGCCAGGGGCGTATTAGAGCGATTGCGGGCGAATCTCAGAAGCGGGCAACGCATCCAACTATCCCCTGAAGAAATGCGCGCCATGGTGAATGGACAGTGGGAACGCAGCATCAGCGCGGATACGGACCGTCTGGGGATCCACATCATTGAAGCCATGTGTTACGAAAAAATAAATGCGGATGTTGCGATCGCCGGGTATCGTTTTGTCGTCGACCAGGCCAAGGAAATTCGACATCTGATGTTGTTGGTGCCTGCCTACATTCGACTCACCCAGCTGTTGATCAGAACAGGGGAAGCGGCTGAAGCCCTTGAGCTGGTCGAGCGGTTCGAAGCACGCTTCCCGACCAATAGACGAGGACCGCATTTTCCCTCCGATGAGCAGCGCGAGATGATGCGGACTAAGAAGACGCAACTGCTGAAGGGCCTGCCACTGAAGATTCCGGCCTAAACATTCCGTCTGTGTGCACTCGATCGAGCGGTCGATAACGAAAGCGTGTCCGGCAGTCGATCGGCAAGAATCCCGCTAATAATTTGATTCAAGGCTGGAGGGAGTCTTGTTGAGGACGGTGGCTGTGGCACGCGATAAGGCTGCGTCATGGCGATGATCCAGCCCATAGACTCTGAACTGAATCAGGCGGGTCGGAAGCAAATCGAGAAATTCTTCCAGCGGGTCGGCTGAGACCTGTCTGGTCCCGGGGTCATAGACATAGAGCGGATTCCCACGGCGATCTTTCGGATCCGGTCTCGGGTCGAGCGGGGCCATGTCGACCCGAAACTCTACCTTCTTAAGTTCTTTAGGCAGCTCTTTCGCAATCTGCAGGGCGAATTGCTCATGGCTTGGGAATGCCATGCCCCGTTCCTGCCCCTTCTCCTTCAGTGCCGTGCTATAGGCCATCTTCCACTTCACATCGCGATCCAGGATGCGCGCCCATTCCTGGCCGAGCTGGCGGCGCGTCTTCTGGCGGGATTTGGTCCATTGGCGTACTTCCTCCAAGAGCGACCAGTCGGTGAGTCTCAGATAGTCTTCCATCTTTTTGCGCGGATCGTTCGGGAACAGGAGCTTCATCGTATCCCCGAAAATGTCTCGCAAGTGGATGTCGATGGCTCTCGTCGTGCGATGAAAATACACGTTGGAATAGAGGTACATTCTGGTGTTCAGGAACATTTGCAAGGCCGGAAGTCCGGTCTTGTGGATGGTGAATCCTTTGTCGGTGATGATGGTGTAGTGGATCAGGCGCGTCAGATCGACAGGACCTACCGCTACGCCGCACATGTAGGAGTCACGGAGCACATAATCCAGATTGTCGCCGGTATAGCTGCCCGAGATGACCGGTTGCAGCATATCGAGCCAGCGCGGGATTCTGGAGTTGTCCTTTCCCTTTTCCTTCAGGATCAGATGGGCGATCTGATCGGGGTTCAGTTCTTCCCCTTTGTCAAAAGGCCCTGACGGGCTGCGCCGGATTTTCCGGATAATGGATCCCAGATGTTCGCGAACAATGATCTGCCCCAGCTTTTCGTGGGTGAGATGAAACCCGTGGAGATAGTTGTCGTCGAAGAAGTGGCAAAAGGGGCCGTGGCCGATGTCATGGACCAATGCGGTGACCCGCAGGAGTTCTTCGACATAGTTGGCCGAAGGGACGTCTTTCACGACTTTCTTGAGATAGGGGTACAGATGCCGGGCGAACCGTCCGGCCACGTGCATGGTGCCGAGTGAATGGACGAAACGGGTATGTTCCGCCGAGGGGTAGACCCATCGCGCACTCTGGAGTTGATAAATATAACGAAGCCGTTGAACCCAAGGCGAATCGATCAGATCCTTTTCTGTGCGTTCGTGCGGATCGGGATTCGCATAGGGAACGGTGAACGACACATACTTGTGGATCGGATCGGCGATGAGGGCGGAGCCGTCATAGGGGGCGTTGATGGGTTCGTCAACCTGTTGCATAAGAGAGCTGCATCTTAGCCCAGCTGATCATGGGGCGGCAATGGTGCGGGATCCGGCGAGGACGTTGAACGACGGTATTTTGAAATGAAATAGCAGGCGGCGGGATACGCCAGGAGCGATCCGATAAGGCTGAGGACGATGCCTCCCAGCGCGAACGGCGCAGCATAAGGCAGCACTTGCTGATAGAGGCCGGTAAAGCTGAGATCGTGCCAATTGAATGCCGGCGTATCGGTTCTCCCGATCAGCAATGCGCCGCTCCAGTAGGTCATGCCAAGAATGGGGACGATCGTCCAGGGATTGTTGATCAGTGCCCCGGCCAGGAGTGCCACAAAGTTGAGTTCGAATAGCCAGGTAAACAGGCCGACGAGAATCATGTGAAAGCCGTAAGCGGGGCAAAAGGCGACGAACACGCCGAGTGCAAAGGCAAAGGCCGTGCGCTGCGGAGATTCCTGAAGGTGTAGAACTTGGCGAAGTAGTGTGCGGAAAGATCTGCGATCAGCCACAATGTCTCATGCGTTAGGTGAAATGGCGATAGCTGGTGATCGGCAATGGTACCCTGGTGCCATCGAAAGCGAGGGAGTGCAGACCGAATCGGCGCGGCCGGATCGTGCCGATCTTCGTGACCAGGAATCGCCTGGCTCGGGCCTGACGTTCGAGCTTCTGCTCGTTGCGTGCAGCGACAGTAAAAAGCAGTTCATAGTCTTCCCCGCCTGCCAGTGCCAGCGTACAGGGATCTAACCTCTGCTTGTCGGCATAGGCCCGGCAGGCCGGCGAAATGGGGAGATGAGAGAGTTCAATGTCCGCTCCGACCAGGCTGGCCTCGCACACATGGCGGAGATCACCGGAAAGTCCATCGGATAAATCGATCGCAGCGGTCGCGAGTTGTGTCTGATTGAGCCAGAGGCCTTCCCGTACCCGGGCGGTCGGGTGCCGATGCCGATCGATCAAAAAATCACGGTCAATCCTTTTCAGCGCAGTTCTTCGTTGGGAGGAACTGCGACTCGTGAGGAGCTGAAGTCCCGCGAGGGAATCACCGAGTGTGCCAGTGACGTAGATGCCATCTCCGACTCGTGCGCCTTTTCGGAAGAGCGCCTGGCCGCGTGCTGTGGTGCCTACCAGGGTAATGTTGAGGAAGAGTCCCTGGTGTGAGGCGGAGGTATCTCCACCGATCAGATGCACCTCATGCTGATCGCACGCAGACATGAGTCCCCTATATAGGGCGTGAATATCGGCCGCGCGGAGCGTGGGCGGAATCGCAATCGATACTAGAAGAAGCCGAGGGACGGCTCCCATGGCCGCGACATCGCTCAGATTGGCCATGGCCGCCCGGTAGCCGACTGACGCCGGCGAGGCCGTACGCAGATCGAAATGGACGCCTTCGGTCAGGAGGTCGGTGGTGAGCACGGCCCAGTCGCCGGCGGGGATCGAGACAACCGCGGCATCATCCCCGATGCCTTTCCGAATCAACGGACTGCGCCGCTCATGCCGGCGTTGAAGTTGCCGGATGAGGGGAAATTCCTGGATGGGCTGTGTGGCCTTCCGGCGGGCCATAGGTGCCAACGTTATGGCCGGAGGTGAGCAGGCAAGGCCATGATGGTGGCCCGTGCGGCTCCGCTTCCGGCGGTTCTTCGGCTCTTCTGTATCCGCGAGGGTTTGCTCCGTGCGGCTGTCGAAGGGGTGGAACTTTTCTTAGGCGCCGATGATTTCGGTTTTCGGCGCAGAGCAACTTTCATGACGTCGTCCATCGTGTCGGCAAAGTGCAGTTGAATACCCTTTAAGATGTGTTTGGGGATTTCTTCCAAGTCTTTCTTGTTTCGCCGCGGGAGGATCACGGTGGTGAGCATGGCCCGCTTGGCCGCGAGAATCTTTTCTTTGAGTCCCCCGATGGCCATGACGCGGCCACGCAAGGTAATTTCACCGGTCATCGCAAGATCGCGCCTGACGGGAATGCCAGACAGCGCCGACGCAATCGCTGTGGCCATCGTGATGCCGGCCGAAGGACCGTCTTTGGGGATGGCTCCGGCCGGGACATGGATGTGGAGATCCTGCTTGCTGAACATATCCGGGTTGATGTTCAACGTGCGCTCTCGTGAGCGCACATAGCTGAGGGCGGCCTGGGCGGATTCCTTCATCACGTCGCCGAGATGTCCGGTGAGTGTCAGGTGCCCCTTGCCCTTCATGGCTGTAGCTTCGATATAGAGGACATCTCCGCCAGACTCGGTCCAGGCCAGTCCGGTCGCGACGCCGACTTCATCTTTTTCGAGTTCGGCTTCCGGCACATATTTGGGGACGCCCAGGTACTTATGCAGATTGGCCGGGTTCACAGGGAAGCCTTGGCCTTTCCCTTCGGCCACTTTCTTTGCGACTTTCCGCATCACATTGGCGATTTCTCGCTCCAGATTTCGCACGCCGGCTTCACGCGTATAGTTGGTAATGATCTGCCTCAGCGCGGTGTCGCTTACCTTCACATGCTTGGTCGTGATGCCGTGTTCGGTCAGTTGGCGGGGAATCAGATAGGTTTGCGCGATGCCCAGCTTTTCTTCTTCGGTGTAGCCGGGAATTTCAATGATCTCCATCCGGTCCCGGAGGGCCGGAAGAATCGGATCGATCAAGTTGGCCGTTGTGATGAACATGACTTCGGTCAAATCGAACGGTACCCCGAGATAGTGGTCGGTGAACGCATTATTCTGTTCGGGGTCCAGGACCTCGAGCAGAGCGGCTGAGGGGTCTCCGCGAAAGTCCATGCCGACTTTATCGACTTCGTCGAGCATGAAGACAGGATTCGCCGTACCGGCTTGCTTCATGCCCTGGATCAGACGGCCGGGGAGCGCGCCGACATAGGTGCGGCGATGGCCGCGGATTTCCGCTTCATCGCGCACGCCGCCGAGACTGATGCGCACGAATTCACGCCCCAGGGCTTTGGCAATGGATTTTCCCAGCGATGTTTTCCCGACACCCGGAGGGCCGACGAAGCAGAGGATCGGGCCCTTCATCTTCTCTTTGAGTTTCCGGACGGCCAGATACTCGAGGATGCGCTCTTTCACTTTTTCGAGGTCGTAGTGATCCTCATTGAGCACCCGGGCGGCAGCTTTGAGATCGAGATTATCTTTGGATCGTTTCGACCAGGGTAACTCGACCATCCATTCAAGATAGGTGCGGACCGTGGCGGACTCGGCGGTATCCGGATGCATCTTTTCCAGCCTCTTCAGCTGTTTCTCCGCTTCTTTCAAGACTTTTTCCGGCATCTTGGCATCGGCGATCCGTTTCCGGAACTCCGTCACTTCTTCCGCCCGTTCGTCGAGTTCGCCCAGTTCTTTTTGGATCGCTTTGAGCTGTTCGCGCAGGAAGTATTCCCGCTGCGTTTTATCCATCTCGCCCTTGGCCTGGGCCTGAATCTTCTGCTGCATCGAGAGGACTTCGATTTCTTTGCCGAGAATGTCGCTGACCCGCCGAAGCCGCTGGATCGGGTCCGGCAGTTCCAGCACGCTTTGCGTGACGTCGACTTTGAGGCCGAGGTTTGACGCCACCATGTCGGCTAAGCGTCCGGGCTCTTCCAGATTTTCGATGACGACCATGACGTCGGGAATCAGGACCTTCCCCAGGCTGACGATTCGTTCGATCTGCTCCTTGACCGTCCGCATGACGGCCTCGGATTCCAGTGTCGTGGTCGTGATCTTGGTGTCGGGCATCTTGTCGATGCGCACGGAGTAGTAGGGGTCGGATTGAATGTAATTCGTGACCTTGGCTTTGGCGATGCCTTGCACGAGAATCTTGATCCGTTCATCGGGCAGCTTGAGCATGCGCATAATGATGCCGACGGTGCCGATCGCATGAATGTCTTCGGGCTTTGGATTCTCGACATCGAGGGCTTTTTGTGTGGCCAGGAAGATCATGCGATTGCCGGCCAGGGCTGCTTCGATGGCCTTGATGGACATCTCGCGTCCGACAAACAGCGGTAACACCATATAAGGGAAGACGACAATGTCGCGAACAGGCAGGAGCGGCAGCTGGTCCGGGACTTCTACGTTTTGCGGGGGCTGAAGGTCTTGTTCAATCGAGTCAGTCATGGAGCGTTTGCCCTTTTCTGCGTTGGTGTCCTAAGCAAGCGGTGATCCACCCGGCGCTGTGGCGGTTGTAGTCCGGCGATCAGGTACGACGAGTGCCCGTGGCCGGACGCATTCGGTTTGAGAGGTATTCGTGAAAGTCAGGCCCGAGGGAGGGGCTCTTGAGTGCAAACTCCACTGTTGCAATTAAGAATCCCAACTTGTCTCCCGCATCGTGGCGGTGTCCCACCACTTCGTGAGCATACATGGGCATTTTTTTTGCCAGTTCTTTCAAGGCATCGGTCAATTGGATCTCTCCGTTTTTCCCCGGGCGTGTCTTTCGTAAGATCGGGAAAATCTCCGGCGGAAGGATATAGCGACCAATGACGGCGAGGTTGGATGGCGCCTCGGCCGGTGACGGTTTCTCGACCAGGTCGTCCACGCGATGCAGGCCTTTCCCAAGCTTCGTTGGAGTGACAATCCCGTAGCGGCCCACATCTTGTTTCGGGACTTCCTGTACACCCAGGACGGCCCCATGACGTTTCTTGTAGATGTGGATGAGCTGTGCGAGTGCCGGAACCTGGGCGTCGATGATTTCATCTCCGAGGATGACCGCGAAGGGTTCATCGCCGATCAGATGCTGCGCGCAGAGAACGGCATGGCCCAATCCCAAGGCTTCCGACTGGCGGACATAGCAAAAATTCGCGAGGTTCGAAATTTGGCGGATCTGGTTGAGCATCTGGGACTTGCCGGTCCCTTTGAGATTTTCTTCCAGCTCGACAGAGCGGTCAAAGTGATCTTCGATGGCACGCTTGCCTCGGCCCGTGATGACGATGATGTCTTCGATGCCTGAGGCGACGGCTTCTTCAACCGTGTATTGGATCAAGGGTTTGTCGACCAACGGCAGCATCTCTTTCGGGGACGCTTTCGTGGCTGGAAGGAAGCGAGTGCCGAGGCCTGCAGCGGGGATAATGGCTTTTCTGACGGTGTGCGATGACATCTCAGGGATAGTATGTGATGGGTGAAGTGAAGTCAAGAAATGGGCAATCTTTCTCTGCCGATTCACGCCGTGGAGGTGACGCTGCCATACTCCTTTACATCATGGAAAGGGCTCAATATAATCCGAGAGTTTTGCGCCATGGGTCGCCTCTGCCTTCACTGCACAAGCGAGTGAGGATTGTTCTCTTACCGAGAGGAACGCCGCGATGGTGGTTTCTCAGAATAGGATCGGCCGAGTGACATGACTTCGGCTCAGGCCTTGTGGGAGTTTCGGGTAGGGTTGCAGGACATCGTGGCCGTCTACACTATTATGGTGGGGGGATCTGGGTTTGTGTTGTTAAGCGGGTACGGCAAGCTCCAATGGTGTGTCGTGATGCTGGGACTCATCCTTTTCTGCCTGGTGGTGGGGGATGTGGTCGCGCAGGTTACCGGCATGAAGGTCAAGACCATCGAGATTCATGGAAATAAACGGATTGAGCTGCCTGCGATCGCCGGGCGCCTGACACTCAAGGTCGGCGATCCGTACACACCGGAAACGGTCCGTGGTCAAGTCAAGATTCTCTACGACACAGGGTTTTTTGAAGATGTGCAGGTCGAGACCGAAACGGGTGAGGGAGGCACGGCGGTTGTCTTTGTCGTGCGGGAGAAGCCCTTCATTGCTGAGATCGTGTACGACGGGAACGACAATCTGAGTGACGATAAGATGAAGGAGAAAACCACGATCAAAGGCCAGTCGTTTCTAGACCAACAGCAGGCCAAGGAAAGTGCGGAAAAGATTCGCGCGGCCTATCAAGATGAAGGGTATTACAACGCCCAAGTGGTTCCTGTTGTTCAAACGCTTGATGAAGACCGCAAGCGCCTGACGTTCTTCATTAAGGAGGGCGACAAGGCTAAAGTAAGAGAAGTGGTCTTTGAAGGGATGCATGCGGCCACGAAGGAAGAAGTGTTCAAGGTTTTGGCGACGCGAGAGTGGATTCCCTGGTATGGGCTGATTACGCAATTGAAGTTGCCCTCATTTGTCTCCGACGCTGGGATAATTAAACACGATGAGTTGGCGAACGATGTCGAGCGGGTCAAAGAGGTGCTGCTGAATAAGGGCTACCTGAACGTGCAAGTCGGCTCGCCGACTGTGGAGCTGTCGGAAGATAAGAAATGGTTCACCGTGACCTACACCGTGCTGGAGGGAGAACCATTTACAGTCGGAGAAGTGGGGTTTCGCGGGTATACGGTCTTCGAAGAAGCCGAGCTTCGTGAGAAGCTGAAGATAAAAGATGGCGAGATTTTTCAGCGGGCAAAAATTCGTGACGAGATCACGCGCCTCACCGACATGTATGGCAGCAAGGGCTATGCATTTGCCGATGTCGTGCCGAACGTGAATCCGAACAATGAAGAACGCACCGCCAGCATCATTCTCAGCATCAAAGAAGGCGAGATGATGCGGATTCGTCAGATCAATATTATCGGCAACGATAAAACCCGCGATAACGTCATTCGCCGTGAAATTCGCGTTGATGAGCAGGACGTCATCGATACGCCGTCGCTCAAGCGGAGTTTTCAGCGTCTGAACAACCTGAACTTTTTCGAGACGGTTGAAATTCTTCCTGCGCAAGTCGAAGCGGACAAGGTGGATCTGAATGTCCGCGTCAAAGAAAAGCCCACCGGCCAGTTCAGCATTGGCGGTGGATTCAGTACGCTGGATAAGCTGGTCGCCATTGCGGATATCACGGAAGGCAATCTCGGCGGTAACGGCTACATGGGCCGTATCCGTGGCCAGCTCGGTCAGCAACGGTCCCTTGGCTTGATTACTTTCCGCAATCCCTACTTGAATGACGGTCTGACGTCGCTTCAGCTCGATGTGTATCGCAGCATGACGAACTACATTTCTTACTTCGAAGAAAAGTCCGGTGCGAGCGTGACATTCGGGCGTTGGCTGTCCGAGTATGTGACCGGAAGCATCAGCCTGGTGGCTGAGCAGTTAAACTTCAAGGATCCTCAAGAAGGACTCTGTCCGGACTTGTTGCCGCTGATTTGCCGGCAGCTCGGCAACCAGACGACGACGGGATTTCGGACGACGATGTTTCGGGATACCCGGGACTACTATCTCGATCCTCGGACCGGCTGGCGAATCGGCGGCGGCCTCGATTACGGCACCCCGATGCTCGGGGGGTCCAATAACTTTGTGAAGTACTATCTCGATATGAGTAAGTACACCCCGTTGCCGTTTGATACACGATTCGCGGTGCGGGCGCGTTTCGGAGCGATTGAAGGTATCGGCGGGAAGCCGATTCCGCTGACCGAGCGGTTTTTCGTCGGCGGTATCAATACCATGCGCGGGTTTGTCTTCGGCCAGGCCGGTCCCGTGGTCCCCAATATCTATTCGATCATCGGAGCGTCGAAGGAGTTGATATTCAACTTCGACTATATCTTTACGATTTCAGCCGATGCCAAGCTCAATGGCGTGATCTTCTTCGATTACGGGAAAGGTTTCGACGACAATGAGAAGCTCTCTCTGAACCTGAGAAAGGCTGCCGGTATTGAAGGCCGCTGGATATCTCCGTTCGGACCGTTGCGTGTCGCCTATGGGCTCAATCTTGCGCCAAGGCAGGGGGAGCGGCAGGGCGTGTTCGAATTCACAATCGGATCACTGTTCTAGTGAGTGATGGAAGGGGCGGTGTGACAAGGATGGCCGCAATGACGAGTCAGTTCAGGAATCCCAGTGCAGCGCTTCTCGCCGTCGTATTCCTTGTCGCGAGTGGATGTGCTGGAGCGGGTGCCGGAGCTAAAGTCGAGGGGAAGATTGGCGTGTTAGATCCTGCCAGAATCCTGTCCGATACCAATGCGGGGAAAAAAGCCAAGGACAATCTCACGGCGTTTTCCAAGAATCGACAGACCCTGATCGAGCTCGATGAAAAAGAATTGCGTCGGCTGGAAGAGGATTTCGTGAAACAGGCCAGCGTCCTGAGTCCCGCGGCCAAGCGGGAACGGGAAGAGATGTTCCGCCGGCGAATGCAGGAGTACCAGCAGAAAGTGGCGGAGCTGAACCGGGAAGTGCAGGAGAAGCAAAAGGATGTCATGGATGGGTTTCGCGACAAGATCGAGACGGTGGTCGGCAAGATCGCGAAGCGGCTGGGCTTGCAGATCGTTGTAGACAGCAGCAAGGGCGGAGTGACGCTCTATCGCGAGGACACGCTCGATATTTCGAATCAGGTAATTGAAGAGTTCAATCGGGACTATCCCTAGCAGGAGGAGAGAGATTCTATGACACGACAGTGCGTGGTCGGGATGTTCGGAGTGCTGGTGGCGAGTCTGTGGCTCGTCGATGCCGCCATCGCGGCGGAGACGTTTAAGGTCGGGGTGATGGATCAGCAGGCGGTGATGGAACAATCCAAAGCCGGCAAGCGGGCGCTAGAAGAAATGAAGAGCTACTCGATGACCCGGCAGAAAATCGTGAATGCCGATGATCAGGAATTGAAGGATTTGGAGCAGACCCTCCAGGACCCTAACAGCAAGTTGAGCGAGCAGGCAAAACAGGAAAAACAGGAACAATTTCGGACGAAGCTGGAGGCCTATCAGCGTCGCCTGGCTGACTTTAATCGGGAAGTGCAGCAAAAACAGCGCGAGATGGTGACAGAGTATGCCAGGAAGATTGCGGCGGCCGCACAAGCGGTGGCTCAGAAGGACGGTTTTCAAGCCATCCTTGACAAGGGTAGCGATGCGATGATCCGTATCGTGTTGTACCATCAGCCCGCGCTGGACGTGACGGATCGTGTCGTGAAGGAGTTCGATAGTCAGAATAAATAGCGGCGGTAGGGTGACGTGGCGGGGAACAGAGGAGGCAACGGCATGGCAGTGATGGAACAGGCAGAGATTCAATCGTTACTCCCGCACCGGTATCCGTTCCTGTTGGTTGATCGGGTGCTGGAGTTGGATCCCGACCGTCGAATCGTGGCGATTAAGAATGTGACGATCAACGAGCCGTTTTTTCAGGGACATTTCCCTGGACGGCCGGTGATGCCGGGTGTGCTCATCCTGGAAGCGATGGCGCAGGTCGGCGGCGTGTTGGCTTTTAAGTCCGTGCAGGTTACCGGCCGACCGGTTGTGTATCTGACCGGGATCGATAGCGCAAAGTTCCGGAAGCCGGTAGTCCCGGGCGATCGCCTGCGGTTTGAGGTCGATGTCGTCAAGAAGCGGGCGCCCTTCTGGAAGATGCAGGCCAAGGCCTATGTCGAAGATGATGTGGTGTGTGAAGCGGAAGTGACGGCCATGGTGACGGAAGAGAAGACGGAGTCGCGACCATAACGGGGTCATTTGCGGAGGTCTGGTGTGCAGATTCATGCGACAGCAATAGTTCATCCGGGTGCGAAATTGGCAGACGATGTGGTTGTCGGACCGTTTTGTCTGGTCGGCGAACATGTCTCGATCGGGAAGGGAACCAAGTTGCTTTCCCATGTGACGGTCGATGGATGGACCGAGATCGGCGAGCGGAACGAGCTGCATCCATTTTGCTCCATTGGTGGCCCGCCTCAACACCTGGGTTACAAAGGGGAGTCGACTAGAGTCGTGATCGGAGACGACAATATTTTTCGTGAATATGTCACGATCAATCGCGCGACGCTGCAAGGCGGTGGCGTCACCTCCGTCGGCAATAAGAGTTTTTTGATGGCCTATGTGCATGTTGCCCACGATTGCCGGTTGGGCAGTCACCTGATTTTGGCAAATGCGGCCAGCTTGGCCGGACATATTACGCTTGGTGATCACGCGATCATCGGTGGGCTGACGGGAATTCACCAGTTTGTTCGGGTCGGCGCGTATGCGATGGTGGGCGGGTGTTGTGCGATCGGGCAGGATGTGCCGCCCTTTACACGCGCGGCCGGGGGGTACCGCGCCCATCTCTATGGGTTGAATTCCGTCGGTCTCCGTCGCCATGGATTTTCCTCAGACCGGATCAGGGCCATCAAGAAAGCGTACGATGTGCTGTTTCGGTCAGGGCACAAAATTTCCGAGGCGGTCAAACTGGTCAAGGACGAGTTCACGGATCAGGCCGACGTGGCCCAGATGCTGGCATTTATCGAAGGGACCAAGCGCGGCGTGTCCCGTTCCGTGGCCAAGGATCAGGAGGGCGAGGACTAACCGGCGTGACCAACTCATCTACTACCTCCGGCGGCCGTATCGGTTTGATTGCCGGCAATGGCCGGTTCCCCATTATTTTCGCGGATAACGCCCGTAAGCTAGGCTATCACGTTTCGGCCGTTGCTCATGAAGGGGAAACGGATCCCGAACTGGAGCGCCACGTCGATCACATCGAATGGATTAAAATCGGCCAGCTCAACAAGTTGATTCAGGCGTTCAAAGAGGACAGGATTCAGCAGGCGGTGATGTTGGGCGGCATTAAGAAAACGCATGTATTCACAACGGTTCGTCCTGATTTCCGCACGCTGGCGCTGGCCGCCAGGGTGGCGCTATGGAAAGATGATGACATCCTGCGCGAGTTTGCGGCCGAGCTGGAGCGGGAAGGGATTGTCATCTGCGAGTCGACATTCGGACTTGAAGGGATTCTGGTTGAAGAAGACACCCTGACGTCTCGCGTGCCGACGAAGAAGGAGTGGGACGACATCCGCTACGGATGGCAGGTGGCCGAGGCGATCGGGCGTCTCGATATCGGCCAGTGTGTCGTCATCAAAGACAAAGTTGTGGTGGCAGTCGAAGCGGTCGAAGGGACGGACGGCGCGATCAAACGGGGCGGGGAATTGGCGAAAGAGGGCGCGGTTGTTGTGAAACGGTGTAAGCCGCAACAGGACCTCCGATTCGATTTACCGGCCATCGGGCCGCGAACGATCGAGGTGATGGCCTCGGTGAATGCCACGGTCTTAGCCGTGGAAGCCGGGCGAACCGTGATGCTCGATCGGGACCTACTCTTGGAGAAGGCGCGTCAAGCCGGTGTTGCCGTGATCGGGATCAGGCATCTCGAACCGATCAAAACGTAAGTGAGCTAGAGGAAGAGAATTCAGTGAGGGATTTGCGTGCAGGCGTCATCGGTGTCGGACATTTGGGGCAGCATCATGCGCGGCTTTATGCGTCCATTCCCGGTGTGAGGCTGGTCGGAGTCACCGATCAGAGTGCTGAACGCGCGCAAGAAATCGCCGGACGTCACTCGGCGCAATTCTATCGTAACCCGGAAGATCTCCTGAGCGATATTGATCTCGTGAGTGTGGCCGTCCCCACCTCCTCTCACTATGCCGTGGCCAAGCGGTGCCTCGAATCCGGTAAACACGTGTTGGTCGAGAAGCCGATCGCTGTGCAGCCGGCTGAGGCGCATGAGCTGGTGGCGCTGGCCAAGGCGAAGGGGTGCCGGTTGCAAGTCGGTCATAGCGAGCGCTTCAATCCGATCATGCGGACCATGCGGCCGCACATTCAGCGTCCGGTGTTTATCGAGGCGCATCGACAAAGCGGGTATAGCCCGCGCGGGACGGACGTGGATGTGGTGTTGGATCTGATGATTCATGACCTCGATCTCGTGCTGTCGTTCAATCCCGGTCCGGTCGAAGAGGTGCGTGCTTCCGGCGTCGCCGTGCTCTCCCCGACGATCGACATCGCCCAGGCCCGCATTCAGTTCCGCAGCGGTTGTGTGGCGAATCTCACCGCGAGTCGGGTATCGACCCATAAGATGCGCCGCTTGCGTCTGTTTCAGCGGGACAACTATCTCTCGATCGATTTTCAGGCTCGTCAAGCCATAATCTCGCGGCGCCGCATCGTGCCCGGTGCATTGCCTGACCTCGACGCAGAAACATTTCAGGGGAACACGGATGAGCCGCTCAAGCTTCAGCTGGAATCCTTTATCCAGGCCATCCAAGCCGGCACGCGGCCTGAGGTCTCCGGTGAGGAGGGCGCCGCGGCGTTGGATGTGGCGCATCTGGTTCTCGCCGCCATCGCCGCGCATGCCGCGCGGGTGAGATGAGCGCGACGAACGGGATGGGCGGCGCATGACGAATATTCTCATCGTAGCCGGAGAGGCGTCCGGCGATCTGCATGGCGCCAATCTGGTCCGGGCGTTTCGTGAGCTCGATCCCGCCGTCCGGGTAGTCGGCGTCGGCGGGGCGGCGATGAAGGCCGCGGGTGTCCAGCTCGTGGAAGGGTTCGGGCATCTCGATGTCATGGGGATCGTCGGGTTCTCGGCCCTGCGCGCCATCATTCGCCGATTTGCCGCCATGCGCCGGCTGCTCCGCTCTGAGCGGTGGGACGCCGTCGTCTTCATCGACAACCCCGGACTCAATCTGCGCTACGCCTGGTTTGCCAAATCGGCCGGGTTGCGGGTGATCTATTATATTGCGCCGCAGATCTGGGCCTGGCGTCCGGGCCGCATGAAATATATTCAACAGCGTGTCGATCAGGTGATGGTGATTCTTCCGTTCGAACCGGAGCTGTATCGCAAGGTCGGCATGCCCTGTACGTTTGTCGGCCATCCGCTGCTCGATGCCGTCGCCCCGCACTATGATCAGGCGAAGCTGCGCGGGCAATTCGGTTTACAGCCGACAGGCCGGGTCATCGCCCTGCTGCCGGGAAGCCGGTCGGCTGAAGTGCGGCTGCATCTCCCGATCCTCCTGGAAGCGGCAGAGCGATTGATGCGTGACGACCCGAAGACGCAATTTCTCATGGCGCAGGCCTCGACGATTGCCGATGATCTCATTCAGCCGCTGCTGCAGAAAAGCTCGGCGCCGGTGACGGTGGTGGCGGAACAGGCGAGCGAGGTGATGGCGGCCGCCGATCTCCTCTTCGTGGCATCGGGGACTGCGACGCTGCAGGCGGCGGTCGTCGGAACGCCGATGGTGTTGCTCTATCAGGCGCATTCCTGGTTGACCTATCGGTTGGCCCGGTTGCTGATCCGGGTCAAGTGGATCGGGCTGGTCAATCTGGTGGCCGGGCGAACGGTGGTCACGGAATTGATTCAGCATGAAGCGACGGGCGCGAGGGTGTATCATGAAGCCCGGCGGTTGTTAGATGATCGTGCCGCCTATGATGAAATGAAAGAGAGTCTGCATGCGGTGAAAGCCAGCCTCGGAGAGCCCGGCGCTTCCCGCAGAGCGGCCCAGGTGGTATTGGACGCATGTCGAGCGTAGAACGATTTTTTCGATTGCTACAATATGTCCGACCCTATCGGGGCCGGTTTCTCGCCGCCATTGTCTGCTCCGGCATGGTGGCGGCGTTGTCCGGCGTCTATGCCTGGCTGGTCAAGCCGGTCCTGGACGGTATTTTCATCGAGAAGAATGAATCCCTTTTAGTGGTGCTCCCGCTCGCGCTTCTTGCCGTATCGATCGTCAAAGCCTTCTTCAGCTACGGACAAACCTATCTCATGAACTATGTCGGCAATCGGGTGATCGCCGATATTCGACAGGCGCTGTTTCTCCACCTGATGCGGTTGCCGGTCGGCTACCATGACGCCAATACGTCAGGCCGGTTGGTCTCTCGCGTCGTCAACGATGTGGGACTGATGGCGAATGCCGTCTCCAATGTCTTGAAAGATATTTTTCAGCACGCGCTGACGTTTATCGTGATGCTCGGTGTCATCGTCTATCAAAATTGGCAGCTGGCGGGATTGTCGATCATCGTTATTCCGCTCGCCGTCCTGACGATGTCCCGGATGGGTCGGCGCCTGCGCGCATTGGCGACCAGCGGGCAGGAGCGGATGGGGGACATGTCCTCGACGGTGCAGGAGACCCTGTCAGGAATTCGGATGGTCAAGGCGTTCCGTCGCGAAGAGGCGGAGGCCGCTCGATTCGAGATGAGCAACCGGGCTTTTTTGAGTACGACGCTGAAGGCCAATCAAGTGTGGTCGATCGGGTCGTCGCATATGGAAGTGATCGGCGTGGTCGGCGTGGCCGTGATCATCTGGTACGGCGGCTATCTGGTTCTCCATGGCAGCATGACGCCGGGCGCCTTCTTTTCGTTTCTGACGGCGATGTTCATGGCCTATACGCCGATTCGAAAATTGGCGGGGGTCAATAATCTGATTCAACAAGCCTTGTCCGCCTCGGAGCGGGTATTTGAAGTGCTGGACCTTCCGACGGAGCAGGCGCAGGACCGGGGTACGCTTGTCTGCCAGGGGATCTCCGACCGGATCGAATTGCGCGGGGTGTCGCTCAGCTATAGCGGTCAGACGACGCCGGCTTTGACGGGAGTCGATCTGGCTATTCGGGCCGGCGAAATGGTGGCGCTGGTCGGGAGCAGCGGCAGCGGAAAGTCCACACTGGTGAGTTTGTTGCCGAGATTTTACCAGCCGACGAGCGGGCAGATTCTTCTCGATGGCGCGCCGTTAGAATCCTATACCCTCGCATCGTTACGCACGCAGATCGGCATTGTGTCGCAGGATGTGGTGTTGTTCGATGACACGGTGGCCAGCAACATCGCGTTCGGACGCCCGGGTGCGACCGCGATCGACATCGAACAGGCTGCCAAACAGGCCTACGCGCATGACTTTATCTCCCGGCTGCCTGAAGGGTATCAGACGACGATTGGCGAGCGGGGGGTGAAGTTGTCGGGCGGCGAACGCCAGCGCGTGGCCATCGCCCGGGCGATTTTGCGCGATCCTCCGCTGCTGATTCTGGATGAGGCGACGTCCGCGCTCGACACGGAGTCTGAGCGGATCGTGCAGCTGGCGCTGGCGAATTTGATGAAGAACCGCACGACGGTGGTGATTGCTCATCGGCTCTCGACCGTGCAGAATGCCACCAGGATTGTGGTGCTGGACCGTGGCCGGGTTGCCGAGATCGGCACGCACGAAGAGCTCTTGCGGCACAACGGGCTCTATCAGAAGTTGCACGCGATGCAGTTTCAAGACGTAACCAATGTATGAACGCCGCGTGACAGGTGATATGTGACAGGTAATGAGAGCCAGAAGAAAGCCACTCTGAAGAAACGATTGGAGCAGTGGATCAAGTTTACAGTGTTGCCGCCGCTGGGCGCGTTGGTCATCCGTGGCATAAAGGGGAGTATGCGGCTGGAGCAGCGCGGCTATGAGTCGGTGGATGCATTATATCGTGAGAAACGGTCCATCATTCTGGCCTTTTGGCATGCCCAGCAGTTGATGATTCCGTTCGGGTACCGTGGACCCGGGTCGCATGTGCTGATCAGTCAGCATGGCGACGGAGAAATTATCGCCCGCATCATCGCCCGGTTCGGTCATGAGGCAGTCCGCGGGTCGAGTACGAGGGGCGGTGCCGGCGCGCTCCGCTCACTGATTAAGCTGGGTCGGTCCGGGAAAGATGTCGTTGTGACGCCGGATGGCCCCAAAGGCCCGCGGCAGGTGGCCAAGTTAGGCGTCATTCAATTGGCGAAGGCGACAGGCCTGCCCATTGTGCCGCTCGGCTTTGCCTGCTCAAAAAAAAACTCTTCTCGAGCTGGGACCGCTTCATGGTGCCATACCCGTTTTCCCGCGGGGTCTTCATCTGGGGCGCCCCGATCAGGGTTTCGCGCGAGGCGGATGACGCCGCGCTTGAAGCCGCTCGTGTCGAATTGGAATCGACCTTAAACCGGCTGACGGCTCAAGCTGAAGCGGAGGTCGCATCCTAGCCAACCCATGTGGCGACTGCTCTACAATATTCTTCTCATTCTGGCCACGCCGATCATCCTCTGCATCCTGCTCGCCAAGAAACGGTGCCGGAGGGGCTTGCTTGACCGGTTCGGGTTGCGCATCAGTCCGGTTCTGGAGCCATCCGGTGAGCGGCGCCCCCTGATCTGGATTCATGCGGTCTCGCTCGGTGAAGTGGTCGCGGTCACGCCGTTGGTGAAAGAACTGCATCGCAACCATCCCGATCACCGGCTTATTGTCTCGACGGTGACGGAAACGGGGCGCGAGGCGGTTGAACAACGACTGGTCGGGATTGCCGAGCATCGCTACGCCCCGCTCGACGTTCCCTGGGCCGTGTCCCGCGCGATCGCGCAGTGGCAACCGGTCCTGTATGCGTTTGTCGAGACCGAACTCTGGCCGAATCTCTTATGGACCTTGCGGGACCGGCAGGTGCCGGCCGTCATGGTGAATGGCCGGTTGTCGTCGCGGTCGTTTGCCCGGCAGCATATCGCCGGCCTCATCTCGTTTTATCGTTCAGTGCTGCGGTCGCTCACGCTGTGTCTTATGCAGTCGGAGCGTGATGTGCAACGCATCGTGGCGCTGGGGGCGGATCCTTCCAGGGTGAAGCGGACGGGCAATATCAAGTTCGATCAGCCTATGCCGACACTGGCGGCTGATGCGTCGTTGCGTGCCGAGTTGGGGCTGCAAGAAGGTGAACAGCTCCTTCTCGCAGGGAGCACGCACGCGGGCGAGGAGGAGGCGCTGGTTGCGGCCTATCGGCAGATCGTCGTCACTCATCCCAACACCGTTCTCATGCTGGCCCCGCGCCATATCGAGCGAGCGGCCGATGTCGTGACGATGGTTCAGGCGGCGGGATTGCCGGTGCAGCGCAAGAGCGGGCTGAACTCAGTTGGATCCGGGGCGCGAGTTATCATTCTCGATACACGAGGGGAGTTGGCCCGGGCCTATCATGACGCGACGGTGGCGTTTGTCGGGGGCACCCTGATTCCTGTGGGCGGACACAATCTGCTGGAGCCAGCCGTCTGGGGAAAGCCGGTTCTCTTTGGTCCCTATACGGACCATTGCGCGGAAATCGCGGCACTCCTTTTAGAATCCGGCGGTGCCGTTCGAGTGTCCGGTGCGGAGGATCTTGCGGGCAGGGTCTGCGCATGGCTGGACGATTCAGCGGCATGTCGCCGGGTCGGGGAGGCCGCTCGCCAGACCGTGTCGGAGAATCAGGGGGCGTTGCGGCGGAGTGTGGATTTCATCGAAGCGTGTCTATCGGCCTCCCAGTCTCCTTCTTCCCGGTCTGTCGGATCTGCGCCGCAGCCGGTGATTGCGAGGCCGTGAGCGTGGCACTGTTGCGTCCCGGCGATCCGGTTCGTTCCTGGTTAAGCGGAGTCGCTTTTCTCTACGGGTTGGTGGCTCGATCGAGCATGTGGGCCTATGACCGCGGGTGGAAGCAGCAAGCACGATTGCCCTGTCGAGTGGTGAGCGTCGGGAATCTGACCGTCGGCGGAACGGGGAAAACCCCGATGGTGATTCTGTTGACGGAGTGGTTGCAGGCGCAGGGGCACCGGGTCGCGGTTCTCAGTCGTGGCTATAAGCGGACGTCGACGGCGGCGCAGGTGCTGGTCTCGGACGGGGAGCGGGTCCTGGTCGGTCCGGCAGAGGCCGGCGATGAGCCCTATCTCATTGCGAACCGCTGTCCCAAGGCCATTGTCGCAGTCGGGGCGGATCGTGCAGCGGTCGGACGATGGCTGCTCGATCAATGGCCGGTGGACTGGATCGTGCTCGACGATGCATTCCAGCATCGCGCGCTGTACCGTGACCTTGATGTGGTATTGATTGATGCGATGGATGCGACGGGGTTGGATGGTCTGTTGCCGGCCGGGCGTCTCCGTGAGCCATTGGCCGGGCTCGGACGTGCGGATGCGGTTGTTATCACCCGTGCGGACTCCGAGCGGGATGTCGCAGCAGTGCGTGCCCGATTGCAGGCGGTGTTGACGGGAAATCCGGTTCAGGCTGAAGTGATCTTCAGACCGGACGAAGTGGTATCGGTCACGACCGGCGTGCGGCATGCTGCGGACTGGTGCGTGGGAAAGAAGGCCTGGCTGGTCAGCGGGATCGGCAACAGCGAGTCCTTCCGCCGGTTGGCCATGGAGAATGGTGTGCAGGTACTTGGGGAAACGGCGTTCGCAGATCATTACATCTACCGGAGCGAGGATGTTGATCGTATACGCGCTCAGGCAACACGATCGAATGTCGAGATTGTGCTCACGACCGAAAAAGATGCCGGGAAACTTGCTCCCTTGTTGATGCCTGACGATTCCTGGTGGGGTTTGCGGCTGCGGGCCGATGTCAGGCGCGGCCAGGATGCGCTCCATCGCTTGTTGTGCGATATCTCCGATGCGTCTAAGTCCCAGGGAGAGGTGCGTGCATAACGAATCGCCTTCGCGAATTCTAGTCCGGGCGCCGAATTGGATCGGCGATGCCGTGATGTGCGAGCCGGCTTTGCGCGGGCTGCGCGCGCGCTTCCCCAATGCCGAGATAACCGTGCTCGCGAAGCCGGCCATTGCCGAGCTATTTATTGCGTATCCGGGCATCGATCGCCGGTTGGTTTACGATGATCGCGGAATTCATGCGGGGTTGTCCGGGAAATGGGTGCTGGCAGGCCTGCTCCGCCGGCATCGGTTCGATCTGGCGGTGTTGTTCCAGAATGCCTTTGAGGCGGCGCTGATCACGTGGCTTGCCGGTATCCGCCGCCGTTACGGGTATGTCACCGACGGCCGCGCGTTTTTGCTGACCGATCCCGTCGCGCGGCCAGACCGCGCCACGCTCGTGCATCAAGTACACTACTATTGGGATTTGTTGAAGCCGCTCGGCGTGACCGGTCCGCCATCGGTCCCGGCGTTGGCTGTCTCGGAGAACGAAACGCATGCGATGGATGAACGATTGGGAGATCTTGGCATAGGGCGGGACGAGCTGATTGTCGGTGTGAATCCCGGTTCGACCTATGGAGGCGCCAAGCGTTGGTTGCCGGAGCGATATGCGGAGGCCGCGCTGCGAGTCTGTCGCCAGATCGGACAGCAACAGGGGCGGCCGGTCTCCGTGGTGATTCTCGGAGCCAAGGGCGAAGAGAAGTTGGGTCATTCGGTGGCGGATCGTCTCACGGTACGGTCAGCGGTCTTGTCAGGGCGGACGAATATTCGGGAGCTGATGGCGGCGACCAAACGCTGCAGCATCTTACTGACCAACGATACCGGGCCGATGCACCTGGCGGCGGCGTTTGCGGTGCCGGTGGTGGCCGTGTTCGGTCCCACCGATTGGAAGACGACCTCACCCTATGGACAGGAGTCGTCGATTGTCCGGCAGCCGGTCGATTGCGCGCCCTGTCTGTTGCGGGAGTGCCCCATCGATCATCGCTGTATGACCGGCGTCACGGTGGATATGGTGTATCACGCAGCTGTGGAACAGCTGCGTGGTCTTTCTCGTCCATCCTGTCTATCTGGTCGCGATGGCATTGCGCACCAGACAGACCGAACAGACCAGACAGACAAGAAGGACCGGACGACTCTTCTTTCCGGCTACACCGTCTTTTTGGATCGTGACGGGACGCTGAATCCGGACCCCGGGTACATCGGTTCTCCCGACCGGTTCGAATTGTTTCCCGGTGTCGCAGCCGCGCTCGCAAGGCTGACGCGCGCGGGCGCTCGACTGGTGGTGGTGACGAATCAGTCTGGAGTTGGGCGAGGATTGTTTTCTTCTGCTGACCTTGATGCGATCCATGCAAAGCTTCGTCGATTGCTGTTGGACGCAGGGGTAACGCTGGATGCCATTTACGTCTGCCCGCATCATCCGGATGCGCGTTGTGCTTGTCGGAAACCTGAGGCAGGGATGATTGACCAGGCTGTGCGCGAATTGGAGATCGACCTGTCCCGATCCTATCTCATCGGGGACCATGCGAAAGATATGGAGTTGGCCAAACGGGTAGGGGCGAAGCGCGTATGGGTCACGACCAGCGAGCATGGGGCAGGAGCCCTGTCCGAGTCCGGCGAGGATGCCGCAGTGGTTGTGCCGTCGCTTGAAAAAGCGGTGACGTGGATCCTGGCCGATGCCGGGGCGAACGAGCAGGGAATACCAGTCGGCGAGGAAACGCATCAATGACGGCGGCGGTTGAGCCAAGACGGATTCTACTGATCAAGCCGAGTTCGCTCGGCGACATTGTGCATGCCATGCCGGTGGTCGCCGCGTTCAAGCAACGCTGGCCGTCAGCGCATCTGACCTGGCTGGTCAAGCGTCAATGGGCTGAGATTGTGCGGAGAATCGAAGGCGTCGATGTCGTATGGCCGGTGGATCCCACCCTGGCCTCGTGGGTCGGACAAGCCCTGGCACTGAGGGCGCAGCGGTTTGATCTGGTCGTCGATCTGCAAGGGCTCTTGCGCAGTGCGCTCGTGGCCCGGATGACCGGATGCACTCAGCGGGTGGGGTTTGCCAACGGGCGTGAAGGCAGTCCGTGGCTGTATTCGCACCGGGTGGCTGTGCCGACGTCTGAGATGCACGCGGTGGATCGGTATCTGCTGGTTGCGGCGGAGCTGGGTGTGCCCGTCAAGGACGTGCCGCAATTCCGATTCAGATTGCTGTCTCAGGATGTGACGACGTTGCGGGAGTTGTTTCGGCGTAAAGGGATTGATCTGGATGCACCGTGGGTGGCCATGAATGTCTCTGCGCGTTGGCAGACAAAGCGCTGGCCGGCTGCATCGTTTGCCGCGGTGGCGACGCAATTGGCGGCGCGCGGCATCGGACCGCTGGTGGTGATCGGCGGGCCGGATGAACGGGAGGCCGGCGCGCAGATGCGGAGTCTAACGGCTTGTCCGGTGGTCGATCTGACCGGCGAGACCTCGATTGGATTGCTGCCGGCTCTGTTGTCGAAAGCCTGTGTGCTGATCACCAACGATTCCGGGCCGATGCATGTGGCCGCGGCGGTGGGACGGCCGGTGGTGTCGATCTTCGGGCCGACCAGCGCGGTGCGGACCGGACCTTACGGAGCAGGGCATACTGTGTTGACTCATGATCTGCCTTGTCGTCCCTGCTTCAGTCGCGTCTGCCGCAATGCGGTGCCGATGGAATGTCTTGAATCGATTACTCCTGAGCAGGTGGTGGCGGCCGTTGTGTCTCAACAGTCCTGCCGTGCGGTGTCACGATGAATGTGCTCATTGTGCGTCCCGACGGGATCGGCGATTTGGTGCTCTCGCTTCCTGTTGCGACGCAATTGCGACAATTGATGCCCGGAGTTCGCATCGGGGTGCTGGCGAATCCCGTGGCGGCGCCGATCTTGGAGCACCATTCCGATATCGATTATGTGCGAACGGTGTCCTTGCAGGCGTCAATACCCGACATGATGCAAGCTTTTTCAGGCGGGATCGATGCGGTCATTTTTCTCAAGCCGTTTCGGCGCTTGATGTGGGCGGCGTGGCGGGCCGGCATTCCGCTTCGCGTGGCCACAGGCTTTCGATGGCAGAGCGTGTTGGCGAATCGCTGGATTCATGAACACCGAAGCAGTTTTCAGAAGCATGAATCTGACTGCAATGTGGAGATGCTCAAGGGGCTGCGGCTGACGCCGTTACCTGTGGCGGCGCCTACGCTTCAACTCACCGAGGTGGAGCGAGCCAATGGGGGGCGACGATGGGGCGGCGTTGCATTGCCGCGAGTCGTCATCCATCCCGGTGGTGTGTCGGCCAGGCATTGGCGACCAGCACAGTATCGAGATCTTGCCCAGACGTTGGCGCAACAAGGGTACGCGGTGGCGTTGACCGGCAGCCAGGTCGAACGCGATCAATTCCAGAGCGAGGCGTTGGACGGTATCGTCCTCCACCCCGAGATCAACAATCTCATGGGGCAACTTGCCATTCGGGAGTTAATGGCGGTGATCGGGGCTGCTCATGTCGTGGTATCTGGCGCAACTGGCCCAGCCCATCTCGCTGCTGCGTTGCATGTGCCTACGGTTAGTCTGTTTGATCCGCGGCAAAACAATTCACCGACGCGTTGGAAGCCTTTGGGCCGGGGCGTGCTGCTTCTCCCGGACGTCCCGACCTGTGATAAATGTATCGGCGAGGCCTGCGCGTATTGGGATTGTCTCGATCGATTTTCCGTTGAGGATATCGCCGCTCGACTCGGTGCCGTGGTTCGATCCGCCCAGCCGTTAACGATTCACCATATCTAGTCGCCCCCGACTTGGCCAATCTTTCCCTAGCTCGTTGATATCCCTACCTATTGTGGAATTCTTTCTTGACTCCCTCTCCTAATTGTGTTCATATCCTGAACGTTTTTCCGTGGAGCCTCTAAATGAGATGAATCTTCAGGGACAACGAGACCTTATTCTGCTCACGGAGTTAGAGCGAGACGGTGCGGTCACGCAACGCTCCCTCGCCATTAAGTTAGGTGTGGCGTTGGGTCTCACGAATTTGTACGTGAAGCGGCTTGCGAGGAAGGGATACGTCAA
>MSXN01000003.1:109032-160251 GCA_002083555.1 Nitrospira sp. ST-bin5 | reverse complement strand
TATCGGGATATGCGCGCCCGGCTGCGCGATGTCCTGTCTCGTGTCACCGTAGCGGGGGGTAGGCGGATTGTGATCTTTGGAACCAGCGAATTTGCCGAAATGGCCTATCTCTCTTTGCGGGAGATGGATATGGAGCTAGTAGGGTTTGTGAGCGACGGGACGGCTGGAACGTTTCTCTCGTATCCCGTCTCGCATCCGAGTGTGTTGAGAGAGTGGGAGTTTGATGCCGTGGTGCTCGCCGATCTCGATCGGTCGCACGAACACGGTGAAATGTTGTTGCAGTACCAGGTTCCGAACGGCAAGGTGCTCGCGCTCGGACCAACGGTCTGAGTACGCCGTAAGTTCAGGTTGTTTTTTGTGTTCACTGTAAGTGAGAGGGCGAAGCTGTCTCCGAAGAGGGTCTATCTGGTAAAGAGGTCTATTCGGTCTATCTGGTCTGTTCGGCTAGTTGACCAGATAGACCACACAGACCAAATAGACCAGAAAGACCAAGCAGACCCGCATCATGAAAGTAACGCGTTTTGAAGACCTTGAATGTTGGAAAGAGGCCAGGCAGTTGACTCGTCTGGTGTATGAGGCGATAGGACAAGGCTCCCAATGGCAAAAGGATCTTCGCCTTTGTGGGCAGATTCAGGGAGCGTCTGTTTCGGTCATGGCAAATATTGCCGAGGGGTTCATCCGACATTCAGACAAGGAATTCGTCCAGTTCTTATTTGTAGCGATGGCTTCCGCAGCTGAGGTCCAAAGCCATCTTTATGTGGCGGTAGATCAGGGGTATCTCGCACCGGAGAAGTTTGACTCCATGTATGTCCAAGCAGAAAAGACCGGCAGAATCATCTCAGGACTCATCAAGTATCTTCGACGTACGGCCAAGTCGACCAAATAGACCGGATAGACTGGATGAACCAGACAGACCAATCCCCCCGCTGGTATGCGCTTCGGACGAAGTCGCGTCACGAGAAGCTGGTGCGGGATCAGCTGGAAAAGCAGGGGATTGAACCGTTGCTGCCGACCGTCAGGCGACTCAGTCAGTGGAAAGATCGCAAGAAGGAGATCGAGGTCCCGCTTTTTTCAGGGTACTGCTTCGTGAAATTCTCGCGGGAGATCAGGCTTCCGGTTCAGCAAGTCTCTGGAGTCGTAGAGATTGTGGGGAGCGGGAACCGTCCGGAGCCGATCCCGGAGGCTGAGATTGAAGCGTTAAAGACGCTCATGGCAAGCGTGTTGCCGTTCGATTCTCATCCGTATCTTCATGAAGGCATGCAGGTGGAGGTGGTACGCGGCCCGTTGCAGGGCGTGCAGGGCATTCTTTTGCGGAAGGAGAAGCGCCATCGGTTAGTGATTGGTGTTCGCTTGATTCAGCAGGCGGTCGGGGTGGAGATCAATGTGCAAGACGTTGTGCCGGCGTAAGAGGGAAAATGGTGACCATGGATTTGGGCGTGATGGATAGGCCGTGTGTCGGGATTTCGGTATAGTCGGAAGCTCCTGGCCCACTCGCGGTCTCAGGATGTTTCCTCAGAATTGTGAATGAATGACTGAAAGTTTGCGACCTTGAGAGCTACGAAAGAATCTGTTCAATCTGAAATGAAATTCTCCGTGAAAGTCTGGAAGCTCCTTACGCCAAAGCAGCATCGCGTAGCCGTGGTCTTATTAGGGCTGATGTTGGTTGGAATGGTAATGGAGATGGCGGGCATCGGGCTGGTTATCCCTTTGATCGCCTTGGTTTCGGAACGTGATCTGGCTGCGAGTTATCCTTCGCTGACTCCCTGGCTGGAACGACTGGGAAATCCCAGTCATGATCGCCTGGTCACAGCCGGGATGTTTGTGTTGGTCGGGATATACGCAATGAAGGCATTGTATCTTGGGTTTCTTTCTTCGCGGCAATCTCGATTCGTCTTCAGGGTACAAGCCGACCTTTCCCAACGGCTCTTTTCAACCTATCTCCAACAGCCGTATTCCTTTCATCTTCAGCGGAATTCAGCGCAATTGATCCGAAATACGATCAATGAAGTTGATCAAGCAAGATGGGTCATTCAGACGGGGCTGTCTTTGGCGGCGGAGTTTTTGGTTCTTGTCGGTCTTGCGGCCATACTTATTGCGGTAGAGTTTCTCGGTACGGTGCTTGTTGTGGGCACTTTGGGTTTGGCCGTCTATGGCTTTCAGCGGGTCACCCGTGATCGCATAATGCGATGGGGGGTAGCGCGTCAGGAGTATGAAGGGTTGCGACTTCAGCATCTCCAGCAAGGGCTGGGAAGCGCCAAAGAGGTAAAGTTGCTGGGGCGGGAAGAGGAGTTCCTCGATCGATACTGGGCCTACAACAACGGCAATGCGCAAATTGGTCAACGACAAGCTACGTTGGAGGCGTTGCCAAAACTCTGGCTCGAATTGCTTGCCGTGGTCGGCCTCGCATCTCTCGTTCTTGTGATGATCATTCAGGGCAAGCCTCTCGATCTGGTATTGCCTACTCTGGGCCTCTTTGCCGCAGTCGCTTTTCGTCTGTTGCCCTCGGTCAATCGTATGCTCAGTGGAGCTCAAAGAGTTCGCTTTTTCCTGCCCGTGATCGACAATCTGTATAGCGAGCTTCATGACTTGAGCATTCCCCAGTCTGTGCAGGAACGAACCCCTGTTCCGTTTCATCATGCTCTGGAGATCGAACAAGTTGGTTTTAGATACCCGAATGCCGAGGTCGCATCGCTGCGGAAGATCAGCGTCGTGATACCTTGCGGCTCCTCTGTCGGATTTATCGGAACGACAGGTGCCGGGAAAAGTACGTTAGTAGATATTATTCTAGGTTTGTTGACCCCTGATGAAGGAGTAGTGAAGGTCGATGGAATTGATATCCAGACTAATTTGCGGGGTTGGCAAGCCCAGATAGGGTATGTACCTCAGAGTATCTATCTAACTGATGACACGCTGCGTCGAAATGTTGCCTTGGGGTTGCCTGACGAGCAGATCAGCGAAGTTGAGATGTCACGGGCGATTCGGGCAGCACAATTGGACCAATTTGTCAGGGAGTTGCCCGAGGGCCTCGAGACCAAGGTTGGTGAGCGAGGAGTCCGCCTGTCCGGGGGGCAGCGTCAGCGTATCGGGATTGCTCGTGCGTTGTATCACGATCCTTCAGTGCTCGTGCTGGATGAAGCTACTAGCGCGCTTGATACGGCAACAGAACAAGCGGTCATGGAAGGCATAAGGGCTCTGAAAGGGACAAAGACCATCATTATTGTTGCCCACCGGATCTCTACCGTCGAGCATTGTGACCGTGTGTTTCGTTTCGAAAAGGGATATCTGGTGCAGGGTGGGGAGCCGGCGTTGTTGACTGAAACCCGTCTGGGGGGGACATCTGATTCGGGCCATGAATAGCTGCCGGTTGACCATCAATAAGAGAGCCATTGGCCCATTGAATCCAGCATGACGACTCCGCGAGTTCTTATTACCGGCGGTACTGGACTGCTGGCTCTCAACTGGGCGTGCACTGTGCGTGATACGTGGGATGTGGTCCTTGGAACACATCAGCACTCCGTTCAACTTAGGAAAACCAGCGCCGTAAAACTCGATCTGGATGATCCTGTGCAATTCGGACATCAGATTGATGCGTTGGCGCCGGACCTGGTGGTGCACACGGTAGGCTTGACGGATGTTGATCGTTGTGAAAAAGAGCCTGATCTGGCTCGGCACTCAAATGCAGAGATCGCGAGAAATGTGGCTCAAGCCGCCGCCGAGAAGAGAATTCGGATGATTCACATTTCCACCGATCACTTATATCCAGGCGATCACAGTTACTATCAAGAGCATGATGCGGTGCAACCGATCAACGAATATGGTCGAACCAAGGCCCTGGCCGAGACATGGGTCCAATCGACATACCCCGAGGCATTGATTGTGAGAACAAATTTTTATTGTTGGGGCCATTCGAAGAGGCAATCCTTTAGCGACTGGTTGATTAATAATCTCCGCGAGGGCAGATCTCTGACCTTGTTTGACGACGTCTATTTCACTCCGATCCTTGCCGATGGGCTTGTGTTGGCGTCGCATGAACTGGTCGACAAGGGAGCGTGCGGGGTTATCAACGTGGCGGGATCCGACCGACTGTCCAAGTATGAATTTGCGCTGCTTTTGGCAGAGGAGTTTGGGTTGTCAGCTGATTTGATTCGACGTGCTCAGCTGGCTCAGTCAAAGCTATCCGCGCCGCGGCCGAAGGATATGTCCTTGGATTGCCGCAGGGCAGAGAAAATACTCGGCAGGCGATTGGCCACCGTGGCTGATTCTCTAAAGATCCTCCGCCGGCAAGAAGTTGAGGGGCGGCGCCAAGAGCTGCTAGAGGCCAAGTTTTCATGATCCATAGGATGGACAGATGGCTATGTTAACGGGGAAATCAATTCTTATCACCGGGGGGACGGGGTCATTCGGCCATACTTTCGTGCCGATGACGCTTGCCCGGTATAACCCTTCTCGTTTACTGGTACTCTCACGGGACGAGATGAAGCAATGGGAGATGGCGCAACTTTTTCAACATGATCGTCGGGTCCAGTTCGTGATCGGGGACGTCCGAGATAAAGACCGCCTTCATCGAGCCTTGCACGGGATTGAGTATGTCGTGCATGCGGCGGCGACGAAAATTGTCCCAACTGCCGAGTACAACCCGTTTGAGTGCATCAAGACGAACGTCAATGGAGCGATGAATTTGATCGATGCCTGCATCGACCAGAAGGTCCAGAGAGTGGTGGCGTTGTCTACTGACAAAGCGAGTAGCCCGGCAAATCTGTATGGAGCCTCAAAGCTGGCGTCAGACAAACTGTTTGTGGCGAGCAATGCGTTCTCAGGCGTGCATGGCACCCGGTTCTCGGTCGTCAGGTACGGCAATGTCATGGGGTCTAGAGGGTCGGTCATACCATTTTTCATGTCGCTGGCGAACAGCGGAAGGCTGCCCATAACCGACGTGAGAATGACCCGCTTCATGATTTCGCTGGAGCAAGCCGTTGAGTGTGTGTGGCAGGCCTTCGAGGATATGGAAGGTGGAGAAATTTATGTCAAGAAAATCCCATCGATGACGATTACCGACATTGCCAAGGCGGTGGCGCCGCAGGCGGAGTTCGACATCATCGGCATACGTCCCGGAGAGAAGTTGCATGAGCAGATGATTAGTTCGGAAGATTCATTCTCAACATGTGAGTATGCCGACTATTACAAGATTTTGCCCGCGATCAATGCTTGGTGTGATGATCCAAAAAGGATCAAGGACGGGAGAAAGGTTCCGGAGGGTTTCGTCTACACCTCTGATGCGAACTCAGAGTGGATGTCCATACCTTCTCTGCAGGGTTGGATCAAGCAGTACCGCGAGAGAATCGGAAAGCTATGATCGCAGCAGTAGTTGTGACGACTCTTGTTATGTGCAGGCGTGACTCGGTCGAAGCTGAAGGCCAGATCGGTTGTTCGCATTCTCTACACTGACGGATTGAAAATGAAAATTCTTGTGACTGGCGCCGACGGGTTCATCGGTTCCCATCTGACGGAAGCCCTGGTTCGCGCAGGGCATGATGTCCGGGCCTTCGTATTCTACAATTCCTTTAACTCTTGGGGGTGGCTAGATCGTTGCGGTGAGGATGTGAAGGGGAAGTTCGAAGTGTTTGCCGGGGACATCCGTGATCCCAATGGCGTCCGCACGGCAGTGAAAGGCTGTGATGCGGTCATGCATCTCGCTGCTCTCATTGCCATCCCATATTCGTATCATTCCCCCGACACCTACATTGAGACCAACATTAAGGGGACGCTCAATGTCGTTCAGGCAGCCCGAGATGCGGGTGTGAGAAGGGTCGTGCAAACCTCAACCAGCGAGGTGTATGGCACAGCACGGTTCGTGCCGATTACTGAGGAGCATCCGCTTCAGGGGCAGTCGCCCTATTCTGCGAGCAAAATCGGAGCGGATCAGATCGCGCTGTCTTTTTTTACTTCCTTCGGGACACCGGTTACTCTTCTGCGCCCGTTTAATACGTACGGCCCTCGTCAATCTGCTCGTGCCGTGATTCCCACCATCATCACTCAGATTGCTAATGGAAAACGGCAGATCAAGCTGGGTGCGCTCCATCCTACGCGTGATTTCAGTTACGTGGCTGATACCGTAGCCGGATTTCTCGCCGCGCTGCATTCCGACCACTGTGTCGGGGAGACGATCAATATTGGGAGTAACTTTGAAATCTCAATCGGCGATACGGCGCGCGCGATTGCGGAGGTCATGGGGGCAGAAATTAACATCGTAACCGATGAACAACGTTTGCGCCCCGAGAAGAGCGAGGTGGAGCGGCTCTGGGCTGCTAACGACAAGGCGCGCAAGTTGCTCGGTTGGCAACCTCACTACGGAGGAGCGGAGGGGTTTCGTCGTGGCCTGGTTGAAACTGTGGCCTGGTTTAATGAACCGTCTCAGTTAGCGGCGTATAAATCGGAGCTGTATAACCTGTGAGTCTACCTGTGCCATGTATTCACTCGTTGCCGCGCGCCTTCTCTGCGGCTTGAGCGGCCACGGTCCTTTCTTACGTCAGTAAACTCTGAATGACAAAGCAGCAGAGGTTGTTCTGAAAACCCTCATCATTGCCGAAGCGGGAGTAAACCACAACGGCGACATGGCTCTTGCCTATCAATTGATCGATGCGGCCGCTGAAGCCGGTGCGGACATGGTGAAATTTCAGACATTTGTCGCTGATCGCCTCGTCGTCAAGCATGCAAGAAAGGCCGACTATCAGATGATGGCGACGGATGCTGCGGAGTCGCAGTATGACATGCTTCGCCGTCTGGAACTGACAAGGGAGAAGCATCAAGACCTGATTGCTCGGTGCCAGTCACGGGGTATTCAGTTTTTTTCGACGGCGTTCGATACGGAGGGCCTGGATCTTCTGGTGGGCCTCGGTTTGGAACGGTTCAAGATCCCTTCAGGAGAAATAACCAATCTGCCCTATCTGAGGCACGTCGGCCGCTTTGGCTACCCCATTCTTCTCTCGACAGGTATGGCCACGCTTGAAGAGATCGGCACCTCCCTGGAGGTGATCGAACAGGCGGGTACGGGCCGTGCTCAGGTGACGGTGCTGCACTGCAATACGGAGTATCCGACCCCGATGGCCGATGTCAATTTGCGTGCGATGATCTCTATTCGGGAGGCGCTAGGTGTGGCGGTGGGGTACTCCGATCACACGCAAGGGATTGAAATCCCCATCGCCGCAGTGGCGCTGGGCGCGTCGGTGATCGAAAAGCATTTCACGTTGGATCGTTCACTGCCTGGGCCTGATCATCGGGCGAGCCTTGAACCGGGCGAGTTGAAGGCGATGATTTCGGCCATCCGGAACATTGAGTCTGCTCTCGGAGACGGGGTGAAGCGCCCTAGCGGCAGCGAGGCTAAGAACATACCGATTGCGCGAAAGTCGTTGGTGGCATCTCGACACATTCAAATCGGAGAGCGATTCAGTGCAAACAATGTGACAGCTAAACGGCCCGGCACGGGCCTGTCCCCTATGTGTTGGGATCAAGTGTTGGGTCGACAGGCGCCCCGTAGCTTTGAACCAGACGAGATGATTGAGCTATGAGTCGAAAAATCTGTGTCGTGACTGGGACGCGCGCTGAATACGGATTGTTGCGGTGGGTGATGGAGGGGATCCGCAAGACCTCCGGTCTGGAATTGCAAGTGGTGGCTACGGGGATGCATTTGTCGCCGGAGTTTGGCCTGACCTATAAAGAAATTGAGAAAGACGGTTTTATCATCGACCGACATGTCGAAATGTTGCTGAGCTCGGACACCTCTGTCGGACTGGCCAAGTCGATGGGATTGGGACTGATTGGATTCGGTGAGGTCTTCGACCAGCTTCGCCCCGATGTCGTGCTAGTGCTGGGGGACAGATTTGAGACGTTTGCGGCGGTGGCGGCCGCCTTGGTCGCGAAGGTTCCAGTGGCTCATTTGCATGGAGGCGAAGCCACCGAAGGGGCGTTTGACGAGTCGCTTCGACACTCAATTACGAAGATGGCTCATCTGCATTTTGTGGCCGCGGAAGACTATCGACGACGGGTGATCCAGCTGGGAGAGCATCCCGACCGGGTGTTTCTGGTGGGCGGCCTGGGAGTCGACAATATCAAGAATCTGAAATTGCTCGACCGAGCGGCGTTGGAAACGGCTCTTGAGTTTAGGTTCGGCAAGCGAAATCTGCTGGTTACGTTTCATCCGGCCACGGTAGAAGATACCGCCCCTTCCCTACAGATGGCCGAGCTGTTGGCGGCGCTAGAGCAGTTGAATGATACCCACCTGATTTTCACAATGCCCAATGCAGATACCGGAGGGCGGGCGCTTCGGGCTATGATCGAACGATTTGTGGCCGATCATGCCAACGCCAGGGCCTTTACCTCTTTAGGTCAGATGCTGTATCTGTCCTGTGTTTGTCAGGTGGATGGAGTCCTCGGCAACTCATCCAGCGGTTTGACTGAAGTGCCGAGTTTCGGCAAGGGGACGATCAACATCGGTGATCGCCAGCGGGGACGTCTTAAGGCGGACAGCGTCATCGACTGCGGTCCGGATCGGCAATCAATCGCCGCCGCTTTGTCGCGACTCTATTCGTCTGATTTCCAGGCTGGGCTGAAGACCGTTCGTAACCCCTACGGCGAGGGTGGGGCAAGTGAAAAGGTTGTGAAGGTCTTGCAGGAATGTTCGCTGGACGGCATTCTGATGAAGTCTTTTTATGATTTGCACGTGAGCTGATAATCTCCGCACATGAAGGTGCGCAACAGGTATGACGGACGATCGTAGGGACATGGCAACTGAATCTTGGCGCAAGACGCTGCTTCCGGCTCAGGCGACGTTGCAGCAAGCCATTCGCATTCTGAATGAGACGTCTCTCCAAATTGTTCTAGTGACATCGCCGGACGGCACGTTATTCGGCACCTTGACCGACGGGGATATCCGGCGTGGACTTTTGCGCGGGTTGGATTTGAATAGCTCGATCGATGCAATCGTGCAGCGCGAGCCGCTGGTCGTGCCCCCGGAGTTCACTCGCGACACAGTCCTTCAACTCATGCAGGCCAATAAGATTCATCAGTTGCCGATCGTTGATGAAAGCCGCCGCGTCACGGGGTTGCATCTGTGGAGCGAACTCATAGATTCGCGCCAGCGCACTAATCTGATGGTCATCATGGCCGGTGGTCAAGGCACCCGTTTACGGCCTCATACCGAACATTGTCCCAAGTCGATGCTGCCGGTCGGCGGCAGGCCGATGCTTGAGCACATCATTGAGCGGGCCAAAGCTGAGGGGTTCCAACACTTTGTGGTGGCCGTTCATTATCTTGGGCACATGATCGAAGACTATTTTGGAGACGGCCATCGTTGGCAGGTGCATATCAGCTATCTGCGGGAGGAATCGCCGCTGGGCACGGCCGGCGCGATTGGTCTGTTGCGTCCACGGCCGGATGCGCCGTTCGTCGTGTCAAATGGCGACGTCTTGACCGACATCCGCTACGGCGAGTTGCTCGACTTTCATTGCCGCCATGGGGCAGCCGCGACTATGGCCGTGCGTTTGCATGAATGGCAGCATCCATTTGGAGTGGTCCGCACCAAAGGAGTTGATATCATCGGGTTTGAGGAAAAACCCATTGCACGGACCCATATCAATGCCGGGATCTACGTGCTTGCTCCTAGCGCTATCAATGTCATGAACGTCAGCGAACATTGTGATATGCCGACTTTGTTCGAGCGACTGCAAGAGCGTGCCGAAAGAACCATTGTCTATCCGATGCACGAACCTTGGCTGGATGTGGGGCGCGCGGATGACTTAAAAGCGGCGCAGGACACACATTCTCCTAACGCGAAACGATAAACGATAGAGGACTGTTTATGGAAATATTTCGTCAGCCGACCGACGTCGATCTTTCTCGCTTCTCGCCATCGCGTCGCGATTTGGAAGCTTTCTATGGCTTGCCGAGTGAT
Organism: Nitrospira sp. ST-bin5; assembly: GCA_002083555.1. GTDB lineage: Bacteria > Nitrospirota > Nitrospiria > Nitrospirales > Nitrospiraceae > Nitrospira_D. Next base: position 150,305 of record MSXN01000003.1, on the reverse strand, counting down.
GTTCGGTTTTGCCGCCGTTGCGTCATCTCGAATCAGCGGCCAAACTCTGCGGTGGAGTATAAGCATACAAAGGAGTCTAAGAAAGCTACGATCCATTTCGATGACCATGATGTGTGCGACGCATGTGGATTCGCCGAGCGTAAGAAGCAGGGGATCGATTGGGCGCTTCGGGATGCACAGTTGAGAGACCTTTGTGATAGGCACCGCAAGCATGACGGCAGTTACGACTGCATTGTGCCCGGCTCGGGCGGGAAGGATAGCTTTTACGCATCCCATATTCTGAAGACGAAGTACGGGATGCATCCACTGACCGTCACCTGGGCGCCACATGTGTATACCGAATGGGGCTGGAAGAATTTTCAATCATGGATTCATGCCGGTCATGACAATTACTTGATGACGCCGAATGGACGCGTGCACAGGCTGTTGACGAGATTATCCACGGAATTGCTGTTTCATCCCTTCCAAGCGTTCATGTTCGGGCAAAAAGCGTTGGCGCCAAAGATGGCGCTGCTATTTAACATCCCGTTGGTATTTTATGGAGAGAACGAAACCGAATACGGGAATCCGAGCCGTGATGCGGAGAGCGCCCAGCGAGATTGGGCGTATTTTTCAGCCCAAGATCAATCCAAGATATTTTTAGGCGGTGTTTCGGTTAACGATCTAAAAACGCAGTTTGGGATTGACCAGAATGACCTCCAGCCGTATTTGCCGGCGAACCCCGATCAGTTGGCAGAGAAAAAGGTAGAGGTGCACTACCTGGGTTATTACCTCAAATGGCACCCGCAAAGCTGCTACTACTACGCCGTCGAACATGGCGGCTTTCAAGCGGCGCCTGAGCGTACCCCCGGTACATACAGTAAATACAACAGCATCGACGACCGGATCGACGATTTCCACTATTACACCACCGGGATCAAGTTCGGCATCGGGCGCGCCAGTTACGATGCAGCGCAGGAGATTCGTTCCGGAGATATCAATCGTGAGGAGGGCGTGGCGCTGGTGAAACGCTTTGATCTCGAATTCCCAGAACGGTTTGCCGATGAGATATTCCGGTATCTCAGTCTCCCCGCCAAGGAATTTCCGGTCGCCTCTGAGATGTTTGAGCAGCCCATCATGGATCGTGAGTATTTTCGGTTGCTCACAGACCAATTTCGGTCTCCTCATCTCTGGTGCCATGATCAAGGGGAGTGGAAATTACGCCATGCGGTCTGGCATGAGAGTTCAGTGGCAACAACGGTATGAGGAACGTTCGTCTCATCGCTCGACTCGACATCAAAGGCCCAAATCTCATCAAAGGTGTTCATCTGGAAGGGCTTCGGGTGGTCGGTTCGCCCAACGAACATGCCGTTCGTTACTATCATCAGGGCGTTGATGAACTGATCTACATGGATTGCGTGGCGAGCCTCTATGGCCGCAACAGCCTGGGTGACATTATTCAGTCCGCAGCTATGGATGTGTTTGTGCCGATGACCGTGGGCGGGGGCATTCGTTCAGCCGAAGATGCCGCCCTCCTTTTGCGTTGCGGCGCTGACAAGGTCGCAGTGAATACGGCGGCCGTCGCCCGGCCAGCCTTGATTGCCGATATCGCCCGACGGTTCGGCAGCCAGTGTATGGTGCTTTCCATTGAAGCCAAACAGATCGGCCTCGATCGCTGGGAGGTGTATACGGACAACGGGCGTGAGCGCACCGGACTGGATGTTATTGATTGGGCCGAGCGCGCCGTAGAGATGGGTGCCGGAGAAATTCTTCTCACGTCTGTGGATCGGGAAGGAACCAGGAAGGGGTTTGACTGTGCCTTAGTTCGTGCCGTGACTCAGCGGGTCGCGGTCCCGGTTATTGCCAGCGGGGGCATGGGCAAGCCGGAAGATCTGATCGAAGTCGTTCAGGTCGGCGGGGCAGACGCCGTCGCCATGGCCGACATCCTGCATTATGGCCGAGCGACAGTGGGTGATATCCGCCAGGTCGCACGGACTGCCAATATTGAAGTGAGACGTTTTGAGCATGTCTGATGTCGTCGTGATCGATTACGGGATGGGGAATTTACTGAGTGTGCGGCGGGGGTTTGAACACTGTGGCGCCACCGTGACGGTAACGGACGATCCCGGTGCCATTCTTTCTGCATCACGGGTCGTGCTCCCGGGCGTGGGGGCATTTGGCGATGGCATAGCCGAACTGCGGCGTCGGGGGCTTGATAGAGTCCTCAAAGATGTTGCCGCCGGGGGGAAACCGCTGCTAGGAATTTGTCTCGGCATGCAGATGTTGCTCGACGAGAGCGATGAATTCGGCAAGACCGCAGGTCTCGGTCTTATTCCCGGACGTGTAATCCCGATCCCAGCGACCACCGTGGAGGGCTCTCTCCACAAGATTCCCCATGTAGGCTGGAATGAGTTGGTATTGTCTCCTGGGCAGAGCGATTGGAAGGACACCCCGCTCGGGGATCTCATGGCTGGGGACGCCGTCTACTTTGTGCATTCATTCATGGCCGATCCGACTGATTCCCGTCACCGGGTTGCGGATTGCCTGTATGGCGGCATACGAGTTTCAGCTGCCATCGGCAGAGAGAATGTTTTTGGCTGTCAGTTTCATCCCGAGAAAAGCGGAGAGATCGGGCTGAAAGTGCTCAAGAGATTCCTGGCGGCATGATGTTAGGAAGCGATGGACATCTCGTTGAGTCGGTGGTCGAGCTATCCGCATGAGCATGCTTGAACGGCTGCTGATTGTTGGGCTTGGAAGCATCGGAGTCCGTCACCTTCGAGTTATTCGAGCGCTTGTGCCCGGTGTGCAGGTCATTGCCTTGAGGCATCGAACGGATGCAGGTGCGCGTCATGCTGGTGTCGACCACAGTGTGACGAGTGTGAGCGAGGCGTTAAAGTTTTCACCACAGGCAGCGGTGATCGCAAATCCGGCCAGTCTCCATCTTGACGTGGCGGCGCCGTTGGCCCATGCGGGTCTCCATTTGCTGGTGGAAAAGCCGCTCTCCATTTCCACGGACGGAGTGTCCGGACTCATCGAAACATGCAGGATACGTGGTCTCACGTTGATGACGGCCTACAATTTGCGGTTCTCTCCCTCGCTCCAGCGATTCCGCGATTTGATCCAAGGGAAACGGGTTGGGTCGGTGCTGTCGGTTCGCGCTGAAGTCGGGCAGTTCCTGCCGTCCTGGCGTCCGGAGGCTGATTATCGGAAAGCGGTCTCCGCACAGGCCTCGCTGGGAGGCGGAGTGTTGTTGGAGCTGAGCCACGAAATTGATTATCTCAGGTGGCTGTTCGGCGAAATTGAGTGGGTCAGCGCCATTCAGCGAAAGCAGAGTGGGCTGGAAATAGACGTTGAAGATACGGCCCATCTCATTTTGGGTTTTGCGGCAGAGTCGGGAGTCACCCCCGTGATGGCCGCTCTAAATATGGACTGCATTCGGCATGATACGACGAGAATGTGTACGGTGATCGGAGAAAGAGGATCGTTACGCTGGAATGCCGCCACTGGCTCCGTCGAGGTCTTCGACCAGGGTGGCACGGCATGGGAGATATTGTTCAGGCATGAGGGCCAACGAGATGATACTTACGTGGCGGAGTGGCGCCATTTTCTCTCGTGTGTTTCTGATGGCGCTTCTCCGGTCGTTTCGGGTCAGGATGGTTTATCGGTAATTCGGGTCATTGAGGCTGCAAGGCAGTCCTCGAAGGGTGGTTCAGTCGAGCGGGTGCAGGCAGCAGAATAAAGGAATCCGGAGGCTTCTAACGTTCACATGAGAGTCGTCGCGCTGATTTGCGCCCGGGGCGGTTCCAAAGGGTTACCGGGCAAGAACATTCGTTTTCTGGCCGGACGTCCGCTGATCGCGTGGGCCATCAGTCAGGCCAAGGCTGTGAAGCGGGTTGAGCGCGTCATTGTATCGACCGATTCTGAAGACATTGCCGAAGTGGCCCGTCAGGCCGGCGCAGAAGTCCCGTTTCTGCGACCTGCTCAACTTGCGCAGGATAACAGTCCTGAGTGGCTGGTTTGGCGCCACGCATTGGACTTCGTCAAAGGGGATGCAGGAACGTACCCTGAAGGATTGCTTGTGGTGCCGGCGACGGCGCCATTGCGTGCGGTGACGGATCTAGAGCAGTGCTTGGACGAATACGAGAAGGGTGGCGTGGATGTGGTAGTGACAGTCACCGATGCTCATCGCAGTCCATACTTCAACATGGTCCAAGTCAGGAAGGATGGAACGGTAGGATTAGTCATCCCTCCCATGAGTGCTATTGTGCGACGCCAGGATGTGCCTGTGGTTTATGACCTGACGACGGTGGCGTATGTGGCCAGGCCGGAGTTTGTCATGACTCAAAACGGTATATTCGAGGGGAGGGTTCGCTCGGTCCATGTGCCATTGGAGCGCGCTATTGATATCGATACCGCACTGGATTTCAAGATTGCCGAATGTCTCATGGGTGCACGGTAAGGGGCTGCAGATGACGACTGTTTCAGCGTTGATGAGTCTCAAGGGCAGGCGGGCTTTGGTTACGGGGGCGGCCGGAAACCTCGGGCACGTCATCGCCCACACGCTCGGGGAACTCGGTGCAGATCTTTTGCTTGTCGATCGGCCAGGAGCCGACTATGGGCAGTTTGCGCAGGGAGTTGAGCGTCATTGGGGCGTAAAGGTTCAAACAGTCGACTGTGATTTGGAGGCTCAGAAGGATCGCGAACGTTTAGTCGAATGGGTACGAGAACAAGAAGCTGGGCTCGACATCCTGGTCAATAACGCCGCGTTTGTGGGAACGTCGGGGTTGCAAGGATGGGTCACGGATTTTGAACAGCAAACGGTTGAGACGTGGCGTCGGGCGTTGGAGGTCAATCTGACTGCGGCGTTCGACTTGTCCAAGAATTTTGCTCCGCTGCTCAGGCAAAGCAAGGGAGGCAGTATTATCAATATTGCCTCGATCTATGGCATGTATGGTCCCGATCAGAGTCTGTATGAAGGGACTGAAATGGGAAACCCGGCGGCCTATGCCGCTTCAAAAGGCGGTCTGATTCAACTAACCCGATGGTTGGCCACAACGCTGGCACCACAGGTGAGAGTGAATACCATTTCCCCCGGCGGGATCTTCAGAAATCAGCCCGAGGCATTTGTGAAACGCTACGAGGCGCGCACTCCGTTGAGGAGAATGGCGCACGAAGACGATCTCCGTGGCGCCATCGCCTATCTAGGCAGTGACTTGTCTCGGTACGTGACGGGGCACAACTTGGCCGTGGATGGGGGCTGGGGCGTGTGGTAAAGGGAAAAAGCAACGCCTTGGGTTCGAAGCGCTGCGGGATTCTGTCTCGGTTGTATCGATTGTCATGAAAGTCATCATTGATCCGGGCCAATCCAATAACGTCATCGCGACGATCGCGATCGGAGATTCCTACTATCAGGCGTGGCAGCAGTATGCGTTTCCAACCTGGAAAGCCTATTGTGAACGGTATGAGCTCGGTCTGGTCGTTTTTGATGCGGACCTTATCTCGAGGGATGATCCTTTCTGGAAAAAGCCCACGTGGCAGAAAATGCTGATCGGAAATGTGCTGAGAAAGCAGATGTCGTCTGTTCGAAATGTCTGTTATCTGGATACCGATATTCTCGTCAATCCTACCGCTCCCAATGTGTTTGATACGTATGATCCAACCACCATCGGGCTCGTGTCACTCCGGAAGAATCTGCCGTATCCCTATGAACAGGTGTTACGGAGAGTGGCGTTCTTGAGAAACAAATACTACGACAGCAAATACCCTCTCGACTCGGCCCTATTTATCTCTGTGGAAAATCTCTATAGGTTTCACGGGTTGCCGGTACAAGCCGATGAAGCCTGTGCCGGGATGTTTGTATTTAATATAGAGAACCATGCGGATCTGTTGGGCGCTGCGTTCCTCAAATACGATCAGTCGATCGACTCGATCACCGGCGGGGGGGATCAAACCCATTTTAATTATGAAGTGCAAAGTTCCGGAAAGGTGTCATGGCTCGATTATCGTTTCCAGGCCATCTGGCTGTTCGAAATGGCCTGGAAATATCCTTTCCTCTATGACTATGGACGAGACAAGCAGGATGTAATCAAGGAATGTATCGAGGCTTCACTCTTTACCAATTACTTTCTGCATTTTGCCGGCACTTGGCATGAAGCTGGGATGTGGAAAGTTGGGGGAGTCTTAGAGGGCTTTTCTGAGCGGGAAAAAATGGAACAGTTTGCTGAGTATATGAAAACGCCCTTAACCGGGAGACCGGTAGGGCAGGTCAAGCCATCAGCATGAGAATGCTTGATCCGGCTTGATGGGCTGACGCCAACATCAATTGGAGCGAGGAGATGGAAGATACAAGATTCGCGACAACAGCTGGACGAATCGAACTCGGGCGATTCATCGCGCAGTACGAGCTGTTCAAGAAAATATTGCACATCAAAGGCTCCATCGTCGAATGCGGTGTGCATTACGGTTCCGGTGTGATGGCATACGCAAAAGTATCGGAGATCTTAGAACCATATGGTTTTCTCAGATCAATTTACGGGTTTGATACCTTCGATGGCTTTCCCTCTGTTCATGAGCATGACCTGGGAGGGTCCGGAGCGGTTGCAACGGTTGGAAGGCTCCGTCCAGACCGTGATGTCTATGCTGATTTACAGCAGCGAATCGCTGAATTCGACAAGACAAGACTGATTGCACCCAACAAGAAAGTGCATCTCATCAAGGGGGACGCGATACAGACCATTCCAGCGTTCATAAAATCCAACCCGCATGTGCTTGTAGCCCTTCTGTATCTGGATTTTGATCTCTATGAGCCGACGAAAGTGGCTATTAGAGAGTTCCTGCCGAGAATGCCCAAGGGTTCCATTGTTGCCTTCGATGAGCTGAATGACCCTAAGTACCCAGGTGAAACACAGGCTTTGCTAGAGGCATTTAATCTTAATAATTATCGATTGGAAAGTTTCTCCTTTGAGCCCCATATCAGCTGGATTACGCTTTAGTGTGTTCCCGGAATAAAGCCGTTCGGCCTGGACTCATGCTTTCCTATGGTGCCCTGGTGTACTCGTTGACGGTGGGAAGAGATTGTGGCTCAAGTGAAGATTCCTTTTCTTACTGATTTCGTAAGGCGCAGGAAGCGAAAGAGGATTCGAGCCATGATGCATGGCTATCGGATCCTAAAGTCCAACAACCAACTCGGGTGGATTAGGCGCGCAAAACGGGGGTTGGCTGATACTCAGTTAGGTAGCATCACTTCAATCGTTTCACGTCATTTGTTTGGAGCAGGAACAGAGAGTGCGGCACAGATCGTTCAACAGTATGTGCTCACACGCATTGGAGGGATCAGCCTCAATAAGGCGTTGTTGCTCTCCATCGGCTCGAATAACTCCCCGGTGATCTTCCCCTTGCCGAAAGAGTTTCAATCCACTCTGGCTCACAATGGCTTCGTGGTCTCTCGCCGGGGATGTTCAGCGCTGTGGATAGCGTATGTCGGCGCCCTGTGGGGTTACGGTGTGCTGTCGATTGCAAAGCATGCGTATGATGCGGGGCGCTGCATTGTCCGGCCGACGGCTGCGCTCAAAGGACCATTTGCATATTTTGTGGGGTTGGCAAAGAACAACCTTCCTCAGCCGTGTAAAGACGGTCGAAGCCACGATATCCTCACTTGGTATGCGCATGGGCCTGGTGCCGCAACTTCACTCGTTGCGCTCTGTCATGGGGTGCAGGGTGCAAGCGTTACTTTGGTCAATGGTAAGCGGGTTGAATGTGTCGAGCATGCCATTCCGCCGCTGTCCAATCTCACGGGCCTGATTCAGTTTCTGCAATGGGCAACGATTGCCGTGTTTCGTTCAGCGATCGATGCCTGCCGCGGGAGATGGTGGCCTGCATTGCTGCTGGCCGAAAGCGCTAAAGCAGCAGTCGCTCGTCTCGCCGATCCTAATCAGCTTGCACGGGAATACTTGTTTCATTTCTCCGATACGATCTATCGGCCCATCTGGACGTATGAAGCCATCAAAAAAGGCTCGCAGGTCACCTGTTATTTTTATTCAACGTCCGAAGAGTTCAAACTTCCCGGCGGGTATGAACCGAATAGCAGCTATTGGAAGCTTATGAATTGGCCGCGCTGCTTAGTCTGGGATACCTACCAGGAAAATCTGCTTCGTCTCAGCATTGGCGATGCTGCTAGGATCGATGTTGTGGGCCCTATCGGATTCAATTGTTCTCCTATTGAAATGCCTAACATCCCCCATAACTCCATTGCCGTGTTTGATATCCAGCCCATCAGAAGTTCTGCGCATTTTGGATTCTCCACATTGGCCGACCTGGACTATGGCAATCCAAAGGTCCCGATGAATTTCATACAAGACATTCATGTTGCCTTGTCCCTGCATGGTGGCACCGTCGTTCATAAACGGAAGCGGAATGATGGGCGAAGGTTTCGCAAGGTGTATCGACACATGATCGACCAGTTATCCGGAGGTCCAGGATTTGTTTCGATTGAGCCTGACACTTCGGCAATACGGGTGATTGAACATTGTCGAGCCGTCGTGTCTATGCCATTTACGTCAACGGCGATTTTAGGCAGGCATCTAGGAAAGCCGTCTGTCTACTATGATCCCACTGGCCACTTGCAGAAAGATGATAAGGGCGCACATGGAATACCTATTCTCAGTGGAAAAGATGAGCTGCGAGAATGGGTGTCTGCTGTGATGGGGACAGTGGGGGATAAGTCCCTCGTACAGTCAGTCTGACGGCTCTATCTTGCAATGCCGTCTGAGCAGTGTCATTGCTATGCGAATCTTGCCTCTAATTTGCTGAGGTGCACGATGATCCTCAAGTTAGCCGGGGCTACACAGATCTGTTGGATTCAATTGTTGATGTACATGCTATAATCCGTGCGCGATTCTTCCGCGAAATTGCCTGCGTGGGCCGCGTGAAGTGAGGAGGGAGTCAGAATGGCCGATCACGGCAATCAGAAGTTGAGAGTCTTGGGACAGCCGCCCTTGTTGGATGACGGAAGTATTGCATGGGATGGCCATGATCGGACGGCATTGCTTCGTAGCGTGGGGGCCGATCAGCCGTTTACGGCGCTCCGCCATCCCGAGGTGCGGTATGAAGTTACCGACCACTGTAACGCCATTTGCATTATGTGCCCTCGCGATAAGCACGAAGACGGACGTCCCCATGGCATTATGGATTTGGAGAAGTATAAGCGGAGTATTGATGAAGTCGTCGCTCTGGGTGCCACGAGGGTCGTGCTCCAGGGATTCGGCGAACCATTGATTGATAAAACGTTAGAGCAGAAGATCGCCTATGCCAAAGAATTCGACCTAAACACCTACATCATCACCAATGGGTCCTTGATCACTCGAGGCCGCGCGAAGACGCTTATCGAGGCTGGGCTGGATGAGATGCGGGTGAGTTTTTATGGCATGAGTCCTGAGACCTACAATGTGGTTATGGAGCGACTGGACTACCATTTGGCCACAAAGAATCTTCTTGGCTTTCTTGAGGAACGAGCCGCATTAGGGCTCAAGAAGCCCAAGCTAGAGTTATCGTACCTGGTGATGAAGGAAAACGAATCGGACGTTGACGCATTTAAGGAGTTCTGGGGGCCCCGGGCCGACGCGATCGAGATCTGGCGGCCACATAACTACGGCGATGGGCGAAGCTATCGGGAACGCCATGAGGCAGTGGAGATCAAAACCACATGCGGACGACCGGAAAATGGGCCGCTCCAGATCCAGTGGAATGGCGAAGTTGTTCCCTGCTGCTACGACTATAACAACCAGATTATCTTAGGGAACGCGTTCGAGTCGCCGGTGCTGGATATTCTCAATGGCGAGAAGTATCGGTTGCTGCGTTTGTCCCATCGAATGAAGCAGTTTAAGCTGTTTCCTTATTGCGATCAGTGTGATCAGCTCCTTCCACACGCGGATGCTCTCGTTTATACGAATAAGCACAATCTCCCTCCCGAGGTTGCGGTGCGGCTCTCCAATACAGATCTCTATGATCTTGTCGGCGACAAGGAGATTAGTGCGGAGAGCGTCAACGAGCGGTATCGAGACGGGCTCATGCCCGAACCCACTAGCCGGCGAGACTGATCGATGCAAGTTCAGCTGCTGAATCTGATTTCAACTCCCGTCCCTGTGCTGAATTCGCTTGGACTGGAGTTGTCCGTCGGGCTCAGCTCCGAAGATCCCGCCATGGGGTCGTATCCAGCAGAACCCTATCTGGCCTACGTTACGATTTATTCCCCTGAAGGAATCTTGCTGAGTCGGCAGCTGCTGGGAGAGATCCCCCCGCGGCGCCGGCGTCAGTTTGCCCTATCGCCGCTTACGCGCAAACTTGTTCCCTCCAGCGATCATCTGGTGGTAGTTCACCGGGTGCCGAGTCGCCTGGCTGCACAGGTCCGGTCCATTGAAGACCCTCTGGAAATGCCCTCTCCGCCGAACTTCCCGATGTGGCGCGCCCTCATTCAGTACGCCTATCCTGGTAAAGGCAATGGCAGTGTGATCTACGAAACTCCACCGCGGCTCAATGTGCGCAGGCCCGGCGCACCTCCGTCGACGACGTTGACCTTCACCTCGAAGATCGTTTTTTCATCACAGGTGAATACGGTCGTCGTTCCGATTCATTATTCGATGGATCCGGGATATGTGGGGATCTGTCGATACCATTACCGGCTATTCGATCAAGCTGGTTGTGAAGTGCTAAGCCGAACGGTCACTCTGCCTGCTTTTAGCGTCAAGACGCTAGATCTTCGCAGTGAACTGCCTGAGTCGTTGGTTCGAACAGTCACAGGCTCAACGCGCGAGTTGGCAGCCTTTACGTTCGTCGCCTACAGCGAAGATGCAGCGTTGGCCCCGTTGATTTTGAATCTTGCGCCTGCCCTTGGCGGCGTATCGGTTGAGCACACGCACCCCGCGCAATCATTTTTGCTACCCTGTGATGACAAGGATAAGAATCGAATAAAGGGTGCTGCAATATCTGCCTGGCGGAATCGGGGGGCGAGTATCGAGAAGGAGGCTGGTCATGTGGGTTGATAGCGCGGCCATGGCCCTTGCGAGCTATCTCCCGCGCTCGGTGAAGGCCGTGGCTCGTCGCTGGCTGTTTAGAAACAGTCACCCGGCGCATGTCGGTCTTCGAGGGATCGGCGCTGTTCAAGATCTGTACTATTGGGTTGCCGACAGAACGCTTGATACATTTTTGCCGGTCGAGAATTATTTTAGCGTGTTCTATCCGTCGTTGGACACTTCCACGGTCGGAACCCTCACGGTCTTTGATGATCAGGGTCTTGAACTCGGGCGAAAAGAATTTGCATTGCCGCATCTCGGCAGTTGCATGATACGGATGTCAGCGCTTCTGCAGGAGTGGCGGCCTGAGCGAGGGGCGGGCGTCACGTTTGGGACGTTGATCTGCGATATTGCGGTGCCTCAGAGTGTGCGCCAGGTTATCGGAAATACTAAACCGTTCTATTTCTGGGATCGTTTCTATATCGGATATGTCAACGAGGCCGGACAGCCCACCTTTGTGCACGGCGTGGACAAAACATTCATCAGCCATGCCGATCAGCAGGGATTCAGCCGCTGGTATCCGGCTGCGCGAACCTATCGGTGGGCGCCGGAGATTCCCGTCAACATCGCCGACTATAAACGATTCACGGTAATCGTTACGAACCGTGTATCCCGTTCGGCGCAGTTCAGGCTGATAGTGGAAGATACCGTGGACCGGCATCGTGAGTGGGATGCCGTCATCAAGCCGAACGGTGTATATCGTTTCGAACTGACGGCCGCTAACACGGCCGGGTTGAATCCGGAGGAGCTCAGGATGCGTCTTGAGGGCATGACGACTCAATGGGGCCGTCCGCTTGTGTTCAAGGAGTTCACCTCAGGGGCTATCTCTGCTATGCATTGTTAGCCGCTTTCCGTCTTCTCCCGCCCGACTGTCACTTCAGACAGGGGCAACACTTCACGAAAGTTATGAACAGACTAACTGTGTATTTTTGGCGCCTGCGATCATGGGCGGCGCGCGCGATCGTTCCTCGACGCGCCGTCGTCTCCCGTGGCTTGCGGTTTACTCTGCAATGCGATAACTGGGTCACCTATTACCGCTGGCAAAGTTACAATACGAAAGAGCCGGAGACTCTCGACTGGGTCGATCAGCGGGTAAGGCCCAGTGATACGGTCTTTGATGTTGGTGCGAATATCGGCCTCTATACCATTTACACCGCACTCAGGCATAAACCAATAAGGGTGATCGCTTTTGAACCTGAATATGCCAATCTTCATATGTTGAGAGATAACATTGTGCTCAATGGTCTACAGGAGGCGGTCGACGTCTACTCTCTGGCTCTAAGCCGGGATTCAGGCCCGAGTCATTTGTATATCCAGGATTTTACCCCAGGCGCTGCATTGCATTCCGTTTCCAGCGACAGGCTCAATGTTACCCATACTCAGCGCACTGTGGTGGGACGGGAGGGAATATGGGTAACCGCGATGGATTCCTTCTGCGAGAAGACCGGGCTGTTTCCGAATTGCATAAAGATTGATGTCGATGGGACTGAACTCGAGATTCTAGAGGGAGGGAAGACAACGTTGCGGGCACCCTCTGTACGGTCCGTCATTATTGAGATGCCTGTTGAGGCGGATCTTCGAGGGAAATGTCAGAGGTTGCTTGAGGAGGCAGGGCTCACACGCGAATGGTGCAGTCAGCAAAGTCCCAATGAAGTCTGGATCAGACAGTGATCGGGGTGCATGGCGATGCATGATTGCTCATGAATCGGTTATGGCTCAAACTTGTATATTTGTCCCGGGCGAGGCCTCTAAGCATGCAAGCCGCCCCGCTTACTAGAAACGCATGAACTGAGTCGATTCGAAGATATTGTTGTGGGCTTAAGGGAAAAGACGCACTAGATAATTATCCCACCTGTGGCCTCTCTCAGCTGGCCGATGTAGTGAGAAGGCGGGCACGTTCGAGAATCGGAAGGCGTCGTGCGGCGCCCTACACTTTGCCCCATACTAAGGAACCCCATGGCTTTGTGGACAATGGCTCAGCGCGCCTTTAAGGCGATAGATCGAGCAGGCTTCCGTGTCTTGGACGTCGGTTCAAGGGGTGGGCTTCATCCCATGTTTAATGAGGTCGCCCCTCTTGTCGAAGCAGTCGGATTTGAACCGGACATTGAGGAATGCACGCGGCTTAATCAGCAGATTCAGTCAAATACCTTGTATCGTTCGCTGGCCTTTCTCCCATTTGGGCTTGGCCGACATGAGGGCTCCCAAGCACTGAATCTTTGCCGGTTGGGGGCTGTCAGTTCGATGTATCGCCCGAATCGGTCCTTTTTGGATCGATTCCCCGGGGCCAACCGATTTGATGTGGTGGATTCTCTGCAGATGCCCGTCCGAGCGCTGGATGATCTGCTGAAGGACCCTCAAGTACATTTGCCTGCCAGTATCGATTTCATGAAGATTGATACGCAAGGCTCTGAGTTGGAAATTCTCCAGGGAGCGAAAGAGACGTTGCGTAACCAGGTTGTTGCTGTGGAAGTGGAGGTAGAATTCGCGCGTCTGTACGATTCACAGCCTCTCTTCCGGGATGTGGACTCATTCCTCTCGGGATGCGGGTTTACTCTCTTCAAGATCCGGCGCGCCGAATGGGTTAGACGCAACTATGAGCGCCGTCCATATCTCAGTGCAGGGCAGCTTGTCTTTGGCGACGCGTTATATATCAAAGATCCGCTAGATCCGCTGACCGCATGGTTTCCTACAGACGCTCGGCAAGCAGAGGCACTTATACTGATTTCCATCTTGTATGATCTTCACGATTTCGCCCTGGAAATTAGTTCGGCGCCTCGCATAGCCGCCATGGTGGATACGGACAGCATACGTCAGTATGTTCTGGAGCGAAGCGCCTGCTTGAGTAGGCCGTGGGGGCATATTCGCTCAATGAGAGAGTTTATGCGGTGGTGTAAAGAGGCTGTCAGCTTCGTAAGGCGGTATAGACCCCATTGGAGTCGTGGAGACGGAAATTTCTACTCAAGGTACTGATCGGAGCCCAGAAGGCGAGATACCGTTGTGTGACGTTTTCGGCGTGTAGCGTGAATGCCCTGAGTGGTGCAGGCGGAAGGGGAGCTGTTCTCTATGGATATATTGACTGAGATCAATCGAGTGATTGAACTGGAGGGGCGAACTGTGAGCCGATTGCGCGAGTCTGTCGGCCCTGCCTGTGAAGAGGCGGTTCGTGAGATCTTCAAGTCTCCGGGGAAAGTCATTCTTACGGGTATTGGGAAGTCCGGACTGATTGCCCAGAAGATTGCTTCGACGATGGTGTCGACCGGAACCAGCGCCATCTTTCTGCACCCTGCAGAAGGGATGCACGGGGACATTGGTATTGTGCGCAGCGACGACGTCCTTATTGCGCTCAGCAAATCGGGAGAGAGCGATGAATTGATCGGGCTACTGCCGGCGATTCGCCGTATCGGCGCGCGACTGATTGTGGTGACAGCTAAAGCCGATTCTACGTTGGCGCGGGCTTCCGATATCCTGCTTCTAACGCCTGTGGAAGAAGAGGCCTGTCCGCTGAATATGGCTCCGACCTGTAGTACGACTGCGGCTCTTGTGCTTGGCGACGCCCTGGCGATGGCGCTTATGAAGCTCCGGAATTTTCAGCCTGAGGACTTTGCGCTGTCTCATCCGGGTGGGCAACTTGGAAAGCGGCTTTTGTTGACGGTTGGTGACATTATGCGGTCTGGCGAAGCTAACCCGATCATCAATGTGATGAGTCGCCTGCAGGATATGCTGTATGTGATTACCAGCAAGCGGGCCGGGGCTGTGTCGGTCGTGGATCACGACGGGCATCTCCTGGGGCTTGTCACGGACTACGATATTCGGCACGTGTTGGAAAAAGGGGGAGATATCTTCTCGATGACGATCTCCGACATTATGAATAAGAAGCCGACCTTCGTGTACTCTGATGAAAAGGCGTTGCGCGCGCTTGAACTCATGGAGAACCGAAACAAACCCTTTCTTGTTCTGCCGGTATTAGATCGCTTGGACAAAACGGTGGGGATGATTCATCTGCATGACATAGTCGCCCGGGGATTATGAGGACCGTCATTCTTTGCCGGGACTTAAAATCCCTGATGTCCCATATCCGGCTTCCCCCCGAACATGTTCAGCTTCTTGTCCTGCATGAGTCTCCTGAAAGCTGTTTGATTCGAGCGTTTTGCGAGCGTCGGGGGCTGTCGGAAGAATTGCCCCGCGCGGAGTTGTTTCGGAGCCGCTCGGGCCGGTTTCGTTCTGAGTACGTCAGTGCGATCGGCCGGTTGAATATTGAGTTCGGTTCTCGTGAATGGTGGGCGATGCCGTTGTCGACGAAGAACCCCATCTCGTCCGAACTCTGCCTGGATATCTTCTCCCTTGTTCTGATTGTGGACCTGATCCGCAATCTGAACGGATGTCTTGTCGTGGTCACGGACCGCGACGTACTGGGAATGGAGGTGGCGGCCTGGGGGCGCACGGAAGGGGTGGCGATTGTGAATGCCGTCAGACCGGCATGGACCTGGAGCCATATCCATACTCGGCTGTCTTTTCTGCCGATACTGTATTTGGCGGCGAGGAGTGTTTGGTTCAAGCTTCGGACCGGCCGGAGGAATATAGGTTCCCCTGCGGGGGGGGCGGCAAGCATGGTCATGATTACCTTGGTCCATCCCCATTCGATCACTTCTGAAGGGCGTTTTCGGGATACATATTTTGGCGAGTTAGAGGAGTGGTTAGGCCGTGAGACTCCCCCTGTGGTGGTGGCAGGTGTCATACAGGGACAGTCACTGCCCCTTGTCCAAGCCTTTCAAGAAAATCAGAATGCAGTGAGGCGGATTTCAATTGATGCCGGTCTTGAACTCCATGACATTTTTCGGAATACGTGGGAGGCATTGCGTGGCTTTCTTGCTTGCCGATTTCTCAAAGTTTCATCGGAGATCGGCGGGGTGAGCATTGGGAATTTGGTCAGGCATGCCGTTAAGGATGCCCATGCTTCTGGCGAAGTCTTCCGGAGCCTGTACATTTATCGCTGTGCCCGTCGTTTGGCATCGGAGGCTCCGACTGCCCGATACCTCTATCCTTATGAGAATCGAGCCTGGGAGAAGATGCTGTTGCTCGGAGTGCGTTCTGTATCGAGGCGGGCACGGATGATTGGGTATCAGCATGCCTCAATTACCGCCAGTCATACGAATTTTGTCTTTGCGGAGAACGAGGCGGAAATTACACCTTTGCCGGATGTAATCGTGGCGTTTGGAGAGGTCACTCGTGACCGGCTCATTCAGGATGGGCATCCTCAGGCTCTGCTGAGGGTCGGCTGTGCGTTGAGGCAACCGAAGACCGGTGCTCTTGCGATACGGAGTTCACGCGAAGAAGCACGTCCGCGAATTCTTGTCGCCTTGGGGGCCAGAGTCACCGAATATCTGCGAGTCTTGTGTTTCTTGAACGATGCGATAGGAGCGGGTCATGATTGGGAGATTCGCATCAGACCCCATCCCACACTTCCACTAGAAAAGGCGATCAGGCTCCTCCCTGAAGGTCAGACGAGATTTTCATATTCGCTTTCGAAGGGCGCTGTCGGGCGAGATTTGGAGTGGGCTGGCGTGGTGCTGTATGCCTCTTCCACACTGGGGATGGAAGCCGTGGGAGCGGGGATCCCAGCTGTTTACCTTGATCTTGGAGAAATCCTGCCCACCGATCCGATGGAGGGGTGGACGGCCTTTAAATGGATCGCGCGACAACCGAGTGAACTTGCGCCTGTTTTGTCGGAGATCGGGGAATTATCCGACGCGCTATACGAACAAAAACAGCGGCAGGGACGATCCTATGTCGATGCCTATATGGCGCCCGTGAATGAAAAGAGTCTCCGGGTCTTCATCGAGGCATAGCGAGTTCAATGCTCAAAGGTCTCAACATTGTCTGTCTTGCCGGATGCGAATGGGATTTTACCTGGCAGCCGACGCAGGAAATCATGCTTCGGCTGGCCAAGGCCGGCAATCGAGTGTTGTACGTGCAGCCTACCGGGACACGTACGGTGAAGTTCTCGGACTGGCGGCGAATTTGGGAACGGGTGAGGGGAAAAGTTGCCGGCGTGCAGCGGTCCTCGCCGTTACCGTCTGGACTCACAATTTACTCCCCGCTGGTGCTCCCATTTCCGTACTCTCGCGTTGCCCGTTTTATCAATCGCTGGATCTTATTCCGGAAAATAGAAGGATGGCTTGGGAAGCGGATTGACCTGGATGTCATTTTCTGGTTCTACTTCCCGTCCCCTCTCAATGCCGATGTGATGCGACGCGCGAAGGCGAGTCTCTCGATCTATCAGATCATGTCTTCGGCCGAAGCTGTTCGTCCGCATCCGGCATTCATCGAGGCGAATGATGCCATGCTGGAAGGATGCGACCTGGTTTTGGCCAATAGCGGACGATTGCGAGTGCAGGCCAGCCGGCACAATCCCTCTGCACATTTGTTTCGGGCGGGCGTCAATCTTGAATTATTCGAGACGGCGCGAACACTTGAAAAACCGGACGGTCTTCAAGAGATCGACGGACCGATCGTCGGGTATGTCGGCGCGCTTCACGAGTGGGTAGATCTGGAACTGATTCGGGCTGTAGCCACATCGATGCCTGACTTTCAATTTGTATTCGTGGGGCCGATTGTGCGGGATGTCGAGGTTCTTCGAGGCCTTCCCAACGTTCGATTCCTGGGACAGAAGCCCCATGGAGAGGTGCCTCGATATGTTCGTTTCTTCGATGTGTGCATCATTCCCTACGTCCGTGACGCCTATACGGAAACGACCTATCCGGCCAAGCTGAACGAATATCTGGCGCTGGGCAAGCCTGTTGTGGCCACTCCACTTCCCGAGTTGGTGGATTACAACCAGGAGTTTGACGGAGTGTTGCGCCTGGCATGGGATGCCCCAACATTTGCATCGGCGCTGCGCGAGGCTGTCGAAGGCAATGCTCCGGAACGGCAAGAACATTTCCGCTCTGTGGCGGGAAAGAACGCCTGGACGACGATTGTGGAAGCCATGTCCGGGCTCATTGAAGAAAAGCTCCGGACTCGACGCAATGCAGGAAAGCATGCCTGAGATTTAGCCATGGTCGTCTTAGTCACGGGCGCCACAGGTTTTATCGGGCGCCATCTCATACCGAAACTCCTTAAACAGCGCGCATCGATCAGGGTGGTGACGCGTGATCCGACCCGGCTGCCGGCAGAATGGCGAGATCTGGTCGACGTGGTGGTCGGCAGTCTGACAGAGCTGAGGGTTCAGGCCGCCGCGATGAAGGGGGTCGGCCTCATTTATAACCTGGCTGCGGAGCTGCGTGACTCCTCCTTGATGAGAGCCATCAATATTGAGGCTGTGCGAGGATTGATGGAGCAGGCTGCGCAGGCCGGCGTCAAGCGCGTTGTTCATTTAAGCAGCGTCGGGGTCATCGGAGCGAAGGGGACAGGGATGGTGACGGAAGGCACGCCATGTCACCCTCAGTCGCTCTATGAGCAAACCAAGCTTGAAGGTGAGCGAATCGTTCAAGAGTACGCCCGATTGAGAGAGATCGAGGGAGTGATACTCCGCCCCACCATTGTCTTTGGCGATCGGAAAGAGGGGGGAGGAGACAGTCTGTTAAGTTGGTTGCGAGTCGTGCGTCGGGAAAGGTTTGTGTTCTTCGGAAAACACGGCGTAGCAAATTATATCTATGTCGGAGATGTGGTGGAATCGTTATTGAGGCTCTCAGAAATTCCAGTCAGCGGGTCTGCGGTCTATATTGCGGCGGATCCCGTCCCGATGTCTGAATTCGTACGAGCAATGGCCCAGGTCTTGGGCGTGCCGACTCCCAGGCGTCGGTTCCCGCTATGGGCGGCCTATGCTCTTGGAGCAATCGGCGAGATCCTCAATCGTATGTTCGGAATGTCAGCGCCGTTGACGTTGTCTCGTGTTCGCGCCCTATCCAGCAAAACCATCTTCAGGGGAGACAGGCTTCTCACGGAGCTTGGGGCGCCGTTTCCATATGGGTATCAGAGGGGACTAGACTTGACGGTGCAATGGTATCGATCTGTCGGTCAGCTATGATCGGGAGCCCTCCTGTTTGCCTCCTGCACCTCTGCTCCATCCTAATTAAAGGCGCGAGTGTGTTGATGTCGGGTGAGCGAGGCCTGCAGGTGTCCGTTTCAGTCAACGTGCAATCAAGCTGCCTTATCTGTGTGGACTCGTAGAAAACTCGCCCTCCTTGCTTCGCTAATCTGCCTGGCGGGCCTTGTGCTCGCGATGTTTTGCTTTGTCTATGCCGCGTCCCTTCTGGTTGTTGAGACTCCTCCCAGGCAGGCGGATGTCGGGATCGTCCTAGCCGGGGATTTCAGCCGCGCGCTCTATGCAGCTGACTTGTATCATCATGGATTTGTGCCAAGAGTCTGGCTGTCCCGCCCGGAGCGTGAGCGGATACTGCGGCAGTTAGATGCTCTCGGAGTGCCTTATCCCCGCCAGGAGGAGGTGAGTCGAGCAGTGCTTCTGCAAAAAGAGGTGCCTAGCGATCACATCGAGCTATTCGGGAACGGGGTTGTGAGCACAATAGAGGAGGCGCGGGCCGTGGCCGAATTGCTCGGACAACGCCCGGACATCCATTCCCTCTTGCTGGTTACGAGCCGGTTTCATGTGCGCCGGTCCGAGGCCATCTTTCGCCGGATTCTCAAAGATCATTCGCAGCTCGAGATCCACGCAGTCGGGTCGCCGTACGACGGGTTTGTCGTCGATCGATGGTGGAAGGATCGGGATTCAGCCAGGCAGGTGGTCCTTGAGACCGCTAAGTGGCTCCTTTTTTGGATCTACACGGAGTTTTGATGTTCCTGCCTTGGCCCTTGAACGGCGCTCGAGTAGGGGCGGGATCCTGATGGGAGGGAATCTGCCGATTCGTGTGCTGCATGTGTGCACGATCTTCTTGACGGCGCAGACGTTCATCGCGCCGGTCCTACGCTATTTGTCTCGACATGGCTACGAGGCGGCTGTCGCTTGCTCTCAGGGGGCGGCGGCGGATGGGCCGGTCTCCCCGGGAAGCAGGAACATCGAAGGATGCCAGGTGTTTTCAGTTGCGATCCCACGGACGATTCGGCCGTTCCAGGATTTTCTGGCCATTCGGCAACTGTGTCGGGCGATCCGCGAATTCAAGCCGGATGTGATTCACACGCAGACCTCGAAGGCTGGCATTGTCGGACGGCTGGCCGCCCGGCTGGCCGGTGTCCCGGTCATCATTCATACGGCCCATGCGTTTCCCTTTCATGCCTATCTGCCGTGGCCGGTGAAGTGGGCGTATATCTGGATCGAACGATGGGTGGCCGGCTGGACGGATCTGATCATGGTGGACACCGAGAGCGTGCGAAAGGACGGGTTGCGGGAGGGGATCGTTCAGGACGCGGGCCGAATTGTGACCGTGCCGATGGGCGTGGACCTGACGCGATTCTCGCCTTCTCTTGGCGGACCTGGTACTCTCCGTGACGCGCTCGGTTTGGGGGCAGAGGCCCTGGTTGTCGGGACTGTGGCCCGGTTAGTTCCCGACAAGGGGTTGGAATGTTTCCTTCGGATGGCCGCCATCATTCGCACTGAGCGTACGGATGTGAAATTCCTGATTGTCGGGGAGGGGCCGCTCCGCCAAAGTCTGGAGCAGCTGGCCGAGTCGATTGGGATCGGGCTGGACGTGGTGTTTGCCGGTCATCGAACAGATATCCCTGAGTTGATGGAGGCCATGGATCTGTTTGTGTTGCCGACGAGACGCGAGGGTTTCGGCGTGGTGTTTGCCGAAGCGATGGCCATGGGGAAAGCTACGGTCGGAAGCGACATCGGTCCCATTGCCGAGGTTGTGGAGGATGGAGTCACCGGCTATTTGGCTCCAGCCGATAACCCCGAGGCGTTTGCGGTCCGTACCTTGGAATTGCTGAACGATAACGCGAAACGGCGCACATTTGGTGAAGCGGGCCGGCGCCGGGTCGAGCAACTGTTTAGTCAGTCCCGGATGTGTAAGCTGATCGAAGGGCATTATCGGCGGCTGCTGGCGCAAAAAGGATTCGTCCTGTGAGTCGGGACGCTCAACTGATTCTGAAGCACGGAAGTGATCGTGTGGTGGCGACCTTGCTCCTCCTCCTGCTTTCCCCATTTCTCATCGGGCTGTCACTCTTCATTGTCGTCAGCAGCGGGTGGCCGGCTTTGTTTATCCAGGAACGGGTTGGGAAGGACGGGCAACTTTTTCGGTTGTATAAGTTCCGTACGATGGTGCGGGATGCGATTCGGCTCGGGCTTGGTACGACCGTCGGGAAGTCGGATGATCGGATCACCTGGGTAGGCGGGTGGCTGCGGAATTGGAGCCTGGACGAACTGCCGCAGGTGTTGAATGTGTTGAAAGGCGACATGAGCCTCGTCGGGCCGAGGCCGACATTGGAATATCAGGTCGCGCAGTACACTCCGTTTCAACGGCGGCGGTTGGAGATGAAGCCCGGGATTACCGGTTGGGCCCAAGTGAACGGCCGGAACGCGCTCCCATGGTCTCAACGCATCGAACTGGATGTCTGGTACGTGGACCACTTTTCGCTCTGGCTTGATCTTCGGATCTTGTGGCGTACCGTCGGGGTGTTTCTCCGTCGCGAGGGGTTGTACGGCGCCGGGGGCGTCAATGACGATTTCGGTTCTCAGAGGAAGCCGTGAAGAAACGAGTCATTGTATTTGGAGCAGGCGGGCACGCCAAGGTTGTGGTGGATGTCCTCGAGCAGATGGGGATCTATCAGATCGTGGGACTCGTTGATGATAGCGCGGAGCTGAAAGGAACGGTCCGAGGCGGCTACTCGGTGCTCGGGAACAAAGACGATCTCGCCGGAATGAGCGGAGCAGGCATCGATGGTGTCATTGTGGCCTTAGGCGACAATTATCGCCGGAAGCTTGTGTGCGAAGAGGTCGCGCGGATGGGATTCAGGTCTATTTCGGCGATTCATCCGTCAGCCGTCATCGGCAGCAGAGTCAGGATTGGAGCGGGAACCTTGGTGGTGGCCGGAGTTGTCGTCAATGTGGATGCTGAAATCGGCGAGAACGTGATCGTGAATACCGGGGCTACCATCGATCACGATTGTCGGATCGCGGCCCATGTGCATCTGTCCCCGGGAGTCCACCTGGCCGGCCGTGTGTCTATTGGAGAGGCGTCCCACCTGGGAATTGGCGCTGTGGTGCTGCCCAATGTCTCTGTGGGGAAACATTGTATCGTTGGAGCAGGAGCAGTGGTGCGGGAGAACTTGCCTGACAAGATCGTGGCGGTCGGCAATCCTGCCAGAATCATCAAACAGAATGAGGTGGCCCTTGGGTTCTGATGGAATGAAAATCCCGCTGTCTCAGCCAGACCTGACGTGGGTTGAACGGAAAGCCGTGCTGGATGTCATGGAATCGACGTTTCTAAGCTTAGGTCCGAAGTTGCCGGAATTCGAGCACGCGATGGCACAGTATGTCGGCGTCAAGCACGCGATTGCCGTGAACAGCGGAACCAGCGCGTTGCACTTGATCGTCCGTGCCCTCGGCATCGGTCAGGGCGATGAGGTCATCACCACGCCCTTTAGTTTCATCGCGTCGGCCAACTGCATCCTGATGGAAGGGGCTCGGCCGGTGTTTGTCGATATCGACCCGGAGAGCTACAACATTGACCCTGCGAAGATTGAGGCGGCGATTACCCCACGGACCAAGGCCATTCTAGGCGTTGATGTCTTCGGCCGCTGTGCGGAATGGGATCGTATTGAAGCCATTGCGAAACGCAGAGGCCTGCTGGTGATCGAGGATTCATGTGAAGCGATCGGGGCTGAGGCGTTCGGCCGAAGGGCGGGAACATTCGGCGAGGCGGGCTGCTTTGCTTTCTATCCGAATAAGCAGATGACCACCGGCGAAGGCGGGATGATCCTGACCGATCGCGATGATCTCGCAGCCCTCTGCAAGAGCATGCGCAACCAGGGGAGAGATGAAGGGCAGGCCTGGTTGGAACATGCCAGATTGGGGTTTAATTATCGGCTCAGCGATATTCAGTGCGCGCTCGGCATTGCCCAGCTGTCCCGGTTGGAGGAGCTCTTGTCCAAACGGGCGGCGGTCGCCGAACTGTACGGCAACAGGCTGGGGACGCTAGAGGGGCTCATCATCCCGAAGGGGCCGGCACAAGGCCGGATGAGTTGGTTTGTCTATGTGGTGCGGTTGGCCGATCGGTTTTCACGTGAAGATCGGGATGCCATCCTACGCGGGCTGAAGGACCAGGGAATCGGATGCAACAACTATTTTGCCCCGATCCACTTACAGCGGCACTATCAGAACACGTTCGGGTTCAAGGCTGGTGATTTTCCCATTACCGAGCATACGAGCGATCGAACCCTCGCCTTGCCGTTTCATTCTGCGATCACCGTGGATCAGGTCGAGCAGGTGGCGGTTTGCCTCACTGAGCAGATCAGGCTGGCACGGGAGCGCAAGTAAGTCTGCGAGTTCTCGGGATAGAGTAGCGGGCCCTTCGGTGTTGCCGGCCTGCACAGGGAGTCTCTCGCGGGTCATTCGAGTTGAAGTGGGCATGATGGAAGGATGTCTTCGGCGCCTTGATGGATTCTCTGAAACGTAATGAATCAGCATCGTGGTTGCTTGACGGGATTCTCGTCATCAATCCGAGGGATTTTGTCGATCGCCGAAAGAGCATTGAACGGCAACTGCAGCCGCTCGGGTTGGCCTATGAGTTCATCCATTCCTACGATGTCGCCGATTTGGACGCAGCGATTACCGCGCGATACTTTAAGAACGAACTGCTCAGCCCCGGGCAGCGGTCCTGTGCGCTCAAGCATCTCCAGGCGTTGCGCCTCGTTGCCGAACGCCAATGGCAGCGTGCGCTGATCCTGGAAGATGATGCGCTCCTCGCTGGGCAATTTGTTCTCCGTCTCCAGGCGGCGCTACAAGAATCCGCGTCCATCGAATCTCCGCATGTGCTCTTCATCGGCAGCGGGGGGAATCTCTATACCCCCCGGCGGCTGCAGGTCCCGGGCCGGCACTTGTACAAGTCCACTCGTGGGCGGTTGGGAGAGGCCTATGTCCTTGGGAGCCATGAGGCGCGTCAGCGACTCGAGTGGATTGAGGCCCACGGGATCCCCTTGCCGATCGATAATCTGTTTGAGCAGATTGACCGGGAATGTGGAGTTGATCTCTACTGGCTCGAGCCTCCGATTGTCGAACAGGGGAGTAAGAACGGGCGGTTTCAATCAGTGTTGGAGCCTGCGCCTCCCAAATTCGTTCGGCGGATCACGGCGGCATTGCAGAAGATTCGTCGGAAGTATCTCTATTAACCGGCCACCTCGCTCACGTGTCGGCAGGCATTGAGGGTATGTTTAAAATCGAGTCCGATCGTCTACTTGATTTTGCGCGGATCGCAGTGATTATTGCCTGCGTCGGTCTCTTGTATTCGCCTTCCGTCGGGACGGCGGGGTTGGTTGGTGCGGTCGTGGCCTTCCTTGCCAGCGGCCAGGCGGTGGTTCGTCTGAAGCGAGTCCTTTCGAGGCCGTCGGTCTACTGGGCCATTCTGTTTTTGGGGATTGTCCTGATCGGGACGACCTATGCGTCGGTGCCCTGGGCTGTTCGATGGATGGACCTGTCCAAGTGGCGCACCATTCTCTGGTTTGTGCTGGTTTTGGCAGTTTTCGATGAGCATCGCTGGAGAGAGCGGCTCCTGATTATGTTTATTGCCGGAACTGCTTTGGGAGCCATCGCCTCGTCCGCTGCTGCAGCCGGGTGGATTCCTCTGTGGCGTCCACCGGAGAATCTGTTGCGAATTTCCGGTACCCAAGGGATGGCCTTTGCGTGCGCTGCCTTGATCTGTGCCTGGGCCATCATGGAAAAGAAATTGATCGGACCGTTTTGGGTTTGGCCATTGCTTGGGGTTGTGTATGTGACCAATATTGTCTTTGTGACCGACTCCCGAAGCGGGTATGCCATCCTGGGTCTGGGTTTGTGTGTTCTGCTGTCATGGAAGGCGTCCTGGCGGGGCCGGTTGTTGATCGCCTCGGGTTTGCTGCTGGCGTTGGGGATGGCACTGGCTGTTTCGCCGCGGATGTATGGCAAGGTGCAGCTTGCCGTCACCGAGTGGGCGCATGAGTCGGAGCTGCAAGACTTGACCAGCTTCGGTATCCGTCGCGTGTGGTATCTCAATACGGTCGAAGTCATTGGTGAGCATTGGCTGGTGGGGGTCGGCACCGGCGGGTTTCCAGACGCGTATCGAGCGCATATCGCCGGAAAGTATCCTATCGATGATTGGCGGGCCTTGGCGACGACAGATCCGCACAATCAATATCTGGGAGTCCTCGCGCAGCAAGGGATCGTTGGATTCGCGGTCTTCCTTGCCTGGTTGGTGGCGGTCGGCCGCGATCGGTCCGGTCCCCCCGTCTATCGAACGTTGGCGGTGGCGATTCTCTGCGGGTGGTGTGTGACCAGTATGTTCAGCTCGCATTTCAGGACGTTTGTCGAAGGCCATATGCTGGCTACTTTTCTGGGGGTGCTCTTAGCCGCTGAGAGTCCTCCGCGGTCAGAGCCGCCCATGGAGCCCATTATTATTGAAGGAGCAACAGGGTGAAGGTCTCGGTCTACATCATTGCCTATAACGAGGCGGGTAAAATTGCCGATACCATCAAGAGCGTGCTGTGGGCGGACGAGATTATCTTGGCGGATTCGGCCAGCACGGACGGAACGGATCGGATTGCGGTGGAGATGGGGGCGCGGGTCGTCCAGATTCCATTTGAGGGATTCGGTCATCTGCGCAACCGCGCCATCGCCGCCTGTTCGCACGAGTGGATTCTGAGCATCGACACCGATGAACAGTGTACGCCGGAAGTTCGCGATGAAATTCTCGCCTTGCTGGCCGGATCTCCTGCGCATGATGCCTACCTCGTCCCCCGGCGGAACTATTTCATGGGGCAGTGGGTGGCGCATTCCGGCTGGTATCCGAATTTCAGGCAACCCCAGTTCTTCCGCAAAGGCGCGATGACCTATGTGGAGTCTCCCGTTCATGAAGGTTATGAATTGCTGACTCCCAAACCGGTGGGGCGGCTGAAGCATGCGATCTGGCAGGTTCCGTTCAGAAACTTCGAAGAAGTGCTCAAGAAGGCGAACCGTTATTCCACGCTCGGGGTGCTGAAGATCGCCGACAAACGTGTGTCGATGGGGCAGGCCCTGGCGCATGGCCTGTGGTCGTTCATCAAACATTATGTCTTTAAGAAGGGATTTCTGGATGGCTGGCCGGGATTCGTGATTGCGTTCGGAAATTTCGAGGGGACGTTCTACCGGTATGCGAAGCGGTATGAAGCGCAAGAGAACTGGCCGCTCCCCATGCAGCCCCCGCTGCGCCGGCCCGGCGGGTCTCCCTCGGCATGAAGACCGCGGTCATTGTTACGACCTACAATCGTCCCGATGCCTTAGGTGCAGTCTTGGCTGGATTTGGGGCGCAGACCGATCAGGGTTTTGAGCTGGTGGTGGCCGATGACGGGTCCACACCCGAGACTGCTGCGGTCATTCAAGATTTTCAGCGCCGGAGCAAGAGCTCGGTCCGGCATGTGTGGCAGGAGGATCGAGGATTTCGTGCCGCCGCCATTCGCAATCGAGCGGTTGCCGCCACGACCGCAGACTATATTATCTTTACCGATGGGGATTGTATTCCGTCCCGGCAGTTTGTGCTGGCGCACAAGCGCCTGGCGGAGCCGGGATACTTTCTCGGCGCGAATCGGGTCCTGTTGTCTGCAGGGTGTACCCAACGAGTCCTTCGCGAGCAGCTTCCGGTTCATCAATGGTCATGGCTACAGTGGGTTCACGCCTGGGCCGGCCGCGATGTCAATCGCCTCGTGCCCCTTCTGGCATTGCCCGATGGCGTGTTTCGTAAGTGGGCCCCAAACCGATGGGAAGGGATGAAGACCTGTAACCTCTCGGTCTGGCGGAGCGATCTCTTGCGGGTCAACGGCCTGGATGAGTCGTATGAAGGCTGGGGGCTGGAGGATTCCGATCTAGTCATCCGACTGTTACGGATCGGGGTCAAACACAAGTCTGCGCGCTATGCCGCGCCGGTGTTCCATTTGTGGCATCAAGAGCAGGCGAGAAGCCGGCTGGAAGAGAACCGGACGCGATTGGAGCAGGTCTTGCGAACGCAGGATACTGAAGCTGTAGTCGGGCTCAGCCGGTACCTGATGGAGGCAAGATGAGCCATAGCGAGAGGAGAAACGCTGGTCAGGCTACCTGTGAGCGGTTGATCGAGTGCTGCCCAGTCGGGTGTTTAGACTCCTTGGTGGAAACATCGATTATGTTGCCGGAAGGGCCATTGCGGCGCTGCCGGGTGTGCGGCCAGCTCGTCAGTCAAATTACAGCAGAGGCCTATACCGGTTCGATGAAAGAGTTCAATACACCGAGAGGGACATTCCCGGATCTGCCCTCGCAGCGCAGGCATGACGCGCGGGCCTCCAAGCTGTTCGGGGTGCTGAGAAGGCTCATTCGCTCCGAGTCTGGAACGGGTGCCAGGCTTCTCGATATCGGCTGCTCCAGCGAGGCGTTGCTTCGAAGCGCCGTGACGCACGGGTTCGATGCCGAAGGAGTCGAGCCTGCGGCGCAAGCGGCGGAGTTTGCCAAGAGCGCAGGGTTGAAAGTTTTTCACGGGTATCTTGAGGAGGCGCGCTTTTCGGCATCGAGCTTTGATGCGGTGACCTTGATGGAGGTCATCGAACATCTTCCGGATCCCAGTGCGTTGTTGAGGGAGGTGTGGCGGATACTCAAGCCGAATGGTGTGCTCGTGGTGGGAACGGGCAATGGCGCGAGTTGGACGGTCCGGTTGGTCGGCGCTCGCTGGGGATATTTCCAGGTGGCGGAGCATGGCGGCCATATCAGCTTTTTTAATCCGGGTTCGCTGGCCATGCTGGCGCAGCGGTGCGGGTTCGATGTTGAGCGGAGCGAAACCAGGCGGGTCTCTCTGGCAGAGCGGAAGGAGGCCGGTTACGTATCGTATCGTCTGCTCAGAGTCGCGACTGAAGTCTTGGCGATGCCGGCTCGCCTGTTCGGCAAAGGGCACGATATGCTGGTGTTTCTTCGAAAGTGTTCACGGTAGGCGTTGTCATTGGTGGATCCACTTCCCACACTCAAGATTGCTGTGCTGATTAAGCGGTTTCTACGCACCGGAGGCGCGGAAAAGTATGCGATGGAAGTGGTGCGGCGCTTGGCGCGAGATCATGAGATGCATGTGTTTGCGCAGGAGTGGGCGTTTGACGGACCTGAGCCGATTACGTTCCACAAGATCCCTAGAGTGTGTCGCAAGCCGGCCTGGGTGAATCAGCTGCTGTTCTCCTATTGTTGTGGCAAGGCGGTGGGGTGTGAGTTTGATGTGGTGCATTCGTTCGAAAAGGTTTCGACCTTCGATGTGATGACGGTGCAGTCGCCGTGCTTCAAATCTTCCGGTATTGCAGCGGAGCAACCCTGGAAACGGGTGCTGGGTTGGATGAGGCTGGCGTTCAGTCCTCGAAAGCTGGCGTGGCTATGGCTGGAACGGGAGCAGTTTTCTGACGATCCGGCCCGAGTCGTGATTGCTGTGTCGGAGTATGTGAAGCGAGATGTCCAGACGCAGTATTCCCTTCCCGATGAGCGGTTCAGACTCGCCTACACCGGAGTGAAGGTATCGCCGGCAACCGTGGTTGTTTCGAGGCACGAGCGGGATGAGCTTCGAGCTCGATGGGATATTGGGAGCAATGACCTGGTTGTCTTGTTTGTCGGAACGGAGTTCAAGCGGAAGGGATTGGATGCGCTCCTGCAAGGCTTTGCCAAGGTGCCGCGCGCGCGATTTAAGTTGCTCATTGCCGGTGGCGGGGGGGAGCGAATCGAATATTACAAGAAGCTGGTCGAGAAGTTACATCTGGATTCCGAGGTTCGGTTTCTGGGGTTGATCAATGAGATTGATCAGATCTATCGGATCGCCGATGTCTATGTTCTGCCAACCCTGGCTGACCCCTGTCCGCTTGCCCCGCTTGAAGCCATGGCGGCTGGGGTTGCCACAGTCATGAGTTCATCGACGTATAACGGGACTGCCGAACTGATTCGACAGGGAGAGGCCGTGATTCTCTCGAATCCTCAAGATCCGGAGGAGATTGCCGGAGCGTTACTGACACTCATGGACGATCATGTCCGACAGCAGGTGGCGGTGAAGGGACAGCAATTAGTGCGGCAACTCACCTGGAACAAGACCGCTGGGGTGACAGAAGCGGCCTACCGCGACGTCATTCAGTCGAAGGCTTTGGAAAGACAAGTCGCGGGAGCAGTCTGAGGTGGCGCGATTGCCCGGCAACGACTCAGTGGCAGGTGGCGGTGAATAAGACGTACGAGAGCGTGCTGGTGGTGTGCACCAGGCGAATCGGCGACGTGCTATTGGCCACACCGGTCATCCGCTCGCTGAAGGCCGCTGTTCCTCAGGCCGCGATCGACATGCTGGTGTTTCGCGGCACCGAGGACGTAGTCACCGCCAATCCCGATATCCGTCGAGTGTGGACCGTATCCCCCGGGGCCTCTGTACGAGAATCGTTGACGATGCTGTCGCAGATGTGGCGTCGGTACGATCTTGCCTTGTCAGTTCTGCCCGGGGACCGGCCGGTGTTCTATGCCTGGGCGGCTGGCCGGCGTTCGATGGCGACGGTCACTCCTGAACGGAAGTCCTGGTGGAAGCGGTTGTTGCTTGATGGCCTGGAATCATTCGACAATTTTGATACGCATACGGTGGTCATGAACCTGCGGTTACTCAGGTTGCTCGGAGTGGCTGCGGTAGCAACTCCGGTTGTAACCTGGGCACCCGAAGATGAAGTGGCTGCGCGAGCGGTGTTTCAGGATATGGACGGAAGCGAGCGCTACGCCGTCCTTCATGTGACTCCCAAGTTTGTTTATAAGGCCTGGACCGCATCTGGCTGGGCTATGCTGGGCCGATGGATCAGGGACTGTGGGGTGAAGGTCGTAATAGTGGGAGGGACTTCGCCGGACGAGCGTGCTACAGTCTCTCGGATATTGGACGGACTGCCTCCCGACGTTATCGATCTGACCGGCCGGGTCACGTTGCGCGCGCTCGGGCCCATACTGAGCCGGGCGGCGCTCTATGTTGGGACTGATACCGCCGTGACCCACATGGCTGCGGCACTTGGGGTGCCGACCATCGCACTGTTCGGCCCCTCGAATCCGGTCAAGTGGGGGCCATGGCCGAGTGCTTGGCCTGCAGATTCCCCAAGCCCTTGGAAGAGGGTGGGGTCCCAGCAACGGGGCAATGTGTATGTACTGCAGGGGGAAGGCGATTGTGTGCCATGCCTCCACGAGGGCTGCGGACGCCACGTCAACAGTATGAGCGATTGCCTGCAGCAGTTACCGGTGAGTCGGGTCATCGAAGTTGCAGAGCAGATGCTCCAGCGGCAACACAGGCATCCTGCCATCGTGGAGATCTGACGAAAACATGAGGGGATTTCTGTGAGGCGTCTGGCAATAACGCTGTTTCAATGGGCTGTACAGAGGTATGGCCAGCTTGTGCTGCGATCTCGATCGCTCCTCGTGTTGGCCACTCATCTGGGACTAATTGTGGGCGCGCATCTGAGCGCCTTTGCCCTTCGATTTGAGGGCGAGGTGCCGCCCCCCTTTGATCGCATGATGTGGCGGTATCTGCCTCTCGTGCTGTTGATCTATTGGGGCGGGTTGTGGCTATTCGGCATCCAAAGCGGATTGTGGCGCTATGTCGGGCTGCATGATCTGCGTCGAATCTTTTTGGCCTCTCTTGCGAGTTCCGGAGCGTTTTGGCTTTTCACCCACCTTGCTCTTGGACAGACCCAATATCCCCGATCCGTCATAGTCCTCACGGGCCTCCTGAGCGGAGTCTACATTGCCGGCATCAGGCTGGTGGTTCGCTGGTTTCGGGAATGGCTTCAGATCGTAGGCCCCACGGCTCGGCGGGTCCTCATTGTGGGGGCTGGCCATGCCGGAGAACTATTGGCCAGAGATATGTTGTCAGACCCCAGCTTCAACAGCCGCCCGGTGGGATTCATCGATGATGATCCCGTGAAGCGAAAGATGAAGATTCACGGGGTGCCGGTGGTTGGGACGATCGCTGACATCAAACGTGCCGCAGATCGGCTGGAGGTGCATGAAATTATTGTGGCCTTGCCGTCAGCCGGGACCGGCACCAAGCAGAAGATTCTCGCTGCGTCCGAAGGATGTACGGCGCCGATCAAGATCCTGCCCAATGTGAAGCAGCTCTTAGGCGACCCAGTATCCCTTCAGCAAGTGCGACCAATGAGTCTGGAAGACTTGCTTCAGCGGGAACCGATTCAGACTGATAGGCAGGAATTGCATCCGCTGATTGCAGGCAAGACCGTGCTCGTCACGGGGGCTGGAGGATCGATCGGATCGGAGTTGTGCCGCCAGATCGCATCCTATCGGCCGGAGTCCTTGGTGCTGTTCGAACGCTATGAGAACTCCCTTCATGCGTTGCTGTTGGAGTTGCGTGCGACATTTCCCGCTGTTGGAGTACTTCCAATCATTGGCGATGTCACGGTTCCTGAACGGGTGGCCGAAGTGTTTCGTCAGACGGGTCCCGACCTCGTCTTTCATGCGGCCGCCCACAAGCACGTGCCGTTGATGGAGCTGAATCCGAAGGAGGCAGTCAGGAACAATGTGCTCGGCACCCGTATCGTCGCCGAAGCGGCGTTGGCGGCGGGAGTCGATCGGTTCGTGTTGATTTCAACGGACAAGGCCGTCAATCCCACGAGTGTGATGGGTGTGACCAAGCGCATTGCGGAGCAGGTTATTCAGGGCTTTAATCACCGCGGTCGGACGAAATATACCGTGGTCCGCTTCGGGAACGTCTTGGGCAGTAACGGCAGTGTCGTGCCCTTGTTCACGGAACAGATTCGCAAAGGCGGCCCGATTACGGTGACGGATCCGGAGATCAAACGATTCTTTATGACGATTCCTGAAGCCGTTCAGCTGGTGTTGCAGGCGAGTGTGATTGGGCAAGGCGGGGATGTGTTTGTGCTGGATATGGGTGAACAGATCAAGATTGTGGATTTGGCTCGGAACATGATCGTGCTTTCCGGCTTGGTGCCGGGGAAGGACATTGAAATTCAGTTTACCGGGTTGCGCCCTGGGGAGAAGCTGTACGAGGAGCTGTTTGACGAAAGTGAACAGACCGAACCCACAGCACATGAAAAGATCAATCGTGCGGTCAGTCCGCTTGCGCAGGCCGATTTCGACCGCTGGCTGGATCAGCTTGGACCGAATCTCCTGCTGTGGAATGAAGACGACCTCCTGCTGCAACTCCGGCGGCGGATTCCGAGTTTTACGCCGACCGTTCCTCAACGGGTCTCCTGACCAGGTGTCTTTCCCGTCCCCATCGTCGAAATGAAATCAGGTAGGGAAAACAGCCTCTTTCCTCTATAGTTTGAACGGATATCAACCGATATAAACGGGGCAGAGGCGGCGAAGATGGCAAAGATTGGGAGGGGCTGATTGTGAAAGGTGTTGTGCTGGCCGGCGGGCTGGGAACCAGGCTCATGCCCCTCACGAAAGTCACGAATAAGCATCTTCTGCCGATCTACGATCGGCCGATGATTTATTACCCGATCCAGGCATTGGTCAATGCCGGGATTCGAGACATCATGCTGGTCACCGGTGGAAACAATGCCGGTGATTTTCTCAGGCTTCTGGGGAACGGCAAGGAATTCGGGCTGAGACACCTGAACTATACCTATCAGGAAGGGGAAGGCGGGATTGCCGATGCTCTTCGGCTGGCTGAGCACTTTGCGGATGGTGAGGCGATTTGTGTGATCCTGGGCGACAATATTATTGAACGCAATATCGCCCATGCTGCCGAGGCCTTTCGGCAGCAGAAGATCGGAGCGAAGATTCTCCTGAAAGAAGTGAAAGACCCGCAGCGATTCGGTGTGCCGGTGTTGGAAGGCGAACGTGTGCTGAAGATCGAGGAAAAGCCGGCCCATCCAAGATCGGCCTATGCGGTGACAGGGTTGTATTTCTATGATGCGCAGGTATTCGACATCATCAAAACGTTGAAGCCGTCAGGGCGAGGTGAATTGGAAATTACCGACGTCAACAATGCCTATATCAAAGCAGGCACGCTGACGTGGGATCTGCTTGATGGTTGGTGGACCGACGCAGGCACGATCGAGTCTCTTCATCTTGCTAATCAATTGGTCAGTCAGACCGGAGCGAATAAACATGAGGGCTGAATGAATATTCTGCTCACCGGCGGCGCCGGATTTATCGGATCCCACCTCGTTCGCCGATTGCTGGCCCGGCTTGAGCATCAGGTCATCAATTTCGATGCCCTTCGGTATTCCGGCAATCTGGCCAACCTCGAATCTGTGCAGCACCATCCTCGCTATCGATTTGTCCAGGGGGATATCTGCGATCAGCCGCTGGTGGAATCGGTGATCCGGACCCATCAGATCGACGGGGTCATCAATTGTGCGGCGGAAACGCACGTCGATCGATCTATTCTCGATCCGGGCAGCTTTGCACGGACCGATGTGGTCGGGACAGGCGTGTTGTTGGAAGCGGCCCGCCAGGCAGGGGTCCGTCGATTTCTCCAAGTCAGTACCGATGAAGTCTATGGTAGTGTCGAAACCGGGACATCGAGCGAAACCGATCGGCTGGCACCTCGCAGCCCCTATTCCGCGAGCAAGGCCGGCGGGGAGTTGCTGGCGCTCACCTATTGGACGACGTACCAGTTCCCCGTGGTCGTGACCAGGGGGAGCAATACCTATGGTTCTCACCAGTATCCGGAGAAATTCATTCCTCTTTTTGTGACCAATGCGATCGATGCGCAGCTCCTCCCACTCTATGGCGATGGCCGTCAGTGCCGCGACTGGCTTGCTGTCGAGGACCACTGTGCCGGGATTGAGCACGCATTCCTCCATGGAGAGCCCGGGACGGCCTACAACATCGGCGGGGGGAATGAGCGAGAGAATCTCACCGTGGCGGAGATGATTCTCGACTCTCTGGGGCAACCGAAGAGTTTATTGCGGTATGTCAGTGATCGACCCGGCCATGACCGCCGGTATGCGGTCGATTGCAGCCGGTTGCGGGAACTGGGCTGGAAGCCGGTCGTGTCGTTTGCTGATGGGCTTCACGAAACGGTCCGGTGGTATCAAGAGCATGAATCCTGGTGGCGGCCGATTAAGTCGGGCGAGTTCAAGCGCTATTACGAAGAGCAGTATCGTCGTCGATTGGAAGAAGGGACGGCATGCGGATCCTGATTACCGGCGCCAACGGACAATTGGGGTGCGAATTACGTCGGGTATTCGCTTCCGAGACGCTCATCCTGAAGGATCTTCCTGATTTCGACCTCACCGGAACACGGGTAGAAGAGGAGGTCGCAGAGACAAAGCCGGATCTTGTCATTCATGCTGGAGCCTATACCGATGTCGATGGTGCCGAGCGCGAACCCGATC
Source organism: Nitrospira sp. ST-bin5 (assembly GCA_002083555.1). Classification (GTDB taxonomy): domain Bacteria; phylum Nitrospirota; class Nitrospiria; order Nitrospirales; family Nitrospiraceae; genus Nitrospira_D. The sequence goes on along the minus strand of MSXN01000003.1, from coordinate 115,815 downwards.
GGGCGATGGCGATCAATGCGGCCGGAACGGCGCAGGTGGCACGGGCGGCAGCGCGAGCCGGCGCCCGGTTGCTATACATCTCGACAGATTATGTCTTTCCAGGCACTCAGCGATATCCCTACAGCGAAGACGATGTGCCGGCTCCCATCAATGCCTATGGGTTGTCGAAATGGAGAGGTGAGCAGGCGGTGGCGGAGTCGGGGGCGGATGCCCTGATCGTTCGTACGGCCTGGTTATACGGCCCGATGGGAAAAAACTTCGTCAAGTCGATCATGCGTGCCGCCCTGGCGCAACCCTCCCTCCGGGTGGTCGACGATCAACGGGGATCCCCTACCTCCGTTGAAGATCTCGCCAAAGTCATTAAGGCCACGGCTGCAGGATCGTTACGAGGCATCCTGCATGTGACCAACCGGGGAGATTGCACATGGTGCGAATTTGCCCGGGCGATTGTAGAGGAAATGAACCTCGACATTTCGGTCCTTCCCATCTCGACGGCAGAAGCCGGACGACTGGCTCCGCGCCCATCCTATTCGGTGCTCGGTCAGCAGCGGTTAGCGCGACTGGACCTGGTGCCTCGTGACTGGCGTGAGGCCCTGAACCAGTTCGTCAAGGCTGAGCGGGCATTGGTTACAGTCCATCCATAGCGTCGTCGGGTATCCCGGCCCTCTCCGTCCAATTCATTTTTCCTTTGTAACGAGCAGGTGAATCGGTAAGATGGGTGCAAGGCTTCTGCCATCCGTAGATTTTGCTAAGTGAGAGGACGTTCATGTCTGGGGATAAGAAGACTGAGAAAGAGAAAGGTTCCGAGCGAAGCCGGCTCAGTGAGATTCGCCTGTTTGCGACGGATGTCGACGGGGTGCTGACGGATGCGGGCATGTACTATTCCGAATCGGGCGACGAGTGGAAGAAGTTCAATACGCGCGATGGAATGGGGATCAAGCTGCTGCAAAAGGCCGGCTATGTGACGGCGATTGTCACGCAGGAACGAACGAAGATTGTGGCACGGCGCGCTGAAAAACTATCGATTCCGGAGCTTCACCAGGGAGTGATGGATAAGCTCACAGTGATTCGCGAGATGGCCGGCCGCCATGGCTTGTCATTGAACCAGGTCGCCTACATTGGTGACGATGTGAATGATCTTGAGGCGTTGCGTGCGGTCGGATTCTCAGCGGCTCCGGCGGACGGTATGCCCGTCGTGTGCGACGCCGTGCACTATGTATGTCAGAAAAAAGGTGGGGAAGGGGCCGTACGCGAAATCGCAGAGATGCTGCTCAGTGCTCGTGTGGATGTAGCGTGAATACGCGTTGTTGAGAATAAGGGGATCGCTTATGAAGGCACGAAAGCACAATCTGTATCCGGTGATCATGGCGGGGGGAAGCGGGACCAGGTTTTGGCCGTTGAGCCGGCAATTGTTTCCCAAACAGTTGTTGAAAATCGGTGGAGATCAGACGCTGATTCAACAGACGATGCAGCGGGTGCTGGGGTGTGCCCCATCATCGCAGGTGCTGATTTCGACGAATGCAGCCCAGGCGGAGTTGATTCGTGGACAGCTGGGTGACTGGAAGGATGACCTGAAAGACGGATTCGTTCTGGAACCTGAAGGGCGGAACACTGCCCCGGCGATCGCGTTGGCGGCGCTCGAAGTCGTGCGGCGCGATCCGAACGGGTTGATGCTGGTGGTCCCGGCCGATCATGTGGTGTCCGGGCAAAAGGAATTTTCAGCCGCTGTGGGGCTGGCTTCGCAATTGGCGGATGAGGGCTATCTCGTGACATTCGGGATCAAGCCGATCAGACCGGAAACCGGCTATGGCTATATCAAGCCGAATGGGCGAAAGCTGTTGGGTACGCGAGGAACGCTCAAAGGCTATCGCGTGGATAAGTTCGTGGAGAAGCCGAACGCCGCCAAGGCCGCGCAGTATCTCAAAGCGGGACAGTATTATTGGAACAGCGGGATGTTTGTGTGGCGCGCCGCAACGATCCTCGAAGAGATTCGGACTCACCAGCCTGCGCTCGGCAAAGTCGTGGATCGCATTGCCCAATTGCAGGCCTCAGGCGCTCCCAAGCAGACGATCGATGAAGTCTACCGATGGGCGACGTCGGTCTCCATCGATAACGGTGTCATGGAGCTCTCGTCCAAGGCGGCCGTCGTGCCAGTGAAGTTCCGATGGTCTGATGTCGGGAGTTGGGGAAGTTTGGATGAAGTGGCCGAGAAGGACAAGGCTGGAAATGTGCTGGTCGGACGGGTCATCGACTTCGAAAGCTCACGCTCGATTGTGTATGCCGATCGGCGGGTTGTGGCCACAATCGGCCTTGAGGACATGGTGGTGGTGGATACGCCCGATGCCACGCTGGTCTGTCCGAAGTCTCGCGCGCAGGATGTCAAAAAGGTGGTGGAGATTCTCAAGCAGCAGAAGGCGCCGGAACATCTTGAGCACCTGACGGTCCATCGCCCGTGGGGATCCTACACGATTCTCGAAGAGGGGGCCGGCTTCAAGGTGAAGCGAGTGACAGTGAATCCGGGCGGGCGTCTCTCGCTTCAGCTGCATCATAAGCGGAGCGAGCATTGGGTCGTGATTGCGGGAACTGCACGGGTCACGAGAGGCGAAGAGGTGTTTGATCTCCAAGTGGGACAGAGCACGGCTATTCCAGTCGAGACCAAGCATCGGTTGGAGAATCCCGGGAAAGAGACGGTCCATATTATCGAAGTCCAGAATGGTCCGTATCTTGGAGAAGATGACATCGTGCGATTCAAGGATGATTACGGACGAACCGCTAACGGGTAGGAGATAAGGGAGCGGCTATGGGATTGTTTCGCGAATACGACTTGCGCGGCATCGTTGGGAAAGAACTGACCATCGACATTGCCGAACGTGTGGGGCGTGCGTATTGTACGCATGTGCGAGGGCGCGGTGCGAAGACCATCACCGTGGGGCGTGATGGCCGGCTCAGTTCTCCGGAGTTATATCACGCGTTGGTCAAGGGGTTGCTCGCCGGCGGCCTCAATGTGATCGACATCGGGATTTGTCCTTCTCCGCTGGTCTATTTCTCACTGCACACGTTGCCGGTGGACGGCGGGATTATGATTACCGGGAGCCATAACGCCGCCGAGTACAACGGGTTCAAGATTTGTGTCGGGAAAGAAGCGATTCACGGCGATGAGATTCAGGCGCTCCGGCTGGTGATGGAGCAGGGGCAGTTTGTCTCCGGTCAGGGAACGCTGACCGAGCACCCCATCATTCCCGACTATCTGGCCTATATCAAGAAAAGCTTCGCCGGAGTGGACGCGAAGCGATTGCATGTGGTCATTGATTGCGGCAGCGGTGTGGCAGCGCTGATTGCGAAGGATGCCTTGGAGTTACTGGGTTGTAAGGTGACGGGACTGTATTGCGAGTTGGATGGCCGATTCCCGCATCATCACCCGGATCCCACGGTGCTGGAGAATCTTGCGGATCTGATGCATGCGGTCAAGGAGCACAAGGCGGATGTGGGTATCGGTTACGATGGTGATGCGGATCGGATCGGGGCTGTGGATGAGCATGGGCATGTGCTGTGGGGCGATCGATTGCTGGTGATCTATTCGCGCGATATTCTGGCGGTCAAGCCGGGCAGCACCATCATCTCCGAAGTGAAAGCGTCACAGAGTCTCTATGACGACATCGCCAAGCATGGCGGCCGTCCGGTGATGTGGAAGACCGGCCATTCTCTGATCAAGGCGAAGATGAAAGAAGAGAAGGCTGTCTTGGCGGGCGAGATGTCCGGGCACATGTTTTTTGCCGATCGATATTTTGGCTATGACGATGCGGTGTACGCCTCTTGCCGACTCGTGGAGATTCTTGCCAAAGGCGTGAAGCCGCTCTCCGCGCTAGTTGCCGATCTTCCGGATACGACCGTGACGCCGGAAATTCGTGTAGATCTTCCCGATGCGATTAAATTCGATGTGGTCAAGCGGGTGCGCGATCGGTTCGAAACGTACGCGAAGACCAAGCAGGGGCTTGGCCCGGAACAACGTCGGGTTCGTGAGCTGGTGACGATCGATGGAGTGCGCGCGGTCTTCGAAGATGGCTGGGGGTTGATTCGGGCGTCGAATACGCAGCCGGCATTGGTGCTTAGATTCGAAGCTACAACGCCTGCGAAACTGGATGCGATTCGTGCGATTGTGGAAGGCGAGTTGGGCGATGTGCGTCGGGAACTCGAACGATAGTGTCGGGTTTTGAGTATTTGCCTCGACGGATGTTCCTTCCCAATGCAATGCGCGCCCTAGTCTGTCTTCTCTGCTTGCTTTCAGCTGGGGTCCCCAGCCTGGTTTATGCCGATGAGGCCGGCCTTTCTCCAGCTCGCCCGTTCAAAGTGGGTGAGCGGCTGACCTACGATATCTCCTTTCTGAATATCAGCGCAGGAACGGCCGTGATGGAGGTCGGTTCAGGGGACACTGCCGGTGATCATCCGTCGGGAAGATTCATCACAACGGCTGTGTCGAGCCCGAAGGTCACCAGATTTTTCCCCGTCGACAATCGTGTCGAGTCCCTGACGGATCTGACGACACTGTTGCCTGAACACATGACCTTCCGGAGGCGAGAGGGGAAGAAGAAGGAAGATATCGAGTACATCTTTCATCGGAAAGACAACACCGTCTCGGCCACCCGCGGCGGGGTCACGGAAGTTATCCCGATTCCAGCCGATACCCAGGATCTGATTTCCTGCCTCTATTATGTGCGAAGCCTGTTGCCGCTGAAGCAGGGCGCATCCCAGGCCTTGACGGTCTACCACGATAAGAAGATCCGCCAGGTTGAAGTGCGGGTTGAGAAGATTGAGATGCTGGATGGGCCTTGGGGAAATCTTGAAACAGCGCAAGTCCTTGTGGTCATGCCGTTTCAAGGGATCTTTCTAAATCAGGGGAATATCCGCGTGTGGTTTACGACCGATGAGCGACGGATCCCGTTGCGCATGAAGGCCAAAGTGGTGATCGGATCGATTGTGGCCGACTTGGTGAACGGAATTCCGGAGGTCACTCACTTGAAGTAAGAGAGCGAACTTTCGTTGCCGGGATCAGGTAAACCCGCTATACTGCCTGCACTATGGGCCAATTTCCCCTTACATTAAGCCGCTTTATCATTCGCAGTCAGGCCGAGCACCCCGGGGCGACCGGTGAATTTTCCAGCCTGCTGAGTCAGATCGGACTTGTCGGGAAAGTCATCGCTCACGATCTGCGCCGCGCCGGCCTGATCAACATTCTTGGCACGACCGGCGAAACCAATGTGCAAGGCGAAACCGTCAAGAAGCTGGACGAGATTGCCAATGATACCTTCCTCCGCGCGTTCCAGGGCGATGGTCTGGTCTGTGCGTTAGGTTCTGAAGAAATGGAGCAGGTGGTCTCTTTGCCTGAGAATTGGCCTCAGGGGAAGTACATGCTGCTCTTCGATCCCCTCGATGGCTCGTCCAATACAGACTGCAATATGCCCTTGGGCTCGATTTTCTCTGTATTGAAGTATACGCGGACTGATCGTTCACCAATGGAGAGTGATCTGCTGAAAAAAGGGGTTGAGCAGGTCGCAGCCGGGTACCTCTTGTTCGGGTCCAGCACGATGCTGGTATATACCGCCGGACATGGCGTGCATGGGTTTACCCTGGATCCCGGCATCGGGGAATACTTGCTCTCGCATGAGCGCATCAGGATTCCAGAGCGAGGAAAAGTCTATGCGGCGAATGAGGGCAACCGTCACAAGTGGACACCCGGTATGCAGAAGTATGTCGAGTTTCTGAAGACCCCGGACAAAGCCACAGGTCGGCCGTACAGCGGTCGATACTCGGGGTGTCTGGTTGCAGACGTGCATCGCATCCTGCTTGGGGGAGGCGTATATCTCTATCCGGGCGAAGTGGATAAGCCGGAAGGCAAGCTGCGGCTTCTCTATGAAGCCAATCCGTTGGGCCTGGTGGTGGAACAAGCCGGGGGGCGAGCCTCCACCGGTACGATGCGAATTCTTGATATCGAGCCGAAAAAGCTTCACCAGCGGGTCCCCTTGATGATCGGCAGTCAGGGCGATGTCGAGACCGTCGAAGCATTTACTCAGGGCCGGGCGTAACGCGCATTTTTCACGTCATTTTCTCCGGGAGGATTGTCATGGCAGATCGGGTACGGGAAATTCTCAGTTGGTATGAAAGTGATAATGCCGGCACGAAGGCGAATCTGGCGCGCATGCTGCGCCATGGCAAGCTGGCCGGTACCGGCAAGCTGGTGATTCTGCCGGTCGATCAGGGATTCGAGCATGGGCCGGCCCGTAGCTTTGCCCCAAACCCGGCAGGGTATAATCCCCACTATCATTTTCAACTGGGCATCGACGCAGGATGTAATGCCTATGCTGCGCCGTTGGGATTTCTGGAAGCGGGTGCCAGCCACTTTGCGGGCCAGATTCCCTTGATCCTCAAGTTGAACAACCACGATGTGTTGCACGATGAGAAAGATCCGCTGCCGTCCGTGACGAGCAGCGTCAGGGATGCCTTGCGGTTAGGCTGTGCGGCCGTGGGATTTACGATTTATCCGGGGTCGGCCCATTGCAATACCATGTATGAGCAATTGCGAGCCATCACGGAAGAAGCCAAGGCCTCCGGTCTGGCGGTCGTCGTCTGGTCGTATCCGCGCGGCTCCTCACTCAGCAAAGAGGGTGAAACGGCGATGGATGTCGGAGCCTATGCGGCGCAGATCGCCGCGCAACTCGGTGCCCACATCATCAAGGTCAAGTTGCCGACCGCCCACCTCGAACAGGCGGCTGCCAAGAAGGTCTACGA
>MSXN01000003.1:58176-108990 GCA_002083555.1 Nitrospira sp. ST-bin5 | reverse complement strand
CAGAGTTCGTTCGACGGCCGCCGCATTGTGATTTTCTCCGGCGGCGCCAAGAGCGAGGACAAGAACGTGTTCGATGAAGCACGGGCCATCCGGGACGGCGGCGGGTTCGGCAGTATCATCGGGCGGAATTCTTTTCAGCGTCCCAAGGCGGAGGCGGTAAAGTTCCTCCACACGATCATGGGGATCTATTCCGGAGAAGTTCAATAATTGTTCGGCCGACGATTCATTGGATGAAGGTGGAAGCATGATGGAAACACCCACTCAGAGGCCTGAATCAAGCCGCAGCTGGATGGTCGCTGCGGTGCTGCTCACGGCGGGGATGATCATCGGATTTGTGGTGGCTTCCGATCTGGGATGGCTCTCGAACGGTCATGCCGTTCCGGATAGCGGGACATCGCCGCTGGCTAGGCCGGTTGCCACGGCGCCGCAGCCGGTATTGCCGGGGATGGGAAATCTGACGTTCGTCGAGATTGCCAAGGCGGTCAAGCCGGCTGTCGTCAACATTTATGCGACCAAGACAGGTAAGGGAGAAGGCGGGGCTCATGCGACGCCGTTTGAGGATCCGTTTTTTCGCAAGTTTTTCGGCGATGAATTTTTTCGCCGGTTTGAACAACAGCAGCCGAAAGAAAAGAAAGAACGCGGTTTAGGGTCAGGCGTCATCGTTGAGTCGAACGGCTTGATCATCACGAACAACCATGTGGTCGGCAAGGCCGATGAAATTCGTGTGACGCTTTCGGATAAACGCGAGTTCAAAGCCAAGTTGATCGGGACCGATCCAAAGACCGATATTGCAGTTGTGAAGATCGATGCAACGAATTTGCCGACAGTAGCCTGGGCCGATTCTGATCAGTTGGAAGTCGGCGAGTTTGTCCTAGCCGTCGGCAACCCATTCGGACTCACGCAAACGGTCACATTGGGTATTGTCAGCGCACTAGGTCGGGCGGCGGGGATTGCGGAGTACGAAGACTTTATTCAAACCGATGCTGCGATCAATCCCGGCAATTCCGGCGGCGCGCTGGTGAATGTGCGCGGCGAGCTGGCGGGAATCAATACCGCCATTTTTAGCCAGAGCGGCGGCAACATGGGCATCGGCTTTTCAGTGCCCAGCAACATGGCCCGCTCTATCATGGACCAGCTGGTCAAGACCGGGAAGGTGGTGCGCGGCTGGCTGGGTGTGTCGATTCAGGAACTGACGCCTGAACTAGCGAAACAGTTCGGCGTGGCCGATACCAAGGGTGTGTTGGTCAGCGATGTGATGGATGAGAGTCCCGCCAAGAAGGCCGGGGTGGAGCGTGCCGATGTGATTGTGGAATACGACGGGAAGCCGATGGATTCTCCCACGCATCTCCGGAACGCAGTCGCGCAGACGCCGGTGGGCAAGAAAGTGTCTGTCAAGCTGATCCGTGACAAGAAGCCGAAAATAATCGACCTCGCCATCGTCGAGCAGCCGAAGTCCATGACGCAATCGGGCGAGGAGGAGTCGGCTGAAGCGGCGGCGCCAACCGGGATTCTGTCGGATCTGGACGTGCGGGAGCTGACCGATGAAGTGGCCGGCCGGTACGGAATGAAATCCAGTGAGCGCGGAGTTGTGGTGGTGCGGGTGAAGCCCGGCAGTACGGCCGAGGAAACCGGCGTGCGAGAAGGCGATCTGATTATCGAGATCAATCGGCAGCCGGTGACGTCTCTGAAGACGTACGAGCGCATTGCTGCCAAGTTGCCAAAAAACGAGGCCGTGCTCATGCTGTTGAAGCGGCAGGGACGGACGATCTATCTGACACTCCGCCCATGAAGCGCGAGAGATGGGCTCTGCCCCGCTGATGCCGTTGAGGAAACGGTTGTGGAGATGGGACGGACGAAATATCGCATATTCCCGCCCATGAAGTGCGGGAGGCGGACTCGGCCTCGCCGATCTCATTGCGAAGATGGTCGAGGGGACAGGGGCGGACGATCTATCGCATATTCCCGCCCATGACATAGTTCGAGGGTGCCCGGATGGGTGCCATGAGGGAGAGGGGGTTCCGGTATGATATCGCGAGCCATATTTATCCTTCTCAGTGCGCTGGCCGGTATGGTTTTGTTTTTGCGTGCCGAAGGCGCCAGCGGTGCGTTCTGGTTGTATGGGTTTGGGATCGGGGCGGTGACCGGTGGTCTCATCGTCGTCGGTGAATACGCATTACGGACATTGTCATTCGGTATCATTGTGGGTGCGACGGCGGGTCTGGCAGTCGGGCTTCTGATGACCGGGCTGGTTGAGTGGGTTGGCGGTGAAATCTTCGATGTGCAGACGTTCCTGTTTCACATCGGTGGACTGGTGTTTCTCCTCGGGTTTCCCTATCTGGGTTTGGTGCTGGGGGCGCGATTCGGGCAGGAACAGTTTCCCGTGTCTCAGCCACGGGCGACCGATCTCTCCGGCAGTTCGAATAGTCTCAAGGTGCTCGATACGAGCGTCATCATCGATGGTCGCGTCGCGGACCTCTGTGAAACGGGTTTTCTGGAAGGCACGTTTTTCGTTCCGCAGTTCATCCTGCACGAATTGCAGCATATCGCGGATTCGTCGGACTCCCTGAAGCGCGCCCGCGGCCGCCGTGGACTTGATATTCTCAATAAGATCCAGAAAATGGCGGATATCGATGTGCAGGTGGTTGAAGAGGACTTCCCGAATGTGAAGGAAGTGGATGCGAAGCTGGTCGTCTTTGCCAAGAGAAGGGCGCGCGCATCATGACGAACGATTTGAACCTGAATAAAGTCGCTGAGCTGCAGGGGGTGCGCGTCCTCAATATCAACGAACTGTGTAATGCGCTGCGGCCCGTCGTCCTGCCGGGCGAGACCATCCGGGTCTTCGTGTTGAAGGAAGGTAAAGAAGCCGGCCAGGGCGTGGCCTATCTCGACGACGGCACCATGATTGTTGTGGACAATGCCCGGCGGTGCATCGGCCGCAATGTCGACGTGATAGTGACCAGCGTTTTGCAAACCACCGCCGGACGCATGATTTTCACCCGATTGAAAGAAGATGCCGAGCGAGAGGAGTTGCAAGTCGCTCGTGGATAGATGTGTGATCGCGGTCGTCCCCGCAGCCGGCAAAGGGTTGCGGATGGGCGGCTCAGTTCCAAAACAGTTTCTCGCGCTGGGCGGTGAGCCGCTCGTCGTCCATTCGCTACGCGTCCTGCAATCCTCCCCCTGTATCGATCAGATCATCCTCGCCGTTCCGCAGGCCGATCTCGACTATTGTCTGAACGATCTGGCCGTCCGGTACGGATTTTCGAAAATCACGAAAGTGGTCGCGGGCGGACGGGAACGGCAGGATTCCGTTCGGCATGCCCTCGAACATGTTCCGGATGAAACGGAGATCGTCGTCGTGCACGATGCCGTACGGCCGTTCCTGACCGAGAAGATGGTCGCGGAAGTCGTAGCGGCCGCGCGCCAGCATGGCGGAGCGATTATCGCGCTCCCGATGCGCGACACGGTGAAACAGGTCGGGGCTGAACAACGGATTGAACGCACCGTCGATCGTCAGCCTCTGTGGCTGGCCCAGACGCCGCAGGCCTTCCGCTGCGACTGGCTGCAGGCGGCGCATCGCAAGGCGCATGCGGAGTCAGTGCATGCGACGGACGATGCGTTTCTGTTTGAATGGGTCGGCCATCCCGTGGTGGTGGTGGAAGGCAGCGGAGAAAACATCAAAGTGACGCGACCGGAAGATATGGTGATCGGGGAAGCGATCTTGGGCTCCCGCACTGCCGCGCGTTCGGGAGGATCGTAATGGCAACGAAGATTCGTGTGGGCTGCGGTTATGATGTCCATCCCATGGGAGCCGGGCGAAAATTGATCCTGGGCGGCATCGAAGTGCCGCACTCGAAAGGGCTGCTGGGCCATTCGGACTCCGATGTCCTGGTGCATGCGGTGTGCGATGCCCTGTTGGGGGCAATGGGCGAGGGGGATTTGGGCCGGCATTACCCCAGCTCTGACCAGAAGTACAAAGGGATCTCCAGCCTCAAGCTGCTGGAAGATGTGATGGGGAAGCTGACGAAGAAGGGCTATCGGGTCGTCAATGTCGATACCATCATTGTGGCCCAGGCTCCGCGTTTGAGCACCTTCCTTGCGGCCATGCAGAAACAGATGGCGCAGGTCATGGGTATCGACGCCGATCAAGTGAACGTGAAAGTGAAGAGCGGCGAAGGGCTCGATGCGGTGGGACGGGAAGAGGGCATGCAGGCCCATGCCGTCTGTTTGATTGAAGCGGTGTGACTGCCGTAGGATAGTGCACCATGCTGAAAGCCATTCGACAGGATCTCCAAGCCATCTTCGATCGGGACCCGGCCGCCACCAGCCGGCTGGAGGTCATTCTGACCTACGCCGGGTTCCACGCGCTTCTCATCTACCGAATCGCCCATTGGCTGAAGTTCTACGGGGTGCCGTTTGTGCCGCGAGCCTTGTCTCAGCTGGCCCGCTGGTTGACCGGCATTGAAATTCATCCGTCCGCAAAAATTGGCACAGGGTTTTTCATCGATCATGGCATGGGCGTCGTTATCGGCGAAACGGCCGAGGTCGGCGACTACGTCACGCTCTTTCAAGGCGTCACGCTCGGCGGCACAGGGAAAGAGCGGGGGAAACGGCATCCGACGCTGGGCAATCACGTGGTCGTCGGCGCCGGAGCCAAGATTCTCGGCGGCATCAAAATCGGCGACAACGTCAAGATCGGTGCAAACTCCGTCGTCATCAAGAATGTCCCACCCAATTCCACCGTCATCGGCGTGCCGGCCCGTGTCATCAAGACGCAGGGCGAACGGTTGCCCGATGTCACGATGGATCAAACCAACCTGCCCGATCCCATCAGCGACCGGTTCGTAGCGCTTGAACAAGAGTTGATCGAACTCCGTAAGAAGCTCGAAGCGCGCGACTCCCAGCTGCCGTTCTAGCCTCTCCTTCCCGACATCTTCCAATCCCGCTCCTTCTTTGTGCAGGACTATTCGTTTCCGAGCGTGCTTCAGGCGCGGATGAATGCTGGCGGCTGTTTATCTGGAGAGGGTGTGGTGAAAGATGAGAGAGAGAATCCGGCGCGGCGGGAGCCGCGCCGGGGTATCGCAGCTGGTTCGGACTAGTTTGATAGACAGGTGCTCATGAATTTCTTCCGCTCGTCGCCCTTCAAGGTCTTCTCGCCCGCCTCTTTATTGCACGCCTTCATCTTCTCCTGCTGAGCCGTTTTGCCGCTCTTGACCGGTTTGGCTGAGAGGCACTCCTTCATAAACGCCTTCCGTTCGTCGCCTTTCCCTTCCCCAAACCCCTTCTCGTTCGCTTCCTTGTTGCACGTCGCCATTTTGTTCTGTTGGCCGTCGGCTTCGCTGGACACCGGGGCCAGCACGACCACGGCTAAAAAGAGTGAGAGGACGACCAGGCTGGCAATCTTCATGGTGAGGCTCCTTGTGTGAGAGGGTGAAGGATCGACGGGCACTATACCAAAACGCTCAGGAATTGTCTGTACGGAAGGGCCCTGATATTCAGTAGTCTACGCGGAGGAGGCAGAGTCCCTGTGGTGGTGCAGTCTTGCCGGCCGCGCGCCGGTCGCGCGCAGCGAGAATGGCAGCAAAACTTTCCGGCGCACGTTTCCCTTGGCCGACGTCGACCAATGTGCCCACGAGGCTGCGGACCATCTGTTTCAAAAACCGGTCGGCATAGGCTTCGATGCGAAGTTCGTGGCCCTCGCGAATTACGACGAGGCGTTGGAGGTGGCAGACCGGGTCCTCGTTTTCGGTCGGTTGCGTCTCGAATGACGAAAAATCGTGCGAGCCAATGAGATGCAAGGCCGCGTGGTTCATGGCCGCATCATCCAACGGTTTGTAGACGTGCCAGAGTAATTGCCGATCCAGCGCGGGACGTGGCGACCGGTTGAGAATCCGATATTGGTAGAGCTTGCCCTTCGCTTTGTAGCGGGCATGGAATTCGGGAGGTGGAAAGTCGACGGCGTGGACTGAAATATCAGGCGGGAGATGGGCGTTCAACGCCATTGTCCAATCATAGGCGGTCATGTCCCGATCGATGCGAAAGCTGACGACCTGCCCCAGCGCGTGCACCCCGGCGTCGGTGCGCCCGGCCGCGACGACAGAGATCGTTTGTTGGGTCACATCCTTGATCGCGGTTTCGACCGCTTCTTGAATGGTCGGCTGGTTGGGTTGCCGCTGCCAGCCGGCGTAGTGCGTGCCCTCGTATTCCAGTGTCAGCTTGATCGTTGGCATGCCATGGCCTGAAGGAACGGCGAGTGAGTTAACGGGCCGTCGGTTTGCCGGTCGCCAGGAACGACTTCACGCCGTGCAGCAGCGAGTCGGCCACATCGCGGACAAACGCGTTCTTGCGCAGCAACTCCTCTTCGGATGGATTGGAGATGAACGCGATTTCGGCCAGGATGCTGGGCATGCTGGTATGGCGAAGGACATAAAACGGCGCGGTCTTCACACCGTGGTCGGTGACGCTATAGTGGCCGTTCATATGAGCCACCAGAGATTCCTTGGCGGTCCAGGCCAGCTCCATCGATTCTTCGATTTTCTTCGTCGTCAACAGGTCTGCCAGAAAATACTCTACCCCTGTGCCGGTACTGTTCAACGGGGTGCCGTTTTCGCGGGCGGCTACTTCCAGGGCCCGTTGATCTTTCGCCTCTCCGAAGTGGTAAATCTCGATCCCTTTGACGGCTCGCGAGGGATGGGAATTGACGTGGATGGAGACGAAGAGGTCGGCTTCCTGGCGGTTCGCGAACTTGGCCCGTTCCTCCAATTCGACGAAGACATCCTGGTCGCGCGTCATCAAGACGCGCACACCCGGCTGTTTGCTGAGCAGTTCGCGCAGGCGTAACGCCACTTTCAGCGTAATGTCCTTTTCCTCCGTGCCGCGCCGGCCCCGCGCGCCCGGATCTTTCCCGCCGTGACCGGGATCGAGCACGATGGTTTTGTACGACTTGGCCTGGGGAATCGTCGGCTGCGGCGGCGGCTCGAACGTACCGGGTGGGGATGGGACAGAAGCCGCCTGATCCGGTGTGGGAGCGTCCGGAGCGGCGATACCCGGGATCACGTCGACCACCAGTCGGGCAGGGTTCTCGAGGGAGAATTGTTTATAACGGCGGATCGCATGCGTAGGCAGGGCCACCGTCACGGCGCCGGTGGTCGTCTGCGCAATCTGAAACGGGGCGGGGATGATGCCACGGTCGAGCCGGAGTCTGGCCGACCGGCTCATGGTCGCATACGGAAGGAAAATCACGACGTCATCCGAGTCCGCCGACTTATGTTCCGTCACCTTCGTGAGACGATCCAGATCGAGCACGAGTCTGGTCCGTTCAGGGGTGGAGAACACGCGAAAGTTCTGGACGGTGGCCGGCATCATCGAGGCCGGGGTGCCTTTGGTTTTACTTTTATGGGGGCGATGAGAACGGGCATCGGCGGCGGCGGCAAACGCCTGGTCGAATCCTCCGGTCAGGAAGCCCGGCGTGAGGGCGAGCAGGCACAGGGCTGCGAGAGAGATGCGGAACGGGAAAGCCTGGCAGAATCGTAATCGCATGTGCCCGAATCAATTGTAGGGAATAAAAACTTTTCTCAGATGTTCCACCGGTTGTCAAGCACTTGCATCCGTTCCAGTCCGGGATTGACAGAGAGGAAAGCCGACCGGTAGCGTGATCGCTATGGCAACCCATCTTATCATTGATGGCTATAACCTGCTTGGGGCCCAGTCCGCAGCGAAGTCGGAGATGGCCAGGGAGTCGTTGTTGCACGATTTGGCCGCCTATCGGCATCGCAAGGGCCATCCGTTGACCGTCGTGTTTGACGGCTGGCAACAGGGCTATCCCGTTGAACATCGCGAGCATCGTGCCGGCGTGCAGGTAATCTACTCCCGGCGGGGCGAGAAGGCCGATCAGGTCATCCAGCGGCTGGCGCGCGAATATGGATCAGCTTGCGCCGTAGTCAGTTCCGATCATGAGATTGTCACCACGGCCAGGGCCCATGGCGCGACCGTGATGACCGCGCAGTTGTTCATGGGAAAATTGGCCGCGAGTGGACTTTCTTCAGGCCCGATCCAGGGCAAAGAACTCGATTCTGGAGAGGACGAGCGGCCCCGCCGAGGACCGGAGAAGAAGGGTAATCCAAGGAAGCTGCCGAAGGCGGTTCGTGAGCGGAATCGCCAGCTCAAGCGATTTTGACGAGCTCACGCAAGTTTGAAGAGACGTCTGGCGTTGCGGGTGGTGGCGAGGGCGATTTTCTCGGGTGACATGCCGAGTTCATCGGCGCGAACGGTTGCCAGCTGCTGTGCCACATGCGTGATATAGGCCGGTTCATTGCGCTTCCCGCGATAAGGGACCGGTGTGAGATAGGGGCAGTCGGTTTCGATCAGGAGTCGATCCAACGGAACGGTCTTCGCAATGTTCCGCAGCGCCGTGGCGCTCGGGAACGTCAGAATGCCGGAGAACGACAGGTAGAACCCCAGATCCAACGCCTCCTTCGCCAGCGCCGCATCCCCGGAAAAGCAGTGAAACACCCCGCCGACTTCCGACGCCTTCTCTTCCTGTAAGATCGTAACGGTGTCCGCGTCGGCCTCCCTGGTGTGAATGATCACCGGGAGCCGGAGTTCGTGCGCGAGCTGAATCTGTTCGCGGAACCGGTCGCGCTGTTCTTTCGGCGACGAGTGGTTGTAGTGATAGTCCAAGCCGATCTCGCCATAGGCCACGACTTTCCTATTCTTGGCCAGCCGGCGGAATTCGTCGTACCAGGTGTCTTGAATGTGTTTCACCTCGTGCGGATGCACGCCGATCGAGGCATAGATGAAATCGTGCTGACCGGCCAGGGCGACGGCAGATTGGCTCGTGGCAAGATCGCAGCCGATGGTAATGAAATTATCCACGCCGGCTTCGCGCGCCCGCGCGATCATCGCTTCGCGGTCATCGTTGTAGCGGGCGTCGTCCAGATGGGTGTGAGTGTCGATGAGCATCGTCACGCATCCTACCACGGTGCTCGCCATAGGGCCTAGCTCTGCGAGCGTTTGAAGATCAGAGTTCCGGACTGCTGAATGACGAAGACTAGCTCCCATCCCTCCGCTCCAAACTCTTCGAGTTTGGACTGCAACAGGGCGGTAGCTGGGGGGAACGGCATAGTGATGGTGCGGTACTGGACGGTCTTGGCGGTTTGGCCGGCCGATGTTCCAAGCGCGAAGGCCAGGCATAGAGCCATGAGCGACACAACTCCCACGATAGATCGGATGAACGTGCGTGGCTGGATAGTCATGGTGGTCTCCTCCTGTGAAAGCGGGTTACGCCTGAGCGTATCATATATGGTTTCAGAGGAGTTGACAGCCGTTCCCGCAGGATGGTAAATGCAACTCACTTGCAATTAGGAATTACCGATGGCCGAATCCATTCTCGATAGTTTGCGCGCCGGCGGGAAGAAGCTGACGAAGCCCAGGAAGGCCATTCTTGCCATTCTGGAGCAGAGCACGCTGCCCATTACGGTGGCTGAGATCGCTGATCGGCTGAAGAGGGCGAAGACGGCGGTGGATCTGGTCACGGTCTACCGGAATGTAGCGATGCTGCAGGAACTCGGGCTGGTGAATCCGGTCGGGCTCCATGAGGGGCAGATGCGGTACGAGGTCCGTCATGGCCGTGAACATCACCACCATATCCAATGCCGCGGGTGCGGCCAGATCGTCGACTTGATGCTCTGTCCGCTCAAGAAGCTGACGGAATTGGTCGAGCAGCAAACCAAGTTTGCGATCGAAGGTCATGCCTTGGAGTTTTTTGGATGGTGCCCGCAATGCCAGTAGGGGCCACATCATCGTCCCTGATCATCCGCCTGGGGCTGGCGGCGATCTATCTGGTGCTGGCACTGGGGCTGAATCCGCTTCTCCTCGAACATGACTTTGCTCTCCCGGCCGATTCACACCATAGTGAATCGGACCTCTGTGCCTGGCTCGACCATGTGGCCGGGACGTCCCTGCAGTCGACTCACCTCGCAATCACGGTGGCAGTTCTGAGCGTAACCGTCGATCTGCCGGTTGCCGCTCCGTTCGCCTCGGCGTTCCTCTTCGGTGATTTCTCTCGCGGTCCTCCGTTCTGATCTAACCCACGTCGCATCATCGTTCTCGGTATCTCCGCATCCTGTGCAGGAGAGGATCGGGCGTCTGCCCGTTCGTCCTCCTGTCGAGCGGGCGCTCAAGGGGTTGGGCTGTTCTCCATTCGTATGGCGGACGGTGCGCGATCCTCTCCTGCAGAGAATGCGTGGAAGATCCAGTCAATGCCATCACGAGCGGAGGAGGAATATATGCCGACATCTGAAGCGGATCTGGTGCCTGTGACCGTCCTGACCGGGTTTCTCGGGGCAGGGAAAACAACGTTGTTGAACCGGATCTTGACCACCGAACACGGCAAGCGTGTGGCCGTGATCGTCAACGAATTCGGCGAAGTCGGGATCGACAATCAATTGGTGATCGGCGCGGATGAAGAGATCTTCGAGATGAACAATGGGTGCATCTGCTGCACCGTGCGCGGCGATTTGATCCGCATCATCGGCAATCTGCTCAAGCGGAAAGACCGTTTCGACTACATGGTCATCGAGACAACCGGCTTGGCCGATCCGGCGCCGGTCGCGCAAACGTTCTTTGTCGATGACGAGATGAAGCGGCGGTTGTTGCTCGACGGAATCGTCACGGTCGTCGATTCGAAGCATATCTGGGAGCATCTCGATACGAGTCCCGAAGCCAAAGAGCAGATTGCGTTCGCCGACGTGATCCTCCTGAACAAGATCGATCTGGTTCCTGCCGGCGAAGTTGACCGGTTGGAGGCCAGGATCCGGGCCATCAACGTCATGGCGAAGATCCACCGGACGAAGGATGCACAGGTGGAGATCAACCGGCTGTTGAACATCGGGGCGTTCGATCTGAGCCGTAAGCTGGACATCGATCCCAATTTTCTCGGCGAAGATGCCCATCAGCACGACCCCAGCGTGTTCTCGGTGGCGCTGGTCGAGGATGGAGTCGTGGACGAGGGCAAAGTGAACGACTGGTTTCGCGAAGTGCTCTCGACGATGGGAACGAAGATCTACCGGATGAAGGGCATTCTGAATGTCGAAGGCCGCGATCATCGGTTCGTGTTTCAAGGCGTCCATATGCTGTTCGACGGCAAGGCCGATCGGGCGTGGAAGGCGGGAGAAACGCGGAACAACCAGCTTGTCTTTATCGGCAAAGATCTGGATCGTGCGGCGCTGACGAAGGGGTTCCGGTCATGCCTCGTCTAGCTAAGCGGAAGCCGGTGGTGACTCTGGGGCCGGTCGGCTATGCCCGGGTCGATGACTATGTCCACCGGGTCGGATTTTCCGCTGATGGGACCAAGCTGGCGGCCTGTGCTGCCTCCGGTGAGGTCGCGGTCTGGGACGTGCCATCCTTCAAGCGGGGGAATCCGCTGGCGGGGCATCGGCAATCGGCTCAGGTGCTGGCCTGGCATCCTACTCGGCCAGAATTGGCAACGGGGGGGCAGGATGGGGCCGTCAGGATCTGGAATCCGGAGACCGGGACGGCTCGAGCTGAAGTAGAGCCGGGCGGACAAGCAGCCTGGGTCGAGAATCTTCGCTGGTCGCCGGACGGCAAGCTTCTCGCGGCATCGGCAGGCAAGCAGTTGCGACTCTGGGACTGCGCTGCGCAGAAGCAGCCGCAACTTGCCGGAGAGGTCCCGGCCCATCAGACGACCATCTCCGCGCTGGCCTGGATGCCGCGCGGGGAAGGGATCCTGTCTGCCTGCTACGGCGGCGCGTGGCTGTGGAAATTGGGCAGCGAGAAGCCCGTGCGCCCCTTTCCATATGATGGGGCGCTGCTGTCGATCGCGGTGAATCCAAACGGCGAGTATCTCGCGTCTGGAAATCTTGATGGATCGGTTCATCTCTTTCGCACGGACAACGAGCAAAACTGGCATATGTCTGGTTATCCGATGAAGGTCACCGAGGTCTGTTTCGACCATGACGGGCAAAATCTGTATACGGCCTCCGGTCCCGCTCTCGTCGCATGGAGCATGAAAAAATTCGAGGGGACCGGCGGCCGGCTATTCAAGGGGCATGTGGGATGGATCCGGGAGATGGCCTGCCATCCCTCTCAATCGATTGTGGCGACGGCCGGTGAGGATGGTCTGTTGTGCATCTGGGAGCCGCAGACCACAAAGCCGATTCTGAGCCAGGAAGTGAACAAGTCGGGCGGCCTATCCGCGGTCGCCTGGAGTCCTCAGGGCACATGGCTGGCGACCGGTACGAATGACGGGGTGGTGTCGCTGTTCTCCGTAGAAGGCATCGGAGGGCGGGGATGAACTTGTTCGGGGGGCGTCGCACCATCGCGCCGGATCGGGCGGCGTGTATCAAGGCCTGGGCTCGCACACTGTGGGCGTTGTCCGACGAGACCACGGTGATGGTGACGGAGTTGGAGTGCCGCGAGCCGGGATGCCCGCCGATCGAAACCGTCATCGCCGTGCTCGAAGGGCCGGGACGAACGACCCAATACAAGATCCACAAAGCGGCCGACGAGGTGTCTCAAGCCGATGTTGAGGCGTTGGCGGCGGGAGGGGGACCGCAGCATGCCCACTAAGGCCGCGCGAGTCAGTGTCTCCGGTTCTCCGATCTATGTGATCGCCGGCTTTCTGGGCAGCGGGAAGACAACGCTGCTCAAGCGGGTGCTGGCACATGAGCTGGAACGTGGCGTGAAACCGGCCGTGCTGATGAACGAGTTCGGTGAAGTCGATGTAGACGGAGCCGTCCTGCATGAACACCCCCGGTCCAACGATATCGAACTGCAGTCGCTGTTGAGCGGGTGTATCTGCTGCGACCTCTCCGGCGAATTCAGTGAAAACGTCGGACAGTTGGTCCGGCAGTCCGACGGAGCGCCGGTGTTTATCGAGACGACCGGCCTGGCCGATACCGGGCAGGTGATCAGCGGTGTCGAACGGGCTTTGTCTGCAGATATGGGGATAGGGCGGGCCGCGCACCTGGCATCTGTGATTGTGTTGGTCGATGCCCCCAGATTTCTGAAGCTCGGGGCCTACTGGTCCGCTGCAGACCGCCACCTTCAGCATGCCGACACGATCATGCTGAACAAGTTGGACCAGATCGCTCCCGATCAGGCCGCGGTCGTCGAACAGCGGATCAGAGCCGTGAACCCCACGGCTCGAGTCCTGCGGACCATCCATGCCGATGCGAACCCGTCACAGCTGCTTGCCCGGGCCGCCGCGCGCCGGGCTCCTGTCCTGACCGACGGCGTCATCAAGGATTCGGCGGCCGGGTATCAGAGCGGCAGTTTCCGGTTGACCTTGCCGGTGGATCCCGCGCGCATGGAAGCCTGGTTGCGCCGATATGGACGGTCCGTCGTGCGGCTCAAAGGATTTGTCCGGGTGGCGGGGAAGACCGGGTTTCAGGAGGTGCAATGGATCTTGGGGTCGTTTTCGATGATCCCTTATACCGGCAGCAGGCAATCGCGCGCCAAGATCGTGGTAATCGGCCGGCGAGTGGCCTGGCAACGGTTTCTGGAAGGGCTTGAGCATTGTCTGGTGCGGCCGAAGCGTCGAACGGCCCATCGGCGCCGGGCCGGGAAGAAGGTCTCGCGATGAGGGAGGGACGATCATGACATCAATGGCCGATCGGGCGCAGGTGCTGCCGTGAGCGATGACCTCGGCGATTCCCGGAAGTTCGTCCAAGCCGGTCATGATCAGGAGGCAGGGGAAGGGGCGGTTGAGATGGTTTCCGGTGCTGCCGCCCGCTCCAGCTCGATCGTGCCGCTGATCGTCCTATTTCAGCGGGCGTGGGAGCTGGCACAGAGTACAGAGACATCGTTGGGCCGCCTGGAACATGCCGCAGAAGCCGCCGCGCTGGCGGAAGCCATGGTGCATCTGCTGGCGGAAGCGGGCGATCAGGAGGGCCATGCGCGGTGGGCCGTGCGGTTGTCCGAGGCGAGGCATTGGTGTGTCGCGGTGCATGATGCGCTGTCCGCACAGGAGGAGAAGGAATCATGACAACGGGTGTAGCGGCAGGGGCTTCGGTGGCCGTCGCCGTGCTGACGGTCTCCGATTCGAGGACGCTGGAGACCGATACGAGCGGCCAGACGATTGTGGACCGGCTGACACATGCGGGGCATCGGATCGCCGACCGCAAGATGTGTCAGGACGATTTTCAGACGATCCGCGCGACGATTGCCGCCTGGGTCGCCGACCCCAAGGTGGAGTTCGTCATCGTGACCGGCGGAACCGGCGTGACGCAACGGGACGTGACGCCCGATGCCGTCCGGTCTCTGTTTACGAAGCCGATTCCTGGATTCGGCGAACTGTTCCGGTGGCTTAGTTATGCGGAGATCGGCACCTCGACGATTCAGTCACGGGCCGATGCCGGGGTGTGCGGCGACACCATCGTGTTCCTGCTGCCCGGCAGTACCGGCGCCTGCCGGCTGGGGATGGAAAAGATCATCCTCCCGCAGCTCGATCTTAATCACAGACCCTGCAACCTGGCTGAATTATTGCCGCGCGTGAAGCAGGAACTTCCGCCGCACGCGGACTAGGAGCGTGATGATGATAGGTCCGATAAACGAGGGGCTGTATGGCCGGCGTGACGAACAGTGAGTCTGCCCGGCGAGTCAACCTGGTGGTTTGCCATCTGGATGGGGCTGCTCGGCAGTCTCGGCGCCTTGGTGCCCGCGTGTCTGGTGCTGTTCATTCCGGACGGATGGCGGCATCGCGCCATGCCGTATTTATTGAGTTACGCCACCGGCACGATGCTGGCGACGGCGGTGATCGGCCTCATTCCTGAGGCCCTGGAGCATATTTCAATTTATGAAGTGGGGATCTCGCTGTTGGCCGGGCTCGTGTTGTTCTTTGTATTGGAATGGACGGTCATCTGGAGGCATGCACACGGGGAGGAACCCGTCGAGGAGCAACCTGGCCATGAGCACCACCATGGAGAGGTTCCTATAAAAGGCATGCAGGAAAAAACCGGGATGCTGGTCCTGATCGGTGATGCCGTTCACAACATGGCGGACGGCATTGCCATCGGTGCTGCTTGTGTGGCTTCGCCGGGACTTGGGTTGGTGACAACACTGGCGGTCCTGGGGCATGAGGTGCCACAGGAGCTCAGCGATTTCACGATTCTGCTTTCGAGCGGGTTTTCCCGCTGGAGGGCGTTCTTCTGGAATACGCTGTCCGGGCTTGGGACACTGGTAGGCGTTGTCGTTGCCTATGGAGGGCTTGGGCATGCCGAAGCGATCGTGCCCTACGCGCTGAGTGTGGCAGCCGCCAGTTTTCTCTATATCGGCCTGGCAGATCTCGTGCCGGGGTTGCACGGGCGAATGGGGGCGGCCAAGGGGGTTTGGCAGTTCGCCATGATGATCGCCGGCATGGTGACAATCGCTGCGCTGACAATGATTCCCCATTGATGAGAGCTTCAGAGGACAGCATGAGAACGGCGCAACTCGGGACCAGCCATATTGAATTGCAGGGGGAGTTACCCCTGCCGGGTGAGCGGTTGGAGGCCGACTTCACGATTCCGGTCGCACGATCGGCCAGCCGGCCGCTTGTTCCCTCCGATCTGCAGGATGGACTGGTCGTGGTGTCGACCCTGCCGAACATTGAAAAGCATGCTTGTCTGGCCCAGATCGTTGAACTTGAGGAGCGGAGCCACGAGACGATTCCGCATCTGCGCATTGTCCATGTGTCGGCGGATCACGAAGCTCATTGGCGGGAAGTGGATCGGTTCCATCCGAATATCCAGGCCGCCGGCTACTCGCTTTGTTGCGCTGACCCGGCCAGCCGGGAGGCTTTTGTCGAGGCCTTCGGGGTCGGCGTCGAGGGACACCATCGGATCGCCCACGGATTGTTCGCCTTGCTGGACGGCGTATTCCTGGCCGCGGAAATTCCGGCGGATCAAATGAAGCCGGCGGAAGTCCGAGACTTTCTCCACCGGGTGGCGGCGCTCGTCCGGCACGGTAGGCCGGTTGCGGACGAGCGGACACCGTGATTTTGATTCACGGCGGACAGGTGATCGATCCAGGGCATTGGGTCGGCATGGCGGATCTGTTGATTGATCAGGGGCTGATTGTGGCAGTGGGACCGGGGCTCACAGCATTGGGGCGAGGCCTGGCTCAGGAGTCATTTGATGCGCGTGGTCTGTGGATTCTTCCGGGGCTGGTCGACTTACATGCGCACCTGCGTGAGCCCGGCTTCGAATACAAGGAAACGATCGCGACCGGTACGGCCGCAGCTGTGGCGGGCGGGTTTACGACGGTCTGTTGCATGCCGAACACCAACCCCGTGAATGATTCGGCCGAGATGACCGGCTGGATCGTCAGGCGCGCAACCGCCACAGGCCAGGCGAGGGTCTATCCCATCGGTGCGATCACGCAGGCCTCCCAGGGGCGGGAGTTGAATGATTTTGACGCCATGAAGCGGGCCGGCTGCGTGGCGGTGTCGGACGACGGCAAGCCGGTGATGGATGACGAGGTCATGCGGCGGGCGATGGAACGGGCTTCGGCGGTCGATCTGCCGGTGATCGATCATTGCGAGGATCTCACGCTGTCCGGCTGCGGGTGCATGAACGAAGGTCCGGTTTCGCGCGCGCTGGGATGGCCCGCTATTCCTTCCCGCTCTGAAACCAGGATGGTCGAACGGGATATTCGATTGGCTCGGGAGACCGGAGCCCGGTTGCATGTGGCCCACGTGAGTTCGACGGACACGGTCGACGCGCTTCGCCGTGCGAAGGCGCAGGGATGGCCGGTGACAGCGGAGGCCTGCCCGCATCACTTCATGCTGACCGACGAAGCGGTCCGCCGATCGGGACCCAACGCCAAGATGAATCCGCCGTTGCGGGGCGAGCGGGATCGCGCGGCGGTGATCGAGGGATTGGCCGACGGCACGATCGACGCCATTGCCACGGACCATGCTCCGCACGCGGAATATGAAAAGCAGCGGGGTATGGATCGGGCCCCGTTCGGCATCGTGGGGCTGGAAACAGCGCTGGCGCTGACGCTGCGTCTGGTGCAGGAAGGCGGGATCTCGATGGAGCGGGCGGTGGCCTGTCTGACGAGTGTTCCCGCCGGACTCCTGCGTCTGCAGAAAGGCACGTTGAAGCCCGGGTCAGATGCCGATGTGACCGTGGTCGATCCCAAAGCCGAGTGGACGGTCGACCCCGAGGAATTTCACTCGAAGGGGCGGAACACCCCGTTTGCCGGATGGCGACTGAAAGGCCGGGTGGTACGGACGCTAGTTGGAGGGCGTGTCGTGTTCACCTCCGACGCCTCGAGGCTAGAAAGGGGGATTCTATGAACGAGGAGACGAGGCCGTTATCTGGGTTTGCGTCCTTTCTCCCTCCGGAGTATCGGGGCGAGTTTTCGTATGAATGGCTGATGGGGCTGTCGCCGTTTTCGGATAACACCTGCGTGAGCTGTTATTCGGTACAGCAGGGGCAGTGGGTGAGTTTCGGGGAGCGTCCGGTTGATGAACGATCATTGAAGTGCAAACGGGCCGTGTAGGGCACGAATAAACGACTCAGGAAAGGAGAATGGCATGGCAAAGCTCAGCAGTCGGTTGCGGAATGAGAAGCGAAAACAATTGGTGGCGCAGTACGCCGATCAACGCGCGGCGCTCAAGGCAGTGATCAAGAGCAAGGCCAGCAGTGATGAGGACAAGCAGAAAGCGCAGAGCGCCTTGAATGAGTTGCCGAAAAACTCCAGCCCGGTGCGCGTGCGGAACCGGTGCGAGATCTCGGGGCGCGTCAGGGGGTATCTGCGGCGGTTTGCGATGTCGCGCATCGATTTCCGGTTGCTGGCGTTGAAAGGGGATATTCCCGGCGTGCGCAAGTCCAGTTGGTAAGAAAGAGGAGGCCGTATGTTTGGAGAGCGACGACGACGCGTCATCGACGACACCACGCCGATCGATTTCAAGAATGTGGAATTTCTGCGGCGGTTTCTCACGGAAACCGGCCGGATCGTGCCGCGGCGGATCTCGGGAAACAGTATGCAACGGCAGCGTGAATTAACCAGGGCGATCAAGCGCGCCCGCCAGATTGCGCTGCTGCCATTTGCCGGCCCCGATGGGTACTGAGGCGGAGCGTTCCGGGGGCCGGCCGGGCCTGATCAATGGGGGAGATGGCGCCAGCGGCGCGATGGGAGGCAGTCATGTCGGTTCAGTCTGATAGCGCATCTCAGCCGGAAATGCCGGCAGCGGAGCCGCTGCGGGTGACGGTCTTGTGCGGGTTCGTCGGTGCGGGCAAGAGCCGGGTGTTGCGCGATGTGCTGGTGCAGCAACCCGCCGGTCCGCTGGCGGTGCTGATCCACGACCGGGGCGCCGCGCCCGGCCAGTCCGGTGCCGGATGGGGTGACGGGATCGAGGTTTTTCGCCTCGGCGAAGTGCTGGCCGAACTGATGCAGGAGTGCGTGAGCTGTTCGTTGCGCGACAGCCTCATGGATGCGATCACGGCTATTGCGCGCATGCGCCGATTCTTCCGCCTGCTCATCGAGTGCTCGGGGCTGGTGGAGCCGATGATGGTGGCGGAAGTGTTCAACGAGGCCTGGACCGACGAGGCGCCGCTGGCCGCGCTGGCACGGCTCGATCAGATCGTGACGGTTGTCGACGCCGAGCGGTTCTGGGACGACGTGCACAGTGCGGACGCTTTACAGGAGCGCGGCCTGAGCTGTGGGGCCGATGACGGCCGCACCCTGTCCCAGCTGCTGGTCGAGCAGGTGGAATTCTGCACTATGGTTGTTGTGAACAGGAGCGAGCGAATCGATTCTGAGGCGCGGGAACGTTTGCGGGTTTTGCTGCAGCATCTGAACCCGGAGGCTGAGTTGCTGCTGGCTTCCGACGGACCTGCTTTGGCCGCGGGTCTGCTGGCTTGCCGGCCGGAGGCCGGCGATCCGGTCGGTTTTCAGCCCGGATGGGCCAAGTTGATCGAAGGGGCGCCGATGCCTGCGATTCCCTCGCCGAATTGGACGGCCGGAGTGTTTCGCGCCACCAGGCCGTTCCATCCTGAACGGCTCTGGGCGCTGATCGAAGAAGACTGGCCCGGGGTGGAGCGGTGCAAAGGATTTTTCTGGCTGGCCTCCCAGCCGGACCGGTGTTTTTCCTGGGAGCAGACGGCCGGGGTGCGGCATTTCGAATGTATCGGGGACTGGTGGGTGGCGACTCCGCGGGAAGAGTGGCCGACCGGAGAAGAGTTTCAACAACGGCTCCAGAAGTCGTGGCCGATCGAGTTCGGCGACCGGCGCCAGGAACTGGCCTGCATCGGATATGAACTGGACCAACAGCGCCTGTTCGAACGTCTGCGCGCTTGCTTGCTGACCCCGGCGGAAGTCCTGTCGGGGGAAGCGGCGTGGCGGCGTTTCGACGATCCCTTTGCGCGGGCGACTCAGGAAGCGGCCTCGCGGGACGATGACGCCGACTCGAATTAAGGAAGGAGCGCTATGAATACCGTGTTGGATTTGGCCGGTGCCGACCGGCGCCGGGGCCCCGATGATCGCCTGCCGGTCACGGTGCTGTCGGGATTTCTCGGCGCGGGCAAGACGACGGTCTTGAATCACGTTTTGCACAATCGCGAAGGGCTGCGGGTTGCGGTGATCGTCAACGACATGAGCGAGGTCAACATCGATGCGCAACTGGTCGAGCAGGGCGGCGCCGCGCTCAGCCGGACTGACGAGCAGCTGGTCGAGATGAGCAACGGCTGTATCTGTTGCACGCTGCGGGAGGATCTGCTGAAGGAAGTGGCGCGGCTGGCGGAGGCGCGGCGGTTCGACTATCTGCTGATCGAGTCGACGGGAATCTCGGAGCCGATGCCGGTCGCCGAAACGTTTCAATTCGAGAGTGAGTCGGGGCACAGCCTGTCGACCGTCGCGCGTTTGGATACGCTGGTGACTGTCGTCGATGCCGTCAATTTTCTGAAGGACTATCACGAAGCCGAAGATCTGCGGGCCAGAGGGATCGGAATCGGCGACGAAGACGAGCGGACGATCACCGACTTGCTCATCGACCAGATCGAGTTTGCCACGGTGCTCATCATCAACAAAGCGGACTTGGTGTCGGAGCTCGAACTGGCGGAGCTCTCGGCCATCCTCGCCCGGCTCAATCCCGACGCGCGCTGCGTGACGGCTCGGCACGGGCACGTCGATCTCAAGACGATTCTGAATACAAGCGGGTTCGATTTCGAACGGGCCAGTCAGGCGGCGGGATGGATGCAGACCCTGCGCGGGGAAGCGCGCTCCGAGGCCGATGAATACGGCATCGCCAGTTTTGTCTTTCGGGCCCGCCGCCCATTTCATCCCGAGCGGCTGTGGCAATTCTTTCAAGAGCCCTGGCCGGGGGTGCTCCGGTCCAAGGGGCTGTTCTGGATCGCGTCGCGTCCGGATCTGATCGCCCTTTGGTCGCAAGCAGGCGGGACCGGCGCGGTCCGGTGGGTGGGGCGGTGGTATGCCGCGTTGCCAAAGGCGCAGTGGCCGGAGGATGAAGAGGAGTATCAGCGTGTGCAAGGCGTCTGGGATCCGGAGTACGGCGACCGCAGTCAGGAACTGGTACTGATCGGGCGGAAGATGGATCAGGCGGCGCTCATGGCCCGGCTGGAAACCTGTTTGCTGACGGAGGAAGAGTTGGCGCCGGGGCTTGCAACCTGGGGGGCCGCCGCCGATCCCTTTCCCGTGATGGCGGAGAGTCCGGCGGAGGATCAGGAGGCCGATGATGATCTGTTGAGGGTGTAAGGGGGGGCGACAAGGTAATGTGAACAAGGAGGAGTGGATGGGGCAGCAATGTCAGGTGACGGGCAAGAAGCCGGTGTCGGGGAACAATGTCAGTCATGCCAACAACAAGACCAAGCGGCGGTTTCTGCCGAACATTCAGCGGAAACGGTATTTTCTGCCGGATGAACAGCGCTGGATCACCTTGTCGGTCTCGGCGCACGGGATGAAGATTATCGACAAGAAGGGGCTCGCGCGCGTCGTCGCGGACATGCGGGCAGACGGACAGAAGATCTAACCGGGACAAAGGAGTTTCATCATGCGTGAAGTAGTGGCGGTGGCCTGCACCGGCTGTGACGCACCGGGCAAATCGGTCTATTGGACGACGAAAAACAAGAAGAACGATCCGGATCGGATCGAACTGAAGAAGTATTGCTCGTATTGCCGCAAACATGCGGCGCATAAGGAAAAGCGGTAAGACGATTGTGAGCCGTCCCCGCCTTCATTGCTATGTTTTGGTCGGCGCGCTGCTGGCCTATCTGGCGCTGGCGCTGCCGTTGCCGTTCGTCCTGCTCGATCACGAGCTGGGCCTGCTGGCGGGCAATCCCGCCCATACGACTCTCGACGATCATGCCTGGCTTGACCATGCCGCCGGGTCCGGACTTGCGTCAGGCGACGCCGGTATTGTCGTGGCTGACCTCGCAGTTCCGCTCTCTCTACTCGCCGAATCTTGCGGTGTGCAGGCGCCGGTCGCCTCACCGTCTGTCCGCGGTCCCCCTTCGACTCTGCCGTCCTAAACAAGACACACAGCAGCTCGTGCCCATCGGATCGTGGCGGCCCGTCCGCCTCCGTTCCGTTCGCGGGATAGCAGAGAAAGAATTGTCATGACGTGTGCGGACGTCCATGAGTCCGCCTCAAGGAGGAATACCGTGAGTCAGTCTCGTGAAATGATTGTGGGTGTGTTGGCCGCCGGGGCCGTGATCGGGAGTGCCGTCTTGTGGCCAGGGTCCATTCGCGCTGCGGAAGAACGTCAGGACGCCCCACAGGCAGTCGGTTCTCTCACTGAAGTCGAACTGCCTCAGCTGGAGGTGCGTGATCAGCGAATTCTTCCGGAGGGAACCGGGTCGTTGCATCTGGAGGAGAAGAGCGCCTCAGCGAGCCGGTTGGGCGTTTCGATTCGCGAGATCCCGGCCAGCGTCGAGGTCGTCGATCAGACGCTCATGCAAGAGCGCGGGTTACGGACGATTTCAGAAGCCGTGCAGGGGGCCACCGGGCTCTCGGTGGGTGACTCGCCAGGCAATCCTGTCAATTTCTCCATGCGGGGTTTCACGAACAATCAACTCAGGTTGCTGTATGACGGCCTGCTACTAGGGCCGGCGCAAATGACATCCCGGCCGCGGGACACCTGGAATCTCGACCGGATCGAAATTCTCAAGGGGCCGGCCTCCGTCCTCTACGGCGAGGGTGCCTTAGGCGGCGCGATCAATTTCGTCACGAAGCGTCCGCTGCGGGAGGATCACGTCACGACCGATGCGATGCTGTCCATCGGGTCGTTCAATACCCTGCGGACGGCGGTGGGGAGCGGCGGGCCGCTCGGCTCCGACAAGCTGCACTATCGCGTGGATCTCAGTTATCAGAACTCCGACAATTATGCCGGAGTGCAGCGCGCGCCCTATACCTACTGGAATTGGACGAGTGCGTTGCTCTACGACGCCGCTCCGAATCTCAACTTCGAACTCTCGTTCGATGTCACGCACGATCGCAGCGTGCCCTATTGGGGGACGCCTCTGGTGCCCGGCGGCTTTGCCGGCTCGGCGGCGGTCGGCGGGGTCGTCACGACGAACGACGGGCGGACGATCGACGGGCGTATCCTGCGGCAAAACTTCAACGTCGTAGACGCCGATATGAGCGCCACGACGTATTGGACCAAGTTCAAGACGAACTGGCAGCCGACGAGCACGATCGAAATCCGCAATCAAGCCTACTACTATTGGGCGGAGCGGAATTGGCAGAATGCCGAGACCTATCAGTTCAACACCGGCACCCAGCTGATCGATCGGGATCGATTCTTCGTCCAGCATGACCAGTATGTGGCGGGCGACCGGCTGGAAGCCCAGATCAACGAGCGGCTCTTCGAGCACAAGAACCGGTTTGTGATCGGAGTG
This sequence comes from Nitrospira sp. ST-bin5, assembly GCA_002083555.1. Lineage (GTDB taxonomy): Bacteria > Nitrospirota > Nitrospiria > Nitrospirales > Nitrospiraceae > Nitrospira_D. Next base: position 86,134 of record MSXN01000003.1, on the reverse strand, counting down.
GATTTCAGCCATCTCCATCTGAACCGGCCCAGCTTTTTCAGCGGGGGCGACAGCATCAACCCGCTGGCGATTCCGAGCGGCTCGTTCGGCTCGATCACCTCGGCCGAGCAGCGGACGACGATCACGACGGCCGCGCTGTTCATCGAAGAGCAATTCAATCTGACGGAGAGCCTCAAGCTGGTCGGCGGCATGCGGCACGACCATATCGATATGGATCGGAAACTCTTCAATGCCGCCGGGGCGTTCAATACGACGGCCAGCTTTGAACGGGACTTCAATCCCACGACCTGGCGGGCGGGACTGGTCTATGACCTGCTGCCGAATCTGACCCTGTATGGCCAGTATGCGACAGCGGCCGATCCGGTCGGGACGAACGTCTTCATCGTCTGGGCCGGGGAGAATTTCGATCTGGCGACCGGGGCGCAATGGGAAGTCGGACTCAAACAGGGACTGTGGAATAACCGGGCCGAATGGACGCTGGCGTATTTCGACATCTTTCGGAAGAACATCCTGACCCAGACTTCGCTGACGACGGCACAGAACGTGGGACGCCAGACCTCTAAAGGGGTGGAACTCAGCGGTGCCATCCGTCCGACCCACGCCTGGCGAGTGCAGGCCAATCTGACCTTTCTCTCCGCCCGGTTTGCCGACTTCTCGGAAACCGACGGAGGCAATGTGGTCTCGCGCGGCGGCAATCGCCCGCCGAACGTCCCCGAGACGATGGCTAACATTTGGAGCGTGTACCGGGTGCCGTTTGTCGTGCCGTTCGATCTCGGCGCGGCCTTCCGCTACGTCGGGCATCGCTATGCCGACAACGCGAACGCGGTGCGGCTCAATGCCTACATGACGACGGATGCCTGGGTCTCGGTCCCGTACAAGAACATGACCTTCATGCTGCGCGGCCGCAATCTGCTCGATAAGACCTATGCGATCTGGGCGGATCCGTTCTATCCCAGTCAGGTCCTGATCGGGGCGCCGCGAACGGTGGAGTTGATGATGATGGCCAGGTTTTAGCAGATGGCGTGGAGCGGCTCCGTCCTCGGATGGCATCGCTGGCTTGCGCTCGGCGTCGGGCCGGCGGTGCTGCTGTGGTGTCTCTCCGGCCTGGTCATGCTGTGGGTGCCCTATCCGAGCGTGACGGAGACGGAGTGGTTCGTCATGGCCGGAGCGATCGATCCGGCTCTCTGCTGTGCCGACCTTGAGAGAGTGATGCGGGAGTTCGACCGTCCGGAAGGGATTGCCTACCTGAAGGTGATTGCCGTCGGGGGCGTCCCTGTCGTGTCGGCGCACTATCTCGACGGCTCGCTGCGAGCGCGACAGTTGACGGCGGAGCCTGTGCACGGACCGCTCCTCACCGGTGAAATGCAGCGTGTGGCCGAAAGCCTGGGGCTGGGAGGCTCGATCGTATCGATCGACACGATTGAGCACGATGTCTGGACCGTGCATCAGCGATTCGATCCGCACCGGCCGCTGTGGAAAGCGGAGATGGCGGGATTGTCAGCGCCGGTGATCTATCTCTCCGGCACGACCGGTGAGGTCGTGCAGGAGACCACGATGGCGGAGCGGCGCTGGAATCTCGCCGGAGCGGTAATCCACTGGTGGTATCTGCCCTGGCTCCGGCGGCAGTGGGCGCTTTGGGACCAGACGCTCTGGTGGGTTGGGGCTCTGTCAACGGTGATGGCGCTGGCCGGCGCCTGGGTAGGTCTCAGGCATCTGATGCGCGATGGATGGAGCCGGTTCTCCGGAGAACCTCGGGCTCTGCATCGCATGTTTGGCGCGATCGGCGGTGTCGCAGCCGTCTGTTGGATCGCCAGCGGGTGGCTCTCGATGGATCACGGTCGATGGTTTTCAGACGGGAAGGTGTCGGCTCTGGAGCGTGAACGGGCGATGGGCGGGCGGATGACGGCGCGCGATCTTGCCGGATCGTCAGGCGTGCTGTCGCAGATGGCGGCGGGGGGGATGGTGAAGGAACTGCGGCTGACGAAGGTAGCGGGGGCTCTGTATGCGGTGGCCCGTGAATCGCCGCAGCACCAGTCCGTCCTGGCGTTGACCCATCCCGAGGGCCAGGCACGGGACGCGTTCTCGGACGAGGCCGTGCTGGCCTCTGTCAGGGCGATGGTCGGAGGGGATTTCCCGCTCATCGTCCGGCGGAGTATCGGAGCGGATCGTCGGCTCGGATCGGCGCTCGGACGAGAAGACCTGCCTCCTGTCCTGCGCGTCGAGCGCCAGGACTCCTCGCCGCTCTGGGTCGACGTCGATGCGCGGACAGGGGAACTGCTGGAGCTGCTCGATCCTTCCCGCCGGATCTATCACCGCCTGTTCGATCTGTTGCATCGATGGGATGCGCCCTGGTTCGACGGACATGACGACAGTCGCCGGATCGGGATGGCAGTCTGGTGCGGACTCGGCGCAGGGCTCGCGGTGTCAGGATTCTGGATCTGGGCCAGACGCAGGCCGGTTTCGAAGGTGATGCAATGAACCGCGGCAAGGTGCGCATACCGATCCGTCCCGATCTCAGGAACTGGGGATGCTCGTTGTTGCTGCATGTTCTGTTCTGGGGCGGCGCGGGGTGGGTCTGGTCGCAGGAATCCGTGCCGCCGCAGCGCGAGGTTTTTCAGTGGGAGGTAGCGCTAGTCCAGAGTCTTTCCAGCCACGCGGAGACGCCCGTCTCCGCGCTGGCATCGCGGGTGGAGCGGCAAGTATCAAGGCCCGTGACCACGCCTGCCGCAGACTCGGCCGCCGCCGCTCACGAGAGTACGGCGGAAGCGAGCCGCGCGAGTGCTGAACCGGTGACGGCCACGCCTGTCATCGAAGCTCATCCGTCGACGGTGTCGGGAGCTTCGCAGATGTTCCCGTCCGATCGAGCGATCGAAGCGACACCGATGTCATCAGCTGCCGATGGCGTGTTGAGTCAGGATACCAATGACCGAACTTTTCCAATGGCGGAATCGGCTGTGCCGGTCTCGCCGTCGAGCATTGGGCCGGTCCCTCCAACGGACGAGGCGCCGGCTCAGCTCGCCGCGGAGGCCTCACGGGAGACCGGCCCCTCCACGCCGGTCTCCCGCGGGGTGCCGCAGGAATCGCGTGAGCACGCCGCAGCGTCAGCGCCCGCCCCGATGACGGCGACGGCGGTATCGTCCGATGCAATCAACGACAGTCAGCCGCCCCCTGCGGCACTCCGCAGTGAGCCCGCGGCGGCGGTGCCGACCGGGCCTGCATCGATTCAGGCCAAGCCGGATTTCGGATGGCTGATGCAGACGCTCTGGAGCCGGGTGGCAGAGCTGAAACGCTATCCTCATGAAGCTCGGATGAATCACTGGCAGGGGAATGTAGTGGTGCGGGCGGTCATCGACGAGCACGGCCACTTGCTGGAGGTGACCATTGCGACCAGTTCCGGACACGAGGCGCTCGATCGTGCCGCGATCGAGGTGATCAAGCGATCCTGTCCCCTCGCGTTGCCGCAACCGTTGGGCCGGAGCCAGATCGTGCTGCGTGTCCCGATTCAGTATCGGCTGGACTCCTGAGAGCGTCGAAAGGATCGAGTCGGCATGCCTCTCTATGAATATGTGGCGGCGTACTGTCTGGAGTCGCTGTTCTGTCCGAAACGGTTTTATTACCGGCAGAATCTCCGCGATCTCCCGATCACGGCCTGCGAGCGTTGCGCTGCGCCGCTGGAGCGAGTCCTGTCCTCGTTTTCAGCCGGCGCCGATATGAAAGCGAAGGCGGAGGCGTGGGCGAAGACCGATGCCGGCTCGGACGCGCCGTCGGCGACGCTGAAGAATCTCTTCGGCGGCGGGCTGGGCGATTTGGGTTGTGGCCATCACCATCCCGACGGCGCTCCGGATTCGGGCGGCTGCGGGCGCGGCTGCGTGACGGAGGAGGGCGGATGATCAGGGGAAGTAAAGGTGCGAAACCTTACACCGGTTTTGAGACAACCTCTGAGGCCAGCTCGTTCAGCAACGCGGCGGTTTCGTCCCAGCCGAGGCAGGCGTCGGTGATGGACACGCCGTGCGCGAGCGTCACGCCCTGCTTCCAGGCCTGCTTGCCGGGGTGGAGGTTGCTCTCCAGCATCAAGCCCATGATGGAGTGGCGGCCCTCGCGGAACTGGCGGAGCACGTCGCGGGCGACGAGGCTCTGGCGTTTATGGTCCTTGTTGGAGTTGTCGTGCGAGCAGTCGATCATGATAGGACGCGCGATCCCTTCACCGGCGACCGCCGCTTCGGCTTTGGCGACATGCTCCGCTTCATAGTTGGTTTTGCCGCCGCCGCCACGGAGGACGATGTGCCGGTCCGGATTGCCGGCCGTCCGGATGATCGAGGTCTGCCCCTCGGCGTTGATGCCGACGAAATGATGCGGTGCGCGGGCCGAGGTCATGGCGTTCACGGCGACTTGGAGACTGCCTTCGGTGCCGTTCTTGAATCCGACCGGCATCGACACGCCGCTGGCCAGTTCGCGATGGGTTTGGCTTTCGGTGGTACGGGCGCCGATGGCGCTCCAGCTGATCAGATCGGCGATATATTGCGGGCTGATCGGATCGAGCAGTTCGGTCGCGCAGGGCATGCCGGACTGATTGATCTTCAAAAGAATCGTACGGGCCAGTTCCATGCCGGTCGCGATATCGCAGGTGCCGTCCAGATGGGGATCGTTGATGAGGCCCTTCCAGCCGACGGTCGTACGCGGTTTTTCGAAGTAGGTGCGCATGACGATCAGCAGGCGGTCGCGGAGGGCTTCGGCCACCGGCTTGAGCTTGGCGGCATATTCGTAGGCGGCTTCGGGGTCATGAATGGAGCAGGGACCGACGATGACGAGCAGTCTGTCGCGATCCTGCCCATGGAGAATCCGACGGATGGCGTCACGCGTTTCGACGACGAGCGCCGCGGCCTCATCCGTGATGGGCAGCTTCGTCTTGATGGCGCGCGGGGAGGGGAGCGCGTTGATTTCTAAGACATGTTGGTTGTCGATGGGTCTGTTCATGGTACCTGTCCGCGAGTGGATCGCGGCCTTTTCCACTCAGGTTAGTTGCACGGGATCGATTTGGGATTCGTTAGGATATGCGAAAATACAGGGAAAAGTCCATATGGCTTGACAAGACCAAGGGCCTCTCGCTAGTTTGGCGCGGATTTTCTGTTCTCTTCACGATGCGCATCCCGGGTAGCTAGGTTTAAGGATGATGTTCCGTTCTTCCCATTCGCACTCTCTGCTCCGCCGGTGTCTCTCACTGGCGATGCTCGTTATCCTGCTCGGCTTGGCGCCATTTGCCGTCGCGCAGGATGTCCATCACGAGCTGGCGGCCGCCGACCACGACGGCCACGAACATTCCGATACCGACCTCTGCCAGTGGGTCCAGCACCATACGGCCGGCTCGTTGGATACCGGTGCGCCGATTCTGGTCGCCGGTGAGCTGGTCCGATTCCTCGAACATCCGGTTGAATCCGTTCTGCTGTCCGTTGAGCCTTCTTCGTTCGATCCCTCCCGCGCTCCTCCGCGTCGCTAAGGTCCCTTCAACGAGTCGTTCCGGGTTCGGCGCAGTCTGTGCCGGGCGCCGGTCTCTATTCTATTTCGATGTTGAACGTGGAGGATCTGTATGCGACGCGCGTGGTTTCATATCGGCGTGTGTGTGATGGTCGGGATTCTGGTCGGGAACGGCGAGGGGCTATCTCCGGCTCGTGCGGCGGAGGGCGCAGCCAATACGATTCGTGGTTCGGTCCAGAACCAGGACCTGCGGCGGGTCGGGCAGGCCGTGGTGGAGGTGAAAGACCAGGAAGGCAACGTGGTGGCGACGGCGGTGTCGAACGATGCCGGCGAGTTCGCCGCCTCGGTGCCTGCAGCCGGCACCTACTCGGTCAGCGCGGTGCAGGATACCTATCGGAGTGAATATATGGTGTTGCAGATCAGCGCGGATGAGCTGAAGCCGGTCACGCTGACCTTGTCGAAGACGAAAGAAGTGGCGCTGGAGGTCGTGTCGCCGCTGGCGCCGATCCAGTACAAGGCGTCGAGTGAAACCTATTCGGTGAGCCGCAAAGACGTTGAAGCCCTTCCTCGCGGTAACAATAACGAATTGCACGATGTGCTGCTGACGATTCCCGGCGCGGCCTATGGGTCGCTCAAGCAGGTGCATATCCGGCAGGACCATGCCAATCTGCAATTGCGCATCGATGGCGTACCCATTCCAGACACGGTCTCGTCCACCTTTTCGGATGTGATTTCGCCCCGTTCCTGGGAACGGGCGGACATCGTGCTGGGCGGCATGGAAGCCAATGTCGGGAACAAGACGGCGGCCTTGATCGACATCACGACCAAGAGCGGCACGAAGCCGGGTTTCGGCTCGTTGCAGATGTTCGGCGGGTCCAATCGCACGGTCAATCCCTCGTTCGAGTACGGCGGGACGATCGGCGAAAAGTTCCGGTACTACATCCTGAACAGTCACACGTCGACGAACCGCGGCATCGAGCCGCCGACGCTGGGCCATTCGATTTTCCACGGCCAAAGCGAGCGCAACCAGACCATGTTCCGCGGCGACTATCAGCACGATAATACGAACAACTTTACTCTGCTGTTCCTGAACTCGGTGGCGAAGTATCAGATCCCCACGCTGCCGGGCCAGACGCAGAATGCGACCATTACGGGTCTGCTGCCGGCGGGGTTCTCGGCGGTGCCGTCGGAAATGGTTGATGAACGGCAGTATGAGCAGAACCAGTACGCGCATCTGGTATGGCGGCACGATGTGACGTCGAACCAGTTCTTCAGCCTGGCGGGCTATTTCCGGCATACCCGCGCGACCTTCAAGACGGATCCGTTCAATGTGCTAGCCTACGTGCCGGATGAAGCCGAACCGTTTTCCGCCGGGAGTCAGGATCGCACGGCCTTCTCGGGCGGCCTTCGTCTGGACTACACCTATGTGCACAGCAAAGAGCATCTCATCAAGACGGGTTTCCAGTTCGACCGGACGCAGGCCGTCAATAAGACACGGCTGTCGACCTTCCTGGACGACGGCGCGGGAAATCCGACGGGCGATGTCATCGGCCTCAATTCCGACAATCGCCTCATCGGCTATCGGCAGGAATTCTGGATTCAGGATCAATGGACGCCCAATGACCAGTGGACCTTCAATCTCGGGTTGCGCGGCGACGTCGTGCAGTATCAACGGGACGAAGCACAGATCAGCCCGCGCATCGGGGTGACCTACAAGGCCAACCAGTCGAATGTGTTTCACGCATTCTATGGCCGGATGTTCACGCCGCCGAACCTGGAGGCGATTTCGTTTGCCAAGCTGAACACGGCCGGCACGAAGGCGGCGCCGGAAGATACGACGAACGTCGCTCCCAAAGCGGAACGGGCGCATTACTTCGAAGTGGGCAGCTACCATGCGCTGTCCAGCTGGGCGACCTTTCAATTGACGGGGTACTACAAGCTGGCCCGCAATTTATCCGACGCCGGGCAGTTCGGCACGACGCCGCTGTTGAATTACTTTGCCTTCAACTATGGATGGCAACGGGGCATCGACGGGGCGTTGAAGTTCCAGATCATGGACAATCTCACAGCACGATTGAATGCAGCCTGGGGCCAGTGCAAAGGCTATGGTCTTCAATCGGGGCATTTTCTGCTGCATGGTGAGGAAATTGGCGACATTAACTCGCCGGGCGGGGTGTTCTGCGATCACCAGCAGACCATCACCAGTTCTGCGATGGTCAGTTACCGGCTGATGGAGCGGACGACTTTTAGCGGACAGATGCTCTTCGGGTCTGGTCTGCGGACGGCGGACGAGGATGCGAAGACGAACTCGACCCATAGCCAGTCTTACACCGTCTTCAATACGTCGATCACTCATGTGATTCCGCTTCCGTGGGAGGGGCAGAAGTTCCTGATCGGATTCGACGTGGTCAATCTGTTCGATCAGAAGTACTACATCAATCGCGGCGAAGGGAGCATCGGGCTCGGCGTCTCGCATGCGGGGATGCCACGGTCGTTCTTTTTCCGCGGCCAGTGGTTCTTCTAGCCCGCGCGACTCATGGACGCTTCTGCTGCAATCGCGGATTCGTGGCTGCGACAAGCCTGGCTGCTCACCGAGCAGCCAGGCGAGCAGACTCGCTGGGCGGTCAGTCAACGTACCGCAAGGGTACGCCTCCATCCCGCCCAGCTCCGTGTGCTCGTCTCGCGCACGACTCCACGATTTCGCGACGAACCGCCACGAATCGCGAGGGCTAACAGGGACAGTGTGTAAGAAGGGGGCTGTAGGTTCTTCTGTGAAGCGCACATCAGGAACGGACGTGTGGGAATAGCGGTCTGTTTGAGCATCTGTGTGTGATGAGGTAGGATGCGAGTCACTATGAAACAGATTCTGACACTTTCAATCATGGGTTTGTTGTGCTTTCCGGTGGCTGCGTGGGCGGCAGCCGGCGATGAGGCGACGCATGCCGACGACCATCATGAGGATGTGCTGGAGCTGCCCGAGGTGCATGTCCATGGTCTGCCGCTGAATAAAGATCAGCAGTTGGGGCCGGTGGCAAAATCGACTCCCTGGCCGGCCATTCCGTCATCGCTCGACGGCAAGGAGCTCGATGACTGGATGAAGGCCCGTCTGTTGGTCTCCCGAGACGCCAAGGTCACAGTGGTGGTGCTGGAACCGGCTAAGCATCGAGAATTGACCTCAGCCGGTATCGTCGCCCTCAGTAAGTGGACGTTCGATCCGCAGATGAAGGGTGACGAGATGGTTGACGGTGAACTGACGGTCCGCATCCACTTCCGCACGCGGTGAAGATCGCTTGACGCCTGACGAGTGACGCTTTATCGTCAGATGCCATGAGCCTCGACGAATCACTCTTTCTCGCCATCAATGGCCTTGCCGGCCGTTCGGAATTCTTCGATCATCTCTTTCTCCGCCTCAGCGCGACGAGCACGCTCTATCTGCCGGTGGCCTGTGCCGCGGGGTATTGGATCATGCGGCGGCGCTGGGAAGCGTTGCTCGGCAGCCCGTTTCTGGCCGGCGCCGTCGGGCTGTCGGATTTTCTCGGCGGGCAGCTGAAATGGGTCTTTGCGCGCGCGCGGCCCTGCCAGGCGCTGCATGAAGCCGTCGTCGTCGGAGGCGGCGCCTGCGGCAGGTTGTTCAGCTTTCCCTCCAACCATGCGATGAACACGGCGGCGGCGGCCGCCTTTCTGCAAGTGCTCTATCCCAAGACCGGCTGGATCAGCTGGCCGATCGTCGCGCTGGTCGGACTCTCGCGGGTCTATATCGGGGCGCACTATGTCACGGATGTGCTTGGTGGCTGGGCCTTAGGCGGACTGATCGGCGGCGGCATTGCCTGGGCGCTGCTGCAATGGCCCAGATTTCGCACAGCCGCGCAGCCGTCGGTCTCTCTCTCCCGGTAGGTTGGGCGCTCCTGCCTGCCCGGTTGCTACGCTTCCATACAAGCCAGCAGTGCGGCACGTAAGGTCTCCACGTCATAGCCTCGTCCGATCAAGACGATGGCGGGGCTGGGTTCGTCGAGGAGCATGATGGGGGCGATGGTGGGGGCTCCCGGCGGGGCGTACTGAAATTCCTGCAGTTCCGGTTCGCCGGCGAAGCGAAAGAAACCTTTGGCTCGTTCGAGTTCTTTGGGCAGCGATGTGGTCCAGGCCTCGAAGCGCGCGCGATTCAGCGGAGCGGGAAGTTTCACGGTCGTGGCGATGGGATGATAGTCTGCCCGTTTCGGTGAGTGTGAAGGGCGAGGTTCGCCGAAGACCACGTTCGTCTGTTTAGCCGGTCGCGCCTGGTGCACCGGCGCCAGGAGCGCGGCTGCGTCGATGCGCGCATGGGTGGTTTCCCAGATGCGGGCATAGGGATTTTGTTTCACGATCCCGCTCTTGAATCCCTCCCAGTGGCCCGGCACATAGAGATCCTGCTTATTGAGGATGAGTTCGTCCGCGCAGCGAATCGCTTGAGCAGTCACATACTGGCTGGAGTGGCTCGTATCGCTGGCGATGGGATGGAGCAGGGCAATCACTCGTTCCAATGTGGCGAGGCGGGCGGTGTAGAGATCGGTTACGGCGTCGATCACTTCAGCCGGATCGGCCAGCCCCGAGCACTCAATGATCACCACATCGGAGGCGGCATCGTTCACGAGTTGCGCGATGCCCCACGAGAGATCTTCTTTTGTGTCGCAGCAGACGCAGCCACCAGCCAGATTCATCACCTGTTCAGCGATCGTGCCGGCGCGCGGGCCATCGATGCTCACCTCGCCCGCCTCGTTCATCAGCACCCCGGCCCTGAGGCCCTGACTTTTCCAGTATTCCAGCAGACGCATCAAGAGCGTCGTTTTACCGGCGCCAAGCGAACCACAAAGGAGATAAAAGGGGACTGGCATTAGATAGTCCTCAATGGCTAAGCGAGTGGCACTCGACGTAGAGCGATATTGTACTGGGTATGATGGGTAGGTGAAAAGCTCAAGCGATTAACCGATGATTTGGGTAAGTGCTTGCCGCAGGAGAGTTTGATCGGAAGGCGTGAGCTGTCCGAGCTTTTTCAAAATGAGGGTGGGGTCGATTGTGGTCAGCACGGGCTTGAGTACGGAGGGTTTCAGTAGTCCCGCTCCCCGCCAATCCTGAACCTGCACTTCGCCCACGGATAACGTCGTCGGCAGTTGGCTCGTCACAGCCATGATCACGATGTCAGGTCGGGTGCGATGATAGGCGGTGCTGCTGATGACGACAGCGGGACGGCGCTTGACGGCGGATTGATCGGTGAAGGGAAAGGGGACGAGGATGATATCCCCGAATTTATAGCCGGTCATAATCGGCGTCGTCGGGGTTGTCCCAGACCCGCGCAAATACGGTGGTGGCGAGCTGTCCTGCAGCTTGTGTCAGACCCTGTTCATCAGCTTGACGGTGAGCCAAGAAATCGACAAAATCTTCCACCTCTGCCACCCGTTCAGGAGGCAGGTTTCTGAGTTTCTCTAGAATTTGCTGTTCATGGACCTTCGTCATTGCGAGCTCCGATGAGGCAAGCCTACCAGTGCATGTGGCAAAGATCAATTGGAAGCAGGGATGTGTTGTTAGTGGCTGTGGAGCGCTTCGATTGGTTGATGTTGCGCGGCGAGCTTGGTGAGGTCGCAATGGACGTCGTCGGGATCGCTGCAATGAGTCTCCAGCTGAACGGTCATGTGTTTGATGCCGAAGTCGGCGGTAATCCGGTCGTGGATCGATCGGAGCAGTGTGTTGGTGAGGACTGCGTCATCTCCATCTACCAACACATGGGCGGTGAGCATGATGAGGCGGGGCTCCACGGCCCAGATATGGAGATCATGCACATTCTTCACGCCGGGCATGGATTCGATCGTTGCGGCGACTTGTGACGCGCTGATCGTGGGCGGGGTGGATTCCAGCAGCACATCGAGCGATTCTTTGAACAGCGGCCAGGCGCCGTGGAGAATGGCGCCGACTACCAGGAGACTGATGAGCGGGTCGAGCACGGTCCAGCCCGTCAGCATGATCGCGCCGCCGCTCAGCACGACCCCGAGCGAGACCCAGGCGTCGCCCAGCATGTGCCAGAAGGCGCTACGGATATTCAGATCATCTTTCGCACCATGCTGCAGCAGCAGGGCGATGCTGAGGTTGGCCACAAAGCTCAGGGCGGCAATGCCCATGATCCACCCGCCATCGACGGGGACCGGATGCAGCAACCGCTTGAGTCCCACGAGGGTAATGCCGATCGCCGTCAGCAGCAGGATGAACGAGTTGAGAAACGCGGCAATAACGCCGGCGCGATGGTAGCCGAACGTGCGGGTTTCGCTGGCCGGCTGTCTGGTGAGGATGTGCGCATAGAGCGCCAGAAAGAGTGAGCCTTGATCGACGAGATTGTGTCCCGCGTCGCTCATGAGGCCGACGCTGTCGAGCAGGAACCCGCCGATGAATTCGGCGGTGATGACGAGGGCATTCAGCCCGAGCGAGAGATACAGACGGGAACGCAGATGCTCAAATGAGGCGAGGCCAGTCATATTTGTAGTGTCGCACGGTTGTCGGGGAAGCTCTCAAGAAAAACTGGGACATCAGAGAGAATCCGACGCGCCATCATTCAACAATCCAACAGCCGTGCAGTTTGATCGCATCGTACATGGCATCGGGCGCGAGATCGGCGCCGTTGGTCCATTGTACGGCTCCCATGGCAACGCGCACTTGCGCGAATATCGCCGGGTCGCGCAACGGCTCAAATATCGTGCCTTGGATGTGCGGGGCATTCAGCAATTTCCGCAGATCGACAGTGCCTGTTGTGCCATCAACAAACGTGACCCGCAACTGCCGCTCAGGTTCAGCATGCACGGAAGCAACCCGCCAAGGTGCGATCGGCTGAATCGCCGGCTCTACAGCAGTGGCTCGATTGGATTGGGAGACTTGAGTTGGCTGCATAGATTCCAGTCCTCCATGAGAGCATCTCGATGGTCGGTGGCCCACTCCAGAACAAGTGCCATCGCGTGGCGGGGGAGCGCCCCGCGCAGCACCGTCAGATTTCGTAAATCGAAGATGGCTTCATGTTCTCCGTAGAGCGCATGGAAGTGCGGCGGATTATGATCCCGCCAGAACATTTGAATTACGATACCATAGAAGATGCTGATCGTCGGCATAACCGATAGTTACTGCATGCAAGTACAGAGGGGCTGTTCGATCCTCCGATGGTGGGCCTATCTTACACAGGTTGAGTGGGTGAGGGAATAGTAGGTCTAGAGCGCAAATGGGGCGTAGAGTGCCCACACAGGACCGCGGGATGGTCGTGGTGGCAAATCAGCGGTGGGTGGTGGTACAAAGCCCCATGCGTTGGAAACTTATACTTGGAGCAATGGTGTTGCCGCTGGCGATGGGCGCCTGCGTGCTGGCTGCGTCTTCACCCAGAGGCGACAACCCGACGCCTGTCCCTTTGCCTAGGCCCGATCACATTGTGATCGTGATCGAGGAAAACCATTCCTATAGCCAGATCATCGATTCGCCCCATGCGCCCTACATCAATGAATTGGCCGCCAAGGGTGCGTTGTTCACACAGTCGTTCGGGATTACCCACCCGAGCCAGCCGAATTACCTCGCGTTGTTTTCCGGATCGACGCAGAACATCACCGACAATTCCTGCCCGCATACATTTACGACACCGAATCTTGGCCACGCATTGCTGGCAGCCGGGCTGACGTTCGCCGGATATTCAGAAGACCTGCCCTCAGCGGGCTCGGTGATCTGCAAAGACGGGAGTTATGCCCGCAAACATAATCCCTGGGTCAATTGGCAGAACAGCCCGGCCAATGGCCTCCCGGCGGAGATCAATCTGCCTCTGACGAGTTTCCCGGCCGACTATCGTGCGCACCCCACGGTCAGCATCGTCGTGCCGAATCAGGTGAACGACATGCATCACGGCAAGGATCCGGAGGCCATTCAAACGGGAGATCGCTGGCTACGGGACCATGTGGAGGCTTATGTTCAGTGGGCTCAGCAGCACAACAGTCTGCTGATTCTGACGTGGGATGAAGATAATGATAATGCCAAGGAGAATAACCGGATCGTGACGCTCTTCGTCGGCCCCATGGTGAAAGCGGGACGCTACGACCAGCGGATCACCCACCACAACGTCCTGCGCACCATCGAAGATCTCTATGGACTCTCTCATTCCGGCGCGAGCGCCGATGCCGAGCCGATCACTCAGATCTGGAAAGCTCCGACCAACCCCTAACAGAGCTGACTGGGGAGGTCAGCATCCGGCGCGAATCAAGGCCCTTCTCAGAGTCCATCTGGAAGCGCACAAGTCCTGAGGGAGATTCTCGGAGGATCTTACCTGCGAACGACGAGCGACGAATCACAGGCCAAAAAGACCTGCCCCGCGCCGGGAAATGTTAGATTGCATGACTTACCCCTCATTTCTGGGAGAGGTTGGGGCCGGTTGGAGGAGCGTGAATCTTGCTCTGCACGGACCTGCATTCTGATGAAGACGAACTATCATTATCTTGACCGGCACTTCTCGCAGGACCTTTCAATTTCTGGATTCCAACTATCTCTTCACGGAAAAACATTAACATGCCAGTTCCATGGGGTTGCTTATGGGTTTGCAGCTCAATGCGGAACGAGCCATTCTTCTCAATAAATTTACCCACCCAATGATGGTTGTCACGAAAACAAACCAGGTCCTCCGCGCACTGGACAATTAGCCTGTTGACATGAGCCACTTCATTTCGCAGAAGCGTTCTGTGCCGCGAACTGAAGTTTGAAAAATCGAACTCAGCCTGTTGTCTGCTGATGCTTCGATCTGGGAGTATTCGGATTGCAAGATTGGGCGCCAAGGGAACAACTCTGTCCAATACACTTGGATCACGCCCAGCTTCAATGGCTACAGGGTAGTCGCTCGTGAAGAATGGGCTATCCTCAAATTCGTTGTGAAGGATTTCCCAGTGGAAATTGCCGTACAACTTCAAATTCTCGAATATGGAAGTGATGCCAATGGCCTGTGGAAACTTGGGATCCACGTCAACGCGAGCAATCCCTTGTTTGAGGATCTCCGTTAGATTCATTCCGGCAAGCTCAGGTGGAGGAGGGGGGAACATCCCTTGAGAATCCATGACGGCAGCTTTCGACTCAACCGCAACTTGAAGAAGGCGAGAGCCCAATCGCATACCTGCGGGTGAACAAGACCTAACGTAGGCCACGAAGCCAGCTATCGTATAAATACATTCTGCATCTATTCTGTTGCTTTTCAGCTTTTCAACTGAAGTGTTGTACTTCGGTTCAATTCCTTTAAGAAACTCTTCAACGATGCGATCCTCCCGTAGGTAAGCATTTGTGCTACCGTCCTCAATTCGGCAAATGTCTTCAGCCTTTGGGGTAAATGCTTTGAGGTCACTCTTCCTTATCGTGTAGAGCAAATTTCCGAGTCTTGGTGAGTAGAACTTTTTAAGATGGACTTGTGAGATGTAATGATCTAGTGCCATCTACGGAAAATTCCCCGCCAGTCGATACCCTGCCGCTTCTGCCTCTAGTGCGCTATTAAGCGCTACTCGATTCCGTGGTGCAACCTGGCTATAGTTTGGGCAGATTGAGAACGCCGCTGGCGGGCTTTATCAACAGCCTGCTGACTACTTCGCCACGAATTCCAGAAAGTATTGTTTCGGCAGGAAGCTGTGCTCGCGCACGAGTTGGTATCCGGCTGTGGCTATTTCCTGGACGATGGTGTCTCGTGAGACGAGATGGTGTTTGGGGAACCCGAGGTCGCCGGATCGTTCGTCGGGGTAGAAGTCTATGATGGCGATGCGCGCTCCTGGCTTGAGGGACGACTTGAGGTCTCGGAAGTATTTCGATCGGTCTTCGAGATGATGGATGGTGTTGCAGACGAAGAGGAGATCGACGGATGCGAATGGTAGTTTGGGATTATCCGGCTGCGCGAGGATGAACTCGGCCGTGTAGGCGGTGTGCATGTGGATGACGCTCTCTTTGGCGTAGGCGAGCATTTCCGGCTCGACATCCACGGCATAGACCATTCCAGTCTCGGTGACAGCCTCGATGAAGCGGCGGGTGAAGTAGCCTGACCCGGAGCCGAGATCGGCGACGGCCATGCCCGGTTTCAATCTGAGCGCGTCGATCACCTCGGAAGGCTTCTGATAGCGATCCCGCTCCGTACTGTCGAGGTGCTCCAGATATTGTTTGATGTCGTCCGGGCGGCGATGCTGATGCTGGTCTTCAGCGAGGGCAGACCCGGCGAGGATGATGCATAGGGCTGCGAGCGGGACAATCGTTTTCATGGCGAAGACCTCTTGGGTGGTAAGCGCTCACTGAGCACCGGATACTTGGCTTCTGCCAGGCCGAAGTTCCCGCTCGACGGATCGGCGGCGACAACGCGGAGAGTGATGCCGTCTGGCGCGTCTTTGGGCAACGGGA
Source organism: Nitrospira sp. ST-bin5 (assembly GCA_002083555.1). GTDB lineage: Bacteria > Nitrospirota > Nitrospiria > Nitrospirales > Nitrospiraceae > Nitrospira_D. Next base: position 70,261 of record MSXN01000003.1, on the reverse strand, counting down.
CGAAGAAAGGCGCTTCGAAGCCGGCCTTGTCGCCGCTGTAGAACATCTGCAAACGTTCTATCACCTTCGTGCCGATGAGCAGCTCGCCGTAGATATGGACTTTGCGCGAATCCCAATCGCCATGGGGACGGACGAGCGCGCCGGAGAGGGTGCGGACGGAAGCGCGCAGAACTACATCATCCTTCGCGATGAGGCCGCCGACGACCGATTTCGGATGTTCGATCTGGACGATATAGCCGTAGAGCGTCAACACGATGCCGTCGCTGGTCAGGTCATGGCCGGGAATCAGCCAGGCGCGCGTGGAGACGCGCTGGGTGGCTGCCGGGAAAGCCAGCGGTCCTTCTGCTGCAATATCGACGAGTGTCGGAGTGACCAGGTCGAGCGTGGCGGTGAAGACGGCAGCGGGACGGCTACTGTAGTGGGCCTCTTCCATCAGGCGCGGGGTGCGCATGATCTGATTCTGATCGCCGGCATCGCCCTGTTGAATGCCGGTGGCGAGGATCTGGCCGCTGGCCACGTCGGTGATCGTCACGCGCGCGCCACCGACCTCTTTGCCCAACACCATGGAGCCATGGGCAACGACACGCACGAGGATGGTGGTCGGCTTCGGATCGTTGAGGTGCAGGTCGGGCGGCGCGTCTTCTTGCGCGGGGAGGGCGAGACAGGGCAGAGGCATCAGGAGGAGTGAGAGGACGAGAATGCGGAGCCTGATACCCGCTCGGTTCATTTCACCTTGGTGCCCGGTTCCACTTCTTCCAGAATAGTCGCGAGGCCGCGCACTTCGCTGTCGCCGGCGGCCAGGACCATACCCTGCGACTCGATACCCATGAGCTTCGCCGGTTTCAGATTCGCGACGATGACGATCATCTTGCCGACGAGGGCTTCCGGCTCATACTTCTTGCCGATGCCCGCCACGATCTGTCGTTGTTCTGTGCCGAGGGAGACCTGGAGCTTCAACAGCTTCTCCGACTTGGGCACACGCTCCGCGCTGATAACTTTCGCCGTCTTCAGCTGAATCTTCATAAAGTCGTCGATGCTGATCTGCGGCGGCGCGGCCGGTGCGGGTGCTGCTGCCGGTGTCGCCGGAGTTACGGGTGTTGCGGCCGGGGTCGGCGTGGCTGCGGCGGGAACCGGTTGCGGGGTCGCTGGTGTGTCGCTCACTGGTTTGGCTCCTTTTTTCGATGAGTCTTTCTGTGTTTTCGTCGAATCTCTTGCGGTGGCCGTTTTCGGGTCTGCGGCGATTTCGATCCGGGGGAACAACGGTGCACCTTTGGCGATCGGGAGATCGGCCACGGGGCTGTCCCACTGGTAGGCGGAGGCCGGGATGGCCTTGGTAAAGTCGAAGTGGTAGCCGAGTTGCCGGGCCAGTTGCTCCGTCGTCTGGGGCATGAACGGATGGAGCGAGACGGCCAGCAGGCGTAGGGCGCGGGCGGCCGTATTCAGGACGGTCTTCAGTTTCGGCGCATCGTCGGGATTCTTCGCCAGCTTCCAGGGTGCGGCTTTGTCGATGTATTCGTCGCAGAGGCTGGCGAGTTCGCCGATCGTTTGCAGATTGTCGCGGAAGGTGAGCGCGCTGAAGCCTCGTTCCAACGTGGCCGGCAATTGCGTGGCGGCCTGGGCAATCTTCTCTTCAAGCTCCGGGAGTGCGGGCGGGCCGCTGGCTGGAATCTTCCCGTCCGCGAAGCGCTCGATCATCGTGAGGGTGCGGCTGAGCAGATTGCCGATGCCGTTGGCCAAGTCACTGTTGATACTGGTGACCATCGCGGTCTGTGAGAAGTCTCCATCCTGTCCGAACGGCACTTCGCGCAAGAGGAAGTAGCGGAAGGCATCGACACCGTAGGTCTCGACCATTCTGTTGGGATCGACGACATTGCCGCGGCTCTTCGACATCTTCTCGCCATCCACGGTCCACCAGCCATGCGCGAAGATCGTTTCAGGCAGCGGCAGGTTCAGCGCCATCAGCATCGTCGACCAATAGACGGCGTGGGTCGTGAGGATGTCTTTCCCGACGAGATGGACGGAGGCCGGCCAGTAACGGTCGCGCGACGGAGTCGGGCAGAGATAGTCGAGTGCAGACACATAATTCACCAGCGCGTCGAACCAGACGTAGGTCACGTAGTCGTGATCGAACGGCAATTCGATGCCCCATGAGAGGCGCGACTTGGGTCGAGAAATGGACAGGTCGCCGAGCTTCTGCGTGGTCAGAAATCCCAGGACTTCGTTACGGCGAGACTCGGGCCGGATGAAGTGCGGGTGCTGCTTGATGTGGTCGATGAGCTGTTCCTGATACTGCCCCATCTTGAAGAAATAGTTGTGCTCGCTAAGCTGCTCAATGGGGCGTTTGCAGTCGGGGCAGATCCCTCCAATAACGTCTTTTTCGGTCCAGAACCGCTCGTCGTACGTGCAATACCAGCCAGTGTATGAGTCCTTATAAATCAGCTGCTTACCGTAGAGCTCTTGAAGGTAACGTTGAACGACTTTCTTGTGCGGCGCATCGGTGGTGCGGATGAAGGCATCATTCGAAATGTTCAACCGTTTCCAGAGGTCTTGGAACTGCGGCGCCAGCTTGTCGCAGTGGGCCTGCGGATCGATCCCGGCCTTCGCGGCTGCCTGTTGGACTTTCTGCCCGTGCTCGTCGAGGCCGGTCAGGAACATGACGTCGCGACCCCGCAAACGCCAGTAGCGCGCGAGCACGTCGGCGGCGACGGTGGTGTAGGCATGGCCGATGTGCGGCACATCGTTCACATAGTAAATCGGCGTCGTAATGTAGAACGTGTTTTGATTGCGCATGACGAGGGGGAAGATACCAGGTTGGTGACTCTGAATTCTAGGCGGGCGTTCCGGCGGGCGCAAGCCCGAGGGCGTCGCGGAGTTTCAGGAGGCAGGATTCCAGGGCCATGTGGAGATTCAGATTGCGGGTGGCATTCTGTTGCGTGCGTTCGATCTCTTTGATCAAGTCGAGGAGCAGGTCAAGGTCGGTGGTGCGGGAATATTCCTGGAGCTGATTCATCTGTTCAAGGTGGAGAATTTGATCATGGTCGCCGCCGACATGGACGAATAGCAGATCGCGGACCCAGCGGCTGAGCCAGGTCAAGGTTTCAACGCCCTTATCGGATTTCGCGAGGCTCTCGGCCAGGGTCAGGATCGCGCTGATCGATCTGAGTGTCGCGGGAGCCACGATGGCCAGGCAGTCACGTTGCCATTCACGCAAGGCTGCGACATCCAGCGTGAGCGCTTCCCCGATGCGGCCTTCCGTGACGAGCGCCAGCAGCCGCGCATCCGCCGGCGGCAGTTCGCGCTTGAGGATCACGGCGGCTTCGACCTGCGTGCGCGCCGGTGTGGTGAAGCGGAGTTGCTGGCAGCGCGAACGGATGGTGATCGGGAGCGCGTTGGGTCTGCTGGTGATCAAGAGGAAGAGCGCATGGCCCGGCGGTTCTTCCAGTGTTTTAAGCAGCGCATTGGCGGCGCCGATGGTCATACGGTCGGCTTCGTCGATCAGGCAGATCTTCCGCTCGCCCATGAGCGGACGGTACACGAACTGCTGTTCTATTTCACGGACCTGTTCGATCTTGATGGCGGGATTGGCCAATTCACGGTCGGGGTCGACCGCGATAAAGTCCGGGTGTGTCCGCGCAGCGATCTGCAGGCAGGAGCGGCAGGTGCCGCAGCTATCCAGCACATCCGGTGACGGCGGTTGTTCGCAGTTCAAGGCTTGGGCGAGATGGATGGCCGTCAGGCGTTTCCCGATCGCGTCTTCGCCATGGAAGAGATAGGCATGTCCCAGCCGGTCGTGGGAGACGGCGGCTTGCAGGACCGCGATCGGATGTTCGTGACCGGTGATGTCGCGAAACGGCATGGCTACTTTCTCCGGCCCGCTTGCGGCCGGCGCTTCTCTAGCCAATTGAACACGAGCGTGCGCACGTCGTCTGCAATCCTGTCGGGGGGGCGCGCCGCGTTAACCGGCTTGATGCGTCGGGGTTCTTTGCGCGCGAGTTCCAAAAAGCCGGAGCGGACGTGTTCGTGAAAGCGCTTGGTTTCCCGGTCCAGCCGGTTTTGTCCTGCGGCATCGCGTTGTCGCCGGCGCAGGCCGGTGGCCACGGGTAGATCGAAGAGGAGGGTGAGATCCGGCGCGAGACCTCCGGTGGCCCATCGGTTCATTGTGCGCAACGTTTTCAGATCCAACCCTCGCGCGTAGCCTTGATAGGCCAAGGTGGAATCGACAAACCGGTCGCAGATCACGATTGCGCCCTGCCGGAGGGCCGGTGCGATCACGTGGTCCACATGTTGGCGGCGCGCCGCGAGAATCACGAAGGCTTCTGTTTCAGCGGCCAGCGACTCGGAATTACTCTTAAGCAACACCTCACGGAGCAGTTCGGCTGCAGGGGTGCCACCCGGTTCCCGCGTGAGGAGGACGGCATGACCTTCGGTTCGAAGTGTTTCTGCCAGGCGAGCAGCTTGGGTTGATTTGCCGCTGCCCTCGGTACCTTCCAGCGTGATGAAGATGCCGGCTGTCTGTCTGCGTTGTCTCGCCACGAGTGGTTCCTGTCACCGGTTCAGAATTCGCCGCGATGGTAATGCCAAGCTTAATTGAATAGCAAGAATGACCGGGCTGGCCACGGTACGCGCCCACGCTCCCCGGGAAGAGGCGACCGGTCTCCGGTTCCTGAAGATTCCTCTCGTCTCCGGGCCGGAGTTTCTTTGTGTAACCCATTGAAAATACCCATAAATGGATTGCGGCACCTGGTGAATCTCTGTATGATGAGCCACCACATTATAGTGCCTCGTTCAAGATCTGACGGACATGCTGAAAACCTTGTTGAAACGATACTTTCTGACGGGCCTGCTCGTCATCACCCCGATTTGGGGGACGATTCTCATTTTGAAAGCCCTCTTTGTCACGGTTGATGGGATTTTGGGCGAGGCGGTAGCCCGCTGGGTGCCGGAATACTATGTGCCGGGCTTGGGGATTCTGGCGCTCATACTGCTGATCTTCTCCGTCGGGCTGTTTGCCGCAAATTTTATCGGCCGGCAGATTGTGCGGATCTGGGAGGACTGGCTGAATCGTCTGCCGCTGGTTCGCGGGATTTATTCGACACTGAAATCGATGATGGATATTCTCTCGTTTTCTGATCGAGGCTCCTATCATCGGGTGGTGCTCATTCAGTTTCCCAAGAACGGCCACTATTGTTTTGCCTTTGTCACAGGGGTGACGAAATCCGAGACGGCCTCGCTGGCGCAAGAGCCGTTGATCCATGTCTATGTGCCGACGTCGCCGAATCCCACGTCCGGGTATTTCCTGTTGGTCCCGGAACGTGAAGTCATGTCGGTAGAGATCTCGGTCGAAGAAGCCATGAAGCTCATCGTCTCAGGCGGGCTCTACACGCCGGCCACCTCGATGGCTTCAGTGCTGAATGCTGATGCGAAGTGGAGCGGGGTAAAACAACCGGACGCGGGGGTGACCATCGGATGATGCCGCATAAGCAGGAGATGGCCATGGATGGGTTGGGTGTCGTGGTGATGGCGGCCGGGCGTGGCACGCGTATGCGATCGGAGCAGGCCAAAGTGCTGCATCAGATCGTCGGGCGTCCGATGATCCGGTATGCGCTCGATGTCGCTCGCGCGGTTGCCGGACATTCTGTCGCGGTGGTCGTGGGGCATCAGGCCGCGCAGGTCCGTGCGGTGCTGGAGTCTGCGCTCGCGGGGCAGTCGGGCGGCGCGGCGGTGCACATCGTCGAGCAGGTTCAGCAATTGGGGACGGGGCATGCTGTATTGCAAACGCGTTCGGTGTTTGCTCCCGGTAAGGCCAATGCGCCGACGGCCTATCTCATTCTCAACGGCGATACGCCGCTGCTGCAAGAATCGACATTGCGTGCGTTGTTGCAAACGCATCGGGCAGCCGGTGCGACGGTCACCCTCTTGACGGCGATTCTGGATAACCCTGGAGGCTATGGCCGGGTGGTGCGGCGGACGGCGAAGGGGCCATCCGGTGCCGTCCATGCGTCCGCTGACGTGGTGAAGATCGTCGAAGATCGCGACGCGTCTCCGGACGAGCGGACGATCCGCGAGATCAATGTCGGGACTTATGTCGTCGACGGGTCCTTTCTCTTTGCGGCGTTGGACAAGGTGCAGCCGCACAATGCGCAGGGGGAGTACTACCTGACGGACATCGTCGATATGGCGGTCACGCAGGGCCATCGGGTCGCGGCGCTCCCGCTGACGAATCCGGATGAAGGGTTGGGGGTCAATACCAGATGGCAGTTGGCGGAGGCTGAGCAAGTGATTCGCCGGGAGATCCGGCGGCGCTGGATGGAAGCCGGTGTGACGATGATCGACCCGGCCTCCACGTGGATCGATGCTGAGGTCGTGATTGGAAAAGACACGATCTTGCATCCGAACGTGACCTTGGAAGGGAAGACGGTCATTGGCGAGGGGTGTGAAGTGCGCTCCTTCACGCGGCTCACGAATTGTGCGGTCGGGTCTCATGTGACGATTCTGGATCATTGCGTCTGTGCCGACTCGCAGATCGACGAGCAAGCCACGATCGGTCCGTTCGTGCATTTGCGTCCCGGCGTGCGGGTGCGCAAGAAGGCGAAGGTCGGCAACTTTGTCGAGATGAAGAAGACGGATCTGGGCGAAGGAGCCAAGGCCAACCATTTGAGCTATCTCGGGGACGCGACGATCGGCAAGGGCGTCAACATCGGCGCCGGGACAATTACCTGTAACTATGACGGCGCGCATAAGTTTCAGACGATCGTGGGTGATCACGTGTTCCTCGGGAGTGACACGCAGTTGATCGCACCGGTGACCATCGGGGCAGGGGCGGTTATTGCGGCCGGTACGACGGTGACGCAGGATGTGCCGGCGGATGCGTTGGCGATCGCCCGGGTAGCGCAAGTCAATCGGGCCGGATGGGCGGCCAGACGGCGTGCGTTGTTGGCGAATGAGAAGCAGGCCCCGGTGAAGCCGGCCGGTAAGCGAACGGCGGCCACCAAGGCGCCCAGCAAGAAGAAGCGGAGGTAGACGATCGATGTGTGGCATTGTTGGCTATGTGGGAAATCAAGAAGCGGTTCCGATTCTGATCGGCGGGCTGGCTAAGTTGGAGTATCGCGGGTATGACTCCGCAGGCGTTGCCATCCAGCAGGGGCAGAAAATCAATGTGCGGCGCAGTGTCGGCAAGCTGGTGAATCTTCAAAAGTCGCTTCAAGAGAAAGAGCTGAGCGGCATGGTGGGGATCGGTCACACCCGCTGGGCGACGCATGGCAAGCCGTCTGAGCAGAATGCCCATCCGCATCGATCGAAGGGTTGTGTGCTCGTGCACAACGGCATCATCGAGAATTATCAGCCGCTGAAGCAGCAGTTGGAAAAAGAGGGCTACAAGTTTCAGTCGGAGACCGACACGGAAGTGCTGGCCCATTTGATCGATAAGTATCTCCAGAAAGGGCAGGGATTGGCGGATGCCGTTCGGTCGGCGACAAAAGACGTGCGCGGAAGCTATGCGCTGGCGGTGATCTCCGAGAAAGAGCCGGGAACCTTGGTTGCCGCGCGGTCCGGTTGTCCGCTGGTGGTTGGGCGCACCAAGCAAGCATCGTTTGTCGCGTCCGACGTGATGGCGATGTTGGCGCACACGCGGGATGTGACCTACCTTGAAGAGGGTGACGTCGCGGTAGTGACGCAGCACGAGATGCATCTGACGAATGCGGATGGGCAGCCGGTCTCCCGGAAGGCGACGAAGATCACGTGGGACGCCTCCGCCGTGGAGAAGAGCGGGTATCCGCATTTCATGCTGAAGGAGATTCACGAGCAGCCCCAGACCATTCTCGATACCATGCGCGGGCGGTACTCCTACGAAACCGGAGAAGCCGATTTGCCGGACATCGGACTCACGCCCAAGGAATTCGCCGCGGTGGAACGGATCTGGATCGTGGCCTGCGGGACTTCCTGGCACGCCGGGTTGGTCGGCAAGTATCTCTTCGAGGAAATGGTGCGGACGCCGGTGCAGGTCGATATCGGGAGTGAGTTCCGCTATCGCGATCCGCTGGTGGGAAAGAAGGACCTGTTCATTACGATTTCCCAATCGGGGGAAACCGCCGATACGCTGGCGGCGGCGAGGGAGGCAAAGGCGAAGGGCGCCCGCGTGGTGTCCGTCGTGAACGTGGTCGGCAGTACGCTGGCGCGGGAGTCGGACGGGGTGCTCTATACGCATTGCGGACCGGAGATCGGTGTGGCGTCGACGAAAGCCTTTACCGCGCAGCTCACGGCGCTGTATCTGCTGTCGCTCCATCTGGCGCGCGTGCGCAAGGTGATGAATGTGGCCGACGGAAAAGCCTGGTTGGATCGACTGGTGCAATTGCCTTCTCTCGTCGAGCGGGTGTTGGGCCGGGAAGCTGAAGTGGTCGCCATTTCGAAACGCTATTACAAGAAGCGCAATTTTCTGTTCCTGGGGCGTGGGATCAATTACCCGATCGCGCTGGAAGGTTCGCTGAAGCTCAAGGAAATTTCGTACATCCATGCCGAGGGGTATCCGGCCGGCGAGATGAAGCATGGGCCCATTGCGTTGCTCGATAAGGACATGCCGGTGGTGGTGCTGGCGCCGCGCGATCGCCTGTATGAAAAGACGGTGAGCAATCTGATGGAAGTGAAGGCGCGACATGCGCCGGTGATCGCGTTTGTGGCTGAAGGCGAGCGCGAGCTCGGGAAAACCGCGGATGCGGTGTTTACGATTCCGGACACGCACCCGTTGCTCTCGCCCATTCTGTTCACGATACCCTTGCAGTTGTTGGCGTATCATATTGCCGTGTTACGCGGGGCGGATGTGGATCAACCGAGAAATCTGGCTAAGAGCGTGACGGTGGAGTGATCGGATGTTGAAAATGGCTTCCAGCGGCGTTCTCGGTCGCCCGTCTCCCTGCGACGTACCCCTGAGGGTACGCCTCGGTTGACGGACTCCCTGCGGCCTTGCTGGAAGACCATTTTGAACATCCTCTGAGAGAGAAGAGGAAGGGAAAGAAACGGTGGAGATTACCAAACAGGAAGTTGAGAAGGTGGCGAAGCTGGCGCGGCTGCAGGTGACTGAGAGCGAGGTGGCCGTGTTTGCCAAACAGTTGAGCCAGATTCTGACGCATGTTGAGACGCTCAAGAAATACAATACGGACGGGGTTCAGCCGACGGCGACGGTACTGGGCCAGGTGAATGTGTTTCGCGACGATGTGGTCCGGCCGTCGTTGTCGGTCGAGCAGGCGCTTGCCAATGCCCCGGAGCGTGAAGCGGACGGATTTTGCGTGCCGAAGATTATTGATTAAGATCCCTGCGATGGCGGGGATCCAGCCATAAAGGAGTCTCATGTTTCGACAGATGCTGCGATCAAAAATTCACCGTGCGACCGTGACCGGCGCACACCTGGAGTACGAGGGGAGTCTGACGGTCGATGAGGAGCTGCTCGAGGCGGCCGGCATTCTTCCGTATGAGGCCGTCGTCTGTTCGAACCTGAATAACGGCGAACGGTTTATGACCTACGCGATCACCGGAAAACGGGGCGGCGGAGAAATCATCTTGAACGGGCCGACGGCGCGGAAGGGCGCGACGGGCGATCAGATCATCATCTTCTGTTACGAATACTACAGCGAAGAAGAGATCAAACGGCACGCGCCCAAGATTGTCCGCGTGGATGGAAAGAACCGCATTGTTGAGGCGGCGGCCAAGCACCCATGAGTCTGCATAAACTGACGCTCTGCGAATTGCAGAAGAAATTCACGGCCGGGGAAGTCACCGCCAAGGAGATCGTGCGCGCCTATTTCCTGCGCATCGGGCAGGTCGAGCCCAAGGTCAAGGCGTACGTGACAACCCAAAAAGAGCAGGCGATGGTCGATGCGGCTGCGCTGGACGACTCGCTGAAGGGCTGGCGGAAAACACAGCCGATGATGGGGATGCCCCTGGCGATCAAGGACAACCTCTGCACCGAGGGCGTTACAACCACCTGCAGCTCGCGGATGCTCCAGAACTTTGTGCCGCCCTATGACGCCACGGTCATCGCGAAGTTGCGGGCGCAGGGCTATCTATTGTTGGGGAAGACCAATCTCGATGAGTTCGCGATGGGGTCCTCCACGGAAAACTCGGCGTTCGGCCCCAGCCGCAATCCCTGGAATCTGCAATGTGTGCCCGGCGGCTCGAGCGGCGGCTCGGCGGCGGCGGTGGCGGCGGACGAGTGCGCCGCGGCACTCGGGTCGGATACCGGCGGATCGATCCGGCAGCCGGCGGCGTTCTGCGGCGTTGTCGGTTTGAAGCCGACCTACGGGCGCGTCTCGCGCTACGGGCTGATCGCCTTCGCCTCGTCGCTCGATCAGATCGGGCCCATCACGAAGGATGTGGCGGACGCGGCTTTTCTCTTGGGTGTCATTGCCGGTCATGATCCGATGGACTCAACCTCGGCGGATGTGCCGGTGCCTGACTACATGAAGGCACTCAAGAAAAAAGATCTGAAGAAGCTGAAGATCGGGATCCCGGCTGAATTTTTTGCCGAGGGGCTCGATCCGGAAGTCGAGCAGGCCGTGCGGGCGGCGATCGAGGAATTGAAGAGTCTCGGTGGGGAGATCAAAGAGATTCAGTTGCCGCGCACCGATGCGGCGGTGGCGGTGTATTATGTCATTGCCACGGCGGAAGCGAGTTCGAATCTGGCCCGCTTCGACGGCGTGAAGTTCGGCCTGCGTTCGAAGGATACGAAAGATCTGCTGGACCTCTATACCAAGACCCGCCAGGAGGGGTTCGGACCGGAGGTGAAGCGCCGGATTATGCTGGGCACCTACGCGCTGAGCTCCGGCTACTACGATGCCTACTACGGGAAAGCGCAAGCGGTACGGACGTTGATCCGGCAGGATTTTGATGCGGCGTTCAAAGAGGTCGATCTGATTGTGACGCCTGTGACGCCCACGCCGGCCTTTCAACTGGGCGAGAAGAGTGCAGATCCCTTGCAGATGTATCTCTCGGACATTTTCACGATCTCCGTCAATTTAGCCGGCTTGCCGGCCATCGCATTGCCCTGTGGATTCAGCAAGGCCGGACTGCCGATCGGTTTGCAGCTCATCGGGCGGGCATTTCAAGAGGACACTCTGTTGAGAGCCGCCCATGCGTATGAGCAGTCGACGCAATGGCGTGCGAAGAAGCCGGCGGTCCGATAAGGACAGAAAGCGGAGGGCCTCATGACAGTCGTTGAAATTGCAGCCATCGTGATTGCCATCGCCTTTGCTGTGCTGGTGGGTTATCTCGTCCCGGTGTTGATTCAGCTTCGGAAGACGGTGGCCGAGTCTGAACAACTGTTGGCCAAAATGAATGCGGACATGCCGCCCCTTGTCGCCGACCTGCGCAGCATGAGTCAGAATTTGAACGATCTGGCTGATCAGGCTCGTGGTGGCGTCGAACATGCGGCGGTGTTGCTGCATGCCGTGGGCGAAGTCGGCGAATCAGTGCAGCAGGTTCACAACGTGGTGCGCGGGTCAAGCGGGACATTGTTGACGAACGTGGCGAGTGTGGTTGCAGGGTTTAAGGCGGCGACGCAGGTCGTGCGCGAACGAATGAAACATGAAGGAGAACACCACAATGGCGGATGAACGAGGATCCTCAGCGGGCGTATTCTTGGCCTTTCTGAGCGGAGCTGCATTGGGCGCGGTGGCGGCCCTGCTGTTGGCGCCGCAGTCGGGACGTGAATCCCGCGAGCAGCTTCGGGGCTATGCGCGTCGTGCCGAAGACAATCTGCGGGATTTGGCCGGCCGGGCCGGTGAGTCGTTCGAGGAAGCGGTCGATCAGGGCAAGGAATTCGTCGACTCGAAAAAGTCGGTTTTGCGGGAGGCTTTTGAGGCCGGTCGTGAAGCGATGAAGCGTGAGCGTGACCGCATGCGTGGAGAGGAACAAGGCTGAGGATGATCTACGAAGTTGTCATCGGGGTCGAGGTGCATGCGCAGTTGCGCACGAAGACCAAAATGTTCTGCGGATGCGGGACGACGTTCGGGCGTTCGCCGAACAGCCAAACCTGCCCGGTCTGTTTGGGCCTGCCCGGCACGTTGCCGGTCATCAATCGCGCTGCCGTGGAAATGGC
>MSXN01000003.1:56809-58109 GCA_002083555.1 Nitrospira sp. ST-bin5 | reverse complement strand
CCCGATCTTCCCAAGGGCTACCAGATCTCCCAGTACGAGTCGCCGATTTGCGAGCATGGGTGGATCGAGATCGCCGTCGGCGACAACAAGAAGCGCGTCAAGATCCGGCGGGCCCATCTGGAAGAAGATGCCGGGAAGAATGTGCATGAGACCGGCACCAGTGGCAGCCGGGTCGACTTGAATCGTGCCGGGACACCGCTGCTGGAGATCGTGACGGAGCCGGACATGCGGTCGGCCGACGAAGTCGTCGCCTACTTGAAGGGCTTGCGGGATATTCTGATGTATCTCGACGTGTGCGACGGCAATATGGATGAAGGTAGTTTTCGCTGCGAGCCGAATCTGTCGCTCCGTCCGCTGGGGCAGAAAGAATTCGGCACGAAGGTCGAGCTGAAGAACATCAACTCCTTCAAGTTCGTGAAGGATGCGATCGAATATGAGATCAAACGACAGACCAAGGTGTTGAGCGAGGGCGGGAAGATTTATCAGGAGACGCGCCTCTGGAATCTCGATCGGGGTGAGACGGCGGTGATGCGCTCGAAAGAAGAGGCGCACGACTATCGTTATTTCCCCGATCCGGATCTGGTGCCGTTGAAGCTCGATAAGGAATGGATTGAGGGATTTCGTGGCAGCGTGCCGGAGTTGCCGGCTGCTCGCGTAGCTCGATTGGTACGCGACTATGGATTGCCCGAGTACGATGCGGGCGTGCTGACGGTGTCTAAGGGCATCGCGGATTATTTTGAAGCTTGTGTGAAGCTGCTCAATCAGCCCAAGACTATCAGTAATTGGGTGATGGGTGAGCTGACGAGGGAGTTGAACCTGTCCGGCACCGATATCACGGCTTCACCGGTGACGCCTGAGCGGTTGGTCGCACTGCTGCAACTGGTCGAGAAGGGCACTGTCAGTTTGAAGGTGGCCCGCGAGATTTTCCCCGAGCTCTATAGCAGCGGCAAGTCACCGGAACAGATCGTCCAGGAAAAGGGGCTGACCCAAGTCTCCGACGAAGGGGCACTCGACAAGATCATCGGCGAAGTGCTGACGAAAAATCCGGCACAGGTGGCGCAGTTCAAGGAAGGGAAACAGCAAGTGCTGGGCTTCCTGGTCGGGCAGGTGATGAAGGCCAGCGGCGGCAAAGCGAATCCGGGCAAAGTGAATGAGTTGTTGAAGAAGAAGTTCAGCAGTTAGGACGTGATACTAACCGAGGAGCGTAGAGACGTATGAGCGCGATTAGAGAAATTAAGGGCAGGCAGATTGTCGATTCCCGTGGCAATCCGACGGTGGAAGCGGAAGTGATGCTGGAGAG
>MSXN01000003.1:0-56743 GCA_002083555.1 Nitrospira sp. ST-bin5 | reverse complement strand
AAGAAGCGTTGGATGGGCAAGGGCGTCTCCAAGGCGGTGGCCAATATCACGAAAGCGATCGCGCCGGAGCTGCTCGGGTGCGAGGCGCTCGATCAGGCCAACATCGATCACGCCATGATCGCGCTGGACGGAACGAAGACCAAAGGCAAGCTGGGCGCCAACGCGATCCTCGGCGTCTCGCTGGCCGTGGCGAAGGCGGCGGCGAATGAAACCGGGCAGCCGCTCTATCGGTATCTTGGCGGCACGAATGCGCGAGTCTTGCCGGTTCCGCTGATGAACATTATCAACGGCGGCGCGCATGCCGACAACCGGTTGGACTTTCAAGAGTTTATGATCATGCCGGTGGGAGCGAAGACCTTCAGCGACGCGCTCCGCATGGCGACGGAAGTGTTTCACACGCTCAAAACCCTGTTGAAGAAGAAGGGGCTCAACACGGCGGTCGGGGATGAAGGTGGATTTGCGCCTGATTTACAGTCGAATGAAGAGGCGCTCAGCCTCATCTCGCAAGCGATAGAAGATGCCGGCTACAAGACCGGTAAAGATATTGCCTTGGCCTTGGATTGCGCGGCGAGCGAACTCTATCACAAGGGGCGCTACATTCTTGAGGCAGAAAAGAACCCGGAGCGGTCGTCCGAGGAGATGGTGTCGTATTATGGCAAGTTGCTGGACCGGTACCCCATCCTCTCGATTGAAGACGGGTTGAGCGAGTTGGATTGGAAGGGCTGGAAGATGCTGACCGAGAAGCTGGGCAAGCGGGTGCAGCTGGTCGGCGATGACATTTTCGTGACCAACGTGGAGATCTTTGCCAAAGGGATCAAAGAAGGTATCGGAAACTCGATCCTGATCAAGTTGAATCAGATCGGGACCTTGACCGAGACGCTGGATGCGATCGAGCTGGCGAAGCGGTCCGGCTATACGGCGATCATTTCGCACCGGTCGGGTGAAACCGAAGATACGACGATTGCGGATGTGGCGGTGGCGATGAACACCGGCTTGATCAAGACCGGTTCGTTGTCACGGACCGACCGGATTGCGAAGTACAATCAGCTGCTGCGCATCGAGGAAGAGCTGGGAAGCGCGGCGGTGTATCTCGGCCGGGATGCCGTACCCGGTCGGGTGTAGTGGCGGCTGAAAACGCCCGCCAGCTTTGTTCTCGCATCGCACAGAGGCTCAACGTACGGGAAGAGTACGATTCGCCTCTGTGCTCGTTGCGGCCTCGCTGGACGGACGTTTTGAACCGCCGCGCAAGAGTGGTATTTGATGAGTGACGATTCGGTATTTGTGAGACGAGGGTTGCTGACACATTTATGATCATTAAGCAGAATCGTGGACGGGTGTGGCTGGATTGGCAGCGCCGTATGGGCACCGTGGCCCAGGTGGCTGGTGCCGGCGCCTGTGTCTGGCTCTTGGTTGCCTTTTGCTTCGGCAACATGGGGTTGCCTCGGTATTTGGCCATGCGCGAACAGGTGGCTCAATTAGACCGGGATCTTCTCGCGTTGCGACGGGATAACGGCGGGTTGCGCGGAGAAATCGCCCGGTTGCAACATGATCCGGCCAAGATCGAACAATTAGCTCGCGAACGATTGGGGTATGTGCGCAAGGGGGAAACGGTCTATCAGTTGTCCCCAGACCCAGTGAAGGATCGATCGCTTCAGGAGGCCCCATGAAATTCGGGACGGTAGCGATCATCGGCCGCTCCAATGTGGGGAAGTCTACATTGCTGAACCGATTGCTCGGAGAGAAAGTCGCGATTGTATCGAATAAGCCGCAGACGACCCGGACGCGCATTCTCGGGGTGGCGCATGTGCCGGGTGCGCAGATTGCGTTTTTGGATACGCCAGGGTTGCATAAGCCGGATCACTTGCTGAACCGGCGGATGGTGCGGACGACGGTGGAAGCGCTGGATGATGCCGATCTGCTCTATGTGCTGATGGAGTCTCTTCATCTGCCTGGGCCCGGCGATCTGGCGGCGATCACCCACGTGAAGACGGCGATGGCGAAGCATGCCCGCCCTGTCATTCTAGTGGTGACGAAGGTCGATGCGGTGAACAAGATCAAGTTGCTGCCGGTGCTGGAGGCCTACGGAAGGCTGTTCCCCTGGACCGAGGTGGTGCCGGTGTCTGCGGAGGACGGAGATAATATCGATCGTCTGCTGGAGGTGACCGTCGCCCACTTGCCGGAAGGCGAAGGGGTGTATAACGAAGATATGCTGACGGACCAGTCCATGCGCACGCTGGCGGCCGAATTGATCCGCGAGAAAATTCTCGCGGTGACGGAGCAGGAAGTCCCCTATTCAGTGGCGGTGGAAATCGAAGAGTTTGTCGAGGAAAGTAAGATTACGCGGATCCGGGCCACGATTCTCGTCGAGCGGGACACGCAGAAAGGGATCGTGATTGGCAAGCATGGCGAACGGTTGAAGCTGATCAGTACCCAGGCGCGGCAGGATATGGAGCGTGTGTTCGATATGAAAGTGTTCTTGGAGGTGTGGGTCAAGGTCCGGGAAGACTGGCGCGAAGACGAGCGCACGCTTGTGGAACTCGGCTACTAGGGATCCCGCTATGCTGCCTACTGAACAACCAGTCGATCCGCAATCGCCCGACGCCCGTCTTCGGTCGTCCGAACGGGACGTGTTGCGGGATGCGCTCCGGGATCAGTCAGAGCGCGGACAGACGAAGTCGGATATCATTCTGTTGTCCGTGCAGCGTCTGTTGCGACGCGGGGCGATCACGAACTTGTCGAAGATGCTCGGCCGGATGCATCCGGCCGACGCGGCCAGAGTCATCACTCATCTGAGTTCCCCCAAAGAAAAGCGCGAAGTCTTTGAGCTCGTTCGCGGCGAAGCCAAGCGCGGCCAGGTCTTGAGTGAGCTGGATGGCGATAGTATTCAGCAAGTCTTGGCCGATCTGCTGCACTCCGATATCGCCTGGCTCTTGAAAGATCTGGGCCCCGACGACGTCGCCTATATTCTTGGATTCCTCCCTGAAGAGCGGGGTAAAGACATTCTGGCCCTGATGAAGACGGAGGACTCGACGGAAGTCGCCGATATTCTCAAGTATCCCAAGGATACGGCCGGCGGCATCATGACCACGGAGTTCTTTTCGCTGCCGGAAGATGCGACGGCTCAGGAGGCCATTCGACGGCTGCAGCAGGCCACCGATGCCGAAATGGTGTTTTATATTTATGTGACCGACAAGGATGAACACCTCGTCGGAGTGCTCTCGTTACGCCAGCTCTTGACGGTTCCTCCGGCCACGCCGCTGAAAAATATCATGATGCGCGATGTCATGAGCGTGGCGGTCGACATGGACCAGGAAGAGGTGGCGCGCCAGGTCGCCAGCTATAACTTATTGGCGATTCCGGTAGTGGAGAAAGATGGAAGGCTTGCGGGCATCATCACGGTCGATGACGTGGTGGACGTCATCCGTGAAGAGGCCACAGAGGATATGTTGAAAATGGCCGGCGCGATCGAGGAGGACTCGGTCTCCAAGTCGTCCAGTTTTGGCGCGGCAAAGTTGCGGCTGCCCTGGCTGTTCACCAATTTAGTCGGCAGTCTCTTGTCGGGCGCCATCCTCTGGTACTTCAGGATGACGTTGCAAGAGGTGGTGGCGATCGTCAGTTTTATCCCGGTCATTGCGGCGATGGGCGGCAATGTCGGATTGCAGTCGTCGACATTGATTATTCGCGGATTGGCCACAGGGGTGGTTGAATTGTCGGATGTGCGCATGGTCTTTTTTCGCGAGGTCAAGGTTGGGCTCTTGATGGGCCTGGCCTGCGGCGTGATGCTGACCTTGGTCGGATGGGCCTGGCATCAGGCCTTTTTGGGCATGGTGGTCGGGACGTCGCTGGTGATTGCATTCCTGGTTTCGACGAGTATGGCGACGATCATGCCGGTTGTGCTGAAGCGCATGGGTGTTGATCCTGCCGTGGCGGCCGGTCCCTTCGTGACGACGGCCAACGATATTACAGGCATCACGATCTATCTCTCATTGGCCACGCTGTTTTTAGACCATCTGCGGTGATCTGCCTCGCCTCGGGGGGAGCCGGAGTATTGCGTGTGCGAAAAGGGCTTGGGCGATGCCTCTCGTAAAAACCTCTGCCATTATCCTCAAAAGCCGTCGGTGGGGTGAAGCCGACCGGATTGTCACTTTCTATTCGAAGGAGTTCGGGAAAATCCGTGGCGTGGCGCGCGGGGCCCGGCGATTCAAGAGCCACTTCGGAGCCACGCTTGAGCCCTTTACCCGCTGTCATCTGGATTTGTTCGAGAAGCCGGGTGATTCGCTCTATCGGATTTCTCATGTCGATCTGATCGAATCCTTTCAGCCGCTTCGGGAAGAATTGGTGTTGATGGCCTGTGCGGCCCGGATGGTCAATGTGGTGGGGGCGGTCACGCCGGATGGCGATCCGGATGCCAGACTCTTCGAGACCTTAGGTCAGGGGTTGGGGTCTCTCAAGGGGAGTCGAGATCCGGTCTTGGTGGCGTTGCTGTTTCAGATTCGTTTGCTGGGGCTGACGGGGTTTCGTCCGCAAACCGATCACTGTGCGACCTGTGGGAAGTCTGGTGTGACGGGGGAGCCGCAGTTCTCGCCGCTGGCCGGCGGATTTGTCTGTCTCTCCTGTGCGACGCGGCAGATGGTCCGGTGTATTGTGATGTCTCGTGGGAGCCTGTCGTTTCTACAGCAAGCTATTCGGTTGACTCCCGAGCTGGTTACGCGGCTGACGGCGACCGGCCAGGTGCGGGCTGAGGTGGAGCGGGCAATTGAGGGCTATGTGACGGTCGTGGCTGGTCGGCGATTGCCGCCGGTCGATTTCTTGGCGTCGGTGTCTTCGGTCTGAGTCAATGGAGCATGAGGGGAGAAGGGGAGAGACTATGGCCGCGGCTTTGGTTCCCATCGACATGCAATGGTTGGAGAAGGGTGTGTTGGGCATCGAGTGGAGCGATGGCCACAGAGGGATCTATCCCGTTCGTGTGCTGAGGCTGCATTGTCCTTGTGCCGCCTGTGTCGATGAGTGGACAGGTGTGCGTCGATTGAAGCCCGATGATGTGCCGATGTTTATCATGGCTCAGGACATTCAGCCGGTCGGGCGGTATGCGCTCCAATTTTCCTGGAGTGATGGGCATGACAGCGGAATTTATTCTTACGGGCTTCTGCGGCAGCTGTGCCAATGTGATGTGTGTGTGCCGGTGAAGCCAACCGAGCAGAAGAGTCGGCGGCTTCTATGACCGGGGGAAGGGGACAAAAGTGATGGAGCAGCCTGGGCAAGGTGAAGGGAGTGCTCGATGGGTTCTGCAGGTTTTGGGGAGCGTCCTGTGTCTGTTTGTACTGGCGGGTTGCCAGAGTATGCCGCCATTGGGAGAGCAGGAACGCCTGGTGCAGAACAAGCAGCTCACAGTCCAGCAGATTTCCCCAAAAGCGTTCGTGAATGTCTGGGGCAAGC
The DNA here is from genome assembly GCA_002083555.1 of Nitrospira sp. ST-bin5. Classification (GTDB taxonomy): domain Bacteria; phylum Nitrospirota; class Nitrospiria; order Nitrospirales; family Nitrospiraceae; genus Nitrospira_D. Next base: position 51,307 of record MSXN01000003.1, on the reverse strand, counting down.
CGGTCTATCACCATAGTGAGTTCACGCAGTTTTTTGTCATGCCGGATAAGTCGATGATTCCGCGTTCCCGGGTGCCCATTGGTGAAGCGCCAGAGGGGTGGGAAGCAAGTTTCGAGGCCGGGGAAGGGGTGTTTCTAGGCTACCCCGAGCAAGGCTGGATGTTAGTATTTTTAGATGATCGGCTGGTGTATCGGGAAGAGTTAAAGGCCGATAAAGTCCACACGCTTGGAAAGACGTGGCAGTTTGAAGACCGCTTTAAGACGAGCCTGGAAGGTGCGCCGCTCCGCTAGGATCAGCTGGCGTTTTACATCATGGCGAGATCTCACCACATCGATTCACTGAACATTGTAATGGCCGCATCAGAGGCGGTTCCCTACGTCAAGACGGGTGGGCTGGCCGATGTCGCCGGTGCGCTTCCAGTGGAGCTTGCCAAGCTGGGGCATATGGTGACCTTGATTGTGCCCCGCTATCGCAGTTTTCAGACGGGTGGAAGGTCGCTCCGGGAGCTCGGGACGATTCGCGTCAGGACTGCCAAGGGGCTTGTCGATGCGACGCTTGAGGAAGATTTGATTCCTGTCGGGGGGGCCGGACGATCGGTTCGAGTGGTGGCGGTTCGGTATGACCCCTATTTTGACCGGGCTGGGCTGTATCAAGGTCCGGATGGAGACTTCAGTGACAATCTTGCTCGGTTTGCCTTTTTCAGCCGCGCGATCGTTGAAGTGCTGGCATATCTCCGGAGCAGCCTCGGTGAGTCGATCTCTGTCTTGCATTTGCACGATTGGCAGACGGCCCTTGCGGCTGTGTATCTGAAAACCACGGAGCGTGATCGGGCACTCGTCGGCGATGTCAGGACGCTGTTGACGCTTCACAATGTGGGGTATCAAGGTATCTTTCCCGGTTCCCAATTTTCTGAGACGGGCCTGCCCACAGATCTGTTTACTCCTGCCGGGTTGGAGTTTTACGGATCGGTGAATCTGCTTAAAGGAGGCATTCTCTTTGCGGACAAGGTGTCGACCGTGAGCCCAACTTACGCAAAAGAAATCATGAGCTCAGATGGCGGGTTTGGTTTGGAGGGGGTGTTGGCTGGTCGTCGGGATGATGTCGTCGGGATTATCAACGGCATTGATGTTGGTTCCTGGGATCCTGAGACGGATAGCCACCTCGCGGCGAACTATTCACGGACGGACCTATCAGGCAAAGCAGTCTGCAAGAAGGCGCTTCAGCGCGAACTGGGCTTGCCGAATCGTGATGTTCCGCTCATTGGAGTCATCGGACGGTTGACGTCACAGAAGGGGTTTGATCTGCTGGCGGAAATTATTCCGGAGTTGATGGCGGTGGGCGTTCAGGTGGCGATTTTGGGTACGGGAGATCGGATTCTTGAAGATCGATTTCAATCGGCAAAGGAGCGTTACCCCCAGCAAATCGGCGTGTCTCTGAAATTCGATGAGGGGCGTGCGCATCGAATTGAAGCCGGTGCGGATATGCTGGTTATGCCGTCGCGGTATGAGCCCTGCGGACTGACTCAGCTCTATAGCCTGCGGTACGGCACGATTCCAATTGTGCGAAAGACGGGGGGGTTGGCAGATACGGTTATTCCATACCGGCCCTCTACGGCACTGGCCGGAGATGCGACGGGATTCCAGTTCGAAGGAGTTTCAGCGGACTCTCTGCTGGCGACAATCCTGCTGGCCTTGAAGGTTCATGCAGATCGGAAGGCGTGGGCGTCAATTCAGCAGGCTGGTATGGGGGTGGATTGTTCCTGGGAATGTTCGGCTAAGCGATATGTCGAAGAGTATGGGAAATTGAGAGGGGAGAGATAGCCTAGGGTGTCTTAAGCGAAATCTGAACTCCATTTTCCATCTCAGCCAATAGCTTGTGGGCCTGTGCGAGGTAGTAGGTTGGTTCCTGATTCTCCTTGTGAAGCGTAATCACGCTAGTGAGTGCCTCTCTAGCCAAGTCAACTCTTCCAGAGCTGAACGCGACTTGCCCAGCATGGAGGGAGCACGAAGCTGCCATGGCGTGAACGTCCACGGCAAGGCGGCTTGCTGGTGTGGCGACGAAACGTTCCAGCTGTTGCGGCATCGGGAGCACAAATCCGTCATGTCCCTGGCCAGCCAAGGCGGCCGTCGTGAGTTTTTCCATAGCCTGCTGGGTTTCGCCCATATCTGAGGTGGACTTACAGTGCGTATATGTTCCCCAAAGGTTCATGAATCCAGGGTTGTCGAGGCCTACTGTTTTAAGAGGCGAACCGGTCTGGCACCCTGAAATGAGGAGGGCCAAGCCGAGCACGCTACCGATAGATTGCTTGGAGAAGGTCTGCTTCAAGTCTAGGCTCCTCAGGTGAAAGATGCACCGCAACACTTACTGAGGGGACTGTGCAATCAATAGACCTGAGTTATGCAATCGCAAATTGCTGAATTCGTTGAAGTAAATTTCCGTGGGCACGGGTGGGATGTTGTGCAGATCGCTCAGTGTGGTGTCTTTGCAACAGAGGTGTAAGCGGGAAGTTATGAGTTGAAGATCTGAACCAGAATGCCTGTGCGGGTCGTTGCCGTAGTCTTTCGCATGATGTGTTTGATGTGCTCTTTAACCGTTTGCTCTGTAATGAGGAGGGCATTTGCGATCTCTTTGTTGGTCCATCCTTTGGCCAAATGTTCCACGACGGCTTGTTCGCGATTTGTGAGCTGGAATTTTTCGCGGGCATGGTCGGTATTGAGGTTCTGTCTTCTTCCAAGCTCTTCCATGGTGACCACCAGGCGAGCATGCTCCACACCGCCACGATCAGGTAGGCCAAATCCTCGAAGCAATATGGGTTGGCTCGGATCTCCGCTCACTCGTTTGAGTTCAAATTGCTCCCAATCTTTTGCTTCAGTGCGAACATGAAGTGCCTTGATAATTTCCCCACAGAGTTCGGTGAGAGCCGTTGGCAAAACGCCGTGGGCTGATCGAGCAGCCGATCCCGCCTGTTCCGCGGCATTGATTTTTTTAGCCAGCTCCGTTGCCTGACGATTCATGTGGAGCAGTTGCATGGCGGCTGTTAACACGACAATTCCTGAACCGGCACGTTGGTCGGCAAGGCCATCTGATTGATCGGCGTGCTGAGTTGATTCAGTCATGGATTCTCTTTACGACAGACTCGGCAGTATTGCTAGACAATTGAACAAACTCTGATAGAGTGCAGCGAGTGAAGCGACACTAGAAAGAGTACCTAACCCTTTAGGGGGAGTCAACACCTACGTTAGTGAATATTGGCCTACATCATCGGTATTGTTCGCCTCGGAGGTATTCCCTATAGTTTAGTGCGATTGGAAGAAGAGTAGCGCGAGTTGGGTCAGCTACTATCGAGAATCCAATTCTTAAGTTGTGGATAGGGAAGCCAAGGAATTAATCCTTATTAGAGGGGAGGCGCGATGTGGGACAGATAAGCTGGGAATGGCCGATGACCGATTGTGGGGAAAGTCATAGGGATCGAGTGGCGATGCTGAGACCTATTCCTTATGAAATGACTAGGCCTGCGGATGAACCTGCTCAATCAGGTCGTGAAGGCAAGGCGCTTTCTTTGAACATCAGCAGTGGGGGAATGCTCATACTGATGGAGCAGGCCCCTTCTGTAGAGCAGGTATTGAAGGTCTTTGTGCCGACTCCGGTTACGGTCGCTGAGACGCCTACGCTGGCTGAAGTCCGGTGGGCAAGACGCGTCCCTTTTGGAAAAGGGGTTGGCCCGTACCTGGTGGGCCTCAAGTTCATGTTTTGAGTGAATAGTTTTTGAATCTAGCTTCGTTGTGCGACTCTCTCCGAGTGGGTAAGAGGCTCAGTGAGGTATGGAAATCTTGGTCGGCGGTCGGTTAGGGAAGTTGAGGGTAGCGCGGATGCAAAAATGGTATATTGTCATGGCTAAGCCCCGCCAGGAACATTCCTCAACATCGTTTCTTGGTCAAGCAGGGATTGAGACCTACTATCCTGAAGTGAATGAGTGTTTTACCGTCGGCGGGAGGCGGCGCTTTCGTCGTTCGGGCCTGTTCCCAGGCTATTTTTTCGCGCGTTTCGACTATGAACGAGAATATCGGATTATTTCTTATTCCCGAGGGGTCAGAAAAATAGTGGCTTTTGGACATACTCCAGCTGAGGTCGATCCGAGTCTGCTTCATGAAATACAGGAAAGCATTCGAAAACGAGATGTCGTACAAGTGCCGAGTTTTAGGCCGGGTGATGTGGTTCGAATAAATAGCGGACCCTTTGCTGGAATAAGAGCAGTATTCGAGTCTGCAATGCCGAGAAAAGAGCGAGCTGTTGTATTATTGCATGTGCTTTCATGTCAGAGTCGGGCAGTCGTGCAGTTCTCGGACATCGAGGAGTTTTCAGAGGCAGTCTAGGCGGTAGGTGATTTGGGGGACAGAGTTTTGAGAGAGGTGGTGCCTCGGATGGGCGGTAGCTTGTCTTGTTTGTCCGCCCCTGCTAAAGGAGTTTACAACGATGCAAAGGATTAAAGCTTTCGCTGTGATCGTCGGGTTAAGCATCTGTGTATTGCTCGGCCCAGCATTGGCAGTTCCCCAGGACACAGATGTCAAGAGAGGAGTAGCCTCCCCCTCTACAAAATCCACAGTAGGCTCAGGAGACAAGTCTCTCTTGATAGTTACGCCAGAGTATATTATTGGGCCCGAGGATATTTTGGAAATCACTGTGTGGAAGAATTCAGATCTTTCCAAGCAAGTTCAGGTACGGCCGGATGGCAGAATCTCTCTTCCGCTCCTGGGCGATATTTCGGCCGTTGCCAAGACGCCTGTGCAATTGGCTGAAGAGATCTCTACGGGGCTTAGGGCCTACATGGAGAATCCAACCATTTCGATTATGGTGAAGGAAGTAAACAGTTATCAGATATATGTCTTAGGGGAAGTCAATAAGCCCGGTAAATTTCCGCTCAAAAGCAAGACCACGCTTTTGCAGGGGATCACCGTGGCCGGCGGATTTACGCCGATGGCGGCCAGGAATAAAATCGTTGTATTTCGCTTCTCCAAAGACGGGGAGGGCTTGACTAAACTCAAGGCAAGTTATGACGACATCGTTGTGCGCGACGGATCAGTTCAGAATATGGAGTTGAAGCCCGGCGATCAGATTGTTGTGCCGTCAGAAACGATGGTAATTCTGCCTAGTCGTTAGTGGGTGGACAGGTTGTTCTTAAGTTCAGCGAGCGATCAAGTATTGGCGATTTGCCGCATGTGCTGTAGTTGAGATACTTGGAGAGGTAAGGCGACGATGACAGTATGGACTTGGGCGTTGGCTCGAAATCTTGCGGCTGCGGCGGTTCTGATTTGTACTCTTAGTGGGATAGGGGGTTGCTCTCCGCAGAATATCCAATATCAGGGCATGTCCGTTCCCCCGACTGAGTTTCTCATCGGGCCGGAGGATGTTCTCGTCGTCACTGTCTGGCGCAATCAAGAGTTGTCGAAAGAAGTGATCGTACGACCCGATGGCAAAATTTCTTTGCCTCTGATCGGCGACATCATGGCCGCGGGATTGTCCGCGCAAGTTCTTTCGAAACATGTGGCTGATGCACTGGCGGAGTTTATGTCCACCCCGACGGTCTCTGTCCAAGTAAAAGAGATCAATAGCTACCACATTTTTGCAGTCGGTGAGGTTGGGAAGCCTGGGAAGATTCCTCTCAAGTCATTCACCAGTGTGGTGCAAGGGATCTCGTATGCTGGAGGGTTTACGACGTTTGCTTCCCGTAATAACGTGCACGTGCTTCGTATGGTGAAGAATGCCCAAGGGGAGACCAAACAAGTCATGATTCCCGTGCCGTATCTTGATATTGTGCAAGGGAAGAATCTGGAGGCCAATTTCATTCTGAAGGCTGGTGACGTCATTGTTGTACCGTGATGTCGGCCGGCGGATAGCTAAGGCTGTTTTATTGATCGGGCTGGTTACCTGGTGGTCGACGGGACCTTCCGCGTGGGCCCAAACAATCGTCATTCCAACATTGTCGGTCTCAGAGACCTATGACTCAAACGTGTTTTACACCCCGAAAACATTGCTGAGTCCCGGTTTAAAAGCAGATGACTTTATGACTACGGTGATACCGCAGATCAATTTTGCTCACGCCGGCCCGCGTGTAAATGGCAGTTTTTCTGTGGGGGCTAGCATTACGAAGTACGTGAATAATCCCAGTCTCGACTACACTGGTATCAATGCCGCTGGCCAGTTGGATTTGAAGCGCTGGGCCAATAGTTTTTCGCAGCGTATTTCGGCCTTGTCCGTTCGAGGGACCTATCAGTTTACGCCGTCATTGAGCGGTTTCGGGGCAACGACCGGCGGGGCACTAGGAACTGGCTTTGGAAATACTAGTGTCACCTCTCCGGTTGATGCGGGACTCATTACAAACCGTGTGTCGATGCATAATATGAACGGTGGTATTACCGGAGGATATGACCTCTCCAGAAATACTTCACTCACGGCCAGTTACAATTACACAAAGCTTACGTTCGGGAACCAATCGGGTGGGCTTAATAATCAGCTGTTCGATACAGATGGCCACACAACAATGACCGCACTGACTACAAAGATATCGCCGACGGACTCCGTGGGAACTACCGCGACCATGTCTCACTTTATTCAGGGGGGAGCCTCAGGCGGGGGGTCAGGTTCGTTTACGACCATTTCAGGGACGGCGAACTGGGCAAAACTCTGGACAAAGCAACTAAGCACGTCCCTTGCTGGAGGCGGAATTTTTACCCTTCCTATTGAATCAGCCGTTCCAGGTCAATCAATCAAGTCGACTTTCGCACCGACTGGGACGGTCAGAATGACGTACAGTTCGTTTTCGGAGGGGTTGCGGGCAGCGGGGGCGGCGCCGGGGCCGTTCGATAATTTGCCGAGGGTGGCCGGCAGTCTGGCCCCAGGAGGCGTCATTGCACCAGGCGCCTTCACGACATCGCTGAGCTATAACTTCAGCATCTTCCCGAGTTACGCCCTTAACGCAGGGCCAATGAAGACGCATGTGGTCGGTGTCAATGCCAGTGCTGGAATTACCTCTAAGCTCACGGCGCAGGCCGGAATGAACGTTTCGCATGGCAGTACGAGCACGCCTGCCTCGAGTTTTGACACGCTAGGCGCGACGGCCGGGGCCAGCTACCTCTTGGGGCCGGTAATGGTCAATCTCACCTATAACTGGCTGTATTTTTCAAACTCGTTTGCTCAAACAGCTCAGACCCAGGCTGAATATGCCTTCTCGAAAAAGATGATCATGTTGTCGCTCTCCTACGCCTTCACGAGTCAATCGTTCTTTCAAATGGGCGGATTGGGGAGTCTTGGGTCTTCGGAATCCACAGAGGGTGTAACTGTTCCCTCTGGCGCAGCGACAGGAAGTGGTTCTTCTGGATCCGGCGTATTAAAGAAGGAGTAAGAGATTGTTTACGGGGTTGAGTACTCCTGAAGACTATTTCAGGGCCATAAAAAATCATAAGTGGATGATCGTCATTCCGATTGTCGTCTGCGTTGGTCTGGCGGCGCTGCTCTGTCAATGGTTGCCCAAGAGTTATCGCTCCAATACCCTGCTCTACTATCAAGAACAGAAGGTGCGGGGCATAAAGGGTGTCGATGCCCCGGAATCGGGCGGAGACGCGAATCGGCCGGATCTTGCAATGGGGACACGTATCGATGCCCTCAAAGAAGTTTTATATCGGCAGGATTTGTTGACGCAAGTAGCAGAGGAGTTTCATCTGTACGGCTACTATAAAGAGAACGCGACGCCGGCCATGGACAATAGTGTCGCATCGGCCCTGAGGCAGCTTGTGAAAATCGAGTCGCAAGGCAGCGGTCTTTTAAAAGTGTCTTTTTCAGATGCGGATCCGTTGATCGCCAAAGCAGTGACGGCAAGATTCGCCGACCTCTTCATTCAGGAAAACACAAAGTCGAGGACGGCGATTGCTCAAAGTTCGACAGAGTTTTTGCAACACGAGTTGGATGTTTTAAAAGGGCAGTTGGAGGTCAAGGAGCGGGCAATCGCTCAGTTCAAACAGTCCCATCTCGGACAATTGCCTGAGCAGATGGATTCAAATATGCGCGCGATCGATCGGCTTGAGAATGAGATGACGGCGCAGCAAGAGATGGATAAGACCTTGAATCTTCGTCTCGAGTCTGTGGACAAGGCCATCAGGGAATATGAGGATCCTTCCAGTGACGTCAGTCCCAAGCGGGCTGAAAAGGACCCTCGACTGGTCAAGATCAGGGAGTTGGAGCGGACACTGGCCGGCTATAGGTCAATGTACAAGGAGACCTATCCGGACGTCGCGCGGGTAAAGAATGAGTTGAGCCAGATTCAAGCGATGACGACAGAGGAGTATATCGCGCTGTATATCGAGCCCGAGGCGGCCGAAATCGACGGGCCGAAGAAGCCGAAGCGGAAACCCGTCGATCCATATAAATCCGAATTACTCAAGCAGCGGGAGGACTTATTGCGTGAGCAGGAATTACTCCGTCTCAGGCAAGCTCGCATCACCTCGGATATTAGAAAGTATGAGTCGCGAATCGAAGGCACAACGGTCCATCAGCAAGAACTCATGTCTATCCAACGGGACTACGACAATCTCCAGAAAAATTATCAGTCGCTTCTGGAAAAGAAATTGGCGGTTGGCATGGCCGGAGATCTCGAGACGAAGCGGCAAGGCACGCAGATGCGCATTGTGGAACCTGCCAGTCTGCCTACATGGCCAGAGAAGCCGAACTTGATTATGGTCATGCTGGGAGGTCTGGCTGCGGGCTGTGCGTTCGGATTCGGCAGTGCGATCGGCGTTGAAATGCTTCGCCGAGGATTCGTGTCGGCCGAAGAGGTCGAAGTCACGCTGGGGTTGCCGGTCTTTGCGGTAATCTCTCATTTTGAGTCGGCTTGGCCGGGGGGAGCGAAACTGACGGCAGAAACAGCCCGCCGTAAGGACCGGTTGCTGGCTCTGCCAGGCAGGCGGAAAGAAGGACTGCTCGTCGCGAACGGAGGCCCCCTGGCTGAGCGTGGGCAGGTTTCGGTAGGGCCGGAACTCGTCGCGATGTGGTATCCAAGGTCCGCGGTAGCAGAGCAGTATCGAGTCGCGGCAACGAGAATAGGGTTGATGGCAGGTCAGCAGGAAAGCACCGTGATCGTTATGGCGAGTGCGCTGATGGGAGAAGGAAAGACGTCCACCGCCCTCAATCTCGCCCATGTCTTTGCCAGAGACCTCAATAAGAAGACCGTGTTGGTGGACTGTGACTTGAAACGCCCAATGGTGCATGCCTATGCCGGGATGGAACTCGGCGTGGGATTGAGTGAAGTACTACTCGGAGAAAAGCAGTTTGAGGAATGTCTTGAGTATCATGAACAGCTAGGGGTCTGGATCCTTCCCGCTGGCATTATCCAATCTGGAATCGCGGCCTTAACTCACGTGGATCGGCTCTCCAAACTCATCAGCAATTTGCGCGAAAAATTTGAATGCATTGTACTCGATGCGCCACCCTTGTTGCCCGTTGCCGAGTCTCTTTTAATTGTGAGAATGGCAGACGTTGTGGCGCAGGTGATTCGCGCCCGCAGCACTCCTCGCGATGCCGTCATGAGTGCCATGAAAATGGTGGGGCAAGAGCGGCCGATGGGGGTGATACTAAACGGAGTGGAAGAGCAGGATTCGCCGTATTCATACTATAGCTATGGCAATAAGGTCTATGAACCTCACCGTACCCAACTCAGATAGATCACGCACGGAGAAACTGGTGATCTTGCCTGTCGATCATGCCCCAAAGGCGATCTTTAGGGTGCCTGGGGCGCGTCGGCGAATCCTGATATTAGGGGTTGGGTCGCTGGCGAACAATCTGTGCTCCGTGCTGGTATCGAGGAGCAGAGTATTTACCGACGTCATCGGTTTTCTCGCCAAGGAAAGCGCACAAGTCGGTACAGAGTTATCCGGTGTGAAGATTCTGGGGACCATAGACCAACTTCTTTCGGTGGTTGAACGCGATCGGGTTGATACGATCGCGGTATGTTTGGAGGATCGCCGAGCTGTGCTTCCCGTCCAAGTATTGCTGGACTTGAAGGGGATGGGAGTCGACATTTGGGATGGTAATCATCTCTATGAGGAAGAGTCCGGTCGGCTTTCAATCGATGACTTGAAGCCCAGCGCGATCATTTTCTCCAGAGAGTTTAAGCGAGGCATCGTTGTCAGAACGATGAAGCGTTCGATCGATCTGCTGACCGCATCGATAGGTCTTGTGCTTATCCTTCCCCTCTTGGCCGTGATCGGGATACTCATTAAGCTGGATTCTCCTGGGCCGATTTTCTATCGCCAGGTTCGGGTGGGCCTTCGCGCGCAGCCCTATATGATCTGGAAGTTTCGCTCTATGTTTACGGATGCGGAAAAAGGGGGGGCCAGGTGGACATCGGAGCGGGATCCCAGAATCTCACGGGTGGGGTGGTATTTACGAAAGTGGAGGCTCGATGAATTACCGCAGCTCATCAATGTCATTCATGGCGAGATGAGTCTCGTGGGGCCACGTCCTGAGCGACCGGTCTTTGTTCAGGAATTGAGATCGGTCATCCCTTTTTATGACCTCCGGCATGTCGTTCGACCGGGAATTACCGGATGGGCTCAAACTCAGTTTCGGTACGGAGCCTCGGCGGAAGATTCCCACGTAAAGCTGCAGTATGATCTCTATTACGTCAAGTACCTCTCTCTGCGGCTGGATCTTCGCATTCTGATTGAGACCATACGAGTCATTCTGCGAGGAGAAGGTGCGCGATGAGCCTGGCAGCGGAGAGGCCCATTCATTGTCTTTCCTTTGACGTCGAGGAGCATTTTCAAGTTTCGGCATTCTGGTCGGACGAGAGACGACAGCAATGGGGGCAGTACGAAAGCCGGGTCGAGAGAAATACGCGATTACTGGCGGACCTCCTCGCGACGCATGGAATGAAGGCCACGTTTTTTATCCTGGGATGGGTGGCGGAGCGGCATCCAGACCTGGTCAAGTCGCTGGCGGCTCAGGGGCATGAGGTGGCATCCCATGGATATGGCCATGAATTGGTGACGACTCAGTCTCCGGAGCGATTTCGTCAAGATGTGCGAATGGCCAAAAAAATCTTGGAAGACCTGATCGGAAGTCCCGTCGTGGGCTATCGAGCGCCCAGCTTTTCCATCACCTCCGAGACCGAGTGGGCGCTCTCGATATTGGTCGAAGAAGGATATCAGTACGATTCCAGTGTGTACGATCGATTTCATCGGACGGAAAAGGAGACGCGTCCGGGAGAAATGTTTCAATTCTGCACTTCGGCAGGTGCAATCTGGGAGGTTCCCCCGTCAACATATAAGGCACTGGGATTTCAGATTCCTGTGGCGGGAGGGGGATACTTTCGGTTGTTCCCTTATGCGGTATCCAGAGCGTTGCTCCAACGGCTCGAAAGTCAGGGATCCACGCTCGTCATGTATCTCCATCCCTGGGAGATCGACCCTCAACAGCCTCGTATGAACGGATCGTGGCTCTCACAGTTTCGGCACTATCTAAATCTCGATAAGACCCAGGTTCGATTGAAGCAGTTGCTTGCGGATTTCAAGTTTGGAACTATTCGAGACATCGCTGTCTTCCAGAAAGAAATGGGTAGAGCAACTTGTCCTGCGGAGTCTCCTGTTGCGTTTCCCAGCTGACGCCGAGGCGTCAGGAATTCCGGGTTCACGCTCATCGAAAGTTAGCATTGCCATCAAACAAGGATCGCTACAGCCTCTGTGCGCTGTAGTGATGCGATCTGCCGGCTATCGGCTCCGGTGCTTTGAGAACAGGATCCAACCCATAGTGCGTAACCAGTGAGGTGTATGCCGTGAGACATAGCTCATCCCTTGTTGTCATCGAGCCAAACAAGAGTTGGTTTGACCTGAAGTTGAGGTCGTTTTGGGATTATCGTGAATTGCTCTATTTCTTGGCTTGGCGGGATCTCAAAGCGAGGTACTCACAGACCGTGATGGGGTTGGCCTGGGCAGTGGTTCAACCGTTGTTCATGATGCTGGTGTTTACCGTTGTATTCAGTAAGATTGCACAATTGCCATCCGATGGAATCCCGTATCCTTTATTTGCATATGCGGCATTGGTGCCGTGGACCTATTTTTCCAAGAGCCTTGATCGGGGCGGATTCAGCGTCGTGGCCGAGTCAAACTTGATTACGAAGATATACTTTCCTCGGCTGATCATCCCTCTTTCAGCGACCTTGGGTGGTCTCCTGGATTTTGCGATCGCCTTTCTGCTGTTGATTGCCATGATGCTATGGTTTGGAGTGCTTCCGACATGGAAGCTGGCAACGGTTCCGCTGTTCTTGGCGCTGACGGTCCTGGCGTCACTGTCCGTGAGCCTATGGTTGTCAGCCTTATTTGTGAAGTATCGTGATGTTGCGGCGCTGATCCCGCTCTTAACCCAGGTCTGGATGTTCGGATCCCCTGTTGCCTACTCAGCCAGCATGGTCCCTCAAGAATGGCAGGCGTTCTATAATCTCAATCCGATGGTTGGGGTAATAGGGGGATTTAGATGGGCACTATTGGGCACCCCTGCGCCGGACCCGGTGTTTCTGGCGGTGAACATCGTGACCATCTCAGTGGCTCTTCTCTTGGGGATGGCATACTTCAACCGGATGGCCAATACGTTCGCCGATGTGATTTAGCTACTCAAAATCCAGCATGAGCGATAGGATAAGCTCAGTAGTTTAGCGTGAGCATTGATCGAGGGTAATTCTGTATGGGTAATGTCGCAATCCGAGTTGAACAGCTCTCCAAAAAATACGAAATCATGATTGGCAAAAGCCGAGGGGAGTCAGGCCTCGCCGAACGCTTTACGCAAGGCGTTCAGCGGATGCTGCGGATGAAGGGCGCCCCTCCATCTTCCTCGCCGAGACGAGAAGAGGTGTGGCCGATTCGCGATGTGTCATTTGAAGTAGAGACTGGGGATGTCGTTGGGATCATCGGACGAAACGGAGCGGGGAAGAGCACCCTCCTGAAGCTTCTGTCTCGGATCACCGAACCAACGAGCGGTCGTGCGCAAATGTTTGGAAGGGTCGGGACATTGCTGGAGGTAGGAACAGGGTTCCATCCTGAATTGACGGGACGCGACAATATTTACCTGAGCGGCATTATCCTAGGGATGAAGAAGGCCGAAATTGACAAGAAGTTTGATGAAATCGTCGAGTTCTCGGGGATCGACAAGTATATCGATACCCCGGTCAAGCGCTATTCCAGCGGGATGTATGTTCGTCTCGCATTTGCGGTCGGCGCGCATCTGGACCCGGAAATCTTGATCGTGGATGAAGTCCTGGCCGTCGGGGACTCGCAGTTTCAGCAGAAATGTATGAACAAAATGCATGACATCGGGGAGAAGGGGAGGACGGTGATCTTTGTCTCTCACAACATGTCGGCCGTCGCACGGTTATGCAATAAGGCCATCTTTCTCCAGGGTGGCCGGCTCGTGAAGCAGGGGCCCACACATGAGATCGTAGGGGAATACTTATACAATTCCGGTGCGCTGACCGGGTGTCGGGAGTGGCTCGATCCGACGAAGGCCCCTCAAGACGATATTGCGCGTCTGTGCGCGGTGCGAGTGCGGACCGAAAAGGGGATCGTCACCGATACCGTCGACATCGGAGAGGCCGTCGGGGTCGAGCTCGAATATGAAGTGCTTCAGCCTGGCCATATCTTGGTGCCGAATTTTGGGTTCAAAAGCGACGAAGGGGAGACCCTCTTTGTGTCTAATGATCGTGATCCAAACTGGTTACGGCGTCCCCGTCCTGTGGGACGGTACTCAAGTACGGTATGGGTTCCCGGGCACTTTTTTGGTGAGGGAACGGTCATCGTGGGGGGCGGCTTAGTACGAGAGGCTCCATTCCATGAGCATTGTGATTATCCGGAGGCGGTGGCTTTTCATGTGACTGAGAGCAACGAGGGGATTACGGCTCGCGGCGATTATACCGGTGACATTCCGGGGAAAATTCGACCTCTCCTGAAGTGGACCACCAACTCCAATTCTTCTAGGGATAGCCAATAAGTTCGCCTCCAGGATTGTTCAGCGCGGCGAGATCTCTTCCCCGCGCAGGCGAACAGCAGCGTGGCTGCCCCGTTGCCTGAACGCGGGTTCGACTCATGTGTATTCGTGAGTTCAGGGCGAGAGAGGGATTGTCGCAGAGTTGGGTATGCCCTCGCGTTGAGGCATCAGGAGAAGAGAATAGCGTGCTGTTCTTGTCGGGCGCACTGAACGCAGTCTGCGAGCGAGTCGAGCTGATTTTCAACTAAGGAGGACGGTCATGAAGGCAGTGATCCTTGCAGGTGGTTTGGGAACCCGGCTATCCGAGGAGACCACGCTGAAGCCAAAGCCGATGGTTGAAATCGGCGGGAAGCCGATCTTGTGGCACATCATGCAGATTCATGCGGTGCACGGGGTGACGGAGTTTGTGGTCGCGCTCGGCTATAAGGGAGAGATTGTAAAAGAGTACTTCCTGAATTTCGTCGCGATCAACAACGATCTCTCGATTGACCTGTCGACCGGGAAAGCGACCATTCATGATGGCATCCAGCCAAAATGGACGGTCCATCTCGTCGATACAGGTGCAGGAACGCAAACAGGCGGACGGGTCCGTCGCCTCAGGAAGTGGCTGGGGAACGACGAGATGTTTATGCTCACCTACGGGGACGGGGTGGCGGATCTCAATATCACGAAACTCGTGGAATTTCATCGGTCTCATGGCAAGCTAGCCACGATGACCTCGGTGCGGTCGCCTGCGCGCTTCGGGCGCATCGGGTTTGACGGCGATAGTGTGAGGGAGTTCTTCGAAAAGCCCGAGGCCGGGGAAGGGTGGATTAACGGGGGATTCTTCGTGCTCAATACAAAAGCGCTCGACTATATTTCTGGCGATGACACAATTTGGGAGCGCGATCCTGTCGAACAGCTGGCCCACGAGGGACAGATGATGGGTTTTAAACACTACGGGTTTTGGTCGTGCATGGACACGCTGAAGGAAAAAAACTACCTGGAAGAACTGTGGCAATCCGGTAAGGCTCCATGGAAAGTCTGGTAAGCAGCTGTGAAAGCTGATTTCCTTGTAATTGGCGGCGGCGTCATCGGCCTAAATGTTGCCAGAGGGCTTCGACGCAAATTTCCTGATGCCTCAGTACATTTGCTTGAGAAAGAGGCTGACTGCGGGCTTCATGCAAGTGGCCGAAACAGCGGCGTATTACATGCCGGATTCTATTACTCTCCAGAAAGCCTTAAGGCTAAGTTTACCTGGCAGGGGAATCGTCTGCTAACGAAATACTGTGAGGCAAAGAATATTCCGCTAAACAGATGCGGGAAGTTAGTCGTTGCCAAGGATCATGCTGATCATGCCGGGCTAGATGAGTTGCTCCGAAGAGGGCGGGCGAACGGGATTCCGATTGAGGAATTATCCGAGAAAGATGCCAAGGCTATTGAGCCCCGAGCCAAGACCTGTGAACGGGCATTGTTTTCTCCCGCAACGTCGACTGTTGATCCCTCCAAGGTAATGCAAGCAATGAGGCAGGACGCTGGGGAAGAGGGGGTTCAGATCCATTGTGGGGTTCGCTATCTAAGATCGGCCCAGGGACGTGTGATGACCAGCCAGGGTGCCTATGATGTTGGGTATGTAGTGAATGCAGCTGGACTTTATGCGGACCGCATCGCCCGCGATTACGGGTTTTCTGAACATTATCGCATTCTGCCATTCAAGGGACTCTATCTTTACTCAAACGAGCCAGTCGGATCGATCCGTACGAATATTTATCCAGTGCCGGATTTGAAGAATCCATTCCTGGGTGTTCATTTTACGGTTGCTGCCAGCGGAAAAGCCAAGATCGGTCCGACTGCCATCCCAGGATTCTGGCGGGAACAGTATGCAGGCATGGCAAACTTTCAATGGGATGAGTTTATCGAAGTGGCCATAAGAGGATTGGGTTTGCTCGCCAATTCTAATTTTGACTTCAGAAAACTTGCGATAAAAGAAATGGGAAAGTATTCACGATCCAAGATGGTTTCACTCGCCAGTGAGCTGGCAGAAGGTGTCAAGCTTGAGCATTACCAGACTTGGGGGACGCCGGGAATCCGCGCGCAACTTGTCGATATAAAGAAACGTAAACTAGAGATGGATTTTGTTTTGGAGGGCGATCGCGATTCAATGCATGTGTTGAACGCAGTTTCTCCAGCATTTACTTGCGGGCTTCCGTTTGCTGAATACGTCTGCGAGCGTATTCAGACCATATTGAACTGAGGGGACAATTATGAGGATTCTTATTACGGGGAATATGGGCTATGTCGGGCCAATGGTGCTTCGTCGTTTGCGGGAATCATTCCCAACCGCGGAACTCATTGGGTATGACGCTGGGTACTTTGCGCACTGCCTCACAGGGGTGTCTCGTTTTCCTGAGAGCCGGGCGGATGTTCAGTACTTCGGGGATATTAGATCCATTGCGCCGGAAATCCTTCGAGGCGTGGATGCGGTCGTTCATCTATGTGCGATTTCGAACGACCCGATGGGAGCGCTGTTTGAAGAGGTCACGCTGGATATTAACTATCGGGCGAGTGTTGATCTTGCCAAGAAGGCAAAGCAGGCTGGCGTGAAAAACTTTGTCTTCGCATCGAGTTGCAGCGTCTACGGTTTTGCCGAGGGCGGTCCTCGGCGAGAAGAGGATGAGGTCAATCCGCTCACGGCGTATGCTAAGTCAAAAGTATCTACGGAAAAGGAGCTCGCCTCGCTCGCATCGGACACGTTTACCGCCACGTGCCTTCGATTTGCGACGGCCTGTGGGATGAGTGATCGCCTTCGGTTGGATCTCGTGCTGAACGATTTCGTGGCCGGGGCCCTTGCCTCCAAGCGAATCAATATTTTGAGTGACGGCACTCCCTGGCGTCCCCTGATTCATGTCAAAGACATGGCGCGGGCGATCGATTGGGCCGTCCAGCGGGACCACCGAGACGGGGGAGCCTGTTTGACTGTGAACGTGGGGAGTGACGCGTGGAACTATCAAGTGAAGGATCTTGCCGCTGCAGTGGCCAAACTCGTCCCGGGTGTGGAAGTGTCGATCAACAAGGATGCGCAGCCGGATAAACGATCCTACCGGGTCAACTTCGACAAGTTTACCAAACTGGCGCAAGGGTTTCTTCCGGCCGTGGACCTTCAGGGCGCTGTGGTCGATCTTCGGGATGGCCTGATGGCCATGCGGTTCCAGGATCACAACTTTCGCACGGGCGAATTCATGAGGCTCGTGACATTGAAGCGGTTGCGCGAGAACGGTCATCTCTCAGACGCTCTCGTGTGGATCAATCGGTGAATTGATGAATCGGCGTTGCGCCGTGCGTAACGGGGTCGCGGTGTGTGGCTCAGGTCGAAGGAGTGCGGAAAAGGGAGGCATCTGATGGGGCAATCACAGTGTCGGTCATGCGGAACAACGTTGGCGCACACCTTTGTGGATCTTGGCATGTCTCCATTGGCCAACTCCTATATCAAACCGGAACAGCGCAGCCGCATGGAACCGTTTTACCCGCTGCATGTGTACGTGTGCTCCTCATGTTTGCTGGTGCAGCTGGAGCAGTTTTCATCGCCGCACGATATCTTTTCCGACTACGCCTATTTCTCCTCATTTTCTGATTCCTGGCTGGCTCATGCCAAGCGGTATGTCGACATGATTGCGGATCGCTTTCAGTTAGGCCGGGACTCGAAAGTGGTCGAGATCGCCAGCAATGACGGGTACCTGCTTCAAAACTTCGTAGCTCGTGGAGTGCCTGTTCTGGGAGTGGAACCGGCGGCCAATGTGGCTGAAGTGGCGAAGCAGAAGGGCGTCAATACCACGGTGGCATTTTTTGGCGAAAAGACGGCACGTGGTTTTGTTACAGATGGGTGGGGGGCGGATCTGATCATCGGAAACAACGTGCTCGCCCATGTTCCGGACTTGAATGACTTTGTCAAAGGACTGAAAGTGCTCTTGAAGCCGACGGGGCTGATTACGATGGAGTTTCCCCATTTGGTTCAGCTGATGGAGCAGAACCAGTTCGACACCATCTATCATGAGCACTTCTCCTACTTCTCCTTCCTCGCCGTCGAAAAGGTATTTGCTCGCCATGGGATGACATTGTTCGACGTGGAAGAACTCCCGACCCACGGCGGATCGCTTCGAATCTATGCGCGCCATGCACAAGATTCGTCGAAGCCGATCGGAGCCCGTGCGCAAGACTTGAAAGCGCGGGAGGAGAAGGCCGGGTTTGGCCGGCTCGATCACTATCTTTCCTTTGGTCCCCAGGTCGAGGCGACGAAACGAAAGCTGTTGTCTTTTTTGATCGCCGCCAAGCAGGAAGGGAAGCGCGTCGTAGGCTACGGAGCTCCGGCAAAGGGGAATACGTTACTCAATTATTGTGGTGTCCGAACGGATTTCATCGACTATACGGTGGACCGGAGTCCGCACAAGCAGGGACATTTTCTCCCCGGGGTCCATATCCCGATTCATTCACCGGAAAAAGTCCGCGAAACTCGGCCGGACTATCTGCTGATTTTGCCGTGGAATCTTCGCGAAGAAGTGATGGAGCAAATGGCGTTCATCCGTGACTGGGGCGGGAAGTTTGTTGTCCCGATTCCAGAGGTCAAGGTTTACCCGTGATTTTCCGTGAGACTGCGCTGAAGGGCGCCTACGTGATTGAGCCGGAGCGGAAAGAAGATGACCGCGGTTTTTTTGCGCGGACCTGGTGCCGGGATGAATTTGCGTCTCACGGGCTCAGTACGGCACTGGTGCAGTGCAATATCTCATACAACCACAAAAGAGGCACGCTCCGAGGCATGCATTTTCAAAAGGCCCCGCATGCTGAGGTAAAGCTGGTTCGTTGCACGGCGGGAGCGATATTCGATGTGATCATCGACCTTCGCCCAAGCTCCCCTACCTACACGAGACATGTCAGTGTCCTACTCTCAAGTACGAATCGGCAGATGCTCTATATCCCAGAAGGCATGGCGCATGGCTTTCAAACATTGGAAGATAGTACAGAAGTGTTTTATCAAATGTCCCACCGGTACGATGCGCTGAGCGCGGGAGGCGTTCGGTGGAATGATCCGCAATTTGGGATTGCATGGCCTCCGGCTACTCGGATCATTGCCGAACGGGACCAGCAGTACCTGGATTTCATTCCGGAAAAGGGATTGTCGTGAATCCTCAAGGGGGCAAAAGCGGAGCAGACCTGATGCCGGTCGGGAGCGAGATGCACCGATGGGCGAGCGAGCTGTTTCCGATCTGTCGAAGTATCACGGGAAACGGCGTGCGGGAGACGCTGAAGCAAATTGCGAAACGGATTTCTCTCACTGTTCATGAGGTCCCGAGCGGCACGCAGGTGTTTGACTGGAAAGTGCCTTTGGAATGGAACATCCGGGACGCCTACATTAAGAATGTGCGCGGAGAGCGAGTGGTCGACTTTCAGAGATCGAACCTGCATGTCGTCAGTTATAGCCAGCCGGTAAAGCAACGGATGGCACTCTCCGATCTCAAAGAGCATCTGCACAGCCTCCCGGATCGCCCGGATTGGATTCCTTATCGCACCTCCTACTATAAGGAGAGTTGGGGTTTCTGCCTGAGTCATAACCAGTTGCTGTCGTTGACAGATCCCGAATACGACGTGTGTATCGACGCATCGATGACCGAGGGAAACCTGACCTACGGAGAATGCTTTCTTCCGGGGCAGTCTCAGGATGAAGTGCTCATTTCAACTCATACCTGCCATCCCTCGTTGGGCAACGACAACTTGTCGGGTATTGCCGTGGCTACGTTCTTGGCTGAATGGCTTCAGGCGCGACCGCGCCGCTACTCCTATCGGGTCCTGTTCATCCCGGGGACGATCGGGTCCATCACCTGGTTGAGTCAACATCAGAAGGATGCGTCGCGCATCAAGCACGGTTTGGTATTGACGGGAGTCGGCGATGCCGGCCCGATCACGTATAAGAAGAGCCGCCGGGGCGATGCTGAAATCGACCGGGCCATGGCCCACCTGCTGAAGCAGGGTGGAACACCCTATTCGATCTGCGATTTTATTCCCTACGGGTACGATGAGCGCCAGTATTGTTCCCCAGGATTCAATCTGGCCGTCGGCTGTTTCAGCCGGACGCCCCACAGCCAATATCCCGAGTATCATACATCGGCGGACAATCTTGACTTTATGAAGCCGCAGGCGCTTGCTGAGTCCTTAAGCTACTGTGAAGCCGCGATCGAGGTGCTCGAGCAGAATAAGACCTACCTCAACCAGAATCCCCACTGCGAACCGCAGTTGGGGAAGCGCGGACTGTATCGGGCGATCGGAGGGCAGGCCGGAGAGAAATCCATGGAGATGGCCATGCTCTGGGTGCTTAATCTCTCTGACGGCCACCACACATTGCTCGAGATTGCCGAACGGTCGCATGTGTCGTTCGACCGAATTTCTCAAGCGGCGAAGACGTTAGAAGACCATCGATTGCTGGCCGAAGCCTAGAGGGTTGTTGCCCTCGCGCTTCCGCCGGATCGAGGCCTATCAGCCAAGACGATGCTCGAAGCAGGCGGTAGGACCCATTTGGCTTGGTGATCTTGCAGGGGGAGGCGCGGAACGGTATCGAAGAGTCGATTATTTCCGAGCGACCCAGCCAAGACCGATGGGGAACCTGCCGGCGAGTCGTCGGTGGAAAAAAGGGAATGATGGACGCGTGCAGAGAACTAGTGAAGTCTGTTGTGCGGGTAGCGGTCCCCGCAGACTTCCGGATGGCGGTCTTTCAGGGGAGACAACAGATCCGGCAATGGCCGCATGACGTCAGCCAGTGGCTCTATGATCGTCTCCCCGATGCCTATGTGCAAGCCGCACAATTCAAACAAGCCCATGGCCGCCGCTTGAACTTTGCCGCGCCCGCGACGTTCAATGAAAAACTACACTGGTTGATCCGGCACCATCGCGATCCCGTCATGACGCAGCTCGCGGACAAGTATGCCGTGCGCGACTATGTGGCCGCCCGTCTGGGATCGTCCTTCCTCAATGACCTCTATGGCGTCTGGGACGATCCAAACGCGATTCCCTTCGACGCGTTGCCGGAGTCATATGTGTTGAAGGTAAACCATGGATCAGGACAAAATATCTTCTGTCGAGAGACAGCGCGCCTGAATAGGCCCAAGATTAGAGCCCAATTGGCTCAATGGCTGCGGCGCAGCGAGTACTGGCACTCACGGGAATGGGCCTATAAGGATATTCCTCCACGCATTCTGTGCGAGCGATTGCTCAGCGATGAGCAGGGAAACGTGCCCGCCGACTATAAGATCTTCTGTTTTAACGGTCAGCCAGGAATGATTCAGGTCGATATCGACCGTTTTGCCGAGCATCAGAGGGATCTGTTTGATTCCGAATGGCAACCCTTGCCATTCAGCTTGGAGTATCCTCCAACCGGACAAGCCATTCCGCGTCCTGCCACGCTCGATGTAATGTTATCGGCAGCCAAAACCTTGTCGCAGGGTTTTCCATTCGTGAGGGTTGACCTATACAGTATTCGTGAACGAGTGATTTTCGGAGAAATGACGTGGTATCCAGAGGGAGGACTTGGCCATTTTATGCCCGAGTCTGCGGATCGGGCGCTGGGAGATCTTCTGAATTTGCCTGCGCGTGAGCAGGGGCGAATGTCATGAGAGTCCGGCACCGTTTCGAGTCCCGGCACGTCAGCGTGGCGGTTGAGAGACTTTTGGCAGCGGTCGCGGCCTCATATGGACTCACGGCTTGAGAACGCATCGATACAGCAGTTGGAGAGTGAACCTATGTCAGACGTCAACACCGTCAATCATGGATCGGGCGTGATCGTCAGAGCTGCCAACCTCATTCTGGGCCTGTTTGCCGGACTCTGTCTCGGCCTGTTCCTGCTCGTGGTTGTGCGGCATGGGTGGTCCTGGCATTATCTCCTGTTTCTCGCGTTTGCCGGCTTCCTGGCTGGCAGTCTCAGACTTCCCGGTCCCACCCGGGTGAATCTGACATTGATGCTCTGTTCATTGGTGGTGTGCTGCTATCTGGCGGAGGCTGTGTTGGCACTCAACCCGGTTTCGCAGCAGCTCTCGATGTTCGGTGCGAACTGGTTGCCGAAGGCGTTCGGAGATAATGCCGGAGCAGAGAGAATGCAGGCGGAATTCGCCAGGCAGCAACATGTGGAATTCGATACCAGAAGTCGGCTCTCCGTGATCAAGGATCTCCGGCAGCGCGGGCTGGATGCCTGGCCGAACGTGCCGGCAACAGCCTTGTATAAGGACGGGTCTTCCAGCGTATCACTTTCTGCCATCACAATAGAGGGTGCCAGTGCTATGCCGCTCGGCGGTATCGCAAATAAGCTCACGGTGTTTTGTAATGAGAGCGGCGCCCATACGATTTATGACACTGATGAACACGGGTTTCACAATCCCAGGGGGGTGTGGGCGACTTCCGGACAGAGCATTGCCGCAGTCGGAGACTCGTTTGTGCAAGGAGCCTGTGTCCCGACTGACAAAAACTTTGTTGCGTTACTGCGACAGCGGTATCCTAAGACGGTGAACGTCGGGCGGGCAGCCAGTGGTCCGCTCAGTGAATTGGCCTCGATCAAAGAATATGTGAGCATCGTCAAGCCTCCAATAGTGTTCTGGTTTTACTTTGAAGAGAACGACTTGCAGGAGGATCTGCCGCGAGAAGAGCGGGACCCCATCCTGCGCAAGTACCTGACAGCAGGGTTCAGTCAAGGGTTGTTCGGCAAGCAAGCAGCAATCGACCAAGCCCTCATCGCTCACATTAACGCAGCCCAGAAGTCTCAGGGGGTGATCGGCCGGATGTGGAGCAATTTCTCCGAGCCTCGCTCTGCGGACGAACTCTTCCGGCAGCTAGAATGTCGGGTGAAGCTCACCAGTCTTCGAGAGACATTCACGTCATTGCTTGGGCAAGGGAGCGGGGAGCCAGGCGAACATGATTTGCAAGCGCATCCCCCGGTGCCGGAGGAAACGATCCATCTTTTCCGGAACGTGCTGGAGGAAGCACAACGTTCGATACAAGCCTGGGGCGGTACTATGGTGTTTGTCTATCTCCCGCAGTGGGAGCGGTATGTCGATGTGCAATACGCCAGTAAGGATCGGGATACCGTGCTCACGCTGGTCCGTTCCCTGGACCTGCCGATCATCGACATGCATCTCGCGTTTGCCGCACATCCGGATCCTGTGAGCCTGTTTCCGCTTCGCTGGCGCGGCCATTACACGGAAGAGGGGCATCGGCTGGTGGCAGAGGAACTGATCCGGTTCACCTCACGACAGCCGGGCGTGCTTCAGGCGGATGCGGCGGACTGGGAACCGGCGGGCGCAGGGGTGCGATGAATATGTCGAATACTCTCTGGTCGCAACAACGGGTGCTGGTCACCGGCGGGAGCGGCTTTCTCGGAAGCCATCTCTGTCGCCGGCTGGTTGAGTGTGGCGCGGAGGTGCATGCTACTTCGCGCGTCGAGCGGGCGCAGCGTGACTCCGAGCCGCGCTGGCGGCAGGCCGATCTGGCGGACTTCGGCGTGGCGCGCCGGCTCGTGTCGGAGGTACGTCCGGACATCGTCTATCATCTCGCCGGATCCGTGACGGCTGTTTCCGGCAAAGAATTTGTGCTCCCCACCTTCCACAGTCTTCTGACAAGTACTGTCAACCTGCTGGCTGCAGTCACAGAAATAGGTTGCCGGCGCGTGATCTTGTGCGGGTCTCTCAATGAACCGCAGACTCAAGAAGGAGAGGTGACCCCAAGTTCTCCTTATGCGGCGGCTAAGTGGGCGGCCAGCGGTTATGGCAGGATGTTTCAGGCGCTCTACGGAACACCGACGGTTATTCTACGCACGTTCATGACGTATGGACCAGGGCAGGATGTCAGAAAACTTATCCCATCGGTTATCGTATCCTTGTTGAACGCCGTGCCTCCGCAGCTATCCAGTGGACAGTGGCGCGCCGATTGGATCTATGTTGACGATGTCATCGAAGGATTTCTCGCGGCCGCCCATCGGCCCAACATTGACGGCTCGACACTCGATTTAGGGTCTGGGCAATTGAGAACTGTTCGCTCGATCGTGGAGCAAGTAGTGACGACCATGCGCTCATCGGTTCAGCCTGAATGGGGAGTATTGGCCGACAGACCCTTTGCACCGAACTGCGTCGCCAATACAAGAGACTCTTGTGAAAAGCTTGGATGGCAAGCCGCGACGTCATTTGAAACAGGGTTGCGCCACACTGTCGAGTGGTACCGCTCCAACCGTTAGGCCGTTAGCAGGTAAAGGCAGCCTCGTAGTGAATAGACTGATACCCATGAAGAAAATATTGTCTCGGTTCGCTCATTATGCCAATTCCACTTCTCCAGGGCCAGAAGAAGCTCAGTGGTATCATCTCTGGTCGATCGGCATCTATACCGGCTCGTCGCCTGCGGCGCTGGCGCCGGCCTCCGGCGTCAAGAATCCCGTTCTAACGCGGGACGATGTGACCGACGTGTGCGCGTTGATGGTGGCCGATCCGTTCATGATCCACGTCGCCGGTACCTGGTACATGTTCTTCGAACTGTATAACCGGCGCAGCCATGGCGAGATCGGCTGTGCGACCAGTCCGGACGGATTCACGTGGACGTATCAGCGGGTCGTGCTGGCTGAGCCCTATCACCTCTCCTACCCCTACGTGTTTGAATGGCAGGGGGAGTACTATATGATGCCGGAATCGGTGCGGGCTCATGAAGTCCGGTTGTACAGGGCGCGCCGGTTTCCTGATCAATGGGACTGTATTGGAACCATGCTGAAAGGGCATGGGTACGCCGACTGCTCGATCCTGCGCGACGGCGACCGGTGGTGGATGTGGGCAGAGTCGAGCCAGGGGCGGTGCGATACCTTGCGGCTGTTTTCTGCGACCGATTTATTGGGGCAGTGGGAGGAACACCCGCGCAGCCCCCTCATCGAGTGGAATCCTCATCTCGCGCGCCCGGCCGGCCGTATGGTGAGGGTCGACGGTCGCCCAGTCCGGTTTGCGCAAAACTGCTTCCCGGACTATGGAACGGAAGTGCGCGCCTTTGAGATCACGGAATTGAGCCGGACAACCTATGCAGAACGGCCCCTGGGGCAAGGCGCGATTCTGGGTCCGGGCGGAGCCGGATGGAATCAACACGGGATGCATCATGTCGATGCCCATCGACTGGACAACGGGCAATGGATTGCCTCGGTCGACGGGTGGAGAAAAGTCGCCAGTTTGCTTGATAACATAGATCCCTCGAAAATGTGGCTTGGGAAACAGTCAAAGGAGCATCAATGACGCATCTGGTGCGCGCGGCCGATTGGATCTTGTCCGGGATCGGGACGGGCATGATTCTGTTCGTCGCCTATCTCGCAGCCACCCATGGGTGGGCTCCGCACTATGTTGTGTTAGGCCTCATGGGGCTGGGATTGGTTGCGACCCGGTGGCTGAATCCTGCCGCGAAGATCAATCTGGCGCTGGTCGTTTTGTTTTCGGTGCTCTCGCTCTATGCCGGTGAGCTGCTGCTGGCCTTCACGGCCTCGGCCCGCGCCAATTTCGAGCGGAATCGCTGGCTCACGTTCCCCAATGACGCGACTCCGGAATCGACTCAAGCGCGACTGAAGGAGGATTCCACGGCGAAGCCCTCGTTCGACCGCCGGGACAAACTGCAGGTGATTGCCGATCTCGAACGTGAGGGGCGTCCCGCGTATCCGGCCGTCGTGCCCCACGCCGTCCTGACGTGGGACAATCCCGATTCCATGAGGACGCTTCGTGCCTTGTCCATCGACGGCGAGGAAACCTTGCCGCTCGGAGGTGTCGCCAATGTGCTCACCGTGTTCTGTAACGAGAGCGGAGAGTACGTGACGTACCACAGCGGCGAGCACGGCTTTCACAATCCACCGGGTCTGTGGACCGATGACCGGCCTGCAGTCGTCGCGGTAGGAGATTCGTTCACGCACGGCGCCTGCGTGCCGACAGAGGACAGTTTTGTCGGGGTGATTCGGGCGCGCCATCCGCGGACCATTAATCTCGGCATGGATGCCAACGGCCCGCTCATGATGCTGGCTTCATTAAAAGAGTACGGAGCGCGCGTCCGACCGAAAACGGTCCTGTGGTTTTATTTTGAACAGAACGATCTGAAGGATCTGGAACATGAACGGCATAGCCCTCTCCTCGGGCGATATCTGACGGGAGGCTACAGCCAGTCGCTGTGGGACCGGCAGGAGAAGATCGATCAGGCCTTGAAAGCCTACATCGAGCAAACCCGGCAGGGGCTGGGCACACCAATCGGACTGGAAGAGACGATCAAATTGCATCATGTTCGACAGATAGCCACTCGATGGCTTGCGGGCCGGCAGGAGGTCGATGCCGTCCGCGTGAGCGAGCTGTATTTCTCTGCCGAAGTTACGGAAGAAGAGATGCAGCAGTTTCGCGACGTGTTGGTCGAGGCGATGACCACGGTTCGCGGCTGGGGCGGGGAACTGCACTTCGTGTATCTTCCGGAGTGGGCCCGCTATGCCAAGCCGGAGGTTGCCGACAAGAATCGAGAGCGGGTGCTTCGGCTGGTCGCCGATCTGAAGCTGCCGCTGATCGATCTCCATCCGGTCTTCGCCGGTCATCCGGATCCTGTCGGATTGTTTCCGTTCCGGCGCTCGAACCATTACAACGTCGCCGGGCATCGTCTGGTGGGGGAGGCAGTGCTTCGCGCGTTGCAAGAGACCGAAGCGGGGGCTCAGACGATCCCTCCTCGATCATCAGCCGGTGGGACTTCACTTAATACAGGACTGCTCTAGACGAAGAGGCCAGCATGCTTCCCGCCCTAAGGCGCCGTTTCACCAGGTTTAAGGTCTATCGGGTTGCGAGAGCGATCTATTGGCGTCTGCCGCAGATCGTCAAGGAGGCGGAACAGGGGGATTGCGAGGTCACGTCTCTTCTCCCAGAGGGATCGTCTCGCGGGACGGTGCTGCTGTCGCACATCAGGGGCGACTTCTTGAACCACCCCGACCGCCCTGTTCCTAACACGCATACGAACTTCTGGACGGCGCTCGATATGGCCAGGACGTTCTTGGAACTGGGCTATCGCGTGGATGTCATCAGTTTCGGGAATCACGATTTCCTTCCGAAGACGGGCTATGACGTGATCATCGACACGCGATACAACCTTCAGCGGCTGGCTCCGCTGCTCGGCCGGGATTGCCTGAAGATCCTGCACATCGACACGGCCCATATGCTGTTTCAGAACGCCGCGGAGGCCAATCGATTACTGGATTTACAGGGGCGGAGGGGCGTCACCTTGCTGCCGGTCAGATATGAGCGGCCCAATCTTGCTATCGAACATGCCGATTGTGCGACGATTTGCGCCAACGACTTCACCATCGGGACCTACCGCTACGCGGGCAAGCCGATCTATCGAGTTCCGATCCCTGCCGCGCGGCTCTGCCCCTGGCCGGACGGGAAAGATTTCTCCGCCGCCCGGCGGCATTTCCTCTGGTTTGCCAGTCATGGGATGGTCCACAAGGGGCTGGATCTCGTGCTGGAGGCGTTTGCCGGGATGCCCGAGTATCGCCTGACGATCTGCGGTCCGGTCGAACAGGAGCCGGACTTCGTGAAGGCGTACCGCAAAGAACTGTTCGAGACACCGAATATTCACCTGCGCGGGTGGATCGACATCGACAGCCGGGAGTTCCTCGATCTGGCGGATCGCAGTATTGCGCATGTGTTCACATCGGCCTCGGAAGGCGGCGCCGCGTGCGTCATCGAGACCATGCATACGGGGCTTATCCCGATCGTCAACTACGAGTCCAGTGTCGATGTGCACGATTTCGGTGTGCTCCTCAAGGGCGTTTCGGTCGAGGAAATTCGAGACGGTGTCCGGATGATCGCCGAGATGCCGGCGTCGATGCTGGAGGAGCGGGCGCGCCGCGCCTGGGAGCATGTCCGGGCGCAGCATACCCGCGAACACTTTTCTCGGGTCTACCGGCAGACCATTCGAGAGATCTTACGGGAGCATGGTCGCCCTTGTTAGGTCCGGTTGTTGATTGCAGCGGTTCAACGATGGAGAGCCTGGCCCTGTCCATCGGGCCTGTCTCACATCGATAGTTCTCCATGGTAAATGGGCAATGGAATACCTGCATGGGTAGGTGCGCTGCCTTGGAGAGAAAAAGGAGGAGCCATGACACCCTTTCAGCGTCCGAGTCGCCGATTGAGTCTGATGTCGGCGGTCAAATCGTCCCGGCTCTATATTCTTGGATCCGCCATCAAAGCCGCAGTGTTGGAGGTCCGGCGGAACTTGAATCAGGAGGTGCTCAATCGAACGCTAGTGTCGCTCGAACCGGAGGGGTCACCCAAGGGCACAGTGTTACTCTCGCACGTCATCGATGCTTTCCTGCTGCCTCCGGGGAAGCCGATCCCGCTGGATCACCACCACCATTGGGTGGCGCTTCAGATGGCCCAGACGTTCTTAGACCTCGGGTATGGCGTCGATGTCATCAACTTCCACAACAAGACCTTTTGGCCCAGGCGTGACTACGCCATGATGGTCGATACCCGTTGGAATCTTGAACGCCTGGCTCCCGTGTTGAATGCCGACTGCATCAAAGTGTTGCATATCGACACGGCGCATCCGCTGTTCCAGAACGAGGCGGAGGCCCGGCGTCTGCTTGAATTGCAGCAGCGCCGGGGTGTCACCCTGAAGCCCTGGAGATTTGAGGTCCCGCATCTCGGCATCGAACATGCCGACTATGCGACGATGAACGGGAACCGGTTCAGCATTGAGACGTTTCGATACGCGGGGAAACAGATCTTTCCTGTGCCGGTCGCGGCTCCGGTGCTGTATCCGTGGCCTGACAGCAAGGATTGGGATAGCTGTCGCAATCACTTTCTCTGGCTCAATAGCGGGGGGCTTGTTCACAAGGGGTTGGACCTGATTCTGGAAGCGTTCGCCGAGATGCCGGACTGTCATCTGACGGTCTGTGGTCCGATCAAGCATGAAAAGGCCTTTGAGCGGACGTACTACAAAGAGCTGTACGAGACCCCCAATATCCATACCGTGGGATGGGTGGACGTCAGCAGCGACCAGTTTGTGGCCTTGACGAAACGTTGTGTCGGAATTCTGTCTCTGTCCGCGTCGGAGTCGAGAAGCGGGTCCGTGATCGGTGGCATGCATGCGGGGTTGATTCCGATCGTCAATTATGAAAGTGGCGTTGATGTGGCTGGATTTGGAGTGCTGTTGCCGGACTCCTCGGTGGGCGGGATCAAGGCGGCAGTGCAGAGGATCGCTGCTTCTCCCTGCAGCAAGCTACAGGCGATGGCCCGGGGTGCCTGGGAATCGGCTCGTACGCACCATACTCGCGAACGGTGGACGGAGGTCTATCGGTCTGCGATCGACACGATCTTCCGGTTGCACGCCGGCAAGACCGGTGCTGACGGTCTTCCGCAAGCATCCATTGATATGGCTTCTTCGAAGCGATTCGCAGGATCCCGTGTCCCTCCCTCAATCCGCAGGGCGAACTAGCCACTGGTGCCAGAGTCGGTTCAAGGGAACTGGTGTAGTTGTGTGGTGACGGCGTCATTCCCTGGACATGCGCAGGTGATTGGTAGCCCGGACCCTATGGCGGTTCCGGCAGGTAAGTAGGGGCATGATGAAGCAATACGATCTTGTGAGAGCATTGTGCAGGCAAATCCATGAGGATTGGATCGTCAATCAGAAAGACTGGACTGAGCCGGGGTTTCGAGCCATTGCCGTGCATCGGCTAGGGTTTTGGGGGTGGGAACGAAGCGAGGGGCTGCTTCGCTCAAGCGTGCTGTTGCTCTATCGAGTTCTCTGGCGGTATGTCAGAAATCACTACGGGATCGAGATTCCCCGCAGCACGGTCATCGGCCGCCGGTTCCGGATTGCGCATCAAAGCGGCATTGTGCTTCATCCCCATGGCCGCATCGGAGATGATTGCATCATCCGTCAAAACGTCACGATCGGTGCGGTGACCTGGGAGCGGTTTCAGGACGGGCCTCAGATCGGACACCGGGTCGATATCGGCGCCGGGGCCGTCATTCTCGGCAAGGTCACCATCGGGGATGGCGCCAAGATCGGCCCGAATACCGTGATCACGACGAATGTTCCGGCCGGCGCGACGGTATTTGTGGAGGCGCCCCGCATGATCCAGATGAAGAAATGCTAGGTCCGGGAGGGGCATCGTAGTACTCTCCTTCAGTGAGGAGGCCGCACGTCTGCGGCGCAGATGGCGCATAGAATGTCTGACCAATTACACGACCGAATACGCGATACGGCGGCGCTCACGGCCCGCGCCGATGAGCTGCGGAAGTCCGGCAAGGCCGGGGACGCGATTCCTCTCTATCTCGAAGCGCTTTCCGATCCGCCTCAGGCGGGTCTCTGCTTGAAACTCGCGCGGAGTTACGAGGAGTTGGGCAATATTCCTGAGGCCTGCCGCTGGGCGCTGACGGTGGTCGATGCCGACGACGATTTCACCGCGTGGCAGACGGCCGGCAGGCTGGTGCAGCGTTATGCCAACGTTTCCGGGCCGAAGCTCCGCTCTGCCAAGGTGGCGCTCCTCGGAAGCTATACGACTGCTCAACTTGGGCAGATGCTGAGTTTGGCCGCAAGCCGACGGGGGATTTCCATTGAGGTTCAGGAAAGCCAGTACGGGCAATATGAGCAGGAGATCATCGACCCGAACAGCCGCCTCTATGCGTTCGATCCGGACTTCGTGGTGCTGGCGGTGCATGAGGGCGATCTGCGGCTCCCGGAGTACAGCGCCGCGCCGGAGGAATCGATTCGGAGCGAAGTGGCCCGCTGGACCTCGCTGTGGCGAACCGTGAAGGAACGTTCCCGGGCGAGGGTCGTTCAGCACAACTTTGCGCTCCCGTGCGACGTGCCGGCGGGCCATTTAGCGGCGCGCCTTCCGGGGTCCCGCTATATGATGGCGCAGGCCGTCAATGCCAGGCTTGGCGAAGAAGCGGGCAATGCGGTGTCGATCGTCGACTGCGAGCGGCTCGCATCGTTTGTGGGAAAAGCGCGGTGGTTCGATCCCCGCTTCTGGCATCTGGCGAAACAAGCTGTCGCGCTGCAGTCGGTCCCGGTGCTCGCCCGCCATACGGCGGCGGTCATCGGCGCTGATCTGGGATTGAGCCGGAAATGCCTGGTCCTGGATCTGGACAATACGCTGTGGGGCGGCGTGATCGCCGAAGAAGGGCTGGCCGGCATCAAATTGGGGAACGGGGTCGACGGCGAGGCGTTCGTCGCCTTTCAGGAGTACATCCTCAAATTGAAGCACAAGGGCGTGATTCTGGCGGTCTGCTCAAAAAACAATCACGCCGATGCGCTGCAGCCGTTCGAGCAGCATCCGGAGATGCGCTTGAAACGTGAGGATATTGCGGTCTTTGTTGCCAACTGGGAGCCGAAGCCGCAGAATATCCGCAGGATCGCGCAAGAACTCGGGATCGGGCTGGATGCGCTGGTATTCGTGGATGATAACCCGGTCGAACGTGAAGCGGTGAGGCAGTTCGTCCCTGAGGTCGAGGTGGTCCCGCTTCCTGACGACGCCTCGTACTATGTCAGAGCGTTGTCACAGTGTTTGTCGTTTGAAACCAGTTCGTATACGCAGGAAGATGCCGCGCGGGCCGAACAATACCGGGCCCGGGCGCAAATTCGGGAGCTTGAAGCGACGGCGGGATCCATTGAGGAGTTCTATCAAAGCCTTCATATGCAGGCGATCGTGGCGCCCTTCGATGCGTTGCATTTGCCCAGAATCGCCCAGCTGATCGGCAAGACGAATCAGTTTAATCTCACCACGAAGCGCCACGGGATGCCCCAGCTGGAGAGTTTCGTCAGCGATCCGACTTGCGTCCATTTGTACCTGCGGCTGCGGGACCGTTTCGCCGACCATGGGCTGGTGGCCCTGGTCATTGCGCTGCAGGAGGGGGCGGTGCTGGACATTGATACCTGGCTGATGAGTTGTCGCGTGATCGGCCGCACCGTCGAGGCGACGATCATGGAGCACGTGTGCCGGCGGGCCGAAGCGCTGGGCTGTACGTCGTTGCGGGGAACCTACGTGCCCAGCGAGAAGAATGCGATGGCGGAAGAGGCCTATGCCAAGCTGGGATTCGATCTGGCGAGCCGGGCCGGTGGCCGAGCGACATGGACCTACGATCTGTCGGCCAGGGGGCCGATCGTGAATCAGTTCATCAAGACCGTGGATGCGTGGGAGGTGGCGGATGGAGGTGCATGAACAGCTCGAAGGACTGTTTCGCGAAGTCTTCGACGACGAGAAACTGGTGCTGACCGATGAGACGACCGCGCGCGACATTCCGAAATGGGATTCGCTTGCGCATATCAATCTGATGTTCAGCATCGAGCAATCGTTTGGGGTGCGGTTTAAAGGGAATGAATTGGCAGAGATGAAGAACATCGGTGAGCTGAAAGCGTTTCTCGTGAAAGGGCGGTAACGAGTCGATTCCAGCCAGGGGTGCCGACGGCTGCCCGGTGGACTGGTTGTCGGGCGTGGAGATGTCTCGGTGGTTCATGTGGCAGAGCGAGTGTGAGTGACGGGAGTGATGGCATGATTCCGCGGGTCACCATAGGCATACCGATCTACAAGCGGCTGGAGTTTATCCCTCAGGCTCTCCGCGTGGTTCTTTCCCAGGACTATCCTGAGATCGAGTGCATCGTGTCCGACAACGGCATGAACGGGAGCAAGGTGGCCGACCTGGTCGCCCGCCACTATCCTCGACCGTACCGGTTCCGTCAGAATCCGGAAACGGTGATCGTCAGTGAGCATTTCAATCAGATTGTGCAGGAAGCCACCGGCAAGTATTTCATCCTGTTCCAAGACGATGACGACATGAGTCCGAATTTCGTGTCCGACCTTGTCGCGCTCCTTGAGCGGCATCCCTCCGCTGCTGTCGCCGTCTCCCAGCAGGAAGCGGTCGATCCTGGCGGGCGAGTGCTGCGCAAGTCGGTGGACGTGGTGCCCGAGATTCTGTCCGGCGAGGACTTTGTCACGGCCTGGTGCCAAGGCTTGTACAAGTTCGAGACCTTTGCGACGATTCTGTCCCGCACTGACGAGATCAAGGCGTGCGGAGGCTATCCGTTTTTTCCGACCGGGAACGGAATCGACGATGCGTTACTCTTGAAGTTATGCCTGGGGCGGGCTGTCGCTTTCAGCACAGGATGTACATTTCGAAAGCGGACCTATGAGACCAGCATGGGATTTTCGTGCAATTACCGGGCGCTGGTTCAGGGAAGCCGGAGATTTTTGAACTTTCTCGATTCCGATTCCGTCCT
Organism: Nitrospira sp. ST-bin5; assembly: GCA_002083555.1. Taxonomy (GTDB): domain Bacteria; phylum Nitrospirota; class Nitrospiria; order Nitrospirales; family Nitrospiraceae; genus Nitrospira_D. The sequence goes on along the minus strand of MSXN01000003.1, from coordinate 18,016 downwards.
TCTGCAGTACGCACGCAGCCACCCGGATCAATATCGTGAGGTCAAACGGCTCATCGTGAAGATGATCTGGCAGACCAATTTTGACCGCTGGAACACGATGTACCGGGAACGGGAATCGCCCGCCGAATGGGCGCGTTCGGCCTTTGCGATGCCGTTCATTCCAGAGTATTACAGCCGCGTCATATCGGCGCTGAGCTACGCGTTGAGGGCTTCCGTGCTGGGCAAGGCGAAGCGCGCGCTCCCATGGGTGCATCGCATCTATCGGTCGCTTAAACACACCATGAGCTAGGCGCGAGTTCTCGGTTGTTTCGAATCGGGATCGGGTGACATTGCTCCGTTCCAGTATGCTGCGTATCGGACCGGTGTTTGGTCCGGTACGGCATGACCACGATGCCCATGTTCTGAGAGGGGAAGATCGCGTATGTGCGGTATTGTCGGCGTCGCGGGTTCGCACCAGGCGGCATGGGTTCAGGAGATGAACGGCATGATCGTTCATCGGGGGCCCGATGATCAAGGGATCTATTCGAGCCCTGCGGGGGACGTGTCTCTGGCCATGCGCCGGCTCAGTATTCTGGATCTCGAGGGCGGCCATCAGCCCATGAGCAGTCAGGACCGGTCTGTGTGGATCGTCTTCAATGGAGAGATCTACAATGCGCCTGAGTTACGAGCGGATCTCGAGTCCCGCGGCCATACATTCGTCACGGCCCATTCCGATACGGAAGTGCTGCTCCATCTCTACGACGAGAAGGGCGAGCGCATGGTCGACGACCTGAATGGCATGTTCGCGTTTGTGATTCACGATCAACGCCGCAACCGGCTGTTCGGCGCTCGCGACCGAATGGGCATCAAGCCGCTCTACTACTCCATCGAGAAGGGTTCGTTTGTTTTCGCCTCCGAGCTCAAGAGCCTCCTGGTCTCCCCGCTGGCGCGGTCGCGGACGGTCAATCGCCAGGCGCTCTCGCATTTCATGCAGGTGCTGTATGTGCCCGGGGCGGAAGCCATCATCGACAATGTCTTCCGGGTTCCGCCAGGCCATTCCTTTGTCTACGATCTGAAGCACCATCGATTCACCCTCAGTCGGTACTGGCAGATCGACGGCACGTGCTTTGAGGACCACGATACCCAGGAATGGTCGGAACGCTTGCGGTCGGAACTCCGCGCTGCCGTGCGCCGCTGGACGTTGAGCGATGTCCCGATCGCTTGTTCATTGTCCGGTGGAATTGATTCCTCGGCGATCATTGGCTTGCTGGCTGAGCAAGGCTTCCCGCAAGTGCGCACCTATTCGCTCGGTTTTGCAGGCGAGGAGGAGCAGGCGTGGAACGAATTGCATTTGGCGCGGGAGGTGGCCGATCGCTGGGGCACGCGGCATCACGAACTCATTTTGAATCCCACAGACCTTCTCAATGATCTCGTCGAGATGGTGTGGCATTTGGATGAGCCCTACGGGGGAGGGCTTCCGGCCTGGTACGTCTATCGTGAGATGAGCAAGGATGTCAAAGTCGGGCTCAATGGGATGGGGGGCGACGAGCTGTTCGGAAATTATGAAAAGTTCAGGCGCTTTGAGGATGATCCGGTCCTGCACGCCGCCGTCACCCTTCGTCAGCGCTCCAGGAGCGGCGCCGATGCGCTTGCGCTCTGCGCGAGTCCGCTGGGGGCCCTCAGTGATCGCCTTCCAGCGTCCTGGCCCGTCATCGGGCGAGGCCGGCTGTTCTCCAAACTGTCCGGCCTGTTGGAGACCCCGTTTGGATCGTATTACCGCGCCAATCTGGACTGTGCGTCTGACGGACGGACGGAGCAATTCGTGCGGTGCGGCCAAGACGGCCAGGGCGGTCAGAGCACCGCTGAGTATTTGCAGCAGCTGTTCGATGCCTCGCGCACGCGAGATCTTCGGACCGGTCTGGCGGCGGTGGATTTTCACACCCAGCTCGCTGAAGAGTTTCTCTTCATGACGGACCGTTTTTCGATGGCGCATAGCATTGAAGCCAGAACCCCGTTCCTCGATCATCGCCTTGTCGAACTCGTGTTTCGAATCCCTCCATCGATCCGGACAAAGAGCGGCGATCCGAAGTATCTGCTCAAGCGCGCCGTCAGCGATTTGCTCCCTCATGCATTGCTGACGGCACGAAAGCGAGGGTTTACGATCCCCATCGGGTTGTGGCTGCGGGGGGCTCTTCGCCCGCTGGCCGAGCGGCTGCTGGCGCCGGATCGGCTGACGCAGCAAGGCTTGCTGCGCCCCGAGTTTTATCATCACTATGTGTCGCCGCATCTTGAAGGCCGGGCGGACTTTGCTGTGCATGTCTGGGCCGCGTTGATGTTTCAACTCTGGCATCTCGTATTTGTCGAAGAGGGCTGTACGAAGAAGCCCTCGTTCACATGGAAGGACTTATGCTGATGCGGGCCGGCGATCCGCGCGGCGAGAGGCGAGCATGAAAATCGTTCATGTGACCACGGAGGACATCAGCGGCGGGGCTGCTCGAGCGGCAAATCGGCTGCACACCGGGCTCCGCAACATGGGGCACGAGTCCTCGATGTTTGTGGCCAACCGACGAAGCAAAGACCCGCATGTCACGGCATTCGATGCGTCAATGGACTGGGCCAGCCGCATCCGCCGGCGAATCCGTCGTGAACAGGTGACGCGCGACTTTGCTCGATACGCCGCGTCGCGGCCTGCGGGATTCGAAATCTTCAGCGACGATCGCAGTGAATTCGGAGGGGATGTGGTCAAGCATCTGCCCCCCTGCGATGTGCTGAATCTTCACTGGATTGCCAGGTTTGTCGACTACGAGGCGTTTTTCTCCGCGGCTCCCACACGGACTCCCGTTGTCTGGCGGATAGCCGATATGAATCCGATTACCGGAGGGTGCCATGTCGATGAGGGGTGCGGGCGCTTTCTGACCGGATGCGGGGCCTGTCCCCAGCTGGGATCGAATCAAGCGGACGACCTGTCCTCTCAGGTGTGGAGGCGCAAGCAGAAGACGTTTGGCGGTGTCGACGCCCGCCGGTTGCATTTGGTGGCGCTCAATCGATGGATGAAAGGAAATCTGGCGAATCACCCGTTTCTGCAGAAGTTTCCGGTCACCATTATTCCGAACGGCGTGGATACGAACATGTTTGCCCCGCGTGATCGCCAGTTTGCTCGAGACATACTCGGCCTTCCGCAGGATGCGACGATTCTGCTCTTCATCGCAGTCATGGCGGAAATGCCGTACAAGGGGTTTCCCATGTTGGCGCAAGCCCTGGCCGGACTCTCCGATGTGAAGAACCTCTGTGTTGTGTCGGTGGGTATCGGGAAGCCCGAGCTCGGGACCCCGATTCCGCACGTGCATTTAGGATATGTAACTGATGATCGGGTTCTGGTGCTGGCCTACAATGCGGCCGATGTGTTCGTCGTTCCTTCTTTGTATGACAACTCACCGAACACCGTTCTCGAAGCCATGGCCTGCGGAGTTCCGGTTGTGGCGTTCGAGACGGGTGGGGTGCCGGATATGGTCCAGCACGGCGTGACCGGCTTGCTGGCGCCTCGTCATGACGTCCCAAGGCTCAGGGCTTCTATTAAGGAGCTGTTAGCGGAGACCACGAAGCGAGAAGTCATGGGCAGGAAGAGCCGCGAGGTCGCGCTGCAGGAGTATACTCTCCCGCTCCAGACCAGCCGCTATGCGGGGCTGTATGAGTCTATGCTGTGAATCCGAGTCTTCAGGGTGTTGCGTGCCTGCGCGTCTTGTCTGAAATGTTGCTTAATGTTTCTTTATACGCAAACGGGTCGTATCCTATTAAAGTCAGCCGGTGAGGGCGATAGCGGTCAATCGTGACAGCAGGAATCGGGGCCACGGCGCTGCCGGCGCTAGGTCCTAATGAATGGAGCTTCTATAATGGGAAATGCAAAGAAAATGCTCGTGACGGGGTCCTCGGGCCTTATCGGGTCTGAGGTGTGTACGTATTTTGCCTCAAATGGATGGACCATCCACGGGGTTGATAATAACGGGCGGAGTGAATTTTTCGGCCCGAGCGGCGATACGCGATGGAATCAACGGCGGTTGCAGGCAGAACTTCCGAACTTCGTCCATCATGAGCTGGATATTCGCGATCGCAAGGGCGTGCTCGATCTCCTTGTCGCGGTGCGTCCCGATGCGATCGTGCACACGGCGGCCCAGCCATCGCATGATCTGGCTGCGAAGATGCCGTTCGAAGACTTTGACACCAATGCCGTCGGTACGATGAATCTGCTGGAGGCCGCACGCCGCCACGCGCTTGAAGCGCCGTTCGTGCATATGTCTACCAACAAGGTCTACGGGGATGCTCCGAACGAACTTCCGCTCGTCGAACAGGCCACCCGGTGGGAGTACGGGGATCCGAAGGATCGCGGAGGTATCACGGAGTCAATGAGGATCGACCGATCGAAACACTCGCTGTTCGGAGCGTCGAAGGTGGCGGCGGATATCATGGTGCAGGAATATGGCCGGTACTTCGGGATGAAGACCTGCTGTTTGCGCGGGGGCTGCCTCACCGGCCCCAATCATTCAGGCGTCGAACTTCATGGCTTTCTCAGCTATCTGATCAAGTGCAATATTGAAGGCAAGCGCTATTCAATCTATGGATACAAGGGAAAGCAGGTTCGCGACAACATTCATTCGCTCGATGTGGCGAGATTCATCGATGCCTTTATCGCGGCGCCACGGTGCGGAGAAGTCTACAACCTCGGCGGAGGCCGAGGAAACAGTTGTTCGATCCTTGAAGCGTTCGATCTCATTAAAGATATTTCGGGGAAAAGTATGCAGTACGATTACGTGGAGAAGAATCGCGAGGGGGACCATATCTGTTACATCAGCGATCTCAGCAAGATTAAGTCTCACTATCCCGGCTGGGACATCACGAAAAACCTCAGGACAGTGTTCGAAGAAATTCATGCTGCGTGGTCCGGTCGTGGGGCAGGCCGGTCCTAAATGTTGCTAATGGGGCCTGCTGGGGAGTGACGCGACTGTCCGGCTTTGGAGGAAGCACTATGAAGGTTCTGGTTATTTCCGCGGCCTATCCGCCTTTCCACGCAGGGGAGGCCACCAATACCTATTTTCTATGCAAGCAATTGGCGGATCGGAAGCTGGAGGTGCATGTCCTCACGTCGCAGGGGTGCACCGGAACCGGCGAGCCTGGCATTACGGTTCACCCCATCATGGATCAGTGGTCTTGGGCTGAGATTCCGCGATTCAAAGCCTTTCTCAAGCGTTGCGCGCCCGACGCGATTTATCTGATGTACCTGGGAGTGATGTACCACTATCACCCGATGATCACCTTTACGCCGACGATCGCGAAAAAGCTGTTCCCTCACGTGCCGTTTGTCACGCGGTTTGAGAATGTGCGCGCGTGCTCCGATCCTTCCCGCATGTCAATGGTCTCGCGAGTGTTCCGGAAGTATGTGGTCCAGGAATGGGCCGGCAGGGGCGGAGTATCGTATAACTTCGGCACCCTCATGCGTGACAGTGATTCGCTGATTGTGCTCTGTAAGATGCATCAGATGATCTTGCTCGAAGAACGGCCCGACATTGGGGGGAAGATGACGTTGATTCCTCCGCCCCCGAACATGCGCATCTGTGAAGTGGGCGAAGCGGCGCGTCAATCGCAACGGGCGAAGCTTGGAGTTGAGCCGGGCGATTTCGTGTTCGCGTTCCTGGGATATATCTACCCGGCCAAGGGGGTCGAGACTCTCCTGCGGGCATTTCAGATTGTGATGCGCCAAAAGGCGCAGGCCAAACTCCTTTTTGTGGGAGGGAAATTCGACCTGAATTATAACGGAGAAGACATCTATGTGGAGCAGATGTATGCCTTGTCCAAGGAGCTGAATGTCGAGCCCAATATCGTCTGGACGGGGAGTTTCAATGCAGATAGCGAGGATGGGTCGCTGTATCTTCGAGCGGCGGATGCCGGGGTGTTCACCTTCGTAAAAGGCGTTCAGTTGAACAATAGCTCATTTTCATCCATGGCCTCTCACGGCCTCCCCATGATTGCGACGAGCGGACCATGGCTGGATGAAGCGTTCGTCCATCAGGACAATGCTTTACTGTGCGAACCGAACGATCCGAATGTGTTGGCGCAGTCCATGCTGCTGATGATGGACCAATCGGAATTGCGTGAGCGCCTGCGTAAGGGCGCCCTTAAACTTGCCTCGGAGTGGTTTTCGTGGGAACGGGCAACGGAACGCACGATTGAGTTGCTTCAGGGGCACGCGTTGTCCCGTGAATCGAGAAAGATTGCCTGACGACCTCCGCTAGGCTGTGCCTGTAGACTGGTTCTCCGGGCTTTGGAAGAGCTGTTTCATCGTTCTCCCTCTTGATCCCCGCAGACTCATTCTGATGGTTGTTGCGGCAACGACGATTGAGAGGTCGATCCTGTATGGCGTGGGCGGCGGGACAGCTACTTAACTTTTTATATTTGTTCGGTTTCTCAAGTCATGTTCCTGGACATCAGGATAAGGCGCGGTATGAGTATGCTCAATAGGAAGACGTCCGAGGGGTTGAAAGGCGAGGGAGGCGCTCTGCCCGAGAATGAGGTCCCTGTCCGCCCCAAGGTCGTAGAGTTGACCACGAGCCGAATTGAAGAGCGTGCTCTGCCCGTGAGGGTGGTCGACCTCTGGCTGTTGGGTGCGCTCTATCTCATGGAGCTGTCGGTGCTGTCGATCATACTCACCGCCTATGTGATTGACAGAAAGCCGAGTGTTCTCTCGTTCCTCCTTAGTCGTCCGGGGTATCTCTTCCTGGCTGGGGTGTGCGGATTGGTTGGCGCCGCAGTGATCGTCTGCTGTCGATATGCGCCGAATGATCAGGTCAGATCTCAGGCCTTCAGGATGACCCTGGGGATGAATCTTGTCTCGGTCGTTTTGCTCTTCCTTGCCGGTGAGGGGGCCATCAGGGCTCTTTATGTAGATACGACGATGGGCGACATGTGGGGGAAATCTTACCTGCTGCCGAGGGAATGGAACAAAGTTGTCGGCCACTTTCAGGAGTCGTTTCGAAGCAAGCTCGGGAAGCCCTCGTACATGCTGTTCAATGAGACGCTTGGTTGGACCATCGGCTCAGGACGGAGTCAGAATGACCAGGGCGTGAACTACTTTAGCAGCGCAGAAGGACTCAGGAGTTCGAGCCCAGGGGTCGCTCTTGCCGATCGGCATCCCACCGTCCGGATCGCCCTGATCGGGGACTCCTATACGTTTGGGGATGAGGTCGCCTATGAGGATACCTGGGGGTATCAACTGGAGAAGCTCTTGGGGCCTGACGTGCAAGTGCTCAACTTCGGCGTCAACGCTTACGGGACAGGGCAGGCGTACCTGCGGTATCTCCAAGATGTGCGCGCGTGGCGTCCGGATGTGGTGATCTTCGGATTTGTCGATCACGATTTGGTGCGAACGATGTCCGTGTATGCCTCGCTCACGTTTCCCACTGCGACCTTCCCCTACGCAGCGCCTCGCTTTGTGATGCGAGATCAGCAGCTCACGCTCTTGAATGCCCCGCTGCCTCCACCGGAACAGATCTACTCTGCGAGAACGATCGATGAGTTGCCCTATATTGAATGGGACCGTTCCTATGTGAAGGAGGAATGGGATCGCCCGGCGTGGACCATTCCCACCCGATCTTATCTGTTCCGGTGGCTGGAAACCTGGTACCCGCTTCAAGGGGATCTGCGTCCAGAAGTGTCGGATGCTGCGATGCGAGAGGTGAACAGCGCAATCTTTCAGGCGTTTGCAAAGCAAACGAAGGCTGATGGAGCGATTCCGATTCTGGTGCATTTCCCCAGCTGGATGCAGGACTCGGATGTCCTCGATTACACGCCTCTCGGAGTGAAGATCCTGCGCTCCGCGGGGCTTGATTTCCTCGATCCCACTGACTGTCTTACGCCGATTCCTTTTGCTGACCGTGTCATGCCCCGTCGTCACTACGCTCCCAAGGGTAACCTCGCGGTTGCGCAATGTTTTCGCGAACCAGTGGCAGAACAACTCGCCAAGCGCAACAAGTGAGCCGAGTCATTGACAGGGAAGTGGCCTCTGCCTTTATGGGCGGGCAAGCAATCGTCGCAGCCGTAGATGGTTATCTGAGCTGCCATTCTGTGAGGTGGGTTTCTGAGTGACGCGATGATTCCATCCAGCCGCAGTCTTCTCGCCGGAGCCCGACCGGCTCGCGTGGGGATTTTTGATCATGTCTCACTGCGTCTCGGCGGGAGTCAGTTGGTAGTGGCCAGCATGGCGGCTCAACTATCACGGGAGTACTCGGTCGAGGTCATCCATAGCGGAAAAGGATATACGGTTGCGGGATTGGCCGAAGCTTTCGGGCTTGATTTGAGCCGGGTCAACGAGCGGATCGTCCCGGATTCGTTAGGGACGTTCTCGCTGCCAGGACTCACTCCCAGCTATGTTCGGGAAAGACTGGAGTGTGACCGCCGGCTCACGGATCCTTACGACCTGTTCATTTATTCAGGACACGGCGTTCCGCCATTTTGTGCTGCCAGGCATGGATTAGTGTATTGCCACTTTCCGTTTGAATGGCATCCAAGCCAGGAACTTTCCCGTACGGAGGGCTGGGCCCTGCGAAGCGGGCTCAGTCGCTGGGTTCGGACGCTGGGGTATACGGCTCTCTGGCATTGGCGCATGCGAGGCTATCGCACGGTGATCGGCAATTCTCAGTTTACGTCGTCGTGGATTCAGCGGCGGTGGAAGCGGGCGGCCGAGGTGCTCTATCCCCCTGTGGCGGTGACAACGGCCTTGTTGCCGAAAGAAAACATCATCGTGTCGCTCGGGCGGTTCATCGTGACGGATGGGAAAAATCATGGGCTGCAATTGGAAACGTTCCGGAAATTTGTGTCCTTGAATGGAGGGGTTTGGCGGTTGTGTTTGATCGGGTTCTGCACCGACTTGCCGCAAGATCTGGCGTATCTCGATAAGCTCAAATCCCTCGCCGCAGATCTTCCCGTGAGCTTTGTTGTGAATGCCTCCCGGGAAACAGTATGGACATATTTGGCGAGGGCCAAGCTCTATTGGCATGCGACGGCCCTTGGCGGTGACTCCAATGTCCCGCCGGAACGCATGGAGCACTTCGGAATTGCGACCGTCGAGGCTATGGGGGCCGGCTGTGTTCCTCTCGTGCCGATGAGCGGAGGACAGCCGGAGATCGTTGAACATGAGGTGAGCGGGTTCCTTTGCCGGGATGCCGAATCGTTGCTTCAGTACACGAATCGCGTGGCCAGCAATGAGTTGCTTTGCCAAGACATGGGGCGAGCGGCTCGTGAGCGGAGTGCGGCGTTCCGTCCGGAGAAATTCAATCAGCGGTTAGGCCAATTGGCTGCGGGGTTGTTGACGGATGATCTGCCCGCGGCTCTGTCAGGCGAAAAGGGCGTCCGGGCAGACGTGACGCCTAGATAAAGGGATTGATGGATATGCCATGAAGATCCTGATGGTCAGCAATTTCTATCCTCCACACTATCGGGGAGGCTACGAGGTCCGATGTAAGCAGGTGGCCGAAACTATGCAGCGGCGTGGTCACGACATTCGTGTGCTCACGAGTGTGTATGGCATGCCGATGGATTCTTCTGGGGAATTTCCCCGCCCCACGGAGGAAATCGAGGGGGTCCGTGTGGACCGGTGGCTCGATATCTATTCGTATGGGCCGCAGTCTCCGGGCAGGCCTTGGACGCTTGTACAGGCCAGGCGGCAGCTGGCGGATGCCCGGCGGTTTGCCAGGATTTTGTCTGAATTCAAGCCGGACATCGTGAATTGGTGGAGCATGAACGGTCTTGCGATGAATTTGCTCCCGATGCCTGGAGAACGGCATATTCCGGATATTCATTGGATCGAACACCCGTGGATGATCAACGAGTATGGAGCGGCCGGAGAAAAAGTGGCGCCATTTTGGGAGGGTGTGTGGAATGGGAGCTGGGGGCCCAAGCCGATTCAGCCTGTCTTGAAATGGTGGGGACGAAGATGGGAGCGACAGGTCGCCTCCGAAGGAATTCCGACCAGGCTGTTTCCGAACCAGCCCCGTCATATGGTGTTTGTCAGTGAGTTCTTGCGTGCGCTCTATCGCGATGCCGGCCTCACGTTCCCTTCTTCTGAAATCATCTTTGGCGGTGTTCCCGTCGATCGCTTTCTGGCCCCCGTGCGCCGCCATGGCATGGAAGGCCCGATCCGCCTTCTCTATGCGGGGCAGATTACTCCAGACCGCGGGCTGCATACGGCCGTGGAAGCCTTTGGGCACATACCCCCGCAGGTCCGTTCCCGTCTGACGCTTTCCGTTGCCGGAGATAATCCCGGCGAGTATCTTGATGGCATCCGGGGGCGCGTTCAGGAGCTGGGGTTAACCGGAGCCGTCACATTTCTTGGAAAGGTCCCGCACGATCGCATGCCGGACGTGTACAAATCCCATGACATTCTGGTGTTTGTGAGTACCAGGGAGGAAGGCCTTCCTCTTGTGATGGTTGAAGCGATGCTGGCCGGCTGCGCGGTGCTGACCACAGGGAGCGGCGGAGCCATCGAGGTCGCCAAACTTGCCGATTTGCCCCTCATCCCCAAAGCGGACTCCGTCACACTTGCGCACCGCCTCACGGAGTTCGCCGGCAACCCTGAGGCCTTGTATAGCGTTGCCCTACGCGGGCAGGAGGTTGCCCGCAAGGAATTCAGTTTGGACGTGATGATCCAACGGTGGGAGTCAACGATTGCCGCGATAAAAACCTCCCCGATAAGTCCGTGCGGAGAGCGCCGATGAATGTGCTCTTAGTCGTGCCATGGGATCAAGAAGTCGGCGGCGTGGCGTCGGTCGTAGGGAATGTAGCGCGACAGCTGCAGAAGGCCGGGCACCAGGTGTGGTTTCTTCATCCGGGGGAAGCGCCTTCGTTGAAGCCGACTGTGACGAAGTGGAATTTCCCTGGATACGAACTCAATCTTCGGAATCCCTTCGTTCCGGAAGCTCCGGTCAAATCTGTATTGGGGTTTGCATTCTATCTCCTTCATACCCTTCATCAACTTCATACACTCCTGGTTCGACACAATATCGATATCGTAAACATTCACTACCCGATCGGGTCCGGGGTCTACTTCTCATTCCTTCGCCCTTTGTGCCGGTTCAAACTGGTGATCTCAGTGCATGGCGGGGATCTCTTCCCTAAGGGAGTGCCCGAAAGCCGGTATCCACGGGCGCTTCAGGTCCTCATCAATTCTGCCGACTGGCTTGTCGCTCCATCCCGGAGCACTCTGAATGCGGCGTTGACAAGGTTTCCCGGACTGCAGGCCAAGTCTTCCGCTATTCATAATGCGGTTGATCTCGAGGAGTTTGATGAGGAGGAACGGGATGCGGCGCCGGGCGGGCGATTTGTTTTGTGTATTGCTCTGCTGCAGCCCAGGAAAGCCGTGGACGTGCTGATCAAGGCCTTCCGGCTACTCAGTCAGACTCATCCCGAGATGGAATTGTGGCTGGCCGGAGACGGTCCCCTTCGGGGGCAGCTCGAAGAGCTCGTCTTGCAGTTGGGCCTGACGCAAAAGGTGAAATTTCTTGGATCGCAGGACCGCCTCGGTGTCAAGAAATTGTTGCGCCAATGTACGCTTCTGGTTTTGCCCTCGCGCGCTGAACCGTTCGGGATCGCCATATTGGAGGCGTTTTCCAGTATGAAACCGGTTGTGGCATCGGCCGTCGGCGGGATTCCTGAGATTATTGAAGACGGCCATAACGGGATTCTGGTGGAACCCGAGAACCCTCAAGCCCTGTGTGATGCCATCCGAAAAGTCTGGACCGATCCTGTGCTGGCGGAACAGCTGGCCCGTGCAGGGTATGAAACCGTGAGAAAGCATTTTCAATGGGAAGTGGCTTCTGCACGGTACGAAGCGACATTCATGAATCTGCTTGGATAAATCCGCCGGCCCGCCGTAGCATGGTGGAGCCTATTGGTTCGAGGACGTTCACCAGGAAGAGAAGAAGCGTATGACAAACATTATTGGGATCTCAGCGTATTATCACGATAGTGCCGCGTGCCTCGTGCGCGATGGCGAGATTGTCGCCGCGGCTCAAGAAGAGCGATTTACCAGGAAGAAGCATGATCCGGGGTTTCCCCACCGGGCGATCGACTATTGCCTGCAGGCGGGCGGGATTCGATTCAAGGATGTCGATCGGCTGGTCTTCTACGACAAGCCGCTGGTGAAGTTCGAGCGCTTATTGGAAACCTACCTGGCGTTTGCCCCGGCCGGCCTCCAGTCGTTTCTTGCCGCGATGCCGGTGTGGATGAAAGAAAAACTGCTCCTGAAGACCCTCCTTCGGGATGAGTTTCTGAAGCATGGGGAAGGAATGGCCAAGAGCGAGTTGCCTCAGCTGCTGTTTTCAGAACATCACGAATCTCATGCCGCGTCCGCATTTTTTGCGTCCCCCTACGATTCGGCGGTGGTGCTCTGTATGGATGGGGTGGGGGAATGGGCGACGACATCGGCCTGGCAGGGGAAGGGAAATGCACTCACTCCATTGTGGGAGATTCCGTTCCCGCATTCCTTGGGTCTGCTGTACTCCGCGTTCACCTACTACACTGGATTCAAGGTCAATTCCGGCGAGTACAAGGTGATGGGGCTTGCCCCGTATGGCGAGCCGAAGTACGTCAAGGCCATCTATGAGCATTTGATCGATGTGAAGCCAGACGGGACGTTCCGTTTGAACATGGAGTACTTCAACTATTGCACGGGCCTCACGATGACGAGCAGGAAGTTCGACCATATTTTCGGCGGCCCGCCTCGTACGCCGGAGGCCAAGTTAGGGCAACGCGAGATGGATTTGGCTCGATCTGTTCAGGAAGTGACCGAAGAAGTGATGCTCCGTTTGGCCCGGACGCTGCATCGTGAGACCGGCGTGGAGAACTTGTGTTTAGCCGGAGGGGTTGCACTGAATTGTGTGGGAAACGGCCGAATCCTGCGAGAGGGGCCGCACAAAGGTCTGTGGATTCAGCCTGCGGCCGGTGATGCAGGAGGAGCCCTCGGAGCGGCCTTATCCGTGTGGCATCAGTTTGAAGGCAAGCCCCGCCTGTCGGATAACAAGCATGACAAGATGAAGGGGACCTATCTGGGCCCCTCGTTTACCAACGCCGAGATCGAGGCATTCTTGCGATCGAAAGAGGCGCCGTATGTCCGGCTTGATGATGCGGCGTTGTTCGAGCAAGTGGCCAAAGATCTTGCGGCTGAAAAGGTGGTGGGATGGCTGCAGGGCCGGATGGAATTCGGTCCGCGATCCCTCGGGGGGCGAAGTATTCTTGGGGATGCCCGCAGTACCAAGATGCAGTCGGTGATGAATCTCAAGATTAAGTATCGCGAGTCGTTTCGACCCTTTGCTCCCTCGGTGCTCCGGGAGCGGGTCTCGGACTACTTTGACTTGCAATCCGATAGTCCGTACATGCTCATCGTGGCTCCGGTCCTCGAGAAACGCCGGTGTCCCAAGACGACGACGCAAAAAGATTTATGGGGTATCGATCTCCTGAACGTTCAACGATCAGACATTCCCTCGGTCACGCATCTGGATTATTCCGCGCGAGTCCAAACGGTCCACGAAGAGACCAACCCTCGATACCATAAGTTGCTGAAAGCCTTTGAGGCGCAAACCGGCTATGCCGTGCTGGTGAATACCTCGTTCAATGTGCGAGGCGAGCCGATTGTGCATACTCCCGAAGATGCGTTTCGCTGTTTCATGCGGACGGAGATGGATGTGCTCGTGTTGGAGAACTGTGTGCTGTATAAGACAGATCAGAAGCCGCTTGAAGGGGATACTGACTGGAAGAATGAGTTTGAACTCGACTAGGCCTGTCGAAGGGACGACAGTTGTATCGTTCACGTCTGTGACAATAACCGGGAGTCCGACCCTGCCGTCTCTGTCAGCGGCAGGATCCACAGAGTTGACTCGAGCACATCCGTGAAGGCTATCCGCAAATTGACGGGTGAGAGTCCGATGAGTTCTGGAAAATAGAATAGAATGGTGCATCCTCTGCGACGCGTGTAAATTGGTTCACGGGCAATTGATTTCTGCAGCTCAACCGGTCATGGCCATTGGTCGAGGAAGAGCGATGACGTTTCCAGAAGAAGGAGTGTAGATCCATGCGGATACTGATTACAGGCGGTGCGGGATTTCTCGGGAGTCACTTGAGCGATCTTTTGATCGGCAAAGGCCACGAGGTTGTGGCCATGGACAACCTGATTACCGGACGTGTTGAAAATATCACGCATTTACTGGGGAACCCCAAGTTCAGTTTTATCAAGTACAACATCTGTGACTACATTCACATCGACGGGCAACTCGACGCGATCTTGCACTTTGCTTCCCCGGCGAGCCCGCAAGACTATCTTGAGATGCCCATTGCGACGCTGAAAGTCGGGGCGCTGGGTACGCATAAAGTGTTGGGCTTGGCCAAGGCGAAAGGAGCGCGACTGCTGCTCGCCAGTACCTCTGAGGTTTATGGCGATCCCTTGCTCAATCCGCAGCCGGAATCCTACTGGGGGAATGTGAATCCGATCGGCGCGCGTGGTGTGTATGATGAAGCGAAACGCTTTGCCGAAGCCATGACGATGGCCTATCACCGTTACCATGGCGTGGATACCAGGATTGTCCGTATCTTCAATACCTATGGCCCGCGGATGCGTCCGCACGACGGCCGGGTGGTGTCGAATTTTGTCGTGCAAGCGCTCCAAGGTAAAGCGCTGACCATTTTCGGGGATGGGAACCAGACGCGCAGCTTCTGCTATGTCGATGATCTTGTGCGGGGCATAACGGAGCTTCTGCTGATCGATTCGGACAAGTCTGTGGCTCAAAGAACCGACCGATCCACGTTCCTGACGAAGTCAGACCAGCCGCTGAAGGAAACGATGCATGACCCCGTGAACATCGGGAATCCACGGGAGTTGACGGTGAAGCAGATTGCGGAATTGGTGCTCAAGCTCACTGGCTCGAAGAGCAAGATCGAGCATAAGCCCTTGCCGATAGATGATCCCAAGGTGCGCCGGCCGGATATTCGGCGCGCCAAGGAATTTCTCGGATGGGAGCCGAAAGTCGAGTTGGAGGACGGCCTGCGAAAGACGATCGAGTACTTCCGCCAGGTCATTTGATAGCTCTGTGTCGGCAGAAAGAACCGAATGAGCGAGTCTAGAGCGAGGAGAGCGTGATGGGGATGAAAATCAGTGTCTTCGGCCTGGGGTATGTGGGAACTGTTTCGGCGGGCTGTCTGGCCTCCAGTGGGCACACGGTCTGGGGCGTCGACGTCAATGCCGACAAGGTGGCCTCGATCAATTCAGGGGCCGCTCCCATCGTTGAACCCGACATCTCGGACTTTATCGCCAAAGCTCAGAAGCAAGGGTTGTTACAAGCCACGGTGTCATCGGCTGAAGGAATCCAGAACACCGATGTCTCGTTCATTTGCGTGGGGACGCCGAGCCAGGCCAACGGCAGTCTCGATCTCACGCACATGAAGCGGGTGTGCGAAGATATCGGCAAGGCGCTGCGCGACAAGAAGACTCCGCATACGGTGGTGTTTCGAAGCACGACTCTGCCGGGAACGACGGAGGACGTGGCGATCCCCATTCTTGAGAAATTTTCGGGAAAGACGGTCGGTAACGGGTTGTTTGTCTGTTACAACCCCGAGTTTCTCCGGGAGGGAACCTCGGTGAAAGATTATTACCATCCTCCGAAGATTGTGATCGGCGAGCGGCAGGCCGGCGAGGGGGATGTGGTGGAAGAAATCTATGCTGGTATCACCGCGCCGACCATTCGGACGTCGATCCGGGCGGCAGAGATGGTGAAATATTCCGACAATGCATTTCATGCTCTGAAAGTGACGTTTGCGAACGAGATCGGAAATATCTGCAAGCGGCTCGATATCGACAGCCATGCGGTCATGGACATCTTCTGCCAAGATACGAAGTTGAACCTGTCGAAAGTGTATTTGAAGCCGGGTTTCGCGTTTGGAGGATCCTGCCTTCCGAAAGATCTTCGCGCGCTGTCATATCAGGCCAAACGGACGGATGTGGATGTCCCGGTGTTGAATGCGATCTTGCAGAGCAATGCCGCGCATATTAAGGGCGTGATTCAGCGGATCGTGGGATTGGGAAAGAAAAAGGTCGGATTTCTTGGTATGACGTTCAAACCGGACACCGACGATCTCCGGGAGAGTCCGCTGGTCGAAGTCATTGAGACGTTGCTCGGCAAGGGCTTTCAGGTCAAAATCTATGATAAGAATGTGGCGACCAGCCGCTTGATCGGAGCGAATAAGCGGTTTATCGAAGAGCATATTCCCCATTTGTCTTCACTGCTGGTCGACCAGGCGGCTGATCTCGTGGATGCGGCCCAAGTTGTGGTTGTCGGATATGCGTCGGCCGAGTTCCTGCCGGCGCTGAAACGCATGCGCCCGGACCAGCTCATTATCGACTTGGCGCGGATCGAAGGCCGGGAGGGTCTGACGGCGTCCTATGACGGTATCTGTTGGTGATGAGGCGAGGAGAGTGCGTTGTTTCCCTGGGTAGTTGGCGATGAAAATACTCGTATTGGCTCCAGATATTCCCGCGACATCAAAGATGCCGGGGTCTCCGCGGCTGTTCAATCTCTGCCGGGAACTCTCCCGGCAGCATGAACTGTATCTCCTTACCTATTGTTCTTCCGGCGAGCGGCAGCAGTCCTTCCTGAGCGATCCCACAGCAGCCAAAGTGTTCTCGACAGTTGAGATCTTGCCTGATCCGCCGGCCATGACTTGGTGGGGGCAGCAGTGGCATAGGCTGCATTTGGCTGCTAACTTTCAAACGCGCTTCCGGTTTCCGGAGTATTACCAGGCTATTCGCAGCAGGGTTCGTGAGATGTGTACCAGGAATCGCTGCGATCTGATGTACGTCGACTTGCTCCCTATGGGGCAGTACGTCGACCCTGGACTCGGCGTTCCCGCATTTATCGACCTGCATGATTCGATGACCCTCATGGCCAGGAGAGTGCTCAAGACGACCAGAGGGTGGCGGCAGCATCTCGCCATCTCCGCCCACCTGTTGAAAATACAACAACTGGAGGGTTCCCTCGGGCGGAAGTTCGGCCTGGTAGTCACGAATTCGTCTGTCGATGAACAGGTGCTCGGCGAGCTCTCAACGGGAATCAACACCCTCACGATTACGAACGGCGTCGATATGGGGTATTTTGCACCGGACCATTCGCGTGTGGATGCCGACAAGATTGTCTTTACCGGCGTGATGGGGTATGCCCCCAATGAAGATGCGGCGCTGTTTTTTGCGCAGGAGATCTTTCCTCTGATTCTTGAACAACGCCCCAAGGCGGAATTCTGGATCGTCGGCAGCGATCCGACCGACCGGGTCAAGGAGCTGGGGCGAATGGCCGGCGTTCACGTGACGGGGAAAGTCGAGGATGTGCGGCCCTATTTGAGTCAGGCCGCGGTATTTGTGTGTCCGTTGAGATACGGGTCGGGGGTGAAGAACAAGATCCTCGCGGCGATGGCAATGCAGAAGCCGATCGTGGCGACATCGCTGAGCATCGATGGACTGGATCTCGCCGACGGTCGCGAGGTGCTGCTTGCCGATGAACCACGGGCGTTTGCGGAGAAGGTTGTGGGATTGCTTTCAGATCCGGAAACGGTGAGCCGGCTGGCGGGCAACGGGTTGGCCCGCGTTCAGAGTCAGTATTCGTGGGCGGCGATGGGCCAGGCCTTGGAGAAGGCCATTCAGACTGTCATGGAATCTCGCAAGCCCCGCGAGCGACAGGCCGTCTAGCAACGTCTGCAGAGTTTCTGAAATCGCGATAAGGCGGAATCCCGTGAACATCGTACACCTCCAGGATGCGTATGACGAAGCCTTGTGGGAGCAGTACGTACTGAATCACCCGCAGGCGTCAGGCTATCACCTGCTTGCCTGGCGGGGTATTATTCGAAAGGTATTCGGCCACGCGACGCCCTACTTGATGGTCAAGGATGGAGAGGGGAAAGTCCGGGGCGTCCTCCCCCTGGTCTTCACCAAGAGTCCGATGTTCGGGCGTTTCCTCAC
>MSXN01000027.1 GCA_002083555.1 Nitrospira sp. ST-bin5 | reverse complement strand
CTCGTTGACAGGGGAGCTTACGATCCCAGCCCGGCTCTAGCGCACGAAGCGGTTGTACAGCGTCTTGTACGGACCATAGGCCGGTGACGCATCTTTCCATTGCAGGCCGTATCGGATGGCACAGATGATCCCGCTGATCACCCGCCTATCATCCACAAGAGGGATACCGTACGAAACGGGGAGATACAACTTGATCCTGTTCAACTGCTGTTGGGTCAACAGAAACATTATCCAATGGCCACCTCTAGCCCGAGTGAAGCACATCTCGTTTCTTGAGGGAAGGCAAAAACTTGATGAGTCCCGACCCTAGTACGATCACTCGGTTTGTTATCTAAACTGACGCTAGAATGCTCACGATATTGCAATGATTTGTCACGTTTATGACAGATCCTGAGAAAGATATTGACTAGAGTTCATCATGTCTCGTTGACGCCTGGTGCAAAGCGGAGGGGATGGGGTAGATATTGTCCGTGGAAATAAAAGTCTTTACATTGCCTCACGCATAAGTCCTTGTAATTCCAACAGTCTGCTCTCATCAGTATCGTGCTTTCCCCATATCAGATCGAGAAGTAAATGTGCTGACAGAGGCGCGGTCGGAAGTAAATCTGTATACACAGGTGCGGCATCAATGATGCGTTTCAGGATTGAACGATCGAGGGATAGGATTGAACTGTCGACACTAGCCTTTTCAGGACGTAATCATTCTTCCTATTCGACTGAAATGATTGCTGCGTTTTCAACATAGTATGCCTGGGCAACCACTATTTTCGGTTGACCCCGCTGAGGCCTTCGTCGCGCGCTAGCGTCTTTACAGGCTCATCCTAAACGAAAACCGCTCTGAGCCAACTGTCCTTGAACTGACCATGTCTTTTCACGATGAGAAGAGGCGAGAAGTTACCCAAAAGCTAAACAGGATACCACACCCGATACTTGAGATCCGTTCCTCAAGTTATGTGTGGTCTAGTTTTTTGGTTTTGGGTCACCCGCTGACCCGCCCTGTAGCCAATTCAGATTGCCTTTCTATATTTTAGCCTTGACAGCGCCAGCTAGCTCGCGATAGGTATTGCAGTTGATAATTGAGTAACCTCTCGGATGCCCGCAAGGGCGTAACAGGGAAGTCCGGTGAGAAACCGGCGCGGTCCCGCCACTGTAAGTGGGAAGCAACCTCCATTCAAGCCACTCGACGAACTCGTCGCGGAAGGCGGGAGGAAGCGTTGAAGGTCTTTTGACCTTCAGAACCTACGAGCCAGGAGACCTATCCGAGGTGACAGAGCACTGTTTCTCCGCGTGGTAACGGAGATCTCGCTTGCCTCGTTGGCATGTGACCTCTTGTTCCCAATGCGGGACGGGAGGTTTTTTTTATGCTCTCCGCCATTCTGGATCAGCGCAAGACTGATCGCAGATCCCTGATTCCAACAGCTTGTTCCAGACAGGACCGTGTCGCATGACCACGGGACTACTCATCGTCGGGCACGGCAGTCGTGACGTAAGCGCCAATGCCGAGTTCGAGTCCGTCGTCGCGGCCTATCGTGCGTCGCGCCCCGATGTTGATGTCACGCATGGCTATGTGGAGCTCGCTCGTCCGTCTTTGGCCATGGCCCTTCGCGAGCTGGCTCAGCGGGCCGATTTCATTGTTGTGTTGCCGTTGTTCCTCTTTGCCGCGGGGCATGTAAAGAACGATATTCCTCTTGCGCTCTCACAGGCGCGACAGGACTTTCCTGCCGTCAGATTTACCGTCACCAACGCCTTGGGCGTGCATCCGAACCTCGTGGAGTTAGCGTTCGAGCGGTCACGGGCGGCGCTGGCAGACGCCCGCGACCCTGCGAAGACCGCCGTCGTGGTCGTGGGGCGTGGCGCAAGCGATCCGGACGCGAATGGGGACTTCTGTAAAGTCGTTCGCCTCTTCGCCGAAGGGCGCGCGATCGGGTGGGTGGTGCCCTGTTTCATTGGCGTCACGAGGCCGCTATTTGAGGAGACGGTGGAACTGGTCGCGCGTGCGCGCCCTGAACGGATCGTCGTGGTGCCGTACTTTCTCTTTGGCGGACGGTTAATTGCCAAGATTCGTGAGCAGGTGGAGTCGTTCCAAACACGCTATCCCTGGATCAAGACCGAGCTGGCACCGCATTTGGGAATTGACGACCGTCTGCTCACGTTGATGGATGAGCGCTTCTCCGAAGCGACGGAGGGAGAGCGTCCGCTTCCCTGCGACACCTGTCACTATCGTGTGCCCGTGTCCGCCGTGACCCAGAACGTGGGCGGTCTCAACGCACTGCTCTGGAGTCTGCGACACGGGTTCACTCATGCGCAGGCCATGCCACATGTGCATGCCCATCGCCCGCTTGCCAAACATGTCTTGGTGTGTGGAAATGCCGACTGTGCTGACGCTGGGAGTATTACGCTGATTGCCACATTGCGGCGGCTGCTGAAAGAAACCGGCCGCGAGCAGGATATCCGAGTGACCAAGACCTCTTGCATGGGCCGCTGTGGAGAGGGGCCGACGGTCGCGGTGTATCCGGACGGTATCTGGTACCGAGGTGTGAAAGAGACAGATGCGAAGGAGTTGGTCGAGGAGCATCTGCTCGGCGATCGGCTCGTCAGTCGCCTGGTCGACAACATTATGCAGTAACGGAGGATTGACGATGGCGTGTCATGAAATCGCAGGGCTGCGGCTGGGTTTGATGGAAGTGTTGGGGGTGAAGAACGAAGCCGAACGGCAGCATGAGCTGGCGGAGCTTGGCGCCGGGGCCGATCAACCGGGACCGATTCGCTCCATGTGCGGGGCCAAGGATTTGGCCACGCTCAAGCAGTTTTACCAAGGGGCGGTTGCCGGGCTTGAGCAGCGAGTGTCTGCGACACGCTCCGATGACCCGAAACTGCCCTATCTGCGCACCCTCGTGGTGCTCACGAAGAAGGTCGATCTCGACCTGGCGCATCAGATCGAGGGGCTCACCCATCTCTACCGCGACCTCGATGAGATGCATGATTTTGTCCATGAGATCTATCCGGCGGAGTAGCAGGGATGGCCGTGGCGAAGACTGCTCGAGTGGTGGGAACCGAGAGGGTGGGGCCCGATACCCTGCTGCTCGATCTGTGCGCGACCGAGCCGGTGGGGTTCGTCGGCGGACAGTATCTTATCCTCGATAGTCGAATCATCTTGCCGAGCGGCAAGGCCGTCAAGCGGGCCTACTCGTTTCTCACCGGCGATGCGGAGCAACGTCGCTTCCAGCTTGCCGTGAAGCGTATCCCCGATGGACTGGGTTCCGCCTTCGTGCATGGGCTTGCCGCGGGAACGGACATTTCGTTCAGCGGACCCTGGGGCAAGTTTTTCATGCGGGAGGGCGCATCGGGCAGGACCCTGATCCTGGCGACGGATACGGGGATTACCGCCGCGCTTGGCTTTCTACACGCCACCCGCTTTAGACCGTTGCTTCCTCAGACTCTGCTCATCTGGCTGCGCGTGTCGTCGGAGTACTTTCTCCCGGAGGGGTTCATGCGGGCGCGCATCCCTGCCGATTGTGGAGACATGAGAATCGAAGCGATCCCTGCGATCGGACATCCTGAGCGGATTCCTCATGCCAGAGCCATTCTCCGCCAGGTGCTGTCGTGCGGCGGCCTCGATCAGGCCTTCATTGTAGGCGATGGCGACGTGAACCAGGTGTTGCTCGACGATCTGATCGCAGCCGGAGTGGCCGTGAGCAAGGACAACGTGGAGTCGTTTTTCAATATGCCGAAGAAATCCGCATGACCGGACGGGAGCAGATCCTCGAGGCGCTTGAAGCGGCGCTCGCGTGTGGGGATACGAGCGTCATCGTCCGTTCGGCTGGCGCGATTGCCGAGGTCCATGGTCTCCTCACGTTGCGGCAGGGGGCTGAGTGGGTCACGCTTGGCGAGGAGGGACAAACTCATGTTCACCTCAAGATTGAGGATGGATGCCGGCTTCGCTATGCGCAGCCGGACGAGGGCAATGCGGCGCTTGAGCTGGTAGGGGCTGATGGGGACTTGCTCTGTCGTGTGTCGTTTCGGGGCACGAATCAGGCACGAGCAGACAATTATCACTCTGAACGTGCGGCAAAAGTTCGTGAGCATTTTGGATACCTGGCGGAGCGCGCGGGTACATGACCGATGGACAAGAACGTCTCGCCGAAAAATCGAAAGGGGCTGCGCACCGGGTTCACCACCGGCGCGTGCGCGGCGGCGGCCGCCAAGGCCGCGACGCGCTGTCTCGTGAAGGGTGCCATGCTGTCTGAAATTGAAACGACCTTACCAAATCGGACGCGAGTCACCTTCGTTCTCGCCCGCTGCGAGCGCGCAGACAGCCGTGTGATCTGCAGCATCATCAAGGATGCAGGCGACGATCCCGACTGCACGCATGGGGCCGAGTTGACGGCCGAAGTCGAGTTGCGGACCGAGCCCGGTATCGAGATCAGAGGAGGCCTGGGCGTGGCCACGGTCACCAAGACCGGTTTGGGTCTGGAGGTCGGCGGGCCTGCGATCAACCCGGTCCCGCGGCGAAACATTACAGAGATGGTCGGAGAAGAACTCGCTGGCGCTCCTTACGGAGGTGCCGTCGTGACGATCAGCGTGCCGGGCGGCGAGGACATGGCCAAGAAGACCACCAACGCGCGGCTGGGCCTCTTGGGCGGCATCTCCATCCTCGGCACGACAGGCATCGTGCGGCCGTATTCCACGGCGGCCTTCAAAGCGAGCGTGATGCAGGAGATCGATGTCGCCGCGGCAGGCGGTCTGCGTGACCTGGTGCTGACGACCGGCGGCAAATCGGAACAGTATGCGATGGCCCTCTATCCGCAGTTGCCGGAGCAGGCCTTTATCCAGGTGGGCGATTTCATCGGCGTCGGCGTCAAACAATGTGCGAAGCGAGGAATCGTGCGCGCCATCATCGTCGGGATGATGGGGAAGCTGTCGAAGATGGCCAACGGCAAGATGCAGACGCATGCAGCCGGATCGGAAGTGGACATGGAGTTCCTGGCTTCGCTGGCAGCTGAGCTGTCCGCGTCGGATGAGTTGATTGCGGCCATCCGCCAAGCCAATACCGCTCGCCATGTGCTTGAATTGTGCCGTGAGGCAGGTCTCGTCGGCATCACGTCGCTCGTCTGCAAGAAGGTCGTCGAACATTGTCAGAACCACGCAGGCGGCAAGCTGGCAGTGGAAACCTGTCTGGTGGATTTCGGCGGTGTCTTGCTCGGTCGTTACCCGGAGGTTCAGACATGAATGATATGAGACAGATGACCGCGCTTGGACGGAGCATTGAGGATGGCAGTTTCGCGATCATCGACCAGGAGGCTGGTCTTCACGATTTCGGGCCGGATGAATGGCAGGTCGTGCGACGGGTGATCCATGCCACGGCGGACTTCGAGTTTAAGACGCTGATGCGATTTCATCCTGATGCGGTTCGTGCCGGTGTGGCGGCGCTTCAAGGAGGCTGCCCCCTGTTGGTCGACGTGAAGATGATTTCTGCCGGCCTGAACGAGGAACGGCTCTCCTCCTACGGCTGCAAGGTCTATTCGTTTATTTCAGACGAGGATGTCATCGCGACAGCGAAGGCCAACAACTCGACGCGCGCGATCGAGGCCATGAAAAAGGCGCACCGCCTCAACCTGCTCAATGGCGCGGTGGTGGCGATCGGCAATGCGCCGACCGCGTTACTGGAGTTGGCCCGCCTTATTCGCGAGGAACATGCAAAGCCAGCTCTCATCATCGGAGTGCCGGTCGGGTTCGTGTCGGCGGCTGAGTCAAAGGAAGTCACGCTGGAACTGTCGACTCCCTCTATCGTGGCCCGCGGCCGCAAGGGGGGCAGTCCCATCGCAGTCGCGATCATTCATGCTTTGCTGCTCCTCTCGGCAAAGGAATCGGCATGAATTCTCGGCGCGCAATTACCTTGGTGGGTATCGGAGACGACGGCTGCGCGAGTCTGACGAGTCGTGCCGTGAGTGCGGTGATGAAGGCGGGGGTACTCGTGGGTGGCGAGCGCCATCTTGAGTTCTTTCCGCAATTTCAGGGCGAGCGGATTGTCCTCAAGGACGGCCTTTCAGCGGTGCTCGACCGGGTGGCGGAACTGGCAGAGGAACAGAATGTCTGTGTGGTGGCGTCCGGCGATCCATTATTTTTCGGCATCGGCAGTCTGGTGATCAAGAGACTGGGCGCCGATCATGTCGAGGTGCTGCCTCAGCCCAGTTCGATGCAATGGGCCTTTGCGCGAGCCGGATTGAAGTGGGACGACGCTGCGTTTCTTTCTCTGCATGGCCGTTCGTCTGAGGGATTTCTCACCAGGCTCAAGAGCCAGGCCAAGGTGGCGATCTTCACCGATGAAAAGAACTCGCCCCCGGTGTTAGCTCAGCGCATGGTCGAACATGGAGAGACAGCCTGGGGGGTCTGGGTCTGTGAAAATCTTGCTGGGCCAGATGAGCGGGTCCGGCGATTCGACGTGAAGGATCTTGCTGCTTGCCAGGACATCGGACCGCTCAACGTTTTGTTGCTCGTTCGCTCCGATTCCTCATGGCGCGCTCCCTGCACCATTCCCTTCCTCCATGAGGATCAATTCGCGAAGCGGATGCCGAAGAAGGGCCTCATCACGAAGCGCGAAGTGCGATTGTTCTCGTTGGCTGCGATGGGGATCAGACCGGACAGTGTGGTCTGGGATATCGGGGCTGGTTCCGGGTCTGTGTCGATCGAGGCAGCCTTGCTCGCGCCGAAAGGCCTGGTCTATGCGATCGAGGTTGATCCGGAAGGAGTCGAGATCTGCCGCGAAAATCTGTTGGCCCATGCGGTGGACAATGTGCGAGTCATCGCAGGCCGAGCGCCGGAAGCGCTGACCGGTTTGGAGGCGCCGGATGCGGTCTTCATCGGAGGCAGCAAGGGGAGCATGGAGGAGATCATCGACGTCGTCATGGATCGGCTGCAACCGGGCGGCCGCCTGGTCGTCAACGCCATCACGTTGGAGAATGTGGCGGAGACCTATCAGTCCTTGCGCAAGCGAGGGTTGGTACCGGAGGTGACATTGCTCCAAGTGTCGCGAGCCGAACCCTTGGCCCACTACCTTCGCTACGAGGCCTTGAACCCCATTCAAATCTTTGCAGTCGAGAAGCCCGGTCAGACAGGAGCGGTCTCATGAACTATGGAACATTGTATGGAGTCGGGGTCGGTCCCGGCGCGCCGGATCTGATCACGCTTCGCGCGCTCAATGTGTTGAAGCAGGCGCAGGTCCTCGCGCTGCCTCGCAGCTCCGATTACGGGGAGTCGATGGCTTGGAAAATTCTCAAGCCGACCTTGGGTGAGATCCCCGGACAAGAACGTATCTTTTTAACGTTCCCGATGAACAAGGATCCGGAACGCCTTCGTCCTGCTTGGGATGTAGCCTTTACGGCCATCGGGGAGCGTCTGGAGCGGGGGTTGTCGGTCGCGTTTGCGACGGAAGGCGATCCCTCGCTTTTTAGCACCTTCATCTATCTGCGCAGGGAAGCCCCGCTACGCTGGCCTGGCATCCGCATCGAAGTCGTCCCTGGTGTGTCGTCGATCATGGCGGTGCCCTCCGTGACCGGCATTCCTCTGGCCGACGGGCAAGAGCGGATTGCCATTCTGCCCGCGAGCTACGGGGTAGAGGATTTGAGCCAGGTGCTGGAGATGTTCGACACAGTCGTCTTGATGAAGATGGGCACCGAGATTCCCAAGGTGGTCGACGCGCTTGAGCGGCAAGGACTTGTCGACCGGGCGGTCTATGTGTCGAAGGCCACGATGGCCGAAGAACGGATCGTCCGGGATATCCGCACGATCCAGACCGAGCAGGGCGATTGTTTCGCGATGATCATCGTGTCGCGCAAGGAGCGCAGCGGGTTGCTGGCAGGCTTGGTGCCTGCGACGCCGAGATTGGCCACCAGAGAGACTGGGGCATGATCGTCGAACGGAAACCATTTGCCGTCTATGCCATCACGAAGCACGGGATCGCGATCGCGTCCCGCTTGCTGCCGCAGCTGTCCGGCGCAGACCTCTTCGTCTCGGAGAAGCTGATTGCCTCGGCGCCAACTGGTTCGCTTCGCCTGCCTCTGCCGATGGGACCTACGCTGATCGAGACCTTTCCTGCCTACGACTGTCATATCTTTATTATCAGCGTCGGGGCCGTGGTGCGGATGATCGCGCCGCTCTTGAAGAACAAGAAGGTCGATCCGGCGGTGGTCTGTATCGACGACGCCGCCCGGTTCTCGATCTGTGTGCTCTCCGGTCACGTCGGTCGCGGCAATATATTCACCGAACGGGTCGCGACAGCGCTTGGCGCGCAGTCGGTCGTGACGACCGCGTCTGATGCAATCGGCACCTTGACGGTGGATATTCTGGGCCGTGACCTGGGATGGACGCTCGACGATCCGGATCGCAATGTGACGAGGGGCTGCGCCGCCGTGGTGAATGCGACTGAAGTCATTTTTGTCCAGGAGACGGGAGAGCCGGACTGGTGGCCGGCTGAGAAACCGTTGCCGGAAGGTGTTCGCTATGCCACTTCGCTGGAGGGCGTGGACCCGAATGCTTTTGAAATTTTGTTGATCGCCACAGATCGCGAGATCGGCGAGTTGCATCCGGCCCATTGGAAGAATGCCGTCATCTATCGCCCGAAGAGCCTTGTGCTTGGTATCGGCTGCGACAGAGGAACGGCTCCCGATCTGGTGGAGCGGGGAGTCCTGGCCCTCTTGGCCAAACATGGCCTCTCGCCCAAGTCGGTGAAAGAGCTGGCGACGATCGATGTGAAGAAGGACGAGACTGCGTTGTTGGCGTTGAGCGAGCGATATGGCTGGCCGTTGCGCACCTATCCGCCCGAGGAACTGGATGTGGTGCCAGGCATCCAGAATCCATCGGAGAAGGTGAAGCAGCATGTCGGCTCGCGCGGGGTTTCGGAGCCGGCTGCGTTGCTGGCCGCCGGGGTGGAGGAGCTCCTCGTGCCCAAGCAAATCTATACTGAGCCAGGCGCAGGACGATCGATGACCTTGGCCGTGGCGCGGCGGGCCTTCCTGAAACGGCAGATGGAGGTAGGCAACCTATGAGCGATGCAAAAGGAGTTCTCTACGTTGTAGGCATCGGGCCGGGAGCGCAGGACCATGCCACTCCTGCAGCCTTGAAGGCTATCGCCGAGTCCCAGCTCGTCGTCGGTTACAGCACCTATATCAAGCTGGTCCGCCACCTGCTTGAGGGGAAGGAAATCATCAAGACCGGGATGACAGAAGAGATCGGTCGTGCTCGTGCCGCGATTGAACGGGCGCGAGCCGGCGCCACGGTCTCGTTGATCTCCTCCGGAGATGCGGGCGTCTACGGCATGGCTGGCTTGGTCTTTCAGGTGCTGAAAGAAATGGGCTGGAAGCGGGGCGATTCACCGGAGCTCCGCCTCATCCCAGGGATGACTGCGCTCAATTCCTGCGCCTCTTTGGTCGGCGCGCCGCTGGTCCACGATTCCTGCTCGATCTCGTTGTCGGATTTGCTGACCCCCTGGTCTGTAATCGAGAGGCGGATCGAGGCGGCTGCCAGCGCGGACTTCGTGATCGGTTTGTACAACCCAGCCAGCGGCAGGCGCACGAGGCAGATTGTGGATGCCCAGGCGATTATCCGGCGTCACCGCGAGGGGAACACGCCAGTGGCCCTGGTGAAGAGCGCCTATCGCGATATGGAACAGGTGGTCCTGACCGATCTGGATAACTTTCTGGATTACGAGATCGGGATGTTGACCACCGTCATTATCGGGTCGAGCAATACCTTCATGTTCGAGGGCTACATGGTCACTCCGCGTGGCTATACCAATAAGTACAGTTTTGACGGCGCTGTCCTCCCTGGTCAGAGACCGGGGTTCTCGCTCGTGGTTCCACCGGCAGCGGAGGCGGACTGATGGCGCTGGTCGGACGTTTAGCCGGAGCCATTCTGGCCGAGACGGAAGGACAATTTTTTCTGGTGGGCAATCCCAAGGAGCCCTGCGATTTTGCTGTGGTGGGTTTCGCCCCCCCTGGTGTGATCGATGCCATGGTGCGGCCCTTTATCAGACTGTCGCCTCTTCGTCCGGTTCAGGTGCCACAACCGTACGTGACGATGACGGTCGAGGGAGAAGCGTTGGCTCGGTTGCTTGTCGACCGGTTCGTCATCCAGCGGAATGGATCGGTCAGCGATCGCCTCTGGCGTCTGGTGACCGATCCTAAGCAGGAGAACCGCGTAGCGCCGGTCGGCAATATCGACGCGCGGTGGCTAGGAGAGATCCCGGCAGAGATTTGGCACATTGTGCGTGAGACCGTGTTGAAGTGTACGTAAAGGAGTCATGATGCGTGTCTATATTATTGGAGCAGGCCCGGGCGATCCGAAACTCCTCACGCTTCGCGGGGCGGAGTTGATCGCGTCCTGCCCCGTCGTGCTCTACACAGGATCGCTGGTCCCTAAAGAGGTCATTGCCCATGCCAGGCCCGACGCCAAGGTGATGGACTCGTCGGGGATGACGCTCGAACAGATCGTCGAGGTGATCGTGGCAGCCCGCGATGCGGACCAGGATGTGGCACGGGTCCATACGGGAGATCCGATGATCTTCGGCTCCACCGCTGAGCAGATGCGCCGGTTGGTTGAGCTGGGCATTCCCTACGACATTATTCCCGGTGTCTCCTCCTTCACCGCAGCAGCGGCGGCACTGGGCCGTGAACTCACCCTTCCCGAACTGTCTCAGACGGTGATCCTGACCAGGGCGGAGGGGCGGACCTCGATGCCAGATGGAGAAAAGCTGGAAGACCTGGCGAAGCATCAAGCGACCTTGGCGTTGTTTCTGAGCATCACGCTTCTCAAGGATGTCGTGCGTTCCCTGACTCCGTCGTACGGCGCCGATTGTCCCGTGGCCGTCGTCCATAAGGCCTCCTGGCCCGATCAGGTGATCGTGACCGGGACCTTGGCGGACATCGACGATAAGGTAAAGGCCGCCAAGCTCAACTCTACGTCGATGGTGTTGGTGGGGCGTGTGCTCACGGCCACCGAGTTTGCCAATTCGAAGTTGTATGATCCGGAGTTTACCCATCGGTTCCGGAAGGGCGAGCCTGCGGTGAAGCAGCAAGGAGAGATTCGTGCCGACTGAGCCAGAGACTCGACGAGGGATGGTCTATCTAGTCGGGGCAGGCCCAGGCGATCCAGGCCTTCTCACTGTCCGCGCGCTGGAACTGCTGCGCGCCGCAGAGGTGGTGGCCTACGACGAGCTGGTCTCGCAGGCCATCCTGTCGCTCGTCAGGCCGGAGGCTGAGTTGTTACCGGTGGGCCGTCGTCATGGCGCGGGAGAGACTCCCTATCGATTGCATCCTGAGGTACTGGCTCGCGTCAAGGCAGGCAGGACCGTCGTTCGCTTGAAGGCGGGAGACCCGCTCATCTTCGGGCGAGGGGGGGAGGAAGCGGAGGAGCTGGCGGAAGCAAACATTCCCTGCACGATCGTTCCAGGTATCTCATCTGCCCTTGGCGCCGCTGCCTATGCGGGGATTCCTCTGACCCATCGTCTGCATGCCTCCGATGTGACTTTTCTGAGCGGCCACGATGTCGAGGGGAGCCAGAGTCTCGCCGATTGGTCCAGGGCTGCCAGCGGCAAGGGTACGTTGGTGCTCTTCATGGCTGCCAGAAAACTTTCCGCGAATCTCCAGCGTCTGATCCAGGCGGGCCGCTCCGCTGAGACTCCCGCGGCCTATATCGCTTCCGCTACCACTCCCGAGCAAAACGTGATTGTTGGTACCTTGGCGACTCTTCCTGAAGAAATACGCGATGTTGATCTTGCCATCCCAGCTCTCGTCATTGTCGGCGACGTCGTCCGATTGCGTGAACGGATTGCTTGGTTCGAGCGTCGGCCTTTGGCGAGACGCCGTGTGTTGGTCGCCCGCGCGCGCCCTGGCCGCTCTGCGATGGCTGACGAACTCCGTGCGCTCGGAGCAGAGGTGTTGGAAATTCCAGAAGTCGAAGCTGTCTGTCTCAATGGAGGGTCTACGATCGCTGCGGCCTTGGCTCGCCTCCACGAATTCCGTGGCATCGTCTTCGGCTGCGCTGCCGGTGTCGATGCGGTGTTGTCCCATGTTCCCGCCCTGGACCTGCCAGTCATTGCGGTCGGGGCAGCGGCGACGCAGGCTTTATCCAGCCATGGCATCGCATCCGCGGTCTCGCTACGAGGCGCTTGTCAGGAGGCGCTAGGTGAACAGTCGGTCCTTTTTCAGAAGGGGCCATTTCTCCTCGTGACGGCGGAGGACGGTCGCCCCAACTTACGCAACGAACTCACGAAGATCGGTGCGGAAGTCGAAGTGGTGGCGGCCTATCGCTATGTTCACCGGATGCCGACTCTCCCCTTACCGCCGATCGATCTCGTGGTGTTGCCCAGTTCCTCAGCGGCCCGCATCGTGCTCTCAGGCGATTTTGGTCAGGCCCTGTTGGGCTTGCCGATGGCGGCGATAGGCCCGCAGACCGAAGCAGCGGCGCGCCAATGCGGGGCTCAGTCTGTGCTGTTGGCGGAGGAGGACAGCGTGGCATCGCTGGTGTCCCTCGCCGTTTCGATGATGGGGGCTCTATGACGGATCATGCTTTTCCTGAAGCCTGGCGCCGAGGCCTATACGAAACGATCACGCGCCGCAGGGACATGCGATCGTTTCTCCCCGATCCGATTCCGGACGAAACCCTGGCTCGTATTCTCCTAGCGGCGCATCAGGCCGGGTCGGTTGGGCTCTCGCAGCCTTGGAACTTTCTTGTGGTAGAGAATCGTGAGGTTCGTGCGCAGGTGCGAGCCCATGTTGAGGTCGAGCGGCTGCGCGCGGCGGAGACGTTCGATCAGGAACGCCGCGAGAAGTATCTCTCCTTCAAGCTGGAAGGGATCCTTGATGCGCCTCTCAATCTCTGTATCACCTGCGACCGGGAGCGTTTCGGGCCGACGGTGATCGGGCGGAACACCATTCCAGAAACGGCGGTGTATAGCACTTGCTGCGCGATCCAAAACCTCTGGTTAGCGGCGCGGGCAGAAGGGGTTGGCGTCGGGTGGGTGAGTATTATGGAGCCGGCGGTCCTTCGCACGATCCTCGGAATTCCTGAACGGATCGTTCCGGTGGCCTATCTCTGCGTCGGGTTCGTGGAGAGTTTTCCTGAGCGGCCAATTTTTGAGAGTAACGGCTGGTTGCCGCGGCTGCCGCTTCATGAGTTGGTGTTTCATGACCGGTGGGACGAGCGACCCAGGCCCGATCTCCTCCGCGCGCTTGAGACGAGCCGGATCGACGGAGAGCAAGCCACGCCCGCACCGATACACTCCGCGGAAGGCAGAGCCCAATGACCGATCCGTTCGCATGTGCGGTTAAGGCTCAGCCGGAGATCGGCTCGTGACGATTCCACGGCTCGTCATCGCCGGCACCTCCAGCAACGTCGGCAAGACGACCGTCATGGTCGGTCTCGTCCGAGCATTACGTGCGCGGGGGCTGCGAGTGGCCGTCTTCAAGTGCGGTCCCGATTATCTCGACCCGACCTATCACGTTCGCGCGGCCGATGCGCCTTGTCACAATCTCGACGGATGGATGATGGGGCGTGAGGCGGTCCTCTCGACGTTCACGCGCGCGTCGCAAGGGGCGGATATCGCGTTGCTCGAAGGGGTGATGGGTCTGTTCGACGGCGCGTCACCGACGAGTGACGAAGG
This sequence comes from Nitrospira sp. ST-bin5, assembly GCA_002083555.1. Lineage (GTDB taxonomy): Bacteria > Nitrospirota > Nitrospiria > Nitrospirales > Nitrospiraceae > Nitrospira_D. The sequence continues at coordinate 12,305 of MSXN01000027.1, read as the reverse complement.
CTCGACCGCCGAGATTGCCAAGTGGCTGCAGGCGCCGGTGCTGCTCGTCTGCGACGCAGGAGGCATGGCCCGCAGCCTCGCGGCGCTGGCCCGCGGGTTTTCGACCTTCGACGCAGAGCTTCAGATCGCTGGCCTCATCTGTAACCGAATTGGCAGTCGCGGGCATCTGGATCTACTCCGCAAGGCCACGGGGGGCTCGCCTCCCGTCATGGGTGGGCTTCCCAAGGAAGCGGCCTTGGCCTTTGCAGACCGGCATCTGGGCCTGCACCGCGCCGACCGAGCGACGGTGCCGGAGGATCTCTTTGTGGCGTGGGGCGATCGGGTGAGCGAGTGGTGCGATGTCGAGGCGATCGTGGCGCTGGCGCGCGCCGCGCCGGCTCTTCCGGACATTCCGGCGCTGGAACGGATCGTCGGGCAGGGGGCACGGTGCCGAATCGGTCTCGCCTTCGATGAGGCCTTCCACTTCTATTATGACGACAACCTCCGGCGTCTTGAGAGCCTCGGCGCGGAACTCGTGCGGTTCTCTCCCCTTCGCGATGCGCACCTGCCTGACGTGGACGGACTCTACTTCGGTGGCGGCTATCCAGAGGTCCATGCCGAAGTGCTGTCCCGGAACATCTCCATGCGCCACGATGTGGCGGCGTTTGCCGAGGCCCAAGGGCCTATCTACGGCGAATGTGGCGGCCTCATGTATTTATCCAGCGGTATCCGGACGGTCGATGGCGTTCTACATGCCATGGTGGGGCTCATCCCCGGTGAAGCGGAGATGCGTGATCGCTTGCAGGCGCTCGGATACGTCGAGGTGGAAACGCAGGATGCCACGATGTTTGGTCCGTCCGGTCTGCGATTTCGCGGACATCAATTTCGCTATTCGGACTTTCGCCTTCCATCAGATGTCGAGTGCACCTACAGTGTGCGCCGCCGACGTGGAGGCGAGCTGTTCCAGGAGGGGTATCGTCAGGGCAATACGCTGGCGTCCTATGTGCATGCCCATTGGGCCTCGAATCCTCTCCTGGCTCAGGGTTTTGTGCAGGCCTGCGCGGAACATGCCAGGAGGGGCCAGTGAGCGTTCTCGCTCCCACCATCATGGTCCAAGGCACGGCCTCGTCTGCCGGGAAGAGTCTTCTGGTCACGGCCCTCTGCCGGTTCTTCCGCCGCGAAGGACTGCGTGTCGCTCCCTTCAAGTCGCAGAACATGGCGCTCAACTCGGCCGTCACAGTCGACGGCCTCGAGATCGGGCGGGCGCAAGCGGTGCAGGCCGAGGCGTCCGGCATTCTCTCCTGTGTGGACATGAACCCGATCCTGCTCAAGCCGGAGGGAGATCGACGAAGCCAAGTCGTGGTGCTCGGCAAGCCGATCGGCAGCATGACGGCGACCGAGTATCACGAATATAAGCCGCGCCTCTCGACGGTAATTGCGGCATCACTGACTCGACTCCGAACGGACTATGACCTCGTCGTGATCGAGGGGGCAGGGAGTCCGGCCGAGATCAATTTGAAGGACCGCGACATCGTCAACATGCATGTGGCCAAGCTGGCGGACGCGCCCGTGCTCCTCGTGGGGGACATCGACCGGGGCGGCGTCTTCGCCTCCTTTGTCGGGACGATGGAACTGCTTGAGCCCGACGAGCGGGCCAGGGTTGCGGCGTTCGTCGTGAATAAATTTCGCGGCGATCTTGCGTTGCTCACGCCGGGGCTCAGTTTTCTTACCGACCGCACCGGCAAGCCCGTGCTGGGCGTCGTGCCCTACATCCCGGACCTCCGTATTGCGGACGAGGATTCCGTGTCGCTCGAAGCGCGGATGTCTCGTCGCAGACCGTCCCGACAGGAACTCGACATCGTGGTGGTGCGAGTGCCGCGCATCTCCAACTACGACGATGTTGAGGCGCTGGAGCATGAGGCCGGTGTCGTCGTGCGATTCGTTGAGCAGCCGGACGAGGTAGAGGGCGCCGATCTCGTGATCCTGCCTGGTTCGAAGAACACCGTGGCCGATCTTACCTGGCTCCGAGCAAGCGGCATCGCCGGCGCGATCGAGGCGCGAGCCCGCGAGGGCCAGCCGGTGTTAGGCGTGTGCGGTGGGTGCCAAATGCTCGGTGAGGTGATCGACGATCCTCACGGGGTGGAATCTGCGGAAGTTCAGGTGCGCGGGTTGGGACTGCTGGCCCTGCGGACCCGCTTCGAGCGGGAGAAAATGACGGCACAGGTTCTGGCCCGCGTGTTGCGCCCCTCGTTCCTCACGGATGGCGCAGCTCTCGACGAGGAGGTCAGGGGGTACGAAATCCACATGGGGATGGTGGAGCCAAAGAACCGGCAGGCGAGCCTCTTCGAGATTCAGTCGCGGAATGGGCGCACGGAGGTGCGCAGCGACGGAGCCATCAGCGGCAACGGGATGGTGGTGGGCACCATGTTGCATGGCCTGTTCGAGAATGAGGTGATCAGGGCGCGGACTCTTTCCTTCCTGCGTCGGCGCAAGGGGCTTTCGGAACCAGCCTCGATTCAGCGCATCCCTTCGAAGCAGGCGGAGTACGACCGGTTGGAAGCCGTGGTTCGCGCACACATCGACTGCGAGCTGCTCTGGCGTCTCACCGGCCTCTGCTCGGTTTCTCCCAGGTGAAGGATGCGTCATGATTTTCGGTGTGAGAGCCACAATCCACAAGGGTGTCTATGAATCCAGCTGACGGCAGTCTCTGGCCCTTACTCGGTCTCGCCTGCGCATTGGGGCTAAGCCATGGAGCCGACCCGGACCATCTCACCGCCATCGACGGCATGACGAGGGCGTCGGTGGATCGGCATCCAAGAATGAGCCGGTGGGTGGGCACGTGGTTCGCGTTCGGTCACGCGCTCTCAGTCCTGTTGATTGCGGCATTGATCGCGCTGGCGGCAGTGTATCTGCAATCGTTCAGCAACTCTGTGCTGCAGGTCAGCGGGGTGTTGTCGGCCCTCCTCTTGTTCGCCATCGGGACGTTGAATCTCGCGCGGCTGGTCACGCTGCCGGCTGGCGCCGCAGCTCCGAGCAGCGGCGTCATCGGCCATCTCTTGCCCAGGCAGATGCTCAATATCACGCATCCGATGAGCGCTGTGCCGGTCGGCGCCTTATTCGGGCTGGGGTTCGAGACAGCTAGTCAGATGTCGGCCTGGGCCTTGGCCGGAACGATGGGCTACGGCCTGTTGGGCGCGTTGCTGATCGGGGTGGCATTCAGCTTGGGGATGGTGATCACCGACTCGATCAACGGACTCGTCGTGCGCCGGATGTATCTGGCTGCGACCACGATGGCCATCCAGGGTAATCGCATGATGACGCTGACCGTCGTGGGATTGGCCTACGTCGTTGGGATCATCAAATTGCTCCAGCCCACCTCGTTTGCGTTGCCGATCAGCGACATGGGTCTCACGATCATGGTGCTCGGGGCGGTGCTGTTGGCGTTTATGACAGCTCTGATCAAAGCCAAGTGCCGGGTGGCGTAACAGAAGGGAGGCCTACTACAGCAGTAAATTTTCCAATCCAATGCATCGATAGCCCATGTACCCCAAGGGAAGCGCGGTAGAAGCCGCCACTGGTCCGCAACTGTGATCGGGGACGAAATCTGCAATCGACCACTGTCCGCAAGGATGGGAAGGCGCAGAGAGTAGGACGAGCCGAGAGTCAGGAGACCTGGGTACTGGGAGACTCCATTCATCCCTTTCGTGATCGAAGGAGGAGCAGATGCTTCGCAGTCTTGTTACGGCCTCAGGAATTGTGTTGTGTCTCATGCCACTCAATCTTTTTGCCGGAGAGGGTGAAGAAAGGGTGGAAGTTCAGCCTGTGACCGTGATCGGGCAGCCAGTGGGCCTCGGGTCTGGCTATGCCCTCGCGCAGGAGTCTCAGGAGACCCAACAAGCCGAGGCCATCGAGCTTCCGGATGTCCATGTCATTGGGGCGGTGACGGCCACGCGGACGAATCGCGAACTGGATCAGATCAGCAAAGCGGTGAGCGTGCTGACCCAAGAGCACATCGAATCTCGCAACGCCAGGAGCGTTCAAGAACTGCTGGAAGAGGTGCCGGGGGTCTCGCTCTCGCGGGCCGGTGGGCTCGGCGGGCAAATCGTCATGCGCGGCTTTAATTCGAATGTCCCAAGACTCCTGATGCTCGTAGACGGGGATCGGTTTCGCGGCCGCAATACTCTCGAGTACAACTTATTCGATCCGAACCAGATCGAGCGTATCGAAGTGATCCGCGGGCCGAGCTCGACGATGTACGGTCCTGATGCGATGGTCGGAGTGGTCAATATCATCACCCGTCAGGCGAAGGGTGAGCGTAGCGGCCCGTTTCGTCTGGTGCCGCGCCTCCGGGCCCTCGACTATACCAGTGTGAATCATCTGCGCGGGACTCGTGCCGAGGTCGACGTGCTGGGGCACGGGATCGACGGGCTCGTTGGCGTGAGCTGGCGTCAGGCTGATGACTATCAGAGCCCACTCGGCCAGATTCAGAACAGCGCCTTCGAACAATTTCAGGCCGATCTTCGGCTAGGCTATTCACCCGTTGCCGGCCATCGCATCGAGATCACCGGCAAATTTGCAGACGTCGAAAGCGGTCGCGCAGGCGGGATCGGCGGGGCGCCAGGCGTACCGCTGGTCCGTCAACGCGAAGATCCTTTACGTGAATCGTTCGGGAAGCTCGCGTATCAAGGCCGCCTGGAGGCGCTAGGCCTGGAGAGGGTGGAGGCGAGCGTCTATGGAAGACAATTGAACTCCCGTCTGGCGACGGACAATCGTACGCAGGCGAATCGTGTGATCCAATCCAATAACCTCGTCGTGGGACCGACTGTCATCGGGGGCAAAATCTTCGGCGTCAAGCCCTGGTCACAGGGCGCCCTGACTGTCGGAACAGATTGGTTCCGTGAATCACGGAAGGGCGCGCTGGCGGATAGTGTGACGACCAACTTTAACGTCTCCGGGAACGTGACGAGTGTCACGACTAGCCCGCTCGCTCAGACCGCCCCCGATGCGACACAAACCGACGTCGGTCTGTTCGTGCATCACGATTGGGACCCTTCTCCGAAGCTGACGGTCTCCACCGGGGGGCGACTGGACTACATCCGTACGACCTCAAAAACGAGCCCGGTGATAGCCCCGCAGTTACAGGCCGCATACGAACGGGGGAAGGAGAGCAGTGAACTGCCCCTGACCGGCGCGATCGGCCTGATCTATCGGCCTTGGGACATCCTGCACTTTACGGCCAATGTGGGTAAAGCCTTTCGGGCTCCGTCAACGATTGAAAGCTTTGGATCGAGCCGTCAAGGAGCGGGGTTTAACGTGCCAAATCCAGATTTGAAATCTGAGGAAGGCGTGACCTATGAAGTCGGGACGCGGCTGCGTCTGCCGATCGTGCACGCGAATGTGACGGCGTTTCGGAGTGACTATACCAACTTCGTCATCCGCCAGCCGATCACGTTCCAGGGACTCCCGTCCTTCCAAAATCAGAATGCCGGGGGAGCCAGGATGCAGGGGGTAGAGTTCGATGCCACCTGGACCATCACCGCGGGATGGGAGGTCTTGACGAATGCCGCCTATCTGCACGGCACCGATACCGGCACGGGCAGACCGCTGTCCTATGTGCCTCCGTTCAACGGCCTGCTAGGGGCGCGGTATACCTTGCCGGAGAAAGGCGCTTATGTGGAAGGCGTCACTAAATGGTCGCTACGGAAGGATCAGATCGATAGCGCCCTAGAACGGGAAACGGCCGGATATGTGGTGCTGAATCTGTACGCGGGGATAGATCTGTGGAACGTATCCTCCGGGCTTCCTGACATGCGTCTCCGACTGGCACTGGAAAACATCCTAAACCAAGCGTTCCGCCAACCCACGACCGTGGAAGACATCCGGTTTCCGGGCGGCAACGAGAATCCATTGGTGGAGCCGGGACGAGCCTTCTCCATTGCATTAACCTCGCGTTTTTAGGAGAGAGGACATGACAATCATCACCTGTACGTTTGCACTCATCGCCGCGGTCTTATCCTGGATCGCATGGCAACGAAGCCCCGCCGTGCTGGTGGGTGGGTGGAAGGCCGGCTTGGAGTTACTCCTGACGGTGCTCCCGCTCATGATTCTCTCGCTGGGCATTTCTCAACTTGCGCAAGCGCTCATCCCCAAGGATCAGATAACGCAATGGATCGGCCAAGAGTCAGGATGGCGAGGGGTCTGGATCGGATCTCTGGCAGGTGTGCTGGCTCCAGGAGGCCCGATGATCGTTTTTCCGATGGCGGCTGGATTTCTCCAGGCCGGGGCAGGATTAGGGACGTTGGTGGCGTATGTGACGGCCTGGTCGATGTGGGGGGCTCGTATTATCATGCTTGAATCGGCTCTGATTAGCCCCCGGTTCGCCCTGTTTCGATTTCTGTCGTGTGTCTTCGTGCCCCCGCTCGCCGGCGGCATTGCGCACCTGGTGTTTGCGCGATTTTTTAAATGATCCTACGGGATGAGCAATGAAGCCGTTTCTTGCTGGCAGTGAATTCGTGACCATCACAACAGCGAAAGGAGGGAACCAGTGGAAATCACAACAGCGACACTCGGTTTTTGCGTGGGGATCGAGCAGGCCTATCAGGCCATGAACAAGATCGCCGCCGACCGGGAATCGACCTTTGCCGTTCATCAATGCACCACGCCCCACAAAAATGCCGAATGGGATACGTTGAGGAGAATTGAAACCAAAGACGCGTCCCTCATCAGCCGCTATCCCAATCTCACAAAAATATCGGTCCTAGACCCTCACGATCTCTCGCGTCTCCAAACCGGCGATGTGGTGGTCGTGGGCTTTCATGGTGTTGGACCAGGGGTGCGGGAACGGTTGGAGCGAGACGGTGCGGTCGTGGATGATCGGCAGTGTCCGTTCATCTCGAGGCTGAACGAAACGATAAAAACACTGGTGACGGATGAATTTGACATCATTATTTTCGGCAAGCGAGGCAATCATCATTGTCTGGAGGCCAACAGACTTGCGGAGACACATGGGCGTCAATGTGTAGTGGCGGAGAGACCGGAAGACATTGAGACCCTGCCGAACGAGAAGGAGCGCAAGTGGGCGTTTGTGGGTCAAGTGACCGGGAATACGCTTGAGTACGACCGTGTGAAGCGGAAACTCGAGGAAAAGAACATTCCAATAAAAATCATCGAGACCGTCTGTAGCGACTCCTATCTGCGACAGAACATGGCCGTGAAGTTAGCCCAGAAAGCGGACGTTGTGATCGTGGTGGATGACGGCAGTGGGTCGTCCCTCAGCGTCTTTGAGGTGTGTGCTGAGCAGAAGTCACACACCTATCGAATTCGTTCCAAAGAGGATATCCAATGGGAGTGGTTCGATGGGAGCAAGAAAGCCGCAGTCGTGGGAGGCATCCTTGTCCCTCAATGGACACTTGATGAGGTGGCAAAGCACATAGAACAGCTTGCCGGACTTGCCGTGTAAAAGGAGGAACCAGGCCACACGTTTTCGACATCCAGTAAGTTCTAGCCCATGTACTTTAAGGGAAGCGCGGTAGAAGCCGCCACTGGTCCGCAACTGTGATCGGGGACGAAATCTGCAATCGACCACTGTCCGCAAGGATGGGAAGGCGCAGAGAGTAGGACGAGCCGAGAGTCAGGAGACCTGGGTACTGGGAGACTCTATGCACACCTTTCGAGAGCAAAGGGGCGTGAATTGTGTTTCGTCAGATCCTTGGGATCATAGTGTTTGTCTCTGCGATGTTCTGGAGTTCATCGGGGCACACGGAAGAGCCAGATGACGCCATCATCTTGCCGGAAGTCGAAGTGAGAGCGACGCATGACTCGCACTTCGAAGCCGTGTCCCAGTATACCGTCACGGAACAAGATATCGAACTTCAGTCGTCCGATCGTCCTGCGAACGTGCTTCGGATGGTGCCGGGCCTCATCACCACCAATCCGGGCGGCGGGCCTGGCAAACCGGATAACTATTTGCTCCGCGGTTTCGACGCCGATCACGGGACCGACCTCGCCGGGTTTCTGGACGGGATGCCGCTCAATCTCCGAAGCCATGCCCACGGTCAGGGCTATCTCGATCTGAACTTTCTGATCCCTGAAACGATGAAGCGCGTCGATGCCTATAAAGGACCCTACCAGGTCCAGTTCGGAGATTTTGCCACGGCTGGAGCGGTCAACTTTGTGACTCGGGATGTTGTCGAGGAAGGGGTGGTCCAGGTTGCCAGCGGACAATTCAATACGCAGCGGCAGCTGCTGATGTTTTCGCCCACGAAAGACACGGTCCGCTCGCTGGTCGCGCTCGAAGGGTTCTATACCGATGGCCCGTATGTCAATCCCAATCGAGCCCTCCGGGTCAACGGATTGGCCAAAGCAACGATGAATCCGACCACTCGCTCCGAACTCACGGTCACCGGCACCTACTACCAGGGCCGCTGGAACAGCCCGGGGGAAATCCCTCTGCGTGCGGTGGAGTCCGGGCTCATATCTCGGTTCGGCTCGATCGATCCCTACCAGGGAGGTCGAACCCAACGGTCCACGGGCCATATACGCTACCACTACGATACTCCGTCCGGCGGGACCCTGTTCGCCGAAACCTACCTTCAGTACTATGCTTTGAAGCTGGTGTCCGACTTCACTTTTTTTCTCAACGACCCGGTGAATGGCGATGGGATTGAGCAGGCTGATCGGCGGTCTGTGTATGGTGGAGAGGTGGGCTATCGCCAGAGCGGGAAGCTGCTGGATGTCGAGAGCTCAGCGACCGTAGGTGTTCAGACCCGCGTGGACGATGCCCATGTTCGCCTGAGCACCCAGCGTCAAGGGGTCCTGGTGGAGACCACGTCGGATAGCCGGATCCACGAGGCCTCCTATTCACCCTATCTGAGGTTGGAGTTTCAGCCGGCGCCATGGGCCAGGCTGACGGGCGGCACGAGGGCGGATTATTTTCAGTTCAACGTACGGAACCTCTGCCAGACCGGCTGTCCGCAAAATCCGAGCGGGAGCGTCGATGCCATGATCATGACGACAAAGGGAAACGTGATTCTCGGTCCCTGGGCCGGCACGGAGATCTTTCTCAATGCCGGCACCGGCTTCCACAGTAACGATGCGCGCGCCGTGGTGAGTTCTTCAAGCGTCCAAGCACTTCCGAAAGCGACAGGGTACGAAGTGGGGCTCCGTACCAGGCAGTGGGACCGGCTTGAGGTCTCCGCCTCTTTCTGGCTATTGGATCTGACCTCCGAACTGGTGTATCAGGGGAACCTCGGGACGACACAGATTCTCGGCGCCACACGCCGGTATGGCACGGACCTCGGCAGTCGTTTCCAGCTGCTAGACTGGTTGTCTCTTTCCGGAAGTGCGACGTTGAACTCGGCGGAGTTTCGTGAAACGGGGCAGGCCATTCCCCAGGCCCCGACCATGACCGGACGCGGTGAGTTGACCGCTCGTCTTCCGATGGGGCTGGCCGCGTCGCTGCAGATGGTGTATTTGGGGGCCAGGCCGCTGACGCAAGATCGCAGCCTCAACGCCCAGGCCTGGACCATCGTCAACTTTGTGGCGCGCTATCGCCCGCAGTCGAAGGGCTGGTGGCAGCGCATGGAGGGATTTTTCAGCATTCAAAACTTGCTGGATGCCTCGTGGCGGCAGACGCAATTAGCCTATGAAACCAAGCTCGCCACGGATGCAGCACCAGTGAATGGGATCCAATTTACACCGGGAGGGCCACGGACCGTGTCCGCAGGTATTGCATGGCATTATTGAATCAGCGTTGGCGTTTGGTGCGGGCGGTCACGAGACCTAAAACCGGAACAGTAGACCACCGGCCACGCGAGATACGCGTCCGTGCTTCACGTTTTGCGTGGCCCAGTTTTTGGGTTTTGGGTTAGAGCGCTATCGCGTTGGCTCCGCGTTAAATATACTTGTAGAGCTCCACAGACCACATGATCATATTCATGAAACGAGTAGCGAGAGTGAGTTGGCACACACCCGACTGACATGAGATGCATGTCAGTGGTCATCACCACGGGCACACAGAAGCGGATACGGGTATCCATAACCACGATCATTCCCACGGTGCCATCGATTCAACCCTTCTGACGACAGAGAAAGGGATTTGGGCGGTTAAATGGTCGATGGTTGGATTACTCCTGACCGCCCTCCTGCAAGCCGTTGTTGTCGTGTTCACCCTAGGCAAAGACGTTGTTCAAAAGACGTTGGCCTTATGTGCACGGTTGGAGTCTCAGTTCCCGGCCTGCTGCGTCCGCGAGGTTGGTGAGGGCATGCTGCAGATTGACCTCCAATTGGACTTCCTTTCGTTGCCGCTCCTCGGGCGGATACTTTGCGAGCGTTTTGCCAGGGACGAGAAAGACGAGTTCCTGCTCCGTCCAAATTCGCTTCTGGCATCCGGTGATCTGAATGGCCTCTGCCTTGATCCGCACCGGGCGAAATGCCCACCCCCCCACATAGGCCCCTCCCCACCAGAACGGCAGGTCTGTGACCAATTCACTGGCTGCCGTGGCCGCCATGATCGCAGGATTAAATCCTGTTGCTGCTCCCACAACCAACGTTTCGGTCAGCATCGAGAGCGCTAATCCCGACACCCAGTACTGCCATTGAATTGCTCCATAGTCCAAAATACGACCTGGCACCACGATATCTGCTCCAACCCGATCTCCCAAGATAGCCAGTGCAGCTTCGCTAAGTTCTTCTCCGGTGAACGGCATATCACTCAGCATGAGACGTGCCTCCTGAAATGGGACCGGTTGAAAGGCCTGTTGCCGCGAGAGCTCCTCGATGAATGCTCGTTGCGCATGCACCTGGACCTCATCAATGAGTTGTGCCAGAAGCATCGGTTGGATCTCTGGAGGGGGCGCATCATTGAACGAATGAAGATCCGTAGGCGAGGTCACTGGGGCTTTCAATGTGACTTGTGCCACCAGTACCTTTAACGGTTCGGGTGGCATAGGAACTGTTCGTGACCACAGCACACCGCAGCCTGAAGAGGCCAAAAACGTCAGTGCCAGCGCCGGCACCAACACGCACCTGCAATCGTAGGTCAATCGATGCATGATTCTCCTCTGGAAATAGGAATCAAACCAGAGCGTCTAACTGCTCCAGCTAGAGGTTATGAATGAGTCGAAAGGGAAGAGAGAACGAGACTGTGCCGACGCGCGCATGGCCCAACGAGAGGCCAGGCAGCAGGCAGCGGAAGAATCAAATTCGGTAGTTGGAATGGAGGATGAAAAGATTTCTCTGCGCGGGTACTATCCGTTGACAGAAGGCTGGCTCGGGAGCTGTTGCGGAACCACGACTGGGCGAAGCATCATCGAGAGTCGTCAGGGGGCAGACTGCCATTGAGTGGCCGATCTGGGCGGCTTCGGTTCCAGGTTTCACCGCACAGCCAAGTTCGGTCAGGGCACCCTCATCGTTGATACTACTTTCAACGAGTAGGCCTACTTGCTCGACAAATGCCACCCCGCCAAGCAGAGACAAAACAATCAGCAGTCCCCACACTGACAGGACCATGGCTTTCGAGAGGCTCTGAAATGGCATGCCGTTAATGTATGAGGAAGGTTTGCCGCATGTCAATGTAGCTGGGGCGCTGTGTACGGTTAGCGATGGAGCGGGTCCCGCCAGATCCAAAAGAACGAAAGACGCTAGATGTGGCGACGAAGCATTCGGCTCGTGATCGCGTGAAGATCTTGCAGAAGCTGATCAAGATCGTCTGTTACTGTAAGCCGATCATCGAATTCATAACGTGGTAAGCGAGACAGGGGCGGAGGCAAGTCAACACTGTTTATTTCCAGATAGTAAAGAGAATTACTTCCACAGACAGATATCAAGCAACGGACTTTAAATAACTGCAAACCGAAGAGCACGCACGAAGGCCACGCACAAGATTATTGAGGTAGGCACTCGTCGCACGGAAGGAGGAATAGAATAGGCAAGTGGGTATTCCACTGGAGAGGAGGCAAATAATTGTCGGATTGCCTGAGCGAATCGGTATTTGTGGACGTATTGAATAGAAAAGGATGACAACATGTATAAAACTGATGTTTCCCGTCGTACGTTTCTGACATGGACCGGTGTTGCTGCATCGGCACTGGCCGCACATTCGGTTATTGCAGGTGATAACACAGCTGTAGGGGCCACAAAAGATTCTGCGAGTCTACTCGTTACACCGTCTGGAATTACACCAGAGGGATATGTCTATCAGCAGCCCTTTATGCCGGTACGGAAGCAACACCTCGATCTCAGGCACACCGCCCTCTTTATCACCGATCCGCAGAATGACTTTCTTTCTCCCGGTGGTGGTGGATGGCCGTAAGCTCCCCGCAACGGTA
>MSXN01000002.1 GCA_002083555.1 Nitrospira sp. ST-bin5 | reverse complement strand
ACTTGCCGAACCGCCCGGTCTTCACCACCATGGCACTCCCGCACTTGTCACACTTCTGATCGGTCGTCAGTTCGATCTTCGGCACGATCTTGATCGTGCCATCTTCGAGCTTCTGAAAATTCTGCGTGTTCTTGCAGGGAGGATCAGCCTTATACGCTGGGCAAGCGAGGAACTTTCCATTCCGGCCCCACTTAATCTCCATCATCTTTCCGCATTTTTCACAGGGCACATCCGTGGGCGGCTCTACGATATCCTTCGGACCGGGAATCGTCTTCGCCCGTTCGAGCTCCTTGGTGAACGGCGTATAGAAATCGCGCACCGCCGTGACCCAGGGCTTCGTTCCCCCTTCCACTTCGTCAAGCTGCTCTTCAAGGTGCGAAGTAAAGTCCACATTGATCAACTCGGGAAACCCCTTCATCAAGTAATCGTGGACGGTCTTGCCGGTTTCCGTCGGCACCAGCCGGCCCTCGGTCTTCTCGACATATTTGCGGTCTTGAATCGTCGAGATAATCGCCGCATACGTCGACGGCCGCCCGATTCCCTTTTCTTCCAGCTCCTTGATCAACAGGGCTTCATTGTAACGGGGAGGCGGCTGAGTGAAGTGCTGCTTTGACATCAGCCCAATTGCCGACTCCCCCTCCTGCTGAACCAACCGCAGCTGTTCCCCTTCGGACAGCGCCGGAAGTTGACGATCATTGTCGTCGTCCGTCTCCTGATCTGCTTTCGGCTTTTCAGTCGGGAGCTCCTTATCGACGCCCTCCATATAGACAATCGTGTGGCCGGGGAACTTCACGACCGTGCCGGTGGAACGGAATCCATACTTCACCGGCGTCCCCACCGGGGTCGAATCGATCCGCGTCACATCGAGAATAGCCGGCACCATTTGCGATGCGATAAATCGATTCCAAATCAACTTATAGAGGTTGTACTGATCCTGGTCGAGATACTGGCGAATCGATTCCGGGTCGCGCGCTGCCGAGGTAGGCCTGACGGCTTCGTGCGCTTCCTGAGCGGCTTTCTGAGTCTTATAGATATTAGGCGTCGCCGGAAGATACTCTGACCCGAATCTTGCCTGGATGACTTCCCGCGCCTCGGTCATCGCCTCATTGGAAATACGCGGCGAGTCTGTTCTCATATAGGTGATCAGACCGGTGGCCCCTTCAGCCCCAATCTCCATACCCTCGTAGAGCTGCTGCGCAAGGGTCATGGTTTTCTTGGGCGAGAAGTGCAACTTCCGGGAGGCCTCCTGCTGGAGACGGCTGGTGATGAACGGCGCGACAGGGTTTCGCTTTTTCTCCCGGCGCTCGATGGATTCGACAACAAAGGATTTCCCTTGAATGTGTTCGACCACGCGCGCGGCTTGTTCACCATTCTCGATCGAAGCGGCTTCCCCATTGATGCTATGGAGCTTGGCTTCGAATGAGGGCGGATTGGCGCCGGACAACAACGCAATGATCGACCAGTACTCTTCAGTCCTGAAGGCCTCCCGCTCCGCTTCGCGTTCGCAAATCAACCGCATGGCGACCGACTGCACACGCCCCATACTAAGCCCACGTCGAACCTTGGTCCACAAGAGCTGACTGCCTTGATACCCGACGATGCGATCCAGGATACGGCGGGCCTGCTGAGCATTGACCAGGTTCATGTCGATCTCACCGGGCGACTCGAGCGCCCGCTTGACCGCCGTTTTGGTGATCTCGTTGAACAAGACCCGAAAGATCTTTCCGCCTTGTTTCTTTTTCGACTTGCCGAGCAACTCCTGCTCCAGATGCCACGCGATCGCCTCCCCTTCACGATCAGGGTCTGGCGCCAGGAAAATCTTGTCGGCTTCTTCGGCTTTCTTCTTAATATCGGCCAGCACTTTGGCCTTACCCTTGATGGTCACATACTGCGGTTCGAAATCATGTTCGAGGTCAACGCCCAGCTTACTCGTCGGGAGATCTTTGATATGGCCGACCGAGGCCATCACGGTATACCCGCGGCCTAGATATTTCGTAATCGTCCTCGCCTTGGTCGGCGACTCGACGATGATTAACGTTTTTGCCATGAGAGCTCCATCTTCAGATCACACTACTTCCCATCACGTACCAAACTTTTCACCATCCTGCAACAGGAATACACTCGCCCACAGGTTAGCGGCGCAGGTATTGCGGACCGGGTAGCTGTCGCACATAACCGCGAAGCTCCAGCGCCAGCATTGTCGCGGTGACCTGCCCGGCACTGAGTCCGGTCCGTTCAATCACGGCATCAACTGATTGCGCCTCGTGAGAAAGCACCTCATAGATACGCTGTTCGTCCGGTCCTAATTCTCCAAGCGCCGACGAGGCCGTCTCCCCGATCATCAGACGGACACGAAGTGCAGGCTCAACTTGCGGCAGCAACTCCCCTATCATATCCGCCGCGCACTCGACCAATCTGGCGCCCTCCTTGATCAGTCCATTCGACCCGCGGCACCGTGCTTCCTTGACAGACCCCGGAAGGGCAAACACATCGCGCCCCTGCTCCAACGCCAACTTGGCGGTAATCAGCGATCCGCTGTTCATCGCCGCCTCCGCCACGAGCACTCCGACGGACAGGCCGCTGATGATCCGATTCCGCCTCGGGAAATGATGACTCTGAGGCGGAGCACCTACCGGAAGCTCCGCCAACACCGCCCCATGCTCCTCAATCGCTTTCCGCAACCGATCATGCTCCGGCGGGTAGGTCTGATCGACGCCGCAGCCGAGCACGGCTATGGTACGGCCCTTCCCCGCCAACGCGCCGCGATGGGCCGCAGCATCGATTCCCCGCGCCATCCCGCTGACAATGGTCCAGCCGCCTCGGGCTAACTCCTGGGCAATCTCTTCCGTAATCGCCTTCCCCGCGGCGGTCGCAGACCGCCCTCCGACAATCGCCAGAGCCATCCCATCTTGTTCCTGGAGCGAACCCGTGTAATACAGCAATGGCGGCGGATCGGGAATCGCCTTCAGCCGCTTCGGATACGAGGGATCGGTCAGCGTGATGACCTGAATCGCAAGCCGTTCAACCAGCTTCACTTGGCGATCGATGAGATGACGGACCTTGAGATCGGCTCCCCGCCTGATCATCTCAGCGAGTTCAGCGCTGCACCCGACGCGTGTCAGGTCCTCTGGGGAGGAGGTCAACACACCTGCCGGAGTCCCGAACGCCTGCACCAATTTGAGAACGGTGCGGTCACCGACTCCGTCGATCGACTGGAGAAGCAGCCAGGATGTGAGCTGAGTGGAATCCATGCGACAGGCCTGCGCGGGAGAGCTTGCGTGAGGCTGAATGCACGTGCGTGGCACGGACGCGCGCGCCTGCCCCCACGACCGGACTAGGACTACAAATTGCTCAGGCCGCTGCCCTGCCTACAAAGCGACGAGGTCATACTGTTCAAGATGCAGCTGACTGTCCGGGGTGATGATGATCTTCGCCGAACATTCCCGCTCCAGCATCTCGAGGCCTTGACGCTCTTCATCTTGGAGCAGCCCCACAACAGTGGGATGAGCTCCGATGACGATCCGCTGACTCTCTCCCGATTCGCCGATTTTCCGAATCTCCCGGAAAATCTCGTAGGCGACCGTCGTCGGAGATTTGGTATAGCCGCGACCTTCGCAGTAGTGACAGGGCTCGGACAAAGACCGAAGAAGATCTTCGCGGACACGTTCACGGGAAATCTCAATCAGCCCAAGGTCCGAAATCCTGGAGATCCTGGTTCGCGCTTTGTCCGACGCCATGGCATCGACGAGCGCGTGATAGACCTTGTCCCGGTTCTTTTCCCGTTCCATGTCGATAAAGTCGACGATGATAATGCCGCCGATCCCGCGCAGCTTCATCTGATAGGCCACTTCTTTGGCGGCCTCCAGATTATTGCGAAGAATCGTCTCTTCCTGATCGCGCTTGCCGACAAACCGCCCCGTATTCACGTCGATGACCGTCATGGCCTCGGTATGATCGATCACCAAGTGGCCCCCGGATTTCAGCCACACCCTCCGGCTCGTCGCGCGAGTGATCTCTTGCTCGATGCCCAGATGATCGAAGAGACTTTCATCCTTGTCATAGAAATGAATGCGGGAGGTTTGCTCCGGAGAAAACCGCTGCACGAAGTCTCGAACGGCATCATACTCCTGACGTGAATCGATCCACAGGCGATCCACTTTCCGCCCGAACAAATCGCGCACCACGCGAAAACTGAGGCTCAAATCCGTATGCAACAACGCCGGCGCACCCAGCTTTTCTCGATTGGTCAAGATGTCTTGCCACAGCACGTGCAAAAAGTCGACGTCGGACTTCAGTTCTTCCTCTTTGACGCCTTCACTTACCGTGCGCACGATGTAGCCGCACCCTGGGCGGCGGACCCGGCGCATGATGTCTTTCAATCGGGCACGTTCCTCGTCTTTCGCGATCCGACGAGAGACTCCGATATGCTCGACATTCGGCATGAAGACCAGATACCGGCCGGGGAGCGAGACATAGGTGGTCACCCGGGGCCCCTTCGTCCCGATCGGGCCTTTCGAGATCTGAACCATCAACTCCTGCCCCTCGCTCAGCAACTGCTCGATGGGCTTGGCGCTCTGGCGTTTCGGCCTGAGCATATCCGCATCCTTATCATCATCGTCATCGGTGGCATCCACCAGGGTGTCTCCCGGCTCGGCGTCTTCCGAGAGATCGGACACGTGCATGAACGCGGCCTTTTCCAAGCCGATATCTACGAATGCCGCTTGCATGCCCGGCAGCACCTTCGCGACCTTCCCCTTGTACACATTCCCGACGAAATCCTTGTGTTTGGCCCGATCCCCGAATAAATCCGTGACCACACCGCCATCCAATACCGCCACACGGGTTTCTTCCCGTGCGACCGAAATCGCAATCTCAATTCCCATAACTACTCCTTTAGTCTGCGAGCCTTAGAAGGACGCAATGGGCGACAGACGCGGGCACGATGCCCAGGTCCGCCACATCCACCATCCACGCCACATTCCAGCGACTCAATCCCACGCCTCAGAACACTCCACTCATTCACATTGCTTAACACCCGTATCCCTGCTCAATAGAACAAACTCAGCCGTCTCCGTTTGACGTTCAGCAACAATCCCAACGACGCCATGGTCATCACCGTCGCGCTGCCTCCGTAGCTCATCAAGGGCAGCGGAATTCCGACGATCGGGAACATCCCGGCCGTCATCCCGATATTCACCACGACGCAAAAACACAACATGGCGACAATACCGGCGGCGAGCAACGCGCCCAATTGATCTTTCGCTTTCGAGGCGATCTCCAGAGAGAGCCAGATCAGTGCGACAAACAGCACCAACAACAGCAACACGCCCAGAAATCCCCATTCTTCCGCATAGACGGCAAACACAAAGTCCGTATGGCCTTCCGGGAGGAACTTCAGCTGGCTTTGCGTCCCTCCGTAGAGTCCTTTTCCCATCAGCTCCCCGGATCCGATCGCAATTCTGGACTGCAGGGCATGATAGCCCTTCCCTCCCGGATCGTACTCCGGGTCAACGAAGGCCATAATGCGCTGTCGTTGATAATCATGCAAGGACCCCCAGACCCCTTCCCAGGCAAAGGGGAACAACATGACCACAAGAAGAAGGATCACTCCCAGCGCCTTCGACCGCACGCCGACCATCAAAAGCATGGCCGCATAGACGGCCACGAAACTCAGTCCACTCCCCAAATCAGGCTGTTTGAGGATCAACACCAGGCCGGGAAACATCAGCATCCCCGGCATGATCACCCGTTGCAGCCATCCGACCCGAGGGGTCTTCGAATAGTAGTGCGCCAGGACAAGGATCAACACCAGCTTGGCAAATTCCGACGGCTGAAAACTGAACGGGCCGAGCGCAATCCAGCGTTGCGCCCCCTTGCTCGTTCGCCCCTCAAGCAGCACAAAGGCCAGCATGAGCAGCACGACTCCGTAGAGGGGATAGGCCATCCGTGCAATGCGGTGATAGTCCGACACCAGCATGAACACGAAGGCCGCGCTACCCATGAGAATCCAGGCAATCTGCTTGATGTAATAGGGCGCAAGGCCGGTCTGCTGGCTATGGGTTACGCTGTGAATCGACAGGACACCGATCCCAAGGATGGCCAGCACCAAGGCCAGAAAACGATAGTCGAAACTATCGAGGCCGCGGTTGTCGGTTAGACGATCAATCATAACAATTCACACATCACACGCTGCATGCGTACCTTCGCCTGCACTACGATTGCGGGGCAACCGCCGGCTCCTGAGCGCGCAGCTTCATATAGGTCTCAATCACTTCTTTGGCCAGCGGCGCCGCCGCCGACCCGCCATGCCCCATATGTTCCGCCAGCACCGCCACGGCAATCTTCGGAGCATCGACCGGCGCAAATGCCACGAACCAGGCATGATCTCGAAACTTCTTGGGAATGTCTTTCTCCGCCTTTTTCTCTTTCCCTAAGGCCGCGACTTGTGCCGT
This sequence comes from Nitrospira sp. ST-bin5, assembly GCA_002083555.1. Taxonomy (GTDB): domain Bacteria; phylum Nitrospirota; class Nitrospiria; order Nitrospirales; family Nitrospiraceae; genus Nitrospira_D. Next base: position 9,655 of record MSXN01000002.1, on the reverse strand, counting down.
CCCGGTTTTGCCTCCAATCGTCACGATCGAAGACTTTGCACGCGTCGCCGTCCCTTCCGTCACAACGGCCGCCAATGCCTCTTTAATGATCCGGAAGGTTTCCGGTTTCGCATGCGCTTTCCCTCGGGCCACCGCCGGCATTTCCTGGAAATTTCCGGTGGTGCGATCCATGATGGCCTGCACCAGACGCGGGCGATAACTCACGCCGTCGTTGGCCACGGTGCCGATCATGCTGGCCATCTGCAAGGGCGTCACCGTGACATACCCCTGTCCGATCGCGGCTGAAATCGTTTCACCCGGCAACCAGGCTTCTTTCTTCACTTTCAGTTTCCAGGCCGTGGACGGGATCGACCCCACTCGCTCCGACGGCAATTCGATGCCGGTTTCATGGCCAAGGCCGAAGTCCTTGGCATACTCCGCCATGGTGTCGATCCCCATCCGTTGCCCGATCGTGTAAAAATACACGTCGCAGGACTGGATAAGCGCCTTGTGAAGATCGACATACCCGTGGCCGGTCGCTTTCCAATCGTGGTAGATGCGTTTGCCGAATTGGTACCCGCCCGTGCAGAGCACGGAACTCGACGGCGACATGGTATTGGATTCCAGAGCCGCAACGGCCATCGGGACTTTGAACGTGGATCCGGGAGGATACTGCCCTTGCGACGCCCGGTTGTTGAGCGGGCGTCTCTCATCCTGGACGATCTCAACCCACTGTTTTGGCGTAAGTTCGCGCGACATAATATTCGGATCGAAGCCCGGTCGACTCGCCATGGCCAACACGTCCCCGGTGGTGGGATCCAAGGCGACAATCGCACCGGATTCTTCTCCCAGCAGGTCCTCCGCCACTTTCTGTAACTTAATATCAATCGTGAGATAGAGATCGTTGCCGGCGAGGGGCTTATCCACCTGCACCGTCCGTTTCTCATGTCCCAACGCATCCACTTCGACGCTTTTTTGTCCGGCCTGGCCGCGCACATGCCGATCAAACGATTTTTCGACGCCATACTGCCCGACAACGCTGCCCTGATGGAGATCCGCAAATTCCGGCTTCTCGAGTTGTTCAGGGGAAATTTCCCCGACATACCCGAGGAGATGGGCTGCGGCCATGCCGCCGGGATAGTTTCGTTGCGACTCCACCTGAATCATCACACCCGGGAGATCGAGGCGATGGGATTCGATTACGGTGGCGTCACGCAAGGTCAACCGGTCTTTGATTTTCTTCGGCAGCATCTTGCTGCCTCGCACGGCCAACTTTCTTCGGATCATGACCGGGTCAAGTCCGAGCAAGTCCGCCAGCTTCTGAACCAACCCCTCCCGATCCTTCACATCCTCGAGCGTGACATAGAGACTGAAGCTCGGAACGTTATTCGCCAACAGCACCCCATGCCGATCATAGATCAACCCTCTGGCCGGTTCCAGCAGCACCGATCGGGTGCGATTATTCTCCGAGAGATCGCGGTAGTACGGTCCTTCACGAATCTGCAGATGCCATAACCGCACCGCCAGGAGCCCGACGACCAGGAGCAGCCCGACACGCAGCAACATAAGCCGCCGCTGCAATTCTCCAAGCTCAGACTCATGAGTACTACTGGTTGCCACGGTAACTCCTAGAACTCTCGCCCCTCTGCCAGCCGGTCAAGATTCAATCGGCTCCAGATCAGCCAATAACACAGTCCTCCGACCACCGCATCGAAGCAGGCTTGCGGCATGAGGATCGTCCGAATCATCCACCAGATATCTTGCTGATCGTTCGGTTTAAGCGACCAGATGGTCATCAGACTCGAAAGGGTTGACGCGACAACAAGGCCGCTGACCAACACCAACGGGGTAACCTGGGCTACCTGGCGGCCAGCCAGTCCGGCAAGAAATCCCACGCTGCCCTTCGCCACCATGCTTGCCGCAAGGTCAGTAGCGGAAAACAAACTCATGGCCCATCCTACGAACAGCCCGACAATCAACCCCTCCAACTCGCCTGACAGGAGGCCGATAAGACAAACCGCCACCAGCCCAAAATCAGGTTTGACGCCCCACACACTGACATAGGGAAGCACGGTGGTGTGCAGCGCCACCAGGGCAGCGACGGCACAAGCATATACGACAATTTTCACGGCTTGGTCTTCGGAAGAGGCGCGTCGCTCTTTCCGTCCTCGCCAGGAACATAAGGAGACTGAATGACCAGGACTTCTTCGACTCGATTCACATCGACTTCAGGACGCAATTCAGCGGATTGAAACAAGGCGCCTTCCTCTTTACTGATGGTCGTAATGGTGCCGATGGCGAGTCCACGCGGAAATCCCCCGACCAACCCAGATGTCACCACGCGATCGCCGGCACGAACATTCGAGAGCAAGGGAATATATTTGAGCCGAGCCAGACCCGGGGTCGTTCCCTCGACAATACCTTCATCTCGTGTTCGCTGAATCAATCCGGCAATGGCGTTATTGGGATCGGATACCAAGAGCACCACCGCGGTCGCCATCGTCGTTTTGACCACTCGTCCGACAACGCCGGCAGACGTCACGACACCCATATCCGCTTGTATCCCGTCAGCGCTTCCCTTATTCAGAAGAATGGTCCGATACCAATTCCCCGTATCACGGCCGATGACCTGCGCCGCGATCATTGTCGGAAGAGCCTGCGCCTTGAATTCAAGCAAGGCCGTCAACCGGTCCGTCGCCGACGCGGCCTCCCGCAGCTGACTATTTTGCCCCTGCAACAGCTCAAGCTCTTTCCGCAATTGCCGGTTCTCGTCTTCCACGTCCTGCAAGGCCACGTAATGGCTCCAGGTCTCCCCGACGCCGCCTTGCACCGAGGCGACGAGACGGATCGGCCAGCTGAGCACCCATCCGACCGGTCCGCCGATTTCCTGAAATAGAGTCTGAAGCTGATGAGGCAGCAGGAAGAAGCCGAGGAGCACGGAGAGAAACACCCCGAGGGCAAGACGCCGGGCGCCGTATGATGAGCGAAAGTTGGCCATCCGCATGGGGAGGAGGGAACCTTACCGGAGGCTACTGCATTGAGACATGACCGACACCTTACGGAGAAGATCCAGTTCGTCCAGAATCTTCCCGACCCCCAGGACCACAGAAGTGAGCGGGTCATCGACCGTAATGATCGGCAAATTTGTCTCTTCACGGAATCGTGTATCCATCCCCTTCAGCAGGGAGCCTCCACCTGTCAGCACGATTCCGCGGTCAATAATATCTCCCGCCAATTCCGGCGGAGTGTTTTCCAACGCAACCTTGATGGCATTGACGATCGTGCCGATCGGTTCCTGCAGCGCTTCTCGAATTTCGGCATCATCGACCACCAGCGTGCGGGGGATGCCGGAAATCAGGTCCCGCCCCTTGATCATCATCGTCTTGCGCTCTTCGAAGGGATAGGCCGATCCGATTTCGAACTTGACCCGTTCCGCCATATGCTCGCCGATGAGTAAGTTGTACTTCTTCTTGATGTAATTCATGATCGCTTCGTCCATCCGATCGCCGGCCACCTTCACCGACTCGCTATAGACGATGCCACCGAGTGAAATGACCGCAATATCCGTGGTCCCGCCGCCCACATCGACAACCATGTTACCGGACGGTTCGGTAATCGGAAGTCCCGCCCCGATGGCAGCCGCCACCGGCTCTTCGATCAGATAGACCTCTCGCGCACCGGCCAATTCGGCTGAATCACGAACTGCCCGTTGCTCCACCTGGGTGATGCGTGAAGGGACGCCGATGATGATTCGCGGCCGCACAAAGGCGCTCCGATTATGCGCCTTGCGGATGAAATGCTTGAGCATCTGTTCGGCCATCTCGAAGTCGGCAATCACGCCTTCTTTCATCGGCCGGACCGCGACAATATTCCCGGGGGTTCGGCCGAGCATCTTTTTCGCATCGGCACCGACCGCTAGGACCTTCTCGGTTTTCTTTTCCACCGCCACCACCGAGGGCTCGTTCAGGACGATGCCTTTTCCATGCACATATACCAGCGTCGTCGCTGTTCCCAAATCGATCGCAAGATCGTTGGAAAACCATCCGAACACATCTCCCGTGAACCCCACGGCGCTCTCCCTTCGTCATGAACTCGCTACCCGCTGCGCGAGTCCCTCGCTATTCATAAATTTAGTCAGGTACCGCCAACTGTCCTGCATCCAGTACCTGGGTACGCGCCACCTCGTCCCCGAGGCGCCGCCCATGCTCATTTCCTACAATCAAGACACTCTCAAAGGCCAAGACTGCCACAGACCCGATCCATCCGACATACGGCACCGCGAACAACAGCTGGGCGACGCCGCATGGCAAATTCCGAATAATCGATTCTCGAAATCCGGCCGCCTCCCGCACATCGAGCCGCATGGTCTGCAATCCGACCAGCCGCTTCCCGATACTTCTTCCACCCGCAAATCCGTCCGCAATCAGAATGTAGGCCAATCCGGAAAGAAACCCGACTGGCGGCGCCACTTCATCAGCGGCCACGACAATGAACAAATCAATGAGCTTCGCAATAAACCGATTGAGCACGTACGCCTTGGGATAGACCGCTCCTTCGATGAGCTTCGCAACTGGCCCTACCCCTATCAAGGAATCTCCTTCTAATTAATGGCAAAGTATAACAAAATCAAACAACTTGCACAAACAAACAGCATTCTTTCCTCATACTTGTGCGAATTTTGCTTCGAACCGACCCTGGCAGGCGCCAATAGGGATAATACGTGGCCGGATACGGTGACTGCTTGGTCCATTGATCTACTCCTTGTCCTCGCGAACCTATCGTCCTTTGCCAGACCGTTCACGGTCGATGGCCGCCCATGATCTTGCCTTCAGCCCCAGCGCCAAGTACAATCCGGAACCATTTTGCGACTGAGAGGAATTGCATGATCAAGGTAATGCGGGACGCATCGCACAATCACCCCTGGCTGTTGAAATCAATCATGGGCATTCTGGCCATCGCCTTTGTGATTACCATGGGCTGGTGGGGATTCGGGGACCAGCCGGGAAACACCGTCGCCACCGTCGGCGATTTGGCCGTCACGCGCGATGAGTTTCGGCGCGCCTACGAGAACATGTACCGCTTCTACAAAGAAAAAGTGCCGGGAGAGTTCAAGGACGAAACGATCAAGCAATTTGTGATCGAACAACTCGTCGACAACCGCCTCTGGCTGATGGCCGCGAAAGACATGGGCATCACCGTCTCCGACGGAGACCTGCGCGAAATGATCGTGCAAGTCCCGGAGTTTCAAAAAAACGGGGCGTTCGATCCGGAGCTCTACCAACGACTCCTAGCCGCGAACCATCTTACCCCGAAAGTCTTTGAGGAGGCGCAGGCCAAAGAAATCCTCGGTAATAAAGCGAGGATGTTTGTTAGGGATGCCGTCGCCTTAACGCCGTCGGAGATCTCCGAAGGACAGGCCCTGATGACCAGGCAGCCGGACGCTGACCCCACGAAAGCCACCGCCGCAAAGGATCGCGTGCTGGACGATATGCTCTTCCAAAAGCAGCAGCGCGCGCTGGTGGCGTTTCAGGAGTCGCTCAAAGGCAAAATCCCCGTTAAGATTCATCGGGAACTGCTGTAACGCTGATCACGCAGAGAGCGCTGACTGCTGGCTCCGCCCCGCCTGCTCAGAGGATCAGCATCGCATCGCCATAGCTATAAAATCGGTAGCGCTGTTCCACCGCTTCAGCATAGGCTTTCCGCATCATCTCCACGCCGGCTAGCGCAGAGACCAGCATCAGAAGCGTGGTGCGAGGGAGATGAAAATTCGTCATGAGCGCATCAACCGCGTTGAAGTGAAATCCCGGCGAGATAAACAGCCGGCTCTCCCCGGCTGTCGGCTGAAGCCCTCCGGCCTGCTGCGCAGCCGATTCGAGCGCACGGACCACGGTGGTCCCGACCGCAACGACTCGTCCTCCCGCTCGTTTCGTCCTAAGGATTGCCGCTACCGTCCGCTCACCCACTTCAAACCATTCCTCTCCCATTTGATGTTCCTCAATACGCTCGACGACCACCGGCTTAAAGGTCCCAGGTCCCACATGTAACGTAACCACGGCTGTCTCAACTCCCCGATCCCGCAACCGAACCATAAGCTCCGGCGTGAAGTGCAGGCCGGCCGTCGGAGCCGCGATCGCCCCCTCTCGATCCGCAAAACAGGTTTGATACCAGACCTGATCCTCCGGCTGCGCCGAACGCTTGATATAGGGGGGAAGCGGCATGCACCCGTGAGTTCGCAGGAAGTCGACAACCGGAACCGGACTCACAACCTTGATTTTGGTGCCATGCTCATCGCGCTGTACGACCGTCGCACGAGCATCCCCCTCAAACAGGATCGTCTGGCCCACGCGAAAATGACCTTTGAGCATCACCTCCCAGACCGCATCGCCGAGGTCTTTGACGAACAACACCTCCACAGCCGTGCCCGTCGGCTGCTTACGTCCGGACAGACGAGCGGCCAAGACCTTCGTGTCGTTCACCACCAGCAAATCCCCCGGCGCCAACAACTCCGGCAGATCGGCCACATGCCGATTCGACAAGCTTCCTGTCCGTGGGTCGAGACACAGCAAACGCGCTGCATGGCGAGGCAGTACCGGCTCGGAAGCGATCAGTGCGGGATCAAACGGAAAATCGAATTCAGAGAGATTCATCTAGGAACTCGGAACCGGGGGCATTTTCGTCAATGCCACATTCTGCAACTCAGTGCCAGGATAGTAGTACCGTAGGATCGAGGAGAAGGAATACCCGAGCTCGGCCAGCTCCTTCGCACCCCACTGACAGAGCCCTACGGCATGCCCGGCGCCGTATCCCGCCAACACAATATCCTGCCCCATAGACTCAATCGTGAACTGCGTACTCGGCACAACGGTATACCCAACCGCCTTCCGAAGATCCTCCCCACGCAGAATGAGTTCGCCCTTGGAATGCAGAATGCGTAGTTTAGAAACCCGCCCGGCACGACTGAAGCCCACCGGCGTCATCGTGGCGATCGTCCCCACCGAAAATCCCTGATGCCTCAGATTACGCTCCAGCGTGGTCACTCTGAAGGACGCCTTCCATTGGTAGTACGGAGACGCCACATCGAAAGGACATTCCACGCCTTTCAGATACGGCAGATCCTTCGACCAAACCACCATCGCATCCTCGGTGATCCCTGCCGCAGTCGAAGAAAACGCGGCATAGATCGGCGCGCCATCATGGGTCACCACCAGCCCACGGGTCGATTCCACCGCTTCCTGCACACGCGCGTCCACTCCCTGCCGCCCTCGATAGACCTGATCCTGAATACTCGCCGCCACGTCATAGTCACGCGACGCGCTGAGCATATGCTGATACAGCGCGTAGGTTCGCGCCGCTACGGCCTGCACTTTGAGCATTTCGCGGTGCCAGGTCGAATTGACTTCAGCGGGCACTACCCCTTTGACATACTCCTCAAGATCCACCTGATTGATCACGAGCAGGCCTTTCCCGCGCCGGACTAGATGCACCAGTCCGCTCACATGGAGGGCGCCCCGCTCATCGGCAGGATGTAGCACGGCGCCATGGCTCCCGCCGGGCACACGTGGCAACCAGAGCTTTAGGTCGTGCTCGCCCGCACGCAACGTCAACTGCTCCCCCGCCACCCGTGTCCCGTTGACGAGGAGCGCCGCCCCGCGCAACTCGATATGCAGAGGCGTGTTGTACGAATACGACCGACTCTGTCCATCGGTAAGCCACACCGCACTTTCGGCGCGCACATCGAGTCGGTGGATATCGGACGCCATTAACACACGAATGGACTCAGCCGCTTGAACCGGCGCGCTGAGGGTGAAGACCACCCCGCACACCGTCCAGAGGCCTGCCAACCGACGAAGATATCCTATCGTCTGAATAGCCATGATAGAAGATAGAATAGCAGACTTAGTCCGATACTAATCACCAGACTAGTCCCAAGGGGAACATAAAAGGAGAAATGATCGCGCTTAATTGAAATGTCGCCCGGCAGTTTCCCGACCCACCCAAACCATCCGCTCACCCACGGAATCCGGTCGCTTAGGACGAACAGCAGCCCCACGACGACCAATCCGCACCCGGCTGCAATCAGGAGCTTCCCGAAGGCGCCCCATTCGCCCATCAGTCCCGCACCAGACACTCGGCGATTTGAACGGCGTTCAAAGCGGCGCCCTTTCGAAGATTGTCGGACACGACCCACAGGTTGAGCCCGTTCGTCACCGAGGCATCTTCACGGATGCGGCCGACGTAGACGTCGTCTTTCCCCGTCGCGTCCAATGGCATGGGATAGAGTTTCTTCAACGGGTCGTCATAGACCAGCACCCCCGGCATCGCCGCCAGTGCCGCGCGAGCCTCATTGGGAGTCAACGGCTTCTCCAACTCCACATTGATGGACTCGGAATGGCAGCGCAATACCGGTACCCGCACCGTGGTGGACGTCACCCGCATCTTGGGTGCATCCAGAATCTTTCTTGTCTCTCTGACAATCTTGATCTCTTCAGAGCATTCGCCGCCCTCGGAGAAAGACCCGATATGCGGCAACAGATTGAAGGCAATCTGGTAGGGATAGACCTCGGCCTTCACCTCGCGAAAGGCCATCAGCGCCCTCGTCTGGTCAAGCAGCTCGTCCATCGCCGCGGCGCCGGTCCCTGACACCGACTGGAAGGTTGTCACCACCACTCGCTTCACCCCGACCGCATCATGCAGCGGCTTGAGCGCCATGACCAACGGGGTCGTTGTGCAATTGGGAATGGACACGATCCCCCGGGGAAGCGATCGCAACGCCGCGGCATTTACTTCCGGAACCACCAGCGGCACTTGCGGATCCATCCGAAAGACCCCGCTGTCGTCGATGACCACGACCCCGGCCGCACCCAAGCGAGGGCCATACTCCTTACTGATGGCATCCGTCGCGGAGATGAAGGCGAAATCAACGCCGGCAAAGGAAGAGGACTCGGTCAATACTTCAACCGTCCACTCCTTGCCTTGACAAGTCATCACCTCACCGGCGGAGCGCTTCGACGCAAACAGCCGGAGTGCAGCCAGCGGGAAGTTTCGCTCTTCGAGAATTTCCAGACTCTCCTTGCCGACCGCACCGGTCGCTCCAAGAATGGCCACGGTGTAGGCGGACTTTTTCTTAAGCATGTGACGAATCCTATTCCAGCGAAAGGGCACGAATACGGTGATTAAAGGTGTCGGCGATCAAGAGTGTCCGCTCGCCATCCGCGACAATACCGAAGGGATAGCACAACCCTGCCTCCAATGCCGATCCACCGTCACCGATGGACGAGGCAGACCCGGTACCGGCAATGCGCGTCAAGTGACCCGTCGTGCAGTCCCATCGACGGATCAGGTGGCTGTCAGAATCAGTCAGGAATAGATTGCCGTCTTGATCCAGCGCAATCCCTGAGGGCCGGGAGACACTTGGAGACGGCGGATCATCGGGCGACTGATAGCGATAACTTCCTCCGTCACCGACCGCCGTCGCGATCATACCGGTGACAAGATCGACGGATCGGATACGACTATTGAACGTATCGGCAATATAGAGCGTCCCCGCCGCAACGGCTAACCCACTGGGCCCGGCCAGGCTCGACTCCACCGCCGGTTTACCGTCTCCATCGTATGCCGCCGATCCCATTCCTGCGACCGTACGGATGATCCCGGTCTTCAGGTCGACGGCCCGCAC
>MSXN01000026.1 GCA_002083555.1 Nitrospira sp. ST-bin5 | reverse complement strand
CGATGTTCGGGCGTTTCCTCACATCCATGGCCTTCTTCAACTATGGCGGAGTTTTGGCGGATGATGCGGAGGCGGCTCGTGCCCTGCTGAACGCGGCGGCGGTCACGGCTCAGGAGGTCGGCGCGGCGCATATCGAATTGAGGCAGGAAAAGCCGCTTGCAACAGAGTGGCCCGTCCGATCGAAAAAAGTCTCGATGCGCCTCGCGCTCCCTCTGGACTACGAAACCTTGCTGAAGGCCTTTCCTTCCAAGTTGCGCAGCCAGGTGCGGCGGGCGCAGAAGGAGGGGATGGAGGTCAGGGTCGGCGGTACGGAGCTGCTGGGGGATTATTATCGTGTCTTTGCCAGATGTATGCGGGACCTTGGTACGCCGGTGTATGAGAAGGGATTCTTTGAAGCCATCCTCGAGACCTTTCCCAAAGAAGTGCGATTGTGCGTGGTCTCGCTCAACGGAGTTCCGCTTGCTTCAGGGCTCCTGTATGGTTTTCGGAATCGGCTGGAAATCCCCTGGGCTGCGTCAGATAAGCGATATAGCCGACTGTCTCCCAACATGCTTTTGTATGGGGCGGTCCTGGAGTTTGCCTGCCGAGAGGGATTCAAGGAGTTTGATTTTGGCCGGTCCACCGTCGACAGCGGAACCTATCGCTTCAAAGCGCAATGGGGCGCGCAGCCTCACCAGTTGCACTGGTACTACTGGCTCTCCGAGGGGCGCAGGATTCCGGAATTGAATCCGGACAATCCCAAGTTTAAGGCCGCCATTGCCCTGTGGAAACGTCTTCCGGTGCCGGTTGCAAATCTGGTCGGCCCGCATTTGGTGAAGTACCTGCCATGACGCCGCAACGAACTATTCCGCCGACAGCGGCTCCGCTTTCGTTGGGGAATCTCCTGCGCTCCGCCGGCAGTCTCCGGGGGGGCCATAAACACCAAGCGCGCCTGGTCAGTGAGCTGAAGGCCCACTATGCCGTGCGCGCAGTCTATCTGGTCTCGTCCGGAAAAGCGGCGCTGACGGTCATTCTCAAGTCGCTGGCGGTCGTGAGCAACAGGCGGCGGGTAATCATTCCCGCCTATACGTGTTTTTCCGTTCCGTCCGCGATCGTGAAGGCCGGGTTGGAGGTCGTGCTCTGTGACGTGGATCCGAACACGCTCGATTTCAAATGGGCCGAGCTTGAGGGATTGCTTGATGAACGCGTCCTCTGTGTCGTCTCAACCCATCTGTTTGGCCGTCCTGCGGATACGGCACGGGTGAAACAATTGTGCGAGGGGAAGGGCATTCTCGTGGTGGAGGATGCGGCGCAGGCGATGGGAGGGCAGTCCGGCGATCGCCTTCTTGGAACGATCGGCGATGTGGGATTCTATAGTCTGGGCCGCGGAAAGAATATGACCTGTGGCTCCGGGGGAATCATTCTGACCAGCTCCGCTCCGATTGCGGACGCGATCGAAGCGGAATACGCGAGTTTGCCAGAAGCCTCTTGGCTCAATGTTGTTCGCAATTGGCTGGAGCTCCTCGTGATGCGCATCTTTATCCATCCGGCGTTGTACTGGTTTCCCGCGGGGCTCCCCTTCCTCGGATTGGGTGAAACCAAGTTTTACACGGACTTTCAGATGTGCCGAATGGATGCTGTGCGGGCGCATCTGCTCACTGGCTGGCAACGAAGATTGGCGCGAGCCAATCAGGAGCGGGCTGCCCGTGCGCGCGGACTCATGGAAGGGCTGGATCTTGCCCGGAAGGGCATAGAGCCGATTGTGGGGGTGGGCTCGTTGTTTCTCCGGCTGCCCGTGCTCGTGCGAGACCGGGACGCCAAAGAGGCCGTCTGTCGGCTGAGCCGCGAGCAGGGGGCGGGGCTGAGTCCCAACTATCCGGCGACCATTCAGGACATACCGGAACTGGCCGGGCAATTGGCCGGCCGGAGATACCCCGGCGCTCAGGAAGTGGTTGATCGATTAGTCACCTTGCCCACGCATCAGTTTGTGTCGGAACAGGACCATTTAAAGATCGACCGGGTGCTGGCTGCCCAAGGGGAACTCTCTGTTCCAGTCCAGAGCGTGGGCGGAGATCCGGGGACTCGCGATGCGGGTCAACGCCACGTCCATGTCAGAAACTAAGCAGCAGAACGTCGGATGACACTGTCTAATTGCATGCTCTCGATCTTCTGGGTGTCAGTCACCTTCGTATTCTATGCGTATATGGGGTATCCGCTGCTACTGATGGCGATTGGAGTGCTGCATAGCCGCCCCGTGAGGAAAGCCCCGCACCACCCGATGGTCTCCTTGATTATCACGGCCTACAACGAGGAAAAGCGGATTCGGGAAAAGTTGGACAATACGCTGCGGCAAGATTACCCCCGCGAGCGCCTCGACATTGTCGTGGCGTCCGACTGCTCCACCGACGGGACCGATGACCTGGTCCGCTCCTACGGGCCGTCTGGAGTCCGCCTGGTTCGGTCGGTTGTGAAGGGCGGGAAGGAAGCGGCGCAAAAACTTGCCGTTGAGTCGACGACCGGAGAGATTCTGGTATTTTCTGATACGGCCACGATGCTTGAGCCTCAGGCCATTTCCACGATTGTACGGAACTTCGCCGATCCGACGGTCGGTTGCGTCAGCAGCGTGGACCGGTTTATCGACGTGGATGGGGCGGTGAGCGGGGAAGGCGCCTACGTTCGCTATGAAATGTTTCTCCGGAACCTCGAAACGCGGGTTAACACGTTGGTCGGGCTGAGCGGATCGTTTTTTGCCGCCCGTCGAACCGTGTGCCGGAACTGGGCTCCGGATCTTCAAAGTGATTTCAATACGCTGCTCAATAGCGTCAGGCTTGGGCTTCGCGGAGTGGCAGACCCGGAGAGTATCGGGTTCTACAAGAATCTGGCCGATCCAAAGAAGGAGTATGATCGCAAGGTCCGCACGATCGTCCGGGGAATTTCCGTATTTATGAAGAGCTTGTCCCTGCTCAATCCGTTCCGGTATCACCTGTTTGCCTGGCAGCTGATCAGCCATAAATTGTGCCGATGGCTGGTTCCGTTCGCCATGATCGGAGCGTTGGGAGCCAACGTCATACTCGCGTCATCGTCGCTGTTCTATCAGGGCACATTGCTGGTCCAAGCGGGGTTTTATGCCATGGCGCTGGCCTATCTTGTCACCACGCGCTTGCCGAGCGGCGGGGTGCTGCGGATCCCGTCGTTTTTCGTCATGGTCAATGTCTCCATACTCGATGCCTGGGTCCGGTATTGCCGCGGTGAACGGATCGTGTCGTGGACTCCTTCTAAACGATAATGTGTATTGGCTGTACAGAAAGGGATAACCGATGGAAAATGTTGAAGTAACGAACAAAACGCTCCGCCAGTTCGGTCTCATGGTCGGCGGGGTCTTCCTGGTGATCGGACTATGGCCGTTTCTCTGGCGGCAGGAGGCGATGCGAGAATGGGCGGTCGGGCTCGGTGCGCTGTTGTCTGTGGCTGGACTCGCCGTGCCGGCCATCCTGAAGTATCTCTATCAAGGATGGATGTGGGTTGGGCATGTCATGGGATGGATCAATACGCGCATTATCTTGGGCATCCTGTTTTATGGAGTGGTGACGCCGATGGGCCTGGTGATGAAGCTGGCTGGGCGTGACCCCATGTGCCGGGGATTGGAACCCGATGCACCGACGTACCGGGTGATTCGTACACCAAGGCCGGCGTCTCATATGAAGAATATGTTCTGAGTGAGTCTATTTCCAGGAGGATGACAGATGGGTGATTTCATTCAAGAGTTATGGGCGTTCATGAAAGAGCGGAAAAAATTCTGGCTCCTGCCGATTATTCTCGTGCTGGTGTTGCTTGGCAGTCTGATTGTCTTGACCCAGGGGTCGGCCGTCGCGCCCTTTATCTATACGCTGTTCTAACAGGATGCGGAAAAAGTCCGCCAGCGGCGTTCTCGCATCGCTCAGAGGCTCAACGTACAGCGCAGAGTACGATTCGCCTCTTCGCTCGCTGCGGCCTTGCTGGACGAACTTTTTGCGCATCCTGGATGATATTAGGAGTGGTCGGCTGCCAAGAATGCGGAGTCGTGTGCAGGACGATCTGACGGCGCATGTAGGGTGATGATGTGATCGCACGTCTCAAGGCCGCAACCTGGAGGGCATTAGGCGGACTCTATTCCGTTTCCGGGCTTTCACAGTTCCGGCATCGAGGGCGCGTGATTGTGCTGACCTATCACCGGGTTGTGCCTCCGGAGGTGGTGGACCGTCAGCAGGTTCAACCTGGCATGTACATGCTGGAGGAGTCGTTCGCCGCTCACATCGCCTATCTTCGGGAGCACTTTACCATTCTCTCCCTGGATGAGCTCCTGGACCTGTGGCAGACGAATCAGTTCAAGCGCGACCGGTCCTACTGTGTCATCACGTTTGATGATGGATGGAGGGATAACTATCAGTTCGCCTTTCCTATCCTGAGAAGATCTGCGGTCCCCGCGACGATCTTTCTTGCGACCGATTTTATCGGAACCACTCGATGGTTTTGGCCGGATCGGATGATGTTGGTGTTGGAACAGGCCAGAGCGCAGGCCGGTGGTCCGACTACCAGGCAAGAAGTCTCAGCGATGTTGGCTGATACGGTCGGGGTCCGCCAGTCCGCTGAGGATGGGAATTTCATATTCGTACAATCAGGCAGGCCGATCGACACCGGTGCCATCATTGAGCGCTGTAAAGAAGTAGCGGTCGATGAGATTGAAGCTCTCGTAGAACGACTCGGTTGCGTCCTCGGCATGGACCGTCCGTCGGAGCGGGTCCTGCTCGATTGGACGGAGGTGCGCGAGATGGCCGCTCAGGGGGTGTCATTCGGATCGCATTCCTGCTCGCACCGGATTTTGACGAATATTCCGTTGTCCGAGGTCAGTCGCGAATTAATCGAGTCACGCAATGCGATGCTCCAACAGGGTGTCACGCCATCTTCAGCCTTCTGCTATCCCAATGGAAATTTCAACCCGGGTATTCAGGAGCTGGTGAGGGAGAGCGGGTATCGCGCGGCGGTTGGTTGTGAGATAGGGTTGGAAGGTGATCGCCCCGGCGATCCGTACGCGCTGAAACGGGTCAGCCTGCATGAGGATAGCAGCTCATCAGATCCGTTGCTTGCGTTGGCACTATCCGGTATTCGCTAGGCCGATGGCGGCGCTGCATGTTCGTAGAGGACCGAAATCGTAATGGGGTCGAACCCTTGTGTGTTAATAATGGATGGTCAGGAACGCGCGGCCCTCGCGGTCACCCGAAGCCTGGGGCAAGCAGGCGTTCCGGTGGTCGTTGGGGCTGAAACCTCGAACTCGCTAGCGGGCGCTTCGAAGTATTGTCAGCGGACCTGGCAGTATCCGTCGCCGCTGGAAGATCCTTCCCGGTTTGTGTCCAGTGTGATCGACGCGGTCGGGCGGTTGGGCGTGACCGCCATTATGCCGGTGACGGATTCCACGACTCAGGTGCTCGCAGCGCGAAGAGATCAGTTTCCCGCCGGTGTCTTGAATGCCGTTCCTCCGCTGGAAAGTTATGAACTGGTATCCGACAAATACCGGTTGATGAAGGTCGCCCAGGAGTTGGGCGTGCCGATTCCCGCAACGGTCTATGTCCCCGACGGGGATCTTGCGTCCGTGCTCGACCAGGTGACAGCATTCCCTGTCGTGGTGAAGCCGGGTCGATCGCTGCTGATGACCGACCGTGGATGGGGCAAGACCAGCGTCCATTTTGTGTCATCGGTCGAAGAACTGGTTGATCTGTATCGAAGGGTATCCTATTTGAAGAATCCCTCGCTCATTCAGCAACGGGTTGAGGGGGAGGGCCAGGGAGTCTTCGGGCTTTTTGATCATGGAAGACCCTGCGCACTCTTTGCGCATCGGCGAATCAGGGAAAAGCCGCCGGCCGGCGGCGTAAGTGTGTTGAGAGAGAGCATTGCGCTCCCCAAGCCCATGACCGACTACGCGGTCAAGTTGTTGGAACATGTGAAATGGCATGGCGTGGCGATGGTCGAGTTCAAGGTTGATAAAACGTCCGAGGTCCCGCGACTGATGGAGATCAATGGGCGGTTCTGGGGGTCCTTACAGTTGGCGATTGATGCGGGACTGAACATTCCCTACCTCCTCTATCAGGTTGCGAGCGGGTCGTCTGTGGCGATTCCGGACAATTCCTACCGCGCCGGTACCCGATCCCGCTGGTTTCTTGGAGATCTGGACCATCTGCTCATGCGTCTGACCAAGACGAACGCCACGCTTCACCTCGGCCCGGACGCGCCGTCACGGTGGCGTTGTGCGGCGGAGTTTCTTCGATTATGGAGGCGGGATCTGCATTACGAAGTGGAATCACTGAGCGATCCTCGCCCCGCATTGGTGGAGTATCGTGCCTGGATGAGCCAGTTAGCGGGAGGAGCCTCATGAACATGAGTGAGACGCCAAGTGTGGGAGCGCATTGCTGGACCTTTCTGCGAGCGCTCCGTGCGACGGGGGGATACATCATCGGCAAGCTGAACGTCGTTCGTCATCCCTATGAGCGGTGGTCGACGGTCCGGTTGCCGGAATCCGTTCAGTCGGTCCTCTTCGTCTGCAAAGGCAATATCTGCCGGAGCCCCTTAGGAGAGGTTTGTTTGCGTGCTCTCGCCAGGCAAGCGGGACGATCACTCACGATCCGTTCGGCGGGACTTGAAACCACTCCCGGGAAACCGGCCCATCTCAAAGCACAAGCCACCGCACTCGAGAACGGGTTGTCGCTTGAGACACATGCGACGACCCAAGTGCACGCGGAATTGCTCGATAAGTCAGACCTGATCATCGTCATGGAAGTGGCTCAGAAGGATCGGATTCACGGCTTGTATCCGAACACGAGAGGGAAAGTGGTCTTGTTGGGACGCTTCGATTCTACCGGCCCCCTTGAGATTGCAGATCCCTATAGTGGGACGATTGAAGATTTCCGCTCCTGTTATCGTCAAGTGAAACGGTGTTGTGAGGCCCTGGCTGCTCGATTGGATTTGAGAACCGGCGATCAGAAGACGCGCCAGCTATTTCCAGACACCCAAGTACTTAAATGACAGCCGGTGAACACAAGACGACCGTTCTGCATCTGTCGACCAGCAGTGGCCCCGGTGGTGCTGAGAGAATGATCAGTACGCTCGCGGCGGCGCTGAATCAAGGCCAAGTTCGAGTCATCGTCGGACTCTTTCGGTCAGGCTGGTTGCAGGCGGAGTGTGAGCAGTTCGGGGTTAGAACAATCGTCATCCCGATTGCAGGCGTCTTAGGCCTGCAATGGTTCTTGGGATATTGGGGCCTGATTCGTAAGGAGCGGGTGGCGCTCATTCACGCACATGAGTTTAGCGCGATCATCTTGGGCTGGATGCTGGCTAAGATGGCAGGCGTGCCGCTCGTCGCGACGGTGCATGGGAAGAATTACTTCTGGGAGAAATGGCGCCGGCGAGTGGCCTATCGAATCGTCAGTCGGTATGGCAGCTTGGTTGCGGTATCAGCAGACTTGAAGCGGTTTATCTGTGACAAGGTCGGTGTCGCAGCGGAGCGGGTTCAAGTTATTTATAACGGCGTTGCTGCGGCACAGCCGGTTGCAGATGAAGAGGCTCAAAAGTGCAAAGCTGAGCTCGCGATTGTCGGACGCTATCCTGTGTTGGGGGTGGTGGGCAGTCTTTATCCGGTCAAGGGGCATCGATTTCTCATCTCGGCGATGCCGGAGATCATTAGACGGTGGCCGGGTGCGGTCATGCTGGTGATTGGACGAGGCGAGCTCGAAGCCTCGCTCAAGGCGCAAGCAGAGCTGCTGGGCATCGAGGAGAATATCCGTTTCTTGGGGATAAGGCAGGACGTTCCGAGGCTCTTGTCCGTGTTAGACGCGTTTGTCTTGCCGTCACTATCGGAGGGGTTGTCTTTGGCGTTGCTTGAGGCAATGGCTGCTGGAAAGCCGGTGGTGGCGACAGCCGTCGGCGGGAATCCTGAGTTAGTCGAGCAGGGCCAGACTGGATTCTTAGTCAGTTCCGAAGACGCCGGAAGTCTGGCCACCAAACTGATCGAACTCTTGCAGGATCCTCTCATGATGCGGCGCTTCTCTGAGCATGGGGCAAAGCGGGTTCGCCAGTTATTCAGTTTGGAGCATATGGTTGGTGAGTATCGAGGCCTTTACGAGATTCTCTTGCCTGTGCGCATGAGAGGGAACGCAGTAAGCGGCATAAGGGGATCTGAGGCGACGCACGATGGGGCCTGAGGCCAGTGGGGCACAACTCGCTGCAATGTCCAAATTGAAGCTGGGGAGCCTCGCGCCTTTGCGTCAAGCTCCGGAGAGCAAGGCTGGATTTTACCTTGTGCTGGCGTATCTCCTGTTCGAGTTTGGCCGTCCACAGGAAATCATTCCTGGTCTCAGAGCTATTCCATTCGGAACAGGTCTCTCCGTCTTAATTCTCTTAAATGTTCTTATGTCGGGGAAGTTGGACTTCTCCAGGGCTCAGACAAAATTGTGGATTCCTCTTTTTGCGGTCATGGCGGTTCACGTGCCACTGGCCGTGAACAACTTCTGGGCGCTCATGACATTTAAGGATATGTTTCTCTTATTTTGTGTCTACCTGGGCATCGTGATTTTCATCAATTCTCTCGATCGAATGATGACGCTGATGAAGTTGTGGATGGGAATTCATGGGTTTCTCGCTGTCATGGGTATCATCAAGGGGGGGGTTGGCATCGGGGCGTGGATGGGAGACGAGAATGATTTTTGTATGGTCATGGATATGGCCGCGCCGTTCGGTTACTTCCTGTTTTTCGGCGCAACAGGGATCACGCAGAAACTGAAGTATTTGGGGATGCTGGGAACATTCATTCTTGGCGCGATGGCCAGCCTGTCTCGCGGTGGTTTTATCGGATTGGCGTCAGTGGGAGTCTACTGCTGGTATCGGTCCCCGAAGAAACTGAACGCTTTTCTCCTGGTTGTTGTCGCATTCGTCTTTATGTTGATTCTTGCCCCAGACAGATACTGGGATGAAATGGGTTCGGCAACCAGCGAAGAAACGATGGAAGTCGGTACCGGTGCTGAACGGCTGTATACTTGGGGGATTGGGGTGGAGATGTTTTATTCGAATCCAATTATTGGAATTGGACAAAGCAACTTCCCATGGACCTTCAATCTGTACGAGGCTGGGCGGACATTTAATGAGAAGTCGATCGCGGGCCGTCAAGCCCATTCTGCCTGGGTCACCCTTCTTTCTGAATTGGGCCTCGCCGGGATTGTGATCATCGGTGGGATGTTGCTCCAGTGCTACAAGGACCTGAAGTTTGTGAGGATGAAGTTCACGCCCGTAGCCTCTAGGCAAAAACATGGCCAAACAATTAGTGCAAAAGAAGATATCCGTGTGTATCTAGCCATGGCCATGGAAGGAAGCTTGATTGGTTTCATGGTGAGCGGGGTTTTTATTTCGATTCTCTGGTATCCCAGCTTGTGGATCATGATGGCGTTGGTGGTGGCACTCAGGAATATTGCTGATGACAAACCTCCAGATTCCTCTGAGCCAGTTTTTCAGCGTGGGAGAGTTAGTGGTGCCCCCTTGCACACGATAAGTCACGGGGCCACTTCCCGCGGATGGTAAATCCGTCAAGCTTTCGAGCTTCGGTTCGTGATGTTCCTGCTTGTGGACAGGCCAATCCAGTCCTCAGCCTGGAAAAGCACTTGGCGCTGGATGGAGAATTTCGTTTGAAAGCATAACGTCCGTCGTCTGTCTTCACTACGAATATGACTCAAACAAATCGGGTTTCGATCTGTCACGTGGCGGTAGGAGATCTCTGGGCTGGGGCCGAGGTGCAGCTCAAGGTGTTGCTCTCGAAGCTTGTGCTGAGGCCGGATCTTAACCTCTCCGTGATTTTGTTTAATGGCGGGAGGCTGAGTGAGGAAATTGAGAGGCTTGGTATTCCAGTTTCGGTTTTCCCTGAGGATGAATGGGGCAGCGGGAAGATGCTCTTTGAGTTGGTCCGCAAGTTCCAGCGTTCGGATATGAAGATCATTCACACGCACAAGTATAAGGATACGATTCTCGCAGCACCGGCTGCGAAGTTGTGTGGGATCCCCTACGTTGTTCGAACGGTGCATGGGCTCCGCGAGCCATTTGAAGGCCTAGAGGCATTCAAAATGAGTCTCTATGAGTCGATTGAGCGCACGGTTCACCGATTATGTGTGAATTCGATTATCGGTGTGTCATCGCAAATCGAACGCAGATACATGGCTGAAGGAGCAGTTCCCAGAGTTGTCTGTATCCGAAACGGCATCGATCTGGAGAAGAAGCCCATTCAGGCTGACCGATGGCTGACACGCAAAGAGTTGGGGGTTGATGCGGAGACGTGCCTGATCGGGACGATCGGCCGGCTGACTCCTGTGAAAGGGCTCTCCTACCTGCTTCAAGCGGTTCCCATTCTCCTGCGCCAGCGTGCGAATGTGAGGCTGTTGATCGTGGGGGATGGGGTGATCCGCAAGGATCTGGAGGCGCAGGCGCGCGACTTGGGAATCGGTGAAAACGTTGTCTTTTTAGGGCATCGAGAGGATACTCTTGAACTGATGCAGGCGTTGGATATCTTTGTCCTTCCGTCGTTGAGCGAGGGGATTCCCATGGCCTTGCTTGAGGCGATGGCGGCGTCCCGGGCTGTCGTGGCCAGTCGAGTGGGAGGGATTCCTGAAATAGTTGATGATGGAGTCGAGGGAATTCTCGTTGAGCCGATGGATGTAACCCGACTGGCGGAGAGTTGTCTAAGATTGATCGATTCTCCGGAGACCGCCATGAAAATGGGTGAGCAGGCTCGGAAGAAAGTCGTGCAGGAATTTTCCGCGACGGCCATGGCAGATCGGGTCGCAGGGCTCTATAAAGAATTGGTAACGTCTCGATGAGAGCAATGGATCAATCAAGTAACCCGTCAATTTCACTCCGCATCGCGCTTTTCGGCGCCGGCCGCCATGCTCAGCATCACGCCCGTGCCATCTTGAGATGCACGGGTGCCAAGCTGGTTGCGGTGGCTGATCCTTCGGATGCCGCTCAAGCGGCGATGCGAAGCATTGTCCCTGGGATCAAGAGTTATGGTACGCCTGAAGAGTTACTGGCTGCCGAACGACCCGATGTGGTGCACATCTGTACTCCGCCGGCCTCCCATGGGCCGTTGGCGCTGGCAGCCCTCAGGGCTGGTAGCCATATTTACGTCGAGAAACCATTTACGGAGCGAGTCGAGGATGCGCAGCAAATCCTCGATGAAGCCCGGGCAAAGAACCTTCTGGTCTGCGCCGGGCATCAGTTGCTCTACGAGTCGCCGACAGCGGTCCTCACCCAATACCTGCCTTCCATCGGCCGGGTCGTGCATGTCGAGAGCTATTTTTCTTTCCGTACGGTCCGGCATGCTCCCGGTGGGCGCACCGTGCTCCGTGCTGATCATCAATTGCTCGATATCCTGCCCCATCCGGTCTATCTGCTGTTGCGGGTCCTTGAACAGTCGGGGGAGGGGCGCATCGAGTTGGTTTCGCTCGAAGTGAGTCAAGTCGGGACGGTGCATGCACTCGTCCGGCGCGGTGGAGTGACCGGGACATTGATTGTGACCCTCGAAGGCCGCCCTGTTGAGAGTTATCTGCGCGTGATTGGGAAAAACGGCTCTCTCTTTGCTGACTATGTCCGGAGTACTACGCAGCGGGCGATCGGTCCGGGCTCGTCGGGCGTCGACAAGCTCTTCGCTCCCTATCGACAGGCCTGGCAACTCCTGACTGGAACCACGTCGGCAATGGCGCGCCGGTTTCTCAAGAGCCAGCGCAGCTACCCTGGGCTGGCCGAACTCTTCGGTGCTTTCTACGAATCTGTGCGGACAAGCACCCCATCTCCGCTCTCTCCCGAAAGTCTCCTGGAAACCGTTCGCATCTGTGAGCGGGTGGCCGAGGCCCTCAAGGTCGGAGAGGCAAAGGCTTTGGCGTTGGCAGCCCCGAGGCCTGTCGATAGCCGGGGTGTGTTGGTGACGGGGGGAACCGGGTTTCTCGGGAAAGAGATCGTCCGTGCCTTGCTGGGGCGCGGTCGTCCCGTCCGCGTGGTGGCGCGTCGCGAGCCTTCGCCTTGGGAGCGGATTGCCGGGGCTGAATATGTCGTGGCGGATGTGGCAACGGGCGCCGGCGCGCATTTATTCAAGGGCGTCGATACGGTGATTCACGCAGCCGCAGAGACTGCCGGCGGGTGGCCGGAACACCAGCGAAATTCGCTCGATGCCACGTCGCACATGGTCAGGGGCGCGGCTGCCGCCGGTGTCGCGCATTTTGTCCATGTGAGTAGTCTGGCGGTGTTGGCTCAGGGCCATGGAGGTCCGATCGGGGACCATCATCCACTGGAGCCAAGCAGCAAGGGATCCGGGCCCTATGTGTGGGGCAAGCTCGAATCGGAACGGCGTGCCGTTGATTTGGGGGAGGAGCTGGGCTTGTCGGTCAAGGTGATTCGTCCTGGTGCCTTGGTGGACTATCGGGATTTCGATCCTCCGGGCCGTCTCGGCAAGCGGCTGGGAAATTTCTTTGTGGCGGTTGGTTCCCCACGCGATAGGCTGGGTGTCGTGGATGTGGGATTTGCCGGCCGGTTCCTGGCATGGATGACTGATATGTGGGAGAGCGTGCCTGGGCCGTTGAATCTGCTCGACCCCGTCTCTCCGACCAAACGCGAGCTGTTGGATCATCTTCGAAAAACCAACCCGGATCTCACGGTGATCTGGCTCCCGACCTTTGTGCTTGTGCCGCTCTCGTGGGTGGCGACTGTGTTGCAAAAACTTCTTCGTCCCGGCAAGCCAGCGATTAATGTAGCCAAAGTTTTCAGCGTGCGTTGTTACGACACGACTGGAATTAAGAGTCTGGGATCAGATTTTCAACACCTTCCTGACCAGCCAACGGATTTCGCAAAGTAGACATGGATATGCACCACAGGGTGACTGGGCAGCTTTAACGTATTGGAGACCCGGTATGGATAGTGAGTTTCATTCGAGCCTCCGAAGTGTTTCAACCATATTCCCTAAGATCCAAGAAGAAGTTTCTGGTAAAGACGTTGTCGATTATGGATGTGGACGCGGCATCCTGAGTTTGGATTTGTCGGAGGTTGCAAGATTGGTGTATGCAGTGGATATTCGTCCACATCCTGAGGCCTTCAGCGGCAGGCCTAACATCATTTCCGGGTACCCTGAGATAGTTCCTCCTCGGTCAGCTGATTTCGTACTCTCACTTAATGCGTTTGAGCACTACTCTGATCCCAAAAAGATTCTTTTACATTGGCGGAGGATTTTGAAGCCGACCGGCCGCGTTTATCTGTCGTTTGGTCCTCCCTGGTATCACCCGTACGGTGCTCACCTAGAATATCTAACGCGATTGCCCTGGATACAATTGTGGTGTCCAGAACCACTTGTAATGGCCTGGAGATCACGCCATAGGACGGACGGAGCGAAGAGATATCAAGAGGTGGAAGGCGGATTGAATCAAATGAGCTTACGCAAGTGCGATAAGTTGTTGATAGAAACAGGATTTCGGATCACCTCGAGTCGCACGGTTCCTATTAGGGGCTTTGCGTGGCCGCTTCGGTTTGGGTTTGGGCGTGAGCTTTGGACTGCTCGTGCAGACTACATCCTCAGCCTTGAGGCAGATTGGCGCCAGGCCTCATAGACAATAAGCATTGAGAAGTGGAACACATGAAAGTTCTTTGGCTCGGGCACAATATTGGCTATCCACCGAAAGGTGGTGCGCTTCAGCGAAACTACAATCTTATTCGCGAGGTGGCGAGCCAGTGTGAGTTGCACCTGTTGGCCTTCGACCAGCCGGTAACTCGGCCGGAACACATTACTCCGGAAGATTGCGTCGCTGCGCTCTCTAAATTTTGCGCATCGGTCGATTGGGTTCCTCTCCGCCAGTCGTCTGTTTTACGCACACGATACGGGATTGCGATTCAGGGATTGGTATCTCGAGAGCCTTATGATTTTCTCTGGCTGAGGTCAGAGGAAATGGCGAGGAAGCTGAGGAAGGCAGTCAAGGAGTTTGCCCCAGATGTTGTACATTTCGATGCGTTAGGCTTGGCGCAGTATCATCCTTTGGTGGGTCAAGCCGGGACCGTTCTTACTCACCATGACGTTGAGTCAAGTAAAATTGCTGTGCGGGCAACGAAGACCGCAAACCCGGTCTTGCGAAGATACTTTGAATTGGAATCCTCGAAACTAGTGTCCGCTGAGCAGATGTGGTGTCCGCGATTTGGCGCCAATGTCGTCGTGTCAGAAGGTGAAGGAGCAGTGTTAGCCGGCGCCTGCCCAGGTCTTGAGATCCGGGTGGTACCAAATGGGGTGGATACAAGCTACTTTACTCCCCGGCTTGATCCCGGCGGGAACACCATCCTGTTTTGCGGCAGTATGGACATGCATCCGAACCAGGAGGCCATGGAGTATTTTCTTCAGAAGATTTGGCCGCGACTTATCGCACAGTCGCCCGATGTAAAGCTCTGTGTAGCTGGAAGAAATCCGCCTGATTGGCTTGTGCAGCTCGGAAGATCAGATTCTCGCATTTGCATCACCGGATTCGTAGATGATGTTAGACCGTACTTTCAGAAAGCGGCCGTATGCATCTGTCCGATCCTCAGCGGTGGAGGGACACGGCTTAAGATTCTGGATAGTCTGGCGATGGGAGTGCCTGTGGTCGCAACATCGTTTGCGGCTTCTGGTCTTTCCTTGAGGCATGACAAGCATTTGCTTTTGGCGAATTCCGAAGACGAATTTGCCCGAGCCATATTGGAGTTGCTTGGTGATCAGGCGTTGAGGGTACGTTTGTCGCGAGCCGGGGCCGATCGTGTTCATGAGGTCTATTCGTGGGCTGTTGTAGCCAAAGCTTTGATTGAGGCCTACGAATTCACCGCTAGGAATCAAGCGATAGCCGGATAAGACTTCCGAAGGGGAGAATACATCTGATATGTGCGGCATTGTCGGCAGTGTTCATGCAGAGCTCGGACAGATTGACCAGCAATTAGTCCGTCGGATGTGCGCGCTAATACGGCGGCGCGGACCCGACGACGACGGATTCTTCTTCGACGGGCAGGTCGGGTTGGGCATGCGTCGCCTCGCGATCATCGACGTCAACAGCGGACGGCAGCCGGTCTTTAATGAAGATCTCACGCTGGCAGTGGTCTTCAACGGAGAGATTTACAATTACCAAGAGCTCCGCGAGGGGCTCTTAAAGCGCGGGCATGTCCTGACCAGTCATTCGGACACTGAATGTATTGTCCATCTGTATGAAGACTTCGGTGAAGATTATGTCACGCATTTGCGCGGCATGTTTGCGATTGCCCTTTGGGATCTGCGCCAAAAAAAGCTCTTGTTAGCCAGAGATCGCTTCGGAATCAAGCCGCTGTATTATTGGCAGGATGGGCGAGATCTCTATTTCGGGTCTGAGCTGAAATGCTTGCTTGCCGTCGATCGCTATGAACGGCAGATGGATCTTCAGTCTGTCTCAGACTTCTTCACCTTCAAGTATGTGCCAGGACCGCGAACGATCTATCGGGGAATCGCGGAGTTGCCTCCCGGACATACCGCGGTGTGGAGGGACGGAGAGCTGACGACGCGGCGATACTGGCAGCTCAAATTTTCCACAGATCACAGTAAATCGGTTGATTATTATCGTGAAGGCCTGCTGCATCACCTCGAAGAAGCAGTGCGCTTGCATCTGGTAAGCGAGGTGCCGCTCGGCTCATTCTTGAGCGGGGGCATCGACTCCAGTGCCATCGTTGCGTTGATGGCCAAGATTTGCCCAGGAAATGTGAAGACGTTTACCGTTGGGTTTGGAGAGGGGCAGCCGGGAGCCGATGAGCGTCCCTATGCGAGAGCGGTTGCCGAGTTATTCAAGACGGACCATTCAGAGTGCGTCTACGACAATCCCCAGGCGCAAGTGGAGTCGATTCTCCCGTTGATGCTTGAGGCCTTTGATGAGCCGTTTGCAGACTCCTCGATGATTCCCAACTACCTCGTGTGTCAGGCAGCCAGGCAGTGGGTGACGGTTGCCATGTCCGGGATCGGAGGGGATGAGCTATTTGCCGGGTACGAGCGATATCGTGGTGCCCTTGCGGCGAACTCCTACCAGCGATTGCCTGGAGTGCTCAGGCATAGTCTTCGCGCGCTGATTCACTCGCTGCCGCAGTGGGACCTGGCCGGGCTCTGGATTGATCGGATGAAGCGTTTTGTCGATGGTGCGTCTCTGCCCCTGCCAGAGCGATACCAACAGTACCTTTCGGCGTTTACGGAGCCGGATAAGGCTAGTCTCTTTAGTCAGGACTTCTTGAAAGAGTTGAGAAAGGCTCACGTGGGCAGCGCAGAGCTGGCCATGCATAAGGTCGAGCAATGCCGGGATCCGCTTGAATGGATCTTGCTGACGGATATGGAGACCTATCTGCCGGACGACGAATTGCGGAAAGCGGATCGCCTCAGCATGTGGCACTCACTGGAAGTCAGAGTCCCATTTTTAGATCACAAGCTGGTGGAATTTGCAGCCACGATTCCTTCCCATTTGAAACTAAAGGGGTGGGAGAAAAAGCATATCTTGATCAAGTCTATGGAGGGAACTCTTCCTGATTCCATCTTGCATCGCCGGAAGCAGGGGTTCTCAATTCCGCTTGGAGCTTGGTTGCGAGGGCCGTTACGAGATTTGGTGTATGCACATTTGTCGGCGCCGCATTTAAGAGAGCTGGGCATGTTCAAGGAGAAGTCTATTGAGAATATGCTCAATGAGCATGCGCGCGGCCATTCGAATCATGAAACGAAAATTTGGGTTCTGTTGTCTTTCATGCTATGGATTGAAGGGTATATGCATAGGCAAACAATTCCAGTAGTGAAGTGAGGGGCGATAAATGAAGAAGCAAGCTGTGCGCGTTCTTTCCGGCCTGCCTCGTTTCCACGGGGTCAGCACGGAGCGCTATGCGATCGAAGCGGACTACATTCAAGAGGACGATACGTTTATAAATGGAATGAAGCTGTTTTCAAGGATGAAAGGGTACGATATTGTCCTGATGAATAGCAGTACCCGAGGATTGTTTGGCCTTTGCCTGATGCGGTGGCTCAGGCCGTTCCACAGATGGCGGCTGGTGTCTCTTGATATTCACTTGAATGAACCGACCGGTTGGAAGCAACGGGTTGCCACTGTGCTTAAGCGCTTCCTTCTCAAGAAGGTAGACCTCCACATCCTGTTTTTTACCGATCTGGCTGGATATGAGAGATGGTTTGGGATTACTTCGGCTAAATCACGTTTTGTTCCGTTTAAGGTCAACTCCTGGGAGATCATTTCCCATGATGAGGCCGCGGATGGTGAAGGTGAATATGTGTTTTGTGGAGGGAGAAGTCTTCGCGATCTGGAGACCTTTAAGCGGGCGATGGCGCAGGTGTCATTCCCTGGCCTTCTGCTATATCAGCAGGATCCGTCATTCATGGCGCTACACGGAACACCTGTTGATCTGACTGGTTTGCCGCCAAATGTGCGCCCGGAGCGGCACGATGGAAATAATGATACATGGGTTGAGTATATCCGGAGAGCAAAGATCGTAGTGATCCCCGCGTTTTCGAATAGTATCTATGCTCCAGGGTTGAGTCTTTACCTCCTTGCAATGGCGCTCAGACGTTGCGTCATTATTTCAGAGGGGCCGCAGACTCGTGGGCTTTTGGATAAGGAGGCTGTTATTGTTCCTCCCGAGGATCCGGCAGCGTTAGCCCACGCTATTGAAAAGCTATGGAAAGATGGTGCTTTCAGAAAACAAGTTGCGGATGCAGGACGAAAATATGCCGAACGTTGCGCTGGTGAGGGCCGAATGCTTGCGGATATTGCGAATGCGTGTGGAGATTTGGTGATGGCATCGGCTAAAGAAGGCAAGCCATGGGTCTAGGTACGAGATTGAACGACCTGCAGAGCCGTCTTCAGCGGTATGTTGCTGCATATGGTGCGGGGAGAGGGACGAAAATTCTTGTGAAGTTGGTCTGTGGGCATGGGCTTGTCCCTATACAATTGCCGGGCAGCAGGGATAGTATCTTGTTGCGCCCACATACTACCGATGTTGCTGCTTTTGAGCAGATATTTATTGGTCTGGAATACGATCTTCCTATTGGTGAAATGACCCCTAAGTTTATTATTGATGGTGGTGCCAATGTTGGCTGTGCAAGTGTATTCTTCGCGCGAAGGTTCCCCCGCGCAGCTATCTGGGCTTTTGAGCCCGAAGGCTCGAACTATGACATCCTCGAACAGAATGGGAAACGATTCAGTAATATCACCACGATGAGGGCTGCAATTTGGAGCTCTGATACCCATGTGGAAATAGAGAATCCTAGTGATGAGAAGTGGGCATTTAGGGTTCAGCAGGCCTCTATTGGTGCAACTTCTAGAGTGCAGGCGTTGAGTATACCCAGTATTCTGAAGCTAGCCGGAGAAGACCGTGTGGATATTCTGAAGCTTGACATTGAGGGTGCTGAAAGGGAGCTTTTTGGTAGGGGCAGTGCACAATGGATTGATCGAGTAGGGGTAATTATTATTGAACTCCATGACTGGATATTGCCTGGTTGTAGCGAGGCACTCCTAAATGCAACTAAGGGACTTAGCTGGATGCGTTCACGGATTGGGGAGAATACGATCTTGATTAGAGAGTAACGTGGGAATAATTTGGGGTGTGGCAGAAGCTAATTAGCAAAGTGACATGGACACTCTCATATCCAAAGGCCCCGTTGCTAGCAAATCACTTCCACCTATGTAGTCTCCGCCGCCTCCTTGTACTGCTGAAACTGTTTGTTAATTGCTAGAAAAGATTACCTGCCTAATATGCAGGTAATGCCAGGTGTTCATTTTGCAGTAAGTCCAGCTGGCACGTTGGGCGCAGTCGTGTCCCTCGGTACCCCTCCGAGGATTCCGAAGCGGGTAGTGGTGACGGTGATGTTATCAATATATAGAGAGCCGCGGCCATCTTGCCGATAGATTTTTGTCCGATACCAATAGGAATCACCAGGCATTTGCCCAGAGTTGGCTGCATCAACAAATTCACGATTGGCATGGCGAGCTGCAAGGAAGGTTGGTGTGCCCGCTGAGACTGGTGTGATGTAGAGCTCATAGATGCCGTCTGCATGCCCTGGTGTATTCAGCTTAAATCGTGCCTCGTAACCAACCCATTGGCCGTCAGGCTGATTATAGGATTGGATATTCTGCCACATATTTTCGGTATCGTAGGGAATAGCCGTGCCCGTCCCTGGTCCGTTAGGACCCTTGTGATCTTTTATCCCCTGTGCGGAGAGGGTTAGCTGGCGCCCCCCGTAGAAGTAGTGGAACACCCAGCCGTGTGTACTCCCCGTGCTCGGTGAGTACATGTAGCTATAGAGGCTCTTCGTGGCCACAGAGAGAAGCTCGTTTGCCCCGCTGTGTACCCCTCCCGCTGTTTTGAACCCGGGTTCCATGTAGGAATACCATGTTAGCCAGATTTCACGTGCACCATGGTGATAGTCCCATTCCGCATGCCCGCCGCCTTGCGGAGGACTATCTGCTTGCGTGCCGGTATAGTTATAACGTAGGGATTGTGAGCCGGACATAACTGGCGATGTGACGATATTGAACGGCCCGCCTGTATTGGGGAAACAACAATAGCTTTGTCCAGGCCAACGAGCCGCGATCTGTGCAGCGCTGCCTTCAAAGTCTTCGGATAATAACGTGACGGCTTGTACTTGGGAAATTCCCAACATCATAAATCCAGTGTATGCCGCTATGTAACGAAGTATCTTGAGTGGAGACATCATAGGCTGTCCTTTCGATTGCAATGTTTCAGGCCCCTTTCTCGGAAGATGCGGTTGCCTGGTTATATCTCCATACTGTTGCTTCCCCTCTTGTGTTCATCGAAGAAGCCTAGCTCTGTCACTCTCGAGGTGATTGTTCACCAAGTGAATGTACTAATAGCCGTTCGGTTCCCTTGTTACTTATCTGAGATCTAACTGACTCGGTGATGCTGGAGGGGGCGGGTCAGGGCCCCCTCTGCCCTTACTGCAACCAATTCGGGTATTGCCGACTGCAAGGTCGTCGGTATAGCGCAAGCCAGAATTGTATTGTGTGTAATGGGTTATACGATCAAACGTTGAATTGGGCCCGTTCCCATTTACGAGCGCCGGCCCTCTTGCCAAGACATCGTAGTACCCCATCGACAAGATGCCGTTCACGAACATTTCGATAATCCCGTCGTCTTTTCCCGGTGTGTTCAGCTTCACGTGGTACTCGATGCAGTACCATATGTTGTCCTGCAGCTGCACTGCTGCACGGTTGGGATAGTAGTTGCAGCTATCATAGGGGCCGTAGCCTGTGTTCGGGCAAGGACCGTAATGATTCTGGAGGCTGAAGCCTTGCGCCCGGTCGCCATAGAAATTGATGAAGAAACCAGAAATACGGTTTCCCGGTCCTGTGCCCTTAATGTAATGATATTTTCCTCCTGCCCCAGAGGCCGCTTGTTTGACAGGGGGGATGGGGGCCTCATTTGCGTTGGCATACCGAAACGATGTGCCCGGGGGATTCGCTTCAGTGCGATACCAGTTCCTGATCCAAATATCATCTGTAGGCGGGAACCCTCGGTCGTAATATGTCCCGCTTTGAATTTCAGGATTGGTCGGATGGTATTCGGACAGCAAGCTATTTGATCCTGAAACGCTTCGCTTGCTGGAAATGTGGGCGTTACATCCTTGGGGGTAGTTCGCAGGAGGGCCGCAGGCCGAAACATCCCAGGTATCATTCAGGACGCCGTCGTCGAAGTTGTCTTCCCAATATATTGTCCCGTTGGTTGGTGGTGGGAGAAAAGTGATTGATATTGCCACCCCTGCGATAGTAGAGAGCCATCGGGGAAGCACACTTCTTTCTGACGCCAATGGTCTATGAGTTATGGATTTGATTCCGCAGTCATTACGGACGGTTGAGTTAGGAGTTGAAGCTGCATCACCTCTTTGGTTGCAGCCAAGGACGATGAAGTTCCTTAAAGTGATTGCAGATATCCGATCATGGGCATAACCCCTGCTGCATTGGAGGAGATGGGTAATTGGCATGGAGTTACCTAACCTGTGGTGGAATGGGACATTCAACTGGGCCCACTAGCTCGAGAGCCATCTGGCCAAGCCACGTACCCGCGGGGCGATACCTGCAATTCCTGAAACGCCTTCCGCGGGTGAGAAGTGTTTCAGGGCCCAGTAAGATCATCCCGTACTTCATCGAGACGCTGTTGCGAAGGCTGTTGTCGGTCAGCCTGAAAAATCCTGTTCTTCCATCACTTTGGCTAACTCTCTTCGGAGCTGAGGCCGTTTGCCATTGCGCGAAGGACCTAGATGCGAATGCCATTTCAATGATCGAGCCGCTATTAACGGGCTGTAAAACCTGAAGGTGGGAGAGGAGGTGTTGTGTCGGTATTTTGTGTGTTGCCACCGGGGCAGCCAATTCGTGTATTGCCAACGGCGATATCGTCGTAGTTGAGATCTCCTGGACCCCCATATTGGACGTATAGACGATTTAGAGTAAATCCAGCAGTTGGGCTGTTATTTTGGTTAAAGGTCGCTGCACGCATGGCAATGTCGTTGCGGTCTAGCGCGAGAACGCCATTCATCCATGCTTGAACTATTCCATTTGCCGCTCCGGGCGTGTTGTTCTTGATGTGTGTTTCGATACAGACCCACTGATCTCTTGGAATATCGGCCCCGTACAAATTGATGGTGTCCAAGCTGCCATTAGGAAGAACAATGCCTTGTACTTGTACGGTTAAGTTTGGGGCGCCGAACAGCATGCCCCACCAGTAGCTAGGATAACAGCATTCTTCGCCCTGGAGCATCATCTTGGTTTGCGACTGGGCGTCGACTTGAAAAGAGGAAGGGAAATAGAAATAGAATCGCGACCAGAGTTCCTCTGTCTTACTGAATGTGCGGTCTGTAAAGGTTCCACCCTGGATATGATTGCCCAAAAATGTCTGTCTGAGTGACCGCGCGCCACTACGAACTCTGCCGGAATCATAGGACATGCCGCCGACAATATTGTACCCGGTATTTCCCGATTCAAAGCCGTCTTCCCAGAAAGTAGCGGCGTGAGAAAGTAGTGGAATGCATGTCAGCAAGATAAATAAGGCGAAGGCATTGAGAACCATATTCATTGGAGGCGTTAGATTCTTCATGTTGATATCCCCATTAATATTATTCGAACCTTAGACCTTGCGGTGTCGGTGGAGAAGTTGGTGCTGATTGAGGCGGTGGTTGACTCGTCATAGGTGGAGACGGAATTGGATTCTGGGTTTGGGGAGCAGGGCTATTGCTTTGGGGAAGTTCTCCGGAACATCCGATACGCTGATCGCCAACTGCTAAATTGTCTAGATACAAGTCACCACTACCATATTGCACATATAATCGATTAAACGTGAACTTTGCGGTTGGGCTATTCTTTCCATTGAGACTGGCCTCGCGCATCTGGAGATCATATCTTGCGATTCCTTGGACCCCATCTAGCCACGCCTCTATTACGCCGTTGGTCACACCGGGAGCGCTCATTCTGATGTGTGTCTCTACGCAGACCCAGCGGTTCTGAGGAATCTGTGGTCCATAGATATTTACCGTTTCTGACCCTCCGTTAAGGCCTTGTATCTGCACGCTAAGTGCGGTCTGACCAAATAGCATTCCCCACCAAAAGCTAGGATAGCAGCATTCTTCGCCTTGGAGCATGATTTTGGTTTGTGTTTGATCAGTAATGAAATTGTCGAGGTATATGTAATAGCGTGACCAGAGGTCTTCTGTCGAGGTTCCTAGAAATCGATCGGAGTAGGTTCCGCTTTGGATGTGACTCCCTAAAAAATGTTCTTTCAGTGAGTATGCTCCGCTATATACGGGGCTTGAAGAGAGGGACATGCCACCAACCACAGCATAGCCTGTGTTGCCTGGCTCAAATCCGTCTTCCCAATACACAGCCGCATTGGACCACGAAGGTGCTAGTGCAATGCAGCTTAGGACTAAACAGGCAACGCGCACCGCGGTTGATAATCGGTTTCTACAAACGCTTTCCATGCTCATGTGTCTTTCCTTTTCCTTTTAAGCTTGTCCGAGTACAACCAGAGACATGGAAAGTTTTACCACACCTAACCTGGCTCTCTGAACGGTTGTTAATAGAGGCTCTTACTTGTTTCGCTCGAGTAGGGGCTTTCATTCCCTGCCTGATCATAAGCTGTGATCACGAAAAAGTACGTGAATCCTTTTGCTAGACCACTGGATACGTATTGAGAGGTTCCTGCCGGTACCGTGGCAATGGGGGCGCCATATCCCCCTGAGGCAGTTGCGCGATACACCTTATATCCTGCGAGATCTGATTCGCTATTGGGAACCCAGGATAGTGTAACCGTTCCAGTCGTCGGTTGGGTAGCGGCCGCTATGGTCAGTGTGACTGGCACCGTCCGCGGGGTGTTCGTGGCCCCTGATGCAGCCACGGTGATAACCCCGCTATAGCTTCCTGCCGCCAGGCCCGCGATATTCACGCTCGTGACCACTGAATTCCCCGATTGGGTCGCCGTCAGCCAGTTGGCGTTGTCCGTCACTGTCCAGGTCAGGGATCCTGTGCCGGTGTTGGTGATCGCGATGGTCTGGTTCGAAGGATTGTTCCCGCCGGCGGTGGCATTGAACGTGAGACTCGTGGGGCTCAGGCCGATGGTCGGTTGAGCGGCCGGCGCGGTGATTGTGAAGGTGATCGGAATAGTGACGGCTGCGGCCCCGGTCGCGTAAAGCGTGACCGCGCCGGTATAGGTGCCTGCCGCGAGACTTCCGGTGACCGGACTAATCGTCACGGTGCCGGTTCCGGTCCCGGAGGTTGGAGAGTGCGAGAGCCACGCGGCATTGTTGCTGACGGTCCAGGTCAGCGTGCCGCCCCCGGTGTTTCTGACGGCCAGTGACTGTGGCGTTGGGTTTCCGCTTCCCTGTTGCGCCGTAAAGGTCAGACTTCCAGGAGTGACTCCAATCGCCGGAGGAACCGCCGCTGCTGTGATGGTGAGCGAGACGGTCACCGTTTGCGGTGTGTTGGTGGCTCCGGAAGCGGTGATGGTGATGGGAGTGCTGATGGTGCCGACGGATAAACCGGATGTATTGACCGCGACCGATATCGTTCCGGATCCGGTTCCTGAGGCAGGGCTTAGGCTCAGCCAACTTGCGTTTTCAGTTGCTGTCCAGTTCAGGGTTCCGCTTCCGGAGTTGGAAATGGAGATCGTCTTGTTGGCCGGGTTGCTTCCTCCCTGTACGGCGGAGAAGGATAATGTCGTCGCGCTCAAACCGATGGTGGGAGTAGGAGCAGCAGTGACGTCAAAGCTCACTGTGACCATCTGTGGCGAGTTGGCTGCGCCTGTCCCGACGATAGTGATCAGGCCGCTATGAGTTCCAACCGAGAGACCGGCTGGATTCACCCGTATACCAACCGAGCCGAGGTTGGTACCCGAGGCCGAGGTGGCGTTATTCAATGTCAGCCAGGCGCTATTGGATGATGCGGTCCAGGCTAACGTCCCCGGCCCCGTGTTGGTAATGGTAAGAGACTGGGCTGCCGGGCTGGATCCGTTCTGCACTGCCGAAAATGAAAAGACACTTGGGTTGCGAGTGAGTGTGGGGGTGACCACTGTCGGGTCAGGATCCTCTTCTTGATAGGCCACGATTTGCGCCGCGCCGGGCAGCTCAGACAGAAGCCGCTGCATTCGGCCGGGAAGGCTTGGTCCGCGCGCTCCGGACGGAGCTGCCGCAGCGACTCTCGTCGATGGCTGCGCGCTTCCCATCAGTGTGGATGGGGCTGCCGCCGCAGAGGTGACCGGCGCCGTCTGCATGAGTGCAAGCGGCCCGGCAATCGGTGCTGCGAAGCTGACCGGAGGCGATTGCTTGTCTGCTGCTCCCTCTCTGGTCGAGGTTGTCCCTGG
Organism: Nitrospira sp. ST-bin5; assembly: GCA_002083555.1. Taxonomy (GTDB): domain Bacteria; phylum Nitrospirota; class Nitrospiria; order Nitrospirales; family Nitrospiraceae; genus Nitrospira_D. The sequence continues at coordinate 110,046 of MSXN01000026.1, read as the reverse complement.
CTCCTGGGACACTGTCTTTGCAGGGACAGTGCTGATGGCGGGTGTCAATGGGGCTTGATTTAATGTTGCTGTGCTCATCGCCCCGGTCTGGCTGCTGCCAAGGGGGGCCGGGCGGCGGACCAGGCGATGTGACTTTCGTGACCCCGCCGATGACGGTTTCGCAGGAGCCGAGAGAGTCTTCGTTGACGAATTCGGAGTCTGTAAGGCGGCATTTTCTTGAGTGATGGTGGCTGCGTGGGTGGCCGTCGGTATCTGAATATCCATTGCCATCACGCCTGCCACAGCGATGCCGAGTAGTAACCGTTGCGATATCTTGGCGCTCAAAGATTTCGTTGGAGCGTACATAGTAAGGGGCCTCCGTGTTGCTTGACCGCCCTGCGCGCCGGCCATCTACCTCACGGTGGATGATCAGCAACCGTGGTGAGCTAGAGCAAGATGGGTGCCCTGTCATAGATGCTTCGAGGATTGTATGGCCATTTGCGGAGGTGGCGTTTTTTCAAGCAGTTAGAAGCTAGTGTTGAGGAGGGTGCCGGGCTGGGTGTTGCACCGATGGGGGCGCAAGCGTAGGGGGGGGAGAACATGCTGGTGCTTTTCAGGGGGGAATCTTTGTTTCCCAGATGGCGCTGGGGCTATCGTGTCAGTTCGATGCTTCGCGGTTCTTCGCATGGTTATCCTGGGGACTGGTAGTCAATGATTCCTTGATGGTGAGAGGGCTTCCCTCAGAGAGTGCTGTGAGCTATCTCTCGACTGCCTATTTTTTCAATGTGCGGGATCTTCTGGGAATATTTGAGACGCGAACGGTTTGTTGATCCTGCCGATCCGCGCTTCGCTCTCCTGCGGGCACCGCAACGGTTTGTGATTGTGCGGGTGTGTCCATTATGTGGTGTGCCCCGAATGAGAATCGAACATTTGGAAAGAAGCGCATAGTTTCTTGACTGGTTTTAGGGCTTCTGCCATGGTGCTCCAATAGATGGACTTTGGAGGAAGTATGGGTAAAGAGCAGGCTCGGTCAATTGCTGTCGTTGGGTTGGGATACGTGGGCTTGCCCATTGCCGTGGCGTTCGGCAAGCAAGGCCCGGTCGTTGGATTCGATATAAACAAGGCCAAGATTGCGGAGCTGCGGCGCGGGGTCGATCGAACAGGCGAAGTGTCAAGCGCAGATCTCAAGGCTTCGCAGGTGCAGTATACGTGGGAGCCGGCGGAGCTCAAGGCTGCTGATTTCATTATTGTCGCGGTGCCGACGCCTATCAACGAGGCGCTTCAGCCTGATTTTACAGCCTTACAGAAGTCGTCCGAGCTGATCGGCTCGAACTTGGCTCCGGGCACCATTGTTGTTTATGAGTCGACGGTCTATCCCGGCGCTACGGAAGAGGTGTGTTTGCCCATCCTTGAAAAAATGTCAGGGATGAAGGCCGGGGTCGATTTCAAGATCGGATATTCCCCGGAGCGCATCAATCCAGGCGACAAGGAACATACGCTTGAGAAAATCATCAAGGTCGTTTCAGCGCAGGATGCTGAATCGCTGGAAATCGTTGCGAAGACCTATGAGACAGTGGTGAAAGCCGGAATCCACCGCGCGTCCAGTATCAAGGTGGCTGAAGCGGCGAAGGTGATTGAGAATACGCAGCGCGATCTCAATATCGCGTTGATGAACGAGCTCGCATTGATCTTCCATCGGTTGGGAATCGATACGAAGTCGGTCTTGGAAGCTGCAGGCACGAAATGGAATTTCCTGAGATTTTCACCTGGCTTGGTCGGCGGCCATTGCATCGGGGTGGATCCCTATTACCTGACGGCGAAAGCCGAGTCGGTGGGGTACCATCCTCAGGTGATTCTTTCAGGCCGCCGGATCAACAATGGCATGGGAAAGTTCGTCGCTGAGCAGACGATGAAGCTCCTGAGCCGGCTTCCACGGCCGGTCAATGAACTCAAGGTCGCGGTGCTCGGATTGACCTTCAAAGAGAATGTGCCTGATCTTCGCAATAGCAAAGTCCCTGATATCATCAACGAGCTTCTTGAGTATGGTGTGCAAGTGGTTGTGCACGATCCGATCGCAGAATCGGAGGAAGCTGTGCATGAGTACGGGATCAAATTGGTTGATTTGAAACAGATCAAGGATGTTGACGGGGTGATCGTGGCGGTGGCTCACCGGAGTTTCCTTGAGATGGGGCTGAGTGAACTGTTAAAGCCCTTGCGTGATCAGAAGAGCGGAGTCCTGATCGATGTGAAGAGTATCTTTGACCCTTCACAAGTCCCTTCCTCAATAAAGTATTGGCGCCTCTAGATTAGTGGGGACGGCTGATACGGTTTTCAGCCGTCCCGTCCCTCAATCATTGCTCGTGCGCTTTCAACTAACGAGTGGGGACGGACCTGTAGGCTCCAACCTTCACAGGGTTCCTCGTGCTACTGCCTATTGACAAGTTCTTTCTGAACTTCTCAATATGTAGTATAAGTAGCCAGATGTATCTGGTATCAAACTTCCATCCTTCCGGGCTGTTCTTCTGCTGGTCTAATGAAAGGCTGCTGGCATTGTGATGTGGAGTTTACTGATTCGTGTCGATAGGTTTTTCCCCCACTTAGGGCAAATTGCCCCGGTGCTTTTGTCTCTTATTCTTCTCGCGGGTTGTCTCGCCTCTCAGGACGCGAAACGCGGTGATCAGCATTTGGCCGCCGGGAATTGGGAGGAGGCCAGTCTCGCCTACAAGGAGGCTCTGAAGAATGATCCATTTGATCCGGGTCTCACCAGCAAGTACGCGATGGCGCGTGAGCGGGCCGCGGGCCTCTACCATGACCGCGGGCAGGCGTTTCTCAAAGAACGGCAAATGGATTTGGCGATTGAGCAGTTCAAGCGGGCGCTGACCATCGAGCCTGCCAATCTGGCTCATCAGGCCAGTCTGGCAGAAGCGACCCGATTGAAAGAGTCTCGCTCGCATTTCCGCGAAGCCGAGCGGCTGGCCCAGCTTGGCCGAACCGACGAGGCGATGGGAGGCTATACCAGGGCTGCGGAGCTGGATCCTACCTTCAAAGATCCGCTTGAAAGTATCAGCCGGTTGACGGAAGAGCAGCAGGCTGCCATGCGCGGCGACCGCCTGAAGCAGCCGGTGACGATGCGATTCAAGAACGCAGGGATCAAAGAGGTATTGGAGGGGGTGGTGAAGGTGGGCGGGTTCACTCTGATCTTCGATAAAGATGTCCGGAACGATCCGATTTCCATCGGGGTCCAGGATACGCCATTTGAGGATGCGCTGAACTTGATCTTGAACAGCAATAGTCTCTTCTCCAGGCAGGTCTCGCCAGGAGTCCTCATCATCAGCCCGAACACCAAGCAGAAGCAGGAGCAGTATCAGGATCTGATGATCCGGACGTTTTATCTTTCGACGGCCAAGGCCAAGGATATGTTGGTGTTGCTCAAAAGCATGCTGGACTCGAAGCGGATGCATGCCAATGAACAACTCAATGCCATCGTAATCCGCGATCAACCGGAGAAGCTGGATCTCGCGGAGCGGATCATTCTTTCCAACGACCGGCAAGAGCCGGAAGTTCTGTTTGATCTGGAAGTGCTGGAAGTCAATCGCACCAAGAACCAGACGTACGGATTGAATTATCCCAAACAGGCCGGCGCCGGACTCATTCCTCCCGGGTTTACCGGGGCGCTGGCGGCAGATCCCGTCCAAATGACCTATCGCCAGCTAACAAGCCTTGGGCCGGACAGCTATCTGTTTCGTCTTCCAACGAGTGTTTTGCTCGATTTTTTCAAGCAGGAATCGGACGCTAAGACACTGGCTGCGCCAAAGGTGCGGGTGGTGAACAATAAGAAGGCCGAGATTAATATCGGAGACAAGCAGCCGATTCTCTTGTCGACCACCAATGTGTTGCCTGGACAGGCGGCAACCGGGGCTGTGCCGACAACCTCAACCGTCACGTCGATTGAGTTTCGGGACACCGGAGTCAAGCTTACGGTGGAGCCATCCATTCGATTGGGCAACGAACTTTCCTTGAAGATGAAAGTTGAAGTGATTCGCATCGGCGACCAGGTGACCTTACAGGCCTCGCCGCCGATCCAGCAGTTTCGTTTCGGCAATCGATCTGCGGAAACGACACTCAATATGCGTGACGGGGAGACCATCGTGCTCGGCGGTTTGATTCAGGAGGAGGATCGCAAGACTCGCGTGACCATGCCGTGGATCGGCGATCTGCCTCTCATCGGGAATTGGCTCAGCTCATTCAAAACGGAACGGGTGACGACCGAAGTCATCTTGACGATTACCCCTCGTATCATGCAATCCCCGTTGGCACCCGGATCAACCAACCAGGCCTTCTGGTCCGGGACTGAGACAAGTTATGCGACCACGCCGCTGTTCTCTAGTGCGCCGAAAAAAACGCTGGCCCATCTTTCCGGCAGTCAGACCGGACTCGGATCACTCGCTTCCAACGGCATACGGTCCAAGAGCGACAAAACGTCAGCTGCTTCTCTGATGAAGGCCGCAGTCAGTGGCCCGATCCTTTCTATTCAGCCCGGCGATGCGGCGGTCCAAGTCGGAAAAGAGATCAAGCTTTCGATCTTGGATGGGCGCCTTCAGGCATCGGCCGATGGTGTCTTTCAGCTGGAATACGATCCGCTGGTGTTGCACTTCAAGCGAATCGGCGATGCGGAGCTGCTCGATGCGGCGGCCTCTGGAAACGATGGTGGGGGTGAGGACGCGGGGAGGTTGACGTTTCGTTTGTCTAAAACGGACAGCCGCGCTCCTCGATCTGTGACCGTAACATTTGGAGCTGTTGCCGTCGGTGTTTCTCCGGTGAGGGTCGAGCTTGCCGCGGCTGATCGTGACGGCGGGGCGCAAGCGACCGAAGTCGGGACGGGGGTCGTGAGGGTCCGGTGAAAGAGTCTGGGGTCACGCTTCTTGAGCTTCTTGTCACCATGACGATCGTCGTGATTCTCGCCTCAATCGCGATGCCTTTGAGCAAGGTCACGACGCAACGGCGGCAGGAAATCGAATTGCGCCAGCAGTTGCGGACCATCCGAGCGGCCATTGATACCTTTAAGTTGGAATGGAATCGGGATGGCGATGCGCTGCTTGGGCCTGTTTGCCTGAAGAACAAGCTGACCTGTAAAGATGTGACCAGCATCTACGGGTATCCCAAGACGTTGGATGCGCTTCTCGGGGTCAAATTGACCGGGGAGGAAGCGACGGTTCGCGGAACGACGATGCGGCGGTACCTTCGAGGACTGCCCGTCGACCCGCTTACCGGGAAGAACGACTGGATACTCCGTTGCTACAAAGACAGTCCGAAGCCGTCGAGTTGGTGCGGGGAGGATGTCTATGACGTGGTCACCCAAAGTGAGGCCGTAGCGCTGGATGGAACGAAGTATCGAGATTGGTAGACGTGGCGCACTCAACGCAAAGGGTTTTACCCTTATTGAGTTGATGATCGTGATTTCGATTATCGGAATATTAGCCACGCTTGCGGTGCCGTCGTATCAGTCTTCGCTAATCAAGGCGAGGGAGACCGTGTTGCGGCAGGATCTGTTTACGATGCGGGAACTCTTGGATCACCATCGGGCCGACCATGGGAAATATCCAACCAGTCTGGAAGGGCTTGTGGTGGCCGGATATCTGCGGTCGATTCCCAAGGACCCGTTTACGAGTTCTTCCACGACGTGGCAGGAGATCATTGAGCCTACGGAGGGTGGCATCTTTGATGTTTACTCCGGGTCTGATCTTGTCGGAACAACCGGGACCGCCTACAATCAATGGTAATGCTGTCTATGCGCACATGCTCGCTTCATGAATCGCCTGTCCGGGTTCCTCGTCTTAGGTGGCGGAGAGGACTGGGGGCATGGGCCATCTGGTTTCTGCTCGGGGGGACAGGTCTTGTCGGGTGTGGACCGCTTGAACCTATCGTTGAGCAAGAGGTATCGGACCTTCAGCTGACGGTGGATACCCTCAAGACCTCGCTCCGTGATTCTCAGCGTACGATTGCGGAACTTCGCTCGGAGCTTGAGTCCAGGCGGCAAGAGCTCGCGGATTCCCAAATTGCTCGCGCCCAGATGGAAGGGCGAATTCGAGAGGCGGAGCGGCGGCTGACGGAGGCGCGGCATATTATTGACCTTCAGCGCGAAGAACTGACTTCATCCCGGACTGAGCGGCAACGGGTCTCCCAGGCCGGCACGGCGTTGCAGAATCAGTTGAAACAACTCCAGAAACAGCTGGCGAAGATGGGAAAGCAGTTTGAACGCGGAGGCGAAACCGGTGCCGCACCGGCCAACCCGTCTTCGACAAACGCTCGCCCGCCTGCCGTGCGTCCTGTCAACATGGATTCATCCCATCATGGCGATGAGAAGACGCGCGTGGCGGTGGCTCCGGCTGAGGCGCTGCCATCCGACGCGATCGTTGATGGCGGAGAGCGTTCTGTGGCGGCGGCCGACTATCCCGCCAGTCTCTCGGTGAAGCCGGGGGATACTCTGTGGAGCATTGCGCAGCGATTTCATACCACGGTACAGGAACTCATGGCGGCGAATGAGTTAGCCGATAATCGAATTCTCATTGGGCAAGCACTTCGGCTCCCCAGCCGTGTCGCATCCGGGACGTCTCCACTCGATAAGGCTGAGTAACCAGACGCCCCATCTCCCGGGGACGCAGGTACCTATTCATGGCCATCTTCACCTACAGAGTTGCCCGGTCTGACGGCTCGATCGTTGACGGGCAGATCGAAGGGGCCGAAGAAGCCGCGGTGCGTGGAAAGCTCGAGTCTCAAGGCCTCTTGGTCTTCACACTCCATCAGCGAAGCGGTGTGGCTTCGGGCCATTCTGCCCCGAGTCGGTCCTGGGGAAAGCTTCCTCTGGGAGAGTTTCTGATTTTCAACCAGGAGTTTCTGGCGCTGGTGAAGTCGGGATTGCCGGTGTTGCGAGTGTGGGAGTTGCTTATCGAGCGGGCTCAACACACGGGGTTTCAGCAGGCGTTGCGGGATGTGCGGCAGGATATTCGAGGAGGGACGGCGTCGTCCGACGCATTGGCCAAACATCCAGCCTATTTCCCCGAGTTGTATATCGCGACGGTTAAGGCGGGAGAGCAATCGGGTAATCTTCCCGAGGTTCTGCAGCGATACATCGGCTACCTCAAGCTGATGATGGTGCTGCGGCAAAAAGTGACGAAAGCCCTGTCCTATCCGCTGTTTTTGGTGTTGATTGGAGTGGCCGTCATTGCCTTCTTGTTGACCTATGTGATGCCGACCTTTGTGTCCGTATACGGGGAGAATGCAAAGACCCTCCCCTGGGCGACTCAATTGCTGATGGATATTGTGCAGCACAGCGAGTCGCAAGTAATCCCGGGGTTGCTGCTGGTTGGTGTAGGCGGGCTGGCTTTGCGGGCCTACTATACGACTCCGACCGGGCGATTCACGATTGACCGCGTTTTGCTCGCGTTCCCATTGATCGGGCCGATTATGGTGAAACATCACACGGTGCAGCTGACCAGAACTCTGGGGACCATTCTGGCCGGAGGCACGCCACTGGTGGAGGCGTTGCACATCGCACGGGGTGCGGTCTCCAATCGCTGGGTGCAGGCGGGTTTGGATGAGGCGGAAAGCGAGATTCGTGAAGGGGCCACGCTGGCGACTGCGCTCGAGCGTCCTCATATCTTGCCCAAGCTGGCGATCGAGATGGTGTCGGTCGGTGAGGAGACCGGTTCGTTGGAAAGCATGTTGCGAGATGTCGGAGATTTTTACGAGGCGGATCTCGATACACGGTTGTCTCAATTGACCACGTGGATTGAGCCGGTTTTGTTGCTGGTGATGGGAGTCCTCGTCGGAGCGATCGTCATTGTTATGTACCTGCCGGTGTTTCAGATGGCCGGCACGATTGGATAGGGCATCATGAAGGTCGTTTCTATAGGCGCGTCGAACGGTGTCCGGAGGCGTGAGGTGTGTAGTGGCTCGTAGTGTGGCTCGTCCCACGTTGTTGGAGGTCTTGGTTCGCCATGGCCTTGCTCGTGAGCCGATTGAGCAGGCGCTTCGCCGTTTAGGTGGAGTGTCCCTGGCGCTCGGTCAAACGCTGGTGAGCGAAGGAGTGCTGTCGGAAGAGCAGCTGGCCAAGGCTCTGGCCGAGCAGTACGGACTTCCCTACGAACCGCTCACCGATTATCGCGTCGATCCGCAGTTCTATGAATCCATCTCCGTGAAGCTCATGCAGCGCCATCCGTTTGTGCCGATGGGGGAGCGGGCCGGTGTTCTGACTATTGCCATTGCGGATCCGCAGAATGTACTGGGATTTGATGAGCTGGAATTGCTGATCGGCAAGCCCCTCGCGCGTGTGGTGAGTTCGCGGAGCGCGATTCTCTCCGCGCTTGAGCGAAGTGAAGGTTCGAGCCAGGCGTTGCGAGAATTAGAAGCGGAATACCGGTCCGTTCTGGTCAAGGAGGACGACCGCGGGGAAGAAGTGCTCACCGTCAATCATGTGGCCGAGGATCAAAGCCCGGCCGTGAAATTGTTGGACTCGATCCTGCTCAGCGCGATGCAGCGTCGTGCGAGCGATATTCACATCGAAGCATCGGATCGAGCGACGAAGGTCAAATTGCGCGTGGACGGCATTCTCGTTCCGGCCATGGAGCCCTTGGACGTCCGCCTGCATGCACCCTTGGTGTCCCGGCTGAAGGTTATGTCGGAGCTGGATATCGCGGAGCGGCGTGTGCCGCAGGACGGCAGTTTTCGTATGCGGTTGGATCGGAAGACCGTCGACTTTCGCGTGTCTATTCTCCCCAGCGTATTCGGTGAGTCCGTCGTCGTCCGCATCTTGGACCGGGAGGCGATTACCACCGGGGTCTCGGCCCTTCGCCTGGAGCGGTTGGGTTTCAATCCTGAAGATCTGAAGCGGTTTCGTCGGGCGATCGTCAGGCCCTACGGGATGGTCTTGGTGACCGGGCCAACCGGAAGCGGGAAAACGACGACATTGTATGCCGCGATTTCAGAAATGAATACGGCGGAAGACAAGCTGATTACCATTGAAGATCCTGTCGAGTATCAGCTGGCTGGGGTCGTGCAAATTCCGGTCAATGAAAAGAAAGGGCTGACGTTCGCGCGAGGGCTCCGATCCATCCTGCGTCATGACCCGGACAAGATCATGGTCGGAGAAATTCGTGATGCGGAAACCGCGCAGATTGCGATTCAGTCGGCGCTGACCGGACATTTGGTGCTGACGACGGTCCATGCGAACAATGTGTTCGATGTCATCGGCCGGTTCGCCTCCATGGGCATCGATGCCTACAACTTTCTCGCGGCGTTGAATTGCGTGCTGGCCCAACGGCTGGTGCGGATCCTCTGTCCCTCGTGCCGAGTGCCGGTTGTGGCTGAACAATCGCTTTTGGAGGATTCAGGCCTCGACTATGAACAATATAAAGATACCCCCTTCTATCAGGGAAAGGGTTGTTCGAATTGCATGGGGACCGGGTATCGCGGGCGGAAGTGTATTACGGAATTCCTGGACCTGACGGATGAAATCAAGGAGATGATTTTGGCGGAACGACCCTTGTCGGAAATCCGGTATCGTGCCGTGACGGACGGGATGATTACGCTGCGTCAATCTGCCATCAAGAAAGTATTGCAGGGGGAGACCTCGCTGCGTGAGATCAATCGTGTGACCTTCAGCGAGGAGGGGTGAGGGATGTGGGGATGGATGAGCGGTCGGCCGCGACAGTGTCTCAAGATCGGTGTGGAGTCTGTGGCATGGGCGGAGGCGCAGCCGGATTGGCGTGGCAGGAGTGGACATCGATGCGTCACCTCCCCACTTCCTGAGGGAGCGGTCAAGCCGTCGCCGGCTGAACCGAATCTCGCTCAGCTGACTGTTGTGGAAGCGAAAATTCACGCCTTGGTCGGTCCTCCTCATGACGTTCGGATCCTGGGGCATGCGGTGATGGCCAACTGCCCTCGCCCAGTGACCTTATTACTTCCGGATGCGGCGGTGCGTGCCGTGGTGTTGCATCTGGACCAACTGCCTGCTCGAGCGGATGAGCGCGACGCGTTGATTCGCTGGCGATTCGGGCAAGAACAGCTGTTCCCACTCACCGGAACGACGATGGTCTCTCAAGTATTTAGCGGACCCCCACGTGCCACTGGCGCGGCGCAGTCTGTCCTGGCCGTGGCGGTCCATCAATCCGTCTTGCGTCAGTATGAGGCAGTGTGTGAAAGCGTCGGTTTGGTCCCGCGGGATGTGGGGCTCACGAGCCTGCGTCTCTTTGATCTATGGGTCAAGATGGCCGGGCGGAGCGGATGGGAAGGCGATGATCTTCTGTGGATCAGCCTGCTGGATCGAGCGTTGACGGCTATGGTGTTTCAGCAGGGTCGCCTGTTGTTCTATCGCTGCAAGTTATTGACCGCTGACGCGCTGAGCGGCACCGATGCCGGATTGCAGAAGATCGCGGAAGAATGTGCCGCTTCGGTGGAAATGTGCCAGCAGCGCCATTCGGGAGTGTCGGTGAAGCGTGCCGTGCTGTGTGCCGATGATATGGTGCCCTTGCATGAAAAACTCGAAGAGCATCTGGCGCTGTCCGTTGAGTCCCTGGGCTGGGAAGATATTCAATCGCGTGGATGGGGGAGCGGGGATCATCGTCAAGGCGTGGATTCCCTGGCCGCGCTGGCGGGAGTATTGTCATGATGGCGGCCCTTCGAGACGGCGTGAGCCGCGTCGCCGATCGCGTTGCGCGTGTCATGGGCTTTCGTCGATATTTTCAGATTTCTCTCGCCACTCGATTTCGATGGTATCTGCTTCCGCTCCAGCTTGGGCTGATGGCCGGTTGTTTGGCGTTCTGTGTGGCGATTGTGTGGAGTATCGCCCGGACGGTCCTCGGGTACCAAGATGTTCGGCAAATGAGCGTAGAGCTGGAGCATGTTCGGCAGCAGGATCAGCAGCTTATGGCCGAGGCGACTCAAGAAGGGATCGATCTATCCGAGCGGGCGCTGCAGCAGTTGCCTGCAGAAGTCGCATTGGCCAATCAGCTGCTTGAGAAGCGGACCTTTTCTTGGACGGCGTTTTTGGCGGGGTTGGAGCAAGCGATTCCGCCACGGTTGGCGCTCACCAGTGTCCGGTTGGAGTCCGGAGGGTCTCTCGTGCATTTGACCGGCTCGGCGACGAGTTTGGAAGATCTCACGGCATTTACCGTGGGGTTGCAAGACCATCCCAAATTCAAAGACCCGGTGCTAGCTCAGCATCGAGTCGGGCCGAGTGGTTTGGTGGAGTTCGATGTGACTGTGCGCTATCGGCGGGAGGGCGTGTAAGTGACTGATCGGCTGCAGCGCATGTTGTCCGAACCCTATGCCCCGCTGTTGCCGTGGGTTGGCCTGGCGGCGTTGTTGCTGGCGGGGCTGATGGCGGTCAATGCGTTTGGCGTTCGGGGAGTCGAAGGCGATCGGGTCCAAATCGAAAAAGAGTGGGTGTCTGCGCGCCAGGTTTTGGCTCAGCATCGGGAAGCCAGGAAGGCGCGAAAGGATGTGAGTCAGGTGTGGGCGGTCCTGCCGGTCGAGCGTGACTTTGCTCCGCTGGCCTTGGGGATATCCGAAGAGGCCAAGCGTGACCATGTGACGCTGCCGGCGCTGTCCTACAAGACGGAGGCGACGACTGTAGCGAACACGAGCAAAGGGGTGCTCCAGGGTTCCATGACCGGGCGGTATGAGGATCTGAGACGGTTTATCTATGACCTTGAAACAGCGGAGGAGCTACTGTTCATAGAAGACCTGGAGCTTGCCGGTTCTTCTAGTCCGCGCGATCAACAGTTAACCTTTAACATTAAGATTGTGACTTATTTGCGCGGAGAATAAGTGAAGTCTTCATTGGGTGGACAGCAATAGATGGATGCCAAACGGAAAGCGATCATCGCAATCGGACTGGTCGCGCTCTGGGGTGGAGTGGCCTATTGGCAATGGGGCGCGCTGCCGGATCCGGTTCGCGTGCCATTGGCCAATACCTCGGGCCCCGCGTCGTCGCTCGCCCGTTCGATTTCCAGGACAGGGGGATTGCGTGTCCATCTCGAGCAGTTGGCGTCCGCACGAACCCAGCGCGAGGCGACGTTTACCGCACCGCGAAATATCTTTGCGGCGTCTGGTTTAGATGGAACGATGTCCGCGGCCGGTGACGGATCGGACGGTGGTCAGTCGACTCAAGTTTCTGAACAGGCATTGCAGCAGCAGGCGGCGTCCTTAGAATTGGATCAATATCGGTATTTGGGATTTGTCCGGATGGGTGAGTCGGCCAAGGGCACCGGCAATACGGCCGTGCTGAGCAAGAATGAAGAGGTGATGATCGGCCGGGTCGGCCAGCGTTTGGAGCGGCATCTTGTGGTGAAAGCCATCACTCCGGACAGCGTGACGCTTCGAGATACTCAGGCGCGGGTCGACCACAAGGTTCCCCTCACGGAGGATGCGGAACAACCGCAGCCATAGCCCATGCGAGGGTTTGTCTTCAATGGCAGCGGATCTGAGCGTGGATTTTCCTATGTCGTCTTGATGTTTGCCATCGTGCTCATCGGCCTCGGGATGACCGTGGCGGCACGGCAGTGGAAAGTCATGATCCAGCGCGAGCTGGAGGCGGATCTCATTTCTAAGGGCATTGAGATTCAGAACGCGTTGGCGTTCTATTCGGCCACCATGAAAGCGGGGCGAGTGGTTCCGGGAGAAGTGTATCCGCAAACACTGGCCGAGCTCACCCGATTGCCCAAGCCGTTTCTGCGCAAGGTCTATGGAGATCCTGTGGGGCATGGCGACTGGGAGCTGGTTCGTGCCCCGACCGGTGGAATCATGGGAGTGAGGAGCAAGAGCAAGAGCCAGCCGATCTGGCAACACAACTTTCCTCCTGCGGTCAGGCATTTTGACGGGCGTAAATCATATTATGACTGGGTGTTTCAGCATCCGAATCCGTCCATGATATTAATGGGGATGACTGGGATGGGGGCCCCGGGACCAGGATCAGCCGGGCAGCAGGGGGCTTTCCCGGGAATGGCTCCGATGTCCCCTCAGAACCCCGTCGGCACGACCCTGCCTCAGGCAGGACCTTCAGTCGCCCCACCCGCTCCCTAAAGTGGTATGTGAATTGTCGCCAGTCTTCGATTGAACCCTGAAACTGTCTGCATTGGGTTTTCGACGGCGCAGGATGGTGCCTTGACCGCCTTCAAACGCGCGCGGTATCCTGTCGCCCGTTCACTTTTTCACAGAGAAGGCCATGCGCATGATCTCCGACGAGGAACAGCAGGAATTAGCCCCCGTTGATGCTCCCGAGACGAAGGACGTTCAGGAAGTCCCGCCGCTCTCTATCCCGGATTATGTCCATGAGCTGGTGACGCGGGCCAGGCAGGCCGCCGGTCGGTTAGCCACGCTTTCCACAGTCGTGAAAAACAATGCCTTGATCGCCATGGCCGATGCGCTGGATGAGAAGCAGGCCGCTCTCATCGAAGCTAATGAAAAGGATGTCGAAGCCTTTGGTACGGACCCGGACAAGGCTGCGATGGCCGACCGCCTCCGGCTCACCGAGCAACGGATTGCCGACATGTCGGCCGGGATCAGGGAAGTCGCGAAACTGCCGGATCCGTTAGGCGACATGCCGAAGATGTGGACCAGGCCGAACGGGATGCAGGTAGGCCGGGTGCGGGTGCCCATCGGCGTGATCGGCATCATCTACGAGTCCCGTCCGAACGTCACAGCCGATTCTGCCGCGCTGTGCTTGAAGTCCGGTAATGCCAGTGTGTTGCGCGGCGGGAGTGAGGCCATTCATTCGAATACCGCCATTGCCGCCGTGTTGGCCGAAGCCGCCGAGAAGGCCGGAATTCCCCCCGGCGCCATCAGTTTTGTCGAGCGTCCGGATCGGGAACTCGTGCCGGTCTTGCTGAAACAGGATCGCTATATCGACTTGATTATCCCGCGGGGCGGTCCGTCCCTCATGAAGACGATCGCCGAGCACGCCACCATTCCGGTCGTCAAACACGATGCGGGGATCTGCCATATCTACGTGGATGCGGATGCCGATCAGGCGATGGCCGAGGCGATTTGCGTGAATGCCAAAGCCCAGCGGCCTTCGACGTGCAATGCGATGGAAACCCTGCTGGTCCATCAAACGATCGCCAGGACGTTTCTCCCTCGCCTCATGGAAAAGCTCCAGGCGGCGAAGGTGGAAGTGCGCGGTTGCCCCAGGACCTGCCAGTTGCTGCCGGATGCGAAGCCGGCGGCCGACGATGATTTTGGCAAAGAGTTTTTAGAGCTGATCCTGGCTATCAAAGTCGTGAAGAACATGGACGAGGCGATGGAGCACATCGCCAAGTACGGGTCGCAGCACACCGAAGCCATCATCACAACCAATTATCAGCGGGCCATGCGGTTCCTGCGGGAAGTCGATGCGGGGGCGGTGCTGGTGAATGCATCCACGCGACTCAATGACGGTTATCAATTCGGACTCGGCGCCGAGATCGGCATCAGCACCTCCCGCATCCATGCCCGTGGTCCCATGGGGTTGGAAGAGCTCACCTGTTCGAAGTTCATCGTCCTGGGGAGCGGCCAGATCCGCGAGTAAATGGCTGGCGACCCTGTTCGTACCGCACTAACGTCTTCCGACTCTCTCCGGTTTTCTGCCAATCAGACCTTGGCTCATCAATTCGACCAATCCGGCGGACGCGTCGTTCGCCAATCCACCGGACATCTGGTTTTCTATCGGCCCGATGGCCGGCGATTTCTCGCGACCGATCCTGAAGGCCATCCCTTGCATGAATGCGAGTGGGGTGTCGACGCTCGCGGAAGAACGGTGCTGGTTCGTGTGCGCCTTCGGCTGGATTGGGGGCGGTGGGTCGGGTTGAAACCCGGCGGACTGGTCAATGAAACCCGCCTCAACCTGGCGACGAAGCCGGGCTGGCAGCGCCTGAAGCCGGAAGATCTGCGCCATATGGCGGCACAGGCGATGCGCGTGCCCATCGAAGAAGTCCGTTTCTTCTATGGCGACGAAGATCTGGTCATCGATGCGCATGGACAGGCGACGATCCGGCACCGGAAAGATGCGTTTTATGTGCTGGAAGACGGCTCGTTTGAGACGGCTCGTTTCATGTCCTGCATGGGGGCGATGCATTGGGACCAGATCGATTTTCTGCCCGTCGTCGAACTCTTCAAATCGCTCCTTCCGGGCACCGGGTCGGCGGCGTTTGAACTGATTCGCGGACTCTACGACGACCAGAACGGGAGGCAGTCCAGTCCTCGTCCCTTGCGCTATCGCGGCATTCCGACCTATCCATCCGAAGCAGCCTTTCGGCTCTTCAGCAGTTTCTTCACGCCACAGGCCGATGCCGGCGGTGATCCGGTTGCGCTGTTCATGGACCCTTCCCGCTCTCATCGGGTGACGTGGCTTCCGGCACCGGCGCCTCCGCTACGCTATTTCGATGAAGCCCAGTCAGTCTGCCTGACGGTGCAGGGAGATGAATTGCTGAAGGCGACCTGTGCCGATGATGGCATGGGCTTGTCGTATGTGAACCCCAAGGGGCGGCGAATGGTGGCCTGGGATCGATCGGCCGTCATCGTCGGCGGTGAGTTGCAGTTGAACGATCGAGAGCACCGGAGGGCGATATCACTCGGGAACGATCTGGCCAGGGTGAGATCTTCATCTTCAGTGCCTTCCTCCAGTCCCGTCGATTGGCGCTCGGTATTTCAGTCTGGCCTGCCCACTGTCCAACCCGGAGAAGTGTTTGGAGCGGTTCTCTTGTATCCAGGGGATGAGACCGCGGTCGGAGAACTGGCGGCGCAGCCGTTTGTCGCGGACTACCTGCAAGACCTTGCCGAGCAGGATCGCGAGATCGGGCAGATATTGATGAGAGCGGAGCGCATCCTGATCGACAACGGGGATGCGGTGATTTCAACCTGTGTGCCATTCGATCGCCCGCGCGAGGTCGTCGCGCACATCTCGCATCCGCCCTTTGCCTACAAGCAGGCGCAACAGATGTGGACCGTGTGTGCTGAATTACAGCGGTGGGAGTGGCTGCAGCGAACCAGATTCATGCTCTCTCCGATCACAGCCCAAGCCGAATCCTATGATCTGGTCTATGCCTGGATGCCCTATGCCGAGTTTGACCAGGCGAGCGCCCTGACGATGCGGATACGCGCGCTCGCGCAGCGGGTCAAAACGGGTGGCAATGCGTTTATCGTAGGGCCGGCGCGAACGGGCGAGGAGTTGAGCCGAGCCGGCTTGCAGCGCTGCTGGGATGAAGCGGTTGAGCGGTTGCCCACATTTGCCATGCATAAAACGATTGTGCCGAAGGCCAAGCTGCGGAGCGGGCTGACGCTGTTTCATGTGCGCCGGGCCTAGCCGATAGCCCCTTGCGCTGATCCGTCTCCTTCGATTACTGTCAGGCCTATGAGTGAGCCAACCACAGAGCAGGTTCCGGCTGAAGATGGCGGGGACAAGGTCGTCATCTACTGGGAGCGGGAATATTCGACCGCGTTTCCACCGGAGCGGCTGAAGCTGGATTTCAATCCTCATCGCCCGATGTTGAACAATATGACGCTGGATGAACAGCGGGCGCTCGCCGCCAGCGGGTATAAGGTGTTGCCGGACGACTGCGGGCCGGTCCGTACGGTCGGCAGTTATGGCTGGCTGATCCGGTGCCCGGCGGATGTGAAGTTGCGGCGGACGGCCGAAGGGGTCAGATGGCAATCGCCGCCTATCCAGCCGGAAGAGCGGCTGCTCGGATACAAATCGTTTTCCGGGACCTACGTCGATCTGATTCTCAACAGCGGCTATCCCAAGCTCTGTTGCGGCATTCGGTTTTACTATCCCAAGCATGTCGGGCTGATGATGAAGGATATTCCCAACCACTTCTACCATTACCCTGAGCGCACCTATGCGATATGGGAAGGCATTAAGACCCAAGAATACAAGCGAACCCCGAATCAGTACGATTGGCTGCCGGACTATGAGGCCTTCACAGCCAATTTTCTGCTCCAGCTCCACAAGCCTACGACCATCAAGCGTGGCGACCCCATCGGATTAGTGCTGCCTGTCATGCTGCCCAAACAATTCTCCCTCGAAGAAATCAAGCGTCCCTGAGTCTCCATTCCCTGTTCCCCTCAAGAGTTTTCATCTCAAACCGATACAGGTAGTGGTTCGGCACGCCGGGAGGGGAGAAGCTATGCGGAAAGTCTTATTCGTCGATGACATGCCGGAGGTGTTGCGCATGCTGAAGCGCACGCTCGATCCAATGAAGAGCGAGTGGGACATGCGCTTTGTGGAAAGCGCGCCGGACGCGTTGGCCGCATTGGAGCAGGATGCTTTCGATGTGCTGGCGACCGACATGATCATGCCGGGGATGGACGGGTTCCAACTGTTGAAGGAAGCCAAGGCCCGGTATCCGCAGATGGTGCGAATCGCCTTCTCCGGGCAGCAGGGGCAGAGTCTGGGCCTGCGCTCGACCGATCTAGCGCATCAGTTTCTTGAAAAGCCCATCGATGCGCAACTCTTGCGGTCGATCATGACCCGCGCCTGCGGACTGCGGGCGTTGTTGTCAGACGACAACGTGCGCAAGATTGTCACGAATCTCAAGAGCCTTCCCAGCCTCCCTGTGCTCTATAAAGAATTGATGGATGAAATCCATTCCGGCGATGCGTCGCTCAAGAAGATCGCCAGGATCATCTCCAAAGATATGGCGATGGTGACGAAGATCCTCCAGCTGGTGAACTCCGCCTTTTTCGGATTGCGTACGACAGTGTCGAATCCCGAGCAGGCGGTGGCCTTGCTCGGCAGCGACACGATCCGGTCTCTCGTGCTGTCCATGCAGGCCTTTTCCCAATTCGATGCCAAGGCGTTGCCGGGCTTTTCACTTGAGGCTCTGTGGCAACACGGGCTGAAGACGAGCGGCTATGCGAAAGCGATCGCAAAGGAAGAGCGCGTCTCTCAGGCCATGATCGACGATGCCTTCACGGCAGGACTGTTGCACGATATCGGCATGCTGGTGTTGGCGAGTAACATGCCGGACGGGTACAAACAGGTATTGGGACTTCAGAAGGACAAGGGCCTGCTCGACTGGCAGGCGGAGCAGGAGGTCTTCGGCGTCACCCATGCCGAAGTCGGCGCCTATTTGCTGGGACTCTGGGGAGTCGGCGAAGCCATCGTCGAAGCCGTCGCCTATCACCACCGGCCATCCGTCTGCGACGAGCTGGCGTTCAGCCCGCTCACCGCAGTGCATGTGGCCAACGTGTTGGCAGAGAACGAGAAGCCTGCCGGAGATGGAGCCACATCTCTTCCCATCGATGAAGCCTACTTGACCAAGCTGGGGAAGTTGGATCAGCTTGCAGCGTGGAAAGAAGCCTGCCAGCCGGACGAACAGTAAGACCGTCTTCCCTTCATCTGACTTGTCGAAAATCAACAGAAGATCAGTCGAGACTGCGGACTCCGGCACTGTGAGGCCTGATGGAGCGCTGGATGTAACTCTGTCGAATGGGTAAGATGCCAGCGCAAGAAGATGGGTGCTGCAGCTATTCAGTACACTCTGCAAGCCTTGTGTCTAATGGTGGGCTAGCAAATGAATCCAAAGCGAAGAGCGAGCTCGGGAAAGTGTGATGGCAAGACCTGATCCTATTTCTCGGTCAGAAGGAGGGCAGGCGATAAGCGGAGGCCGTATAGGGCTATAGGACAGGAGAAATGCAATGGCGAAGATTTCCAAAGTCATCGAGGAGCTTTATCAAAGTGAGCAATGGGAAAAAGCGCGAACACTACTTAGGCGAGAGCTACGGAGAGATCCGACCGATCATTGGTATTTAACTAGGCTAAGTGGAACTTACTATGAGCAACACAAATACTCGAAGGCAAGAACGGTTTCTGATAGGGCAGTCAAGCTAGCGCCTCGATGTCCGTTGGTCTTATGGGATCGAGCGGGAATTTTTGATATGCAAGGCCAAAATAGCAAGGCCCTCTCAATCTGGAAGACACTGCTTAAGCGAGGTGCGCGTGGGGTAATGCTGGATCAATGCGGAGAGGGGCTAGCCTGGGCAAAATCTTTACTCAACGATTGCCGCTACCGCATTGCAATCACATATCAAAAGGTTGGAAAGAGTCCCACGGCGAGACGATATTACCGTGAGTACATGAGACAGCGAGCAATGGGCGTCAAAAGTATTTATAGCAAGCGGGAAGTTAAACGCATGTTTGAGTTGTGAATAAGTCTTAAGCTATAAAACAGATGGGCCGTCGTTTAGGACAAGATAAGAAGGCGGGAGTCTTTTCTTGACGAGACCGATTCAGATTCCGTGGAAGTTCGCAATGCCTCGCTGCCTACACCGGCCCCAGTTACGGAGATGTCCCACGTCTCAGGTGAATCGGTTTCGTTGCCTGGTTACGCGCGAACGTGACGTGGATCCGGGCGTTCGGATTGGAATTGCCGAGCTTGACAGTCGGGGCGCCCCCCAGTAAGATCCAGCTGCCTTTAATGCTCATCCAGAGAGGTGAGTAAGGAGCTTCTATGACAGCGATCTCCGGCTACGGCCGGTCCCCACAACCGAACCTTCTTGCTGAGTACGGCGAGAGGGTTTTTTTATGCCGCTCAGCTGCTGAAAAATCCCACCAGCTTCGTTCCCTGCCTTCGCCGGAGCGCTTCGCGCAGGCAGGTCGCGGCACTCAAAGGCTCGCCGTACGGACCAGAGTACGACTCGCCTTTTCGTTTGCTGCGGCCTTGTCCGGGCAAGAGCGCGTCTCGACGCGCGAAGGGTGGGCGGGTGAGACGGATGGAACTTTTGAGCAACTGATCCTTCAGGCGAACCCGAAAGCCGTGAATGCATGACCAATAGTAAACAAAATGCGCGTGAGCAAGAGCGGTTGATTATGGATGCCGGCGATATTGCCCGGGCGTTGACCCGTGTGGCGCATGAGATTCTGGAGCGGAATAAGGGCGTGAAGGATCTGGCGCTGGTCGGGATCCGTACGGGCGGGGTGCATCTGGCCCACCGGCTGGCGAAGCGCATCCAGGAGATCGAACAGGCGCCTGTGCCGATCGGGGATCTCGACATTACGCTCTATCGTGACGACTTGTCGTTGCGCAAGGAGCAGCCGGTGTTACGTACGACGTCGGTGCCGTTCGATATTTCCGACAAGATTGTCGTGCTGGTGGATGACGTACTGTTTACAGGGCGCACGATTCGCGCGGCGATGGATGGCTTGATGGATCTAGGGCGTCCGGCAGAAATTCAATTGGCCGTCCTCGTCGATCGTGGCCATCGGCAGTTGCCGATTAAGGCGAACTACATCGGGAAGAATCTTCCCACCTCGCGCGACGAACAAGTGCAAGTGTTGTTGGAAGAAGCGGGCGAAGATGATCGGGTGGTTATTCTCAAGGCGTAAGCGGAGGATGCCATGAGTCTCAAGCATAAAAATCTGCTCAGTCTGGCACCCTTGTCGGTGGAGGACATTCAGCTCATTCTTGAGACGGCCGATTCGTTCAAGGAAGTGAGTGGCCGCGAGATCAAGAAAGTGCCGGCGCTGCGCGGGCGGACGGTCGTGAATCTGTTCTTCGAGCCGAGCACGAGAACGCGCACGTCGTTCGAGCTGGCGGCCAAGCGGTTGAGTGCCGATGTGATCAATTTTTCCCCTTCGTCGAGCAGCGTCGTCAAAGGGGAGACCTTGCTCGATACGGCGCGCAACATTGAGGCCATGCAGGCGGATATCATCGTGTTGCGTCATTCGTCGGCGGGAGCAGCCGAGACCTTAGCACGGGGAGTGAAGTCTTCGGTGATCAATGCCGGAGATGGCTGGCACGAGCATCCGACCCAGGCGTTGCTCGATCTCTATACGATTCGTGAGCGGGGAATGGCGTTCAAGGGATTGCGCGTGGCGATTGTCGGGGATGTGGCCCATAGCCGGGTGGCACGGTCCAATATCCTGGCGTTGACCAAGCTGGGTGCTGAAGTCCGCGTGGTAGGGCCGCCGACCATGATTCCATTGGGAATCGAAAAGATGGGCGTGCGCGTCTTCCATCATCTCGACGAAGGCCTGCGGGATGTGCAGGTCATCATGATGTTGCGGCTTCAGCTTGAGCGGCAGGGGCGGGCGTTGTTCCCAACCATCCGCGAATATGCGCGTTTGTATGGATTGACGGCGGAGCGGGTGAAGCTGGCGGATCCGAAGGCGATTGTCATGCATCCCGGGCCGATCAATCGCGGGGTCGAGATTGCGCCGGAAGTGGCGGACAGTCTGTCGTCGGTGATCCTGGATCAAGTGGCGAATGGCGTGGCCGTTCGCATGGGTGTTCTCTATCTCATGTCAGGAGCAAACTAAATCGTGGCGATATTGATTAAGGGCGGACAGGTGATCGATCCGGGACGCGTCAACGGTGTGGCAGATGTCTTGATCGATCAGGGCAAGATTGCGGCGGTGGGGGCGAATCTGAAGGCTCCTGCCGGTGCGACGGTCATCGACGCCAAGGGGCAGCTGGTCTTGCCCGGGTTCGTGGATCTGCATGTGCATTTCCGTGAGCCGGGGTTTGAGTACAAAGAAACGATTCAGAGCGGCGCCGCCGCGGCGGTGGCCGGCGGGTTTACCACCGTCTGTGCCATGCCGAATACGAAGCCGGTGAACGATAATCAAGCGGTGACGGAATTCATGATAGATCGGGCCCGCGCCGCGGGGTTGGCCAACGTCTTGCCTATCGGAGCCATCACAAAGGGCTCGGAGGGGAAGGAATTGGCGGAGATCGGCGATCTGCACCGGTCAGGCTGCGTGGCGATTTCCGACGACGGCAAGCCGGTGATGAACAGCCTTGTGATGCGACGGGCGATGGAATATGCGGTGGCCTTTGACATCCCGGTGGTGGATCATTGTGAAGATCTGCATCTCGCCGAGGGCGGCTGTATGAATGAAGGGTTGATCTCTACGGAGCTGGGGCTGCCCGGCATTCCGGCTGCTGCGGAAGATGTCATGGTCGCACGCAATCTTTCGCTGTCGGAACTCACCGGCGCGCGCTTGCATCTGGCCCATATCAGTACAGCCGGATCGGTGCGGATGGTCCGCGAAGCGAAAGCCCGCGGGATCAAGGTAACGGCAGAGGCCTGCCCGCACCATTTCACGCTCACGGAAGATGTAGTGCGCGGCTATAACACGCTGGCGAAAATGAATCCTCCGCTCAGAACCGGCGAGGATGTGCAGGCGATTAAAGAAGGGTTACGGGACGGGACGATCGACGTCATCGCCACAGACCATGCGCCGCATGCCACGCAGGAAAAACAGCAGGACTTTACTGAAGCCCCATTCGGAATTGTCGGCTTGGAAACGGCGCTCTCGTTGACGCTGGCCTTGGTGGATGAAGGCGTGCTGACGCTGGAGCAGGCGGTTGATAAGCTGGCGACCGCGCCGGCTGTGGCATTCGGACTTAAGAAGGGCACGTTGGCCGTCGGAGCCGATGCGGATGTGGCGATCGTCGATCCTCAGGAGCAGTGGCAGGTCGATCCCAGCAAGTTCAAGTCGAAGAGCCGGAATACCCCGTTTGCCGGATGGAAAGTGAAGGGGAGGGTTCGGACGACCATTGTCGGGGGGCGGGTGGTGTTTGAAGCGACGGCAGCCGAGCGGTAGTCTATGATGGAGTCCCGGGCGTGCTTATGGATGTCTCGCATCGGGCTGACGCTTGAATGGCTGGCCTTGGGAGTCTGGGTGGGTGGTTTGGTGATTCTGGTGGCCGCCGTGATTCCGGCGGTGTTTAATACGTTCGGTGGACAGGATTCCGGTGGGTTGTTTCTAACGAAAGCGTTTGAAGGATTCAATCGAGCGGTGATGGTGGCGATGGTCGTGATGATCGCCGGGATGGTCTGGCGCCGGTGGGTTCAGCATCCTGTGATGGCTCCCACTACTCTTGAAATGGCTCTGCTCGGCGTGATGGTGCTCATTGCGGCGATCATAATCGGGTTCTTGCATCCTCATGCGGCTGTGCTCCAAGCTGAGGCCTTTGCCATCAAGGATGAAGCGTCAAGGAAGGCGGCGTTTGAAGCTTTCTTCAAACTCCATATGCCGGTGCGCGCGCTCTATATGGTGAATCTCTGTTTAGGTATTGCGTTGATGGGCGTGCGGGTCAATCATACGTTGCACACATTGCGAGTGAGCAAGGGGCAGACATGAAGAAAGCGTTGCTGGCATTGGCCGATGGAACGGTCTTCGAGGGGCGCGCCCTCGGCTATGAGGGAGAGGCCATCGGGGAAGTGGTGTTCAATACGGCCATGACCGGGTACCAAGAGGTGCTGACCGACCCGTCCTATAAAGGACAGATCATCACGATGACCTGTCCGCATATCGGGAACTATGGGGTGACGCCTGAGGATATCGAGTCGCGGAACATCTGGGCTGAGGGGTTTGTCGTGATGGAGGCCAGTCGGCTGACCAGTAACTGGCGGGGCAAGGAATGTATTCAGGACTATCTGGCCAAGGCTAAGGTCGTTGCCATCGAAGGGCTCGACACTCGTGCTTTGACCCGCCATCTCAGGGAGAAGGGCTCGCAGCAGGCGGTGATCACGCATGTCGACGCGAATCGAGACTCTGCCGTCAAGAAGGCCAAGCAGGCGCCGAGCATTCTCGGACGCGATCTCGTCGCCGAGGTCACCTCGAAGCGTTCCTATGAATGGGACAAGGGTTCGGGGGAATGGATGCCGGATGTGGTGCCGGTGCGGGCACGATCCGAGAGACGAAAGCCCTGGCGGGTCGTGGCCTATGATTTCGGCGTGAAGGAAAATATCTTGCGACGGCTGGTCGATGTGGGCTGCCAGGTGACGGTGGTGCCGGCATCGACGCCGGCCGCCGAGGTGCAGGCATTGAAGCCGGACGGGGTGTTTCTCTCGAACGGTCCGGGCGATCCCGAGGGTGTGCCCTATGCGATGGAAGCGGTGCGCGCCTTGATCGGTCGTTATCCGATCTTTGGCATTTGCCTGGGCCATCAGATCATTGGATTGGCCTTAGGCCTTAAGACCTACAAGCTGAAGTTCGGGCATCACGGGTCGAACCATCCGGTCATCGATATCCGGACACGCAAGGTCGAGATCACCTCGCAGAATCACAATTTCTCCGTGCGGAGCCCGATCCCGATCACTGGCGTGCCGGAGCGTCCGGTGACGATCGAGACCAAGCTCGGCAAGGTGTCGATTACCCACCTGAGCCTGAACGATCAGTCGATTGAAGGCATGGTCTGTTTGGACCAGCCGGTCTTTTCGGTGCAGTATCATCCGGAGGCCTCACCCGGTCCGCATGATTCGGCGTACCTGTTTGAGGAGTTTGTGCAGCTCATGGAGAAACATCATGGATAGATTCAGTCAATCCGTCGCCGGTCTGTTCGTCGTGGTCTTGAGTGTGTTGCACTCGGGCTGCGTCAATATTCAGATTCCGCCTCCGCCCGCTCAACTGGAGGAGCGGCAGGTCAGCGGAACCGGCAAGGACAAGATTCTGCTCGTGGACGTGTCCGGGATGATCAGTTCGGAAGAGAAGTCGAGCTTCTATACGCAACCCAGCATGATCGCGACGATCAAAGAGGAGCTGACGCGGGCCTCACGTGATGAGTCGGTCAAGGCGCTGGTGCTGCGGATCAATACGCCTGGCGGCACGGTCACGGCATCGGATATCATTCATCATGAACTCAAACTCTTCAAGGCGTCCCGCAAGATTCCGGTCATTGCCTCGATCATGGATGTGGGGGCCTCGGGCGGCTATTACATCGCTTCAGCCGCGGACCGGATCATGGCCCATCCCTCGACGGTGACAGGGAGTATCGGCGTCATCATGCTCACGGTGAATACGCACGGACTGTTGGAGAAAGTGGGGGTAGAGGCCACCGCGATTACGTCCGGCCCTCGGAAGGATATGGGGTCACCGTTTCGCGCGATGACTCCGGAAGAGCGGGGCATTTTCCAAGGGTTGATCGATTCGTTCTATCAGCGGTTCCTGACCGTTGTGCAGGAAGGCCGGCCGAATCTTCAGATGGAGCAGATCAAGAAGCTGGCCGATGGCCGGATCTATACCGGGGATCAGGCGAAAGCGGCCGGGCTGGTCGATGAGATCGGCTATCTGGAAGAAGCCATTGAAGCGGCCAAGAAGAAAGCGGGACTGACCGAGGCGAAAGTGGTGACCTATCACCGCCCGGGCGATTATTCGAACAATGTGTACACCAAGCTTATGGCGCCCGGTCCGTTGGCGGCGTTGGGCAACTTCGATGTGATGTCGTTTGTCAGGGGTGGCGCGCCGCAGTTCATGTATTTGTGGATGCCCTAGGCCAGGTTGACATCGTTCCAGGCCGGTTCGGTTGGGTGACGTCATGGCACAACAGGTTGATCATAACGTGGACCAATTTCTCGCTACCCCGGTCGGGCGTCGCGCAGTCCTGGCATTCGGGGTACAGGGAGTAGCCGGAATTTATGCGGCACTTGGGGCTTGCACGGCTCTGGGACTGTTGTCGTCGTTGACCGGCTGTTATCGCGCTCCTGGCACTGCCCGCGATCAGCTTATTTTCTTCTCGGAAGAAAAAGAGCAGGAGTTTGGGCTCGGCGCCTATCGGGAGGTCTTGCGACAGGCGACGCTGAGTGACAATGCTGAAATCAATGAGCTGGTTCAGAAGGTCGGGCAGCGGATTGCCAAGGCGGCGAATAAGCCGGACTATCAGTGGGAGTTTGCCGTCATTGAAGACGACAAAATGGTGAATGCTTTTTGTTTGCCCGGCGGCAAGGTGGCGGTCTTTACCGGCATTCTCAAGGTGACGAAGAGTGAGGCAGGATTGGCGACGGTGATGGGGCATGAAGTGGCCCATGCGCTGCAGCGGCATGGAGTCGAGCGGATGAGCCGCAGCATCATCGATCAAATCGCCCAATTGGGCGCCATCGGGGCCGCGGCGGCGGGGCATGCCGGAGGCGGCGCCATGCAGGGGCTGCTCGGCGCCTACGGTGTGAACGTCTCGCTGCCCTTCAATCGCAAGCAGGAGTCGGAAGCGGACTATATCGGCCTGCGCCTGATGGCGGACGCAGGATACGACCCGCGTGAAGCGGTGCCGTTCTGGGAACGTATGAGCGGCTGTCCTCGGCAGATGATCGGGAAGGTGTGCTTCCGGTCGCAGCAGGCGGTTCCGGAGTTTCTGTCGACCCATCCCTCGGACCTCACTCGTATCAATCAAATCGAGGCCTGGTTGCCGGACGCGATGCAGCGCTACCATGGACCCAATGTCCCCCCGGCGCCGCCTCCGGCACCCTACCGGCCGTTGATCGGCCCCATGCCGCAAATGAGTTAGATTCACATTGTTGAGGACGCATGCCGAAACGCACTGATATCAAGTCGATACTGTTAATTGGATCCGGGCCGATCGTGATCGGCCAGGCTTGTGAGTTTGACTACTCCGGCACGCAAGCCTGCAAAGCGTTGCGGGAAGAGGGTTTCAAGGTCATCCTCATCAATAGCAACCCTGCGACGATTATGACCGATCCCGAGCTGGCCGATCGCACGTACATTGAGCCGATCACGCTGGAGGTGGTGGAAAAAGTCATTGAACGTGAGCGGCCCGATGCGCTCCTGCCGACGATGGGCGGACAAACGGCCTTGAATGCGACGATGGGGTTGGTGAAACGTGGCGTGTTGGAGAAGTACGGCGTCAAGCTGATCGGGGCCTCGGCGGAAGCCATTCACAAGGCCGAAGATCGGGAAGCGTTCAAGCAGGCGATGCAGCGGATCGGGTTGAAGGTGCCGGAGAGCGGCACGGCGCACAATCGTGATGAGGCGGCCAGGATTCTTGAGAAAGTCGGATTTCCCGCCATCATCAGGCCTTCGTTTACGATGGGCGGGACCGGCGGCAACATTGCCTATAATCGGGAAGAGTTTGAGAAGCTCATCGATTGGGCGCTGGCCATGAGCCCGACCAGTCAGGTCTTGATCGAACGCTCGTTGATCGGGTGGAAAGAATACGAGCTGGAGGTCATGCGCGATCTCAAGGACAACGTCGTCATCGTGTGTCCGATCGAGAATCTCGATCCGATGGGTGTGCATACCGGCGACAGCATCACCGTGGCGCCGGCCATGACTCTGACCGACAAGGAATATCAGCGCATGCGCGATGCGGCTCTGCGGATCATTCGCGAGATCGGCGTCGACACGGGCGGCTCGAACATTCAATTCGGTCTGAACCCCGACAACGGGGAAATGATCATCATTGAGATGAACCCGCGCGTGTCGCGGAGCTCGGCCTTGGCGTCGAAGGCCACGGGATTTCCGATTGCGAAAATCGCGGCGAAGCTGGCAATCGGCTATACGTTGGACGAGATCACCAACGACATCACCGGCGTGACCAAAGCGTCCTTCGAGCCTACTATCGATTACGTCGTGGTCAAGATTCCTCGCTTCGCGTTTCAGAAATTCAAAGGGGCCGATCCGACGCTCACGACGCAGATGAAATCGGTGGGCGAAGTGATGGCCATCGGCCGGACGTTCAAGGAGTCGTTGCAGAAAGCGATCCGTTCGTTGGAACTGGACCTCAACGGACTGGCCTCACGGGTCGGTATCGATCGCGGGATTCCTGCCGAGTTCAATCGTGCCGAGGCTGCCGAAAAAATCCGGCGTACCTTGAAAACACCGTTACCTGAGAGGCTCTGGTATCTGGCCGACGGGATCAGACTTGGTTTCACAAATGACGAATTGTTCGCGATTACCAAAATCGATCCCTGGTTTCTGGAGCAGGTTCGTGAGCTGATCCAGTTTGAGCAGTTGTTAATCGGCAAGGCCGACAACGCCGCTGCGGTTCTTGCCGGTGATCTACTGTGGCAAGCCAAAGAACTGGGATTTTCCGATGACCGAATCGGCCAGCTGCTCGGAACCGATGGCGCGGCTGTTCGGAAGGCGCGCATGGGATCCGGTAAGTCCGCCAAGCCAACCAGGACCGTCACTTATAAGCGTGTCGACACCTGTGCGGCGGAGTTTGAAGCCAATACCCCCTATCTCTATTCGACCTACGGCAGTGAATGTGAGTCGCGTCCATCCGATCGCACCAAGGTGGTCATTCTCGGGGGCGGCCCCAACCGGATCGGGCAGGGGATCGAATTCGACTACTGCTGCGTGCATGCGGCAATGGCCTTGCGCGAAGAGGGCGTCGAAACGATTATGGTGAACTGTAATCCCGAAACGGTGAGCACCGACTATGACACGTCGGATCGTCTCTATTTTGAGCCGCTTACAGAGGAGGATGTGCTGAACATCATCCATCGGGAGCAACCGCTCGGAGTGGTGCTGCAGTTCGGCGGGCAGACTCCGTTGAAACTGGCCTTGCCGCTCTCGAAAGCCGGAGTGAAAATTCTCGGGACCAGCCCAGAAGCCATCGACCGGGCGGAGGATCGTGAGCGGTTCCGTGATCTCTTGGATAAGCTGGGACTACGTCAGGCCGAGAGCGGCATGGCTCGTTCCGTTGATGAAGCGGTGCGGATCGCGGGGAAGATCTCCTATCCCGTGATGGTGCGTCCCTCCTATGTGTTGGGCGGGCGGTCGATGCAGATTGTGTACGATGAAGCCGATTTGCTGGAGTACATGCGTTCGGCCGTGAAGGCCTCTCCTAAACATCCGGTGTTGATCGACAAGTATCTCTCGGACGCGATCGAGATCGATGCCGATGCCATTTCTGACGGGAAGACCGTAGTGGTGGCCGGTATCATGGAACATATTGAAGAAGCCGGGGTGCACTCGGGTGATTCGGCCTGTTCGCTTCCGCCGTACACCTTGGAGAAGCCCCTCGTTCGAGAAATTGAACGCCAGATGAAGGCCTTGGCGTTGGAGTTAGGCGTGGTGGGTTTGATGAATGCGCAGTTCGCCGTGAAGGACAAAACGGTGTTTGTGCTGGAGGTGAATCCGCGGGGCTCACGCACGGTGCCGTTCGTCAGCAAAGCGATCGGTGTTCCGCTGGCCAAGCTGGCCATGAAAGTGATGCTGGGGAAATCGCTCCAGGACCTCGGCTTTACGAGCGCGCCCCAGCCTGCGCACTTGTCGGTGAAGGAGGCGGTGTTCCCGTTCAATAAGTTCCCTGGAGTCGATGTGCTGTTGGGACCGGAAATGAAGTCGACGGGGGAAGTCATGGGCATCGACAGCGATTTCGGCTGGGCGTTTGCTAAATCCCAAGCCGGAGCCGGGGCCACCCTGCCGCAATCGGGTACTGCCTTTATCAGCGTGAAAGAATCCGATCAGTTGGCTGCGTGGGGTGTGGCAAAGCGATTGCACAGTCTAGGGTTCAAGATTCAGGCGACCAGCGGCACGGCCAGTTTCTTGAAAGATAAAGGGGTTGAGGTGGAGACCGTCCATAAAGTAAAAGAGGGGCGTCCCCATATCGTGGATCACATTAAAAACGGGGCCGTCGCGTTAGTCGTGAATACCGTGCGTACGGCTTCCGCCCATACGGACTCACTGTCTATTCGTCGGGAGGCTCTGCAGAGAGGAGTGCCCTACTATACGACGATGCGGGGAGCGCTGGCGGCCGTGATGGGTATTGAAGCCCTGGCAAAGAAAGAATTGTCGATTCGCTCTCTGCAAGAGTATCATCGAAGTCAGGTGTAAGAGGAGTTCTGCGGTATGCCGACACCCATTACTCGAAAAGGTTATGAGGCTCTCAAGGCCGAACTTGATCGTTTACGCAAGGTTGAACGACCGAAGAATATCGAAGCGATTGCCGAAGCCCGTGCGCATGGCGATTTGAGCGAGAATGCCGAGTATGATGCGGCCAAGGAGCGGCAGGGGTTTATTGCGTCGCGTATGGCTGAGCTCGAAACCAAGATTGCTGAGGCCCGGGTGGTGGACACGACCGGCCGGACGACGGACACCGCGGTCTTCGGCGCGACGGTGCTGGTGATCGAGCAGGAATCGCAGTCGAAGAGGCAATATACGCTGGTCGGCCAGGACGAAGCCGATATGAAGGTCAACCGAATCTCCGTGCAGTCGCCGGTCGGCCGCGCGCTCATCGGGAAGCGGGTCGGAGATTTCGTCGAGGTGACGACGCCCACGAAGGTCATGGAATACGAAGTCGTGGAGATCAAGTTCGAGGAACTGTGACGTGCCTCCATCGCTCCCGCTCATTACTCTCCTGACCGATTTCGGCTCTAAAGACTATTTCGTGGCGAGTATGAAAGGGGTGATCCTGACGATCCACCCCGCTGCCCGCATTGAAGACGTGTCCCATCACATCACTCCGCATCGAATCGACGAAGCCGCCTACTGTCTCCAGTCCTGCTACCGGACGTTTCCCGAAGGCACCATACACGTTGTCGTTGTCGATCCCGGTGTCGGCAGCCACCGACGGCCGATTCTGGTCAAAACGGGTCGCTATTACTTCGTGGCGCCGGACAATGGTGTGCTCTCGCCGATTTTGTATTTGGAAGAAGATGTTGAGATTCGGGAAATAGAAAATCGGCGGGTTCAATTGCAGTCCCCAGGAGCGACCTTCCACGGCCGGGATGTGTTTGCCCCGGCGGCAGCCTGGCTGGCCAGAGGCACGGCGCTGTCGTCGTTCGGCCGATTGGTCCCTGATCCGGTCAGGATGAACTGGCCCCAGCCCAGGATGACAGCGCGAACGATTATGGGAGAGATCGTCTACATCGACCATTTCGGGAATCTGATTTCGAACATTTCTCAAATCCAAATTGAAGCCGGCAAAATCGGCAGGTCGGAGATCCGGGTGGGGGAGCATCTCATTGGAAGCTTGGTGGCGAACTATAGTCAAGGTCAGGCCGATGCTCTGCATGCCTTGATCAATAGCAATGGGATGCTGGAGTTCTTTCTCAAGGAAAGGCCGGCGAGCGAGTGCTTGAAGATTGGCGTCGGGGCCGTCGTCGAGATGAATGGTTGATGGTGAGTTATCGTAGGCGGTGGTCGATCTGATCGCACACATGAGCGGCGAAGGGCAGTGAACAGGTGAAAGCCGGTGAGACCGCATTGAGGACGTGCATGGAGCGGCGGTCCCCTTCCAGGACGAAGTCCATTTCAAGCTTGCGCTTGGTAATATCCAGTAGCTGGGCTCTGATGCCGGGCCGTCCCCACTTCTGATAGTTCGATTCCTGTATTCCTTCGGCGAGCACCGAGGCGAGTTCGACCATCTTGCTGCGGGAGTATTTGGCGATCTCTTCCATGGCGAGGCGCCGGTAGTCGAATTGGGCATTGGTCAGCAGCCCGAGTCCGCGGCTCGCGACCTCCATCATCTCCCCCAGTTTGAAATTACTGAGGCCTTCGTAATTCTCACGCCAGAAGGCCGGAATTGCCGTGGGGCCGATCTTTGCCTTTCCGTCGGCGGTGATGGTGAAGTGAACGCCGAGAAACGGATTTCTCAGGTCGGGAACCGGGTAGATATTGGTGCGGATCGCGCCCGGCGGCTCGTTTGAATAGAGATAGAGCCCTTTGAAGGGCAGGATCCGATACTTTTCAGAGAAGCCATAGTCTAGTGCGATTTTGTCTGCATACAATCCCGCGGCGTTGACGACATATCCGGCGGCAATCGTATCCGAGTTGGTCCGGACTCCTTGATCGGTTCGGCTGATGTAGGCGGTGTCGAATCGTATCTCGATTCCCTCTTGAATGGCATCGCGTTGCATGGCGTCGACCACGTGCAAGGGGTTCACGGTCGAGGTGCGGGGTGAGAACAAGGCGCGCTGATAGGTTTTGACGCGAGGCTCGATCCGTTTGGCTTCTGCTTCGGTCAGCTCCTGAATCTCAATCGCGTTCGCCCGGCCGCGCTTCACTAGCTCGTCAAGGGAGGGAAGATCGCCGGCATCTTTGGCCACGACGAGCTTGCCGCAGCGATTGAGGGAAATGCCTTTCTGCTCGCAATAGGCGGTCATCCGCTCGTTCCCGAGCTTGGTGAATTTCGCCTTCAGGCTATCGGGGGAATAGTAGAATCCAGCGTGGAGCACACCGCTGTTGCGGCCGCTGGCGTGGGCGCCGCAGGCTGATTCTTTCTCGATCAGGAGAATGCGGGCATCCTTGTGGCGGGCCTTCAGTTCACGGGCGATGCTCAGCCCGATCACACCACCGCCAATGACCAGAAAGTCACAAGTCTGCATGGACTCTCGTGATGGCTTGACGGAGAATTTCGGTCATGCGCTGAAGTTCTCGCGGCGTCACGGAGAGCGGCGGCATCAGGACGATCACATTGCCGATCGGGCGTAGTAAGAGCCCTCGACAGCGTGCCTCCGTGGCGACCCGGTGGCCGATCTGGGCCTGAAGAGGTATGACTTCGCGCGTGGTTTTGTTCCGAACGAGTTCGATGCTCACCATCATACCGCGCTGGCGGATATCTCCCACGAGCGGCAGGTCGGCAAATGGCTTGAGCAGGCGTTTCAAGAGTGCGATCTTCGGGCGGAGTCCTGCAAGAGTTTTTTCTTTGCGGAAGATCTCGATGTTTGCCAGTGCCACCGCGCAGCCCAGGGGATTGCCGGTATAGCTGTGGCCGTGGAAAAACGTCTTGAACTCTTCGTACTTCCCCAGAAACGCGTTGTAGATTTCTTCAGTCGTCAGAGTGGCGGCCAGGGGCATATATCCGCCGGTCAGCCCCTTGCTGATAGCCATCAGATCCGGGGTGACGCTCTCATGCTGACAGGCAAACATCTTTCCCGTGCGGCCAAATCCTGTCGCCACTTCATCGGCGATGAGCAGCACATTATATTGAGTGCAGAGTTCGCGGATGCGTTTCAAGTAGCCGGGCGGAGACATGATCATACCGGCCGCAGCCTGAACGAGAGGTTCAATGACAAATCCGGCGATCTCGCGATGCCGGGTTTTGAGCAGCTGTTCGATCGGATCGAGGCAGGCCATCTGGCAGGAGGGATAGGTCAGAGCGAGCGGACAGCGGTAACAGTAGGGGGGCTCGGCGTCGAGCGTTGGAAATAAAAGTGGTTTGAAGCGGCCGTGAAACAGCTCGATATTCCCGACACTGACCGCCCCGATCGTGTCGCCGTGATAGGCCAGCTTGAGATGCAGAAAGGTGTGTTTGGGTCCGGCCTCGGGACGGTGTTGCTGCCAATATTGGACCGCCATCTTGAGCGCGACTTCAACTGCTGTTGACCCGTTGTCGGAATAAAACACTCTGGTGAGACCTTTGGGTACGATTCGGATCAGCTCGCGCGCCAGTCGAATAGCCGGCGGGTTTGAGAGGCCCAGAAAAGTTGAGTGGGCAATCTTGTCGAGTTGGCTTTTGATGGCACGATCGAGCGTCGGATGCCGATGCCCATGGAGGTTCACCCAGATAGACGAGGTCCCGTCGAGGTATTTCTTGCCCTGAGTATCGATCAGGTAGGCGCCCTTCCCCCGCTCGATAATGAGGGGGGCCTCCTGTTCCCATTCCTGCATCTGCGTAAAGGGATGCCAGAGATATTTCCGGTCCCAATCGGCGAGTGTGTCCGGGGGGGTGCGTGGCGCCATGCGATTCAGAGTTCCTGCGAAGCCGGGCGGAATTGAAGTGCGTAGAAAGGCTCGAAAATCACGGTGCGGCGGCGATTATACGAGTGAGTCCTGACTTTGACAACCCAGGGGGCAGTTACTATAATGAACCGATTTTTTTCTGAAAAGAGCTAGGATTTGCAAAGCCTTATACGAAACTTCTCGATTATCGCCCATATCGATCACGGCAAATCAACCCTCGCCGACCGGCTCTTGGATGCGACTGGTGCAGTGACCGCCCGAGAGGCCAAGGAGCAGATCCTTGATGCCATGGATCTTGAGCGGGAACGCGGCATTACGATCAAGGCCCATGCGGTGGCCATTCGGTACAAGGCCAAGGATGGGAAGACCTACGATTTGCATTTGATCGATACGCCGGGGCATGTCGATTTCACTTATGAAGTCTCCCGTAGCCTCGCGGCGTGCGAGGGTGCGCTCTTGCTTGTGGATGCCACGCAGGGGGTGCAGGCGCAGACTATCGCCAATGTGAATTTGGCCATGGCGAACAATCTGACCATTATCCCCGTCATCAATAAGATCGATTTGGCGAGCGCGGATGTCGAGGGGACCAAGAATTCCATTTCAGAAGTGTTGCAGCTGGATGCCAGCGATGCGATGCCCATCAGCGCGAAAGAGGGCAAGGGAGTGCCGGAGGTGCTCGAAGCGATCATCCAGCGGATTCCGCCGCCGTCCGGTGATCCCAAGGCCCCGCTGAAAGCCCTTATTTTCGATTCCTGGTTTGATAACTACCAGGGGGTGATCGTCCTTATCCGCATCGTAGACGGCGAAGTCAGGCCGGGGATGAAGATTAAAGTGATGTCCAATGACCGGACATTTGAAGTGATGGAAGTCGGGAAGTTTATTCCCAAGCGCTCGAAGACGGCCCAGCTGCTGACCGGTGAGGTCGGCTATCTCTGTGCGAACATGCGTGAAGTGGCGGACGTCAAGATCGGTGACACGCTGACCGATGCCGTGCACCCGACGGCCACGCCGTTTCCCGGGTATAAGGAAGTGAAGCCGCTGGTCTTCTGCGGGCTCTATTCGACCGACACGGCGAAGTATGAAGATCTGCGGGATGCGCTCGTCAAGTTGCGATTGAACGATTCCTCTTTTGTCTATGAGCCGGAGAGTTCCTTGGCGTTGGGTTTCGGCTTTCGTTGCGGTTTCCTGGGTTTGCTGCACATGGAAATCATCCAGGAGCGCCTGGAGCGGGAATATGGCCTGACGTTGATCACGACTGCCCCCACCGTCGTCTATCGCGTGATGACGACCAAAGGGGAGGTACTGGAGATCGACAATCCTGCCGATCTGCCGGAGCCCAGCAGCATCGAGTCGTTTGAGGAGCCGTTTATCCTGGCGACCGTTATTACGCCGGAACGCTACATGGGGGCGATTTTAAAGCTCTGCCAGGAACGCCGTGGCATTCAGCGGGATATCCACTTTCTCGATCCGACGCGTGTCGTCATCAGCTATGAGATGCCGCTCAACGAAGTCATCCTGGATTTTTATGACAAGCTCAAGTCGCGCACGCAAGGCTACGCGTCGCTGGATTACGAATTGCTTGGCTATCGCGAATCCGATCTGGTGAAGCTGGATATTCTGCTCAATGGCGAGGCGGTGGATGCGTTGTCGTTCATTACGCATAAAGAGCGATCGGTCCATCGCGGACGGCAGATGGCGGAAAAGATGAAAGAGCTGATCCCTCGCCAGATGTTTGAGATTGCCATTCAGGCGGCGATCGGGACGAAGATTATTGCCCGCGAGTCGATCGGCGCAATGAAGAAGAACGTCATCGCGAAGTGCTACGGCGGCGACATCTCGCGTAAACGGAAACTGCTGGAAAAACAGAAAGAGGGTAAGAAGCGGATGAAGTCGGTGGGGAGCGTGGAAGTGCCGCAAGAGGCTTTCCTGGCGCTGTTGAAAGTGGGGGATGAATGAGTACCGAACCGACGACTCCGCCCAATCTTGAGGACGTATCCGGTGTCGCTCCGGGCACGGCTCAGGCCGAAGCCCCGGCGGCAGGCGAGGCTCGCCAGAGCGGGAAGTCTATCGTTCGGGAGTATGCCGAAGCTATCGTCGTCGCGATGTTGCTCGCGTTTGCCATTCGGGTGTTCGTCGTGCAGGCATTCAAGATTCCATCCGGATCCATGATTCCCACGCTGTTGATCGGGGATCATATTCTGGTCAGCAAGTTGTCCTACGGGTTGCAATGGCCGACCGACTGCAAGTTGCAATGGAACTTTCCTCCGGTGAATTGCTACACGTCCTCCAATGTAATGCCGTTCGGCAAGCCGCAGCGGGGGGATGTGATCGTCTTTCGCTTTCCGGAAGACGAAGAGAAGGACTTCATCAAGCGCATCGTGGGGACCCCCGGCGACACGGTGCAGATCCACAATAAGCAGGTGCTCGTCAACGGCCAGGTACTCGACGATCGGGCCTTTACGCAACGGATCGACCCGGGCATTATCGATAGCACGATCAATCCCCGCGACAACTTCGGTCCGGTGACGGTGCCGGAGGGAGCCTATTTTGTCATGGGCGACAATCGCGACCAGAGCCTCGATAGCCGGTTCTGGGGCTATGTGCGGGAGGAGAAGATTCGCGGGAAGGCGTTCCGAATCTATTGGTCCTGGAGCGGCCAGGGGCAATGGACTGAGTGGGTTCGATGGGATCGGTTCGGTAAAGCCATTCAATAGAAGGACGCGCACGTCATGGCTCCGCAGACTACGCAGAATCAATCCGTCTCACAGAAGGCGCTTCGCCAGTACCTCCAGCGGTTTCCTCAGGCCAGTCTGCTGGTCATCGGAGATTTGATTCTTGATCATTATGTGATGGGACGGGTGAGCCGGATTTCTCCGGAGGCCCCTGTGCCGGTCGTGCATGTCGAGTCGGAAACGCTGCGATTGGGCGGCGCGGCCAACGTCTTCAACAACATCCTCGCGCTTGGCGGGAAAGCGGATTTATGCGGCGTGATCGGCGCCGATGAGAGCGGACGGTTGCTGCTGAAGGAGTTGGGTAAGTCGCGTTCCGGGCGGGGCGGTGTGATTATCGACCATGATCGTCCGACCACCAGGAAGAGCCGGGTGATCGCCCATAATCAGCAGATCGTGCGCTATGACATGGAGGGCCGACAGGAACTGAAAGGAACGCTTCAGAAACGTCTCCTGCGCTACGTCGAATCGCGGATTCGCGAGTTGTCCTGCATTGTTGTCTCAGATTATGCCAAAGGCGTCGTGTCGGCGGCACTCATGACCGAATTGACGCGGATGGCGGCCTTGCGCAAGATCCCGATTATCGTCGATCCGAAGGTCGAGCATTTCAGTTACTACAAGGGCGTGACAGTCATGACGCCGAATCATCTGGAAGCCACCCAGGCGGCCGGCTTGCATGGCGATGATGATCAGACCATCAATCAGGCCGGCGCCGTTATTCGCCAGCGGCTGGGGTGCCAATCCGTGCTGATCACACGCGGTGAAAAAGGGATGAGCCTGTACGAGGGCGAGGGCACGTCCTGGCATCTTCCGACGCAGGCCCGGCAAGTCTACGATGTGACGGGGGCCGGCGATACGGTCATCGGGACCTTGGCCTTGGCGCTGGCAACAGGCGCGAACATGCGGGAAGCCGCGACGCTGGCCAACCATGCGGCCGGCATCGTCGTGGGGATGGTCGGCACGGCGACGGTCTCGCCCAAGCAGCTCCTGGAGGCGGTCGGCAATGGCTAAATCATTGTCGTCGGTCATCGTGGTGATTCCGGCACGGTACGGCTCGTCGCGGTTTCCGGGGAAACCGTTGGTGAAGTTGGCCGGGAAACCGATGGTTCAGCATGTGTACGAACGGGCGCGAGCCTGTCGGTCCGTGAACGAAGTTCTGGTGGCCACGGATGATGAGCGCATCAAGCAGGCCGTCGAGCAGTTCGGCGGTCGGGCCATCATGATGGGCGGCGAGTACCGGACGGGCACCGATCGTGTGGCGGCGGTGGCGCGGATGTTTGCGGGTGACTGTTTTCTGGACTTGCAGGGTGACGAAATTCCTCTGAATCCCGAGCTGCTGTCGGACCTCATCGACCCGTTTCTCCAGAGCGGCGCCGAAATGGGCACGTTGAAGCGCAAGATGGATGCGACCGACGATCTGCAGAATCCGGCGATCGTCAAAGTAGCGACGGATGCCAAGGGCTATGCGCTCTATTTCTCGCGCGCGCCGATTCCGCTGGTCCGTGACGATCCGAGCCGGCGTGTGGTAAGCGGACTGCATTACATTCATCTCGGAGTCTATATCTATACCAAGGAAACTCTGCTGCGCTTTGCCGCGATGAAGACGGGCGTCTTGGAAGATGCGGAAAAACTGGAGCAGTTACGCGCGCTCGAAAACGGCGTCCGTGTGCGTGTCTGGGAGACGCCCTATGCGTCGCTACGCATCGATACGCCTGAGGATGTTCCGGAGGCCGAAGAGAAATTGCGGCAGTATGAATCCCTGAAGCAGGAACTCAACCTCAAGCGGACCGCACCGAGCCGATGATGGGGGCAGCCATGAGCAAGTTTATTTTTGTGACAGGTGGAGTGGTCTCGTCGCTGGGGAAAGGACTGGCCTCGGCGTCGATCGGGAATCTCCTGGAGAGCCGCGGACTCAAGATCACCTTCTTGAAGCTCGATCCCTACATTAACGTCGATCCGGGCACGATGAATCCCTATCAGCATGGCGAAGTCTTTGTCACCGAAGACGGCGCCGAGACGGATCTCGACCTGGGGCACTACGAGCGATTTACCTCGCTGTCGCTGACCAAAGAAAGTAATTACACCACGGGGCGGATTTACAATTCCGTCATCACAAAAGAACGCCGGGGCGACTATCTCGGCGGTACCGTCCAGGTCGTGCCGCATATCACTGACGAGATCAAGCAATGCATCATGCGGATCTCGCAGGGGATCGACGTCACGATCGTCGAGATCGGCGGGACCGTTGGCGATATTGAAAGTCTCCCGTTTCTCGAAGCGATCCGTCAGATGCCCTACGATGTGGGACGCGACAATGTGCTGTACGTCCATCTGACGCTGGTGCCCTACATTGGCGCGGCCGGTGAATTGAAGACCAAGCCGACGCAGCACTCGGTGAACAAACTGCGTGAAATCGGTATCCAGCCGCATATTCTGTTGTGCCGCACCGATCGCTATATTCCGCCGGAAATGAAGGCCAAGATCGCGATGTTCTGCAACGTCGAGAAGGATGCCGTCATTACGGCAAAAGACGTCGAGACGATCTATGAAGTGCCGATTGTCTTTCGAAAGGAAGGCTTGGATGAACTGATCGTCCGGCTGCTCCATATCGAAACGGGCCCGCCGAATCTCCGCGAGTGGGATGCGATGGTGCAGAAGATCAAGCATCCGAAGCACGAGATTTCCATCGCGCTGGTTGGGAAATACGCGGGACTCAAGGAGTGTTACAAGAGTCTGGCCGAGGCGCTGGTGCATGGCGGGATCGACCATGAGACGAAGGTCAACATCACCTGGATCGAGTCCGAGGATGTCGAGCGCCAGGGGACCGAGCGAATCTTGCGCGAGGCGGACGGGATCCTGATTCCTGGCGGGTTCGGCACGCGCGGGGTCGAAGGAAAAATTCTCACCATCCAGTACGCGAGAGAGCGCGAGGTGCCGTTCCTCGGACTGTGTTTGGGTATGCAATGCGCCACCATCGAGTTTGCGCGGAACGTGGCGGGTCTGGCGGGAGCCAATAGTTCGGAGTTCGACGAGCAATCGCCGCACCCCGTCATCCATTTGATGTCCGATCAGCAGTCCGTGAGCGACAAGGGCGGGACCATGCGGTTGGGCTCCTACCTGTGCAAACTCGGGGAGGGGACGCTGGCGCAGAAGATGTACGGCGTCAACGAGATTGGCGAGCGGCACCGGCACCGGTACGAATTCAACAACGCCTATCGCGAGCAGCTCACGGCCAAGGGATTGGTGTTG
Source organism: Nitrospira sp. ST-bin5 (assembly GCA_002083555.1). Lineage (GTDB taxonomy): Bacteria > Nitrospirota > Nitrospiria > Nitrospirales > Nitrospiraceae > Nitrospira_D. The sequence continues at coordinate 70,686 of MSXN01000026.1, read as the reverse complement.
AGCGGTCTGTCGCCGGACGGGCGGCTGGTCGAGATTGTGGAACTCAAGAAACACCCCTGGTTCCTCGCGACGCAGTTCCATCCTGAGTATCGTTCGCGCCCGCATCATCCGCATCCTCTTTTTAGTGGATTTGTTGGCGCGGCGTTGCGTAAAAAGCTGGGGCATTAACTGAGATGCTGAAACGGGCTCCCAACGGCGTTCTCGGCTCGACAAAATCCTCAACGTACCCCTGAGGGTACGCCTCCGGTTTTTTCTCGCCTGCGGCCTTGTTGGATAGCCCGTTTGAGCATCTCAAGGGAAATTGGAAGAAAGTAAAACTATGGCGCACGAAGTCCAAATCGGTTCGTTCAAAGTCGGAGCAGGGAATCGGCCCTTCCTCATTGCCGGTCCCTGTGTCATCGAGAGCGAGCAGCTGGTGCTGGATACGGCCGGGAAAATTGCAGAGATCACCAAGTCGCTCGGTATCCCGTATGTTTTCAAGGCTTCGTTCGACAAGGCGAACCGGACTTCCATCAAGTCATACCGGGGCCCCGGCATCGAGCAGGGTCTTGCGGTCTTGAAGAAGGTCAAAGACCAATTGGGCCTTCCCGTGCTCACCGATGTTCATACGGACGAGCAGGCGACGGAAGCTGGGAAAGTGGTTGATGTCTTGCAGATTCCCGCGTTCCTCTGTCGGCAGACCGATCTGCTTATCGCAGCGGCCAAGACCGGTAAGGTGGTGAACGTCAAGAAGGGGCAATTCCTGTCGCCGCCTGAAATGGCCAACGCGGTGAAGAAGGTGGAAGAGTGTGGGAGTCAGCGGATTGTGCTCACGGAACGCGGGTCGTCCTTCGGCTATAACAACCTCGTCGTCGATATGCGCTCTTTCCCCATTATGCGGAGCTTCGGCTATCCCGTTGTGTTCGACGCCACGCATAGTGTGCAGCTGCCCGGCGGCGGGGGCACCAAGTCCAGTGGCCAGCGTGAGTTCGTCGAGCCCTTAGCCTGCGCGGCAGCCGGCGCCGGTGTGGATGGATTTTTTATGGAAGTGCATCCCAACCCGGACGAGGCTCTTTCCGATGGTCCCAATATGGTTCCGCTGCACCAACTGAAATCTTTGCTCGAACGGGTGATGCGGATATGCGACGCAGCAAAACCACGAAGCTAAAGCCGAAGCCGAAGCGTTCCCCCGCGCCCAAAGGTGTGAGGAGCCTGGGGAGTCTGGGTGACGGGAAACGTGTGCTCGAAATCGAAGCGCGAGCGGTGCAGGCGCTTGTCGATCGGATGGACAGCAAGTTCGAAAAGGCTGTGGACTTGCTGGCTCAATGTAAGGGCAAAGTTGTGGTCTCCGGGATGGGCAAGTCCGGGTTGATCGGTCAGAAAATCGCCGCGACGCTGGCCAGCACCGGCACCTCCTCGTTTTTTCTCCATCCCGCCGAAGGCGTGCACGGCGATCTTGGCATGCTGGCCCGCCGCGACGCGTTGATTGCCATTTCCAATAGCGGCGAGACGGCTGAGCTGTTGCAGATTCTGCCCTATGTCGAACGCATGGGGATTCCGGTCATTGGTCTCACGGGCCGCATGAGTTCAACTCTGGCCAAACAGAGTGATGTGGCGCTGGATGTCTCGGTGTCGGAGGAAGCCTGTCCCATGGGGCTCGCGCCGACGGCCAGCACGACGGCGACCTTGGCACTGGGCGATGCGCTGGCCGTGGCACTGTTGCAGAAGCGCGGATTCAAAGAAGAAGACTTTGCGCAATTTCATCCGGGCGGCACGCTCGGGCGGCGATTGCTGGTGCGGGTGAAGGATCTCATGCATGCGGGGGCCGATTTGCCCAAGGTCGAAGAGTCGGTCCCTGGCACGACGGCGATGTTGGAAATGACCGCGAAGAAGCTCGGGATGACGACGGTCGTTGATCAAGCGGGAAAACTGGCCGGGATCATCACTGACGGAGACTTGCGGCGGTTCATTCAGGGCGGCGGAGACTTTACGAAGGCGACATCGAGCGCGCTCGCGTCGAGACAGCCTCGGACTATCGGACCCGACGATCTGGCCGCCAAAGCGGTCGAAATGATGGAGCGGTTTTCCATTACGACACTCGTGGTGATCGAAGGCGATCGGAACATCCGCGGTGTCATTCATTTGCATGATTTGTTGAAGAGCGGCATTGTCTAGCAGAATGCTGAAAAAGTCGCCCAGCGGCGTTCTCCCCTCGAACGCATCCTCAACGTAGCCGAGAGGCTACGCCTCCGGTGCCTTCTCGGCTGCGGCCTTGCCGGGCGAGCTTTTTGAGCATTCTGCAGGGTAATATCTTGTTGTTCCAAGCGAGTAGTGCTATCAAGTTCAGGTGGCTCTCATTGGTTTTCAGTGGTCTGCAAGAGGATCTCAATCAGCTATGAATCGCGTCTTAGCAGCATGGCGGGAAATCGGGCAGGATTCGTTGAATCTGCCTAACCTGCTTACGCTTACCCGCATTCTCTTGATTCCGGTGTTCGTCGTGCTGTTTGTCACGCCGGATCCGGATCGTTCGCTCTTGGCCGCCATCGTGTTTGTCGTAGCTGCCGTGACGGATATGCTTGATGGCTATCTCGCGAGACGGTCGGGTCAGGTCACCAAGCTCGGAAAGTTGCTCGATCCCATTGCCGACAAGTTGCTGGTGTTGTCGGCGCTGATTCTGCTCGTGAACGTGGACCGGGTCAGTGCTCTGGTGGCCATTTTGATCATTGCTCGGGAATTGGGCGTGACGGGTATTCGTGCGATTGCCGCCAGTGAAGGGTTCATCATCGCCGCGGAGACGACGGGGAAGTACAAGATGGCCTTGCAGGTTGTGGCCATCGTCATGCTCATTCTTGAAGGAACCAGCCTGGCCGCGTTGGGGAACCTGCATCTGGCCGGCATCGTGACGCTCTATCTGTCGCTGGTGTTGGGCTATATATCAGGCGGGCAGTATGTGTGGAGTTTTTGGAAGCAGGTCGTGGAAAAAGGCCTGTAGGCCCATGGCAGGATGCTGAAAAAGTCCTCCAGCGGCGCTCTCGCCTCGAACGCGTCCTCAACGTAGCCCAGAGGCTACGCCTCCGGTGCCTTCTCGGCTGCGGCCTTGCTGGACGAGCTTTTTGAGCATCCTGCTGAATTCGAAGGCAGCCACTCGTTACGCCCCATTCTCCTTGTTTCTCTTTCTGAACTATGAATCAAGAAATTCTCTGGGTTTTCATGGCAATGGCCGGCTATCTGCTGGGGGCTATTCCATTCGGCATCGTCGTGTCCAAAGCGATGGGGTTGCCCGACCCGAGAACGGTCGGCAGCAAGAACGTCGGTTTCACCAACGTGCTGAGGGTGTCCGGCAAGAAGGCCGGCATCCTGACGTTGATCGGCGACATGGGCAAAGGCTGGGTCATGGGATTTGCGGCAACGCAGATGCTTCAGCAGGAGTGGATGATTCTAGCGGTCGCGCTGGCTCCGTTTCTCGGTCACCTCTTCTCGCCGTTTCTCGGATTCAAAGGGGGCAAGGGCGTGGCCACTGCGCTCGGCTCTGTTGTGGGTGTGGAACCTGCCGTCGGGTTGTTCTTACTATTGGCCTGGCTCGGCGCCGTCGGCATGTGGCGGTATTCGTCAGGCGGCGCACTGACTGCATTCGGGCTCTTCCCGTTGATCGCCTCATTGGCCCGTCCGACCGTGGAGTTCGTGCTCTTCTCCGTCATCGTCAGCGGCCTCATCGTGCTGAAGCACAAGGGGAACATTGAGCGCATTTGGAACGGGACGGAGAGCAAGATCGGGCAGAAGAAATCCTGACCCAATAAAGCTCAAATTGACTCTCTTCGACCCCCTTCCTATAATGCCGTTCCATAACTGTTTTGACTGCCTTTCCACATACTTATGGCTTCCTTCACCAAGGCCTCGCTGACGGAAAAATGGGAACAGGTCCGTGCGGGACTGTCCCATGCGTTTTCTACTCGATCTGAAGTCGAGACTTTTACCATTGAAGATCTGGCGCTGCTGCAACGCATAGCGGATGCGGTGGTGCAGCGGCGGATGGCCGCGCCGGCTATCGTATTTCTGGAATCGCTCGGACCGATGAGTTTCCTTGGTAGCCAGGCGCTGCATTTCTTTGCACCCATCATCGAACTGGCATTCAGCGCCCATGAAGTGTCACAAGTCGCGGCGCTGCTTGAGCATCGGGATACGACCGTTCGCCTCATTGCGTTGATCGAGGCGGCTTCAGCTCCTCAGGGAGCGGCGAGTCGATGAGTTACTGCCGTGAAGCGTTCCTCGTGAAGCGTATCTCGTTTCGACATGTATGCGCTTCACGTTTCAGGAACGACGAACGACGCGATCTTGGCCCGGTGAGGCGCTAATGGCATCAGACGAACTGGCAAAGACCGCATATCCTCTGAATGTCATCGTCGCCACGGACTGCGGCAGCACCACGACCAAAGCCATTCTTATCGAAAAAGTCGGGGACGAGTACCGCCAGACGTTTCGCGGCGAAGCGCCGACAACGGTTGAAGCGCCGTTCGAAGACGTGACGCGCGGGGTGCTGAACGCGATTGCCGAAATCGAAGAGCTGTCAGGCCGGAAGATTCTCGACGGCGAGAAGATCATCACCCCGTGCCGCGATGCCAAGACCGGCGTCGATATCTACATCTCGACCAGCAGCGCGGGCGGCGGATTGCAGATGATGGTCACGGGGGTTGTGCAGAACATGACGGGCGAGAGCGCCCAGCGGGCCGCACTCGGCGCCGGTGCCATCGTGATCGATGTGTTGGCCTCGAACGACGGCCGTCTGCCGCACGAAAAGATCGAGCGGATCAGGACGATGCGGCCCGACATGATTCTGATGTCCGGCGGAACAGACGGCGGTGCGGTGACGCATGTGGTCGAAATGGCGGAATATATCGCGGCAGCGGAACCGCGCCCGCGGTTCGGCGCGACATACAAGCTGCCGTTGATCTATGCCGGCAATAAAGAAGCGCAGCCTCAGGTGCGGAAGATCTTAGGTGAGAAGGCGGCGCTCGAAGTGACGGAGAATATCCGCCCGGTGCTGGAAAAGGAAAATCTCGCCCCGGCTCGCAATAAGATTCACGATCTTTTTCTTGAACATGTGATGCAGCAGGCGCCGGGATACAAGAAGCTGATTGAAATGACTGGTGCGCCGATCATGCCGACACCGGCGGCGGTGGGCCTCATCATGGAAGCCATCGCCAAGCGGGAGCATCTGAATCTAATCGGCGTGGATATCGGCGGCGCGACGACCGATGTGTTCTCAGTCTTTGAAGGCGTGTTCAACCGAACGGTCAGCGCCAATCTTGGCATGTCCTACAGCATTTCCAATGTGCTGGCGGAGGCGGGGCTGGCGAACATCATGCGGTGGGTGCCGTTCAACATCGATGAACAGACGCTTCGCAATCGCATCAAGAACAAGATGGTCAGGCCCACGACCATCCCTCAGACCCTCGACGAATTGCAGATCGAGCAGGCGATCGCCCGCGAAGCTCTGCGGTTGGCTTTGATCCACCATAAGTCGCTCGCGACTGGTCTCAAAGGCATTCAACAGGAACGTACGATCTCCGATGTGTTCGAGCAGCAGACCTCCGGCAAGAGTCTGGTGGACATGCTGAAGCTGGACTTGATCGTCGGAAGCGGCGGGATCCTGTCGCATGCCCCGCGCCGCGTCCAGTCGATGCTGATGATGGTGGATGCCTATGAGCCGCTCGGGTTTACGAGGCTCTCTGTGGACAGCATCTTCATGATGCCGCATCTGGGCGTGCTCTCGACGATCAATGAACAAGCGGCGACGGATGTATTCGTGCGGGATTGCATGGTCTATCTCGGCACCTGTGTGGCGCCGATCGGGCAGCTGAAAGACGGCGAGCGGCTGGTGGACTACGACATCACATTCCCGGACGGGCGTGTCGTCAAGGATCAGCTGAAGATGGGTGAGTTGCGGCTCTTCCCGCTTGGATTGAATCAGAAGGCCGCGGTGACGATGCACCCGGCGAAGACCGTGAACCTTGGCCAGGGCGCAGGCGTGCCGGTCAGCCGCGAGGTGCAGGGAGGGGTCGTCGGCCTCTTGTTGGATGGCCGTGGCCGTCCGCTGAAGCTCCCAGCTGATGAACCAGCTCGAGTCGCCGCGCTGACGAAATGGTTCAAGGCTGTGGATCTGTATCCAGGATGAGAGCAATCAGCGGTCAGCAATCAGCTCTCAGTGGGGGGAGCAGAAGGACCGTGCGGCAGGAGGGTTTTTGCTGAAAGCTGTCGGCTGACAGCTAAGAGCTATCAGATCATGGCGCATTCATATACACCAGGACTCACCGTGACCGAGCAGACCGTCATCAGGCGGCGGCGGCAATTGCCGTTGCCCGGTACGGTGTTGGTCGTGGTCGGCGATACGGTGCAGTCGAATCAGCCGGTGGCTAGGGCCGAGTTGCGTGGCAAGGTCTACCCGTTGAATCTGGCGAATCAGCTGGGTGTCGCGCCGGATGAGATCAAAGACTATCTGATCAAGAAAGAGGGCGAGTTGGTCCGGAAGGATGAAGTTCTGGCCGAGAACAAGCCGCTGATCAAATGGTTTAAAACGGAGATCAAATCTCCGATCACCGGCACGGTGGAATCGCTCTCGACGATCACGGGGCAGGTATTGCTGCGTGAGCCGCCGCGCGCGCTTGAATTGTTGGCCTATGTGGATGGGACGGTTGTGGAGGTGCAGCCGCGCCAGGGTGTGACGGTCGAGGCACGGTGCAGTCTGGTCCAGGGGATCTTCGGTATCGGCGGCGAGACATCCGGTCTCTTGGCGATGGCCGTCGCGAAGCCGGATGAAGCTCTGACACCAGCTCATATCACAGCCGATATGAAGGGGAAGATTGTCGTTGGCGGGTCGTTTCTGTCTGCAGAGACGATGGCCAAGGCGAAAGAGGTCGGTGTCGCAGGCCTCGTGGTCGGCGGGATTCATGATAAGGATCTCCGGGCTCTGCTGGGATACGACCTGGGTGTGGCCATCACCGGCACGGAGCAGGTGGGATTCACGCTGATTCTGACCGAGGGGTTCGGGACGATCCCCATGGCCCAGAAAACCTTTACGCTGCTCTCTGGCCATGCCGGGGAGAAGGCGGCGATTTCCGGGGCCACGCAGATTCGCGCCGGAGTCATCCGGCCCGAGATCATCATCGCGAAGCCTGCCGGATCAGCACGGACAGGTGTGGCCGCCGCACCGCAACGCGAAGGCATCCGGATCGGCGATCCGGTCCGCATTATTCGCGATCCGCTGTTCGGCAAGATCGGGGAGGTCTCGGCCTTGCCCGCCGACCTTCAGAAGATCCCTACAGAAAGCGACGCGCGTGTGCTGGAAGTGCGATTCTCGGACGGGCAGGTTGCTGTGATTCCCAGAACCAATATCGAAGTGATCGAAGGGGCATAGCAGGATGCTGAAAAAGTCCGCCAACTGCGTTCTCGCCTTGAGGGCATCCTCAACGTACCCCAGAGGGTACGCCTCCGGTGCCTTCGTCGGCTGCGGCCTTGCTGGACGAACTTTTTGAGCATCCTGTGGAGATGAACGTCGTGATGGGGTCAACGATCAGTAACAGAGGACGAAGATGGGGATTGTTCCGTCTGTCTATCGTTATCTGCGTGTGTCTTGCCGGACTTGTTCCGTCTCTGGGATGGGCTGAAGGAATGTTGCTGGCGCCAACGAACGTCCAAGCCTTTGATACGCCGAATGACGGTGGTGAAAGCCTCACGGTGAATTGGGCGCCGAGTCCTCTGGACAACCCAGATGCCCGCTATCAGGTGTTGCTCGGGGATGCCGGTGCCACGGATGCGGCTTCATTGAAAGTCATCGCCGAGTTTCCGGCTCAGACTCGCCTGGTGAAAGACCTCAAGGGGCCCTGGTGGACAAGAACAGCAGAACGCACCTGGCATCAGTTCGTGATCCGGAACGGGAAGGGTGTTGAACTGAAGGACGGGACTGCCTATACAGTGACCGTGGCGATGCTCAAGGGAGAGGAGCGAGTGGTTGGGCCGATGTTGCGGGCGACGCCGGCTCCCAACTGGTTCAACTGGAATTCCGTGAACAATCTCATGTTGACGCTGCTCTTCGGCAGTGTGGTGTTTTACTCCATTGCGCAGGCGAAGCGCCGCGAGATCTTTTTGCGGCGGATTCCCGGTCTCGATGCGGTGGATGAGGCGATCGGCCGGGCGACCGAGTTGGGAAAGCCGATTCTCTATCTGACCGGCGCCCACGATATGCACGATCCCTCGACGATTGCAGCGGCCGTGATTCTTGGACGGGTGGCGAAGCGGACGGCGGCTTACGAGACGGAGTTGCTCGTGCCGCATCGGGACCCCATCACGATGGCCGTCTGTCAGGAGATCACCAAACAAGCCTACCTGGAAGCGGGGAAGCCCGATCTGTTCAAAGAGGATTCGAATTTTTTCATTACGAGTGATCAGTTCAGCTACACGGCTGCGGTCGACGGCATTATGTTGCGCAAAAAACCGGCGGCGAATTTCTTCATGGGATCCTATTTTGCCGAGGCCCTGTTGCTCACGGAGACCGGCGCCAGTACCGGGGCCATTCAGATTGCAGGAACGGATTCGGACCATCAGTTGCCCTTCTTCGTAACCACCTGCGACTACACGCTGATCGGGGAGGAGCTGTATGCCGCGAGCGCGTATTTGTCGCGCGAGCCGGTTCAGCTGGGGACTTTGCGCGGGCAGGATATCGGGAAAGCCATCATCCTCTCGGTGATCGGAATCGGAGTGCTACTGGCGACGCTGGGCGTTGTGACGCAGGCCGCCTGGCCTCAGTATTTTCTGGATTTCTTCAAGGACGTGAAATGATCTTTCTTCGCCGGCAGATGCCGTTGCTGATCACGATGATCACCGGGCTGATTTTTGCGGCCCAGTATTATGTCCCGCATCCCGCATCCGAGCAGTTGCTCACCTCCGCCACGAAGTGGCTCCAGATTATCGGAGGTTTCGCGCTCGTGCTGGGTGTGACCAGTCTGTTCCATGTGCATGCGGCCAAGATTCGCCGGAAAGAGGCTGGTTGGGGCTACAGTGTGGTTCTTTATGCCGGTATGTTGGGCACGATAGCTGTCGGTCTGTGGGCCAACGGCAAAGAGAGTGTCGAGGGTGTCTCAACGGCATTCGGCTGGGTGTACAACTTCGTGATGGTCCCGCTGCAAGGGACTATGTTTGCCATCTTGGCGTTCTTCATCGCTTCGGCGGCCTATCGCTCGTTCCGCGCCAGAAGTCGGGAAGCCGCCGTGCTGCTGATTGCGGCCGTGATCGTCATGATGGGCCGCGTTCCGCTGGGTGAATATCTGGTGCCGATCAGCGGGGATATTTCCCAGTGGATTCTGAACGTGCTGAACGCGTCCGTACGCCGGGCCATTTTGATCGGCGTCAGCCTGGGAGCCGTGGCTCTGTCGTTTAAAATCATCTTCGGCGTAGAGCGATCGTATCTGGGCGGGGGGAAAGAGTGACGGGGCAAGGGGTAGCGAGATCATGAGTTTCGCGGAGCGCATGCTCAATATCGACCGGCGGATCATCTTTGTGGTGATCGGGCTGTGCACCCTCCTGCCGCTGCTCTATCCGGTCGGTCTGCCTATCAAGATCTCGCAGGAAGTGCGGGGCGTCTACGATCACATCGAAAGCCTGCCTGAACGCTCGGTGGTGCTCCTCTCGCTCGATTTCGATCCCGCCTCGAAGCCGGAACTCTATCCGCAGGCCGTGGCCATTCTCCGCCATGCGTTCAAGAAGAATCTCCGGGTGATTGCAATGACCCTGTGGGTCTCCGGTACGGGCATGGCTGACGAGCTGTTGACTAAGGTGGCGACCGAATCGGGTAAGCAGCGCGGCGCCGACTATGTCTTTCTTGGGTGGAGCCCGGGAGGGACGGCCGTCATCATCAACATGGGGCAGGATCTCTACAACGCATTTCCCAGCGATTATGGCGGTAAGCCAACCAAAGGACAGCCGGTGCTGGAGGGGGTCAACAGTCTGAAGGACGTCACCTATGCAGTCAGTCTGGGCGCGGGGAATCCCGGCGTCGAGGCCTGGTACGTCTTCGGGAAGGACAAGTACAAATTCGAGTTGGGCGGAGGTTGCACGGGGGTGATTGCACCGGGCTTGTACCCCTTGCTGCGAAGCGGCCAGATCAACGGGTTGATCGGCGGGCTGCGGGGCGCGGCGGAATATGAAAGTCTGATCGGGCAAAAGGGCCGGGCTGTGGCGGGGATGGATGCGCAATCGGCAACCCACGTCGCGATTATCGTCCTGGTGGGGCTGTGTAACATTTTCTACTTCACGCTGAGGCGCCAGGCTCGTCAACAAGGCTCGCAGTCATAGGGGATAGACCAGGCAATGGATGCAACGATTATCGGGGCGTGGGTGGCCACAGGGCTCACTCTATTTATCTTCTCCTTTTTGTATAAGGATAATCCGCTCTTCAAGCTGGCGGAGAATCTCTATGTCGGCGTGTCGGTCGGCTATACGATCGTGAAGACCTACGACACGGTGATCCTGCATCTGATCTGGAAACCCATCGTCGAAAATCAGGAATGGACGCTCCTGATTCCCGTCGCTATCGGGCTGCTCATGCTCACGCGCTATGTCCCGAACGCCGCCTGGCTATCGCGTTACGCGTTTGCTTTTATCGTCGGAGTGGGGGCGGGACTGGCGATTCCGCGCACCGTGTCGTCGTTTATCCTGAAGCAGATTGAGGACACGGTCCGGCCATTGCTGGTACTTGTGCCGGGAGATGGCGTCACCTTCTCCTGGAATCTCATGAATCCGGCCAGCAGCGTGAATGTGATCATTGTGCTGATCGGCGTGAGTTCGGTGCTGTTCTACTTCTTCTTCTCAGTGGAGCATAGCGGGCCGGGAAAGGCGGTGGCCAGGACGGGCGTCCTGTTCCTGATGATCGCGTTCGGCGCGGCCTTCGGCTACACGGTCATGGCTCGCATGTCGTTGTTGATCGGCCGGTTGACGGACTTAATCGAGTATTCCGATCCCTCCTACGGGCGGCCGACCCTGTGGCTGGCGCTGGTGACGATCGGCACTCTGATCGCGCTCAGTCTTCGAAGCCGAAGCGAACCGCCGGATTCTCATTAGTTCGAGGTTTGAGGCCAAGGATCAAGGTTGAGGGGGGAGCGTTCTTTCGGCCTCGGCCTTAACCTGAACCTTTTCCCACGGGTTGCAGCTTCTTCTTTCCCTCCTTTACAATGGCGCTCGACTAAGGAGCATTATGACTACCACGACCGCCAAAGATCCCAAGCACTATCCCGCACTGCGGAATCTCCAGTTCTCTCCTATTAAAGAAGGGGAAGAGCAGTACATCGTGCTGTGGGATCCGACCGGCCTGAGCAAAGAACGGCTGGTGCTCCCGCTCAACTACTTTTTCATCATTCAGCATTTCGACGGCGAGCATTCTCTCCAGCAGGTGGGTGCCCTCTATCTGAAGCGGTTCGGTGAATTTCTGATGCCGGATAAGGTCGAGCAGTTGGTGACCGACCTCGACCAGAAATTGTTTCTGGAAGGGGAACGTGCAGAAGAAGCCCGCAGAGAGCAGCGCGCACAGTATCGCGAGAGCCCGCTTCGCCAGGCGGCGTTTGCCGGCCGCGCCTACGAGGCGGACGGCGCGAAACTGAAGAAGCAGATCGACGGATTTTTTACGTCAAAAGAAGGCCCGGATTTCAAACCATCAGAGAATGCCGGCAAGCCCATCAAGGGGCTGGTCGCGCCGACCTACGATTTGAAACAGGCCGGTCCGATCTATGCCTGGGGCTACAAGGAACTGCAAGAGGCGACGCAGCCGGATGTCTATGTCATCATCGGTACCGCCTACGCCGGTCTCGACAATCTCTTTGCCGTCACCGACAAGGATTTTGAAACGCCGCTGGGTGTTGTGAAAGCCGATCAGCCCTTGCTGGCGAAGATCAGAGAGCGGTTTCCTGTCGCATTCGAAGAGGATCTCTGCCATCAAGCCGAACATGCGATCGAGTTCCAATTGCCGTTTCTCCAGCAGATTGTGGGCGCCCGAAAGCCGTTTACGATTGTGCCGATTCTCTGTTCATTTTCCGCGCTGAGCATGGCTGAAGCCCCGGTGCAACAATCGGTCGAAGTGTTTCTGGCGGGGCTGCGCGAGATCCTCAAGTCATCAGGCCGCACCTATTGCGTGGTAGCAGCGGCAGAGTTGGCGCATCTCGGGATGCGGTACGGGGATAAAGAGCCGCCGACAGACTTTTCGTTTCATCGATCGATGCAGCACGACCTGGAAATGTTGAAGCCGGTGGAAGAGCGGAAGCCGGAAGAATTCACCAAGTACATCATCACCGAGAACGACAAGCGCCGCATCTCCGGCTTCGCACCCATCTATTCCCTCTTGCGCCTCATCGAAGCGGAATCCGGCCAAGTTCTCCGCTACGACCGCGGGATTACCGACCAGTACAATTCGACGGTCACCTACGCCAGCATGGCGTTCTTCTAGTCAAGCTGCTGAAATACTCTCCAACGTCCTTCTCAGTTGCCCGTCTCCTTGCGACGTACCGAGGAGGTACGCCTCAGTCGGCGGGATCTCTGGCGGCCTTGCCTGCGGAGCTGCGCGTGCAGGCGCGCTTTGCGGGCGGCACCATCCCTACAATAAGGGATGAGCGCTTCGTCCGACGGCGAACTCTTCGTCGTGGTTCTGCACGTGCTGAAGAGCGGTACGTATGCCGGAGAGCAACGACGCCAACGATCCCTTGATCAGGTATCCGGCTGCGCCTGCGGAAAATGCAGCCGCCATCACTTCCGGTTCCTCGCGAGAGGTGTGAAAGATCACGTGACAGTCCGGCAGCATTCTGCGAAGTTCGTGCACGGCCTCGATTCCATCCATCTTCGGCATCTGGATATCCGTCAAGACAAGATCCGGGCGAAGGGCTTGCGCGGCCGCGATAAGGGCCTGTCCATCCTCTGCGGTCCCGATCACGGTGTATTCGAGCTCCAGAACCGATTGGAGGAACGACAGCATCTGAGAGTCATCGTCGCAGAGCAGTAGGCGAAGACGTTTCATTCCGAACCTCCTGGAGAAGGACATAAGGTGACTGGATCGTCCACGACGGTACGCTCCTGGTGTTGCCCCTGAGCATGGCGGGCGCGTCTGGTGCCGGAGCGTACCGGAGGCAGGCACTGCCGTTTGAAATTGAGGGTGAGGGAGACTCCGGGGCGGTGAGGATCAGCCGGACAGGGGATGACCGTGGTGAGGTCTTCCTGTCGGATGCGAGGCCCTCTCGGTTCCCGCGTTCGCACCGGAGCCCTGGTTGGCTGCCGATTGGCGCGGATCAAGGGGTCTTCGAGCGCGCCGCAGTTGACGCAGCGATCACATTCGACGTGTTCAGTGGAACTCATGCCGTTCGCCTCGAAGAGGCGTTCCCTTACAAGCAGCCCGCCGCATCGTATGCACAACGGCGTCGCCATCGTCTTAGTCCGTCCGCGGGAACGATGGAGCGCTTGTTGCCAGGCGGATTTCATAGTCCCAGGGCAGCGGCGTCATACTGATGACGTGTTGTTGCTCCAGGCGATTCAATGCTCTCAGCAGATTGATCCATCGACAGTCCGACAGGATGGTGGCAAGGGTCGTAAAGGTGAGCGTCCGTTCCCGGTCTACTAATTCCCGGACCCTGGACTCGATCATTGCTGGGGTCGTGTCGACGCTGTGCCGCTGCATGGAGGGTGCTCCGAGGGCTGTCGAGGTCGATAATGAATCTGCAAGTCTGCAAAAGTCAGTCCGCCGTGAGCCGTCGATGTTGTGCGAAAAATCGGCCAACTTCGATTGAACGACGTGAAGAAGAGGCTGTCGCGACCGGTAACAGGTGGATTCGCACAGTGCGTGGGGTGCGATGTAGCTCGGGTTTCGGTGGCGAGGGGGATGATGTCTCGTCATTCGTCGACGAACCGGTCCGCACTCAGGGATGGGCACGGAGGCAGGCTGGAGACAGGGGCGTTCTGAACGGCCGGGATTTTGACAAGATTCCTGTAGATCGCGGGTGTGCGCGATCCACAGGGCAAGTTCTTATTTGAAGTGAGTGTTTTGCGGAGGCTCAATCTTCTCCCGTCGTGCCGAGGCCTATCCATGCGCGGAGGAGGTCATGGCGCGTCACGGAGTAGGCAACCTTTCCATGCTGTGTCACGGGGAGATTCAGCAAGCGCTTTTCCTCCATCAGTTTGACGGCGTCCTCAATCGTGGTTTCGACGGTGACGGCGATCCGTTCATGAACCATGATCTGCTCGGTTTTCAGGGCGGACAGATCCTTACCGGCTTCCAGCGCCCGGAGAAGATCGAACTCGCTGACGAATCCGACGAACTCATCGCGTTCATCGACGACCGGCGCGCCGGGAGTATGAGTCGACAGCAATTCCAGCGCGGCGGTCATTCCGTTTTGGCCGATGTGCAGAATCAGGCTATTGGTTCCCCTGATTTGTCCGACTGTACGCAGTCCTCCCGCAGGGACTCCCGGTAAAGCTGTTTTTGCCGTGTATGGATTGGATTGCATCGTACGCTCCTTTCAATGCCGCATGCCGCGGTTTCCGGACTTCTCCCGATGAATGGACTCAGCGGACCAGCCGTCCGTGTTTGTTAGATGCCATCGGATGTTCTGTCGGTTCGACTCATCAAATGGCACCGTTAATGACCGGATGTACTCTGTCTGTTCTGAGAGATTGCGTCCTGCGACTGGGGTCGCGGTTCCTCCGTCCCCGGCGCGAGCAAAATCGGGATATCTAGCTTGTCCGGCAGCAGCACGAATTTGGAATTCTGGCCGTCATATAATTTGTATCGGAGGTAATCGGGCGTCAGCGTCTTTGAAATCGTTTCCTGCGCCTTGGCCTGTCCGAGCGCCCGAATGCGCAGCCCTTCGGCTTCGCCTTCGGCTCGGATCCTGATCGAATCTCCTTCGCCTTTCGCTCTCGTGCGGGCGATGTCCGCATCCTTGGACGCGATGGTCAGTTCGAATTCCTTTTGCTCCTTTTCCTGTTCTTTGGCCTGTTTTTGCTCGATGGCGCTCAAGACGATTTGAGGGAAGTCGACGTCGGCCAGTGCCACGCTCTGGATGGCGAGATGCCGGCCTTTGAGTTTTTCTACGACGACGGCTTGAACTTTGCTGGCGATTTCCGAACTCTTTTCAGGCACCGTGACCATGCTGTAGCCCGATACGACGCTGCGTACAGCCGCGAGAAACTCCGGCTTTACGATGCGGGGATAAAAGTCTGTCCCGACCTCGTGGGCGAGGAAGTACACCTCCTCGGGCACAGGCCGGAGAATGATTGCGGCTTTCACGAGCACTTGCAGGTCATCCGCGCTCAACGCATCGACATTTTCGGTATAGCTCTGCCACCGCACGTCGTACAGATAGACATTGTTCCAGGGAGCCCGCCAGTAGAAGCCGTCCTTCAGGGGTTCCGTATTGAGCCCTTCTGAAAACGGTCGCCACATAAGCCCGCGCTGGCCCGGTTGCACGGTGGTTCCTGCGCAGGCCGTGTTCAGCAGCAAGGAAAAGAGCAGGAGCAAGAGGGGCGGTGTGATAAAGCGTGACATAGAGCCTCCTCGGTTATTTCATCTGGCTGTTATGGCGGGGAGACGAGCGCCGGTCGAATGACTCAGTGCGGGTGTCGTCAGCGATGCTCAGATGCATGAGCGCCTGGTGATCCTGATCGATGGCCGAGTGCTCATAGAATTGTGCGAGGAGGCGGGCGCCGTTGACCCAGTCGGAGTCGGCTCCGAATAAATCCTGGTAGGCCGCGATCCGTTCGGCCAGCTCTCTCGCCTTGAGTCTGAAGGAGAGGGCCTCCTGCCTATAGTAGTCGGCGATTTTACGTTGATCTGCGGTGGGCTCCAGAGAGGTGAGTGTCAGGGGGGCAGGGCTGCTGACGCAGCCGATGGCGGTACAGGCGACCGCCGCCAGTGACAGGGCGCCATGCCTATAGAGACGTGCTCCCATGATGATCTCCCTGGGCAGTTCGGTGAGAGAATGGAAGAATTGTCTGTATTCGTGGGCGCTTCTTGCGGTGGATCATTGCCTCCTCATGTTTGATGACTCTTTCGCTAAGGAGCATATCCTGTTCCATCGCAGTGGAAGGCGGGAGTGCTCGAACGTCTGAACGGCAGCCGCTCCAGATGCCTGTTCTCGTTCCTCTGGCGGACAATGTCTTGCAGCGATTATGCAGGGTGATCATCGAACGGCATGAATCGCACGGTGCGGATGGAGCGAATGGGCTCGATCGAAGGCGTGCGTGGATCGACGGCGACGGGGCGGTTGTCTGGAGCTTGTGCCGAGGGCAGGATGATCTCGGTGCAGAGTACGAACAGGAGGTGCTTTCAAACCAAAGGCCGGATGAAGTCTGTAAGGGCAGGAGGGGAACGGACCTCGATTCAGGGCAGGGAGCCGAGGCGATCGATTACGAAACCAACCCCCAGGTGCTCCAGAGCAGCACGCTGGCGATCGCCAACATGATCCAGGCCAATTCGCGGTCGCCGAACGATTTCACCATGTCTTTCATCATCAGCCTCCTGTGCGAGTGGACATCACCGTCTGTATCTTTGAATTAGCAAAGGCGGTGCCGCAGCCATAACCTGAATTCTCGGCCATTTTCATCGTGGACATCGACCAATACGAGCGGATCCGCACAGGTCGCACTGTGCGGCAGGTGGAGGAAACGGGGATAGATGAAAGGAGGAAGAAATGGTGCGTCATAGGGCCGTAAAGGGTATTCCGGGGTTCAGGTTAGCCGGGCAGCGCGGTCACCCATGTGACGGCACGGGATCAAATCCATATTTAAGCAGGAGTTTCTTGATACGGGGGCTCATCATGAAATCGAGAAATTCTTCGGCGACAGCCAGGGATTCTTCCCGGCAGGTCCCCACCACCGCGCCGCCGAACCGGACCGGTGTATAGGTTCCGGCTGTGGTTTCATCGATGATACGCATGTGTCCGCTGTTGATGGCATCCACGCGATAGAGGATACCTACTTCGGCCTTTCCCGTATGAACCAGGTTGAGGATCTCTTCGCTATGTTGCGCATAGAGCAGAGAGGAACGGTTTTTCTGTGCCGGATCGAGATTCGCGAGGGCGTGAACCGTGTTGGCTCCCAGTGCGGAGGTCTTGGCATCTCCGAGGGCGATGCGGGTTGTCCGGTTCGGCAGGCCCTCGTGAAAGGAGATCGGAGTTACCCGGGACGACGCCGACATCACGAGCACCAGAGAGGTTTGCGCGTACGTCCGAAGCCCTCCGTTGAGCGTCAGTCCCTGTTTCTCAAGTTTCTCGATCTCCTCTACCGCTTCAGGAAGAAAGACATCGATCGGATGTCCGGTTTCGATTTGGCGACGAAGTGTTTGGGATGGACCATAGACGACATGAATCGAGGCGCCATATTCCCGCTCGAACATCGGTACGATTTCCTGAAACGCGGGCTTTAAGGTATGGGCCGCTCCGATCGTGAGCGATTCTGCTTGCGCGCGATCGCCGATCGCCAGCATGCCCAGGAGTCCGCCCACAGCCATCATCCCCAAGTTGACTCTCCGAATTTCCGTCATGGTGCTCCTCTTTCCAACCCCCGGTATCAATCTGAGGGTCTTATTCTGTAGGACGTTCCGTACGGATCAGAATCTCATGGCCTGTCGATGTTGCTGAACCGCGAACTCCCGCATCGGCCAAGCAGCAAGATCGGTACCGTTGGCGGCCGCTGCTCGCTCGCCTGCCGAAAGTGGTTCAACCAGTGAGTTTGTAACGGATAGCGACCTGCCTGCCTGACGGCCCGGCTCGTGTCCACGGCGGAAATAGTGAAATTTCGCTCGATGCGCGCTGTGCGTAATTAAGAATTGACCGGTCCCTGCTCAGGTATTCGAAACGTTCGAGTGAGCGACCGGCGCGATTGCATCAAAGAAATCACGCATATCCTGCCGGAGTGTCACGGCAGCATAACCGGATGCGGCGCACGGCAAGCGCTTTGCTCTACTAAGGATGGCGTAGCCAGAGGTGAAGAGTGGTGGAACCCTAGAAAACGAAACCCTTGTGGGCGGACTTCGCGTATGAACCAAATTGTGCTCATTGCCCTGCGGCGGCCCTACACCTTCGTCGTCATGTCCATTCTGATCGTGCTGATGGGCACCCTCACGGTGCTCCACATGCCGACCGACGTCTTCCCGAATATCGATATTCCGGTCACCTCCGTGGTCTGGACCTACAACGGTCTGCTGCCGCAGAACGTGGAGGGCCGCATCACGTACCTGTTCGAACGGTTTTTGACCGCCACGGTCGAAGGCATCAAGTATATCCACAGTCACTCCTACTACGGCAGCAGCATTACCAACATTTATCTTCAGGACGGGGTCGACGTCGGGAGGGCCGAAGCGGACATTACGGCCATCGCGCAGAACGTCGTGAAGGCGTTGCCGCCGGATATTTCCCCGCCCATGATCATGCGTCTCGCGCCATCCTCCATTCCGGTGGCCATGCTCGAAATCAGTTCCGACAATTTGACGCCCGCGGAACTCTACAATCTCGCTTATATGCGCATCCGCCCCCTGCTTGTGACCGTGAACGGGGCGATTCTGCCGCACCCATACGGCGGCCAGGACATGCAGGTCATGGTCAACCTCGATCAGCAGAAACTGCTCTCCCGCCATTTGACGCCGGCGGATGTTCACGACGTGCTTATGCAGCAATATCTCGTGATGCCCTCCGGAGACATCAAGATCAAGCAGACCGACTGGATCGTTCAGACGAACGCGTCGCCGATGAAGATTGAGCATTTCGGGGATATCCCGATCAAACGGGAAGGCAACGCGTTCATCTATCTGCGTGATGTCGCTACGGTACGCCTCATGGGCCGGGTGCAGCAGAACGCGGTGTTGGTAAAAGGGAAGCAAACTGTCGTCATCATCGTCATGAAAAGCACGGAGGCTTCGACGCTGTCCGTCGTAGACGGAATCAAGAAGATGATCCCGCGGGCTCAACAGGTCGTCCCCGACGGCGTCAAGATCAGACTCCTCGACGACGCATCGACCTTCGTAAAGGATTCGATCGAGGACGTTGTGGTCGAAATGCTGACCGCCGGCGCGCTGGTCGGCGTCATCGTGCTGCTGCTGCTCGGCTCCTGGAAGGCCACGGTGATTGTCTGGACCTCGATCCCGCTGTCCATCCTGACCGCCCTGATCGGTCTGCATTGGCTGAACGAGACGATCAATGTCATGACCTTGGGCGGATTGGCGCTGGCCGTCGGTATTCTGGTCGACGATGCGACCGTCATGATCGAAAATATCGACCGGCATCTCGACATGGGCAAACCGCTGGAAACGGCGATCGTCGACGCCGCCAATCAGATCGTCGTTCCGACGCTCGTTGCCACTCTGTGCATCGCGATCGTCTGGCTTCCGCTTTTCCAGTTGAGCGGCGTGTCCGGCTACCTGTTCAAGCCGATGGCGGAGGCGGTCATCATCGCGATGCTCGCGTCGTTCATTCTGTCGCGCACGCTGGTGCCGACCATGGCGAAGTATATGATGAAGGATCACCATGTCCACGCCGCATGAGCCTCACGGGCAGCCGGGCGGGGAATCGTCGGGGAATTTCTTCCTTCGCTTTCAGAGAGGGTTTGAGCGCGGCTTCAATCGGTTCCGCGAACGCTATGGTCTGTTGCTCGAACAGGTGATCGCCAATCGCAGCTCATTCGTCAATATCTCGTTGGCGATCGCCGTGGGATCCCTGTCTCTCTTTTTCTTCCTCGGACGCGACTATTTTCCCGAAATCAAATCGGGAGTGATCACGATGCATATGCGGGCGCCCCTCGGGACGCGCATCGAAGTGTCGGGACGCATTGCCACACTGGTCTCCGCCAGTATCGAGGAGTTGCTGCCCGGCGAGGTCGAGAACATTGTCAGCAATTGCGGCCTGCCGGTCGGACCCCACAACCTTGCGTTTATTCCGACCCCGACGATCGGTTCCCAGGATTGCGACCTGACGATTCTCCTGAAGAATGAAAAGTCACCGGTGTGGGACTATCGCCGCATCCTCCGCAAAGGGTTGAGGGAACGCTACCCGGGGACCGACTTCACCTTCCAGCCGTCCGATCTGACGGCGAAAATTCTCAATTTCGGCGCGCCCGCGCCGATCGATGTGCAGATCAACGGCCCCGACATGCAGAAGAACTACGAGTTCGCCAGAAAATTGGCGGGTGAGCTGCGCCGGATCCCCGGCGCCGCGGACGTCGTGATTCAGCAGACGATGCGCACACCGACCCTCATGGTCGAAGGCGACCGTACGTTCGGGCTCGGTGTCAACAGCACCTTGAAGGACATCGCCTCCAATTTGCTGCTGACGACCGCCGGCAGCCAGCAGATCGACCAGATCTACTGGCTCGATCCCGGCACCGGCATGTCGTATCTGGTCAATGTCTATACGCCGCAGTCGCAGATCAACAGCATCAATAGCCTCAATACCATCCCGGTGAATTCCTCGGGCAGCTCTTCAAACAAGAAGGATGTCCAGCTGCTCGGCAATCTGGTCGACATTTCCGCGGAGGGCACGCCGGGCGTGATCACGCACGGGAATATTATGCCGCTGTTCGATATCTATGTCTCTGCGGAAGGGCGCGATCTCGGCGGCGTGCTGGCCGATGTCCAGACGGTCGCTCACGGGCTGGAGCACGAGCTGCCCCGCAGCGCCGCGATCGAAGTCCACGGCCAGGCCGCGCTGATGCACGACGCCTATTTCGAGCTGATTTTCGGACTGCTCGCCGCCATCGTGCTCGTCTATCTGCTGATCGTCGTCAACTTCCAGTCCTGGCTCGATCCCTTCATCATCATTACGGCCTTGCCCGGCGCGCTGGCGGGCATCGCGTGGGCCTTGTTCCTGACCCATACGCGCCTGTCGGAACCGGCACTCACCGGTGCCATTATGACGATGGGGACGGCTACCGCCAATTCGATCCTCGTCGTGTCCTATGCGCGCGAGCGGCTCCAGGAGCACGGCGACGCGCTCCGGGCCGCGATTGAAGCCGGAACGACCCGCTTCCGTCCGGTGCTCATGACGGCTTCCGCCATGATCATCGGCATGGTGCCGATGTCGATGGGGAATTCTCCGAATGCGCCGCTGGGGCGCGCCGTCATCGGCGGGTTGACCGTCGCGACTCTCTTTACTCTGTTCTTCGTTCCCTGCGTCTACGCCATGGTCTACAGCCGGCAAGCCGCCCGCCAAAAGGATGCCGCATGTTGAATCGTCTGTTGGGAAATCGCGTGACGGTCTTCGTGGTCCTGCTGGGTCTCGTGTACTTCGGCTACCGGATTTACGAAGGCAATCTCGACGCCGCACTCTTGCGCGAGAAAACGCTCGAAGACGCCGTTCCCCCGGTGGCCATCATCAATCCCAAACCGGCCGATCCGAGCGAGACGATTACGCTCCCCGGCACGATTCAGGCCTGGTTTGAGGCGCCGATCTATGCGCAAGTTTCCGGCTATGTGAAGATGTGGTACAAGGATTACGGCGCCGAAGTGAAAAAAGGCGACATCCTCGCCGAGATCAACGCGCCGGCGATTGACGCGCAGTACCAGCAGGCCAAAGCCGATCTGGCGTCCGAGCGCGCGAAATACGATCTGGCCGCCGTCACCGCAAAGCGCTGGGTCGCGCTCCGGAAGAACCATGCCGTTTCCGAGCAATCCATCACCGTGCAAGAAATGAGCGCGAAGGCCGAAGCGGCGAAGGTCAATGCGGCGGAGCAGAACCTCAAAAACTTCGAAGCGTTTATCCGGTTCAAAACGATTGTCGCGCCGTATGACGGCGTCGTCACTGTGCGGAACATCAATGTCGGGGACTACGTCAATAAGGACGGCACGATCAGTACTCCGGGGTCGGTCAGCAATCTGTTTACGGTGGCCGATGTTAGCATGATGCGTCTCTTTGTCTCCGTGCCGGAGTCGTTCGGCCCCTTTCTCCAGCCCGGCCTCACCGCCGACGTGACGGTGCCGCAACTGCCCGATCGTCATTTCATCGGAAAATTCCTGACGGTCGCCCGTGGATTTGATGTGACCACACGGACGGCGATTACCGTCTTCACGGTCGACAACGAGGACCGGGCCCTCTGGCCGGGCTCCTACGCGAAGGTCGTGCTCACGGCGCCGGTCGACCGGAAATCCTTCACGATTCCGTCCACCGCGCTTGTGTTCCAGGAGCATGGCACGCAAGTGGCGGTCTTGACCGACGATGACCGAGTGCACTTGAAACCCATCGCCGTGAGCAAACTCATGGACAACGCCGTGGAAGTGGCGGAAGGGATTTCCGCGAGCGACCGCATTGTAAACAATCCCAGCGCCGCCTTGCTCGAAGGCGATAAGGTGCGCGTTGTCACGCCGGCGCCCGGCTATGATCTGGTCAATTTAGGATCGCAGGAGGCAAAGGGCCCGGTGGAGCCTCACGACACATCCATGTCGAAGGACGTGTTCTCGAAGTAGCGCGAGCAGGATCGGCCTCTCACTATGTGCATGAAACAGATCGCGGATATCGCCTACGCCGGAGCCCGCTGCAGCGCCGCGGTCCTGGTTTTGAGTCTGCCGGCCTGCAGCGGCGACTGGTTGCCGCATGTCGATCTGGCGCCGCTCTATCAACCGCCTCAATATGTCGTTCCCGCTTCATGGCAGGGGTCCAGTCCTTTTGTCGAGGCGAAACCGTCCGACGACGAATTACGACCGGATTGGTGGACGGTCTATCACGATCCGACCTTGAACAGGTTGATCGACCAGGCCATGGCGACCAATCCCGAGCTGCAGGCCGCCGCCGAGCGGTTTGTTCAGGCTCGTGATGTGATGATGCAAGTCCGCTCGCAGCGGATCCCGCAATTGGGGTTGGGCGGGAGAGGCGCAGACAGCCGGAACCATGTCGATCCGTTGAGATCTCCGGGCGATCTTCCGGTCACCGGGCCGGTTGGGGCCGGTGCGGGGCTTGCGTCCTGGGAACCCGATTTCTGGTCGGCCATTCGCAACGCGACGCGCGTGGAGATCTACCGGGCCGAGGAACGCGCGGCCGATTGGGGGCTCGCGCGCCTCAGCCTGCAGGCCGAACTGGCGGCGGACTATTTCACCCTGCGCGGCCTTGACGCGCAGGCGGCCATTTACAAACAATCGATCGACCTCTACAGGAAGTCGCTCGACCTCGTCAAAGCGCAGTTTGCCGGACATATCGCGTCGGCCCTCGACGTGGCCCGGGTCGAATCCCTGCTCTACAGCACGGAAACGAAATACGCGCAGATTCAAGGCCAACGTCAAGTGACGGAACAGGCCATCGCGATCCTCGTCAACATGGCGCCGGCCGGCTTCACGGTCCCGCCGGTCGACGATCTTCGCGTGGTGAGTTTTAAGATTCCTCAGACGCTCCCGTCCACCTTGCTGGAGCGCCGGCCCGACATCGCCGCGCTGGAGCGCCAGATGGCGGAGGCGAACCGGACCATCGGAATCGCCCGTGCCGCATTTTTCCCCGATGTGAAGTTTGCCGCCGACGGCGGCATCATCAGCTCCGGCTTCGATGCCGCCAAGCTGGCCGGCGCATTCTGGTCCTATGGGTCCGTCGTCTCGCTGCCGGTTTTCCAGGGCGGGTATCGCCGCGCGCAATTGCAAAAGTCCTGGTCTGCCTATCGTGAGACGGAGGACCGCTATCGTTCGACGGTGCTGAATGCGTTTCGCGAGGTCGAGAATGGATTGAGCCTGACGAACCGGCTGACGGTTGCAGCAGACCGTCAGGACGCCGCCGTTGGCGCGACTCAAAAAGCACAAAATCTCACCATGGAACTGTACCAGGGCGGGTTGGCGTCCAGCCTTGAACTGATTTACGCGCAGGTTGCCACCCTCACGGCACGCATCGATTCCGTGCAGATCAAGGCCGAACTCCTGCGATCCTCCACGACTCTCCTTCGCGCGCTTGGAGGCGGTTGGAATCGCAAGCAGTTGCCGACCGACGAGCAAATCCAACCCTTCGGCACGTTCCAATATGCCGATCTCGACAAACCGCCGCCTGCGGGGGGCATCGACGTCAACGCGCGCAATAACCGGCTTCATAATGATCTGACCACGTATCCGGCTCCCTGACCGGATGCATGCAATTGTGGAGGCCGTTCAAGTGCACGTTTAAGCCGGACCGACCTCACGGTCAGGTTCAACCAGGTTTGACGTGGGACGGTAAAGCAGAAAGGCGGAGCGTATTGCGTGCTAACGTCGTCTGGAATCGAAAGATGGTCTCCCGTGATCCTGATCGAGATCCAGGCGGAGTCGGGAGGGGCTACGCCCTCCCTCCGGTCCCAGTAAGCCGGAACCAGGACCGATGGAGGGAGCCAGTGGAGAGGCTGGGACTCCCAGATCGGGACTGTGCCGCGGAACAAATGAACGGGGCGTATGATCGAAAGGTTCGGGCCGCCCGGAAGAATCACGCGGAGGCATCGCGTTGCGGGACTTTCTCCAGGTGCCTTGTTCCAGGTCCGCCGGCCGCTCACTGTCTTCTTCGCGCGCCAGCAACAGGTCATCCGGTTCGTTGCCGTGTGCGGCGACCAGATTGTGCGTCATCACCTCTTTCGCCATCGCCTCTGCCGTGGGCAGTTCGTCGGCATAGACATCGGTGGCATATTCGGCTGACGATGCCGAGGCGGAAGACGACCAGACGGATTGGCCCGATTCCCCGATATTGATTTTGGTGACGGTGGACAGGCCCGGCCGGATCGGATGCTCGCGAATCTCCTGTTCCGGCAGCGCGATGCGGACCGGCACCCGTTCCACGATGTGGATGAAGTTTCCCGTGGCATTGTCCGGCGGCAACAGGGCGAAGGCGCTTCCGCTGCCGGGGACGAGTCCTTCCACGGTCCCGTGAAACATATGCTGTTCTCCGTAGAGGCTGACGTTGACCAGCGCCGGTTGTCCCGGCCGGATATGCTGCAACTCGGTTTCCCGCAGATTCGCTTCGACCCACAAATGATCCAGCGGCACAATCGTCATCAGCGGCGCGCCGGGATGGACGCGATCGCCAACCTGGGCCTTCCGTTTGGCCACATAGCCGGAGATCGGGGCTTTGATCTGTTGGCGGGTATATTCCAGATAGGCTTCGATGAGCTGGTGCTTGGCCAGTTCGACGGCCGGGTGCGCCATGACCGTCGTGCCGCCGACCTGCGCATCCAGCGTGTCGAGTTCCGCCTGGGTTTCCCGCACGTCCGCTTCCAGCGAGAGGATTTTGTCGGATGTGTTTTGCAGGATTTGCTTGGAGACGGCGCCGCTCGCCGCCGCCGCCCGATAGCGCGCCATGTCGTGGGCGGCCAGATCCAGACGCGCCGTACGTGAGGCCAGTTTTTCAGCCAGCTGCTTTCGGGTCATGAAGAGGGCCGCAATGCGCCGGACTTCTTCTCCGAGATGTCCGCGGGCACGCCCCAATGCCGCGTAGGCCTGATGCTCGTCGAGCTTGATCATCAAGTCGCCACGATTCACAAACTGGGTTTCCTCGGCCAGGACCTGCGTGACAATGCCGGACGCCTGCGCCGCGACCGGGACGAGGTTGCCGGTCACATACGCGTTGTCGGTGCGGACCCAGAACCGGTCGTGCGTCCACCAGTAGTTGAGATAGCCGACGGTGGAGATCAGCACCAGTCCGGCTACGATCAACAGTCGCCGGTTCCGGCGGGCGCGGATGGCTTTGGGGTGGATCCGGGAAGAACCAGCCGTTGGTGGAATATTGGACGGGGTTGGTGTTGTGGTCATTGTGTACTCGGGTTGTGTTGTGGTCTCTTTTCGATGTCCTGATTCTTATAGCCCCCGCCCAACGCTTCGATGAGATCTACGGCCGCTACCAGTTGGTCGCTTTCCAGGGCTCTCAGGGCGTATTCCTGTTCCAGCACGGGTTGGCGGTGGCGCAGGACCTCACGGTCGTCGTCCAGGCCGGTCACCAGCCGTACTTTTGCCAGCTGCACGTCTTCGCCAAGCGACGCCATCAGGCGCTTATGTGACTCGATCATCTCGCGCGTCGCCTGCCAGGCGCTGAGGCTGTCGGCCACGTCGCGCATTGCATCGAGCAGGGTTTCGTTGTAGAGCTCGACGGCCGAGTCGTATTCGGCCCGCTGGGCCGCCAGTTCGCCCCGCAGACGGCCGCCTTCAAACCAGGGCATGCGCAGTCCCGGCGCGAAGCCGTAGGAGTTGCTCTGGCCGCTGAACAATAAGTTGGACAATTTGTCGGCATGTCGCATCAGCGTGAGTGCGTTGAATCCCACGAAGGCCGTGAGGTCGATCGTAGGATAAAATTGCGTTTTGGCGACTTTGACTAATCGCGCGGCGGCATCGGCCCGGTAGAGCGCCGCGGCCAGGTCGGGGCGGTGAATCAGCAACCCGATGGAGAGATGGTCGGGGGCGGGAATCTGTTCCGGAATGACGACCGCCGGTTTCGTAAACAGATGGAGCGCATAATCCGGTCCCTGGCCGGCCAGCCGCGCGAGAATATGGCGTTGGACGTCCAGTTGATCGCGAATGCCGGCCTGCCGTTTGAAAGCCGCTTCATAGTCCGCCACGGCGATTTTGACCGGCTGTTCGTTATCCAGGCCGAGCCGGAAGCGGGTCTCCGCGAGCGTTCGGAGGTTCCGGCGGATCTCGACCAGGGTCTTCACGACGCCGAGCTGTTGTTGCAGCGCCTGTCCTTTGAAATAGGATCGCGCGATGGCGGCGGTCAGCCGCAGCCGCACCTCCGCTTTTTCAGCTTCCTCCGCGGCCGCCTGGCCCAGCGCCGCTTCGACCGTGGCCCGGTTTTTCCCCCAGAAGTCGAACTCATACCGGAAGCTCAACGGATTGACGATGCCCAATAAAATCTTGTCGCCTGCCACTTTTGGGTTCAAGACCGCAAACACGCCGTGCTGCGAAATGCGCTCATGGGTCAGCGAGGCATCGGCCTCCAGAAACGGCAGGAGCCGTGCGCCTTCTACTTTCACCAGCGCTTCCGCTTCCCGCAGGCGTGCCAATGCCCGTTTGAGGCCGGGGTTATCCTTGAGGGCTGCTTCGATGAGATCGTTCAGTTCAGGATTACCGAATTGTGTCCACCAGCGGTCCTCCGGCCAATGCTGCAGCCGGCCGGCGACTTCGGCCAGGGTTTCCCGCATTTCCGGAGGCTCGACAAATTCAGCGGGTGGGTTTCCCGGAGGAATCCAGGCGCAGCCGCCGACCAGCAAGGCGCAGCCGATGCCGAGGCTCATCCGCAGGCGTGCGGCGGTGGCGCGACAGGATCTCATGGCACCTCCTCGATCAATTCTTCCGCGCGGAGTTCCCGCAACTCCTCCGCCGGAGTCTGCGCGATCGGCACGTGGGTCGGGTGCGCAAACCAGACGAGGGCGCCGATGAGGAAGAACAGGCCGCTGGCTACCAGGAATGCATCGTTCAGGCCGAGAATCGCCGCTTCCTGTTTGATCAAGGCTCCGAGCTTGGCGTTCACCTGCGACGGGGCGACTCCTGCTTCGATCAATTTGGCCGTCAGTTGCCCCAGCGGATCGTAAGAGATCGACAACCGTCCGCCGAAATGATCGGCCAGATTGAGTTGGTGAAAGTGGATGCGCCGGAACAGCACGATGCCCTGGAAGGTGATGCCGAATGCACCGGCGGCGACGCGCAACAGATTGGCGACTTCCGCGGCTCGCATCACCAGCGGGCCGGACAGGCCGTGCAGGGTTAGGACGGTCAACGGCGTAAAGAACGATCCCAGGAACACGCCTTCGAGAAGCATGGGCCAGAAGAGCTGATCGTACGAGTGGGGATCGTCGAACAGTCCGATCCAGTAAAAGGTGGCGGCAAATCCGAGACTGTTGAGACAGATCAGCCAGCGCGCATCGATGTATTTGCAGAGCAGGTGCATGACGGCGATCGCAGGGGCGCCCAGGAGAACTAGCGGGAGCAGCGCGAGGCCGGCCAATTTCGACGAATAGCCCAGGATTAACTGGATCTGCACGATCAGGAGCGAGAGCAGGCCCTGGATGGAAAAGAATCCGATGGTCAGGCATGTGACGCCGATGAGGAAATTCCGGTGCTGAAACAGCCGGAGGTCCAGCGTGGGGTGTCGCTCGCCGAGTTCCCAGATGACGAAGCAGGGGAGGGCGATCAACAGGACGACGCCGATCGCTTGGAGAAGGGGAGAGTCCAGCCAGTCGAAGTCGTTCCCCATATTGAGGAAGGTCTGCATGCCCAGCAGCAGGATCAGGAGCAGCAGAAATCCCGTCAGATCGAAGCGCCCGTATCGCCGGCGGAACCCTCGTCCATAGAGAAGCGCGCCGAGCGTGCCGACGATGATCATCGTCAGCACAAAATCGAGATAGAACAGGGAGCGCCAGCCGAACAGGTATGCCAGGTAGCCGCCGACCGGCATGCCGATCGTAAACGGCGTGATGCTGAACAATCCCCAGACGCTCAGGGCCACGGCTTTCAACCGCTTGGGATACTCGTTGAGCAGCATCGATTGGGCGATCGGCAGGGTAATCCCGCCGGCGATTCCCTGCGCGATCCGGGCCGGAAGAAACTGCGAGAGCGTTTCGCTGGCGCCGCAGAGGTAGGAGGCGATGCTGTAGACGAGGAACGCGCCGATCAGCAGCCGGTAGTCGCCGACGCGGCCGGAGAGATATCGCGCCAGCGGAAAGCCGAGTGCCAGTCCGACCATGAAATCGGTTTGAGCCCAGGTGAGGAAACTCGGCAGCACGCCGCCGAGATCGCCGGAGACATGCGGCAGGAGCGCGATGTACGAACCGGCGTTGAACAAGACGACGATGTGCGCCAGACCGAGAACGACATTGAAGAGGACGAATCGCCATCCCCGCAATCGTCTGAGAAACACCGCTGCCATCGCCGTATCACCTGCTTTCTGTCAAAAAGACGGAGAGTAACCTTGGCTGGCTGGCGCCGGGGCCGGTTCGACCGCCGGAACGGGCGGACTCGCTGCAGGCGCGGCGGCCCGGTGTGTCAGATAGATGGCCATGCCGGTGAACAGCATGCCGCCGACCAGATTGCCCAACGTGACCGGGATTTGATTCCAGACCCACCAGGAGGAGGCCGTCACGTTGGCGCCGAGCAACATGCCGACCGGGATCACGAACATGTTGACGACCGCATGTTCAAACCCTTGGGAAAAGAAGAGGACCGTCGGTCCCCAGATCGCGAGGAGTTTCCCTCCGAAGGAGTTGGAGGCATACGAGGCGACGACGGCCAGACTCACCATCCAGTTGCACAGCACGGCTTTGGTGAACACTGTCAGCAGGCCGGCGGAGCCGTGGGCGGCATAGTAGTTCGTTTTGGCTTCGGCGATGGCGATCAGCTTGGCGCCGACCGGAGGGACCGCGTTGTCCCAGGCCGTTGTGATACAGAGTGCGAAGAGCACTGCGTACAGCGTCGCGCCCAACAGATTGCCGAGAAAGACCCAGCTCCAGTTGGTCAGCACGCGACTCATCCCGACCTGTCCGTGACTCGCGACGGCGGCACAGGGGAGGAGCGCAAAGCTGCCGGTGATGATTTCGGTTCCCAGGAGGATCGCCAGCGCCAACCCGAAGGGAAAGAGCAGGCTGCCGGCGATCCAGGAGCCGGTCTCGACGGCGACGGTCACGGCCATACTGGTGGCGATGCCCAGATAGGCGCCGGCCAGCATGCCACGGATGAGCAGATGCCGGGGCGGGAGGTTCAGTTTGACCGTGGCGCCCGCCAACATGCTGTCGGCAACACCGAGGGGCTTGACGTAGTCCATGACCGGTCCTCCTTCGTGCCTCTGTCGTGGGCAGTGATGCTCATGCGGTGCCGGGCCTGCCCTACGAGAGAGCAACCTCGATGCCAACGACGCTGCCCGCAGATGCGGAGCAATCGTCCCGGTCCGGATCCGTGCCGGCATGAAGTCGAGCGGTTTCGCACGGACCGCACAGTGCGATGCGGAGTCACGTTGATGTGTGGATCGGGTGGGAATTTGACAGGGCGGGGATCTCACTCCTAGGATGAGCGAGCTTCATGGAGAGTTCATGCGAGAGCGCGCCGCCCGCCTGTTCAATAACCTTCCGATACAGCGCAAGCTGCTGCTTGCGTCCTTCATTCCTCTGGTCGCGCTCATTGTTTTGAGCGTGGTGACGTACCAGAGCGTGCAGACGTTTTCGCAGGACGAAGAGCAGTTGGACAGTCTGTATGTCACGCAAAAGAATGCGGCCGAATACATGCGGCTGGTCGTCGATCTGGAGACCGGGTTTCGGGGCTATGTGCTGACCGAACAACACCGGTATCTGCGGCCCTATCGCGTCGCGCAGGAAGGCATCGATTCGATCGGCCACGATCTTGCAGAACGCATTACGGGCGAGCAGTCGGAGCGGTTCAAGCATATTCAGACGCTCGTCGCCCAGCTGGTGACGGAGAAAGAGGCGTTGATCCGCGCGATTAAAGAAGGTCACCAACAGGACGCCTACCATTACATCGAAGAGGGCCGCGGACGCGAATTGATGGTCGAGATCCGCCGGCAGATGGGGATCTTCGACCGGTTTGAACAACAGAGTGTCGCAGAAAAGCTGGCGCAACTGAGTCAGGACCGTACGTCCACGCTGTTTGTCGTATTGGGTGGCGGTATCTTCACCTTCGGGTTGATGGTTGGCGCGCTGTATCTGATCGCCCGCTCGATCGCGGCTCCGCTGCTCAATCTGGCGACGACGGTCGGTTCTTCCCCGGCCGGGCTGGTGCCGGCGATTGTCGTGTTAGAGCGGAAGGACGAGATCGGGGATCTCACGAGAGTGATGCACGACATGAGCACGCAGATTCGCGGCCATCTCAACGAAATGGAGAAGTCCGAAGCCGCTCTTCGTCAGTTGAACGAACATCTGGTGACGTCGGAGGCGAAGTATCGAGGCCTGGTCGATCATGCGCCGTTCGGCATCTTCACCACGAAAGGCATGCAGATTACCTTCAGCAATCGGTATAACCAGGAATTGGCGGGCCTCAATCCCGATGATCCGCTGGATCCCGATGCGTTCAGAGAGCGGATTCATCCGGAAGATCGCGACCGGGTGCTCTCAGAATTTTCCCAGGCGGTGGCGCGGGGAGAGGCGTGCCAGACCGTCTTCCGTTTTCTGCACAAAGACGGCGGCGTCCGGAAAGTGTTGAGCCGCCGGCTGCCCATTGCCGGCGGCGAAGGCCTCCCGCAAGTGTATGTGGGATTCAATGTCGATATCACGGCGCTGGAGGATCTCCAGTCCCGCTTGAGCCGGGCGGAGCATCTGGCGATGCTGGGACAGGTCGCAGCCGGTATCGCGCATGAGCTCAGGAATCCGCTGGTCGGGATCGGGTCCACCGCCTCGCTGCTGCTGGATGATTTTTCGGCTACTGATCCACGACGGACGGACATCGATGTGATTTTGAAAGAGGCGAAGCGACTGGATCGCATCGTCAATCAAATCGTCGAATATGCGCGGCCGCGTGAGCTGGCGCCCGTTCTATTCGATCTCTCCGGATTGATCGCCGAAGTCGTCAAAACACTCGATGTGCCATTGCAGGCCAAGCATCTGGCCATTCAGACGTCACTGTCCCCGACGGCGTCCCACGTGCATGCCGATCGGGACCAGATCAAACAGGTGCTGCTCAATGTCATTCACAATGCCATCGATGCCTCTCCGGCGGATGGCGCGGCTATCGAGGTCACGGCGTTCGAATTGCCCAGCCAGGATCGGCCGGGCATCGTCGTGCTGGTCAAAGATGCCGGCGTCGGTATTTTCTCAGAGGTGCTGCCGCACGTGTTCGAGCCGTTTTATACGACGGGGAAGCGACATGGGACGGGATTAGGGTTGGCGATCTGCAGAAATATTATTGAAAGCCATGGCGGAGATATTCATATGACGAGTGAGCCAGGCAAAGGGACCTCCGTGAGGATTTGGCTCCCGCTGAGTCAGGATGCTCTGGCGGTGAAAGGCTGACCAATGCGAGCAGTTATTTTTGTCACCGATGACGAACAGGCGATTCGCGCCGCGATTGTGAAGCGATTGACCCGGCAGGGGCATCGGGCCGTCGGGTATGAATCCGGCGAGGCCTTGTTGGAGGCGCTCCAGCACGAGTTGCCCGATGTCATCTTGCTCGATCTGAAGATGCCCGGTCTCAACGGTCTTGACACCTTGAAGAATCTGCGGCAGTTGGCCCCGTCCGCCATGGTGATCATGTTGACGGCGTACGGGACGGTGCAGGATGCCGTAGAGGCGATGAAGCTGGGGGCGTACGATTTTCTGATCAAGTCGGTCGATCTGGAGGGCATCGATCCGGTGGTCGCCCGGGTGCTGGACGTCGTGAGTCTCCGCCGGCGTCTCGAAGCCGAGCTTGAGCACCGGGACAGTCAGTATCAATTGAGTCATCTGGTCGCGCAGAGCCACGTAATGAAGCAGTTGCTCGAACAGGTTCGTGAAGTGGCTGAGAATCCCAAGTCGTCGGTGATGCTGTTGGGCGAAACCGGAACCGGGAAGGAATTTCTGGCACGCGTGATCCATCACAACGGCGCCCGGGCTTCGGAGCCGTTTATCGGGGTCAACTGCACGGCGATTCCCAAGGAGCTGTTTGAGAGCGAATTATTCGGGTTTGAACGGGGCGCCTTTACCGGTGCGAACCAGCGCAAGCTCGGGCTTCTCGAAAAGGCCGAGGGAGGTACGCTATTTCTCGATGAAATCGGAGACCTCGATCTGTCGATGCAGGCCAAGCTGTTGCGGGTCATCCAGGAGCGGTCCTTCAGGCGGCTGGGCGGGACCGATGATATCGGTGTGGATTTCCGCCTGATCACGGCCACGAACCGCGACCTCAAAAAAGAGGTAGGACGCGGGGCCTTTCGCGAGGATCTCTATTTCAGGCTCAATGTGGTCGCATTCGAGCTGCCGTCGCTGAGGAGTCGAGTGGAAGACATTTTCCCCCTCTGTCAGCGCGCCCTGGTCCGATTCGCACAAGAGTTCGGGAAGCAGGTGCCTGAGTTGGACCCGGAGGCCCGCACGCTGCTGGAGCGCTATCACTATCCGGGAAACATCCGCGAGCTTCAGAACATTCTTGAACGGGCCATGATCTTCTGCCAGGGACGAACGCTGACCCCGAGTTGTCTGCCGGTGGAGCTGCGTGAGGAAGGCAGACCTCTGGCTGTCACCACGGCGCCGGGACCGGATCCGGTCGTTCGGGTCGAGATGAAGTTGGGGCAGCAATCGCTTGCCGATGTGGAGGGCGCGATCGTGGAGGAAGTCTTGCGGCTGGCTGATTACAACAAGACGCTGGCGGCCAAACACCTCGGGATGACCCGCTTCGCCCTGGACCGGCGACTCAAAAAATCCCACGACGAGTAGCGCCTGCTCTTTTTCCATCATAGGCGACATCGATCAAAACGTTGGGCCTGGTGAAGCCGAATCAGAGGAGGATGAGAAACGGCTATTCTTTTTCCGTCACGCTCATTGGACTCAGCTTTTCGGTGGGTGTACGTCGCTATGCCAGATGTTTGACCTCGAACTCATTGCTGGATACGGGGGGCAAGACTAGGTCGAGGCTCTTGGCGAGCCGAATGATGACCGTATTGATTCCGGTCTCGGCATCGAGCTGGGTGACAAATTCTTGAACTTCGATGCCCAGAATGCCTTGGAGCCGGTCGCGCAGCTGGGCTTCTCCGGAGCGGAATGCTGCGGTATGCATCTGTTGGAGTTGGACTCTGCCTTCAGGCGACTGCGCGAGGAGTTGCTCTGCCGGGATCGGGCGGCGGGGGGCGAGAGTGACTTCAATCACATTGTCGATCATCTGAATGCGGACACGGGAATAGTGCAATGCAAGATAATCCCGATGGAAGTTCAAGACCGCCAGCATCACCTGGTATTCCACATCCGCTTTCGTTTTGGTTGCAGCGGGAACCATCGGTCTTGTCTCCATACGATCAACTGATCCGTTTACCGGTGTCGAGGGCTGCGAGTGAGTGGCTGAAGCAGTTCTCCGGGAAAGCCTCTTGTTCCCGGGATAAGGCTCAGGGGGCATGCTGTCGCGCGGCATCAGGGCGTACGCTGTCATTTGCCGGTAAATCAGGAGATGCGTTCCTCTAGCGTGATTGCTGAGGCGCCGCTGCGAAAGGTCGCCCTCTCGCAGCGGCAGCCAATGGACCAAGGCTAGTAGGCCTTGCTGAATCCGGCCTCGCCGTCATAGTTCCACAACTTTTGAGCGGCAGACCACCACCAGCCCTTCTTGGTCAGCGCGTCCAGGAACGCATTGACATCTGCGTCCTGCACGTCTTTAGTCGCCATGAAGCGGCAGCGGTACCAATTGACCTGCAGCAAGTCGGGGCTGACAAATCCCGGCCAGACCTTCGTGCCCCGGTTGGAAATGAATTCACACTTAAACGCCCCAATGTCGTCAAACTTCGGGATGCCTTTCTCAGTAATGATGTACATATCGATTCCGACCAATTTGATCTCTTTCTTTTTCTTCGTCGCTTTAGCTACTTCTGTAAATGTAGGCATTGGATTTCTCCTTGTTCAGTCAGTAGTCGTGCGCTCAGGCCTTCGCGTGCATCTTGTCGACGATAGCTTGGGCATATTCATCGGTTGTCGCCGTTCCGCCGACGTCGTACGTCACGTGCTTCCGCTCGTCGAGCACGGCGAACATGGCCTTCTCGATCCGGGCCGCGGCCGCTTCTTCCTTGAGCCAGCGGAGCATCATGATGCCGGAGACCAGCACGGCCGAAGGATTGACCTTCTTCATGCCGGCGTATTTCGGCGCCGAGCCATGGACGGCTTCGAAAATCGCGCAGTTGTCGCCCACGTTGGCACCCGGCGCGAACCCTAGACCGCCGACTAATCCGGCACAGAGATCCGTCAGAATGTCGCCGTAGAGGTTCGGCAGCACCAGGCAGTCGAACTGCGCCGGATTTCTCACCAGCTGCATGCAGCAATTGTCCACGATGATGTCGCCGGACTCCATCTCCGGATATTTTTTGGCGACCTCTCGGAAGGCATCAAGAAAGAGTCCGTCGGTCATCTTCATGATGTTGGCCTTGTGGACGCAGTAGATCTTCTTGCGCCCGTTGGCTTTCGCCCACTTAAAGGCAAAGTCCGCAATGCGATAGGAGCCGGGCCAGGTAATGACCTTCAAGCATTGCGCCACTTCGTCGGACACCATGTGCTCGATGGCCGCGTAGCAATCTTCGGTGTTCTCACGGAAGTTGAGGATGTCGATCTTGTCCCACGGCCGCTTGAGCACGGGAATCAACTTGGCCGGACGCACATTTGCATAGAGATCGAATACCTTGCGGAGCGTCACGTTCGCGCTCTTGTGGCCGGTTCCGATCGGCGTGGTCGTGGGGCCTTTCAACGCGATCTTGTTTTTGGCGATGGCTTGGACTGTCTTGTCGGGCAGCAATGTGCCGTGTTTCTCTAAGCAGTCCAGTCCGATCTCTTCATACTCCCATTTGATATTGACGCCGCTCGCATCGATCACCAGCCGGACCGCTTCGCAAATTTCCGGACCGGTTCCCTCTCCCGGTAACATCGTCACGACATGCTGTGTACCCATTCAACAACCTCCCTTAAGCAGCAAGGGGGATCGGACCATCCGCTCCCATGTCTGCTCCTATTTGCAAATCAGATTCCAGACCGAGAAAGGACTCGTCAGCGAGCAGACTATCGAATTGTCGCGGAGAATTAGGGCAGTCCGATGATAGGGAGATCGTGGCAAGCCAAACTTCTTTTGTAACGGCTAACGCCACGTGCATCGATACACGTGCTGCACCATGAGGCGTGCGTCTATGCTCAGTTGCCAGATCCGCTTGCACTTAGCCAGGCTAGAGGGGTACTTGGGCTGGCATCTAGCGTTGCTTTGAACGGATTCAGGTCCGCTGCAGGGGGGGAGGAGAGAATCCCAGGTGTCACTGTTTCTACAGCGATAGTTTATGCAGCCGCAGCTCGCAGAGAGAGAATGCAACTGGCAGATATAGCGTTGGGGGTAGTTTCCCGCGGTTAAGAAAGAATTGAGTTTAGAATGTCCAAGTTAGATCTGTGCTTCACCTTTGCCTCCTGTATCAGTTGGGTCAGCTTCAAGAACGGTTTATAGATTCCACCGCCCGCAAGCAGATATTCGAACCATCCTTTTTGTCGAAGTCTCAGGGCAATATGAGAAACGTCGTCCTGCTTGGGCAAGGAGATGTGGCCTTGCCGACTTTTGCGTTTGAATAAAATTCGGAGATTCGATCGTTCCTCTATAACCAGAGGTGCAAAGTCTTTGCTGGCACAAGCGGAGAGCGTCGCTCTATTGAAGTAGAACAGGTGTGCCTTGAAATATATATTGTGCGGCGAAGCATCGTTTGTTTCTATGTTAGGGACCTCAATAAACAGATAGCCTCCTTCGTTCAGCATTGACCACGCCATCCTAAGGGATTCGAAATTAGGCATGTGCTCAAGTACATGAAACATGGTGATAATGTCGTAGGCTCCTTCGGCCTCGCATAACTCTCCAGTCTTGATTTCCACGCCGTACTGAGTTCTGGCAAACTCTGAATAGCCGAGATTTGGCTCAATGCCTCTGGAGTCATACCCTTTGGATTTGGAAATATAGACAAACTCTCCCCCGCCTGCACCTACGTCAAGTAACTTTCCGCCATGAACTCCATGAGATCGTAAGAAATTGACTCGCTCAATAGCTGCCCTGCCAGCCCTGTAAATATGTTTTGCTTTTGGCGTATATGTGTTCTTGTAGTCTGTTCGATAGGTATGAGCGTAAAAATGGCGAAGTTCCATTTCCGAAGGCAGTGGATCTTGTTGAACAAGTCCGCAACCACCGCATATGGCCACATTCAACGCGTTGCGTGACTTCGCATCTACCGTAGATATCGTCGAGAGCGACGTCTGTCCACATAGCGCACAAGGCATTATCGTGTACTCCGTGTACGCACGCTTCTGAGGAAAAGCGCGGCAAGGGGAAACGTCTGATCTGCAGTCGTCGCTGATGCAGGACGGATGGCAGGACTCCCATCGTGCTCTCCTTTCCTGCTCCAAGCAGGGCTCGTGAGGCACGGATGGGGAGATGTCGTGCCCGTCGGCAGATGCTGCAACAGACTATTCCCTATTCGTTGGCTAACATATTGATGCGATGCGCCAGGCAGCCGGCGCTAAATCCGTTATTGATGTTCACGACCCCCACGCCGGAGGCGCATGAATTGAGCATCGTCAAGAGGGGGGCGACTCCGCCGAAATTGGCCCCGTAACCGATGCTCGTTGGGACTGCGATGACGGGACAGTTGACTAGTCCGCCGATGACGCTCGGAAGCGCCCCGTCCATCCCGGCCACTACCACCACGACACGGGCTTGCACGAGCCTGCTGTGACGGGCGAGAACTCGATGCAATCCCGCCACCCCGACGTCGCAGATCGCCTCAACCCGACTTCCCAGGACCTCGGCCGTGACGCGGGCCTCTTCCGCAACCGGGGTGTCCGCTGTGCCGGCGGTGACGATCAAGACATCCCCGCTTCTCTTTCGTGTCGGATGACATACCGTGACGGCACGGGACAACTCATGATAGATAGCACGGCGATTTAAGCGCAGCAAGGCCTGTGCAACCTCGGGTGTAACGCGAGGCACGATGAGATGCTGATGCTGAGCCAGCAGCTTGCGCGCCAGGCTGACAATTTCCTGTTGGGTTTTTCCGTCACAGAACACGACGGGCGGAAATCCTTGCCGCGCGGACCGCAGCATACCCTGAGATGCGCCATCGACGCTCTCATCAGGCTTCTGTGAGCGTACAGTGGCGGCCTGTGTGGATTTTCTTCTCATTCCCTCAGTCCTCGTCGGGTGAGGCGAACAGAAAAGCCATCACCTGCTCACCGGTGGAGACGGAAAAATCCGTTAAGACATCCGCCACCTCGATGCCCGTGAGAGTTGCCACTTCCTGGGCCAGGACGTGGCGTTGCTGCGCAAACAGAGTCCGATACAACTGTTTCACCAACGCCCGGCCTTCTTCTGTGCGGATGAGCTTCTGTTCAGCTGTTGGGAGCACACCGTGCGACCGCACCACCATCATGTCGGGCATATCGGGGGCTATGTGCACGCGAATGTGCTCGGCAAAACTCCCTCCCATGAACTCCAATTGAAACTGGCACACCGCCTTGCGAACTGCCGCTGTAAGGGATTCCTGTTGCTGTAATGACTCGTTATGCATCATCTCAAATGGCCCCTCTCCAACAGCGTCGCTCCTTTTGGATGGCCGTGCTTCTCTCTGTGGGCCTCTGTCGTGAAGGCGCGACCGCCGTCAGTCGAGCGGTGCCGCACAGCGTCGCAGCCGGTCCATGATCGCCAGACCGAGGCCCTGCCCCTCGCAGGGCACGGCGTACAGACGGTCGAGGCCTAGCGCATCCAGCCGCCGCAGTGCGGCGAATAAATTCCGCGCGGCCTCCCGCAGATCGCCGGATGCCGAGAGCACTTCGATCGCACAGAACCTCTCGTCCCCATGGCCCGGTGTCGACATGGCCAGCAGTCCGGCGCGCTCATGGGCATGCAGAACGGGTCTGACTTCCGGAGCCGCCAGAACCGTCATCGGAGTGCGGGTTGCGTAATGGCGGGGAAGCTGGCCCGGCGCGACCATCGTCCGGCTGGCAGGTGTTCGCACGACCGGGCCAATGACTGTTCGGAGCGCTGCGAGCGTGACCGTACCTGGGCGCAGGAGTTCCGGCCAGGTTCCGCCCATCGATACGATGGTGGACTCGACACCAATCGGGCACGGCCCTCCGTCGAGAATCAGGTCGACGCGATCGCCGAGCCCCTCGACGACATGTTGCGCGCACGTCGGACTGACATAGCCGAACGGATTGGCGCTCGGAGCGGCAATCGGGACGCCTGCCTCCCGAATCAGCGCCTGTGCCACGGTATGGGCGGGCATCCGAATCGCGACAGTGGCAAGGCCGGCCGTCACGAGATCGGGAACGTCCGCCCGCTTCGGCAACACGAGGGTCAGCGGACCTGGCCAGAAGGCATCGATGAGACGCTGGTCGCGCGTCGATACGAACGGTGTCAGTGACTCCAGCGTCGCCCGGTCTGCGATGTGCACGATGAGGGGATCGAACGATGGCCGTTGCTTGGCTTCGAAGATACGCGCCACCGCCTCTGGATTCAGCGCATCGCAGCCGAGCCCGTACACAGTTTCTGTCGGGAAGGCGACGAGTCCTCCCTGGCGGATGATTGCGCCAGCCATCCGAATCGACTCCGGATTTGAGGCAGGAAGGACTGTCGCCGCCGCCATTATGCTGCCCCGCAAGCGGGGATGAGTGCATGTTGCGTCAGCACGCTCAATCCGGCACCGGTCACCCGCATACAGTTCTTTCGGATCCCATTTCTCGCATCACGTTTCACGGTGATGCCCTATTGGTTGGTGCTCGCATCGGGCCGGTTATTGTCCCAATAGCCTTTGTCCGGCAGTCCCTTCGCCTCAATGGTAAATTCTCCTGCTTCGACCGTCACCCACTGCGTGGGGGAACAACAGGTCCGGTCCGGCAACACATCCCATGACCCTCGGCGGACCACGAGGGGGCCGACCGAGAGATCATCGAAGAAAGCCCCGCGCTTTCCGATCCCGTACAGATTGCGATGGGGAACCTTCACCACGATCTCGGTATCGGTCCAGGATTGCACCAGGGCCGCCGCGCCATTGAATAAGACTTCGGTGCGCGAGACATTAGAAATAACCGTGTTCCCAGAATCCGGCTCGTTGATCTCCACATCCAACCGCCGCTTATACGCCTTCTGACTCAAGCTCAAGCCCGTATGTTCTGCCGTCTTCAGAAACGTCCCGAACCCTTTGCCCTTGATCGTCACAATTGCATCTAAGCCGGCTGACTTCGGGTCGTATGATTCCACAACCGGCGAAACTAGTGTAAACACCCCGGCCTCCGTGACAACTTCGCCCTGCTCCTGGCAACAGCTGCCATCCGCCTTTGGCTTCGACGCACTTCGATAAATCCGCACCGGACCGCTCTTTGCACTGAACGGCACCCAGACGTCGATCCGGTCGTCGTGCCACCGGTAGATCACCGCCGGCACCCCGCCGATTTCAACCCGATTTTGGCCCGTATTAAAATCCCTAAAATTATAGGGCGTCGAGCCGCTTTCAGAGTAGAACCCGAAATGCTCGCCATTGATGCGCAAGAGTGTGCCAATCGGCGCACTGGGAGGCGACATCGCCGACACCTTGGGGGTATGGACCGTAAAGTTCCCCAACGTCCGCTGGCGCCCCTTCTGACGGAGGACCATGGGGCCGGACTCGGCGCCGAGCGGAACATGGACGACGATCACATCGTCTTTCCACTGCGCAATCGGCATCGGGCGATTCCCGATAAGAAGGGCATCATCAGCCTCCTTGGTGCCAAACCCTTGGCTGAACA
The DNA here is from genome assembly GCA_002083555.1 of Nitrospira sp. ST-bin5. Lineage (GTDB taxonomy): Bacteria > Nitrospirota > Nitrospiria > Nitrospirales > Nitrospiraceae > Nitrospira_D. The sequence goes on along the minus strand of MSXN01000026.1, from coordinate 30,321 downwards.
AGACCACCTTGGTCCCGGCCGGCCCCTCCATCGGATCGACGCGTACGCTGGGGACCAACGCCAGCGGCACCGCGTTACTCGCCAGATATTCGACCGGCGCACAGCAGGACCCGTCCGGGAGCGGATCGGAGGAGGCCAGTCGCACCACGACCTCGCCGCTGGACGCATTCGCCGGAATTTGGACTTCGATGGTGTCATCTTTCCATCGCCGCGGCCTCACGACCACGCCGCCGATCACCACCTCGTTGACGCCGAACATCGTGTTGGGGTCGCGCCCCCCGGCGGAGACGCCGAAATGTTCACCGGTGATCGTGACCATCGTGCCGCGCTCCGCCTCGGTCGGCGTGATGGATGCAATGCGCGGCGTCACCACCGTGAAGGTCCCGGCTGACAGCTTCTTCTTCCCGATCATCATCTCGACGGGACCGGTCGTGGCCTTGAACGGCACCTTGACCTCGACCAGATCCGACTCCCACCGCTGGATCAGCGCCGGCACCCCGGCAAACGTGACTTTATTGAACTGGACGGATTTGAATGGGCCCAACCCTTTTCCGCTCACCACCACCGTCGCGCCGGGGGTTGCATGATCCGGTTGGAGCATGAGTTGTTGAGCGGAAGCGCCGCCTTCCTGAAGGAAGCCGGCAACTCCGAGCGTGATGCATAAAGCCATCATGCCCCACGGTCTCCGGCACAGACTCATGGATCGACTCATCGGGACTCCTCGATAGTGTTGTGTGTTGTCACTCATCTTTCCCCCATTTCAAGCCAGCACATGTTGTTACCTCCGGCGTGTCAACTATCCGCAAACCCTGACGGGGGCGTGAACGCCACGAGCAGAGCCGATAGCGTTCGGAGCTCGATCGGCTTCACGAGACAGTCCATCGCGCCCCGGCTTCGCCAGTCGATGCGCAACTTCTCCGTCATCACGGTCCCCATGACGATAATGCGGAGGTCGTGCGGTCGAACCTGAATGGCAGCGAGGACATCGGGGCACCCCATCCCTTGCGATGCCGCGTCCAAGAGGACCAAGTTGATTGCATGGCGCTCCAGGGTGTCCAGGGCTTCCCGGCCTGAGGAAGCTTCAAAGACGTCCCACTGCCAATTAACAAACATGCCGGCCAGCTGCGCCCGATAGCCGGCATCATCGTCAATAATGAGGACTCGCGGTGTGCGCCGCCACGTGTCGCCAGGCCCAGCCCGCCGTTGGGTGGTCATGCCACCACATGAGATTGCGCCGCCTGGGCGAGGGGGCGGCAATAGCCCCCCAGTTCCAAGGAGCCGGTGACTACCACGAGCCCAAGAGGCCCTGCTTCCTGGACGGCCTTCTGAAACGCGTCAACGGGGTCGTTCACCATCTCCGCCGCAGCCGGCGTATAGGTTCGCCAGATAGCGGCAAGATCCTGAGGGGCGGCCGAGCGGTTCTTGGGATACCGGGTGAAGATGACTCGGTCAGCTCCTGCACCGGCCAGATGCCGGATGATTGTGTCGATCTCTTTCTCTCGCGGCAGCGAGAGGAGCAGGACCGTTCGGCGGCTGGCACGGATGCTTCGGATCGTCGAGGAGAGATTGGCGGCCGCCGATGCATTGTGAGCCCCATCAATGACGATCGTCGGATTGCCGGCCAGCACTTCGCAACAGGCTGGCAGCCGAACGTGCTTGAAGGTCTGGCGTATCGCGTTAGCATCCAGTACGGCGACCAGCCCGCGGCGTCGGAGAACCTCGTACGCCGCCAGCGCATGGGCCGCGTTGGTGGCCATAAACGCAGCCGGGGAGTCGAGGGGGATTCCGTCCCAGGTGGTGTCATCGACTCGAATCGTGCACGTTCCCTGATAGCCGGCACGGACGAAGTCGGTGGCGTCGTATTCGTGTCCGAATGATAGAACAGGCGCCTTCAGTCGCTCCGCGCGGGAGAGCACCAGCGACCGAGGCCCGTCCTGCATGGGGCCGCACACGACCGGGGTGAAAGGCTTGATAATCCCGGATTTCTCCGTCGCGATTTGTTCGAGGGTGTCTCCGAGGATCTCCATGTGATCGTAGTCCACGTTCGTGATCACCGAGACCTCCGGCGCGATCACGTTCGTCGCATCCGCTTTCCCGCCGATCCCGACTTCCACCACGGCATAATCCACGTTGGCAGCGCGGAATGCGAAGAAGGCGGCCACGGTGAGGAATTCGAACGGGCTCATCAAGACACCGGCCCAGTCCATCAGGGATTTAAGACGGTTGCAGGCATCCATCAGTTCCTGATCGCCGAGGGGCTGACCGTTGATGGAGATCCGTTCCCGAAACTGCCCGAGATGAGGGCTGGTGTAGAGTCCGACCTTCATGCCGCCGGCCTGAAGAAGCGCCGCCGTCATGCGACACACGCTGGTTTTGCCGTTGGTGCCGGTAATGTGCACGGACCGGTAGGCTCGATCCGGACGATCGAGAGCTTGAAGACTTCTGGCGATCGCTCCGAAATTCACGGTGCCATCCGAGGGCCGGCCGCGCAGCATGCAGGCGGTTTCGAGTTCGCGAAGAAAATCCGTGATCTCCTGGTACGAGGAGAAGGCGACGGCCCAGTATGGCGGATCCTTCTTCAACTCCCTGTCCGGCATAGCCCCCTCACTCGTGCGCAACTCCGGCTGTCCGGAACGACTTACGCCTGCCCGACCTCGACGTCTGCGATTTGATCGGCCGTCTCCACCGTGACGATGTCCCACCCGCCTGCGCCGTCGTAGCGGTAGTAGGATTGCGTTGCAGGCTCCAGCACGATCAGCCGAAGCCAGTGATTATGAAACAGCGTCTCCAGAAGCGGCTGTCTGGCGATGATGGCTTGCACTCGCGACCGGGGCGCCTCGATGATCGCGGTGAGACGCAGCGGGTCGTGATAGGGCATGGCGCCGTTCATGACCGACTGAACCGGCAGTCCCATGCGGAGATCGCTCTGGTTGCCGGTCATGACGCCGATCCGGCCGGTCACGTTGTGGTACACCTTGCTGCCGCTTCCGTAGGTCTCGGGCGCCACGGTGGAGAAATAATATTCGCTGTTGATCCATTGGGCCACGATCAACGGTGCCGTCATGATGATTTCGAGCAATTTGCCGTCCGGATCGGCCGCATGGTCATACGAATGGAGAAACGCACGGCCCTCCAGATTGTGGCCGGTCGTCAAGCGGCGGTTTCCGATAATGAACCAGCTGTTTCTCGCGAGTCCCCATTCCGGACGGACTTGAGCCCAGTCGAGGCCGCGCCGTTCGATGGCCCGAAGCGCGGTACTCCGCACCGGCTCCGCCGCATCGCCCGGTAGTCTCGCATACCGTTCCAGAGCCGCCTCGGCGCCGGCCATCGCAATGTCCTCGAATATCTGGGCTAACTCTTTGCGGTGTGTGGAGGGCACATCCTCCAGGTCGCCGACGGAGAGACGGTCTGTAGTGGTGTCGTGGCGTGCCGCGACGAAATGGGTATCGCCGGGAATGACGAAGCCCCGCTTCGCCAGGAGATCTCGAACTTGCGGCCGGTTGGCGATGGTCGCAAACACCCGGGCGTTGGGCAGGCCTTGGCTGCCGCCGCAGGCGCCGCAGTCGAGCGCCGATTCGTAGGGGTTGTTCTGAGAGGTGCTGCCATGCCCGCAGAGAAAGACGAGCCGCGAGAATGAAGCGGTAAGCCCCATCAATCGCAGCGAGGTTTCCACATAGTACGCCTGCTCGCTGGAGGTGAATCCGGTGCGGGTAATGCGGTCGATCCGTGCCGCGTTGTCGAATCCCGTCATGCGGCAGTCGCGCCGGAGATCCTCGAGGACCAGGACTTCTTGGGCAGGGCTGAGGACCAGCAGGTGGCCGAGATCGCCGGGGATCAGCTGGGAGGGAGGCGCGTCGGACAGCGCCTGCAAGCGGATGTGCTCCAGCCGCTGAGGTGTAAGAAGGGACCCTTCAACCCGGTGATGCGTTCTGAGCCAACGCAAGATTAGCAGCCGTTGCTCAGCCGCCAACATCTCTTGGGCCTCGGCGCCGGTGAGCTTGTCCACCGTCAGGGACGTGGACACGGGCGGCACCAGCGTGCGTTCGACCCATGCCGCGATCCGGTGATACCAGCGGGGGAAGAGCGTCTTGCCCAGCAGTGACCAGCCGAAGAACCACCCGACCGCCTCGACCATGACATAGGGGGTGACGACGTTATGCTTCAGATCGTGCAACAGCTCCTGTCCTGCTTTCACCGCCGAGGCAGTGGCTTTGCGACGTTGGGCTGTGTCGCCGTCATAGGTGCGGGGCACTTCGCGCAAGACGTGCTTAGGCTTCAGGAGGACCGGGCACAGCGCGGTCTCGTGCGGTTCGTCGAGAGATCGGTAAGAGATGGGCAGGCCAAAGAAGCCCGCAAAGCCGTACGTTTCATAGCCGCCGCGCTGCTCAAGCCGGCGCCGGAACACCTCAGATCGGACGTCGATGCAGAACACAAACTGCGCCAAGGGTCTTGCGGGAGCAGGGGAGTCCGTCTGTGCGTTGTGTGATTCGGCCGGCGTCAGTCTCGCGAGGACCGTCCGTTCGGCGGTCAGTTCAGCTGCGTTGAGCCATCGCCTGTTTCGCTCTGGGGCGGGGAATCCGCGCAACCAATTCGTCAGTGTCTCGCGTACGTCAGGGGAGGCGTCCGCGAGTTGTTTAGCGGCAATGCCCAATTTGTCGGCCAGGAGGTCGAGGGCTTCTGCGATGGTCTTGGCCGAGTGGGCCTGCCGATTACTGCGCTGTTGGGCGTACCACTGTTGCCCGGCCTGTTCCCATTCCTCTGCGCGCGTCGAGGTCCACCGGCGGCGGAGGCGGCGGGCCTCGGCGACGGCTTGTTTGGGAGCCCGTCCTGCGTTTACGATACGCCTGAACCAGAATGCATGGGGGAATCGGCGCAAAAAGGTGTGGATCGCCTGAAAGTCCCCAGGGAAGCCGAGAGCCGAACGGCACGCGAGTGCAGCCAACTCGCGCTCGTAGAACAGGCGGACGGCAAGATATTTCACCAGGTCAATGCGATAGGCCTCCTGCCAGGGATCCGATGTCTGGTCGGCGCGCCATTTGATGAAGCCCGACCAGCCGGGTAGCGCCGTCAGGTGCAGGGCCAGATATTCCTGCCACAAGATCTTGGGGATCTGCATCAGATCGAGGGATTCCAACAAGGCGTCTTCCGGACGGTCTGAGAGCGACCGAATCTTCTCCGCCCGCCGCCGGATACCCATCAGCGAGAGCGTCCAGTCATGTTGTGCCGACGCTTTCCACGCTCGGAAAAATGTCTCCTCCCGATGGGGCATCGACCAGGCCGCTTCCCCTTCGTCGCAGAACGCAACGCACCACTTGATCATCTCGCGGTCTATCTGTTCGACGAGGCGGGTGCCGAGTGTGCGGTCGCACCAGGTGGCCAAAGTTTCCCGAAAGGGCCATTCCTCCGAGGGCGTTTCAGTCCGGCGTTCCTGTTCTGCTCCCCGACGGGCAGACGAGAGTTGCTCCATCCAGGCGTTCAAGATCGTGAGCGGCCCCTCCGCCTCCATCTCGGTGGGAGATGCTGACTGCGCGAGAATATCGGACAGGTCGATATCGTAAATCAGCGCCGCCCGTAAGACCTCCCGATGGGATAGGGTCCGGTGTCCCAACTGTACGGAATCATCGAGCACCAGTGGCGTCAGCGCCTGGTCAATGGCACCGTCGGCGATACGTCCCGCACGGTGGGCCTCACGATAGAGCTGAGGTGACAGGTAGCCGGCTCCGCCGAATAGCTCGGTCCCTCGTTGGACGGCTTCGGAAAAGGGCAGGTGTTCAAGTCCCTGCAGCGGGTTGCGGGAGATGAACGTCCGCATCGGCCAGAGCCTGGCTACGACTTCTCCGGCCAGGTTGACATAGGAGCGCAGCTCCATGCGCTGCGTGTCTGTGTAGGGTGCCAGCTTCTCGTTGGCCTGTAGCATGCTGTTCGCGCCTCCCTTATATGCCCAGGTACAGCAAGAAGAGGGCCGCGCGTCCTTCGGCACGGCTCCGTGAATCAAAACGGCATGGTTAAAGGAAAAATGACGAGAAGATCCAGCCGGACTCACTTGGTTACGATCTCATCTCTAAGAGACCGAGTGCGGCTGCGCACAAGCGTGCAGATGCGCACGCACCAATGCGAGCCGACCACTCGCTGATGGATTTCAGCGGTCGCACGCGATGAAATGAGTGAACCGGACTACCCTCGGGTTATTCGTGGATTTTCAGCCGGTGCTGAGCAGCGCGAAGCTCCACATGGTACCTGCCCATACCGTTGCCGCTTAAGCGAATGCTTCCCGTGCGACTGAGGTGATCCACCACCGCGAAGACTTCATTCCACGTGGCATTCGGACAACGATCGAGAAGCTGATCTAGTAGAACGCCGGGCTGATCGGCAAGCATCCCGAGTAGTCTCTGAGTGAGCGCACTCTGTCGAGCTTCATTTCCCATGGTCATGCTCCTTTTCTTATGACAATGAGAGCTGCATGGCGTTGACATCTGACACCTGCCATATGTCTCGACACCCATCCTTACCAACGCCACATCGGGATGCCGGTGTCACCTACGTCATGCGCCGGAATCTGACCCGGCCTCACGCTCATTGAAGGCCAGTGCGATATGTTGGGGTTGCGGAAACCGCTTGCCCGCCACTCACCGTTCTTTACGTTGGGGTCCCTGCCTGTATGAAGATCCGGCGACAGGCCGAGTCGATAGGGATGTCTCGAGTCCATCTCAGCGAGTCGGCCCTCAAACACGCCTTCATACTGCGGAGCTTGGATGGATGGAAACGCGGCTAGATGATCGAATTCGGCCAATGTGGGCGTCTGGAAGAGGACAACAGCAAGCACCGTCACTGACATTGACCTCAGCATTCGTATCGTGATCATCATGGCACCTCCGGTTCTGCGGTTCGCTCTTCACTTGTCGAGGTCACGATAGCAAGCTGCCGATTCAGTGAAAAATAGATAAACGTGACTGGTAGCATAGGATATTTCGATGTATACTCCCGCGCCATGGAATGGTTGAACTATCACCACCTCTTGTATTTCTGGTCGGTCGCCAAACACGGAACCGTCGCCAAGGCTGGCGAGGAGTTGCGCCTGTCTCAACCAACCATCAGCGCACAGCTTCGGCTGCTGGAAGACACATTGGGAGAGAAGTTATTTCGTCGATCGGGCAGGTATCTGGTCATGACAGAGATGGGCCGCGTCGTGTTCGACTATGCGGAAGACATCTTCTCACTGGGACAGGACCTGATGAATACGGTGAAGGGGCGTGGCAGTGGCAAACCCGTGCGATTGGTCGTCGGTGTCGCCGATGCGGTGCCGAAGCTACTTGTCACGCGGTTGCTGAAATACGCATTCAAACGATCCCGCGCTATCCGTGTCGTGTGTTGGGAAGGGAAGTTGGATCACCTGTTGGCCGATTTGGCGATTCACAAACTGGACCTTGTCATCTCCGACACCCCGGCGCCTCCAAGCATCAAGGTGCAAGCCCATAGCCATTCAATGGGAACATCGGGCGTGACGCTGTTTGCCGAGGCGAAATTGAGGGCGCAGTATCGCCAGAAATTTCCACGATCTCTGGAAGGCGCTCCGTTCTTGCTCCCGACCCCCAACGCCATGCTGCGGCGCGGATTGGAAGACTGGTTTGTCAAGAAGGACCTCCACCCCAACATCATCGGAGAGTTTGAAGACAGCGCAACATTGAAGGCATTTGGCCATGAAGGGTACGGGATCTTTCCCGGCCCGACGGTTCTGGAGAAGGAAATACGCCGGCAATATCAGGTTGAGGTTCTGGGGCGAGTGGATACGGTCAAGCAAGAGTTCTTCGCCGTCACGGTGGACAGCCGACTCAAACACCCGATCGTCGTGGCGATTCTCGAATCGGCTCGCCGGGATCTGTTCGGCTAGACTCGTCGGGGTCTCTTCATTATCCACCATTCAGCCTGTCGGGCCGAACGCGGGGGCTCGCCAGCGGCGCTAGGCATTCAATTTATTGTATGCATCTAACGCGGCCACTTTGTAACATTCGGCCAAAGTCGGATAGTTGAAAGCCGTCGTCAAGAAATAGTCTAGCCCCCCGCCGAGTCCCAATACCGCTTGTCCGATATGGATCAACTCGGTTGCACCAGTGCCGATCACGTGTACGCCAAGAAGACGGTGATCTTCTCGATGAAAGAGCATCTTTAACAGGCCGCTGTCGTCACCAAGGATGTGGCCCCGCGCGATCTCCCGATAGCGCGCCGTACCGGTTTCGTATGGAACCTTACGACTGGTCAGTTCATGCTCGGTCTGGCCGACCATTGAAATCTCCGGAATGGAATAGATGCCGATGGGAAAATGTGCCATGGGCTTGGCCTCCATGCCAAACGCGTAACAGGCCGCCAGCCGTCCCTGTTCGGCGGAGGTGGTCGCCAGGCTGGGGTAGCCGATCACGTCGCCGGCGGCGAAAATATGGGGCACGGCGGTGCGGTACTCCCGATCGACGGTCAGACGCCCGCGATCATCCGCCTTCAGGCCTGCTCCAGGAAGATTCAAGTGCGCGGTGGCTCCCTGTCGCCCGGCGCAGAAGAGCACCAACTCGGAGACCAACCGCTTACCCGACTCCAGGAACATCACAACGCGGCGAGACGGTCGCTCAACAATTTCCAGCCGCTCGACCGCTTCTCCCAGACGGAACGTGACGTCCGCATTCCGCATTTGCGAGAGCAGCTCGTCGACGATCTCGCGATCCAGGAACTCCAATGGTCGATCACGCTTGTCGATGACCGTCACGTCGATCCCAAGCGCGGCGAACATGGAGGCGTATTCGATGCCGATGACCCCTGCCCCGACGACGGTAAGCCGGCGCGGCAACAATGTGAGTTGCAGCAATTCATCGCTGGTCACTACGAGGCCAGGTTCAGCAGACACACCGGGCGGCGGAGCAGGAGTCGTGCCAACCGCGATCAGGATGTTCTCCGCCGTGACCAGGGCAGACCCTTGGTCGGACCGGATGCCCACTGTGTGCGCATCTTTGAAGCTGGCCTCTCCCATGAAGACCGCCACATCGTTGCGTCGCAGCTGGTCTGCGATGATGTCCCCTTGGCGCTGTCCAACTTCCTCAACTCGGGCCAGCAGTTCTTTCGCGGTCGGCCGTCCGACCGATCCCGGCCGCACCTGACTGCTATCTGGAATGGCTCGGGCGTTCAATGCGAGGACTGCTTCCCTAAACGTCTTGCTCGGAATCGTCCCGGTATCCACGCAGATGCCGCCGATGACGCGACCCCGCTCGACTATCGCTGCGCGCTTGCCCAGCTTGGCGGCCTGCACCGCCGCCCGTTGGCCGGCCGGCCCGCTGCCGATGCACAGGAGATCGTAGTCGTACCGATGGCTCATGTGTGCCCTCCTTCTTGTCTTGGTCCGCCTCTCGGCGGCGGATCGTCGCGCCCGAATATCGCCCGCTGCTTGAAGACGCGAAAGAGATAGTAGAGCGACGGAAACAGCAGGACGGCGCCGGCGCCCAGCGCGAGCAGCAGCCATTGGAGGGTCTGCGCCGGCGCGGCGGCATTGTAGATCGTCAGGTCTGGCGGGACGAGGTAGGGGAATTGCGAGAACGCCCAGGCCCAGAGCGTCAACGTAACCTGTCCGACGATGCAGAGGCGGGCCCAGCGAAACCGTTTTTGCCACAGACATACGATTGCGGCAAGACCCGCGGCCGCAGTCCCGAACTGGACGGCCGCTCCCCAAGCGGTGCCGGTCAGTGCGCCCCACAGGATGGGCGCGCCGCTTCGCGACGCCAGCAAGACCGTCTCTTCCAGGAACGATACCGCCAATCCGGCTGCGATCGCGCGCCAGCGAAAGTCTTCTTTGAGCCTTTCGTCGGTCGCCTCAACGGCCAAATAGGCCGCGGCCACATAGCACACCAGCACGACGGTCAAGAGGCCGACAAGAAGGGGAAAGGCTGCCAGCCAGGGACTGATGAAGGTCGCGACAAAGCCGCCGGAGGCGGCAGGGAGCCCGGCGGCGATCGTGCCGATAACGACACCAAGCCAGAAGGGCGTCAACAAGCTGGCGAGGGCGAACAGCCGCTCCCATTGAACGTGAAGCTCGCCGAACGGAACATCCGCATGGCGAACGGCGAATGAGGCGCCCCGCATGACGATGCCGATCAGCAGTAACGTCAGTGGAATATGGAGGCTGACCACGATGGCGGTGAAGGCTGGAGGGAACGCGGTGAAGAGGAGGACCAGCACGAAGATCAGCCAGACATGGTTGGTTTCCCAAATCGGGGCGATGGCCTGGTCGATGAGTGCCCGATGCGCATCCGATCGAGCGCCCCTTGCCGACAGGTACCAGACCCCAGCTCCATAGTCGGCGCCGCCCGTCAACACATAAACCGTCAGCGCACTCAGCAGCGCCCCGGCGATGATCAGTTCCAGGCTCATTCCGGTTTCTCCACAATCCCGGAGGCCCGTACGGTCAACGCTTCACGCCGCGTCTCTCCGCTGTCCTGCCGATCCGGTTTTCCCCGAGGACTTGCCCCGATCTGGTGGAACAGCACCCAGGCCACGGCGGCTGCCAGAAACAGATAGAGCGCGGCGAAAACTATCAGCGGCACAATGAGCCCGGGCATTGGCGTTACCGCCTCGGCCGTTCGCATCACGCCCGTAATGATCCAGGGTTGTCGCCCGACCTCCGTGGCCGTCCACCCCGCTTCGATTGCGAGAAACCCCAGTGGGGCAGTACCTACTGTGGCCTGGAGAAAGCGTCGAGAGTGCACGATCGATCCCCGCCGCCACCAGAGCCAAGCGCCCCAAAGGGCGACGGCCGCCATCCAGATACCTGCAAGGATCATGATTTGAAACGCCGCACGGACGACGCCGACCGGCGGCCACTCCTCGCGCGGGACGGCATCCAGCCCCGCGACGGTCGCGTGGGGATCGAGGTAGAGCATAAGGCTCAGGGCAGAGGGAATCTCAATGGCGTAGCGGAGCCGGCCTTGTTCTAGATCCGGAATGCCTCCCAGCCGAAACGGCGCGCCCGATTCCGTGGAGAATTGCCCTTCGAACGCCGCGAGCTTGGCCGGTTGATGCTTGGCCACGACCTTCGCCAGGATATCGCCGCTCACCGGCTGGAAGAGCGCGCTGACGCCGCCGACCGCACAGGCGATGACGAACGCGCGCTGATGGAACTGATTGTCCGGATCGCGCAGCAGCCGGAAGGCATGGATGCCGGCGACGACGAACCCGGTTGCCGCATAAGCAGCCAAAATCATGTGCGGAACTTGAAATAAGCCCGAAGGATTCAGCATCGCCGCGAGGGGATCGATCTCCGTCGGTTGAGCATCGACGATGCGAAATCCTCGCGGGGTCTGCATCCATCCGTTGGCGAGGACGACAAACAATGCGGAGGCAGCGCCGCTGAGCGCGACGACGATGCCCGCGCCCAGATGCGCGGCAGGAGAAAGCCGTCCCCACCCATAGAGATAGAGGCCAAGAAAGATGGCTTCGGTGAAAAATGCAAAGCCCTCCAGCGAAAAGGCGAGGCCGATGATTGGACCGGCCCAGGCCATGAATCCGGGCCAGAGCAGCCCGAGTTGAAACGACAACACGGTGCCGGAGATCGCTCCGATCGCAAACAAGACCGCCGTCCCCTTTGCCCACCGTTGTGTCAGCGTCAGGTAGACCACTTCACCGGTTCGCAACCAGCGCCATTCGGCGACCACCATCATGAGCGGCAGGCCGATTCCTACGACCGCGAACACAATGTGAAAACCCAGCGACATCGTCATCAGCGTGCGCGCGGCTTGCAAATCGGTCATGGTGAGAGTGCCTCCACTAGGGTCCTGTCCGATCGCGAAGGGCCAGCTGCCCGCGCCGGGCCAAGTCGATGGATTGGCCGAGCACGCGCGCCGCTTCCTGCGGCGCATGGAAGCCGGTGGAATTTTCGGCCTCGACAAAATCCAGCAGGAACTGCGCTTGACGCTGCAGCGTTTGCGCCTCAGACAGGCCGGCGATCTGGCCGCGCGTCCGGGCTGCTTTCAAATCACCGATCAGCGCCACCACGGCATCCATTGCGCGGTTGCGCAGTTCGAATGTCCGGTGCTGGATCGTCTCGACGCGCTCCTTCAACTCGGCTTCCGGCCAGCGGTGGCAGGTCTGGCAAGAGCGGTTGATGTTGAGCAGGGGGCTCCGCACGTGGTGATCGCTGATCTTCATCGCGCCTTCCCGTTTGTACGGCATATGGCAGTCGGCGCAAGACACGCCCGAGCGGGCGTGAATCCCTTGGCTCCACAGTTCGAATTCCGGATGCTGCGCTTTGAGCGTCGGCGCGCCGGTGTCCGCGTGGATCCAGTCCTTGAACCCGCTCTCCTCGTAAGAAGCGAGGATCTCGTCCGCCCGCAACCCGTTGGTCCAGGGGAACGTGAGCCGTTTCTCCGGCCCCTTGAAGTAATACTCGACGTGGCACTGGCCGCAGACGAAGGAGCGCATCTCCTGCCGGGTGGCCATCGTATTGGGATCGTAGTCGCGGATGCCCTCGCGCGCTTTCACGGCGCGGATACCTTCGATAAACGCCGGTCTCGTAATGCGGAGCTGCATCGTGTCCGGCGCATGGCAATCCAGGCAGGTGACCGGGTGCGTCACCAGTTTTCGCGCCTCCGCGTAAGGCAACCGGTTCATGCTCTCGAACCCTTTCATTAAATCCCCTTCGCCGAGCTTCATCATCGCCGCATAGGCGGACGAATGGCATTGGAGACAGGTGCCAGGCTGCTTCGCGACGGCCTGCCGTTCCGTATAGGTTTGATCCTCCAGCATAAACGCGTGGCCACGCTCCTCGCGAAAATCATGGGCAAAGGCATAGCCGGCCCAGATAGTTTTCAGTCGCGGGTCTTCCTCGATCTTCGATTGGGCCACCACCGAGCGGGGATCGGCCGCGGTCGGCTCGTGCGGCAGCGCTTCGCTGCCGCCGAAGCGCGTGCGGACCTGGTCCACGGTGCGACGGTACGCGTCGAACTGAAATGGAAAGTTCTTTCCCCATTCAGCGGGGTCTTCGGTGTGGTCGGTCAACTCGACCACACGGAAAAATACGTTCTTGGCCTCCTGGTGCCGCTCGAAAATATTGATCAGCAGCGCCGTCATCGCCAGCGCGGCGCCTGCGGCCAGCAGCGCGAGCGCGAGCAGTTTCACCGACACACGACCCGTTTGATCCATCATAACCTCCTTTTACCGATGTCCGACATCTCGATGGCAGCGGGCACAAGACAGTTGTCCGGCGCGGTCATCCGATACATTGATCGCCTGCACAATTTCGGCGTGACACTTCAGGCAAGCCCGTTCGGTGATCGCCCGCATGTGCGGCTTGATCTGAATCACGTCCGGAAAGTCTCCGGTGGTGAAGGCCGCCGCGTGGAGGAATCCATTGAACGCTTTGGAGGCGTACTTCGGGATGAATCCTTCCGGCGTGTGGCAGTCGTTGCAGACGGCTCCCATGCGATGACTCGACTTGACCCATCCGTCGTATTGCGTCTTCATGACGTGGCAATTGATGCAGGCCCGAGGGTCATCCGTCAGGTACGACGCCCCGCGTGCATAGACAAAGGTAAACAGGGCAAGGCCCACGACGGCGCCGATCGTGACGGCCAAGAACCATCCGAGGACTGTGCGGCTGGACACCAACCTCATGGGTGAATTCCTCCGTTACTCCATGGTCATTCACGGGACAGGCGCGCGCCGCCTCAAGTCCCCACTAGCCGCCGGCAGCCTCGACTGACACGCGGTGAGGGCCATCACTGCAACGGTGAGCAGTACAGCTCGCATCGTTCCCCTTCGGTCCCGCGGCCGGAACCATCATGACGCGAGCGCCTCGCGGACAGCGCGTCTCGCGCAAGGCCCGTTCCGTGGTGCTGCTCTTCAGCGCCTCCAGGAGTCCTTCCTCTGTTTTGTGGCAGGAGTTGGCAGGCGTCGTCCGGGAGCGAACGTGGCATCCCGCTTGTAACCCCAACGGCCTCATCGCGCTGGTCCCTCAGGATTCCCCGCGATGTCCTCTCTCACCTGCCGTTCCGCTTCAAACCAATCTTCCGCGTCGTGTCCGTGAGCTTCTCCGCGAAGTTGGTAGAGCTCGTACGCGCGGCGGCTGATCCGTTCAAAGAGTTGCTCCGTCAGCGGACGGCCATTGACGGAACCGTGTTTTCTTGCCTCACCATTCTTTTCCCTTCGGCTCATGAGTTCACCTCCTAGTAAATGGACACGGAGTGTCCGACGTATGGTTGACTCACTCTTCACTTCTCCGAGTCCGCCTTGGTCGATATCATCGCTTCCTATTGCATGTGCTGACAAAATTGTCGGTTGCTGCAGCGCAAAGGGCTCGGTGATCACCGCATACGCGCCCAATGCAAACGCGTGTCTCTAGAGCTGCTCCCTCCTGCCTAAGGAATTGAAGTCCATCCATGGCGGGCATTCGATAATCTATAATCACAAGGTGACACCGGTCGGAGTTCAATAGCTGAATGGTGAACGCCCCATGCTCAGCCGCCACGTAATGGTGTTCTCGTTGCATCAGCGAACCGATCTATGCTGTTCGAAGGTCCTTGTTGTCATCCACTATGAGGATTCGCTGGTTGTCCGGCGCGATGCTTTCCATGAATACTCACCCGGTCCCTTGCAACTCTCTTTGTTTGTGACGATAGCGGCTCGACTGATTCATAGACAAATAGATAATGTCTATTGCAGTAATAGAGTAATGCAATGTGTTGCAGAAGCTGATGATGCTGACAGAGCAAGACGGTTGAAACGAGAAATCTTGGAAGACGAGAAACTAACTGCAGCGTAGGTGGGAACGGCCTGCGCCAAGGAGGCAGGCGTGGCTCACATATGCCCCAGCTTTCGAAGCGTCTCCATGCCACGGCCTTCATCTTGCGCCCGTCCGGCGCGTTCAGCGGTCGTTGTGGCTCGCAACTCCGTGATGATTTGCGGGATCGTGTTGGCGCAGGAGTTGACGGTGCCGGTGCAGGGCACGCAGCCGAGGCTGCGATAACGGGTGCCGGCGCCCCGGTCGAAATACAGCTCCGGCAGGGGAACCCGTTCCTGTTCGAGGTATTCCCAGATATTCAACTCGGTCCAGTCGAGGAGCGGGTGCACGCGCACGTGCGCGCCGGCGGGAAACGTCGTCTTGTATTGATCCCACAGTTCCGGCGGCTGGTCACGGAAGTCCCATTCACCGTGCTTGTCGCGCAATGAGAAGTAGCGTTCCTTTGCCCGCGTGCCCTCTTCGTCCGCGCGGATACCCAGAATCACAGCCGTCCACTTATGCTTCGCGATGGTCTGTTTCAGCGCCTCGATCTTCATCGCCGTGCAGCAGGTGACACGGCCCTGGTCCGGGCTCATGCCCCCGGACAGGGCCTCGCGGTTCTGGCCGACGACGACATCGAGATGCCACTCTTTGGCGAGTCGATCGCGATAGTCGATCAACTCCGGCATTTCATAGCCGGTATCGATGTGCACGAGCGGAAAGGGTACGTGACCGAAGAACGCCTTTCGGGCCAGCCACAACAGCACCGTCGAGTCCTTCCCCATCGACCAGAGCATGGCGAGGTCGTCGAAGTGCTTATAGGCTTCACGAAGAATATAGACGCTTTGATCTTCCAGCGCTCTCAGGTGCTGCACGGGCATCCTCCTCCTCAATAGGCCGCCGGTCCGGAGAGCGTGCGATTCGACACCAGATCGAGCAGATGCAGTCCGTCGAATTGGGCCGACGTCTGTCCCACGGTAATCAGTCCGATCGATCCCTCCTGCGTGATCCACTCGTCCGCCACGGCGGCGACCTGGGCTCCGTCGACAAACACGCTCAGGCGCCCGCGATCCAGGTGAAGAAAGTTGATCCGTTGAACCCGCAGGCTGTGCCAGGGACGCGGGGCGAGCTTCACGGCGATTTCCCCCAGCACGGTCGTACGGCCGTCGGTGACGCGCCTTGTGGTCAGCTTGCCCGTGGAGGGATTGAGCGTGACCGAATAGAAGTTCTTGTTGTCGCGGACCGCCAGTGCGATTCCGGCTTCGCCGCCGCTGCCCGGCGACAGTTCGGCGATCTGCACGGTGGCGTCCGGATAGGTGGTGCGGATGCGCTCGGCCAACAGGAGATGGGCGCAGTCATCGGTTCCACAGGGGCGGTCCTGGATGACCAGCTTGTTGCCCGCGGGGAGCTGACGGTCGGCCTGCACGCGCCAGCTTGAGGCGTCCGCCCCTGGCGTGCTGAGCGCGACAAATCCCGCCGGTACTGATTCGGGAGTGTCCTGCTCGAAGTTCCACTGCCAGACGATATCTTGCTGCGGCGGTTTGGCATGGACTTCGACATTGAGCACATCGGGTGCGCGGACCGGGGTGGGCAGGGTGACGCGCTGGCCGTCCGGGACCAGGGCTTTCACCACATCGTTTCCCACGAGGTAGGGCCACAAGCCGGTTACGCCGCTCAGACGCTCGTGATGGTCTTTCACCGCCTGGAGGCGCGCCTGCAGGCCATCGGGCGTTCTGGTAAAGGCCAGGGCTTCGCCGAGAAGCAGGGCTTGCGCCGGGACCAAGCGCGCGATCGGCGTATTGGCCAGTTCCATCGCCTGGCGCGCTTCGTCTTGAGCCTGCTGTAGCCAGGGATGATCGTAGCGCCGCTCCCAGCTTACCCATTGAATGCGGTCCCAGGCCAGGTCCGCAAGCAGCCGGCTGCGTGTGGGCAGATCCTCTGGCTTGGTGGCGCGCAAAAGGGATTCATGGAGTGCGAGGGCCGCCGGCACATCGTTATTCCACCGGTGCAGCACTCCCAGTTGACGCTGTAACTCCGGTGACGCGGTTCCGGTCCCGACGACCGCTTCAAGCGCTTGGAACGCGGCATAAAAGGCTTCCGCTGCAGGTGAATGGCCGAGGGCGACGTCGGTCAATTCCTGGCGCCATGTCTGCGCCTGCAGATTCCAGTACAGCTCCGCCACCTGCCGCTTCATGGCTTCATGAGGCGCGTTGATCCCGGACTTGGCCAGTCCTTCGAAGAGAAAGGTCTCGAATGCCAGCGTGCCCAGCTGGCCGTTCACCTGAGGGTCGGTGGGATCGAGGAACAACAGGGAGGCCAACAGCGCCCGCCTTTCCTGCTTGTCCTCGGTCATTTCCGCTTGTTTGAGCACGGCGGTATACCGCTCGCCCGCCAACGCGCGCGTCCACCATCGGGCGGTGCCCAGGACGAACTGTCCTCTGATCTCCGGCTGACGCGATGCGTCGGTCGGATTGATGCCATAGGAGGTGGCGGGAATGCGCGGCGCGTCGGGGAGGACTTCGTTGATGACGGCGCGGTCTTCCGCGTAGCCGAGGCGGCGTAGATTGCTGACGATGACCAGCCGGATGACGACGCTGTGAACCGGCTGGTAGCGGCGAGCCGATCCGCTGGCCCACCAGACCTCGTTGGGCGCCAGAGCGATGGGCGCGGCGAAGGGGTCCGGGTAGGTGACGGCCAATTCGACCAGTGTGCCGCCGACTGTCGAGGCTGTGGCGGTTCCCTGCCCGATGGCAATGGGATGTGTCGGGGAGACGGTACGGAGTTCGACCGTCGGAGGCGTCTTGAGGCTTGCCCGGACCGCGGCGGGCGACAGGAACAGCGCGGGTGGATAGTCTTTCCAGAGACTGGCGTGGCGATGGGTTTCTGACAGCAGGCCGAGGCCGCGCCCGCGCGTAGTCGGTCCGAGCACACCCGGCTCGGCGGTATCTTCGATCATGGCCCGATAGGCGTTCACGGTGTCGTCGTAGCAGGTGCGCGCAATCCGTGCCCGAGCGTCCGGCGAACCGGCTGCCTGCGCGCGCCAGCGGCTGAGGCAGCCTAAGTCGAGACGGGCCCAGTCTTCGGCGCGGCCTGCTGCCAAGGCTTCGGCGTATCGCAGTGCCAGTCTGGCCGATTCGTCTGCACGGACTTTCCCCTGTGCCTGTCCGGCCTCCGCTAATCCGCCGTCATGCAGCGTGGTCCCCATCGCCGCCAGCAAAACAACCAGACACATTCTGAGATAGGTGTGCATAGCGCCTCGATTCTTTCCTTATGGAGCGAGTGAGTACTCCGGCTTCCCCCCGTGAGGGTAGGTCCGCTTGCAGCGCACGATCAGGGTTGGCGTGCCCCGTCCATCCACGCATTGATTGAGCGCCGGCGCATAGTCCACCATACCCGCCGGCGTAACGTCAAAAGGGAAATCGAAGGTGAAGCTGACAAATTTGTATCGGCCCGGTTTTAGCTGAAGCACCCGGGCATCCGTCGTCCGATAGGCGTCGGACGTTTCAATGTCGGACGTCCAGATGGACGGGGTCGCGCCCGGCACGTGCCACCAGCTTTGCGATACGATCGCCGTGGCATCGATCGTAATGGCATACTTTTGTTCGGCCGTCTCGGGTGGTTCCGCCTTTGCCAGAATTCCCCAGTCGGCACAGATCAGCAGGCTGGTGAGAACGACGGCAGCCAGCGCGGTGGTTTCCCTAATGGACCGTTTGTGTAGGAATGCAGTCATAGGCGCCTACCGTCCTTTCGTCGCAATCGTGGCAACGCTGGGTGCGTCGCGAAAGATTTCTTCGATCGCGCGGCTGTCCCATTCGGTATGTGTCTCAAGTCGCAAGGCTCGCAGCACCGTGGCTCCGGTATCGACGATCGAGACGGGCTGGTGAATCGCATGTCCGTGCTTGATCCCGGCTCCGGAGGCAATCCACGGGACGAGCGTTGAGGCCGTCGTGGATTGTCCTGGAGCCGCGCCGGTCCCGCTCAACGACGTGACGAACACCGTGGTGCGTGTGAGCAGTCCGTGGTTTTTAAAAATCGCCAGGACCGACTCCATCGCCTGATCCACTGACCGAAGCGCGGTGCGATAGGACCCCGAGGACCAGCCGTGTTCGATGCCGGCACGAGCCCCGTCCGGCAGGTGCACCACGAGGAGGTGCGGCAGGGCCAGAATCGCATGCCCGTACCCTTGTCCGCTGTCCGCCTTCCTGATGTACTGCTTGATGTAGGACACCAGCCGATCCGGGCTGCATTCCGGTTTGAGCGGTCCGCACACCTGATAGTCGGTGTAGGGTTCTGGTTTTGCCAGCTGGTAGAGCGACTCGTCCATGAAGAAGATGGCGCTGTCCCGTCCCCCGCTGAGATCGAGGTAATCGAAGATTGTCGGGGGGCGTGGGTATCCCCGGCTGAATTCAAAGGTGTCCCAGGTAATGCCGTGCTTCTCCACGGGAAGTCCGGTGAGGAGCGAGGCCATTGCGGGGAGACGGCTTGAGGATGTGACCGTACCGGCCGACCAGGTCGCGGCTCCTTCCTTGGCCAGACGCGACAGGGCAGGCATCGGTCCGGTCTTCAAGGATTGCCGGTCAACCCCTTCCAGGACGAATAGGATCACATGATCCGCTGCTGCGGAGGGCTGTGGCGCCGGATGGCCCTGGGGGGCGGCTTCGGATTCCGGGCGGTGGACGAGCAGGCCGGTTAGGGTCAAGACGAGAATTGTGAGCCTCAGATTCATCGCGGCCTCCAGATTGGACTCGTGCCGTGTCGCTGAGAGCGCATCGGCTCTTTATCGTTGCGCTTGGCGCGTCGATGCCGGATCAATGCAATCGCCGGTCCCGATTTTCATGGCGGTCAGATCGTCCGGTGGTGTGTGATTTCATAGGAAATTGAGGGGTGCGGCTCTCTATGGCTTGAAATGGAGATAGCGATATCTGCTGTCAGGTGCGTGCGTGCACGGTTGGATTGGCGATGCGGTGCGCCAGCGCTCAGCTTCTGGTGGAGCTACGGTTTCCGGCGCCGGTCCAGCATCCAGCGGGTGATGCCGAGGTGTTTGGCCGCAAGGGTTTTGTTGCCGTCGGAACGCCGAAGGACCTCGGCGATGATGCGGTCTTCCAAGTCGTTCAGCAACTGCTCTCCGACGCGAAAGGAGATCTGGACGGTGCCGGGATGGGAGGCCTCCGGCAATACTGCCGAGGAGGACGCTGTAGTTGGGATTGCCCCTGTTAACGCTTCGGCGGCGCCGTTGATCATGAGCACCGTCGCCGAGGCGAGGGGGCCGCCTTGCAGATAGCGAAGACGCGCTTCATGGCGATTCTGGTTGGTGCCCAGAAAGTAGCCGGGGCGGAATTCCGCTGAGACACGGTACCCGCTCGGCACCAGATCGTGCCAGTGGTAACGGTTCCACGTCACTTCGGGCGCGAGGCCGATGAAGTATCCGTTGGAGGGATGGAGCCCCTTCGCGTTGTCGACGGTCTCCCGATACGTTTTCAGGACAACTTCGTGTCGCAACGGCGACCCGTAGAGGTAAGGACCTTTGAGTTCATATTCTCCTCCAAGCCGCTGGCGATTCCATGTCGCCGGCGAATCGGAGAATCTGATGCCGTTCGCATTGTTATGAGGCGTTTGCTTCCTGGGCCTATCGGGCGGGGGGACTGTGCTGGGAGAGCCACAGGTCAATGTTGGGGACCCCCTGGCTATAGCTCAATCGACCGCCAAAGAGTCTACCGTCCCTTCGTTGGAATAACGGAGATCGCATTGGTGTCGCGAAAGATCTTTTCGACCGCACTGCTATCCCACTCGGTACACGTCTCAAGTCGAAACGCCCGCAGCACCGTTGCGCGGGTGTCCACAATGGAGATGGACTGACGAATCACATGCCCGGCCTTGATCCAGACACCGGAGGCAAACCATGGGGCGAGCGATCACACCGTGGTAGGGTACCCATTCGCCGCGCCGGTTCCACTCAAGGATGTGACAAAGATCGTGGTGCGCGTGAGCAGGCCATGTTTTTTGAAGATCTCCGGCACCGACCCCATCGCCCGATCCACCGGCTGGAGTGCCGTGCGATAGTTCTTCGAGGTCCATCCCTGTGCGGCGCCGACGCACCCTCCATTCGGCAGATGCACCCCGAGGAGATGAGGCACCGGGAGGGAGGATCTTAGATGGTGAGCGAGCGGGCATCCTCCAATTGATACTGTCCTCGGACGATCATGGGATAGAGGGAAAAGATGGGGGTGTGGGCGGGCACCAGGGCGCTGGTGATACCCGGGAGCAGTTGCAAGTGCAAGTTGATGAAATTAAAACTAAGCCCTTCCTGCCACAGCTGCCGTCCTGCTCCGGCGTAGGCCCCGATCTTTTCCGTAGTGTAGGTCCGTGTCAGCAGACCGGCACCGCCCTGCAGCCCGTATTCATGCAGATCGGGGGCACCCTGGAGGAGCAAATTGACGGCGGTCGCGTCGAACCAGACCTTGATGTTGCAGCCGATTTGCACGTACGGGCCGAGGGTGTTCGTGCCGTCGAGAAAGGCCCGGGGGAGTCCGATCTCGAAGGGGAGATCCGGGGACACGGCACGGTTCACCGTGCCCACGTTCGGGCTGTCCATCGGCGCGGCGGATACGAAGAGGAGATGCGGGTCGGTCATCTCCACGTCGAGGACCTGATCGTCGTAGAAGCTGACCAGCCTGCCCATTTCATATCGCAGCGGAAACGAATATCCCGTTTTTACGTACCAGATGCGGACGCCGGCATCGAGAGGGTCCTCCGGGGAGCGGCTGATCTTGAGGTCGAACGGCAGCATGATGTGCCAGGCTCCGGTCCTGGCTTGCATGAAGGGGGCGCACGCGCCTGGAAATTCCTTATGCACGGTGGGATTGTCCGGCTCGAAGGTCCTGGTCTGGCTGGTGAAGTGCTGGGCGATCTTCGCTTCCTTGGACAGGCGATATTTCCGTTGAAAGTAGTTCGTGGCTCGCTGTTGGGCAATCGAGAAGAAGTAATCAGGCATGTCGGTCTCGATTACGATCCGCTGTGGTGTTGCGATGGCCTGGTCGTCTCCAGGACGGTGCGGCTTCAACGCGGCGGTATAGTAGTCGAGTTCGGTGGTGAGGCGCTGGATGTCCTGCTGAATCTGCCTGGCGAGGGCCGCATCGTGGAAGCGGGTTCTCGGGAGCAGCTCGAAGGCTTTGCGGAGGCAATCTAGCTTGTGGCCGTACCGCTTCGGCTCATCGGCGAAGGCGTCGGCGGTCGCCATCATTAGGTTGAACTGCTCTTCCGGCGTCAGGCCTGCTCCGGCAAAGCTATGGTCCTTGATGAAGGTGAATGCCATCGGGCCGAACGATTCGGCTTTACGGATGCAGAGCGTAAGAAGGAAGTTGTAATGCGCCCGTGCTTCTTCAGGGGTCATGTGGTGCTCCTCGAAAGGGTGTGATTTTACTTTGAGGGTTTCTGCCTGGGCAAGATGCGGCCTCCAGCGAATACGATTTCCAGAGTGGCGTCATCCATGGGCAGGCAGTCGCGGAAAGCCAATTGATGACAAGTGTTTCTGAACAGGTCCCTCGAGGAAGGGAGGAGTCAGAACCGATCGGCTGTGCGCAGAATGCGCGCCGCGGCGAAGGCGGCGCCAAAGCCGTTATCGATGTTGCAGACCGTGACCCCGGAGGCGCAGCTGGTAAGCATACAGGCCAGCGCCGTCACCCCGCCGAATGCAGCCCCATATCCGACCGACGTCGGAACCGCGATCACCGGGATCGAGACTAGCCCGCCCACCGCACTGGGCAGCGCTCCTTCCATGCCCGCCACCACAATCGCCAGGGCAGTCCGGTCAAAGAGCTCGCGGCGGCCGAGGAGCCGATGAATGCCCGCTACGCCGACGTCGTAGAGACGTTCGACCTGAATGCCTAGCAGGCGCAACGTCTCAGCGCATTCTTCCGCCACCGGCACATCGGCCGTGCCTGCGCAGACGAGTGCGACGGGGAGCTTGCCGATCGGCGCAATCGGTGCCTGTTCCCAAGTCGCCATGCGCGCGAGCTCGTGATAGTTCAGTAAGGGCAGTGTCTGTGTCACGGCGACTGCCTTTTCCCGATCGAGCCGCGTGATCAGCACGTTCTGGCCTGTCCGTGCAAGTTCCTCCGCGATCCCCACGATCTGCTCCGCGGTCTTTCCCAACCCGAAGATGACCTCAGGCGTCCCTTGCCGCAGTGCGCGATGGTGGTCGACCGTGGCATAGCCGAGATTGGCGAACGGCAGATCCTTCAACTCGCGCAGCGCGTCCTCGAGATTCACGCTGCCGGCACGGACACGTTCAAGGAGGTTGTGCAGTTTGAGTATATCCATGATTAGAGTTTGCGGTAATGGCTTCCGTAATACCCGTTAAGTCATATTCTCTTGATCTCGCAGTAAACGGGTTTCCACGTTCAACCCATTCTTCACAGCAGACTTAGCATGCTCCAATAGCTCCAGGCCTGCCTGGCTGATCAGCATCGTCTGAATCGGCAATAGCATAGGCGATGCACAGCGTGCCATGATAAAAAGTGGCAATATTCTCCGCTTCCTTTAATGCTTTCAGCGAAATCTCGCTTCCGTCGATAGCAACCATAATTTTCTTGAACATAATGGCGCTCCTTCTTGGATAGGTGATTTTCGTCGAAGGACACGAAAATCTGCCTCCCTGTCCTCAGATGTCTGCGGTGTTATCAGTGTGAACCAGGTCGGCTAGCTGACATTGCTGCCATTCCTTTTGAGGTCATCAATGTACCTTTTCACAATATCTCTTCCAGGCATTTTATCGAGATTGGCATACATCATATAATGGACAATGCCGTGCACCGCCAGGGCAATCAGCAAGCCCTCGAAAATCCCCACCTTGAAGACCAGCACACCGCATAAAATAGCCAGGATCATGGCATAGGGCCCGTGATGGGTCACATGGACGAGTCCCTCAATCATCTTCCAGCCCGTGAATATCATGATCGACGCTAGGGCAAACTTCGGCAGATAGGCCAGATATTCGACATTGAATGTAAAGAAGGTGACCACAAGACCAATTATCAAGACGGAAAACTTGGTATGGGCCCCAGCCAGGGCATTGGTAGTGCTTTTTGCCAGACCGTCCAGATTGGTCATGCCGCCGAAGAAGCTCGCCCCCATATTGGCGATCCAAATGGCAAGCAAGCTGTTATTGCTGTTGCACTTGCGCTTGAGCGGGTCTATTTTTTCAATCGCCGCGTTGCTCATCACCTGCTCGATCACATCGATCGCCGCCAGCAACACGGCGAATCCGACCATATAGACCACAGTGAATGCACTGTCAAAATGCGGTATCGGCAACTCGAAACGAAGGGGCGTATCAACGACGGAGAGCATGGGCATAGACACGAATTGAGCGAGTACCGCTCCTGCGGTAATCAGCACAAAATACGGGATGGCAGGCTGTGTGTTCTTGAATTTTAAAAACAGATAGACAAAGCCGACATACCCGACTATGGATATCAAGGCCATCTGTATGCGCGCACCGTTCCAAAACGTATCGGCGGACTCCATTCCTTCGGGAAGCTCAAAGGTGAACGCAAGGAATTTTAGGGCGATCTTCAAGCCTACGCCCGCCAGCAACCCTTCGACCAGATACGCCGGCACGGCAATCAAAATATATCTCTGCCAGTTGAATTTCCATATGATGGCTTGAAAGGTCGCAGTCAGGGCAATTGCAAACGCCATATTTTCTAGGCCAAAGCTGGCCACGCCCACTGCCAACACCGGTGCAAGACCTGCTGCGATCCCCGGACAGCCGATATAGTTGCCTGGTCTGATCCAGGCATTGATCCAGCCGATTAAGCAGGCAAACGCGACTGTTGCCAACCCCACCTTGATGGGATAGTCGGACATCATGGCGATGCCCACCGTCAATGGAATAGCCATTGATCCAGCTATCAGTCCGGCTGCGGCATCGCGACCTGCGTATTCTGCTTGAAATGCGGCTGATCCAGGTAGGGTGACTGGACACGCATAGACTGGTCCCAACCCCACTGCACTCTTTGTATCCATAAGGCGTTCGTATGTCCTACCGAGAAAATGGTTCGCTGCTTTCAAGGGTTTTATAGGTCTGCAAATCGGGCAGCGCTTCCCGGAATCTGACGGCGAGGGCCGCCAAGGGGGCCTGTGTAAGCCAACTGCCCCATGAGGTTTCGGCCACCATGTACTTTTCAGGATCAAAGGTCAGGGTAAAGGCGATGGTGGCTTTAGGGATGTTCGGCATCTCCCGAATGTACTGATTAATGTCAGCCACCGGCCCTTGTACGTGCTGGACTTCGCTCAGCAGGAGGTGCAACAACGGTCCCCGAACGAAGATCCATCCAGCCGTGCTTTCTTCGCCTCCCATGGTGGCAGGCCGACCCAAGGCCACGCCGGGCATGCCAGTCTGGAGGGGAGTCGTCCCCTTCTCGCCTCCCCCAGAGCCCGGCCGTCCCAGATGAAAAAACACCCGCTCATCAGGCGTGGCTTGCGCCAAGGCGTGGGAGAGCGCAGGAGCCAGGAGAACGATTTCATCCTCACGGAAGGCCCGGCGCCTGATCGCTTCCCCGCTGATCAGACGGTGTAGGAAATTGCGCTGTTCGCCATAGAGCACCCGGTGGAGCAACGTGCCGACCTCGGTAGGCGTCAATGTGACCGGGTGGTTGTTGCGCTGTGCCCCATCCTCCGGCACCAGGCGCACCTCGTTGAATCCAGCGACGAACATCACTCTTCCCTTGTCTACGGGGATTTCGGCGCATCCGATGAGGGTGAGACTCAGGAGGAGTAACACCGATTGTCGCAGAGGCTTCACCATTGATTGTACGAGTCCGCGGTTATTCTTCACAGCTTGAGCACCGGCAGTTACTCCATTTGCGAAGACAGGGGCTGGAACCCGTGTTTGCGTAACACGTGCTGTACGGCTGGATCGAGCATAAAGTCCAGGAGTTTCCGCGCAAGAGGAAGCGTGGCCGGCTTACAGGTCCACACGACAGCCGCGCCAAGCTCTACGGGAGCGTGGAGGCCATCTGGTGCGTCATCAAGAATCCGGACGGTCCTGTTGTGCAACGCATCGACGCGGTACACGATTCCGACGTCTGCTTCGCCGCTGGATACGAGGCCGATAATCTCGCTGTGATGGGCGTAGATGATCCGAGATTGCAGCCGCTTTGCGGGATCGACGTTTGACATGAGCTGAGCGGTGATGGCTCCCAGCGCATCCGTGGCTGGATTCGCGACTGCAATGCGGCCGGCGGTGTCCGACCCCAGCGTCTGAAAGGACACAGGAACCGCGGCAGTCTCGGCGGAGGCGATCAAGACCACGGACGTTCTGGCATAAATCCTCGGCGGTCCATCGATGGTCAGTCCTTGGGATTGGAGATGGCTCACTTGATCGAATGAGGCGGGGAGAAACACATCCAGGGGCGCGCCTTGCGCAATCTGTTTGCGTTGTGTTCTGGATGGACCGTAGATAACGTGCACCTTGGCAGGCTGATACCGGGACTCGAAGATCGGGAGCACTTCGCGGAGTACGGGCTTTAAACTGTGCGCGGCGCCGATCGTCAAGACTTCGCTATACGCCGGCCGCTCGGCCAGGCTCAACGCCACCAGGAGCGCCGCGAGGCACCAGGCGCTCCTCCATTGCCATCCCATTCTATATGCGACCATGTATCCTCCAGGCCCTAAACAGATATCCCGTAGGCACTACCAATAGAACTGATACAAGACTCGGATGCTATTCGTCACGAGATCCTGAGTGCTGACGGTCGGACGACCGGCTGCGTATCCGCCGGTGCCCATTGTGACGTTGGTCAAATCGGCCACGATGCGGTGATCGTACGTTCCGTCCAAACTATAGTTCAGCGCCACGCCGGCCTCTTTGACCAGATCGTGGGAGTAGCCTGTGTTCGGGTCGAAGATGCCGTAGCGGACCGCTACCTCCAGCTTCCGCGGCACCAGGTAATAGCCGAGCATCGCATACCAGCCCATGGCGTTTCCCACGGAAAAGTTGCCCCCGCGAACCTGCTGCTGGCGAACGTACCCCTCCGCCTGGAGGGCCCAGCCTCGATATCTGGCGATGAAATCCATCTCCCACGTCTGGAAGTCGATGATTCCCGCCCCCACCAACCGGCCGTTGCCGGAGACCCCCAGGACTTGGTTCCGGACGGCGGTGATCGGATCCGACAGGTTCACACCGGAGTTATAGGCGTAGCCCACGGCGATGGCGACTTGGGGCTCTGTGGAATAGAGGATGTCCCCCTCGCCGTAGAGGGGATTCCCCGACACCTTCCACAGCAGTCGCCCCACATACATCAACTCGTTCGCGTTCACCCGGGTGCCATCCTGGGCAATCGGGTTGCTGAGCCGGTCCAGGGTGGTCCCCATGCCGTTGAAGACGCCGATCGCATAGTTCACCCGGTATTTATTTTCGTCGCTGAGAATGGTGATGCCGATATCACGACGGTTGATGGCGTTGGCCATGAAGGCATTCTGCACGATCATGCGGGTCGTGAACGTCAGGTTGGCGACGGACTGGATCTGGGCTCGATTGAACCACGTTTTGTACTGGCCAACCACGACGTTGGCATAGGGCACGTGCCAGGAGGCCACGTAGGCGTTGACGAGAGAGAGGCCGCCCGTGGCGGTGGGACTCCCTTCCTGACGATCAGCCCCGATGGTCACGTCGTATCGCAAGTTTGGATCGAAGGCGTACCCTAAAAACTGCAACCGCATGGCCTGGGTACTGAGCGTCGTTGCCGACTGATCGGCACGCCTCCAGGCTTCTGCAGGCTTGTCGCCGGCAAAATTATTGCGATCGCCGATGGTGCGCCAGGCCTGGTTGTACTCGTTGTGGTTGAATCGAAATTGCATCAGGCCGCGGAGCTTGAGAAAGAATTGATCCCCGGTCTCGATATTGAGCCCTTGGCCATAGTTGAGATGGAACGACGGAGCCGAAGGGTGCTCCCGCTCCTCGACGATTCTGGCGCCCTCGTCATATTCCTCCTGCGTGATGATGTGTTTCTCCAGGAGATATTTAAGAGCGGGATCTTCTCTCGTAACATATCCCCACCGCCCCTCTTTCCCCACTAGCTCGCCTTCTTCAACGGCCCAAGCGACGGGAAGCAGACTCGTGAGGGAGAATATCAGTCCGAGAGCCAAAGGCCGCCGCATGCGCATGGTGTCCATTCTCGTGTCGTCCAGGAGCGATTTGCAGGCGGTCGCCCGCCGCCGAGCGACGGATTTCCTCCGCGAACGTGCCGTGGGAGAGATTCGTCGTGAGGCAGCGAATCGCCGCGCGCATGTATGACTTTGCTGCATTGAAGCAAGTAGAGATCCCATGACAGAGTTGCTACAGCAAGTTTTGAACCAAAAGGATTCGCTGTTATCAGTAGTGCGGACCAGCGTAGTTCGAGTAAGTGCCTTGCCTGTGGCCTATGGGGCTTTGGGTGGATGCAGCAGGGACCCAAGGCTCCAGCGAAACGTTAATATCTGATCCGGTGGAGCGGCACCTTGTGGCTTTTAGGGAAGGAACGTCGTTCGAGCAGGCCTGACAACATTGCGGGAGGATTACTGACATAGCATACCGCGACATGAGAAAGACGTATCGAGATCAGTGCTGCTTACTGCAGGATACAGCGGCGCACGCAGTCCTGTGCATCGGCGAACAGGTTGCACGAACGAGAGTCACGACCTGCAAATCGCGGAGACCAACTGGATTAACAGGAGAGCGTGCCTTCAATGTCGGCATACAACCTCGTTTGAAGTGGCGCCATCAGGAGAGATCCATGGTCAGGGGTTGCAGCGGTCGCACTCAGCGGGCGAGGCTGGCGCCGTCCCGGTGGCCGGGACACGTTCTTCTCGGAAGCCGCAGCCTGTGCAGCCCACGATTTCCAGACGAATGCGGCGGGTTGGCATCTCGCATGCCCCACAGGGCAGCCCCTCGCGTCGTTCCACGACGTCGAAACCAGGCCGTTCACAGCGCGGGCAGCCGCTCAGGGCCAGGCGCACCAGATCTCTGGCGGCGCGCTCGATGGCATGCAGCCGTGTCGGATTGACGTGTGCGCGCATATCACTTTCCACATGCGCTGCCCCGTGTTGTTCGAGCACGACGCGAACTGCCGCCTCGAGTTCTTCCGTTGTCATCAAGCCCTTATACACTCCTTTCGAAACGTCCGGTTCCCCGTTGGACGCACCAATCACCACGATGGCATGCGAGGGGAACCTGACGCTCTGGGCGAAGGCCAGAGCGTCCGCCACGCTGCTGACCAGCCGAGACCCCCAGGTGGTCTCGGCTGTGAGATCGACGCCGACGAGCTCAAGGCCACTATCCCGGCCTATCAGGATGACGAGCTCGCGCCCGCCAGCGACCCACGGCAGACACGGATGGGGTCCGAAACTGCCTTCGCTGGCGAGCCCAAAGTCAGCCTCCGGTACAGCAGCCAGTGCCGCCTGCGCCTTCAATCGAACCGTCTCACGTTGCGTGTCGGGACGCGGGATCTCTCGCGTGAACGTGCCGAAGCGATCGGTGTCCAACCCCGGCGGCGTCTCCACCTGAAGTCCGAGGGCCTCCTTCAGGACGGGGGCAATCGCTTGCTCCTTGCGGTGCATCGTGGCCAACACCGCGAGGCGTCCTCTGAACCAGGACTTAGTCATTGGCCTCCGCGCGTAACAGAGAGACTGGCGCCGCGTGGCCCCTCCTGGTCAAAGGTATTCAGCAGCGGACGAAGGGCCAGCCGATAGGCGGCCCGCAGACGGGTTTGCTCCCGCACATACGGGACAGAACCAGGTACCGGCCAGCCGTGCCGCCGCCTGTTGAGGTAGTCGCTCTCGTAGGGTTTCATCGCTGCCGGGCGAAGGTCTGCGTCTGCCAGTAGCGAGAGCAGGGCACAAGCCGCTTCGGTCTTGCCCACGCCGGTGTCGGTCCCGGTCACGAAGAAACGGAGCGTCTCATCGCCTGTCGACGTTCTGTGTTTCCCCATCGGGCTAGTCCGTTACGGCTCCCGTGCTGGCACTCGACACCAGCTTGGCATACTTCGCGAGCACGCCGCGCGTGTAGCGCGTTGCGGGCGGTTGCCAAACGGCGCGTCGGCGCGTGATATCTTCGTCAGGCACGTTGAGTTGCAACACGCGCTGGTCCGCGTCGATGGTCACCGAGTCGCCCTCCTGCACCAGCGCAATATTTCCTCCCACCGCAGCTTCCGGCGCAACATGTCCGACGACCATGCCGTAGGTGCCCCCGGAAAAACGGCCGTCGGTGATCAGACCGACGGAATCACCCAGGCCCTGGCCGACAAGGGCTGCCGTGGGCGAGAGCATTTCGCGCATGCCGGGGCCGCCCTTGGGGCCTTCATAGCGGATTACGACCACGTCACCGTGCTGGATTCGGCGCGTGAGGATCGCCTCCATGCAGGCCTCTTCCGAATCGAACACGCGAGCCGGGCCGGTGATCTTCGGGACCTTCACTCCGCTGGTCTTGGCCAGTGCGCCTTCTTCAGCCAGATTGCCTTTGAGGATGGCCAGATGGCCGTGCTGGTACAACGGTTTGCTCCAAGGTCGGATGACCTCCTGATCGGCGCGCGGTTCAT
>MSXN01000025.1 GCA_002083555.1 Nitrospira sp. ST-bin5 | reverse complement strand
TCAAATTTCGCCTTCGCCATAACCTACTCCCTCCCTCTACACCAACTGGACTCTATGATTATTCACCCCGATATTTCGCGATGATCCCATCCGCAATCTGCCGAGGGACCTGATCATAGCGATCAAACTCCATACTGTACGTCGCACGGCCCTGCGTGCGAGACCGAAGATCCGTGGCATATCCGAACATTTCACTGAGCGGCACCGTCGCCTCAATCGCCTGGGCGCCGGCCCGAACCTTCATGCCTTGAACCTTGCCACGACGGCCGTTCAGGTTACCGATCACATCGCCCATAAAATCCTGCGGCACGAGCACTTCAACCTTCATGATCGGCTCAAGCAACACGGGATCAGCGCGCTTGCACGCATCGGCAAACGCCATGGAACCAGCGATTTTAAACGCCATTTCGTTGGAGTCAACGTCGTGGTACGAGCCGTACGTGAGCGTCACACGAATGTCACGCAAAGGATACCCTGCGATAACACCAGCATCCAGCCGCTCTTTGACACCTTTTTCGACGGCCGGAATAAATTCCCTCGGAATCACACCACCGACGATCTTATTGACAAATTCAAAGCCCTTGTTTGGCTCAGACGGCTCAACCGTGAGGACGACATGGCCATACTGACCGCGGCCACCGGTCTGCTTAACGTATTTCGATTCAGCCTCAGCGGACCTGCGAATCGTTTCACGGAATGCCACTTCAGGTTTACCAACATTGGCTTCAACTTTGAACTCACGGAGCATACGATCAACGATAATCTCAAGGTGCAACTCACCCATGCCGGCAATGATTGTCTGCGCCGTCTCTTCGTCGGTCCGCACCCTGAACGACGGATCTTCCTGCGCAAGCTTCTGAAGAGCAAAACCCATCTTCTCTTGATCGGCCTTCGTCTTCGGCTCAATGGCCATGGCAATGACGGGTTCAGGAAATTTCATGACCTCCAAGAGGACCGGCTGCTTTTCCTCTGACAGCGTATCCCCAGTGGTGGCACCCTTGAGCCCGACAGCCGCCACAATATCTCCCGCGTATGCGACATCGATCTCTTCCCGTTTATTCGCGTGCATCTTGAGCAATCGACCGATACGGTCCTTCGTCCCCTTCGTCACATTCAACACAGGAGAGCCGGTCTTCAAGGTGCCTGAGTACACGCGGAAAAACACCAACTGACCGGCAAAAGGATCGGTCATCATCTTGAATGCAAGGGCTGAAAATGGATCGCCATCATCCGGCTTCCGCTCAACTTCTTTTCCTGTATTGGGATCAATACCCTTGACCGGCGGAATGTCGAGCGGCGACGGCAGATAGTCAACCACGGCGTCCAACAGCTGCTGCACACCCTTATTCTTAAAAGCCGAGCCACAAAGTACCGGCGTCACCTTCATGGCGATTGTCGCAGCACGGATCGCTCGCTTAATCTCTTCCTCGGTCAACGAATGGCCATTGAGATACTTCTCCATGACCTGCTCATCAAATTCGGCGACCGCATCGATCATCTTTTCGCGATATTCTTTCGCCTGATCAAGCAGATTCTCAGGAATCTCCCCGACAACATACTTCGCACCCAGCGTCTCGTCGTCGTAGAAGAAGCCCTTCATCGTCACTAAATCAATCGTGCCGCGAAACTCACTCTCTCTTCCGATCGGAATCTGAATCGGAACAGGGTTGGCGCCAAGTCGATCAATAATAGACTGAACACTGGCGAAGAATTCCGCGCCGATTCGATCCATCTTGTTCATGAAGGCAATGCGGGGCACAGAATATTTATCGGCCTGCCGCCACACGGTTTCAGACTGAGGCTCTACACCTTGAACCGAATCGAATGCCGCCACCGCTCCATCAAGCACACGCAACGACCGCTCCACCTCAATCGTGAAGTCGACGTGGCCGGGCGTATCGATGATATTGATGCGATGGTCGCGCCAGAAACAGGTCGTCGCAGCAGCCGTGATCGTAATTCCACGTTCACGCTCCTGCTCCATCCAGTCCATGGTGGCAGCGCCCTCATGAACCTCTCCGATCTTATGCGTCATTCCCGTATAAAACAGAATGCGCTCTGTCGTCGTCGTCTTCCCGGCATCGATGTGAGCCATGATGCCGATGTTCCGCGTATGTTCTAATGATGTTTGACGAGCCACTTCATTCCCCTAAAAAACACATGTGCCACAAGTCAAGCCGAACTTCACTGCTGCGACCCGCCAACACCCGAAACTGCGATTCGCAGCACGGCTCAACTGCAGCACAGTACGACGCTACCAGCGATAATGGGCGAAGGCTTTATTCGCCTCCGCCATCCGATGCACGTCTTCCCGTTTCTTCACAGAGGCGCCGGTATTATTCGACGCATCCATCAATTCAGCAGCCAAGCGTTCCCGCATACTCTTCCCGCCGCGAGTCCGCGAATACTCAGCCAGCCAACGAAGAGCCAACGACACCCTCCTCGCCGGACGGATCTCGACAGGAACCTGATACGACGCTCCACCGACACGCCTCGACTTCACCTCAACAATCGGCTTCACATTATCAATGGCAGCCTTGAAGACCTTCAACGGATCATTCCCAGTCTTCTCCTGAATCGCATCGAAGGCTCCGTAGCATATACGCTCAGCCGTGCTTTTCTTTCCCCCGCTCATCAGCGTATTCACAAACTTCCCGACAAGCTTGTCGCGATATCGCACATCAGGAAGAACCTCGCGCTGATCCAGAAATTTACTTCTTGGCATGTCAGATACTCTCTCTCGTTAATCCAGAATTTACTTCGGACGCTTGGCGCCGTACTTCGACCGGCTCTGCTTACGATCAGCCACGCCGACGGCATCGAGCGCACCGCGCACTAAGTGGTAGCGAACACCAGGAAGGTCCTTAACGCGGCCGCCACGCACAAGCACAATCGAGTGCTCCTGCAGGTTGTGCCCAACACCAGGGATATACGTCGTGACCTCCATGCCGTTCGTCAAACGAACGCGAGCCACTTTACGCAACGCCGAGTTCGGCTTCTTCGGAGTCGTCGTATACACACGGAGACAAACTCCGCGCTTTTGAGGACAGCCCTTGAGCGCCGGACTCTTCGTCTTTGCCTTGACGAGGTTTCGCCCTTTTCGCACTAATTGATTGATTGTCGGCATCGTGTTCTAACCCTTATCGCTTTCAAAAATCCAACGGGCGTCTTCCGCAAAGCCGTCGGATTATAGTGATGCATTTACCGCCTGTCAAGTCGCCCCAAGAACCACCTGAATTCCGCGACAATTACGAACGAGCAGCCCCCTCACCGGCGGTGGCTGCCGCCCGCTCTTGTCCGACTTCAGCGCTGCCGGAAGCAGCAGCCACCGCAACTGGAGCGGCCTTTTCGCTGATAACGAACGTATCGCGATACTCCTCAAATCCCGCTCCGGCTGGAATCAAGCGACCGACGATGACATTCTCTTTCAACCCGAGCAGACTGTCTTCACGTCCATTGATCGCCGCTTCCGTCAAGACACGCGTCGTTTCCTGGAACGATGCGGCGGAAATAAAGCTATCAGTGGTTAATGCTGCCTTAGTAATACCTAGGAGAACTGGCTTACCGAGAGCCGGCGTGCCGCCCTTCTCCAAGACGCGGTCATTCGCCTTCTCGAACAAGGCCTTGCTCACCTGGCTGCCCGGCAAGAATTCAGTATCGCCCGGATCTTCGATCCGCACCTTTCGCAACATCTGCCGCACAATGATCTCGATATGCTTGTCGTTGATGGTCACACCCTGCAACCGATAGACGTCCTGCACTTCATCGACAAGATATTTCTGGAGCTCATTCGGCCCCAGCACATCGAGAATATCGTGCGGATTGGCCGAACCGTCCATCAACGGCTCACCGGCCCGCACCCAGTCTCCTTCGTGCACATTGACGTGCTTACCCTTAGGGATAAGATATTCCTTCACGTCGCCCATCTTATTGTCGACGAGCACTTTCCGCTGTCCCTTCACGAACCCACCGTAAGAAACTTCGCCGTCGATTTCGCTGATGACGGCCTGCTCCTTCGGCTTGCGCGCTTCGAACAGCTCGGCCACACGCGGAAGACCTCCGGTGATGTCCTTGGTCTTCGTCGTTTCGCGCGGGATCTTCGCCAGCACGTCGCCGGGATGCACCGCGGCACCTTTTTCGACGAAAATATGGGCACCGACCGGCAGCAGATAGCGGGCCACGTTCGCTCCCGCCGCAACCTTCGCCGTCTTTCCTCCGTCATCTTTAATCGAAATGCGGGGACGAAGCGTCGCGCCCGAATGCTCGATGATCACCTTACGCGAAAGACCAGTGACCTCGTCGAACTCATCCTTCATGGTTACGCCTTCGATGATGTCACCGTAGGCAATCCGTCCACCGACTTCCGTGAGGATCGTCAGTGAATAGGGATCCCATTCGACCAGCTTTTGACCAAGAGCGATTTTATCACCGTCGCCGATCTTGATCTTGGCGCCATAGACCACGGGATACTTCTCCCGTTCACGGCCGCTCTCATCGACGATCGCGATCTTCGCGTTACGGCTCATCACCACCCATTCGCCCTCTTTGTTCCGGACGGCGATTCCAGGGGTCGGGATATCGGCATTCTTCTTCGCATCAAAGCTCAAGAACTTAATGCGACCGGCATGCTTCGCTTCGACGATTGTCTGCTCGACGACTTTGCTTGCCGTACCTCCGATGTGGAACGTACGCATAGTCAACTGCGTTCCAGGCTCACCGATCGATTGCGCCGCAATGACGCCGACAGGCTCCCCCTTCTCGACGAGTCGTCCGCGAGCAAGGTCGCGGCCGTAGCAGGCCTGACACACGCCGCGGGGCGCCTGGCACGTCAGCACAGACCGAATCTTGACGCGCTCAACGCCGGCCTCGACGACCGCCTTCGTACGATCTTCGTTGATCTCTTCATTGCGCGACACGATGATCTCACCGGTCACGGGATCGCGGATATCTTCTGCGGCCAAGCGACCCAGCACACGCTCTTCCAACGGCTGAATGATTTCACCGCCCTCAATGAGGGGGCTCACCATAATGCCATCGTGCGTGCCGCAGTCGATCTCATAAATGATCACATCCTGAGCGATGTCGACCAAGCGACGGGTCAAATACCCGGAGTTCGCGGTCTTCAACGCCGTATCCGCGAGACCCTTGCGGGCACCGTGCGTCGAAATGAAATACTGTAGCACCGTCAGCCCTTCGCGGAAATTCGCCGTAATCGGCGTTTCGATGATTTCGCCTGACGGCTTGGCCATCAGTCCGCGCATACCGCCGAGCTGACGAATCTGCTGTGAACTACCGCGAGCGCCGGAGTCGGCCATCATGAAAATTGGATTGAAGGATTCGGCCTTGGCAGGATCGCCGCCGGCACCGAGCTCCTTCATCATTTCATTCGCCACCTGCTCCGACACATGCGCCCAGATGTCGATGACTTTATTGTAACGTTCGCCGTTGGTGATCAAACCCTCGGCGTACTGTTTCTCGATCTCACCGACTTCATGCTGCGCCTTCTCAATGAACACACCCTTTTTCGTCGGGATATGCATATTGTCGACGCAAATCGACACGCCGGCTCTCGTCGCATAGAAGAATCCGAGATCCTTGATCTTATCAAGGAACACAACCGTGTCCCGATGACCGGTCTGCCGATAGACCGTGTCGATCAACTTGGTCATTTCCTTCTTCGTCATCAACTTATTGGCACTGGCGAACGGCATGCTTGCAGGAAGGATTTCCGACAAGAGCACGCGCCCAACCGTACTCTGTACCAATACGCCGCCGAGCCGCACCTTGATACGAGCATGCTCCTCGACTTCGCGCGCATCGTAGGCAATCCGCACTTCCTCGGGAGACCCGAAGATCTTATTCTCGCCCTTGACGCCCACGCGCTCTTTGGTGAGCCAATACACGCCCAACACCATGTCCTGCGACGGCACCGCGATCGGCTTTCCGTTTGCCGGAGACAAAATGTTGTTGATCGACATCATCAGGACGCGCGCCTCAACCTGCGCTTCGACAGATAGCGGCACGTGAACGGCCATCTGGTCTCCGTCGAAGTCCGCGTTGAACGCCGCGCAGACGAGCGGATGCAACTTAATGGCTTTACCTTCCACCAACACCGGATCGAAGGCTTGAATACCGAGTCGGTGAAGAGTCGGTGCACGATTCAACAGCACCGGATGCTCGCGAATTACTTCGTCAAGCACATCCCACACTTCAGGGCGCTCTTTTTCAACCAGACGCTTGGCGCTCTTAATCGTCGTCGCGGCACCGCGCTCTTCCAGCTTGTGGAAGATGAACGGCTTGAACAACTCCAGCGCCATCTTCTTCGGGAGTCCGCACTGGTTCAGGCGGAGATCCGGCCCGACCACGATGACCGTACGGCCGGAGTAGTCGACCCGCTTTCCGAGCAAGTTCTGGCGGAAGCGACCCTGCTTACCCTTGAGCATGTCGCTCAAGGACTTGAGCGGACGCTTGTTGGGTCCACGGATCGCACGGCCTCGACGGCCGTTATCGAACAAGGCATCGACGGCTTCCTGCAGCATGCGCATTTCATTACGGATGATGACACCAGGCGCCTTCAACTCCATCAAGCGCTTCAGCCGGTTGTTCCGGTTGATGACGCGGCGATAAAGGTCGTTCAAGTCGGACGTCGCAAACCGGCCGCCATCAAGCGGAACCAGCGGGCGCAATTCCGGCGGCAACACCGGGATCACGTCCATGATCATCCACTCCGGCTTGTTGCCGGACTTGCGGAATGCTTCGAGGACTTTCAACCGCTTCGCGTACTTCTTCTTCAAGGCGGCCGACGCCGACGTCTTCGCCTTGATCTGAATCTCATCCCACAAACTATTGATGTCGATCTTGCGCAGCAGGTCGCGAATGGCTTCAGCCCCGATGCCGACCTTGAAGCCGCTGGACCCGAATTCAGACTGCAAGGTGCGCAGCTTGTCTTCCGGCACCAATTCCTTTTCAGACAAATCCGTCGATCCCGGATCGACGCAGACATAGCTCTCGAAATAGAGGATCTTCTCAAGTTGCTTCAAGCTCATGTCGAGCAACGTCCCGATACGGCTCGGCACACCCTTGAGGAACCAGATGTGCGCGACCGGCGCGGCCAACTCGATATGCCCCATGCGCTCGCGGCGCACTTTCGACTGAATGACTTCGACGCCGCACTTGTCGCAGACGATCCCGCGATGCTTCATGCGCTTATACTTGCCGCAATTGCATTCCCAGTCCTTAATAGGACCGAAAATCTTCGCGCAGAAGAGGCCGTCCTTTTCCGGCTTAAACGACCGGTAATTGATCGTCTCCGGCTTCTTCACTTCGCCGTAAGACCAGGACCGGATCTTCTCGGGCGACGCAATGCGAATCCGCATCGAATCGAACGACACCGCATCACGCGGCTTCTCAAACAATGTATATACGCCTTCCAATGTAGGACCTCCTCTGATACCGGCTTTCAACCGGCACACAAGTGGTTAGTCTTGCGACTTCAGCAACTCGACGTCGAGCCCCAAACTCTGCAACTCTTTGACCAAGACATTAAACGATTCGGGCAACCCTGGTTCCAAGAACGGTTCACCCTTCACAATTGCTTCATACATACGCGACCGGCCCGGGACGTCGTCGGACTTGACCGTCAGGAACTCCTGCAGCGTCGACGCAGCGCCATACGCCTGCAAGGCCCAGACTTCCATTTCTCCAAGCCGCTGACCGCCGAACTGGGCTTTACCGCCCAAGGGCTGCTGCGTGACCAGAGAATAGGGTCCGATTGACCGTGCGTGAATCTTGTCGTCCACCAAGTGGTGGAGTTTCAGTACGTACATGTAGCCCACGGTGACCGGACTGGCAAACGTCTCTCCGGTTCGCCCGTCCACCAACGTACTCTGTCCGCTCGGCGGCAATTTTGCCTTAATGAGCAGATCCTTGATTTCTTTTTCAGACGCCCCGTCGAATACCGGGCTTGCCACCTTGATCCCCAGCGCCTTGGCCGCCCACCCGAGGTGGGTTTCCAAGATCTGCCCGACGTTCATACGTGAAGGCACGCCGAGAGGATTCAGCACGATTTCGACCGGTGTGCCGTCCGGCAAATAGGGCATATCCTCTTCCGGCAACACGCGAGATACGACGCCCTTGTTTCCATGTCGTCCCGCCATCTTGTCGCCGACCTGAATCTTGCGCTTCATCGCGACATACACCTTCACCAGCTTGATCACGCCGGGAGGCAATTCGTCGCCGCGCTTCAGACGTCCGACTTTCTCGTCGTACAGCGTCTGGAGAATCTCAATCTGCTCCTTCGCCCGCCGCTCCACATCCTCGAGTTCCTTCTGTTCATCCGGATCGCTCAGGATGATGTGGCGTACTGTGTCATCGGGCAACCGCTTGAGAATCTCGGCTGTCAGCTTGCCTTTCTTCTTCAGAATGACATCGCCGGTGTCCGGATCCATCAAGTCGCGGCCGACCACTTTACCGAGTAAGAGCTTGCGAATCTTCTTCGTCTTCTCTTCATCGATGATGCGCAGCTCTTCATGATGATCGCGCTGCAACTTCATCTGATCGTCGCTCTCAATGCTCTTGGAGCGCTCGTCTTTATCCAGACCTTTGCGGGAGAAAATCTTGACGTCGACCACGATCCCTTCGACACCCGGAGGAACAGTCAACGATGTGTCTTTCACATCGCCGGCCTTTTCACCGAAGATCGCCCGGAGCAGCTTCTCTTCCGGCGTCAACTGCGTCTCGCCCTTCGGCGTGACCTTGCCGACCAAAATATCGCCAGGCTTCACTTCGGCGCCGATGCGAATGATGCCGCTCTCGTCGAGATTGCGCAGCGCTTCTTCTCCGATATTGGGAATATCGCGAGTTACCTCTTCCTTGCCCAGCTTCGTGTCCCGCGCTTCCAGCTCAAACTCTTCAATGTGAATGGACGTAAACGCGTCCTCACGAACCAGCTTCTCGCTCAAGAGGATCGCGTCTTCGAAGTTGTATCCACCCCAGGGCATGAAGGCCACCAGGATGTTCTTCCCCAACGCCAATTCTCCATGATCGATGGCCGGACCATCGGCCAGCACCTGCCCAACCTTCACGGGCTGTCCCAAGCGGACTACCGGCGTCTGGGTAATACAGGTGTTCTGGTTCGAGCGCTGGAACTTGATCAGGTCATACACGTCCAGACCCGAATCTTTCCCCTTGCGCCCTTCCTTGCCCTCTGCGCGGACCACGATACGGGTCGCATCCACACTCTCCACGACACCGGGCCGGCGTGCCTGCACGACGTAGCCGGAATCGCGGGCGACAACGGCTTCCATGCCGGTTCCCACGAGCGGTGAGTCGGAGGTGACCAACGGCACCGCCTGGCGTTGCATGTTGGATCCCATCAAGGCGCGGTTCGCGTCGTCGTGCTCCAAGAACGGAACGAGCGCCGTTGCGACACTGACGACCTGCTTCGGCGACACGTCCATGTAGTCGATCTTGTCGGACGTCGCCGTGACAAAGTCTCCGCCATGACGCGCCGTAATCATCTCTGAGGTCAAACGCCCGCCGTTATCGACAGTCGAGTTGGCCTGCGCGATGAGATACTTATCGCCTTCGATGGCCGAAAGGAACTCGATCTCGTCAGAGACGCGCCCTTTCACGACCTTCCGATAGGGCGCCTCGATGAACCCGAACTGATTGATCCTTGCGTATGTCGCCAGAGACGTAATCAGACCGATGTTCGGACCTTCCGGCGTTTCAATCGGACAAATGCGACTGTAGTGAGACGGGTGCACGTCGCGCACTTCAAAGCCGGCTCGCTCCCTGGTCAAACCGCCCGGCCCAAGAGCCGACAAGCGGCGCTTGTGGGTGATTTCGGCCAAGGGATTCGTCTGGTCCATGAACTGCGACAACTGACTGCTGCTAAAGAATTCCTTCACGGCCGCGACGACCGGCTTGGCATTGATCAGATCGTGAGGAAGCACCGTCTCCATATCCAGGAGATTCATGCGCTCCTTGATGCTCCGCTCCATCCGCACAAGCCCGAGCCGGAATTGATTCTCCAACAATTCGCCGACTGAGCGCACACGACGATTACCCAAGTGATCGATATCGTCAATGTCGCCCTTGCCCATCTTCAGGTTCACGAGATAGCGAATGACCTCGACAATGTCCTGCGCCGTCAAGGTCCGCTGCTCGAGCGGCAGATCCAGCGTCAGCTTGCTGTTCAGCTTAAGCCGGCCTACCGGAGACAGGTCATAGCGTTTGGAATTCAGAAACAGATTATCGAACAGCGCACGGGCCGTCTCCACAGAGGGAGTCTCTCCCGGACGTAAGCGGCGATAAATCTCGACCATCGCTTCTTCTTTGGTCTCGATCTTTTCCATTTCGAGCGTATCGAGAATGACCGGCGTCGCCGTCGCAGTGTCGAAATAGATGACCTTGAATTCTTCGACGTCGCTCTCGAGGATCTTCTCCACGATCTCCGCCGTCAGCCGCTGATTCTTCTCGGCAATCTTGTTCTTCTTGGCATCCACGATTTCCGTCAAGATCGCACGACCGACCAACTCCTCAGGAGTCAGCGGAATCTCTTTCACGCCGGCAGCTTTCAGCTTGGCGATGAGGCCCTTGGTCAGCTTGGCCCCCTCGCGCACGAGCGGTTCCTTACTGCCCTTCTCCGTCACCTCGGCAGAAGCCCGAAGCCCCTGATGAATATCGGCGTCCAGCTTCCGGAACAGCTTACCCTTCACCAGCCGAATTTCTTCGACGGGGTAGTACATCTTCAGCAGATCGTCGCTGGAAAAATTAAAGGCCTTCAGCAGAATCGTCGTCGGCATTTTCCGACGGCGGTCGATCCGCACGTAGAGGATGTCCTTCGCGTCAAATTCGAAGTCGAGCCAGGATCCTCGATAGGGGATAATGCGCGCCGAGTACAACACCTTCCCGCTGGCATGCGTCCGCCCCTTGTCATGGGTGAACGATGCGCCAGGCGAACGGTGCAACTGACTCACAACGACCCGCTCAGTCCCGTTGATAATAAATGTGCCGCGCTCCGTCATCAGCGGTAATTCGCCGACATAGACTTCCTGCTCGCGGACGTCCAACACCTTCTTTCGTGGGCCTTTATCTTCCTTGTCGAACACCACAAGGCGCACGCGAAGCTTGAGCGGGACCGCGAAGGTCATGCCCTGTTCAATGCACTCTCGCTCGTCGTACTTGGGCGTCCCCAGCGTATAGCTGGAGAACTCCAGTACGGCTGTATTGTTATAGTCAGGAATCGGGAAGACACTGGCCAGCGCGGCCTGCAAGCCCTGATCCTTACGGCGCTCGGGCTCGACTTCCATTTGCAGGAACTCTTCGTACGAGCGCTTTTGAATTTCAATCAGGTCAGGGATAGCGATGCTGGCCCGGATGCGTGAGTAATCTTTCCGTTCGACGAACTCCTGAAGAGTCGTTTCGGGCATGCGCACTCCTCCACACACTATGGTTGGCTTCGGGTGCCGTCAGTTGAGACAGCACCCGAAGACGATCGGACAATGCTGCTTACTTAATCTCGATCTTGGCACCGCTCTCTTCGAGCTTCTTCTTCATGGTGTCAGACTCTTCCTTGGTCGCGCCGGTCTTCACGGGCTTCGGTGCGCCTTCCACGAGATCCTTCGCTTCCTTCAGGCCAAGGCTCGTCAATTCACGCACCACCTTGATGACCTGGATCTTCTTATCGGCAGGAGCCGACACGAGGATCACGTCGAATGCGGTCTTCTCTTCGGCGGCAGCAGCCGCGCCGGCAGCCGGGGCTGCGGCCATGGCGACAGGCGCCGCGGCGGTGACGCCAAAACGGGTCTCCAAGCCCTTCACCAATTCCGCCAAGTCGAGCACGCTCATGCCCTCAATGGCCTTGATCAATTCTTCCTGCGAAAATTTTGTAGTGGTAGCTGACATGTCTCCCTCCCCTTTCTTTTTGTCTTGAATGGCTGCAACAACTCGCACAAATTTTGACAACACTGCGCTCAATGTATAGACCACGCCGCGTATCGGCCCTTGCATGGCCGATAACAACATAGCAATGAGCACTTCCTTCTTGGGAAGCTTGGCAATGGCTGCGAGATCCGCCGCCTGTACGATCTTCCCTTCCAACACTCCGACTGTGACCTTGATCTTTTCGTCGCGCTTCTCCGCCCCGATCCAATCGCGCAAGATCTTGGCAGGCAAGACGGGATCGTCATAGCCGATCACCATCCCCGTCGGGCCCTTCAGATGGGCCTTGAGACCGGCCAAGCCTGTCCCCTCAGAAGCCCGAATCGCGAGGGTATTCTTCATGATCCGGTACTCGGCCTTCACTCCGCGCAATTGCTTGCGCAGCTCGGTGACCTGATTCACCGGAAGACCGACGGATTCGGTCAAGATCGCGATTCTTGCGCGGCCGAATATCTCGGCAAGTTCCGCAACCGCTGGTGCTTTAAGATCCTTCTTCATACCTGACCCTTTCTCTCCAGACGCCGGCCACGCCGGCGCTCGCTTAACTCCACTGCTTGGTCAACGCCATCGCATCTAACTGCACTCCAGGACCCATAGTGCTGGAAATCGTGGCGCTCTTCAGATAGCGGCCCTTGCAGGACGCCGGCTTCGCCTTGATGACGGATTCAAGAATGGCCGAGGCGTTGTCGTACAGCTTGTCGATATCAAACGACACCTTGCCGACCGCCACCTGTACGATACCCGCCTTTTCGACCTTGAACTCGACCCGGCCCTTGCGAATTTCCGCCACGGCCTTCCCGACTTCGAACGTCACCGTGCCGGTCTTCGGATTCGGCATAAGCCCACGCGGACCGAGCTGCTTTCCCAACTTTCCTACTGATGCCATGAGATCCGGCGTGGAGATGGCATAGTCGAAATCCATCCAACCACCCTTGATCTTCTCCATGAGATCGTCGGATCCCACGTAGTCGGCGCCGGCCTGACGCGCCTCTTGCTCCTTGTCGCCCTTGGCGAAGACCAGGACACGAACCTTCTTGCCCGTCCCATGCGGGAGCGCCGTGGTGCCCCGGACCATCTGGTCGGATCGCTTCGGATCCACACCCAAACGCAAGGCAATATCGACAGACTCATCGAACTTCGCATAGGCCGACTTCTTGACGACGTCGACAGCTTCACGCAAGGCGTACATGCGCGGTTCGACCTTCTCCAACGCGGCCTTCATCTTCTTTCCCATACCTCGTACTCCTTCTTCCCGAACGCTATCCGCGCTATCCCTGTACTACGACACCCATGCTTCTGGCCGTTCCGGCAATGATCTTGATCGCGCCTTCCAGGTCCGCCGCATTCAAATCAGACTGCTTCTTCTGGGCGATGTCGCGCAGCTGAGCCTGAGTAATCTTTCCAACCTTATCTTTTTGCGGCACGCCCGATCCCTTGATGATGCCCGCCGCTTTCTTCAACAGATCCGACGCCGGAGGCGTCTTCATAATGAAGGTGAAGGAGCGATCCTTATATACGGTGATGACCACCGGAATAATGCTATCGCCTTCCTTCTGGGTCTTCGCGTTGAACTGCTTACAGAACTCCATGATGTTGACGCCGTGCTGACCTAGCGACGGGCCGACGGGAGGAGCCGGATTGGCCTTCCCAGCTGGAATCTGCAACTTGATGAGAGCGGATACTTCCTTTGCCATGTGAATCTCCTCAGAACGTCAGCGCTGCCACGTTCAACAGCAACAACGGCACACCTTAAATTCGCTCAACCTGCAGGAACCCCAGTTCCACCGGCGTCGAGCGTCCGAAAATACTGACCATCAACTTCAACCGACTGTGATCCTGATCCACCTCGTCTACCAGCCCATTGAAGCCCAGGAACGGGCCGTCGACGATGCGAACATTGTCGC
Source organism: Nitrospira sp. ST-bin5 (assembly GCA_002083555.1). GTDB lineage: Bacteria > Nitrospirota > Nitrospiria > Nitrospirales > Nitrospiraceae > Nitrospira_D. The sequence goes on along the minus strand of MSXN01000025.1, from coordinate 1,078 downwards.
CCTTGATGAACTTGACCTGCTCACGCGGCCCGGACTGTCCGGCATCCACCTGCTTGAGGAGCGACTCGACTTCCTCGGTCGTCAACGGAAGCGGGAGCGCGCCGCCCCCGACAAACCCGGTGACCTTCGGGGTCTCCTTGATCATCTGCATCGTCTCGTCTTGCAACGGCGTCTCGAGCTCCACCAACACATAGCCCGGGAAAAATTTTCGCCGCGACGTCCGCCGCTTCCCGTCCTTGATTTCAATCACATCCTCGGTCGGAACCAGGACCTGACCGAGCTTCTCGACGAGCCCCATCTGATTGGCTCGCTCTAAGAGGCTGGTCTTCACGCGTCCTTCAAACCCCGCGTACGTATGAATGACGTACCAGTTTTTTGTCATGCCCCACCCTCAGGTCAAGAAATCAGGACGCGTCTCCGCGAGACGCACATCCGTCGAACGATCAAATAATCTTACTGACCAGCCACACCAGGAACGAATCGATCACCGACAAATAGAGCGACATCAAGATACAAAACACAATCACCACAGTCGTCGAGCCGATAGTTTCAGCTCTCGTCGGAAACGACACCTTCTTCAACTCCGCGCGAACTTCCGCGAGGAACAACTTTATGGATTCGGTCATCCGCTTAAACATCGGCCCCTCCGCCTCTCAAACCCATCATCCAGCACAGCCCCACGACCAGCACACCTAGTCCCGAGCATGCCCAGTGTGGCAGGGGCACTAGGATTTGAACCTAGACCATCGGTTTTGGAGACCGAGGTGCTGCCATTGACACCATGCCCCTACAGAACCCGCATCACCGGCACGATACCGGCTTCGGACTACTTCACTTCTTTATGGGCAATATGCTTCCGACAGAACTTGCAGAACTTATTGCGCTCCAACCGATCCGGATCGTTCTTCTTATTCTTGTTGGTCGAATAGTTCCGCTGCTTGCAGACCGTGCACGCCAAATCAATAACCTCACGCATCTCACTCTCCTCGTTAGGCGAATACGTTAATGGGTCGAGGAAGAGGGATCGAAACGATCGCCTCGCTCTTCAGACCGTCGCTACGCCAGAATCTCGGTGACC
>MSXN01000024.1:69973-104031 GCA_002083555.1 Nitrospira sp. ST-bin5 | reverse complement strand
CCACTATTGACGACCGGGGTCAATACAGGCGAGCAAGGCTGAAAAGGCTGGAGGACAGCTAGTGCGAGAATATCACCTGGAAGATCCTATGCCTAGGGTCAAACAGGCTTTTATTGGGAACTTGGTTCATGAACACAGCTTCCAGAATATACGATCGTTGGACGACGTACTCGCGAATGACAATCTCGATGCATTGAAGAAGAAGTTTGAAAAGGGGCTGCTCTTTGACTTCAAGACAATTTCCTGGTCGCTCAACCTTGCCGGCCCACTTAGTCGAGACACGTATCGTGTTAATTATGTAGGGAGGGTCCGTCTGCTTCGTTTTCCGGAAGGGACGATTGCTTGGCAGAGTGTCTGTGAGACAGATGGCAAAATCGAAAGTTCTGCTCCGACCCTCCTTGAAGTGGTAGCGAATTCCGGGGAGTTTTTGAAATCGCAATTGAACAATGCGGTTGATGTATGCCTAGCCCAGTTTGAGCGACAATTCAAGAATGAGTAAGTCCAACCTGATGTCTGGCACCCTTACCTGGCCGGCATTGTGCTCTGAGTCATAAACATTTCGTAACTTCATTCGCCCACTATTGCAGCGTGTCAATCTCAGACCTTCATCCAATTCCAATCACTGCCGAATTGATGCGTCATTCTCTTAACAATGAGAGACGACTAAATAATTGATGTCCTTGTGGTGCTGTGACAATGGAGATAGCTTGCATGCATCCGGTGGATGTCCGCCCCAATTCGCTTTGACTTTCACAGCGTTGGAGCGTATTCTTAGTGACCCGCCTGTCGGGCTGAAGGCGGGTATCGGGTATATCGAGATGACCGATTCGGGATGGAATAAGATCCGGCGTCGGAGGTGGACAATGAAGATGGAGGATCGTCGAGTGATGAATCAGACTTGCAAGATGGTGGGATCTGGTGTCCTCGTGCTGTGCGGCACCATGTTGCTCAGCGGTTGTGTGGTGCTGGAAGAAAAATACAATGCGGAGAAGGCGCGAAGTCTGAACTTCCAACGGTTGCTGGCCCAGGAAGAAAAACGTACGGCTGAACTCGATAGTGAAGCTAAGCGGACAAAGAAGGAGTTGGCTGAATTCGAGGCAAGGAACCGCGAGCTGGCGGCGCAGGTTCAAGCAGCCCGTGAGCAGATGGGACGGCTCCAGGAAGAAACCGAGGCGGTCAAAGAGTCGGCCATGCTGGAGCGGAAGGCCATGCAGGATATGCGGAAAATGGCTCCAGCAGCTGCGGCCAAGCCCAAGAAGGTCGATGAACTGACGTCGCTCTCGCGTGAGGCTGATGCGCTCTTGCAGGATTCGGCGAAAGAGATGGCCAGCCCGCCTCCCCCGGCGGAAGTGACCAAGCCAAGTGCCAAAGCAGGAACCACCATTCACGTGGTCAAGCCTGGGGAAACGCTGTTTCGAGTCAGCAGGCTGTATGGCGTCCCGGTCGATAAGCTGAAAAAGTGGAACAAGCTGCCAGACGATATTATCGAAGTGGGCCAGAAACTCATCGTCGGGATGGAGTAATTCCTCAGGTATGGCAACGCCAACGTATTCTCTCAGCTTGGACGAATTCCGGCGGTACGCACAGGCGGGCAACCTCATCCCTTTGTACCGGGAAATTCTGGCGGACTATGAGACGCCGGTTTCTGCGTTCGCAAAGATCGATCATGGTCCGTCGGCGTATTTGTTGGAAAGCGTGCAGGGAGGGGAGAAGTGGGCCCGCTACTCGTTTCTCGGAAGCGGGTCACCGATTCTCATGGTGGAAGATCGCGGCGACCTTCTGATCAAGGAAGGGAAGCGCGCCCGCCGCATCGCCTGCAAAGGCGCCCCGCTCGATCGTTTGCGAGAATTCATGGAGACGTATCGCCCGGTCACCGTTCCGGGACTGCCCCGGTTTGTCGGCGGGGCCGTCGGCTATCTCGGTTATGACATGGTGAGCACGTTTGAGAATATTTCGGTTCGCCGGAAAGAGAGTCTGAACCTGCCGGAGTTTGCCTTTCTGCTGACCGACACGCTCCTTATTTTCGATAACGTGGCACAGAAGATTAAGGTCGTCGCCAATGCCCATGTCGCGTCCCAATCGGAGCAGGCCGTCCGCCAGGCCTATCGTCAGGCCACTGCTCGCATCGAACGCATGATTGCCCGTTTGCGCCGGCCGCTCCGCCGGACCGTGCCCAAGCGTCGACGGACGCCGATCACGTTCACCCCGAATATGAGCAAGGCAGACTTTGAAAAGATGGTCAGTCAGACGCAGGAATACATCAAGGCCGGCGATATCTTTCAATGTGTGTTGTCTCAGCGATGGGAAACGAAACTGCATGCGACCCCATTTCAGCTGTACCGCGCACTCCGGGTCGTCAATCCGTCCCCTTATATGTACTACCTCAGGATAGCGGGCGTCGAGTTGGTGGGGTCGTCGCCGGAGATCCTCGTGCGGTGTGAAGACGGGCAGGTGTCGGTTCGTCCGATCGCTGGCACGCGCCGCCGCGGTGCCACCGCTGAAGAGGATGAGCAACTGGAGCGTCGTTTGCTGGCCGATCAGAAGGAACGGGCTGAGCACATCATGCTCGTGGATCTGGGACGGAATGATGTCGGGCGGGTGGCGGAGAGCGGCTCGGTCAAAGTCGAATCGCTGATGAACGTCGAGCGCTATTCGCACGTCATGCACATTGTGTCCAATGTGAGCGGCCGGTTGGCTCCGGAGAAGACCGTGTATGATGTGCTGCAGGCCTGCTTTCCGGCCGGGACAGTGTCGGGCGCTCCGAAGATTCGCGCGATGGAAATCATCGAAGAGCTGGAGCCGACCAGGCGCGGGCCCTATGCCGGCGCCGTGGGCTATTTCAGCTTTTCCGGTAACATGGACATGTGCATCAATATCCGCACGGTCGTGGTGTCGAAGCGGCGCGCCTTCATTCAGGCCGGCGCCGGCATTGTGGCGGATTCGAATCCCGAGCACGAATATGAAGAGACCTGCAACAAAGCCCGCGCCATGATGAAAGCCATCGAATTGGCCGAGCAGGGGCTGGAGTAGCGTCATGCTCTTGATGATCGATAATTACGACTCCTTTACCTACAATCTGGTGCAGTATCTCGGTGAGTTGGGCGAAGATGTCCGCGTCTATCGCAACGACAAGATTACCTTGCAGCAGATCGAAGAGCTTGGGCCCAATCGTATTGTGATTTCTCCTGGCCCCTGTACGCCGAAAGAAGCCGGCGTCTCTGTCGAGACAATCCGCCAATTCGCCGGGCGTATGCCGATCCTCGGCGTCTGTCTCGGCCATCAATCGTTGGGGGTGGCGTTCGGCGGTGAAGTGATTCGAGCGCAGAGGTTGATGCACGGGAAGACTTCGATGATTTCGCACGACGGAAAAACGATCTTCCATGGATTGCCGAATCCATTCGAGGCGACCCGCTATCACTCGTTGCTGGTGAATCCCAAAAATCTACCCGACTGTCTGGAGGTTTCGGCCAAGACGGCCGAAGGTGAAATTATGGGATTGCGCCACCGGACGCTCGCCGTCGAAGGTGTGCAGTTTCATCCGGAATCGATTTTGACCAAGGCGGGAAAAGACCTCCTCAGAAACTTCTTAAAGCTCTAGTCTCATCGGATTGCCCGTCTTCCATGATCAAAGACGCCATTGCCAAATTAGCCGAACGCACCAACCTTTCTGAAAAGGAAGCGGAAGACGTGCTCTCAGAAATCATGGACGGCGCGGCGACTCCGGTGCAAATCGCCGCCTATCTGATGGGCCTTCGCCAGAAAGGCGAAACGGTGGACGAGATCGCCGGCTCGGCGCGCGCGATGCGCGCCCGTGCCACGCGAATCCAGGTGGGCAGCTCGATCGTCATCGACACCTGCGGAACGGGGGGAGACGGCGGGCATACCTTCAATATTTCGACGACGGCCGCATTCGTGGTGGCCGGAGCCGGACTCACCGTGGCGAAACATGGGAACCGGTCTGTATCGTCCAAGTCGGGCAGCGCGGACGTACTGAGCGCCCTCGGCGTCCAGATCGACTTGCCGCCCGAGCGCGTGGCGGACTGTATCAATGAGGTGGGTATCGGGTTCCTCTTTGCGCCGCTCTTTCATGGCGCCATGAAATATTGCGCAGGTCCTCGACAGGAGATGGGAATCCGAACGCTCTTAAATGTCCTCGGTCCGTTGACCAACCCTGCCGGGGCCACGCACCAGGTGCTCGGTGTCTACGATGCCAAGCTGACCGAGGTCATGGCCAAGGTCCTGGTCCAATTGGGTTCTCAGCATTGCTTTGTTTTGCACGGAATGGACGGCCTCGATGAACTGACGGTCTGCGACCGCACGAGAGTCTCCGAAGGCAAAGCCGGTGTCGTGTCCAACTATTTTGTGGCGCCTGAAGAATTCGATCTTCCCCGCGTCCATAAAAAGGAGATCGCCGGCGGCACTCCGGAGGAGAATGCCCGGATCACGCGGGAGATTCTCCAGGGAAAAAAAGGGCCGAAACGGGACATCGTCTGTTTGAATGCCGCCGCTGCGATCGTCGCCGGGCAGCAGGCCAAGACACTTAAAGATGGACTTCGAGTCGCCCGGCAGGCACTCGATTCCGGAGCCGCGGCCGACAAACTCGACCGACTCGTGGCCTGGACGAAAAAGGTATCCTGACACATGATTCTGAATCAGATTCTCGAGCATAAGAAAGCGGAGCTCAGGCACAAACAGAGCCGCGGCTATCTGGCTGAGCTGAAGTCGGTAATACGGGATGTGCCGCCGCCGCTCGGCTTTGCCGTGACCCTCGATGCAACGCGGACAGCGACGAGTCCGGCATTAATCGCGGAGGTGAAAAAAGCCTCCCCGAGTCTCGGCCTGCTGCGACCGGAGTTTTCTGAACAATTCGACTATCTTCGGATTGCGCGGTCGTATCATGACCATGGGGCCTCCGCCCTGTCGGTGTTGACCGACAAGGATTTCTTTCAGGGCGATCTGCGATATCTGGCCGAGATCAAGAAGGCGCTTCCCATGCCGGCGCTGGACAAAGAATTTATGGTCGGGGATATCCAGTTTTATGAAGCCCGGGCTCATGGGGCCGATGCGGTGCTGCTGATCGTGGCCGCGCTGGAAAAGCGTCAGCTGATCGACTTCCATGCGCTCGCGACCGAGTTGAAGATGGATACTCTGTTCGAAACGCATCATGAACGGGAATTGGATACGGTCCTGGAGTGGATTCCGACGGCCCGCATGATCGGCATCAATAATCGAGATTTGAAAACGTTCGCGACGGATCTGGGCGTGACGTTCCGGCTGGCCAAACGCATTCCCTCAGACAAGATCATTATCAGCGAGAGCGGCATTCATACGCGTGAGGATGTGCTGAAGCTGGTCGAAGCCGGCGTGCATGCCATGTTGGTTGGAGAGTCGCTGATCAAGTCCGAGAGCATCGAGAAGAAGATCGCAGATTTGCGTGGAACAACGAAGTCCGTCAATAACTCATGAGAGCATTGTCTTCCACGTGAAAGTCAAAATTTGCGGGATCACCAATGAGGACGATGCGCGGGTTGCCGTTGAGGCCGGGGCCGATGCGCTCGGATTCATCCTCTATCGCAAGAGCCCGCGTTTCGTCGAAGCCGCGGCGGTCAAGCGGATCATCGACGGCTTGCCGCCGTTTGTGGCAGCTGTCGGGGTGTTCGTCAACGAAGACGCCGCCGCCGTGCGTCGGATCATGGACGAGTGCGGGCTCACGTTGGCCCAGTTGCATGGCGACGAGTCCGCTACCTACTGCGAAGGGTTGGGGCGTCCCTCCATGAAAGCGCTGCGACTCAAAGACCGCGGAACATTTTTGGCGCTGGCCGAATTTCAAGGGCGGGCGAATGTCCGCGCGTTCGTGCTGGATGCCTTTTCCGATCAGGCCTACGGTGGCACGGGCCAGACGGTCGATTGGACCTTGGCGGCCGAAGCGGCTCGTGCCTCACGTGTGCTTCTTGCCGGTGGCCTGACGCCGGATAATGTGGCTGAGGCGATTCGACAGGTGCGGCCCTATGGAGTCGATGTCAGCAGCGGGGTCGAGGTGCGGCCAGGAAAGAAAGATCACGTCAAGGTGCGGACATTCATTGAGGCCGCCAGGCTTGTCTCAGCCTGAGAGGCCCGATTATACTCCGTCATCATCTGAAAGGATTGAAGTGCACGATGAAGAAGGTCCCTGACAGCCATGGACGATTCGGCCCCTACGGCGGCCGCTATGTGCCGGAAACACTGATGCCGGCGTTGCTCGAACTAGAGCAAGAGTACGCCGCGGCTCGGAAAGATCGCGGGTTCCGGAAAGAACTGGCCTACTACCTCAAACAATATGTCGGGCGGCCGACATCGCTCTACCATGCCTCCCGGTTAACCAAGAAGCTGGGCGGCGCGAGGATCTACCTGAAGCGGGAAGATCTCTGCCATACCGGCGCGCATAAAATTAACAATGCCATAGGCCAGGTGCTTCTGGCCATGCGGATGAAGAAGCCCAGGATCATCGCCGAAACCGGCGCAGGGCAGCATGGCGTCGCGACGGCCACGGCGGCTGCCATGTTCGGCCTGGAATGCGAAATCTATATGGGGACGGAGGATATGCAGCGGCAGGCGCTGAATGTCTTCCGGATGCGCTTGCTCGGGGCGAAGGTGACGGGAGTCGACGCCGGCAGCCGGACGCTCAAGGACGCCATCAGCGAGGCCATGCGTGACTGGACGACGAACGTCCGCACGACTCATTACATACTTGGGTCGGTGCTGGGCGCGCATCCCTATCCCATGATGATCCGCGATTTTCAGGCGATCATCGGACAGGAGGCCCGCAAGCAGATTCTTGCCGCGGAAGGAAAGCTGCCCGATTACCTGGTGGCGTGCGTCGGCGGCGGAAGCAACTCCATCGGCTTGTTCCACGCGTTTCTCGGTGATAAAAAGGTCAAGATGGTCGGGGTTGAGGCGGGAGGCACCGGCATTGAAAGCGGGAAACATGCGGCACGATTTTTCGGAGGAAAGCCCGGCGTGCTCCAGGGCACGATGACGTATCTCCTACAGGACGAAGACGGTCAGATCAATTTGACCCATTCGGTATCGGCAGGGCTGGACTATGCGGCCGTGGGGCCTGAACATAGCCTCTATCACGACTTGAAACGGGTTCAATACACCTATGCCACTGACGATGAAGCGTTGGCGGCGTTTGATCTGTTGGCGACGGTGGAGGGAATCGTACCGGCCTTGGAAAGTGCGCATGCGATCGCCGAAGTTGTGAAGCTGGCGCCGAAGCTCAAAAAGTCCAGCGTCATCATTGCGAATCTTTCCGGTCGTGGAGACAAGGATGTTCAACAGGTGGCGCGCATGCGAGGGGTGACGCTATGATCGGACGGATTGAATCGACCTTCCAGCGATTGCGCCAGGCGAACAAGAAAGCCTTGATCGCGTATCTGATGGCCGGCGATCCCAGTCTGGCGGATACCGAACGGCTTGTGGTGGAGATTGAGCAGGCCGGCGCTGACATCATTGAACTGGGCGTGCCCTTCTCGGATCCGATCGCCGATGGTCCGGTCATCCAGTTGGCGGCTGAGCGGGGCCTGCGAAGCGGCACGTCGCTCAAGAAGATCCTGGCCATGATGAAGACGCTACGGACGCGCACACAGGTTCCGATCGTGCTCATGGTCTATTACAATTCCATCCATGCCATGGGACTGGAAACGTTCTGCCATGAAGCAGGGGCGGCAGGGGTCGATGGACTGATCGTTCCCGATATGCCTCCTGACGAAGCGGGTCCGTTGAAAGGTCCGGCTGCGGCAGCCGGTTTACGGCTGATTTTCCTCCTGGCGCCCACCAGCACCGCTGATCGACGGACTTACGTGGCGAAGGAGTCCCAGGGGTTTCTCTACTATGTCTCGCTAACCGGTATTACCGGCGCCAAGATTCAAAATATGGCGGAAGTCGGCAAGAATGTCGCCAAGATCAAGAAAGTCACCAAGACGCCGGTGGCGGTGGGATTCGGCGTGTCGACACCGGACGATGCGGCTCAGGTGTCGGCGATGGCGGATGGAGTCATTGTCGGAAGCGCGATCGTGAAGCAGATTGCGGCGTATCAGCAATCCTCAGATATGCCGGTGAAAGTTGGTCGGTTCGTTGGTTCGCTGAAGGCAGCGATGGACCAGAGTGCCTAAATGCGGGGCAGTGGTTGGGATGGATCAGACGGATAGGGCAAGGACTACCGTTTGCCTGAACTTGTCGACGGCGGCATATACTTGATCATCTCATCGGTCAATTCGGCTGCCACGTCCTTCAAATTCGGTTTGAAGAACATATAGCTGCTGGCCTTCTCATGCCTGGCTTTCCAGACGGTTGTTCCGGTCGTCGCGTCGATCAATCGCATGCTCAGGCCCACGCGGCCGACGTTGTCGCCTTCCTTTCTCGAATATTCCCAGGCATTGATTCGGATCACCAGGAACGACTCGACGTTCAGCGATTTGCCCAGCTTGATGGCGGAGTCCTTATCGGACTGGCCGGTCATCTCAAGCCGTGAGAAATAGAACACCAGCGAGTCGAACGCTTCCTTGGACCCCTGAAAGATATCGGTGACTTGCTCGGCCGGGACGACTCGTTCAATTCGCCCGGTCTTGCTGAGCGATCCCGCCAGTACTTCCTGAATATCCTCACGCGCGCTGTCGTATTGACTGGCCATCGGAGGCAATACCGCCACCGACTGAGGACGAAATACCTTCGCGCCTGGCCCTTCCCACGTTTCCTGAAGCCCCCCGCAACCAGCCAAGGTGAGGGCCGCAGTACCGGCGAGGAGAAGTTGTCGAAAGGACTTGTTGAGCAACATCATAACTTTCAGTATACCATTAGAATGTCAAAGAGACAGAGCCGGATGCCAATGCGCCACGTTCACGGAAGTCATACCCGCCTCCGATGTCAACTCTAAGGGCGAAGACCCGTAGGCCAATCCCTGCAGTCGGGGTAATCGTCGCTGCGGCATCCTGCACATTTTTGAAGGCTCCGACACGCAGAGAGAGGAATTCGTTGAGGATTGTTTGTTCGGCCCCGACGCTCAGCACCTGGCTCTTGATCCCTGGGACAAAGGTCTTGTTTGAAGTGACATCCATATCGGCCGTCAATGTGAGAGACGAGTAGGGGTTGACGGCGACGCCGCCGCGCACTTGCGGCAGCAGCTTATATTTGCTCCCATCCGGGGCATCGAATTCAGGTTGAGTCAGGTCCTTGGCTACGATTCCGAGCCGCAACCAGGAGGCGGGACGGTAGATCGCGCCGACATCGACACTGAACGCCGAGGTGAGTTTGGCTTTGCCGAGGCTGTCGGTGAGGGTGACGTCTTGACCACCTGTGACTGTAGCCGATCCCGCATAGGCAGCCCCCTGAATCGCCTTGGCTGTGACTCCAATCGCAAAGGTCTTGTCCGCAAATGCATATGCGTAAGAGAATGCGGCTTGTCTTGCTTCTAGCCCTCGTAAGAGAAAGGCGCCCTGAACGTTTCCACCGTTCTCTCGAAACCGATTGTTGGGATCAACGAACGCCCCACCCGTGGCCACATCAGAAATATTGAATCCGAATGCGTGTTCACCAAAATGTCCTTTGAAGTAGAGACCGCCGGCGGCTGCAGCAGAAATGGTTCCCCCATTGATGCGATCAGCCAATCCTTGGGCTGCCGAGGCATTGCCTGGGGCAAAATTCTTGATGTCATCTAGAGTCTGGCGGACTCCTAGCCGGTCCACGCCTTGGCCAGTCCCCACAATCCGGATGTCGACCGTCTGGGTCATGGCGAGGCCTGCCGGATTCCAATAGGTGGCGAGGGCGTCAGTCGTCACGGCTACACCAGCGCCACCCATGCCGGCTGCCCGAGGCCCGACCACGGCAAATTCCACGGCTAGGACATGATTCGGGATCAGCATGATGGCCGTCAAACTAAGTGCACGAATAAATAAATGTTTCATAGGCTTACCTCGCATGAAGCTCGAAAGGACTCCGCAATATTTTGCAGTCTAGGGATCTCGACTGCGTCCGTCAAGACTTAGACGATCATCCCGTCTTGCATGTAAACGATGCGGTCAGACTGGGCGGAGAGCTTGTCGTTATGGGTCACAATCACGAAGGTGGTCTTGCGGGTTCGGTTGAGATCACGAAGCAGGCCAAACAGGGCTTCGCCTGTATGGGTGTCAAGGTTTCCAGTCGGTTCATCGGCCAGGACGAGATCGGGTTTCTGCAGCAGTGCCCGGGCAACCGCGACACGCTGTTGTTCGCCCCCGGAGAGTTCTCCCGGTTTATGGTGAAGCCGCTGTCCCAGTCCGACTTCCTGAAGCAGGGTCGTAGCTTCCTGCTCAACTTCTTCGATCGGACGCCGCTGGATGAGCGCCGGCATACAGGCGTTTTCCAACGCGGTGAATTCAGGCAACAGATGATGAAATTGAAAAACAAAGCCGATGCGGCGGTTGCGGAATTCGGCCTGCTGCGCTTCGGACATCTGAAAGAGATCCTGATTGTCGAAGTAGACGGTTCCTTTTGTCGGCCGGTCGAGCATGCCCATGATATGGAGCATGGTACTCTTGCCGGCGCCTGATGCCCCGACAACCGCGACCATTTGTCCGCGAGGAATTTCGAGATCGATTCCCTTGAGCACGGTGAGCTCCTGTGAGCCCATGATGAACGATTTGTGGAGGTCCGTTATACGGATCATCGGATAGTTCTCGCCGGTCATTGGTGTAGGGGTGGTGTTCATTCGTAGCGCAGCGCCGCGACTGGTTCAAGCTTGGCCGCCTGGAGAGACGGGTAGACGGTCGCGGCAAAGCTGATGAGGATGGCGGAGCCGGCCACAAGGAGCACGTCGAGTGCCTGGACGTGGACGGGAATTCTGGAAATGTAATAGACGGTCGGGTCGAACGCCCAAAAGGTCTGGATCAGCCAGAGGAAGGCGTAGCCCAGGGGAATGCCGATGGCCGTGCCGCTGAAGCCGATGATGAGACCGTTCAGCATAAAGATGCGCCGGATGCTCTTCCTGGTGGCCCCCATGGCTTTCAGAATTGCGATCTCTTTTTGTTTTTCCGTCACGATCATCGTGAGGGTACTGACGATATTGAACGAAGCGACGATGGTGATCAGGACCAGGAGGAGAAACATCATCGTCTTCTCCAGCTTGAGCGCTGAAAAGAGATTGCGGTTCATCTGCATCCAATCTCTCGCGCCGTAGACAAATCCCAATGAGCCTTCGATGTTGTGAGCGATGTCGTTGGCGCGAAAGACGTCGGTGACTTTCACTTCGATGCCGGAGACGGTCGCGCCCATATTGAAGAACTTCTGGGCCTCGGCAAGGTCGATATAGGCCAGCGAGGAATCGTATTCGTACATGCCGGAGTGGAAGAGGCCGACGACGGCAAAGGTGCGAATCTTCGGCACCATGCCCATCGCGCTGATCGGACCGACAGGTGAGACCACGTTGACGGTGTCGCCCACGAAGGCCCCAAGACGCATGGCCAGCTCTTTGCCGAGGATGATGCCCGGTTTCTCGGTTTCAACGGCCGGACCGGTCGGATCGTCCGCCGGCGGCTGCTTGATCTTAACGGGTTTGCTCAGGTCTGACAGTTCGCCGGTTCCGAGGTTCTTGGCGAGTTCGGTGACCTGTCCTTCCAGTTGAGGATCGATTCCGCGAAGCACGATGCCTTGGACGCCGCTGGGCGTCGTCAGCAGGACCTGCTTAAGGACAAACGGTGTGGCGGCCACGACATCCTGGACTTCTTCGATCCGTTTGGTCGTCGGTTCATAGTCGGACATGCCGTCTTTCATCCGGTCCTGCACAATAATATGGGCAGTGGTGCCGAGAATCTTGGCCTGAATGTCTTCTTTGAAGCCGGTCATGATACCGACGGTCCCGATCAAAGCGGCCACGCCGAGCGTAATCCCGGCAATCGAGACAAACGTATTGAGCGAGATCGTGCGATTCCGTCGCTTAGCGCGCAGATAGCGAAGGCCGACAAAGATTTCATAGGGCATCGACATGGGTGGCTATTTCTCCGGCCGGAGTTGGGGAAACAGGACTACATCGCGGATTGAGGCCTGGTTGGTAAACAGCATGATCAAGCGGTCGATGCCGATGCCCTCGCCGGCGGTCGGCGGCATGCCGTATTCCAATGCGCGCAAGAAATCCTCATCGACAAGATGCGCTTCTTCATCGCCGGCTTCGCGCTGGGCCGCCTGGCCTTCGAATCGTTCCCGCTGATCGAGCGGATCGTTCAACTCGGAAAAGGCATTTGCGATTTCCCGTCCGGCGATATAAAGCTCAAACCGGTCGGTGAGAGCTGGATTGGAATCCTTCCGCCTCGCGAGGGGGGAAATTTCGATCGGGTAGTCGGTGATGAACGTCGGTTGAATCAGATTGGGCTCGACCGTTTCTTCGAAAATCTCGTTCACTATATTGAAGAGCGTGGCCTTGGGGTCGATCTGGATGCCGAGGGATTTCGCGGCAGCAGCGGCCTTGTCCCTGTCTTGCAAGACAGATGGATCGAGATTATTCACTTCCAGGATGGACTGGTGGTAGGACCAGCGCCGCCAAGGTGCTGTCAAGGTGATTTCTTTGCCCTGATACTCGATGACGGTTTTACCGAGCAACTGCTGAGCCAGGCTGGAGACCATGTCTTCGGTCAGGATGATCAGGTCCTGATAATCGGCATACGAGACGTAAAACTCCAGCATCGTGAATTCGGGGTTGTGAATCGTGGAAATGCCTTCGTTGCGGAAATTGCGATTGATTTCAAAGACGCGGGGAAAGCCCCCCACGATGAGCCGCTTGAGATACAACTCCGGGGCGATCCGCAAATAGAGGTCGATACCGAGGGCGTTGTGATGAGTCACAAAAGGCTTCGCGGCCGCGCCGCCGGGGATCGGGTGCATCATCGGGGTTTCGACTTCCAGGAATCCGCGTTCGATCAGGTAGGACCTGATGCCCGCAATAATGCGGCTCCGGATAGCGAAGATGCTATGGACGTCCGGATTGGCAATCAGATCGACATAGCGTTGCCGGTAGCGTGTTTCGACATCGGTGAGCCCATGCCATTTCTCAGGCAGCGGACGAAGCGCCTTGCTCAAGAACGTCAGCTCACGGACCTCCACGGTGAATTCATTGGTCTTGGTCCGGAAGAGAATGCCGGTGACGCCGATCCAGTCGCCCAGATCGAGCTGCTCGGTCACCATATAAGACTGTTCGGTGAGGAGATCCTTCTTGAGATAGACCTGCAAGCGGTCTGCGCCGTCCTGTATGACTGCAAAACCGGCTTTCCCGAACCGGCGCAAGGCGACGACGCGGCCGGCGAAGGTGCAGCTGATCTTTTCCTCTTCCAGGACTTCCTTGGATTTTTCGGAATGCAGCTTGATAAGCATTCCCGCCCGGTCTTTGACTTCAAATCGAGTGCCGTAAGGCGCCACACCGCCGGCGCGTAGTTGGTCGAGCTTCTTGATGCGTTGCTGTCGCTGTTCGTTCAATTCATCCATGGTCGTTCCGTGTCCTGTTAATCCTCATCCGTCCCGGCCGTGGTCGGGGCGAGGAGCGCTCCGGTCATCTTCTTCTTCAGATACGCTTCAATAAATGTGTCCAGATCGCCGTCCATGACCGCCGCCACATTCCCGGTTTCATGGGCGGTCCGGTGGTCTTTGACCATTTGATAGGGCTGGAACACATAGGAGCGGATCTGACTGCCCCAGCCGATCTCTTTCTTTTCGCCGACGATGGCGTTGAATTCCGCCTCTTTCTTTTTCTGCTCCACTTCGAAGAGACGGGCTTTCAGAATCTTCATCGCGCCGTTGCGATTCTGAAGTTGCGACCGTTCGTTTTGGCATTGCACCACGATGTTGGTGGGAATGTGCGTAATCCGGATCGCCGTCTCAACCTTGTTCACATTCTGGCCGCCGGCGCCGCCGGCTCGAAAGGTATCGATTCTCAGATCTTTGTCGTCGATCACGACATCGATATCCTCATTGAGTTCCGGATAGACGAAGACCGAGGCAAAGGAAGTGTGGCGCCGCTTGTTGGCATCAAACGGGGAGATCCGCACCAGGCGATGCACGCCGGCTTCAGCCTTCAAATACCCGTAGGCATAGGGGCCCGTCACCGAGATGGTCACGCTCTTGATCCCGGCTTCGTCGCCATGGAGCAAATCCAATGTTTCCACCTTGAACTTTTTGGTCTCGGCCCATCGGACGTACATGCGCAGGAGCATCTGCGCCCAATCCTGCGACTCGGTGCCTCCGGCACCGGGATGAATAGCCATGATCGCATTGTTCGAATCAAGTTCTCCGGAGAGGAGCATCTCGACACGGAGCGTGGCCAGCGTGGTTTCAAGCCGGTGAAGCTCGGTCGTCAGCTCCTGTTCAAGGGAGGTATCCTGGCCTTCCTCCGCCAGTTCCAGCATGGCCTGAAGATCGCCGAGTTTCGTCTCGATCTCACGCCATTGAATAAGTTCGCGCTCAAGCGTGACTTTTTTTCTGCTGGTCGATGCGGCTGATTTGGTGTCGTTCCAGAATGTCGGAACGCCCATCTTGGCTTCGAGCTCTTCGAGCTCAGCGGTCATGCGAGCGAGGTCAAAGATGCCCCCGTAGTTCCGAGACCTGGGCTCCGACCGTCTGCACGCGACTCCGCACCTCTTCTAACATGCAAGTATCCTTTCGAATTACACTGGAGTGATAGCGGTCGTGCCGTGAACCGGCTCTTTCGGCCGGAGAAGACTGATTAGGCACAACAGGGCGCAGATTACCACACAGCCGTAGGCAAACACATCCCCGTGCCGGCTGTAGAAGGTGCGCGGTTGCCAGACCGGAATCGTGGCCCGAACCGATTCCTCAGTAAAGAGTCCGGTCGCATGCAGGATTCGCCCGTAGGGATCGATTGCCCCGGTGATGCCGGTGTTGGCGGAGCGTGCAAAGGCCAAATGGTTCTCGACCGAGCGGAAGACGACCATGGAAAAATGCTGCGCGGGCGCCGATGAATTGCCGAACCACCCGTCGTTCGTCACGGTCACCAGAAATTCAGCGCCGTTGACCGCGAGCTGCCGGACCAGATCCGGGAAGATCACTTCATAACAAATGGCCACACCGAACTTTAGGGAGCGGGATGGAATGGACGTCCCGTCTTCCCGGATCGTCGCCTTCGGGGTCAGCGACAACGTGGTTCCGCCTGGACCAGCCTCAAAGTCGCCGATACCTTCGACCAGCTTATCGAGGAAAAATAGCAGCGACGACTTCAGTGGAATGTATTCTCCGAAAGGGACTAAGTGATGCTTGTCATACCGGCCTAGGATCGTTCCGTCTGCCGACAAGAGATAGGCGCTGTTCAATAAGTAGGGACGACGGTCCGGATAAAAGCGAAGTGCCGGGCTGCCGAATAGGATTGGAGCTTTGGCCCGGTCGGCCAGGGCCATGAGTTGGAGCTGATAGTCTTTTTCCCGCTCGAATATGAATGGCGTGGCGGCTTCGGGCCAGACGATCAGGTCGGTGGTATCGCCCAATTGGCTGGTCAGGCGATCGAATCGCTGCATCGTGTCGTCGCGATAGGCGCTCTCCCACTTCACCGCCTGATCGATATTGGGCTGAACCAAACCGACGGTCACCACACCTTTGGGGGGCGTCAGTGTGGATCCGGCCAGGAGGGATGTTCCATATCCGTAGGTCAAGCACATGAGCAGGCTGGTGACGGTGGCGAGTTCCCACGGCAGCTTCTTCGGGCGGAATCCGCGAAAGAATGGCATGAGCCACAGGAGCAGTTCGGCGAGCGTCAGGTTCACGAGGATGATCAGGAAGGAGAGGCCATAGACACCGAGATGGTCGGCGACCTGGATGAGCTCCAGTTCGCGATACTGTGAGTAGCCCAGCAAGCTCCAGGGAAACCCTGAAAACGCGTAAGTCCTGAGTAGTTCGAGCGAGACCCAGACACAGGGAGAGAAAATAATTCCATACCGTGGTAAGAATTCGCGTAACCAGACGACGCTCCAACTATAGATTCCAATGTACAGTCCGAGATAGGCTGTGAGCAGGAGCAAAATGGCGTAGCTGACGGGAAGGGGAACTTTCCCATAGGTGGTCATCGCAGTAACGACCCAGGCCATGATTCCGGTAAATCCAATGGTCCCCGTCAGGCATCCAATCCAAAAAGCCCGCCGTCTCGTAGACGAGTCGAGGGCGACATGGAGGGGAATCATGGCGATCCAGGCGAGGAGCCCCAGATCAAATTTCGGAAAGCACAGAGGGAGCAGGAGGCCACTTATGCAGGCAAGAATGAGCTGGCGCGCACGCATTCGATCCATCGTGCGGTACCATAACGAAAGCGATTTCGACTTGCAAGGAATGGATAGAAGGAGCAAATTGCTGAATCGGATGGGTGTGAAGATGGGAGTCTTGCTGGCGGTACTGATCGTCGGTCTGGTGGCGCATACCCCGGCACAGGCTGACGAGTCGCCAGCTCTTAGTGACCGGATCTCCGGAAAGCTCATTCGAGGTATGGTGAATCTTTCGACCGGATGGATAGAGGTTCCGCGTCAGATTTATGAAGTCGGGACTCATGAGGGCTGGGTGCGCGGTTTGCTGCGAGGCCCGTTCGACGGAATCGGAATGTTTTTCGCACGGACAGCAGCCGGGGCCTTGGAAGCGGCGACATTCCCAGTTCCGTTGCCGACGTATAACCCGTTGTTGATGCCGGCCTATGCGTGGGATCCAGAGGATCCATCTGACGTGATGGCGGCTGACAGCAAGTAGACAGAGCGCATATTCAAGGGGATTCTATGGACGATTTGAAACAAACCCGCAGGATACGTATCACTCCATTCTCAAAGCCGGCCGTGGCGCCACTGGACGACTCAGCTCTTTGGATGGGTGGAGAAGCATCAGTGGGAGCTCAGGCCGGGCGGCACGTCCGCCAGACTGAACGGAATACACCGGGGCTTGCGCTCACGATTCTCGGCCTCACCTTCTTGGGTGGCCTGGCCTTGGGGACCGTCACGTCCAGACTCCTGCGCAAGACGCGGCCATAGTCTGACCCCGCTTTCCTCTTTATTGGGCTGCTCAAAAAGGCTGTTCAGCAAGGCCGTAGTGAGTGAAGAGGCGAGGAGGTACATACCAAGCTTCGCTTGACCCGCTCGCTTCGATCATATGCGAGCGGATAAGTACTTCGGCTCAAGTCAGCTCTTTTGTACGTTGAGCCTCTGAACGAAGCGAGAACGCTGCTAGTAGATTGTTTCAGCAGGCTGCTATTTGTTCCGCTCAGGTTGTTGGTGAATCCAGAGTTCTGGGGACTGGGCTGTTGCCTGGTAGGCCTGGCCGAACCCCAATACCAGATGGGCGTCCTGCAGCTGCAACTCCCATAGCGAAAAATCTGCAAATCCAAAGGTCATGGCGGATTTTGGAAATCGGGCGAGATAGCGTTCTTTCATCTGTCGATACGTGGCTGCGTTCGGTGCTAGGATCGCGGCCGATCCCTGTAGATTGATTCTGCGCAAGGCCAACGGGTTTTTTTCAGGCTGATCAGGTTCGGAGAGGAAGAGCGACATCTGCGGGTCCTGAAGCAGATGCTGGGTGTGCAGGGCAAGCTGGCTCAAGTGTAAATACGCCCTCGTCCAATTCTCGCCGAGCACATAGGGCACATGCGAGCCAAATGGCTTTCCCTGTCTCATGGTCAGGAGTACACCTGTTCGCACCTCTTGTGCCAGCGTCGTCCAGGCTTCCCGTACCGCTTCATTCGTCATTGACTCAGCCATCAGCTATATCCTCTCGCACTCAAAGGTCGTTCGCGCAATAATAACCCTATCGGTATCAGGCCGTCATGTCTTGATGGAGGGCCTAGGAGTCACGGCTTATTGTGTTTGCGGATGTGGGAGCCGTGATGATCCGTAGGCCGATTATTGACCAGAGGAGTTGATCATGAAGAATGTTGAGATCGCGATGGAAGGAACGATCCTGACGATCAAGGTGGACGTGTCGAAGGAGTTTGGTCCGTCGGCATCAGGGAAGACCACGATCATTGTCTCTACGGAGGGCAACGTGACGATCCCGGGTCGTGAAGAAAAAGTCGGATTGAATGTGTATCGCAAGAAATAGCTCGTTGTTTGTGTCTGAGCTGAACGATGAACGACGGGGAGGATGAATCGTCTTGTTGATCGGCGGCGAGTTCTGCCAAAAAACACGCAAATATTCATGAAATGCGACCGGTTTCTCCACAGTGAGACTGCTGTGCTGTGCATAAGTCGGTATTGGTTGGGCCTATTCGGCTCTAGACAAAATTGTTTTGGCCAGCCGATCACTCCCGGATCAGGATCTGCCCAGGGATTGTGGAAAAGAAAAAGAATCATCCGTCAAGCCGCTAAATATAGTGGGTCTCTTCGAGGAAGCACTATGCCTATTTATTAGGCAATCTGCTAGCAGGACTGTTGAGATCAGCCATTTCAACGATGGGATCCCACTCATACACAGAGTTATCCACAGAAGCTGGGGAGTCTTTGCATCAGATGGCGATGCATGGAGGTTTTCTCCGTCGAAGTGATTGGTTTCTGAGGGGTCTGGCAGATTCAGATCTCATGTAGGGGGAAGAAGAGCGGGAGGTGAACTCGTATTTCTGGAATAGAGAAATATTTTTCCGCTCTCCAAGGAAATATACGTCTGAGTTGGTCTCGGCTCTTGCTACTTATAAGATGCGATTCTGCAGAGTATCTCAATTGTGCTCAGGTCGGATCATAGGCCGCGGTCTCATCTTGGCAGGATTCGTCGCCGCAATGTTTCTTCCATTGGCGTGGAAGACAGCCCTTGACTCACTGATACCGGGGGCCTACTCTAAAGGCGTGGGGGGAGTTAACGCCCCGGGGGAATATGGTTCATAAGGGGGTCGAGTGTGAGAGCGGTGTGCAGGACCAGCTTGTACTGGGAAGCCTAATGCTCTCCCGAGATCTCCGCCGTACCTACTAACTCCTCGGTAGGTGCGTGCTCCTCCCACCCTAAACTGTTTTGGCGGATCGCTGCCTTTCCTGCGAATCTCCTCTTTTCCATCAGGTTGCGTGCGAACCTGCTACGAGGGTTTTCTCGGCGGGGCAATCTGTGTAGAATGCCGCCCACTTTCCAACAAGCTACTCTGAGAGGGTGAATGGCCAACGTGCGTTCAGTTTCGAATTCCGTGCCTGCGGCTCAACCCGTTTCTGAATCGGCCGGTCCGAAGAAAGCAGCAGCTAAACCGGTCCAGCAGGTCACCGCCGCCGAGATGGGGGCGCGTCAGCGGGAAATTTCCGTCTCTGAATTCTTTACGAAGAACCGGCATTTGCTCGGGTTCGATAACCCGCGCAAGGCGTTGCTGACCTGCGTGAAAGAAGCCGTCGATAACGCGCTCGATGCCTGCGAAGAGGCCGGGATTCTTCCGGAAGTGACCGTTAAGCTGGAGGTGGTTTCAAACGGAGAGCCGGTCGCTCCCAGTCAGGCATCCAGATTTCGGATCACGGTTATGGACAACGGGCCGGGCATCGTCCGTCAACACATTCCGCGGATCTTTGCGAAGCTGCTCTATGGCTCGAAGTTTCATCGCATGCGGATGAGCCGGGGCCAGCAAGGCATCGGAATTTCGGCGGCGGGCATGTATGGACAATTGACGACCGGCAAGCCGGTGAAGATCATTTCCCGTACCGGGCCGAAAGCCGTCGCGCATTATTTTGAAGTTCAAATCGACACGAAGAAAAACGAGCCGCTCGTTCATGAGAACAAGCAGATCGAATGGAGTCAGCCGCAGGGCACACAAGTTTCTATCGAGGTCGAGGGAAAATATCAAAAGGGCCGGGCCTCCGTCGACGAATGGCTGGAGCAAACCTCCATCGCCAATCCCCATGTGCGGCTGATCTACTCTCCGCCGGAAGGCGAGACGAGAGACTATCCCCGCACGTACCACGAATTGCCGCCGTCTCCGAGGGAGATCAAGCCGCATCCCTATGGCATCGAATTCGGCATGTTGCTGAAGATGCTGCAGGATACCAAAGGCCATTCGGTCTCCAGCTTCCTTGCCGGTGATTTCTGCCGGGTGTCGCCGCAATTAGCGGAGGAGATCTGCAAGGTTGCCAAGGTCTCTCCCAACATGAGGCCGCGAGACCTGAAGGGGCCGGCGGCTGAGGTTCTTTATCGGACCATTCAGAGCACCAAGATCATGGCGCCGCCGACGAATTGTCTCTCTCCGATCGGCGAGCGAGCCATACTCTCGGGGCTGTATAAGCAAATCAAAGGTGAGTTTTATACGGCCGTGAGCCGCCCGCCGGCTGTCTATCGTGGCAATCCCTTCATTATCGAAGCCGGATTAGCCTATGGCCATCGGCCGGAGGATCAGAGCAAGCCCAAGCCGCCCACTCTGCCGAAAGCGGAAGGGGAGGACGACGAGAGAGATTCGGAACTCGCACGGGTGATTCGTTACGCCAATCGGGTTCCCTTGCTGTATCAACAGTCCGCCTGCTCAACGTTCAAGGCCGTGCTCAGCACCTCCTGGAAGAATTATGGCGTGACCCAGTCACGCGGCGCCTTGCCTGGCGGACCGATGGTAATCTTCGTGCATATGGCATCGGTGTGGGTGCCGTTCACGAGCGAGTCCAAAGAAGCCATTGCCGATTACGACGAGATTCAAAAGGAAATTACCCTGGCGCTACGTGAGTGCGGTCGGCGGTTGGGACTGTTCTTACGACGGCGGGAGCGTGCGGCCAGCGAGTATCGGCGACGCAATATTTTCGAACTCTATATTGAAGAAGTGGTGGAGGCGTGCAATCGCCTCAAGGGCGGCACGCTTGCCAAAGAGAAGTTGAAAGCCCAGCTCCAGAAAATCGCCACGTCACGCACGGGCGGCATCAAGACGGATGAAGCCTTGGGTAAAACCGGCGCAGGGCCGGAAGGCTTGCCCCATTCGATCATCGTGACGGCTGAAGGCCTGGAAGGCGAGGTTGAGCTGGCTACACAGGTGCAGGCGTCTGTTGCGCCAGCGGGGTCAGCAGCACCAGTCACTCCACAGGAGGCTGAGTCATCCGCCTCAAAGGACAAAAAGCGTAAGGCATCATCGAAAGCCGTCGTCGCCGACAAGGCGCTCACCGGCAAGAAGTCGAAGGGTGCACCGGCGAAATCCGGAAAGAGTGCTGCGCCTAGAGGAAAGAAATAACACCACATGGCGACCAAACAGAAAAAAACGACTGCCGTTGAGAAGAAGCTCATCAGCCTGGCGGACATTGTGATCGCGGCAGCAGACCGGTCGAAAGATCCGACGTTTGCAATCCCTATTCGCGCCCTCTCCAATGTGTCGTTCAACGAGCGCAAGGGGCTCATTGAAATGGGGAGTAAGAAGCAGGCCCGGTCATTTTTCAACGTCGGGATGGCCAAAAAGTTTATGCAGACGGTATTGGTCGCCGATGCCCTTTCTGAATTGCAGCGGGCGGACCTCACGACGTCGCTTCGGGAAATTTACTACCGGACCAAGCATACGATCCAAGATTCTCATGAGAATACTTTCGATACACAGGATGAGTCGGACCCGGTCATCGAAGACCTGGAAGTGTCGCTCGCGGCGTTGCGCGAAGAGCTGCATGTGCGGGCCGAAAACAGCGGGAGCATTGTCGGACCGGTCGTGTTCGGCGATGACGGCGATCGGGTGGATTGCGCCAAGCTCGGCAAAGGCGGCTACTCGGTTCCGTCGATCGTCGAGCCGGAGTATCTGGAGATCCGCCGTTGTACGGCCGACTTCCTGTTGCTCGTCGAAAAGGGGACGCAGTGGAATCGCCTGTCGGAGGACAAGTTCTGGCGGCGGTATAACTGCGTATTACTGACCGGCAACGGCCAACCGCCGCGCGGAGTCCGCCGGCTGGCTCGCCGGCTTCACGAAGAGCACAAGTTGCCGGTGTATGTGCTGGTCGATAACGATCCCTGGGGGTACTACATCTACTCCGTGATCAAGCAGGGATCGATCAATCTGGCTTTCGAAAGCCAGCGCATGGCCATTCCCAAAGCGAAGTTCATTGGCCTGTCGAGTGCGGATCCTGAGCGATATGAGTTGCCTCGGAACGTGGGGATCAAGTTGAACGAGAAGGACATCGCGCGGGCGAAAGAGTTGATGAATTACCAGTGGTTCCAGAAGCCGGCCTGGCAGGCGGAAATCAAGCGCATGCTGACCAGCGGTCTGAAGTACGAACTGGACTCGTTGGCGAATAAAGACTTCCAATACCTGACCAAGAAGTATCTGCCGAGGAAGCTCAAAGAGAAGGATTGGATCGATTAGTCATCGGTCCTGTCTCCGGTTCGAGAAACAGGAGCCTGCCGGTCAGTGAACCCGTTCGTGAATGGGCGGCAGGCTGTCGTGCCGATCCAGATTTAGATACACCATGAAGACGTTACCTCCTTGGACTGCTCCGCTACGCGATTGGCAGCGCCGTGCACTCATTGCTGTTCAGACTCATCAGACGGCTGATTTTCTGGCCATGGCCACGCCGGCGGCCGGGAAAACCCGTTTTGCTTTGCGTGTCGCGCATGAGTTTCTCGCCAAGGGCGCAGCCGTTCGTGTCCTGGTCGTATGTCCGACGAACCACCTGCGTACGCAATGGTCGGAGGCGGCGGGGAAAATCGGTCTGCAGCTCGATCCCGCGCTGACGAACGATCAAGCCAGCGAAGCCTCCGATTATCACGGGGCCGTGGTGACCTATCAGCAGGTCAGCCTCGCTCCAACGATCTTTCAGCGAGCCTGCAAGGGCAAACCGACACTTCTCATTCTGGATGAGTTGCACCATGCGGGTGACGGCAAGCATTGGGGTAAAGCGCTGCGCACGGCGTTTGATCCGGCGGTGTTTCGTCTGATCCTCTCAGGAACACCGTTTCGTTCGGACAACAATCCCATTCCCTTCATCCGCTATGAGCAGGGCGAGAGCCGTGCGGACTTTGCCTACGGCTACACGGAGGCAATTAAGGACAGTGTGTGCCGGCCGATTGTCTTCCCCAGCTATGAAGGCGAGCTGACCTGGCTTTCCGATGGTCGTGAGCATACAGCGACTTTCGAGGACGGGTTGAAGTTCGATCTCCAGCGTGAGCGATTGAAGACGGCATTGTTACAAGAATCCTGGTTGGGCCCGGTCGTTACGGATGCGCACAAGCAACTCACCCGTTTGCGGAAAGAAGAGCAGGCCGATGCCGGCGGATTGATCGTCGCGATGGATCAGGACCACGCTCGTTGGGTCTCCGAGCTGATCGGGAAAATCACCGGGACAAAGGCGGTCGTGGCCGTGTCGGATGATCCGGGAGCCTCGCGGACCATCGCGTCGTTTTCCGACCATAAGAGCCAAGCCTGGCTGGTCGCCGTGAATATGGTGAGCGAAGGTGTGGATATTCCACGGTTACGAGTAGGGGTGTACGGGACGAACGTGTTGACGGAGATGTACTTCCGGCAGGTGGTCGGCCGATTCGTGCGCATGCAGGACGGCATGCCCTCACCGCAACGAGCCTGGCTCTATCTGCCGAAAGATCCGATCCTGGTGCACTACGCCCGGCAAATTAGAGCGGAGCGAGACCATGTTCTGGAAGACATCATGCCGGCCGGGCAACGGGATTTGTTTGGACGGATTACCGTCTCCAGCACCAAAGAATATATGCCGTTGAATGCGGTGGCGAAACTCGACACGCTCATCGGAGAAGAAGATCCACGCGGGGAGAGCGGCGGGACAATCGCGGGGGATATCGCGGTGTCATTGCACGAGCAGAAGCTTGATCTGCGCGAAACGCATCGCCTGCTGGTGGCATCGGTATCACGAAAAGCCGGCGTGGATCATCGACGGCTGAATGCGGAGTTGATCGCGCGGACCGGAGGGCGTGTCGATCAAGCCACGACCGATCAGCTGAAGAAACGCATTCAACTGTTGGAGCGGTGGCAGGAAAAAGGATATGACGGCAAGCGATAAAACTGAAGGAGTGTCGCTGACGGCACCTGAACAGCACGGTTCGGATGCCGCCAGCAGCGCTCTGTGCATGAGAACTAGGCCGGTGGGAGCATCCAGTAGCACCAGGCGAGAATGACGGGCGTCGACACATACATCGCGGTCTTTCCGAAGGAGTCGTACACACCGTAAATCAGGATGGCAGCGATAAACACGAAATAGATCTGGGCGATGCCCTGATAGCTCGCATTATGCTCTACGGCAAGTGCGAGACTCGGTGAGGCTAGGATTCCGGCTGCAGTGATGGTAGCTAGACGTTTCATCGAAAACTCCTTTCAAAGGATAGTGGGGAAGGCGGGGAATGGACTGGGGAACGGTGTGGTTGCAGAGACAAGAACGCCCTCATGGCAACGGAAACCAAGAGGGCGTAGGGAAAGGCGCAAGCCGTACTCTATGAAAAGACTGGCTGATATTAGCAAGGAGTCACAGAACACCTCATAGTCTTGAACTGCCGTCATGCTGCGCTTTCCGCTCTTGGAAGTCAAACCAGAGCAGCCGGCTCATCTTCTCTCAGAGGCTTAGACCGGGTCGAACCTGTCCCGGACGCGGCTTGCCCCCTCATTCCGCTGGGTGTTAAGATCCGCCACCGACTTTTCTGGAGACACACTATGCCAAGCATCATGTTATTGGTTTCGCCCAGCTGTGGAGCCTGTCCATCGGCCAAAAGTCTGTGGAAGCAGCTGCGAGTGAAATATAGTTTTTCCTATCGGGAAGTCGATATTACGACGCCGGATGGTGCAGAGTTGGCTAATCGACATTCGGTGCGGGCAGTGCCCGCCACCATTATCGATGGACGATTGACGTTTGTCGGTGTCCCGAGTCGAGAAAGTGCCGAAAAGGCGTTGTTGTTGAAAATGAAGCCGCGCGAATAAATAGCAGGATGCTGAAAATGGCCACCAGCTTCGTTCTCGGCTTGCAAGAATCCTCAACGTACCCAAGAGGGTACGCCTGCGGTTCTTGCGTCCCCTGCGGCCTTGCTGGATGCCCCATTTTGAGCATCCTGAGAAATGAGAAGATTTTCAATGGTTGATGACGACGATGACAACTTTGAATTGCCTGACTTGCCCATCTACGACAAGGGCCCGCCACCGGATTGCCCGATCTGCGGCGACCCAATGAAGTTTATAGATGGCGATTGGGCCTGTGTTGATTGTAACGGCGAACTGCTGGGGCCCGAGACGGGCTAGCCGGCGTGAATGGTGATGGGCAGTGCGACTCGGGAGTTGATGTGAGTCGCCTGCTTCTCCGTACGGAGTCCGCTCCTCACGCATCACGGTTCACGCGCCACGGTTTCTGATGCTTCACGTCATTGCCGGCCGTTTCCATCCTTCGCTCGAATCCGCGCTGGTCGCTCAAGTGAGTCAGGCGAAGGCGAAGGATCCGTTTGCTCCGCTCGCGATCCTGGTTCCCTCCGCGCCGCTCCTTGCCCGCGTGCGTCAGGTGTTGGCTGCTGAGCTGCAGGCCACTCTCAATATCCACTTCATGACCTTCCATCAGCTGGTGCTTCGTCTGGCGGATGAACGGCATTGCCGTCTTGCACAATCTCCGTTGCATGTCGTTGACGATATCTTTTTCGAACAGCTGGTTCGGCAGATTGTGCAGGTCAGGCTTTCCAGTTTGACGCCGCTGCAACAGCTTGGGCAGTCATCCGGCATGTGGGGCGCCTTGTGGTCGACCATTCGAGACTTGAAGGATGGTGGCGTCGATCCTGCCGTCGCCTTGCGCGGACTTGAAGAGGGCTGCTTCGATCATGAGGATCTCGCCTGGCTGACGGCACTCTTTTCACTGCACGCCGCCGTTCGGGATGTCGGGAAGACATTGGGGGTCGGCACTCCGGACGATCTAGCCGAGTCGCTTATTCCTGAGGTTTCTCATTCGCCGTTCCTGGCCTCGCTGCGGCACGCATTCTATTATGGATTTTATGATCTGACGCAGGTGCAGCTATCCCTGTTTGAGGCCGTCAGTACGGCCGTTCCCACGACGCTGCTATTTCCCGTCGAACAGGGACAGCGGTGGGGATTTGCCCAGCGCTTCTTCGATCGCTGTATACAGCCTCGTGCGGCGAATCCTGACATGATCACGAAACTGGCGGATCCTGACCTGACACCCACCGAAGAGCGGATGACGATTTCAGTGAGCAGTGTCATTGGGGCGGAGGAGGAGCTGGCGGCGACCTGCCGGAGGATCTTAGATCTGGTCGAGACGAACGGGTATCAGTTTGATGACATTGGCGTGGTAGCCCGCACCTTGGATCCTTATCGAGATCTCTTGTCGGGCATCTTTGATCGATATCGCATTCCCTTTGTCTCGACCGCTGGTCGACCGCTGATGCAAGAACCCCTGTGCAAAGTCCTGTTGCAGTTGCTCACATTGCCGCTCAACGATTTCTATCGCACGACGATGCTGGACGTCGTGACCTCGCCGCTCTTTGCCTCGGATCGGCTCGACCAGACTGCCGCCGGCTATCGTCCGGAACAATGGAAGATGGCTGTACCGAGCTTGCAGATCACTCGTGGTGTCGAAGAGTGGAAGCGATTGGAGCTGGCTTCCAGAAGTGCGCTGGAATTAGTGGAAGGTGAAGAACAGGGACGAGCGATTGATGGCGTAGACATTGCCTCCGATGTGATCACGCTTCTGTGGCACGTGGTGTCGGATCTGTTGACCGATTGTTTGGCGCTCCCTCAACGGGGGACCATTGGTCAATTGATCAAGGCCTCTCGCCAACTGACTCGCCGTCATCTAGCTGACCCGAGCGGCGGGGACGCGACCGATTCGGATCCACGCCGGGCACGGTTGATGGCGACATGGAGTGCTATCGATGGAGTTTGGACCAAGCTGGAGGAGTTGGATCTTCTTGGGGAGGACATGTCCTGGGCTGACTTTGTGGAACTCCTGACCCATACATGTGAACGCACGCTGATTCCGTTGGATGCGACCGCTCATCGAGGGGTCACCGTCGTTGATGCCATGGCCGCTCGCGGCCTGACCTTCAAGGCGGTGGTTGTCCTAGGGCTGAATGAAAAGCTCTTCCCGCGATATATCCGTGAAGATGCGTTTCTTCGAGATCGGCATCGGCGGGTGCTTGATGCCACGCTCGGCTTCAAAATCGATGAAAAGCTTGGCGGATATGAAGAAGAGACACTGCTGTTTGAACTGATCACGCAAGGGGCGAGCCGCCGCTTATGTCTGTCCTATCAGCGGGCTGATGAGGCCGGCCGGGTGTTGGCGGTCTCTCCATTTCTGGATGAATTGCTCGAGCGGTTCGGCCTTGATGTGCGATCGGCGGAAGCGGTGCCGCGACGGCTGACGGACCGAGTCGCGCAACGTTCCACCATTCAACGATTGATTCCGCCGTCCGAACTCGCCCAATGGATGGCGCTGACCGGGCAGGACCCGACAGACCTTCTGAAGGCGGTCGGGCGTGATGCCGAGGGCTTTCGGCATGCGGCCGGCGCCTTAGTCGGGATGGAGGACGACGCGCCCGTGCTGAATGGGTATGACGGATTGACCGGCCCGCTTGACGCCTACTGGTCTCGCCTGTGCGAGCGCGGGTTGGCGCCGACGCCGTTGGAACGGTATGCACGGTGCCCCTTTCAGTATTTTTCTGCCGACGTGTTACGGCTGGAACCGGTTCGATGGACGATCTCGCAGGAGCCGGATGCCGCATTGTTGGGCACTCTGTGTCATGCGGCCTTGAAACGCTGTTACGAGCAGCTTCTGCCGACCGGATGGCCTGCCGAGCCGGTCACCGACGATACGATGGAGTGGTGTATCCGCTCGGCGGTGGATTTGGCGGCGCAGGACTGCGAGGCTCAGCATCGGACCGGTCATTATTTGTTGTGGGAGATGGCGAAGGAGCAGGTTGTCACGCTGGTCACAGCGGCGGTCGATGCCGATACGACCGCGTATCCCGAGACGCCGTTTATGCCGATAGGATTCGAGCTGGATGCCGAGGGCAGCATTGCCGAGGTCCTGCCCGATCCGTCTGCGCCGCTGAAAATCAGAGGACGCATCGATCGGATCGACCGGCATCGGGATACCGGGGCCCTTCGCATCATCGACTATAAGTTCAAGACCGGTGGGGCAATGAAGTCGGAGGATCGCAATCTGCTCCAATCCGCCATCAGGGGGTATCGCCTCCAGCCTCCGCTCTATGCTCGTCTGCTTATGCCTGGGAAGCCTGCGCCAAGTCAGGTGCAATTCATGTTTCTAGCGCCGCTATGGGATCCGCCGATTGCACGTTCGATGTTCGAGGTCGGCGCACTTTCTGGTGAATCGGGTCGGCAGATCCAGCAAACGCTGCGTCTGCTCATCACCGGCCTCCAAGCCGGGCGGTTTTTCATTCTACCCGATACCTATTGTGAGCAATGTGAATTCCGTGTCATCTGCCGGCGCGAACACCAACCGTCTTGGTGGCGGTCGTATCGATCGGACGAGGTGAAAGCCCTCAAGAGTCTTCGTCTGCAACGTCTGTCGGAGGAGCCGCGTGGAACTGATTCCTGATCGTCAGGCCCGCACACTAGCGGAGACGACATTTGACCGGAATGTTGTGGTCATCGCCGGTGCCGGCACCGGCAAGACGACGTTACTCGTCAATCGATTAGTGCACCTTCTGATCAAGGAGCCCCGCCCGGTGACCGTGACTCAGATCGTGGCGCTGACCTTTACGAATAAGGCGGCCACGGAGATGAAGGTCCGGCTGCGTGAACGGTTGATGGTCTTGGCCCATCCGGAAACTGAAGCGGCTCGTGCTGTGGATGGCGGAGCGGTGTCGATGGCCGACTTACGCGCCGTTTACAGTCTTTCCACCGACGAAGTCGCCGGCCGAGCGGCGGCGGCCCTCCATGATCTTGAGAAGGGGCAGATCGGTACGCTCCATAGTTTTGCGGCCCATCTGTTGCGGCTCTACCCGCTTGAGGGTGGCGTGGATCCGGCATTTCAGGAAGATGACGGGCTCCGCTTCGAAGAGCACTTTACAGCGGCATGGGAGATATGGATTGATCGAGAGTTGGGCCGGCAGGGTTCTCATCATCAACTATGGCGCAAGGCGTTGGGTATTGCCACGCTGGACGATGTACGCTCACTGGCTCGCGCGCTCTGCAGCGAGTTGGTGGATCTGGATGTGTTGCGTGCTCAGGTTAATGAAGAGACGCTGAGCCCTGTGCTTGTTGAATGGGTGCGCCGAGCGTACCAGCGTGGGCAAGCGCTTCTCGATGCGCATGATCGGCCAAAGCGGCGGAAGATTGAGCAGATGTTAGCTGCCGCGATAAACTTGTTGAGGGCTATCGTCGATCACGGAGCCGCTGGTATTCAGGCGATATCCGTTGCCGACCTCGAGTCGTTGGGGAAGGATCTGGGCAATCTCGTAGCAGGCTGGGAAACAGACGAATTTCTTGAAGCTGAATCAATCATTCATGTAGCTCAGCAATATCAGTCTGTTAACGGATGGTTCTTTAAGGATGCGTTGACCCTTCTTGGCCCGTTCGTCTCTGAAACCCGTCACTCCTTCAGGCTGAAAGGGTGGGTCTCATTCGATGGGCTGCTCGCCAGGGCTCGCACGTTGTTACGGGATCATTTGGCCATCCGCGAGCGTATTAAACGGGACTATCGTGCGGTGCTGGTGGATGAATTTCAAGACACCGATCCTGTTCAGTATGAACTCATGCTCGCGATTTCAGAATGTGTAGGGGCTCAGGCCTCGACATGGCATGAGATGGCCTTAGAGCCGGGCAAGCTCTTTATCGTGGGAGATCCCAAGCAATCGATCTATGCCTTTCGGCGGGCGGATATCGAAGCGTTCGATCGCGTCGTTCAGAAGATTGAAGAGGATGGGGGAGTCATTCAGACACTCACGACAAATTTTCGAAGCGATGCGGCGGTTCTCGGTCCGGTCAACGATGTGTTCGATCGATTGTTCGAACGGCGCGCTCTCGTCCAACCGGCCAACGTCAGACTGGAAGTGCAACCGCAACGACGTCCCTCAGCCTTCGAGGCCGGCGTGCGTGTGCAAGTGACCCTTCCGGTGCCTGACGAACGAGCGTTTGACGCCGCCGGTGCGACAAGGGCAGAAGCGGAGACGTTGGCACGTTGGCTCACCGAAGATGTGCTGAGTCGTCCGCAGGTCAAGGCCGGGCATATCGCCTTGCTATTTCGGAAGCTCACGCAGGCCGACACGTATGTGGATGCCTTGCGCCGGTATGGCCTTCCCTATGTGATCGAAGGCGAAAAACACTTTTATCGACGACAGGAAGTCATCGATCTGATGAATGTGCTGCGGGTACTGGACCATCCGCACGACACCGTGGCGCTGGCCGGTGTGCTGCGCAGCCCTTTAGGCGGTTTGTCGGACCGCGCCCTCTATGACCTTCGCCAGGTTAAGGGCTTTGACTATCTTCGAATCGAGTCACTCTCGCAGTGGAAGCACCCGGAGGCATCCTCTGTCCGTCTTTTCTATGGCCACCTGGCCTGGTTACATCGACAGGTCGGAGCATTGCCGCTGGCTGAGGTACTGGAGCTGATCTTCGACCGACTTCCGCTCCTCGAAATTGCCGCGGCGTCTTCGCATGGGGAGCAGGCCGTGGCCAATCTGCTCAAGGTGAAACACACCGCCGCAGCCATGTCTGATCGGCCCCATCTGACGTTGAGCGGCTTTGTGGAACTGATGGTTGCCCGGCTTGATGAACAGCCGGATGAGGCCGAGAGTCCGTTATCGGAAGAAGCGTCCAACGCTATTCAAGTATTAACGATTCATAAAGCCAAGGGACTGGAGTTTCCCATCGTGGTCTTGCCCGGCCTGCATCAGGGGAGCGGGAGAGAGCGAGGATTGCCTATTGTGACGTTCGATTGGTCCAGCGGATCGTATGGCCTTTCGCTCGGCGGGGTGCACAATTTTGGGGCCGTGTTGGTGCAAGAGAAGCAGAAGGTGAGAGAGGAAGCCGAGCGGCGGCGGGTGCTCTATGTCGGCATGACCAGAGCCAAGGACATGTTAGTTCTATCAGGCGGAATGACCGGTCGTGCAGCCGGAGAAACAGTCTTGGGAATGCTGCAAGAGATCGGGGAGGGTGTGGTGGGTGCTCCTGAGACCGACGCCCTCACGATCGGCGCATCTGTCATACCCCACCGGACCACATCCGCGCCGTCTCGAAAACGTTCCAGTCGACCTGGTGCGGTGGGGCCGGTTGCCGGAGCCCTTGACCCCGATGCCATCGCCGGATTATGGAGGGCGCGGGAGGATCGCTGGAAGAAGGCCTGTCGGACGCCCCGCCATCTGACTCCAAGCACGATAGGGCAAGGAGATCTGCCCGGCAGTTTCCGTCCCTCGAAGGGTGGAACGGGTCAAGAGGTCGGGCGGCTCGTCGGAGTATTGGCCCATCGTGTTCTTGAGCAGTGGGATTTTCATCTGCCCCCACAAGAACTACTGGAACGAATCGAACCGACGATTCGGCAGGAGCTTACCCCGGACGAAGCGGAGCTGGTTTCCCCTGTTGCAGAGTCGCTCCGGGAGATTCTCGGTAACTTCATACAATCCGAGCTGTATCAGCAGCTGGCTGCAGCGACTATTCTCGGTCGTGAGGTTCCATTTGCGATGTCGTGGGAAGAGGGTCAGATCGTGCACGGCGTCATGGATGTCATCTACCGTCTTGACGGCCGGATCTGGATTGGGGACTATAAGACAGACGCGGTGACGGCAAAGGAAGTGCCTGAGCGGGCTGAGCGGTATCGGGTCCAGATGACCCTCTATAAAACCGCGGCCCAAAAAAGTTTACAGTTGTCGCGGGTATCCGCCCGGGTGTTATTTCTCCGTTGCGGGGTTGGAGTTGAACTTTAACAGGAGTCTGACCATGCGATCCTATCTTGCGCTGGTATTGCTCTGTGGATTGGCGGGTGGCTGTGTGAGTCCGGCGAAAATTCCCGTCACGATTCTGGCAATGCCTTCCGATACCTCTATGAAGGCAACTGCGGCGATGACCGAAGGTGAGCGGCTGTTCCGGTCGAGCGATTGGGCCGGTGCGGCCCAGGCGTATCAGGCTGCAGCCTCACAGCAGCCCACGCTGGCAGAGGCACACTATAATTGGGCGGTGTCGCTGGATCGTATGGGGAACAAGGCGGAAGCGAAGAAGCACTACTTGGAGGCGGCGAATCTGGCTCCGGGGAATAAAGTGATCTGGGATTCACCGCCGCTCAGAGAGACCGGACTGAATTACAACTTACGGCAGAAGTCCTACCTTGATCCCACGCCGGGCCAACGTTTCTAAGTATGGCCGGGTCTCATTACCGAATGTCGGCGGAGTCTTTTGCCGGAATCGTCCACCAGGCGATAGTGGATCTGCCTGCTGAGTATGCCCGGTTGCTCGATGCCGTGGCCGTCGTGGTCGAAGATGAGCCTCCTGCGTTGGTACTGCAGGATCTGGAGGTTGAGGAAGGGGAGGAGTTGCTCGGTCTGTACCAGGGCCTTTCACTAAATGATGAGTCATTCTTTCGTGCCGGAGGTCAGGCGCCGGCGCAGATCTCACTCTATCGCGGGCCGATTCTCCGGCAATGCGACACGGAGGTGGAGATGGTCCAGGAAATCGGCGACACGCTCGTGCATGAGCTGGGGCACCACGTCGGCCTGGATGACGACGAGATGCCCTATTGAGGGTGCGGCATTGAACGCGAGCGCTCCAGTGACCGTTTATGATATCCCCAAATCAGCATGAACAGACCCAACATGACCATGGGAGCCGACAGCAACTGGCCCATGGTGATCGGTCCAAGGACAAAGCCGATATGCTGGTCGGGCTCGCGGACGAGCTCGACGATCATTCGGCTGACGCCGTAGCCGGCGATGAACGTCCAGCACAGCGACCCTGGCGGCGGTGACGTGCGTGCGAGCAGCCAGAGGATCGTGAACAAGAGAATACCTTCGAGCCCTGCCTCATAGAGTTGCGAAGGATGGCGGCAGGCGGGTCCTCCCGCCGGGAAGACCATGCACCAGTCCACATCGGTGGCTCGGCCGTACAGCTCTCCATTGATAAAATTCCCGAGTCGGCCGAATCCCAGTCCAATGGGCGTCACTGCGGCAGCCAGGTCCGCAATGGTGTAGACGGGCAATCCCTGTCGTGTACTGAACCAGATCAACGCGACGATCGTCCCGATGAGGCCGCCATGGAACGACATGCCGCCTTCCCAGACGGCGAAGACTTTTAACGGATTCTGAGCGTAGTAGGAGAAATTATAGAACAAGGTATAACCGATGCGCCCGCCAATAAAGACTCCGAACGCGGCGAACACGACCATGTCGTAGACCTGATCCGGCGTGAGAGGAATATGCTGTTCCCGGACTCTGTGGCGAATCAAGAAATAGGCCGCGGTGAGCCCGATCAGATACATCAATCCATACCAGCGGAATTGGAGCGGACCGAGATCGAGGAAGACCGGATTGATATGGGGATAGGGAAGTGCGGCGAACGAACCCATGAGACCTCCAACAAAGGACTGGCCGGGATCATAGGGAAGACGGCGTTTCAAAGCAAGGCGAGTGGCATTGGCAAAGAGAGAATTGCCGGAAGGTCAATCCTGTGGCCGGTTTCTCGTGAGAGGGCCAGGAGTGTAAGATTTCTGTAACGGGTGTGTTGCCGACTGTAGAGAAAACGGCACCCTTCATGAGACGGTCCTAACCCTGGCAGAGATGATTGAGAAAATGCAGGCGAAATTAAGCAGAATATGACCTGGCACGGTATCTGCTGTACCGACTAGACAAGAGGGCGAGAACAAGACCCTCCACAAACCTTCATCAATCACCAGGAGGCATGCGATGTCAGAACAGGGAAAGCAGGCAGCCAAGGTCGTCGCGATGATTGCCGGTGGAGCTGTGATCGGAGCCGGAGTAGGAATCCTGTTTGCGCCAAAAGCCGGAGTGGAAACCCGCCGGGATATCGGACGCTATGCGAAGAAGGCCCAAGTGCAGGCAACCCGCTGGGGTCGTACGGTTCAATCAGGAGTGCAGGATGTGATGAGCCGGAGCAAGCAGTTGGTGCAGCGTCGTGAGGCGCGACCGGCGATTGAGGCAGCGTAAGCTTGTCGGTTGAGGGCCGCAGTCGAAGCTACGGTTGAGCGAGAGGT
>MSXN01000024.1:68370-69916 GCA_002083555.1 Nitrospira sp. ST-bin5 | reverse complement strand
CATGAATTCCAGTGCGGGCCTGAGCAAGGTGTTGCGGCTCAGGCGACTTTCCCGCTACACTGCGCGGCATGCGCGAGTGGCGGAATCGGCAGACGCACAGGACTTAAAATCCTGGGTCAGCAATGGCGTGCGGGTTCAATTCCCGCCTCGCGCACCACGAGTTCCTGGTGGTGTTCTGTTTGCTCACGCTCGGTGAGTACATAGGAGAGAGAGGGATGCTTCAATGATCTGGGTCCTTCTACTTGCTCTTCCGGTCATTCTCTCAGGTTGGTCCTCTTCTGCTCTGGCGCAAACCAGCCCATCCCAGGCGAATCCGCAGAATCCATCCTCACTCAGCCTGCAAAATAGTATTGATCCATCCGGTGGAATTGGAAACGTTCCCGCTACGCCTCTATCCACATTATCCGTGGTGAAAGGGGTCGGAACTATTCCTAGCTCCACGAAACCCGGTTCATTAGGCTCTGCGGGGAGGGGATTGCCTGGAATGCCTGGAGGTCCACCCATCAAGGGAGCACTCGGTTCGCTGGATCCTTCGTCTGCCTACATGCGTCCGCCAACCATCGGGGCACTCGTGTGCGACCCCATGATCGATGGTGTCTGTGACTAGAATGTGGCGATAGGGGGAGAGATGTCGAGCCGGCGTGCGACTGCAACCGGGTGCGAAACGGTTACCACTTTCCCAACCAGTGACGCGAACCGGCCAGGTAGGCTGGGATGCCAATGGCGAGAAAGACGAGCCCCTGAACAAAGTAGTGGCTGGCAATATCCGGCGGAGTCAAACGGCCGAGGAAGATGAGGGCGGCTGCACTGATCGTGGCCCCTAAGGTCGTGCGTTTAGGACAAGGGCGAAAACGGCCCTCGTCATACGAGCGCAGCACCCACACAATCATCCAGGCCAGAGCCCCGATGCCCAGAGCTCCCGCCAAATCGGTGAGTCCGATCAGAACACTGTCGACGATGAGTCGCGAGGTTGCGCGGGAACCGAGATCGAGTTTGAGGCGGATGCCCTCCCCAACGATGAGGAGAAGGCCGACAATGGCCACGCCGATCGAGAAATGCCAGTGAGTCAACGGCTTTTCGGGATCCTGGTTGCTCGAGGCGACAGGCGCATCTGTGCGGGACATCAAGCGACGTCGGACGAGCGTAGTGAGATCGTGTCCGCAATCACATGTGAGCGAAGAATCGGCGTTCATCTGAAGACATCGAGGACATTCAATCGGCATGTGACGATATCCGTAGTCTGCTAGAATGCATGCGAACGAAGCTTCTGTACACCGCCACCATACCGCGAGACCACGATGCAGTCACGTAGATCCTGTCAAACGCTCATTGCTGTCGGGAGTCTTTTCGCCGCATTGGCCGTTGCGGCTGGGGCGTTTGGTGCCCATATGTTGAAATCGATACTGGATCCGCCGATGCTGGCGGTGTTTGAAACGGCAGCACGCTATCAGATGTACCATGCCCTGGGAATGATCGCGGTTGGATTGGCCGGGCAGGTTTTTGGTTGCCCTCAGGTGGCGCGCGCCGGCTGGTGTTTCGCAGCCGG
>MSXN01000024.1:0-68314 GCA_002083555.1 Nitrospira sp. ST-bin5 | reverse complement strand
ATGACACCGATCGGAGGGCTGGCGTTTATTATGGGTTGGAGCCTGTTCGGCTGGTCTATCTGGCGCGAGAAGCGCGCAACGTCGGATTGAGGATGTGCTGAGTAGCCGGATTATGGTTTGCAGTCGCTGGTCCGTTTTCCGCTGATCGATCCCCATCCGCCTTGTGAGTTCACGAAGGTGCCTTCTAAGCCTTTTCCTTCTTTGGTGAATTGCAGACTGTCTTCCTGGGCCTGGCCGTTGCTTTCCCAGCGGAGATAGACGTTCTCTCCGAGCACCACGGTTTCGACCAGACCGCCGGGGAGGAGATGATCAGGCCCCGGAGGAGGGAAAAGCAATGCGAGCTTCTGTTCTTGATGATGCTGCTGGTGATTGTGAATAATCCATTGCCAGGTGCCGCAGAGTTTATTGCGTCCCCGCACCGTTCGTACCCGATCTTTCCAGGTCCTAAGTTGCCACCATTCCGCGATCGCCCGCTGTTGCGCGTCGAGTGCGAGCCGTCCCGCTGAGAGGGCGAGAGGCATGCGATCGACTGCAGTGGTATCCGGTTTCATTTCGGCCAGTTGCGTCAATTCTTCCATCGTCTGAGCGAGACTGGGAATGGCAGCCGTCGTCTGGATCCAGTTCACAACTGTGGCCGACGGAGTGGCAACGAGGTCCGCATGCTGACTCAAGGATTGCGTGATGCGGTCAGCTGTCTGCCAGGCAGCCAAGTTGGCAATGAGCCGTTGGGCAGACGCCGTCAGTTCTTGGACAGCCAGCTCTTTGGCAACTTTGGGGGGGATGTTCTTTGCGGCGACGGTACTCGCGACGTCTTGGAGGCCCAGCGCCGGTCCCACTTTCGTTGTGAAGAGGGACAATGCAGCCGCATTGTCCGAGAGGGTCCCCAGCGCTTCAGACTGAGCTTGGACTAACGGATGCAGTTCAGCAGGCCCGGAGATGGATTCTGCTGCGTGGCCAGAGGAGACGAGGAGGAGCAGACTGACAAAAACACCTGCGATGTTCAGGGATCGGCTCATAGGTCACCAGGATAGGGATGAATGCGAGGGTGATGGAGATGTTCGCTAGGTTCCTTGAAAGCAGGCCTTGAGGAAGACGGCCGATCGTTCCCAGGCTGTGGCGGTGATATCCGCGCGATAGGAGTCGGTCTTCATTTCATTGCTGAAGGCATGCGGCGCATCTGGGTAATTAGCGATCTCGACCTTCTTGCCATATTCAGCAGCGGCGGCGCGCAATTGTTCGGCATCGTCTGCGGTCGCCCAGGCATCTCGCCCGGCTTGATGGTAGAGAATCGGGGAGATCACCTCTTTCATCAGCTCGCGAGGCTGAAACATTTTCCCATAGTAGGCGACCGTCGCACGCAATCGCTTTCGCTGAGCGGCGAAACGGAGTGCCAGCGAGGCCCCCATCCCATAGCCCACCACTCCGTGGATATTCCGCTTGGTGAAATCTTTCGTGTTCAGATATTCGCAACAGGAGTTGATGTCCCGAAGCACCAGAGATTCGTCGATTTTTGCCATCAGCGCTTCGCCGACCTCATCATTGGCGGTGACCATGCCGCCAATCCGTCCATAAAGATTGGGGATGACGACCACGTATCCTTCACAGGCCAGACGAGCGCCGAGATCTTTGATTTGCCCGGTCAATCCCCATCGGTCGTGCAGGAGAACGAGACTCGGATAGAGCAATTTTGTCTGAGGCCAAAACAAGATCGTTTCAACCTGCACTTCTTTCGGCATGCGTGTCTTGATGTAGGGATCCACCATGGCATCGCTATGGGTTGGGATGGGCACTCCGCTTGGGAAGCGAGCGATTCCCGTGCCGATCTGATCCAAGGTATACGGTGCCGAATGTGTCGTGGTCATGGTGCTGAACCCTTTCCCCGCGCATATTACAGAAAGCTGATCCGTATCGAACCTGGATTCCGACTATAGGGAACCGTTTGCGGGAATGTCAACGGAGTGTCATGACGTGAACTCATTGACCCGTAAGGACATCCACTCTACAGTGCCAAACAGGAGGAGCTCAGATGACGGCACCGCCAAAAATCGGCCTGGGGCTCATAGGCGCAGGGCGCCATGGCATTCGCTATGCCCGCCATCTGCTTCAGGACATTCCCGATGCCCGATTGCACGCGGTCTGTCGGCAACACCCGGAGCAGGGGCTGGACATTCCCGGGAGCGAGGCCGTCAGAATCTATGGGCGGCCCGAGGACCTGATCGCGGATCCCCTCGTCGATGCGATCATCCTCGTCGTTCCCCCGGTACTCCATAAAGATCTATGCCTGGCCGCGGTTGCAGCGCGGAAGCCGGTGCTTATCGAGAAACCTCTGGCAACGACCTACCCTGATGCATGCATCATGGTTGAGGCGGCTGCACGGGCCGGGGTGCCGTTGATGACGGCGCACACCCTCCGATTCGATGCGACGATTCAATCGTTGCTCGCGTCTCGCGCACGTATCGGCCAGCCCCGACAGCTCGTCTTGACGAGCCACATCGAGACGAAAGGGCGGAGTGCGGACCATGCGGATGGCTATGGCCGGCGTGGAGCGCTCCTGGAGTTCGGGGTGCATCTACTGGATCTGGTGCGCGTGCTCACCGGGGAGGAAATTGAAACGGTGCAATGTGGCTTGGATCACATGCCGCCGGGTCACCCGGAGACATTCTCGAAGGTCCAGCTCCGAACGAAAAGCGGGATGCCGTGCAGCATCGAAGTCGCGCGTGTGGCTGCCGGGCGGGTAGGGCGGGCCGAATGGATCGGCTCAGAAGGCCGACTTCTAGCCGACTGGACGAACCGGCACATTCGGTATACGGACGGCGCCTCCCGCAGCGAGGAGTGGTCGACTGCTTTGAGTCCAACCGTCCTCACCACGCTGCGGGAGTTTTTGCGTGCGCTGCAGCAACATACTTCTATGCCGATTACCGGAGAAGACGGTTGCCGTGCCGTCGAGATTGCTGAAGCCTGCTATCGCTCCGCCGAGGCCGGCGGCACGATCGTGACACTGCCCCTTCGGGCATAGGGTCCATCGTGTGCCGCCCGCCTGTTTCACCCGTCCCGCCAGTCTCGCTCTTCGCGCCCTGCTTAGGCGTCCGCCACGATATGGGTATCGGTTTCCTCGACTCCTTCAATGGCGTGCACCTTTGTGATGACGACGTCGGACAGGGTTCGCTCATCCTGGACGCTGATGAAGACGAAAATATCCGGGCGACCGAAGCAGGAATGGGCCTGTTCAACCCCGGTAATCTTTTTGAGTGCCTGGACGACGTCCTTGGTCTTGCCGGCTTTGACCTTAATCAGGATGTACGCGCGTGTTGCCATAACTGCCTCCTTGATGTGCTGCATTGACTCATCCCAAACACCTCATCTGATGCTAGCTTGATTCCGCTCCAGGCATCTCCTTTCTCCGTGATGAAAATATGTGCTGAAACTCGAGGCCGCGTGTGCGAAAGGCCTGCCGGGCGTCCCTCACCAGTTGCATGAACCGGTGAAACTCCTCGACCGACAGATTAAACGGCGCGAACCCTTGAGCGAGTGTGTGCAGGCTTTCAGACGACTGCCGCGCCTCTTCATCGGAGAGTCGTTCGAGAATATCCGCCGTCCATCCGGTCGTGCGGAGGTTTCCGACGATGTCCGCAGCCTGATCGCCGTATCTGTGAGCCAGCGCCTGTCGAGCAAACTCCTGGACCGCGGGGTCGTCGCTTTTTGTGAAGACCGATTGAAATTGAATCACGAACCGGATGATGTGGTTCGCTTCAGGAGTGCCTTCAGGCGGCAAGACACCTGCGTCTTGTAGTGTGGCGAGTACGGCCATTGCTGAGCCGATGTGAGGCGAGGCGGTTTTAGCGGATCGTGATGTCTGGGTCAGCACCGGGTTCTTGGCTGGATCTGCCAATGCGGGCGCGGCTTGAACGCTTGGGACGAGTCCGCCGAGCACGAGGGAGACAAGGAATGAATTGATGATGTATGCGGAGGGTTGCAGGACGGGTGAGAGGCATCGAAGAAAAAGAAGCATGGCGGGCATTATACAGTCTTGCGGGAAGGGCAGCTACCGGCGTGATGCCAGTCTGATCATTCGCTTGCAACACCATAGAGGAGTTTCTATAATCTCGCGTTCGTCGGGCACAGAAAGGTGTGACGTTCCATGCTGGCCAAGGTCGCGAGTGCTGCACTCGTGGGGCTGGATGCTCATCTTGTCGACGTCGAAGTCGACATTTCCGGAGGGCTTCCTCAATTCTCCGTGGTCGGATTGCCGGATGCGACGGTGCGCGAAAGTCGCGATCGTGTCCGCGCCGCTCTGAAGAACACGGGTTTTCATTTTCCTGCCAAGCGCATTACCGTCAATCTTGCCCCCGCAGGCATCAAGAAAGAAGGCTCCGGCCTCGATTTGGCCATTGCCATCGGGATTCTCGTTGCGGAAGAGGTGATTCCGCCGGAGGCACTGGACCGGCGAGTGTTGTTGGGCGAGCTCTCGCTTGACGGCCGCATCAAACCCATCACCGGCGCGTTGTCGTTCGGACTGGCCTGCCGCAAAGGCTATGATCTTCTGCTGCCTGCCGCGAATGGAACCGAAGCGGCGCTCGTTGAAGGAGTGAACGCCTATCCAGTCCATACGTTGCCGGAAGCCGTCGAGTTCCTGAAAGGAAGCCAGCCGCTCAATGCCTGCATGTCGAACCTGAAGCATCTCGAGTCCTTACGGCCGGCGGATGATGAAGATTATGCCGACGTACGCGGACAGGATCATGCGAAACGGGCGCTGGAAGTCGCTGCGGCCGGCGGCCACAATCTCCTGATGGTGGGGCCGCCGGGATCAGGAAAGACGATGCTGGCGCGCCGTCTCCCGTCGATTCTCCCAATTATGGAGCTGGACGAAGCAATTGAAACGACCAGAGTCCATAGTGTGGCCGGACAGCTGCCGCCGGATCGACCCTTGCTAATGGTACGACCATTTCGAGCCCCGCATCATAGTATTTCCGATGCCGGCTTAGTGGGAGGTGGGGCCGTTCCGAAACCTGGCGAGGTGTCGCTCGCGCATAACGGCGTGCTCTTCCTGGATGAATCGCCGGAGTTCAAGCGTCCCGTGTTGGAAGGATTGCGGCAACCGCTCGAAGACGGTCATGTGACACTCACGAGGGCCAGCGGAACGATACGGTATCCGGCCCGCTTCATGCTGATCGCGGCCATGAATCCCTGTCCCTGTGGATATTATGGTGACCGGTCGCGGCCTTGTGTCTGTACGGTGCCGCAAATCCGCCGTTATCGCGCCAAGCTCTCCGGCCCTTTGCTCGACCGGCTGGATCTGCACCTGGAAGTACCGCCGGTGCCGATTCGTGAGTTGCGCCATGAGCAGCCTCAAACGGAGAGTTCTGCCGCGATTCGCGCGCGGGTACTCGCGGCGCGCGTGCGGCAGCAGGTGCGATATCGTGACGACGGTATCTATACGAATGCCCAGTTGAAGCCTCGACTCGTGAAGCGGTATTGTGGGCTTGCGGCCGGGCCTCAAGAACTACTGGAGCAGGCGATGGCGAGGCTCAATCTGTCAGCCCGCGCCCATGGGCGGATTTTACGTGTCGCGAGGACCATTGCTGATTTAGCGGACTCTGATAAGATTGAGACCGTTCATGTCGCGGAAGCGATTCAGTATCGGGCGCTCGATCGGGCGATTGAGGTGTGACAGGTCGTGCTGACGACAATGAAAGTCTTTCTCTGGTGGTTCATCGTTGGAGCGACGATGGCACTCTCGGTGCTGATGCTGCAGGGCGGTATCCGTGATGTCATGCAGGCTCAGGGGTCGGTCTGGACGCTCAAGCTGGCGGAACTGCTGACGACCATTATCGGCGGTGGCCTTCTCGGCGGCTGTATCGCTTTAATTCTCGATCGCATCAAGAAGTCGTAACGGCAGCATGAATTTTTACTGACGGTTGGTCACACGAGGGGAACCATGGATCTTGAAGTCGGATCGAATCTCTATCGCAATACAGACGGCACAATAGAAGTTGAGGGGGTGCCGCTCATCCAGGTCGCACAACACCGCTCGACGGGAGCAATACTGCTGAACTTCGCGCTGTTCGACCAGACGGGCAAAATGCTTGTCAAGTTGGTGGACAGCACCATTATGTTCAATGAACGACGGGCCTATGATGTGACGAAAACCCCCAAGACGGTGACGTTGAAGGAATCGACCTCTGGGAAAGTTTTGCTTCAGTTCGACGTGAAAGCGCCGAACGTGGTGGTATTTTCCAAGGGTGAATTCCCCACAATGAAGGGGCACCTGCTGGAAGTGTCTTCGAAAGAATGGAAAATCGACAAGCTTCGAGCCAGCGGCACGACACAGGACGTCAACGGCGGTGCGGT
Source organism: Nitrospira sp. ST-bin5 (assembly GCA_002083555.1). Taxonomy (GTDB): domain Bacteria; phylum Nitrospirota; class Nitrospiria; order Nitrospirales; family Nitrospiraceae; genus Nitrospira_D. The sequence continues at coordinate 61,966 of MSXN01000024.1, read as the reverse complement.
CAAACTCGGGTAGCGCAAGTCCGACCGCCCATCAGCGATCAGCCCTCCGCTGTCACAGTCGGGATAATTACCAGCGCGTTCTCTTTCCGGTCTATCGACGCGGTTTCACCGTCGCGCAATTCTCCTTTTACTAAGAGCCGTGCAAGCGGCGTTTCCAGCTCCTGCTGAATGAGCCGCTTGAGCGGGCGCGCGCCGTAGACCGGATCGTAGCCGCGTTCTCCCAGATAGGCGAGAGCTGCCGGGGTAATGGCCAGCTGAATGCGCCGTTCGGCCAGTCGTCCCCGCAACCGTTCCAGCTGAATCTCCACAATCTTCACAAGCTGCTCAGTCGCCAGTGGGTGGAAAACGACGGTTTCGTCCACGCGATTGAGAAACTCGGGACGGAAATGCTGCCGCAGCTCTCCCATCACGACTGACCGCATCTCATCATAGGAGGCTCCGGTCTGTTGCGCCTCAAGGATCTGCGGACTGCCGATGTTCGACGTCATGATCAGGACGGTATTCTTGAAGTCGACCGTCCGGCCTTGGGAATCCGTCAGTCGGCCATCGTCCAGGATTTGCAAAAACACATTGAAGACGTCGTGGTGCGCCTTCTCGATTTCATCGAAGAGCACGACGGAGAACGGGCGCCGGCGTACCGCCTCAGTCAACTGACCGCCTTCCTCAAATCCCACATAGCCAGGAGGTGCTCCAATCAAACGGGCGACGGTGTGTTTCTCCATATACTCGGACATATCGATACGAATCAGGTTGCTCTCGTCATCGAACAGCACGGTCGCCAGCGCTCTCGCCAACTCGGTTTTCCCCACACCGGTCGGACCGAGAAAGAGGAACGATCCGATCGGCCGGTTGGGATCTTTGATCCCGGACCGCGCCCGCAGCACTGCGTCGGCCACCGCACGCACACCTTCGTCTTGACCGATGACCCGTTGATGCAGGAGATCCTCAAGTTTGAGCAGTTTGTCGGACTCGCCCTCCATTAATCGTGAAACGGGGATTCCGGTCCAGCGGCTCACAACGGTGGCAATTTCATCTTCGTCGACTTCTTCCTTGAGTAACCGGTTCTGATCCTGCTTCTTCCCCAAAGACGTTTGTTCAGCGGCGAGTTCGCGTTCTAAACGGGGAAGGTCTCCATAGCGAAGCTCCGCGACACGATTAAGATCGTAGGCTCGCTCGGCCTGCTCAATTTTCAGCTTCACTTCTTCAATTGCTTCTCTGGTCTTCCGAAGACGTCCGACCGATGCCTTCTCTGAATCCCACTGAGTCTTAAGCGTGTGAACGGTGTTCTGCTTCTCTGCAAGCTCGGTTTCGAGCGTAGCCAGCCGAGCGGCACTCGCTTGATCTTTTTCTTTCCGGAGCGCCTCGCGCTCGATTTCCAGCTGAAGCACTTTTCGAGAGACTTCATCCAATTCAGCCGGCAGACTATCGATCTCTGTCCTCAACCGCGCCGCCGCTTCATCGACCAGGTCGATGGCTTTGTCCGGCAGAAAACGATCGGCAATGTAGCGGTTCGATAGCTTCGCCGCCGCCACCAGGGCACCATCCTTAATGCGCACGCCATGGTGAACTTCGTAGCGCTCCTTCAGACCGCGCAGGATCGAGATCGTATCCTCGACGGACGGTTGATCGACCAGGACCGTCTGGAAGCGCCGTTCAAGCGCAGCATCTTTTTCGATATGTTTGCGGTACTCATCGAGGGTGGTGGCTCCGATGAGGTGCAGCTCACCGCGCGCGAGCATGGGTTTGAGCAAGTTCGCCGCATCCATCGAGCCCTCGGCGGCACCGGCTCCGACGACGGTGTGCAATTCGTCGATGAACAGCAGAATTTGTCCCTGCGAAGATTGAACTTCTTTAAGGACGGCCTTGAGCCGTTCTTCGAATTCGCCGCGAAACTTCGCGCCGGCCACCAGTGATCCCATATCTAACGTAATGACCCGTTTCTGTTTCAGTCCTTCCGGGACATCTCCCTTGATGATCCGGATGGCCAGCCCTTCGACGATGGCAGTCTTACCCACACCGGGCTCACCGATCAGGACGGGATTGTTCTTGGTCCGTCGAGAAAGAATTTGAATCACGCGGCGAATTTCATCATCTCGTCCAATGACTGGATCGAGCTTTCCCTGCCCCGCAGCACGCGTCAGATCACGGCCGTATTTTTCGAGCGATTGGTAGGTGCTTTCGGGATCTTGAGTAGTCACCCGCTGATTGCCGCGCACTTGCTGTAAGCCGGACAACAGTCGATCTCGCGTCACTCCCAGTTTCTTGAAGATGCCGCCTTCTTGAACCATGGCGAGCAACACGTGCTCGACGCTGAGATAGTCGTCCTTCAAAGCTGTTTTTTCATCTTCGGCTTTGCTGAGCACCTGACTCAGGCGGTTGGTGACATGCACTTGCCCGGGACCACCGCTCGCACCCTGTACCTGAGGCAATTTACCGAGCGCCTGATCGGTGGCCTGACGAACGGCGGAGAGTGCCACACCGGCTTGTTCCAGCAGTGTGGATGTGGTGCCACCTTCCTGATCGAGGAGCGCGAGCAACAGGTGCTCGACGTCGATGCCCTGGTGACTGCGGCGCATGGCATGCGACGAAGCCGTTTGCAGAGCTTCCTGGAGTTTCATGGTCATTGTGTTCATATCCACGGGAATTCCTCCTCGACAGGTGCGCGAGTTGCTGATGAACGTCTAATAATCATCGGTCGGGACGTGTCAAGCCATGAGCGGGGAGAATCTCCTTTCTCCGGTCCGTTCTTGACCCACCAACCGTTCAGGATTAAGGTGCGACCTCGTGCCGTCTCGTGTTCAGTGAATAGTTAATGCGGCCGGCAATGTCCGCCCGCTGCTAACGTCAAAGGTAGGATAAGGCGGGAAGAGTTACAGATGCCCAGTCACGTGTCCTCACTCTTTGAACTCTATCGCCAGGCGTTTCGCTCGACCGTGCGGTCGCTCCGTCATGGCTGGATCGCCATGCTCGCGTTGGTGGGATTCGCGCTGCTGTTTGTCGGCGTGTCGCAAGTGGCCGGCTCATTGGGCATTGCCGGCGGTTTTCTGCTCGGGGCCCTCAACGCCCTGTTGGTAGGAGCGACGCTGTCGTTGATCGAGCAATCGCTTGGCGGTGCCCGCTCTCTTCAATTGCACGACATCCAGGAAAGTCTGGGCTGCTACTTTTGGGAAGTCATCGGGGTGGGATTTGTCTTGTGGCTCCCCATCATGGCACTCGATATGGGCACTCAAGCCAATCCCTATGGCCAATTTCTCTCGTCGGCGGCGCTCCTTCTTCTTTTCATTTTGCTGAATCCGGCACCGGAGGTGATTTATCAGGTACGGCAGGATTCTCCGCTGGACGTGTTGAAGACCTGCTATGAGTTTGTGCTGGCAAATTGGATCGAATGGTTCTTGCCGTTCGGACTCTTGATACTTCCAGTGGTGGTATCGCCGTCCGGGCTTGAACAGTTCGTCCGATTGTCCAGTCGTCTTGGTCGAGGAGCAGGGCTCGACTTTTTCCAACTCTTGATTCTCCCGTTCACCGTACTTGGCGGGTGGTTTGGCTATCTGGGATTCCCGTCCGACGCCTACTGGATTTTAGCAATTCTTCTTACTCCTCCTGTGGCCATGAGCATCTTGCTGTTCCGCGGCCATCTCTTTGCATTACTCCACGGCTCCTCTCACCGGCAGCGCGAGTTCGCCCGTCGATTTGGTGACGGTCGATAGCTGATTGGATTGCGATCGTCAGTGGAGAACTCGCGCCGATTCCAGGATTGAGAGCGTGTGAGAGTTTGAAGCTTCATAAACTAGTCTGAAACTGACAGAAAACAGTACCGCAACAGTTGTGACAGAGAGTGAAGTAGTGTATGGTTTTACATACACTTGATGATACGGTGATTGTAGCTCGTTAGACGAAGGCTGCTCGGATCATGAGACTCTCCATATTTTGGCGGTTGGTTCTCACCTGTCTGGTGATTATTGTGGTCATGGCTGGGGTCAATCTCTATGCGTTGTTCCAGCTGCGCCAGCTCACGGCTCTCAGTACGGAAATGGCGTCGTTTCACTATCCCGCAGTGGAGGCGGCCAAGCGACTGCACGAGTCGTTATTTGCCCAGCTCAATAGCGAAAAGAAATATCTTGCGACGAAAGACGGGACGTTCCTGACGAATTTTAATGAAGAAGTTGAGGAGTTCCAGCGGAACCTTCAGCATCTCCGCGATCAAGAAGTCGCGCCTCATGCCATCACGTTGCTACAAGAGGCCGGGCAGCTGCTACAAGAACGCCTGGTCATTTTTCATGACGAATTCGAGCAAGGCGGCGATCGGATCGGCGGGCATGAGGTAGGATACGAGAATCGTCGAGATGCGATTATGGATCGGATGTCTGCGACGATCCAAAGCTATATCGATGTACATGAAGCTCGCGTGAGTGTGGGGGTTAGCGAATCACGTGCCAGTGCGGCGCGAGCGGAAGCCGTCACGGAGCAGTTGGTCTTGGTGGCCTTGGTCTTCGGGCTTGGACTCGCGGGAATTGCCAGTTACAGTATTCTACGGCCGCTTCGTCAGCTGCAGGGACATATCAAGCTGATCGGCCAGGGAAAATTCGGGACACCATTGGAAATCACCGCCCCATCGGAGCTTCGTGATCTGGTGGACACCGTGAACTGGATGGGGGGGAAGCTCCAAGAGCTGGACGACATGAAGTCGGAATTTCTCGCCCACGTGTCGCATGAACTGCGCACGCCGATGGCCTCGATTCAGGAAGGGACTCATCTGCTCCTCGATGAAATTCCAGGACCGCTCGTGCAAGAGCAGCGGACCACGCTTCGGATCATGGCCGACAGCAGTCGACGGCTGATTCACCTCATCTCGACGATTCTCGATCTTTCGAAGATGGAAGCGGGGATGATGGAATATCGCATTGTCCCGATCGATCTGAATCGCATTGCGGATATTTCCGTCAATAAGGTCAGACTTTTGGCTGATTCCAAACATGTGCAGCTCCTCACGGAACATCCGAAAGAGCGGTTGTGGGTGAAGGCCGATGCGCTGCGCATTGAACAAGTGTTGGATAATCTCTTGTCTAATGCCTTGAAATTCAGTCCCGAAGGAGGCATCGTCAAATTGCAGATGGCTCCTGATTCTAAGGCGGGGGTACTGGAGGTGTCGGTATCCGATGCCGGGCCGGGTATCGATTCGGAAGATCTTCCTCATATTTTTGAACGGTTTTATCAGGGACGCAATAAGGCCAAGAATGCCTCTGCAGGCAGCGGGCTTGGCTTGGCACTGGCCAAGAAAATCGTTGAGGCCCATAGCGGGCGGATCTGGATTGAAGGAGAGGCTGGAAAGGGAACGACTGTACGGTTTATCCTACGGTTGACTAAACCTGGCGGGACAAGCTGAGGGTGACTATGAAGAGTGCCGTATTGTGGATTATTCCTATTGTGATAAGCGGATGTGCGGGCTGGACGTCGCCCTTGCCCCTGAATCAGCCTTTTTTCCATGTCGATTCAGCAGAATCCAAGCTCTATCAGACACTTGCAAAGAAGCAGGACGCTATTGTCCAGAAATGCAACGAAACGAGTTCGTGCGACCATGCCTATTTTACCCGTGGCCTCTTAGGATTGTACGAAAGCCGCGAAGTTGCTGAAAAATACTTTGGGAAGGTCCTCGCCGTTGCACCCAAAAGTCAGTTAGCCGCATCCAGTAAAGCCTGGCTGAAACTGCTGCAGGATGGGAATGGCTCGAAGGACCCGTCTTGGGTGCAGGCGGTGTTAACGGCTCCCGCCATGGCCGATGCGAATAGCGCTTTAAGTCTAGCGATCGATCGCCTGGTGCGGGACTTGCTTGATCGTGAAGTAATTATGCAGCAACTTCGCGGGATGAAGGATGCTGATGCGCAAGCGATTGAAGCGCTACAGCGGCAGATTGCCGACCAGGAACGAAAGATCGAGACGTTGACATCGAAGAAGGACAAAGATGGTCCGAGAACGGCTTCCGAGCAGGGCTCAGTCCAAACATTTCAGAAACAAGTCATGGAGCGGGATAAGAAGATCGAAGAACTTTCAAGCCAATTGGAGGCGCTGAAGCGGATCGATCAAGAGATGCGAGAGAAGGTTCGACCGATTCGTCCGCCATCAGCAAGTGCGCCTGTTCCTGTGCCGGAACCCGCACCTGCGCAGTAAGGAGCCTATGGACAAGGAACAGATCTTAGTAGTCGATGACGATGAAGGATTGCTGCATCTGCTGAAGATGCGGCTCTCCGCAGAGGGATTTGCCGTCACATCTTGCACCACCGGGCATGAAGCTCTGGTGGAGGCAAAAAAGAAGATGTTCGATCTGGCCATTACGGACTTGCGACTGCGTGGGGAGGATGGTCTGGATGTGACGGAGGAACTGCTCCGGATTCATCCGCAGTTGCCGGTGATTATCCTGACTGCGCACGGCAGTATTCCGAATGCCGTCGAAGCGATGCAGCGCGGCGCGTTCGGGTATCTGACGAAACCATTCGACGACAAAGAGCTGAAAGCCACGATCGAAAAAGCCTTGTCGCAACAGCGCATGAGCAAAGAAATTCAGCGGCTGAAGTCGTTGGTCAAGGAGCTGTACGGGCTTGAAAACGTCGTCGCGCGCAGCCCGGCGATGCAGCGGCTCTTCCAGCAGATCGCTCAAGTGGCGGATTCCGATGCCACCATTCTTCTGTTCGGCGAAACCGGTACCGGGAAGGAAGTGATGGCTCGGGTGGCGCACACCAACAGCCGCCGGAGCAAAGGGCCGTTTGTTGCGTTGAACTGCGCAGCCATTCCTGAAACCCTCTTCGAGAGCGAACTCTTCGGACATGTGCGCGGGGCCTTCACCAGCGCGCATGGCGCTAAGAAGGGACTCTTTCAGAGCGCCAATGGCGGGACGATATTCCTCGATGAAATCGGTGAAATGCCGTTATCGATGCAGGTGAAGCTGCTGCGTGCGGTTCAAGAGCGTGAAGTCCGCGAAGTCGGCTCTGAACTCTCGACTAAGATTGATGTACGCATCATTGCCGCGACGAACAAAGATCTCGGCGAAGCGGTCAAGAATGGCAGTTTCCGTAACGATCTGTATTACCGGATTTCCGTCGTGCCGCTCTTCATTCCGCCGCTGCGCGACCGTCGCGACGATATTCCGTTGCTCGCCCAGCATTTCCTCAAGATCAGCAACCAGCGGGCGAATAAAGACGTCCGTGGTTTTACGCCGACGGCGCTGCATCGCTTGATGGTGAATCCCTGGCCGGGCAATGTGCGCGAACTGGAAAATGCTATCGAGAAAGCCGTGGTGATGACCAGGCAGGATATGATTACCCCGGACCTTCTGCCCTCAGTGGGAGTGTCTCCGGATACGCCGCTGAAGCCTCTGACAGAGGCGAAGGAAGAATTCGAGCGGACGTATCTAAAGAATGTGCTTCAGCTGACCGGCGGGAATATCTCCCGCGCCGCCCAGTTCGCCGGCCGCTATCGGGCAGACTTTTATAAGATGTTACGAAAATACGGATTGCATCCCTCGACCACGAAGGGGAAGATCGAGGCTGATCTCGAAGAGATGGAAGATGAATCCACTCTGATGGAAGCCGACCGGTAGAACACGAGAGTCGGTCTGACATCGGGGTTGGGCTTGCAGTTAAAGTTACACTCAGCAGTATTTAACTGAAGGGGCTACGTCTTTGCAGGCGCGGCCCTTTCTTTTTGTTCCAATCATACCCTGTGTCCCCCAAGGTCATGTGTGTGCACTCTTGCATGTCCATTTGATCTGTCTACTTTTCAAGGAAGCTTACGGAAGCAGCGGGGTATCGATAGGCGGGGAATTGTCTATGAGAATAAACCTGTGTCGCAGTGGGAGTCGTGGAAGGGCAAACCTTTAAGAGTGGAATATCAATAAGAGGGATATAGTTTGTGTATAAATGGCAATGACTATCGTAAGTTATTGAGTTATTGCGATGTCTGTAATATATTTCCGTTTGCCAGCGATTAACCTATAGGTTAATATGTTAAGTAAGCAGCTGCTCTATAGCGGCTTAAAATTTGATATCTACTGTCTTGAGAGGGATGGCGTCAGTGAGGTGTCAGGCTTCATTGAATCGCTGCTTGGTCCTGAGTTCGTCAAGATGTCTCATTTGATTGATGTTTTGAGAGACCATGGGCCTCCGACAAATAAAGAAAAATTTAACAATGAAGGAAATGGGATCTACGCCTTAAAGACTACTAATGCCCGCATTTATGGATTCTTCCACGGCAAGAAGTCTTTCGTGATGGCCATTGGGTTCATGAAGAACAAACATGGTGGAAAGAAGGTTGAGCGTCGATATTGTGATCAAGCAGAGGCGTTACGCAAGGATCTTTTCGTGATGGAGAGGTGATGACATGGGAATTGCTGAACTTAGGCAGAAGTTAGAGGCGGCCAGAAATACATTTGAGTATCGCCTAGAGAAGATCCTTTTTGAGGTGGCCGAACAGGTTTGTAAGTTGATCGAGAGCCAAGGGATGACCCGAAGCGAGCTAGCGAAGCGGTTAGGAGTAACTCCCGCTTATATCACAAAGATCTTGAACGGCAATCCTAATCTTACCATCAAGAGCTTGCTCATGCTTTCAGAAGCCCTGGGGCAAACACTCGATATCCACTTCGAGCCGAAACTAGGGATTGCACAATCAGCCACGAGCTCTTTGGCCCCCGCGCCAAGTATCGCCATAATTCGAGAGTACACCGTGACACGAAGGCATATGCATGTAGCTGCGGAACAGCCTAATGAGGTTACTAATGATCTCGCCATTGCTGCTTAATAATTATTTTGTCAAAGAGCTGAGTTATCGAAGCAATCCAGCGTTTAATGCTGAGGCCAAGGTACGCAATGAAGGAAAGATTCATTGCGGTATTGAATTTGGAGTTGCTGCAAATGCCCCCGATCATTTTATGGTTGCCTTGACGATTATGGTAGAACCGTCAGCGGTGAGTCCCGCCCTGGATCCGTACCACGTTAGTATGCGAATCGAAGGGTACTTCAACTTCAAACCTGAAACCGACACCCCTCAGGCTCAGAAGGAAAGACTAGTTACACTAAACGGCAGCAGTATCTTGATGGGTTTAGCCCGTGGGCTAGTGGCACAGGCTACGGGAGTCAGCGAGTTTGGGAAGTATCTTCTCCCAGCAGTAAACTTTGTCGAAATCCTAAACAACTCAGGGAACACAGACGTGAGCTCTGTCGGGACAAAGGAAGTTCCTGCTATGGCTGGTGGAGAGAAACAATGACGGTCTTGAAAGCCTCATGAAGGGGGGAAGGGCTATGCACGAGAATGGTCTTAAGCTGGGTAGTCTTACATTGGCTTGCCTGATAGTGGGTGCTGAGCTTGAGCATTTTGCCTTGCCTCCACACGCGGAGATGGGCCATGAGGGAGGCGACACTGTTCCAAACGAAATTCCCCTCACAATAATTTCCACGTCGTCTTCGACGGGAGGCGTCTCCGCTAAAGGCGCTGCACCATCGGATGAGTGGGGGAGTTTGACCAAGTTTAACCTGAATGGCTTCCGCAGCATTTTCTAAGCATAGAGCTCCACCTGCTGGTTTATTCATTCTGGTCACGGTTCGGTCACGGTTTTGGTCCTAGTTCTGAATCTGCCGCAATCACACTCCATCACTATGCCGAGAACCCTAAGCCGTGAACCATGCACGGGTATCTCGCGCCATTGAAAAGAGAGAATCTCGATCGGAGCTATTTTCAGTGAAGAGAGGGGGAGGAAGTAGTGCTGCCTAAGGCATGGCGAAACAGATAAATCTTTACTGTTACCTGAGACGTTACCTATTTAAGTTTTCGGGACTGTGAAATTCGTCTAAGTTCTGGAGCTGGCGAGAGGAATTGAACCTCCAACCTGCGGTTTACAAAACCCATCACTGCCATTTTTGCCATGGAAAGCAAATGCCGCGCCTAGAGCACTTTCGACCTCTCTGGACGAGGCGATTATCGCTTTTTTCTCGTTCGACGGATCCGGTCAGATCCGGTGTGATTCGTGGGGATTTGTGGAATCGGTGAACATTTAGTGAACACTTTTTCAGGAGCGGGTGCTGGAGCTGAGGCGACGCCGTGCTCCTGTTCATGATGCGCGAGAAGCAGTCGTCCGGCTTTCTCGAGGTCGGATTTTTTGACGATATGGTAGCGACGAAAAATACTATCCGTCCGGTGTCCGCTGATGGACATCGCGACTTTTCTTGAGATGCCGGCGTCTTCCATGTTGCTCACCGCGGTCCTCCTGAAATCATGAATGAGCGCGCCGCGATAGTGGCGATGGCCGATTTCTTGACCCTCGGGATTGAGAAACACGCCGAGCCCCACACGCACGCACGCCGTCTGCCAGGCCGTCTTGATGGATCGGAGGGGCTGGCCTTTGTAATGACAGACCGTCTTCGCATGGGGATAGGCTGATCTCGTGAAGGTGTGCCAGTCTGCGAGAACGCGATAGAGATCGCCCCCCAAAATCGCGACCCGCTGTTCTCCTGTTTTCGTATCAATCGCCTTGAGTCGAATCTCAACGGTTTCGTTCCTGTGATGAAACCGGACCTGCGGCCATTCCAACGCGTGGGTCTCTCCCGCGCGCGTACCGAGCCAAAATTCAATGGTCACCGGGATCTTTGCATGGGCGGGCAGTGCGGAACGGACGGCGACGAATTCCTCCCACGATCTCGTTCCACTTCTCGGAGGTGCTTCTTTGAGGGCCGTCCAGCGGGGCTTGGCGGGGAGGATCTCGCGCTCGCAGGCGATCTGAAAGCCGCGCAACAAGAATGACATACGCCGATTCACCCGAGCTGGCGAGAGCCCACCGGCGCGCCACTCCTTGCTCCACGCCATCAATTGGTCCGCATCGATGGTGTCCGCCCGTCGCGACGGCTCGAGTTCGGTCCAGAACTTTCGGTGCTGCTTCGCGCCACGGAGGTCCTTGTAGTTGTTCGAGACATAATCGTCAAGCACGAGGTCCGCGAGGTCAGTGATCGTTGTGTCATGGTCGATGCGGATCTTATGGACCTTCGCGTAGAACTCCTCCCGGAGTTTGTTCAGGATCTTTTCCGCACTCTCACGCGTGCCGTTGACCTTGAGTCGAATATTCCGGCCGCCGCGTCCCTGATGCCACGTAATGAGTTGCTTCTTCGGACCGATGTTCTCAACGCGTCCGCCGCGGTGCGCCGTCGGCGCGATCGTTTTCTTCCTCTCGTGCTTCATCCGTCCACTACCTATTCATGAAGAGGGGCCCGGCGGCATCGATGACCCGCCGGGCCATGAAGCCGTCTCTAGCGGCGACGCGGCCGCATGGGTGCGGCATCGTAGCACACCAACTTGGTCTGCTCCCAGGCTTCCACGTCACACAATCGAATGCGCCATTGCGCACGTGGACCGTCGCTCAATTTGAGGCCAGGGATTCCTCCCGGCTGCCCAAGGATAGCGCGCCGGAGATGATCCTCTGACACCGTGAGACGATCGGCCAATTGCGACGCCGTGAGATGCTTGACCACACTAGAGACGGACGACTGTTGAGGCATAGCTGCCCCCTTTCAAGAGAGAGGTAGGACAAAACTGCCCGTTGGGAGTCGGCGGTCTCTCGGGTGAGGAGAGACGACGCCGTCATCCGCAATGAGCGATGAGCCCTAAAAGTGTAGCAGGGAGGAAATACACAAACGGGTAGGAACGACTATCGCCGCCGCCGAGGTGCCTGTTTATCCGTTGCTAATTTGGTCCAATTCACTTCGCATTCAAAAACCGCGCTCAGTCCAAATATCACCCAGAGCATGCACCCAGTGGTCGGTCAACAAAGTGATCACGTCAATACTATGGCCGGCCGGATTCGAGTACGCCCGTCGCAATGGGAAACGACTCCCAGATTGCCCCTCGACAACTCTCATCCTAACAAACCAAGAGGCTGGAGGGGTGAGAGTCAGGTGCCGACACCCTCCTGCTATTGGGAATTCGACAGATCCTTCGCGTGAATTTCCCGGAATACCCGTAAAGTGGCGTCCACTATTCTGCCGCTCCGCTCACAACGACATTTTCATGATTAGCATACGGCTGCGATCGAGACGGTCCGGACCCGCTGTCATGAGGAGTTAGCGCTCGTAGAGCACGAAACGTATTACGTTGTGGAACGCGAATATGTCGGTCCGAACCTCGACCAGTACGCACACAGGGCGTTTGAAACCAAGGTAGAGGCCCGGGCCGAGATTGATGATCTGTTGAGTGGCAAGGGGGTTCCGCGAGCAGGACGTGGACACTTTTGACGAGGGCACCGGGACCGTAGAGATCTATCGGGTCGGGAGCTATGGGCCCATTGGAAACGACGAGTCATGCGGGTGGGCACAGGAATTACGCCACGAGATCATGGCGGAGACAACCGACTCACAGTTTAAACAGTTAGTTGAATCGTCAGCAGATTTTCTGGAGCTGGCGAGAGGAATTGAACCTCCAACCTGCGGTTTACAAATTCAGTTTTATGGGTGGTGCTTAGGTTATTGATAATCTAGGCAATCCCCTTGTCATTACTGGCGATTCGTACATTCGGCCATTCAGTTCTCATCTGCTCACGTTGTCTCTGATCCAGTCGTTTTGTCGCTCTTCCTAACACTGTAATAACACCTGGCTGATGTCCATACCCTCAGCCATCCCAAGCCTGATCTAGTGGTGCGGTGGAGTACGCACCCCCCACACTTGCGTGGCCTACGCCAGTTTTGCCAGGCCAGGGCCAGGGTAAAGCTGATACGCTGCCGATTGCCAACAGAGGGGAGCGAGATTTGAAGCCACAACAGACCTAGAGACTATAGACCTCGATTTCGTTCTATCAGTTCGTTCTCAATCACTTACAGAGGAGTTAGAGGCAGGGGAGGAAGAGGTCAAACCCGATCGAACACGATAGTTCTGCCACAGTTTGGCCACACTATTCTCTCCGAGGCTGACGCGGCGGCGCGTTTTGATATGCCTCATTGCGTCCTGAAAGCCTGTCGAATTCAATATGGAAGGCACTAAGAGTTGCGCACAACTGTTCGTCGCCAAATGCCTTGGCTGCGATGGCAAAAGAAAGGATGGCGCGGAAAAATGGATTTTAGAGGTCGTACCGGTGATCCTCATGCCTTGGGGTTCCAGCCATACCGTGGATGTGATATTGCGGTGGGTTACCCCCATACATGTCCATGATGTGTGGCGAAGCGCCATGAACAAACCCTGAATTGGCGCTATGGATTGTATGCGATAGGCTCACGGCTGAGCTGGGGTCCTGCGGTTGTTGCGGAAGGTTTGCAAGATAGTTACGAATTCTCCTTCGCGGCAACATTGGACGGTCGAGTGAGGATTTTCCTGTTACAGGATCGAATTCTTCCTGATAAAAGGCGTCGAGATAGACTTGATGATGTTGTGTTCGATCGTCGTTGATGATCGCGAAGGCCAGAAACCAGATGTCTTCGTGAAACTCATCGAGCATTCGATGGATCGTGCCTTGCTCTTGAAGCATCCCGTTCGCGCAGAGGAGGCGGGCGGCATGAAGCCCCGACACCATGCGGGCGAGTTTCTGAATCAGGGCCTGGTGAATCGTTTGTTCTTTGTAACGGAAGACGAACGAATCCCCATGTGGCACCTTCTGAGGAGGCGGCACCAAAACCTCAAGTCGCCTGAACGATTTGTCCAACTGGCGGAGTGTCTGATTGTAGAGGGTGTCCATCAAGGCGCTACCATGAAAAACTTGAGGGATTGCGATGTGGTTTCCCAAAAACTTAGTAGCCAGCTTGCCTGAAACCGGCTGCCATGCCGCTGGAAATTTCGTTAATTTCGCTGACCGAGCCGTTCGGGAAGCACATGAACTGATGGACCTGCTCGCCCACATAGCCGCCGAATCGGTTCTTTGCATTTAGCCCTACGGTAAACATGTGGCCGTATTGACCGCCGTGGACATATTTCTCAGGAGTTGAAAAGCGGAACCTGGCACTGTATGGATCAATTAGATTTGCGCTCAAACGTTGCTGGACTACTTCTTGATGGTTGCTGGGGCATTCTGAAAAGGAGTTGTTCGCCAATTGCTCAGCCGTTGGACGGCCACCCGAAGCACATCCGCCTAGAGAGAGGATCAGTAGTGCGACCAAGAGATCACGTCTCTTCATATAAACCTTCCTTCTTTGTGGATAAAAACTGATTTCTGTCTGATGGCATACGGAGCGGAGTTGGATTCAGGTCAATGAGCCTCCATCGTAAGGTTAGTAATGTGAACCTTATATCAATATTCTGTTGGTCCGTTCCATAGCCTCTTTGAGAGGGGCGGCTTGCAGATTCGCAGTCTCTGTGTAACTGACCGTCTCTATTACTCATTGAGATGTTCTGTGGCTAAAGTATGGCGAGTGGCTGTCACCCTCACTCTTGTGTGGTTCTCCTTATGTGCAAGGGGACCCTCGGCCAGGGTAAAGGCGGGTAGGTGCCAGCTCGTAGACAGCGGAGATTCTCTTGGTCTAATATTCGCCAATTCATACACGTTCTCGCCACTGTAGATGACAGTAGATGAAAACCTTCCCCCTTGCTGCAATTTTCCTTCTTATTTTGGTTACAGGCTGTGCTTCACACGGTACTTGGTCAAAATCTGACCAAGGAGCATGGGCAACTCTTGATGAGTCAATCGGAAGACATGAACAGAGCTACTATGTGACACAGTGGGGAGAACCTCTCTCTAAGAAAGAGACTTCGTTCAGAGATGAAAATAGCTATATCACGAAAGACGGCGAGGAGTTTCTTTGGCTATGGAAGCCCGATGGGACAGGTCCATCAGACAAACAAGGAGATGGATGGGAGTTGTTTCTTGCATTCAATGAAAAGGGAATTGTCCGCAATTGGCGCGTGGGTAGTTACCAAACGTCTTTGACTATTGCCGATGTTGTTCGCGCCTGTCGAATAGTTCGTGCGTCGATCCTGGATGAGTTAGGACTCGCAGCGCACCAGCATGGCATTGTTAACGGCCCTCGCCAGTTTCAGCTAGGAAAGTTGCAACTTGTAGTCTTTCAAATTTGGGACGCGACTACAGAGGCTGACGCGGCAGCTCTATCTCTGTATGGCCGATTGGCAACACAAAGCGAAATCGTCGGGCTAATGGAAGCTCGTGCGGCGGAGGTTCGTGTCAGACAGGAGGCACAGCGTCGATTGGCCCGGAGGTATGCTGATAATGATTACGGTCGCATGCCCAGCAACATGTTTGGCGGATTACTCGGCAATGGATTCATGGGACCATACACGCCGAACGCTTACGGCCCTGGGATGAACTCCGATGCCACAGGTAGACCTTTTATTTGGAAGCCAGACTTCGGTGGACCGGCTCTTGGCCCGATTAATCCCAATGCCTATGGACCTGGGATTGGAATGGATGGGACTGGCCGTCCCGTTCGTCCAGCGTGTCCCCCTGGATGGGCGGGTCCATGTTAGTACCTTTATCCTGCAACAACGGGTCCCTCGGTCAGGGTGAAGGTCATGCAGTGCCTTTCAAAGTAATCCCGTCCACAACATAGCGAAGATTCACAGGACAATTGTTTTAGGTGCACGTTGAAGCGAGCAGAGGCGGAAGTAGGTTACTTCTTGTTGCAGGCAATGTTCCACACATCTCTACCCGGTGTATTTGGTGCAATTGGGAACCACGCACTCTCGTGTGAGAGGGACTAAATAGGCAGGCCCCTTCCCATATTATCGGAGTAGTCTATAAACGCCAGCCGCCGAGAACGTTCTCGTAAGCAATCAAATTCATCATATGTCTTGGTAGAGAGTAGGTTGTAATCCGCCACCGTTTGGCTTGTCTTGAAGTCCCACAATTGCCACATCATCACCCGATCCCCTACTCGGCGAATCGTGTTAGGATCAACATAAATAGTGACGCCAAACTTTTCCATTTTAGCGATCGCTATCCACTCAGCCAATGCAGAATCACTGCTTAGAAACAGAAGGGTAGCTAATATCGTCAGAATGCATTTCATATCGACCTACACTTGGTTTAATCGTTGCTGCTTCACATACCGTTGGATGCAATCGTAGTAGAGGTATAAAACCCACGCAATGCCGCGCACTGTGCGGATGTCTTTGTTTGTTTCTTGGGCAAAATGGGCCAGGGCATACCTGCAATGCTGTAGTGGGGGGTGAACAGTGGAGGATTGGTGATGGCAAACTGCTGGGCAATTATCTGAGGCGGGGCGGGTTGAGTAAAGCGTCCACACATGCTTTTGTTCGGCGAAGTTATTCCAATCTTTCTTACCAAAGGAATCGGCCTTTCCCTTCAATCCGAAACCGATCCAATTCTTGTTGCTTTACGAATCGCCGGACGCAATCGTAGTAGCGATGCAAAGCATATGCTGCCCATCGAACCATTCGTATGTCTTCCCCCGTTTCTTTGGCAACGTGTCTCCAATAGGCCCTCACTTGTTTGACCGGCCCACCTTCTGGTTCGTCAGGCGCTTCCCATCCATTCGACTCAAGCTCGATGATACCTTGTGCCTGTCTTTTCACTGGTTGGAATGGTCTGTATCGCACGGTTGCCAGAGGGCAATTAAAAGAGCCCTGTCCAGAACCCAAAGCACGGCGACTTTTGCGGGATGCCAGTGACGAATCACGGTTACCTCACTCCGCTGTTGAATTCCGCTCTTTCATCTCGCTGAACGCACATTGCAAAATATAACCGCCAAGGTAGTGGAGGTAAACCCGTAGCGCTTTAGCGACATTCTCGATGAGCCGTATCTCCTGATTCGACATACGGGCAATCCCTCGCCAGATGCTCTGGGCATGAGATCGAGGCGCGAGAGAAGTAACGGGAGGTAGGCTTAAAAGGATTGGAATAAGCTGGCTCGTAGGCTTGAATACTTTCTTGAGGAACGTGGCTTGCGCCATCGATACGCTTAACAATATGTCCTGCCGTTCTTGGTTGTCCCACAGAGGCCACGGCATGCCAGACAGAATGACCAAGGCCGTCTGCTTGGGCTCCAAATGTACATAATTCGAGACGAGCCACACGACTCCCGGAAAACTGAGGAGCGCAAGGTATTCATCGATGTGCATCAAAGAAAAGGGCGCGTGTTCCTCGGGGTCATCGATGCGAAGCAGATCCTCGAAGCCATTGCGAATTAACTCGATCTCTAGCTCTGGATCGAAGGTGTCACTCCGTAGAGATCTGGATGTGATGCGCTGAAACACGCCCTTGCGGAGTAACGGGCTGT
Organism: Nitrospira sp. ST-bin5; assembly: GCA_002083555.1. Taxonomy (GTDB): domain Bacteria; phylum Nitrospirota; class Nitrospiria; order Nitrospirales; family Nitrospiraceae; genus Nitrospira_D. The sequence goes on along the minus strand of MSXN01000024.1, from coordinate 44,762 downwards.
CAGTGGAGAGGCGATACTCTAGGCTCATGAGCCTCTTTATTGCAGGGTAGGTGAATGATGAATATTTTAGTCTGTAGCTCGATAGTTTTCAATCCGTCACCATCACGGGTATGGCAACCAGTGTCGGAAAACTCTCGCCGGAAGCGCTATTTGGTCGAGAAATCGCTCGGCTGAGAATGAAGCTTGGCATTTCCCAGGAAGAACTCGCCTTTCGGGCGGAGGTCCACAGGACCTATATCAGCCAGCTAGAGCGGGGGGTTGAAGTCACCAACCCTCATCGTGATCCTAAAGCTGTCTCGTGCTTTGAAAGCATCAGCGAGCAAGTTGGTGGCAACAGTAGAGAGGCAACTGTAGCAGTAGCATAATTGAGATTTCTCGCCCGTCGATTACCGACGCCCTTTCCGCCACTCCCACGGCGGCATCGGCTGCGGATCGGCCCACCAGTTTCGCCGATTATCTATTCCGAATTTCTACTGTTGCGTCGGGGGCATCCTCCCATCTAACTGAGCGAATGTCTGTCACACACGATGATCCCGCCCTAGAACTCTTGTATGAATAAATGCCAGTAACTTTCCCATTGTAAAGCCAGATTATTCTGTAGTCGTGATAGCCGAAACCAGCCCCCGTCTGACAGTACTGCCACGCCTCATTGCTTCCTTTCAGTTGCCGGTCATCCGGCGGCCCCATTATTTTCAGAACATGGTCTTTATCATCACCTATCCCAATCAAAACGGACTTCTTTTCCAAACTTCCACAGGCCACCAGAATGAATGTGATCGTCGCAATTAAAAGAGCTTTCGCGTGGGTCATCGAGTGCCCTCCTGGCGGCTCTCTATCTATCAAGGCCAGGGCGAAGAGCATGCCGGCCAGCCAGTCGCGACTGACTCACAGCCGGAAGACGCCCAGCGCGATCAAGCACAGTAGCCCGTCACGACGGGTCCAGCCAGCCGCTCAATCTATCCACCTCGCGAGAACCTGCCAAAAGTGCCGCTCGTCTGTCCCCCCTACGCGTCCCGCCAGGGCCGCTGTCGTCGCATGTTCTCACTATTAACTGGAGGTGAGGAATGGCACATTGGAACCGTATGCCGCCGCCGCTGGCCGAATATCCGAAATGCAGGATCGTCGGTGGCCTGATTATTGACGAGAAGGGGAGTCAATGGCTGGACATCGTCTGTAAGTCGTGTCCAAAGGAGAAGGCGGCCATCCGCCGTGTGTCCTATTGCCGCGCATTTGTCCGTGCTGGGGGCTATCGATGCAAGAGCTGCGCGAATCGTGAGTCGTCGACGACGCACGGGATGTCTTACACGCCGGAGTATAATGGGTGGCGAAACGCCAAGGGCCGCGCCAAGCGGGACCCCGCTTATATCGCCAAGGGGCGGAAATACGATGAGAAAAACCTCGGGAAGTTTGAGCAATTTTACGAGGTCATGGGGGACCGGCCGGAAGGGAAACCGACTGTTGAACGTATCGATAATGATCAGGGCTATGTGATGATCGAACGTCCCGACGGCACCGTCAAGCCAAACATTATGTGGGCGAGTTACAAAGAACAGGCGAACAACACAAGCACAAACATTCCTGTTGAGATCGACAACGTGACGTATACACTTACCCAGGCCGCCGAAAAATTCGGAGTGAGTCCTGATGCGTTTCGGCGCCAGCTCATTGTCAATAAGCTGACGATCGAGGAGGCGCTGAAGCGGATTCGGACCGGGGACCGGAGCCGGACCCGCCCGATGAAGGGGCGCACGGCGGTGCCACACCACAAGGATGGATCGTTGAATGTGGAGGAGGCGTGTCGTCGCGCGGAGGTCTCGTGTCGCAAGGTCCAATACTTTATGAAGAAGGGGCTCGCATTCGACGCGGCCGTGGAGCGAGTGAAAAACCCACCGGTCACGATTGTGGAATTGGCGGGGCGGCACGGGCTCACGACGGGCGGGATCCAGCATCACATGCGGAAGGGGCTGACGCCCGAGGAGGCGGTCGAGCGGATGCTCCATCCACCCGAGACGATTATTGAGCTGGCGGCGCGGCACGGGCTCACAGTGGCATCAGTCATGGGTCACTTGAAGCGCGGGAAGACGCGCGAGCAAGCCGTTGACTATCTTGTGAAGAAACGCGACAAGCAACAAGGCACGATCATCTAATCCTCATCAGCGAGAGGGAGGCGGCATCTGATCCGACCCCCTCTCGCTCCTCGCGCAAACCCTCTCTACACAGTCCAATCGATCTTCGCCAGCACTTCTCCGATCCTGTCTCTCAATCCGATGCCCTCGCGTCATTTCTGAATCTATCCTCCACACGAGGACGAAAAACCGTCTCACTCGTCCCACGCGTCCTGGACGATTTCTCATTAACCCGTAAGCTAGGAGGCATGACCAATGGAACCAGACAATACCCCCGACTCACTCACGCTCACCACGCTCCCGGAGGTCACTGGTGACCCGGCGCCCGTCGCGACGGGGCCACAGGCGGCCCGGGCCGAGGACCATAAACAAGCCGTCTGCGATCAGATCGCGACCCAATTACCGATGGCCGCCCGTGCGCATCACGGGATCCCCGGACGCTGCGACGCGTGCACCCAGTGGAACGCTGACTCCGGCTGGTGTGGCCTCAACGGCTACTATACGGCTCACACAACCCCGCCTGCGACGACTACAACGACCAGCTCTAAGGCTAAGAGGGAGGCGGCATCCGACCCGCCCCCCTCTTGCTCCTCGCGAGACACTCGCGCGAACCTGCCTTCACAATCACAAAAGTGGCGCGGTAATTCCTGCGCTTCTGATCGCCGCCGCCGCATAATCTTTGGTATGTGATCGGCAATTCAGCCGGCACGGAAGAGATGGAGGCAGACGATGCAGGGAGTCACAGTACAGGCGGGAGTGAGCGCTGATCTGCAGTTGCGGGTGACGCTGGATGATGGACCCGCGCCCCAGGCGCTGATGAAGGCGGCAAATCGGGTGGCGAAGCGGGACGGATGTCACAAGTCTACCGCGATCGTGATTGGGCAGGTGGATCAGGTAGTAGAGCGGGTGCGGTGCGGCTATCGCAAGCGCACCACGGGAGAATATGTGAGCGACGCGTACCGCAGGAAGGGCTGGAGCAACATCTATTATCAGCGCGCCGTCGCAGTGGTGGAGCTGGCGGAAGCTACGGCGCGGCCGATTCTGTTGCCGTCCGCGAGCCAGAAGGTGTCGGCATGAGTATGAGCAAGCGGGCCTATGAGGAATGGCTGGAGAAGATGGAGATCAAGCGGGCGATCGAAGAGCGTCGCAAGAAGCCAGTGGAGGGAGGCAAGTGAGACCGATGATGATCGAGCAATACCGGACGGCCCAGACCGTCCGGACTGCGCGGCAGATAGATGTGGCCGCCTATTGGGCGGCCCGGCAGGCTCACGGAGCGACGATGCTCCATCAGGCTAACCCGATCAACTGATGAGGGGAGATTCATGATGAGTGACACATTACGTGACATGATCGAAACACAGTCGGATGAGGTGATGGTCCGGCTCAAACAGTGTCGGGATCGACGGGAGGCGGTCGTTCAGGAGCTCCTGGCCACGTATCACGCCAACCAATCCTCGGTCGATCCGGTGACCATGGCCGTGCTGATTTACGTGCTGCGGTCCGGGGTGTCGTACCCCGCGATCACACGCGTGCAGGTGATCACGGCATGGCAAGAGTTTCGTCGGCTGTTAGAGGGGGAAATAAACTACGAGCGCCGGGTGTGGACCTCGTATACGATTACGCACGACGAGCCGGGCGAGAATGATCAACACGTCGCTTGGCTCGAGCTCCAGCGCGAGCAGAATCAGTTCGCACTGTCGGTTCAGTACCTCGAGACGGATGCGCTCGGGCGGATCTGCGGTGATTGGCGTGATACGGTCGAATTGTCGCCAGCACAGGCCGCCCAGTATATGCGGGATACGCGCGACGGGGGCTGGGGGTGCGAGGATTGGACGGAGGAGCAGATCGCATTTTTTACCGAGTCGCTGGACTGGTCGAACCGGGCGGGGCGGCAGTGGTTTCGTGAGCATCTTAAATAGCCGGTCGGCCAGATGCTAGAGAGAGCCAACGCTAATCTTTCACGAGAGACACACAGGGAGGAGACATGACGACAGCTACAGCACAGGACATCGTGATTCATGCCAGCCGCGTGGCGGTGCTGAACGTGGAGACTACGACACCGTCGGACGCGATCAGAGTTGAGATTAAGACGCTTGCGCGGGAGGTCTCGAGCAAATTCTTGCGCTTGTCGCAACTCCTGCGGATCGTCCAGCGGGACGGCCTCTATCGTGGGTGGGGCTTTGACAGCTTCGAGGGGTGGGCCGAATCGGACACCAACATTCACCCCGAAACGGCCAGGGTGTTCGTGAGTCTGGAGCGGACGCTCGTTGAAGAGGCGAAGATTTCAAGAGAGACGCTAGCAGATATCGGGTGGACGAAAGCCAAGACTCTGGTCCCCTTGCAGAAAGCCGGGCGTCTTGCGCTACGGCGGGCGGAGATTCTGGCTGCGGCCAAAGAGCTGCCGACCAACCAATTTCAAGACTACGTCGCCCAGGTCCGGACCGGCGCGATCGGTGGCCCCGTCGCGACGGGCGGACAGCCCGTGGAGCCCTCTCGCCGGGGTGTGAAATATTTCTTGAGCCAGGAACAGGAGGAGGCGATCACAATGGCCCGGCGGCTCGCGGAGCAGGCCACGGGATCCCTGGATCCCGGCTTCCAACTCGCATCAATCTGCCAGGACTATGTCTCGTCCGTCAGCGAGGACGAGGTTCAGGCCCCGGACACGTGGCGCGCTCGGCGGGTAAACATGCTACTCGACGTCTTGACCACCCACTTCGGGCTCCACGTCGAAGTGAGGGGGGCGAATAGTATGGATGGGCAGCGGATCTTGCCGCTCATCAAATCGAAGAAGATCGACGGCGCCCCGGTAATCTAATGGGTGTTGCCCGCGCGATTGGCGACCAGATATTGCCAAAACTGTCCGCCACGATCGTCGGGATTCTCGTTGGCGGGAAGCCGGCAGAAGTCGGCGAGCGTGAGCTTCTGTTTTTTGACCTGCCCCGGCGTCTTGCCGTGGTGAATAGAAACGGGGAGAGAGGTTGGCCGCGACGGTCTTGATGAGAGAGCGTCCTTAGGAAAAGAGCGTTCGAAGGTCTTTCAGGAGCATGAAGAGATGTAACGGATCGCTTGGGGAGGGGAGAAAATCGAAGCGTTCGTAGAACTGTTTCGCTCCTTCGTCTTTGGCATGGACCACCAAGGCACGGATTCCGGCGATATCCGCGGCCTGCAGCGTCCGTAGCGCCGCATCCTTCAAGAGCGCGGCACCCACCCCTTGTTTTTGCCAGTGGAGGGCTACAGCTAACCGAGCAAGTAGCATGATCGGAATGGAATGTTTTGCGAGTCCTTTCTTGACTCGTTCCGGGGCAATGTCTTGTTCAACCGATCCCACCGCGAGTGCGTAATAGCCGACGACGGTGTCGTCGACCACTCCCACATAAGTTTGAGATCCTCCGCTGTGTTGATTGGGTAGGGCATATTGCTGGAGAAAGCGATTCAGATCTTCCCGCCCACAGTCGAATGCATCAACGGCGTGATGTCGCTGAAGCTTTTCGATCTTCCGAGTCAACGCTTGTTTGTCGTGCGGTGAAGATGGGGGGCGTCAAAGAATCCTGGCTCAGTCAGGAGTTCTTTCATGCGAGGGAGGGGACGAGTCGGAGCATCGAGCGCCGCCTGAAACTCAGCCCATTTCGCTTTGCTCAGCAGGAAGGTGCGACGATCTGCCAGAGTTTCATCAGCGCGGGCCAGCGCACTTTCACGGACAAAGTCACTCACCGACCGACTGGAAACAGATGCCGCTGCTTCCAGTATCCGTTTATCTGAGGAACTCAGCCGAAGATCCAGTTTCTCACTGCGAACGGCGCGTACGGCCATCGTGTCACCTCTCTTGGTTTTTGAAGGTAGCCCAAGAATGAGTCGTTGTCAAGACAGTGTCATGACAACGACTCTCGATGAGGTAAATCGCAGCACGCTATGGAATTTCAGGCGGCGATTGGGGGCTATGTGTTTTGTGCTGGTGATTAGGGGGAGTGACGAGGAGGGAGTGGAGCTGAAAAGTGAATCGGGGTTTGAAGTGGGGTATTGTAGAGCCTGAAAAATGATCGTCTCTAAGCCCTGGGAGCTGGTTTGCCGCCCATGGTCTTGGACAACCATTTGGACAACCAATCGGGCGAAACGGGCTGAAAAATGCTGAAATCGTGACTTTTGGAAGGGACCGAATGAAGCTGGATTTCAGTAGTTTTTTGAAGGGGATGTGGTGCCGAGGGATAGAATCGAACTGTCGACACCAGCCTTTTCAGGACATGATCGCTCTTTGTAACGAGCTGAAACAGCTGGTGTTTTTCTGCCGTGGTGAGCGTGGGCAACCAAATGGACAACCGGTCTCGGTGCATGTCTTGGTAAGTTATTGGGCGTTGTGGTCCGCTCGGTGCGCGGAGAGTCGCTTCAGATCGCGTGCACTCATGATATTTCAGCCTTGACAGGGTGGACTAGCCCGCGTTAGGTATCTTGGCTGATAATTGAGTAATCTCTCGGATGCCCGCTAGGGCGTAACAGGGAAGTCCGGTGAAAAACCGGCGCGGTCCCGCCACTGTAAGTGGGAAGCTCCCCCGTTTTAGCCACTCGACAAACTTGTTGGGGAAGGCTGGGGGTAGCGTTGAAGGTTCGACCTTCTGAACCTATGAGCCAGGAGACCTATCCGAGCTGACATAGTACGGTTTCTCCGCGCGGTAACGGAGGAGATCTCTCCTGCCTTTTTGGCATGCGACCTCTTGTTCCTGTTGTGGAGCTGGAGGTTTTTTTATGCCGGCAGCCTCTCACACGGTTTGTGTCGCATGACGACGGGATTGCTCATCGTCGGGCACGGCAGCCGTGATCCCAATGCCAATGTTGAGTTCGAGGCCTTGGTGGCGGCCTTTCGCGCGGCGCGACCCGATCTTGATGTGGCGCATGGCTATGTGGAGCTGGCCCGCCCGTCATTGGCCACCGCGCTTCGCGAGTTGGCGCAACGGGCCGATTCCGTTGTGGTTCTGCCGTTGTTCCTTTTTGCCGCGGGGCATGTGAAGAACGATATCCCGCTCGCGCTCTCGCAGGCTCGGCAAGAGTTTCCCTCCGTCCGTTTTATCGTGGCCAATGCCTTGGGCATCCATCCCAATCTCGTGGAGCTGGCCTTTGAGCGGGCGCGGGCGGCGCTGGAAGGTGCCCGTGAATCCTCGAAGACTGCCGTCGTGGTCGTGGGCCGTGGTTCAAGCGACCCGGATGCGAACGGGGACTTCTGTAAAGTTGTTCGTCTCCTTGCCGAGGGGCGCGAGATCGGGTGGGTGGTGCCCTGTTTCATCGGCGTGACGAGACCGCTGTTTGAGGAGACGGTGGAGCTGGTCGCGCGCGCGCGCCCAGAACGGATCGTCGTGGCTCCCTACTTTCTCTTCGGCGGAAGACTGATCACGAAAATTCGCGAGCAGGTGGAATCGTTCCAAGCGCGCTATCCCTGGATCAAGACCGAACTGGTACCTCATTTGGGAATCGACGACCGGTTGCTCCGCTTGATGGACGAGCGCCTGGCCGAAGCGACGGGAGGGGAGCGGCCGCTCCCCTGCGATACCTGTCAGTATCGTGTGCCGGTGTCCGCTGTGACCGAGCATGTGGGCGGGATCAAAGCGTTGCTCTGGAGTCTGCGGCACGGTTTCACCCACGCGCAAGCCATGCCGCACGTGCATGCCCATCGCCCGCTGGCTAAACATGTCCTGGTCTGCGGGAATGTCGATTGTGCCGATGGCGGGAGCATTCCCCTCATTGCTACATTGCGGCGGCTGTTGAAGGACGCCGGGCGGGATCAGGATATTCGCGTGACGAAGACCTCCTGCATGGGCCGCTGCGGGGAAGGACCGACGGTCGCGGTCTATCCTGATGGCATTTGGTATCGGGGCGTGAAAGAGGCGGATGCCAAGGAATTGGTCGAAGAACATTTGCTGGGTGACCGGCTGGTCAGCCGCCTGGTCGACAACATTATGCAGTAACGGAGGGTGTCGGATGGCTTGTCACGAAATTGCGGGACTGCGGTTGGGCTTGATGGAAGTGTTGGGGGTGAAAAACGAAGCCGAGCGGCAGCATGAGCTGGCCGAGCTAGGCACCGGGGCCGATCAGCCGGGACCGATTCGTTCCATGTGCGGCGCCAAGGACTTGGCTTCGCTCAAGCAGTTTTACGAGAGCGCGGTGTCCACGCTTGAGCAGCGTGTCGCCGCGACTCGGTCGGACGATCCGAAGCTCCCGTATCTGCGCACGCTTGTGGTGCTGACCAAGAAGGTCGATCTCGACCTGGCCCATCAGATCGAAGGGCTGACCCATCTCTATCGCGATCTCGATGAGATGCATGATTTTGTCCATGAGATCTATCCGGCGGAGTAAGAACGATGGCTGTAGCCAAGACGGCCCGCGTGACGGGAACCGAACGGTTGGGCTCCGATACTCTGCTGCTCGATCTGTGCGCGACCGAGCCGGTGGGGTTCATCGGTGGACAGTACCTCATCCTCGATAGCCGAATCGTCTTGCCGAATGGCAAAGCCGTCAAGCGGGCCTACTCGTTTCTTACCGGCGATGCCGAGCAACGCCGCTTTCAGCTTGCCGTAAAGCGCATCCCGGACGGATTAGGTTCCGCGTTCGTACATGAGCTGGTAGCAGGAACGGATATTTCGTTCAGCGGACCCTGGGGCAAGTTTTTCCCGAGAGAGGATGTCTCAGGCAGGACTTTGATCCTGGCGACGGATACAGGGATCACCGCTGCGCTGGGACTCTTACGCGCGACCCGTTTTGCGCCGTTGCTCCCTCAGGCCCGGCTCATGTGGCTGCGCGACTCGGCGGAGTATTTTCTCCCGGACGAGTTCGTGAAGAATAAGGTTCCCGCGGCTTGTGGCGAGGTGCGAATCGAGGCGATTCCCGCAGTTGGTCATCCGGAGCGGGTTCCTCATGCCAGAGCCATGCTTTGTGAAGTGTTGTCGCGTGGTGATCTCACTCAGGCTTTCATTGCGGGCGATGGAGTCGTGAACCTGGCATTGCTCGACGATTTGGTGGCGGCAGGAGTGGCCGTGAGCAAGGAGCAGGTGGAGTCGTTCTTCAATATGCCGAAGAAGTCCGCATGACCGGACGGGAGCAGATTCTTGCCGCGCTGGAAACCGCACTTGGGTTTGGGGAGACGAGCGTCATCGTTCGTTCGTCCGGCGCGATCGCCGAGGTCCATGGCCTCCTCACTGTGCGGCAGGGGGCTGAATGGGTCACGCTGGGCGAAGAGGGACAGACCCATGTGCATCTCAAGATCGAGGCTGGAAGCAGGCTTCTCTATCGACAGCAGGATGAGGCCAATGCGGCGCTGGAATTAGCAGGGCCGGATGGGGAGTTGCTCTGTCGGGTGACGTTCCGGGGTACGAATCGGGCGAAGGCAGAGAATTACAGCCCTGAACGTGCGGCAAAGATTCGTGAGTGTTTTAGTGGGCTGGCGGGACATGAGTGATGGATAAGAGCGTACCGCCGAAAGATCGAAAGGGGTTGCGCACAGGGTTCACCACAGGCGCCTGTGCCGCGGCCGCGGCCAAGGCTGCGACCCGCTGTCTCGTGAAGGGGGCCCTGCTGTCTGAAATTGAAACGACCCTGCCGAATCGGACGCGCGTCACGTTCGCGCTCGCCCGTTGTGAGCGAATGGACCGCCGCGCGATTTGCAGCATCATCAAGGATGCCGGCGACGATCCTGATTGTACGCATGGGGCCGAGTTGACAGCAGAAGTGGAGCTGCGAGCAGAACCAGGCATCGAGATCAGGGGAGGCCAGGGCGTAGCCACCGTCACCAAGACTGGGTTGGGCTTGGAGATTGGCGGGCCTGCGATCAATCCGGTTCCACGGCGCAATATTACGGAGATGGTGGGGGAAGAATTGGCCGGCGCTCCCTACGAGGGCGCGGTGGTGACGATCAGCGTGCCGGGCGGTGAAGAGATGGCTAAGAAGACCACCAACGCGCGGCTTGGCCTCCTGGGCGGCATCTCCATACTCGGCACAACCGGCATTGTGCGGCCCTATTCGACGGCGGCGTTCAAGGCGAGCGTCATGCAAGAGATCGATGTGGCCGCGGCCAGTGGTCTGCGCGAGCTGGTGCTCACGACCGGCGGCAAATCGGAGCAGTATGCGATGGCGCTCTATCCGCAGTTGCCGGAGCAGGTCTTTATCCAGGTCGGCGACTTCATCGGCGTCGGAATCAAACAATGTGCGAAGCGAGGGATCGCGCGAGCCATCATCGTCGGGATGATGGGAAAATTGTCGAAGATGGCCAACGGCAAGATGCAGACGCATGCCGCCGGATCGGAAGTGGATATGGAATTTCTGGCGTCGCTGGCAGCCGAGTTATCGGCGTCGGACGAGTTGGTGGCCGCTATCCGCCAGGCCAATACGGCCCGCCATGTGTTGGAATTATGCCGCGAGGCTAGTCTCGTCGGCATCACGTCGTTGGTTTGCAAGAGGGTTGTCGAACATTGTCAGGTTCACGCGGGCGGCAAGCTGGCGGTGGAAACCTGTCTGGTAGATTTCGGCGGCTCGTTGCTCGGTCGTTACCCGGAGGTTCAGATATGAACGATATGAGACAGATGACCGCGCTCGGAAGGAGTATCGAGGATGGCAGTTTCGCGATCATCGACCAGGAGTCGGGTCTGCACGATTTCGGCCCGGACGAATGGCAAGTCGTGCGCCGGGTGATCCATGCCACGGCGGACTTCGAGTTTAAGGCCCTGATGCGATTCCATCCCGATGCGGTGCGCGCCGGGGTGGCGGCCCTTCAAGGAGGCTGTCCCCTCTTAGTCGATGTGAAGATGATTTCCGCCGGCCTGAACGAGGAGCGGCTCTCCTCCTATGGCTGCAAGGTCTACTCGTTTATTTCGGACGAGGATGTGATTGCGACGGCCAAGGCCAACAACTCGACGCGCGCGATCGAGGCCATGAAAAAGGCGCATCGCCTTCATCTGCTCGATGGAGCGGTGGTGGCGATCGGCAATGCTCCGACCGCGTTATTGGAGTTGGCCCGCTTGATTCGCGAAGAGGGAGCGACGCCGGCTCTCATCATCGGCGTGCCGGTCGGGTTCGTGTCGGCGGCTGAGTCCAAGGAAGTCATATTAGAACTTTCGACTCCTTCTATCGTGGCGCGCGGCCGCAAGGGGGGCAGCCCCATTGCCGTCGCGATTATCCATGCTCTATTGCTCCTATCAGCAAAGGTTCCTGCATGAGTCCAAGGCGCGCCATTACCTTGATCGGGATCGGGGACGACGGCTGTGCGAGCCTGACGAGCCGCGCCGTGAATGCGGTCATGAAGGCGGGGGTGCTTGTGGGGGGCGAGCGTCATCTCGAATTCTTCCCGCAGTTTCAGGGCGAGAAGATCGTCCTCAAGGGCGGCGTGGCGTCGGTGCTCGACCGGGTGGCGGAACTGGCAGAGGAACAGAATGTCTGTGTCGTGGCTTCCGGCGATCCATTATTTTTCGGTATCGGTAGTCTGGTGATCAAGAGGCTGGGTGCCGAATATGTCGAGGTGCTGCCTCAGCCCAGTTCGATGCAATGGGCCTTTGCCCGAGCTGGATTGAAGTGGGACGACGCAGCATTTGTATCTCTGCATGGCCGCTCGTCCGAGGGATTTCTCACCAGGCTCAAGGGCCAGGCCAAAGTGGCGATCTTCACCGATGAAAAGAATTCGCCGCAGTCCTTGGCTCAGCGTATGGTCGAACATGGAGAGACGGCCTGGGAGGCCTGGGTCTGTGAAAATCTTGGCGGTCCGGATGAAAAGGTTCGGCGATTCGACGTAGCGGTGCTTGCTACTTGTCAAGATGTCGGGCCGCTCAATGTGCTGTTGCTCGTCCGCTCCGATCCCTCCTGGCGCGCTCCCTGCACCATTCCGTTCCTCCATGAGGATCAATTCGCGAAGCGGATGCCGAAGAAGGGCCTCATCACGAAGCGTGAAGTGCGATTGTTGTCGCTGGCCGCGATGGGGATCAGACCGGACAGTGTGGTCTGGGATATCGGGGCCGGGTCCGGATCTGTGTCGATCGAGGCGGCGTTGCTGGCGCCGAAAGGCCTGGTCTACGCGATCGAGGTCGATCCGGAGGGCGTCGAGATCTGCCGCGAAAATCTGTTGGCCCATGCGGTGGACAATGTGCGCGTCATCGCGGGCCGAGCGCCGGAGGCGCTGACCGGTCTGGAAGCGCCCGATGCCGTCTTCATCGGTGGCAGCAAAGGGAGCATGGAAGAGATCATCGACGTTGTCATGGACCGGCTGCAACCGGGTGGACGCCTCGTCGTGAATGCCATCACCTTGGAGAATGTCGCGGAGACCTATCAGACCTTGCGGAAGCGCGGGTTGGTGCCGGAGGTTACCTTGCTTCAAGTATCGCGAGCCGAGCCCTTAGCCCATTACCTTCGTTACGAGGCCTTGAACCCGATTCAAATTTTTGCCGTCGAGAAGCCCAGTCAGACAGGAGCGGTCTAATGAACTACGGAACATTATATGGAGTCGGGGTCGGTCCCGGTGCGCCGGATTTGATCACGCTGCGTGCGCTCAATGTGCTGAAGCAGGCGCAGGTCCTTGCCCTGCCGCGCAGCTCCGATTACGGAGAGTCGATGGCCTGGAAGATCCTCAAGCCGACTCTGGGCGAGATTCCTGGACAGGAACGGATGTTTCTGACGTTCCCGATGAACAAGGACCCGGAGCGGTTGCGGCCTGCCTGGGATGTAGCCTTCACGGCCATCGGGGAGCGTCTGGAAAAAGGGCTGTCGGTTGCCTTTGCGACGGAAGGCGATCCTTCGCTTTTTAGCACGTTCATCTATCTGCGGCGGGAAGCTCCGCTCCGCTGGCCCGGTATCCGCATCGACGTCGTCCCAGGCGTGTCGTCGATCATGGCCGTGCCCTCCGTGACCGGCATTCCTCTGGCAGACGGGCAGGAGCGGATTGCCATTCTCCCCGCGAGCTACGGGGTCGAGGATTTGAGTCAGGTGCTGGAGATGTTCGACACCGTCGTCTTGATGAAGATGGGCACCGAGATTCCCAAAGTAGTTGAGGCGCTGGAGCAGCAGGGTCTGACCGACCGTGCGGTCTATGTGTCGAAGGCCACGATGGCTGAACAGCGGATCGTTCGGGACATCCGCACGATCCAAACCGAGCGGGGCGATTGCTTTGCGATGATGATCGTGTCGCGCAAGGAACGGAGTGGATTGTTGGCTGGTGTGGTCCCAGCCACGCCGCGCCCGGCTTCCAGAGAGACCGGGGCATGACCGCCGAACGTACACCATTTGCCGTCTATGCCATTACGAAGCATGGGATTGCGATTGCCTCCCGCTTGCTGCCGCAACTGTCCGGCGCGGACCTCTTCGTCTCGGAGAAGCTGATCGCCTCGGCGCCGGCCGGTGCGCTACGCTTGCCGCTCCCGATGGGCCCGACGTTGATCGAGACCTTTCCTGCCTACGATTGCCACATTTTCATTATCAGTGTTGGAGCCGTGGTGCGGATGATCGCGCCGCTGTTGAAGAACAAGAAGGTCGATCCGGCGGTGGTCTGTATCGACGACGCAGCGCGTTTTTCGATCTGTGTCCTGTCCGGTCACGTCGGCCGCGGCAATATCTTTACTGAACGGGTCGCGACCGCCTTGGGCGCACAATCAGTCGTGACGACCGCGTCCGACGCGATCGGCACCTTGACGGTGGATATTTTAGGCCGCGATCTGGGATGGACGCTCGACGATATGGACCGCAATGTGACGAGAGGCTGCGCCGCGGTGGTGAATGCGACCAAGGTGCTCTTCGTGCAGGAAACGGGAGAGCCGGACTGGTGGCCTGCCGAGAAGCCCTTGCCGGAAGGGGTCCGTTACGCCACCTCGCTGGAGGGCGTGAACCCGAACGAGTTTGAAATTCTGCTGATTGCGACGGATCGTGAAATCGGCCTGTCGCATCCGGCCCATTGGGAGAATGCCGTCATCTATCGCCCGAAGAGTCTCGTGCTCGGGATCGGCTGCGATAAGGGAACGGCTCCCGATTTGGTGGAGCGGGGAGTCCTGGCCCTCTTGGCCAAACAGGGCCTCTCCCCCAAGTCGGTGAAAGAGCTGGCGACGATCGACGTGAAGAAGGATGAGCCGGCATTGCTGGCTTTGAGCGAGAAATATGGCTGGCCGTTGCGCACCTATCCGGCTGCGCAATTGGACGTGGTGCCGGGTATCCAGAATCCATCGGAAAAGGTGAAACAGCATGTCGGCTCGCGCGGGGTTTCGGAGCCGGCCGCGCTGCTCGCCGCAGGGGCGGATGAACTGCTCGTGCCCAAACAGATTTATACGGAGCCGGGCGCGGGACGATCGATGACCTTGGCCGTGGCGCGGCGGGCCTTCGTGAAACGGCCAATGGAGGTGGGCAGGCTATGAGCGAGGCAAAAGGGATTCTCTACGTTGTGGGCATCGGCCCGGGCGCGCAGGACCATGCGACTCCAGCAGCCTTGAAGGCCATTGCCGAGTCCCAACTCGTCGTCGGCTACAGCACCTATATCAAGCTGGTCCGCCACCTGCTCGAAGGAAAAGAGATCATCAAGACCGGGATGACGGAAGAGATCGGCCGTGCCCGCGCCGCCATTGAACGGGCGAGAGATGGCGTCACGGTCTCGTTGATCTCCTCCGGCGATGCGGGAGTCTACGGCATGGCAGGCTTGGTTTTTCAGGTTCTAAAAGAAATGGGCTGGAAGAGGGGCGACTCGCCTGAACTCCGACTCGTCCCAGGGATGACCGCGCTCAATTCCTGCGCCTCCCTGGTCGGCGCGCCGCTGGTCCATGACTCTTGCTCGATTTCGCTGTCGGACCTGCTGACCCCCTGGTCTGTGATCGAACGAAGGATCGAGGCGGCGGCCAGTGCGGACTTCGTGATCGGTTTATACAATCCTGCCAGCGGCAGACGCACGAGGCAGATTGTGGATGCGCAGGCGATTATCCGGCGTCATCGTGAGGGGGGCACGCCGGTGGCCCTGGTGAAGAGCGCCTATCGCGATATGCAGCAGGTGGTTCTGACGGATCTGGAGAATTTTTTGGATTACGAGATCGGGATGTTGACCACCGTCATCATCGGATCGAGCAACACCTTCATGTTCGAGGGCTACATGGTCACGCCGCGCGGCTATACCAACAAGTACAGTTTCGACGGGGCCGTGCTTCCCGGTCAGCGACCGGGGTTCTCGCTCGTCGTGCCTCCTGCATCGGAGGCGGACTGATGGCGCTGGTCGGACGTTTAGCCGGAGCCATTCTGGCCGAGACGGAAGGACAGTTCTTTCTGGTGGGCAATCCCAAGGAGCCCTGCGATTTCGTCGCGGTGGGGTTCGAGCCTCCTGGCGTGATCGATGCCATGGAGCGGCCCTTTATCAGGCTCTCGCCGCTTCGTCCGGTTCATGTGCCGCAGCCGTACGTGACGATGCAGGTTGAAGGAGAAGTCTTGGCCCGGTTGCTGGTCGATCGGTTCATCATCCAGCGGAATGGATCGGTGAGCGATCGCCTCTGGCGTCTGGTGACGGATCCCAAACAGGAGCACCGTGCAGTGCCGGTTGGCACGATCGACGCGCGGTGGCTGGGCGAAATCCCGGCAGAGATTTGGCAGATTGTGCGAGAGACTGTGTTGAAGTGTACGTAAAGGAGTTCTGATGCGCGTCTATATTATTGGAGCGGGTCCTGGCGATCCCAAACTGCTCACGCTTCGCGGGGCGGAGTTGATCTCGTCTTGTCCCGTTGTGCTCTATACAGGCTCGCTGGTTCCCAAAGAAGTCATCGCCCGTGCCAGGGCTGACGCGAAGGTGATGGACTCGTCGGGGATGACGCTCGAACAGATCGTCGAGGTGATCGTGGCCGCTCGCGATGCGGACCAGGATGTGGCGCGGGTCCATACGGGTGATCCGATGATCTTCGGGTCCACCGCCGAACAGATGCGCCGGTTGACGGAGTTGGGGATCGGCTACGAGATTATTCCCGGTGTCTCCTCCTTCACCGCGGCGGCGGCGGCGTTGGGCCGAGAACTCACCCTGCCGGAACTGTCTCAGACGGTGATTCTGACCAGGGCGGAGGGGCGGACCTCGATGCCGGAGGGAGAAAAACTGGAAGCCCTGGCGAAGCATCAAGCAACTTTGGCGCTATTTTTAAGTATCACGCTCCTCAAGGATGTCGTTCGTGATTTGACTCCGTCGTATGGAGCCGATTGTCCCGTGGCGGTGGTGCATAAGGCGTCGTGGCCAGATCAGGTGATTGTCACAGGGACCCTGGCGGATATTGCCGACAAAGTGAGAGCGGCCAAGCTCAATTCGACCTCGATGGTGTTGGTGGGGCGTGTGCTCACGGCGACCGAGTTTGCCAATTCGAAGTTGTACGATCCGGAGTTTACCCATCGGTTCCGGAAGGGCGAGCCTGCAGTGAAGACGCAAGGAGAGATGCGTGCCGACTGAGCCGGAAACTCGAACAGGCATGGTCTATCTGGTCGGGGCAGGACCAGGCGATCCTGGGTTGCTCACGGTCCGTGCGCTGGAATTGCTGCGTGCCGCAGATGTCGTGGCCTACGATGAACTGGTCTCGAAAGCCATTCTTTCTCTCGTCAGGTCGGAGGCAGAACTGCTGCCGGTGGGCCGGCGTCATGGCGAGGGCGCGATAGGTTATCGATTGCATCCGGATGTGCTGGCTCGCGCGAAGGCAGGCCGAACGGTCGTGCGCTTGAAGGCGGGAGATCCGCTCATCTTCGGGCGAGGCGGGGAAGAAGCGGAGGAATTGGCGGAAGCGGGCATTCCTTGCACGATCGTACCGGGTATTTCATCCGCCCTTGGCGCGGCTGCCTATGCAGGCATTCCGCTGACTCATCGGCTGCATGCGTCCGATGTGACCTTCCTGAGCGGCCACGATGTCGATGGGAGCCGGAGTCTCACTGATTGGTCCAAGACGGCCAGCGGCAAGGGCACGCTGGTGCTCTTCATGGCGGCTCGAAAACTTTCCGCGAATCTTCAGCGACTGATTCAGGCTGGCCGCTCCGCTGAGACTCCCGCTGCCTATATCGCTTCCGCCACCACTTCAGAACAGAACGTCATTGTCGGAACCCTGGCGACCCTTCCAGAGAACATCCGGCACGTTGATCTTGCTATTCCGGCTCTCGTCATCGTGGGCGACGTTGTCCGATTGCGTGAGCGGATTGCCTGGTTCGAGCGCCGCCCTTTGGCGGGACGCCGCCTGCTGGTCGCCCGCGCGCGCCCCGGCCGCTCGGCGATGGCTGACGAACTCCGTGCGCTCGGTGCCGAGGTGCTGGAAAGTCCCGAGGTCGAAGCGGTCTTTCTCAGTGGAGGGGCTCCTATCGATACAGCGCTGGCTCGCCTCCATGAATTCCGCGGCATCGTCTTCGGCTGCGCGGCCGGTGTCGATGCGGTCTTGTCCCATGTTCCCACCCTCGATCTGCCGGTTATTACAGTCGGGGCCGCGGCGGCACAGGCCTTGTCACGCCATGGCCTCGCCGCTGAAGTTTCGCTGCGAGGCGCCTGTCAGGAAGCGGTTGGTGAACAGTCGGCTCTATTTCAGAAGGGACGATTCCTTCTCGTAACAGCGGAGGGGGGCCGCCCCAACTTATACAACGAACTCACGAAGGTCGGCGCAGAGGTCGAAGCGGTAGTCGCCTATCGGTATGTGCACCGGATGCCGGCGCCTCCCTTGCCGCCAATCGATCTTGTGGTGCTGCCCAGCTCCTCGGCAGCTCGCACCGTGCTTTCTGGTGATGTCGGCAAGCCTCTGTTGGGTCTGCCGATGGCGGCGATCGGGCCTCAGACGGCAGCCGCAGCGCGCCAATGCGGGGCTCAGTCTGTATCGTTGGCGAAAGAGGATACTGTGGCAGCGCTGGTCTCTCTTGTGGTGTCGATGGTGGGGAAACTATGACGGATCATGCCTTTCCGGAAGCCTGGCGCCGAGGCCTGTACGAAACGATCACGCGCCGCCGCGACATGCGATCGTTTCTCCCCGATCCCATTCCGGACGAGACCCTGGCTCGTATTCTCCTAGCGGCGCATCAGGCCGGGTCGGTTGGGCTCTCGCAGCCTTGGAACTTTCTTGTGGTCGAGAATCGCGAGGTCCGCGCCAAGGTGCGAGCCCATGTCGAGGTTGAACGGCTGCGTGCAGCGGAAACGTTCGATCAGGAGCGCCGCGAGAAGTATCTCTCCTTCAAGCTGGAGGGAATCATCGATTCGCCTCTCAACCTCTGTGTGACCTGCGACCAGGAGCGGTTCGGGCCGACGGTGATCGGGCGGAACACGATTCCGGAAACCGCTGTCTATAGCACCTGCTGCGCGATTCAAAATCTATGGCTGGCGGCGCGAGCGGAAGGGGTCGGTGTTGGGTGGGTGAGTATTATGGAACCGGCGGCCCTTCGCACCATTCTCGGCATTCCGGAACGGATCGTTCCGGTGGCGTATCTCTGTGTGGGGTTCGTGGAGAGTTTTCCTGAACGGCCAATTTTTGAGAGTAATGGCTGGTTGCCACGACTGCCGCTGCATGAGTTGGTGTTTCATGACCGCTGGGACGCGCGGCCCAGGCCAGATCTCCTCCGTGCGCTAGAGACGAGCCGGATCGACGGAGCGCAAGCGACACCCGCACCGATACACTCCGCGGAAGGCAGAGCCCAATGACCTATCCATTCGAATGTGCGGTTAAGGCTCAGCCGGAGATTGGTTCGTGACGATTCCACGGCTCGTCATCGCCGGCACTGCCAGCAACGTCGGCAAGACGACCGTCATGGTCGGGCTCGTTCGGGCGTTACGTGCGCGGGGGCTGCGAGTGGCCGTCTTCAAGTGTGGTCCAGATTATCTCGACCCGACCTATCATGTTCGTGCGGCTGATGCGCCGTGTCACAATCTCGACGGATGGATGATGGGGCGTGAGGCGGTTCTTTCGACATTTATGCGCGCGTCGCACGGGGCAGACATTGCATTAATCGAAGGGGTGATGGGGTTGTTCGACGGCGCGTCACCGACGGGCGATGAAGGCTCGACTGCCGAGATCGCCAAGTGGCTCCAAGCGCCGGTGCTGCTCGTGTGCGATGCGGGAGGGATGGCTCGCAGCATTGCGGCGCTAGCCAAAGGGTTTTCGACCTTCGACGCAGGCTTGCAGATTGCCGGTCTCATTTGTAACAAGCTCGGCAGCCGCGGGCATTTGGAATTGCTCCGCAAGGCGACATCGGGGCGGCCCCCCGTCCTGGGCGGGCTTCTCAAGGAAGCAGCGTTGGCGTTTGCGGATCGGCATCTGGGTCTGCGCAGCGCAGACCGGGCGACGGTCCCGGAGGATGTCTTTGTGTCCTGGGGCGATCGGGTGAGTGAGTGGTGCGATGTCGAGGCGATCATCGCGCTGGCGCAACCGACGCCGGCTCTTCCTGAAATTCCTACCATGGAACGGATCGTCGGTGAGGGAGCCAGCTGTCGAATTGGTCTCGCGTTCGACGAGGCGTTCCATTTCTATTATGACGACAACCTCCGCCGTCTTGAGAGTCTTGGTGCGGAGCTCGTGCGGTTTTCTCCCATTCACGATACGCATCTGCCGGACGTGGACGGTCTGTATTTCGGTGGCGGCTACCCGGAGGTTCATGCGGAGGAGCTGTCGCGGAATCTTTCGATGCGTAGGGATGTGGTCTCGTTTGCCGAAGTTCATGGCCCCATCTATGGAGAATGCGGCGGGCTCATGTATTTGTCCAACGGCATCAGGACGCTCGATGGCGTGCTGCATCCCATGGTGGGGCTCATTCCAGGCGAAGCGGAAATGAAAGATCGTTTGCAGGCGCTCGGATATGTCGAGGTGGACACGAAGGACGCGACGATGCTCGGTCCGGCGGGCTTAAAATTTCGAGGCCATCAATTTCGCTATTCGGACTTTCGCCTTCCGGCAGAAGTCGAGTGTACCTATAGCGTGCGCCGCCGCCGTGGAGGCGAGGTCTTTCAAGAGGGCTATCGTCAGGGCAATACGCTGGCGTCCTATGTCCATGCCCATTGGGCCTCGAACCCGCGCCTGGCTCAGGGTTTCGTGCAGGCCTGCTCGGCCCATGCCAGGAGGGTCCGGTGAGCGGACTGGCCCCCACGATCATGGTCCAGGGGACGGCTTCGTCTGCTGGGAAGAGTCTCCTGGTCACGGCCCTCTGCCGGTTTTTCCGCCGCGAAGGACTGCGCGTCGCTCCCTTCAAGTCGCAGAACATGTCGCTGAACTCGGCCGTCACCATCGATGGCCTGGAGATCGGGCGGGCGCAAGCGGTACAGGCCGAGGCCTCCGGTATTCTGTCCTGCGCGGACATGAATCCGATCCTGCTCAAGCCCGAAGGCGATCGACGCAGCCAAGTCGTGGTACTCGGCAAGTCGATCGGCAGCATGCTGGCGACCGAGTATCACGAGTATAAGCCGCGCCTCATGACGGTGATTGCGGAGTCGTTGACTCGGCTCCGATCGAACTACGATCTGGTTGTGATCGAGGGGGCGGGGAGTCCGGCTGAGATCAATTTGAAGGATCGCGACATCGTTAACATGCATGTGGCCAAGCTGGCGGATGCGCCGGTTATTCTGGTGGGGGATATCGATCGAGGCGGCGTCTTCGCCTCCTTTGTCGGGACGATGGAACTGCTCGATCTGGATGAGCGAGCCAGGGTTGCGGCGTTCGTCGTGAATAAATTTCGCGGCGATCTGGCGTTGCTCACACCGGGGCTCGAGTTTTTGAGCGAACGCACAGGTAAGCCGGTGCTGGGTGTCGTGCCCTATATCAATGACCTCCGCATTGCCGACGAAGATTCCGTATCGCTTGAAGCGCGGCTGGCTCGGCGTAGACCCTCCGGGCAGGAACTGGATATCGTGGTCGTGCGCGTGCCGCATCTCTCCAACTACGACGATGTCGAGGCGTTGGAACATGAGGCGGGGGTTGTCGTGCGTTTCGTTGAGCAGCCCGACGAAGTTGCGGGTGCCGATCTCGTGATTCTTCCCGGTTCGAAGAGCACGGTGGCGGATCTCGCCTGGCTCCGTGCCAGTGGCTTCGCCGGCGCGATTGAGGCGCGCGCCCGTGAGGGTGGACCGCTCTTAGGTGTATGCGGCGGATGCCAAATGCTTGGTGAGATGATCGACGATCCGCACGGAGTGGAATCGGCGGAGCCTCACGTACGGGGATTGGGACTGCTGGCCCTAGGAACCCACTTCGAGCAGGAGAAGGTCACGGCGCAGGTTCTGGCCCGCGTGCTGTGCCCCTCGTTTCTCACCGATGGCGTGGGGCTCGAAGAAGCGGTCCATGGATATGAAATCCATATGGGAATGGCGGTGCCACATAATCAGCAGGCGAGCCCCTTCGAGATTCAGTCGCGGAACGGACGTACAGAGGTACGCAGTGACGGGGCTCTCAGCAGCGATGGGATGGTGGTGGGCACCATGTTGCATGGCCTGTTCGAGAATGAGGTGATCAGGGCGCGGACTCTTTCTTTCCTGCGTCGGCGCAAGGGGATTTTCGCAGGCGACATCATCCGGCGCATTCCCACGAAACAGGACGAGTACGACCGGCTAGGAGCCGTGGTGCGTGGGCATCTCGACTGTGAGCTGCTCTGGCGTCTCACCGGCCTCTGCCCGGTGTCGCCACGGTAAATGATGCGTCAGATTATCGGGGTGAGAACTATGAGCCACAAGGGAGCCTATGAATCCAGCTGATGGCAGTCTCTGGGCCTTGCTCGGTCTCGCCTTCGCATTGGGGTTGAGCCATGGAGCCGACCCAGACCATCTCACAGCCATCGATGGCATGACGAGGGCGTCTGTCGATCGGCATCCGAGAATGAGCCGGTGGGTGGGGACATGGTTTGCGTTCGGGCATGCCCTCTCCGTCCTGTTGATTGCGGGGTTGATCGCATTGGCGGCGGAGTATCTGCAATCATTCAACGACTCTGTGCTGCACGTGAGCGGGGTTTTATCGGCCTGCCTGTTGTTCGCCATTGGGACATTAAACCTCGCCAGGCTGATGACATTGCCGGCTGGAATGATGGTCCCGAGCCACGGGGTCATCGGCCATTTTTTGCCCAGACAGTTGCTCAACATCACACACCCGATGAGCGCCGTGCCGATCGGCGCGTTGTTCGGGCTGGGGTTCGAGACCGCCAGCCAGATGTCGGCCTGGGCCTTGGCCGGCACGATGGGCTATGGCCTGCTGGGTGCGCTGCTGATCGGCGTGGCCTTCAGCCTGGGGATGGTCGTTACCGATTCCCTCAACGGCCTTGTTGTACGCCGGATGTATTTGGCGGCGACCACGATGGCGATCCAAGGCAATCGCATGATGACGCTGACCGTCGTGGGGCTGGCCTACGTCGTCGGGATCATCAAGCTGCTCCAGCCGACATCGTTTGCGCTGCCGATTAGCGATCTGGGTCTTACGATCATGGTGCTCGGCGCGGTGTTGCTGGCGTTTCTGACCGCACTGATCAAACCCAAGTGCCGGGTGGCGTAACAGAAGGGAGGCTTACTAGAGCAGTAACTTTTTCAATCCAATGCATCAATAGCCCATGTACCCCAAGGGAAGCGCGGTAGAAGCCGCCACTGGTCCGCAACTGTGATCGGGGACGAAATCTGCACTCAGCCACTGTCCGCAAGGATGGGAAGGCGCAGAGAGTAGGACGAGCCGAGAGTCAGGAGACCTGGGTATTGGGAGGTTCCATGCAAACCTTTCGGAAGCAAAGGGACATGCAGCGTGTCGTGTCAGATTCTTGGGCTCACGGTCTTCGTGTGTGCCATTGGCTGGAGTTCATTGGGATATACGGAAGAGCCTGATGAGATCCTCCTTGTGCCTGAAGTCGTTGTAACGGGGACGCAGGAGTCGGCGTTTGAGAGTGCGTCCCAGGGGATTATTACGGCTCAGGATATCGAGCTTCAGGCCTCCGATCGCCCAGCGAATATACTGCGCATGGTGCCTGGCCTTATTACGACGAACCCTGGCGGCGGGCCTGGCAAACCGGATAACTATTTGCTCCGTGGTTTCGATGCCGATCACGGAACCGATCTCGCCGGGTTTCTGGACGGAATGCCGCTCAATCTTCGCAGTCATGCCCATGGGCAGGGCTATCTCGATCTGAATTTCCTGATTCCAGAAACGATGAAGCGCGTCGACGCCTATAAGGGGCCCTATCAAGTCCAGTTCGGAGATTTTGCCACGGCGGGTGCGGTGAACTTTGTGACACGGGATGTGGTGGAGGAAGGGGTGGTGCAGCTATCAGGCGGACAATTCAATACGCAGCGGCATCTGCTGATGTTCTCGCCCACGAAGGATGAGGTCCGCTCACTGGTTGCGGTCGAAGGGTTTTATACCGATGGCCCGTTTGTGAATCCCAACCGAGCCCTCCGGGTGAACGGATTAGCCAAAGCGACGATGAATCCGACCACGCACTCTGAGCTCAGCATCATCGGCACCTACTACCAAGGCCGCTGGAATAGTCCTGGCGAAATTCCGCTGCGAACTGTGGAGACCGGGCTCATCTCTCGGTTCGGCTCGATCGATCCTTACCAGGGAGGTCGAACCCAACGGTCCACTGGTCATGTGCGCTACCACTACGATACTCCGTCTGGCGGGACCCTGTTCGCCGAAACCTACCTCCAATATTATTCCCTGAATCTGATGTCCGACTTTACCTTCTTTCTCACTGATCCGGTGAATGGCGATGGCATCGAGCAGGCGGACCAGCGTTATGTTTATGGGGGAGACGTGGGCTATCGCCAGAGCGGAAAGCTGCTGGACGTTGCAAGCTCCGTCACCGTGGGAATGCAAACCCGCGTGGACAATGCCCATGTGCGTCTGAGCAGCCAGCGACAAGGGGTTTTGCTAGGGACTACGTCGGATAGCCGAATTCACGAGGCCTCCTATTCTCCCTATCTGAAGTTGGAGTTTCAGCCGGCACCCTGGGTCCGGCTGACGGGCGGCACGAGGGCGGACGTGTTTCAGTTCAATGTACGGAATCTCTGTCAGAGCGGTTGTCCGCAAAATCCAAGCGGGAGCGTCGACGCGATGATTATGTCGACCAAGGGAAACCTGATTCTGGGTCCTTGGGCCGGCACCGAGATCTTTCTCAATGCCGGCACAGGCTTTCATAGTAACGATGCGCGTGCGGTGGTGAGTGCGTCGAATGTTCCGGCGCTTCCGAAGGCAACGGGGTATGAAGTGGGGCTTCGCACCAGACCGTGGGACCGGCTTGAGGTCTCGGCGTCGTTCTGGTTGTTGGACCTGACGTCCGAACTGGTCTATCAAGGGAATCTCGGGACGACCCAGATACTTGGCGCCACACGCCGGTATGGCACGGATCTCGGCAGTCGCGTTCAACTGTTGGACTGGTTGTCTCTTTCCGGCAGTGCGACACTGAACTCGGCAGAATTTCGCGAGACGGGCAATCCGATCCCTCAGGCCCCGACCCTGACCGGGCGCGGTGAATTGACGGCGCGTCTTCCAATGGGATTAGCGATGTCGCTGCAGATGGTTCATCTGGGGGCCAGACCGCTGACACAGGATCGCAGCATCAACGCCCAAGCCTGGACCATCTTCAACTTCGTGGCTCGTTACCGCCCGCAGTCGAAGGGGTGGTGGCAGCGCATGGAAGGATTTCTCAGCATTCAAAATGTCATGGATGTCACGTGGAGGCAGACACAATTAGCCTATGAAACCAAGTTAACCACGGATACAGCGCCGGTGAATGGGCTTCAATTCACACCGGGCGGCCCACGGACCATATCAGTGGGTGTGGCCTGGTATTATTGATTGTGAACGATAGCATCCTGGCACGCGTCATTTTTCTGTGTGATGGGAGAGGTGATGCCGGTAGAGTTCCAGGAGAACCATGAGCCCTTGCCCGGCTGATGGCGACGTCCTAAGTCCTTGACCGATTGGACTCCTCCGCCTCCCGCGCCCGGGCGGACAACCACGCGGACAACCCATCCTGCCCGATCGACACGCCCAGCCGGGCCGTCGCATCGACAATGTTCTGCCATTCCGCGTGCGAGTATGTCCATAAGCGAGAATTTTCTAGCTTTCTCCAGGGTGGGTTGCTCCGCACGTTTCCCCATTCTTGATGAAGAATAACCCTGCCAATCGGCAAGGTTATGGGCAAAATGACACGTTGCGACGGGTTCAGCCAGCCAGTTGGCCGCTCCATCTCTACGCTTCTCTTTACTTCTCGAGAGAGTCTGCCAAAAGTTCGCGTGGTCTGTCCTGCCAATAGGGCCCGCTACGCCCGCTGCCGTCTCATCTTCTCACTATTAACTGGAGGTGAAAGATGGCACGCAAACCCCCGTCACAGCCCCAGTCCGATTACAAAAATTGCGCCGTCCTGGGTCCGCTCATTGAGCGATATGTGAACGGAAAAAAGCGACGGTATATTCGCCTCCGCTGTAAGCGGTGTCAAAAAGAGCGGGAGATCGTCTTTACGACTCAATTCCCGGTGGACGGCCCGGTCTGCCGCGACTGCTCAAAGCCCGGGCTCATCCACGGCATGCATGGCACGCGGACATACGATGCGTGGCAGAGTATGCGGAACCGCGTAAAGCGTGATGAGCCGTACATCGTGGCGCTCGGGGTGATGATCGAGGATCCTGACTGGGAGACGTTCGAGGGCTTCCTCGCTGATATGGGAGAAATTCCGGACGACAAGATCAGCCTGGATCGGGTCGACAATTCGAGGGGATATGGCAAGATCCTGATGCCGGACGGCACGCGGAAGCTCAATTGTCGCTGGGCGGATTACGTCGAACAGATGAACAACACATCGTGGAATGTCGTGGGCAGGATCAAGAAAGAGCCAATGACCGTGGCGCAGGCCGCGACCCGGTTTGAGGTCTCGTACATGGCGCTCTACAAGAGCATGTTCGAGCGCGGGGAGGCCGCCGACGATGCCGTATCCCGTCTGGTGGCAGCCAAGGACGCCGTGCCTCCGCTCTCAGAGATCGCGGCCGCGGCGGGCGTGGATTATGAGTGCCTCCGTCGGCAGGTGATGCGAGGACGTCGGACGATTGCCGACGCCCTCGTGTATCTGCAGGAGAAACTCGCATCGGGCACGCGAGCTTGGTGTGCCAGTCCATATCCTCCGGTCTCGTATGGACAGCGGGATGACATTGCTCCATGCGATCGACGACGTCCGCCCCACGCTCCTGTGATCCCTCACTCACATCTCAACCGCAAGAGGGAGCCGGGTCCTATGCCTCCTCCCTCTTGCTCCTCGCGACAAGTCCAGCCGGCCAGATAGCTGCTCCATCTCTACCCCTCTACCTCTACCTCGCGAGAACCTGCCAAAACTTCGAGTGGTCTGTCCTACCAAATCGTCCCGCCACCGGCGCCGCCGTCGCATGTTCTTACCATTATTAACTGGAGGTGAGAGATGGCACGCAAACAAATGTATTACGGACCGTTACCAGATCCACAAGACGATTACCCGAACTGTCGCGTTGTGGGAGAGATGATCGTGGTGGGGAGTCACAAGTATCTCCCAGTCATCTGTAAGCAGTGTCCGAAGGAGTCAGCACAGGTGCGCATCGTCGCGTATAGTCGCGCGTTTATCGAGGCCGGCGGGACGCTCTGTAAGTCGTGCGCGGGTGTGCCGAAGGGCTTTAAACATGGGATGTCGGAGACCCGGACGTATGCTCGTTGGGAAAGCATGTGGCATCGCGTGAGACATGATGAATATTATATTAAGAACAAGATTGGAGTGGAGGATCCCGACTGGGAAACGTTTGAGGGATTCTATGCCGACATGAAAAACATTCCAGATGACAAGGAGTCAATCGATAGGATCGATAATAATCGAGGATATGGCAAGGTCTTACTGGAAGACGGCACGCGAGTGCTCAATTGTCGGTGGTCCGATCGGATCGAACAGAACAATAATACCTCTGCCAATGTCTTCATCAAGGTCGATGGAGAGAGGATGACGGTCGCGCAGGCTGCACGCAAATACGGGATCTGTCCTAACTCGCTCAGTCGGCGCGTCAATGAGGGACAGAACCACGACGAGGCGGTGCGGGTGCTGGTTGAAGATCGGGCCCGCGACCCACTGTCAGAGATCGCGCAGCGCGCGGGGGTGTCCTACCGCGCGCTCTGGAAACGGATCAAGCGTGGCACCTCGTTGACCGAAGCATTGAAATCACTCAAAGAAAAAAAAGGCAAACCGACGATCATTCACCAGGTCAATGCGGCTGGGGTCTCTATCAGTGCCGTGAAACACAGGATCCGCAAGTATGGAATGACGTTGGAGCAGGCGATCCAGGATGCGCTGGGGTATCAGCACCGGCACCAGGACGGCGCCGCCATCTAGCTCACCTCGCTCTACTCACCCGCAAGAGGGAGGCGGGTCCGATGCCTCCTCCCTCTTGCTCCTCGCGACAACCCCCTTTTCTCCTCCTTTCCCTCTTCCGAACCACGCCAGCACCAGGCCAACCAGGGCCTCTATCTCTCCGCTTGTCCCTCTTCTCATTAGCCCATCTCCAGAGGAGGAGGGCTCACTATGGCCAAGCGCGGAGCACAGCGGGCGCGGCGCGGGTCGCTGCCCCAGATCAACGTCGGCGATCGATTTCCGAAATGCGTCGTGGTAGGCCCTGGCTATGTGGATCACCGCGGTCAACGGCACATTCTCGTGCGCTGTCTCACCTGTGAAGATCCCGTGGACCGGGACGTCGTGTATGGCTGGGGGTTTGTGCGCAACGGTGGCACCTCCTGCTACGTCTGCGGCGCGCATCTCGCCCGTCGCGACGGGGAGCACTGACCAGCCCGCCGCACTCGCCAGAACTCCTCGTGAGCCGTCCCTCTTTTCGTTCAACACTCCGATGTCCTC
The DNA here is from genome assembly GCA_002083555.1 of Nitrospira sp. ST-bin5. Lineage (GTDB taxonomy): Bacteria > Nitrospirota > Nitrospiria > Nitrospirales > Nitrospiraceae > Nitrospira_D. The sequence goes on along the minus strand of MSXN01000024.1, from coordinate 16,848 downwards.
GCTCTTATCTTGTAAGCATCTAAAAAACCGTCTCACACGTCGTGGACGATTGACGAATAACCAGTGATGTAGGAGGCATGAACCATGACACCCGACCAGACCCCCGAATCACTCACGCTCACCGCGCCCACGGAGACCGCCCATGACGCGCCCGTCGCGACGGCCCCAGACAAGCCCACCCGCTCATGGCGCGGCGCACCGACCCGCCAGACGGCCGACGGCGGCACGGAGCGCTACTGCCGCGTCTGTCGGCTATGGCACCCTGTCGCCGCATTCCGTCCCTACGTCGCCAGCGGCTGCGCGAATACGCTGTGTCGGACGTGCGAGCGGACCGCGCGGCGCCTGCGGTATTTGCGGGACCAAGAGTTGGAGCGCACTCGCGCGCAGAACTGGAGCCGGAACCAGCGGGCCAAGGCCACTCTCACACCCGTCGCGACGGGAGAAGAGGTAATTGATGAAGCTGACTCTGCAAGCCCGGGAGCTCTCGCATGCCCTTAATGCCGTCATCGGTGGGACGGACGGACGGGGCCCACTGTCCTCCGTCCTTCTGACCGTCGACTCTCTCTCACCTAATACGCTGACTCTCACCACTACAGACAACGAAATCGCCTGCCGAGCCTCGGCGGCCGTCGCGACTGGGACGCCAGGCCGGGCCCTCCTGCCAGCCCGCAAACTCCATGACATCGTCCGGGCTCTGCCCGACTTCCCGTTGACGATCACGATCAAGCAGCACAACGCCACGCTCGTCGCGGGAAGTTCTCGCTATGCGCTCGCTGGCCTGGACCCTGATCAATTTCCTGACGTACCTGAACCGCTGGTCGAGACCGGCGTCCGGCTGGACGCGGCGGCATGTCGCGGGATCATGCGACGGACGCTCTACGCGGTCGGCGAGACCGGCGCCAAGTTCGCCTTACACGGTCTCTCGCTCGACCTCGCGGACGGCATCCTGACGGCCGTGGGGACCGACGGACACCGACTCTGCGTCGAAACCCTCGATGTCCACGGGGCTGAAGGGGTAGCGTGATCCGGAATTATCACCCGGAAAGCCGTGGTTCAGCTCGCTAAGCAATTGGACGGCGTGGAGGAGTTGATCATCGGCATCTCCTATCAACGTCTCGTCCATATGCAGGCGGGATCGTTTGCGCTGACCTCGAGGCTCATTGAAGGCCCGTATCCGAACTGGCGAGCCCTCGCGCCCAAGCGCCTGGCGCCCAACGCGCTGACGGTCTCACGTGAGGAGCTGGCGGCGGCAGTGAAACGAGCGGCGCTCGTCACAACCAACGGCCTCATCGCGCTGGAATACACCGAGAGCGGGGCGGTGGTCACTGCGAAGTCTGCGGAGCACGGGTAGGCAGAGGAGGCGCTGGCTGGGAGTTATATGGGGACGCCCTTCCGGACCGGATTCCAGGCTGACTATCTCCAGGATACGCTGGGCGCGTTAGACGGAGAGGCGGTGGTCCTTCAACAAGAGGGGCCAACCGGGGCGGTGTCGATCGTGGATCCCGCGGGGCCCGCGTCGCGGGCGTATGTGATGCCGATCCGGCTGCAAGAGAGAGAGAGAGAGGACGGCGGCCCAGTTGATCCACCAGGCCGCCTGAAGTGGGTTTACTTCCCGCCACGCTCCCGCGCGCGCTTATCCCGCCACATTTCTGCTGTATTATCGGTGCCGGGCTCGGCGTGGAGGTGATAGGGGTTCACACACCGTCTGACTTGACACTCATGGCCCAGGGTGAGCCGCGTATTCACCAGTGGGCCAAACTCGGCAGAGAAGGCGAACCGGTGCGCCTTATACTGTCGACCGATCGCGGAAAACCGACCATAGCCGTCCTCGTCGGTATTTGGCTGCCAGAGGTGGCACCCGTTCGCATCCTTGACCCATTTCGTCTTAAATCTCTCTAGGCATTCCTTATCCGTGAGTTCCGGGTATCCAGGCCAACCGCCTTCCGGCGGCTCCACTCGTAGCGTCTGGACGGCCAGCTCCAACCCCTTACGGGCGTTCTGCCGGCACACGTCCTGGACCACCCCTCGAATCGTCCCAATGCCTAAGACGAGATCCCCTTGCCGGCTTAACGCCTGGATGGCCCACGTCGCGATCATCGCCGGGAAAGAAGGAGAGAAGACCGCCTGGCGCCGCGGGACAGGGATGCTCGCGTCCGGGACTGGGGCGTTGATTGTGCCGGCGAGGTACGTATCTGTCGCGAGGTGATGTCGGACCGTGAAGACGTCATCCAGCCCGTCCGGGCTGCCCCACACCACCAGCGCGCCCTCGTCCTCCAGTAAAAACCCAATGTGCTCAAGCGTCCGCCGGTCCAGCCGCTCCTTCGCCTGATTGAGCAAGATCAGCACCACGCTATGCGCCGTGATCTGGTCCAGCCACTGCCGATCGTTGGTGTCTAACATCGCGCCCTCCCTTCCTGTGGTGATGCCTAATTCTCAACCTGTCTGAGCCGTATAACGCCAGATTGGAAAGACACGTCATGACTGGGAGGATGCGACGCGCTACGTGCGCTGTGGAGCCGTGAGGCCGCCAGTTTCGCGCGAGTCCTGTCGTATTCCCTGCCGTCTCTGTGGCTACAAAGAATGTTGAGGGGCAGGGGAGGGCTTGAGGTTGAAGCAATGGAAGACCGTCTGGACACGAATCAAGGCAAAGGTCCGGGAGCGCGCCCGGTATCTCCCCTGGACGCTCCAGCCGGTGCTCGAAGCGGGCCTTGAGCCGTTGGATGGAGCTCGCCGACAGCGGCGCGCCCTCGCCCGGCAGGTCACGCAGCGCGAGATCGAAGTCTCCCGTGGACAGCTCGTGCAGGTACAGCTCCTGGAGCATTCTGCCGACAGTCGCGACTGGCTGACCTCGACGAGGCGGGCGGGGGAGACTTGGCCCAATGCGGGCGGTTCTTGATCGGACGGCACTGGTGTGGCGTGGTCCAGCGCTAGTCCTCGGGCTCCTCCGACACCTGCCCCCAGTCCCCAATGCCCTGCCAACACCGAGAGAGGTCGGCATAGACCTCGACGCCCAATCGATGCGCCACGCGATACGACAGCGCTCGCATAAGACGGACTCCGCCATCTTCATGGAGGAGCGTGCCGAGGATGACGGCCTCCACCAGGCGGCCCTCCTCGTCATGGAACGGCGTCCGCGCGTCGGGGTTCAATACGACCAGAGGATGCCGGCGCTCGAGGAGTGACACAAACCGGCCATAGAGTATCTCGTAGTAGTCCGCCATCGGCACGTCGGCCTGGGCCGCGGCTTGTTGATAGAGATCATCGTCCGTCAGGTCCGTCACAGACAGGTCCATCGGCGTCCTTTCTTAGCCTCGTGGATAAGGGCGGTCGTAGGCTTCTCCGCGAAGCCGTTGGCGTTCTAGTACGTCGGCGAGCGGGCGCAAGTGGCGCTCGAGCTTCGCGGCATTCTCTTGGATCTTTCGTGGCACAGACTGACTCGGTGACGCTTTCCACGCCCGCTGCAGGTCCTCGGTGGCGCGCCGATGTTCGGCCATGATCCGGGTGAGGCTGCCCTGAAGCATCGCGGCGGTCTTCTTCTGGTGATAACGGGCGTTCTCCTCCCACCACGCCCTGGTCTGGGCGTGCCAGCTCCGCTCATCGGCCAGGATCTTCGCGCCATCGTGTGTCCATTGCCAGGGGAGATCAATAAGGAGGTCCTGGATCTGCTCGGCTTTCGCCGCGGTCCGGACTCCCCGCGGCCAGGAAAGTGAAAGCGTCAAGGGTCCAGCCATCAGGGCCTTGCTGCCGCGTCGGGCGATCGTCCAGGCATGGATTGTGGCGCCGTGGACCATGTCACGGGCGTCCTCGGGGTGCCGACCCATGATGGTCATGGTTGGCCATTCCACGCCGATCTGAAGCTGCACAGTCGGCCCGCTCGGGGTCGGGAGGTAGGTCTCGATCCCGTGGGCGTTCAGGGTTTCGACCAGTAACGGCAAGAGGGCGTGATGGACGCTCTCGGTTCCCTTAGAGATAGCCTGGCCCTCCAGGTCGGCGGCGTGGGGATTCAGGGTGACCCGGGGGCGTTTCGTGACGACAAACGCTTCGGCGATCTGTGCCGCGAATTGTTCGAGGTGTGGCTGCCAGGCGCCGTAGGGGCGCTCGTCGCCCCACAGAGGCATAATGACATTCACGCGAGACGCAATCGTGGTGCGTCCGATCGGATCGGTCCAGAGGAGATAGGCTCGGGACCTGGTAATGCCGTCCCATCCGCCGCCCCACAACAACACGTCGTAGTCGTCTTGTTCATTCACGATCGTGACGCCGGCCCGTTCAAGGCGGGCAATGAGAGCACCCCGCATGGCCGGTCCACTTTTATAGGCCCCCAGGATCGCCTTCGAATCCGTTGGCCAGGTGATCGGTCCCACCGCCACCCGGTCCTTTTTCTGGATCGTCGTGAGGGCGTCGGCGGTCCATCGTTCGATGACTTGACTCGCGAGGAATGCGGGATCGTCCCACGCTTGCGCGGCCGGGGTGCCGAAGAGGAGCCCGATCAGGACGAGGAGCGGGAGAAGGAATGCGTGGAGGAGCACCGACATCCGGGGCACCAGGAAATACGCGGCGGCCGCTGGTCTATCCAGTCCATCCAAGCCATTGCCAAACTGATAGTCGTCGTGGGTGCTTTGGAGAAGCTGCCCCAGTTGAACCACCTTCTCGTATTGCTCGCGTGAAGACAAACGCGAGAACAGCGCGACATGGTCTTGGAGTGCCTGGTTCCCCAAGCCGTCGAACTCCTGATCATCATACGGGGTCGCTTGTTCGATCTCCGGCGCGGCCAGCCATTCCCGAGCCTGGAGCAACAACGCATAGGCGGCCAGTCGCTCACTTTCCGCGAAGGAGTCGGGCGCGGCCCCGACGGCTTCGACGGTCTGGCGGGCGTCGGTAATCATCGATCCGGTGATGTGCGTCAGGACGGCGATAGGATCGTTCATGCGGGGGACCTCCTGGGTGAGGGGTGGGGGCGGCGTGCGGAATATTGATATATGTATATCACAATATCACAAATGGTCAAGGCGAAAGAGGGGCTTGACTCAAAGTAATTGTGAGGGCGGATCTGTGCGAGAAGGGGCGAGCGGGAAGCGTTCGACCGATTAACTCGGGAGGATTCGATGATGGCACAACACAGGATCACACGAAGGAAAAGGTGAAGGGGCCAGGCACAGGCTGGAAGGATCGGCAGAAGGCGGCGGGGGTCCGACGGGACGCCCAGTTGTCGGCGCTCACCCAGATGATCCGGGGCTTGGCGGGCGACTGTCTGCGCTTGCCGATGAAGTGTAAGATCTTGGCGGATGTTCTCGCGAAGAAGTGGGGATCACCACTGAAGACTTTGACGCCTCAACGGCGGCGGTCTCCGCGGCGATGACGCCAGTGGATCAGTCGGAGGCGGCAGGCGATCAGGTTCCGGCTCCAGCGGACACCGTGGCGCCGGACCAGACGCCGGTGGTCGTGGAGGAACCCGGCGCGACGGGCGACGCGATCGCGGCCGTTTAATGCTTCTTCGCCTCTCGCGCGAACCAGAGTACAAGGGCTTGCCGAACGATATCTGACTGGCTCTGCCGGCTGTGATACGCCGCCGTGCGGAGCTGCTCGGATAGTTCACGCGTGAGATGGACCAGTTTCTTGACGCTCTCGGTCTTCTTGGGTGCCATCTGAATAGCATGATGGCGGGATCGCCTTTCTGTCAATTCTTTTTCTCTCATTCCTCGTGTCTGACCCTCTCTTCGAACTCTTGCGGCAGGGCGAATACGTAGATTTTGGAAGGCTAAGAGGGGGTCGGTCGATGTCGCGGATATTCAAGGCGATTTTGGCGCGAAGTCGACTGCAGCACGACTGGCCGTTTTGTTCGGGGCGCTTCCACGACTCTAGTCGACTTCGGGACGAATTCACCTCTAGATTCTCTCACTTACACGATCGCGCGTGAGCTCTTGCGGTGGGCTCTTGCGGATAGGAATAGACCCACGTGTGTGTGGCCTCTCTTCGTCTAGGCCCCCCGGCGTTCCCCAAGCCTGCCCTTCCGCTTCCCCGGACGCCCCGCGGTCCGCCCTCCCGTCGCCCCTTCGGGGCTTGGCCGGCCTCACCTCGTGCCTCCGCTCTCATGCGACGCGTCCTGGCGCCTCGTTCCTCCTCCCGCCTGTCTCCTCTCTCGCCTTCGCTCCTGCCTTCGCGTGACCGCCTCCTCCGTGCCCCTCCGCTCCCCACGTTCTCTCTGCCTTTCTCTTCTCCGTCCCCGGTGAGCCGTGGGCTGCGTGTGAGCCGTTCCGGCTGATGCCGTCCGCCCGTGAGTCGGGTCCCGTGTGTTTGGGCCGGCGGTGAGCCCGGGGGGTGATTAGGTCTGTGTTTCTCCTCCTGTTCCTCCCGTGCCTTCTCTCTTTTCGTTCTGCTTCACGCGAGGGTCTTCACGCGAGTCAGTCTCGACTGGCTGGTCCGCTGGCTCGGATATTCGGCGTGCTGCTCATCGCCCGACGTCGAGGCCTGTCCCTCCGTCCGTCTCTCTGCGTGCGTCGGTCCCCGTGAGTCCCGGATTCCCGGTGAGCGTCAAGGGTCTGGTGTGTCTGGGTGGAGGTAGGAGCAAGAGGAGGAGAGTGTGAGAGACGCACAGGCCGCACAGAGATGAGCGGGGGCACGTGCTATCACGGCTGTATAACTGAACAACCTGATCTTGGCCAGCCTGTCACGTTTAGCGGACTGGTCCTGAAAGCGACACTCCCAAGCTCGAAGGTGAGAAGCGCGGCATTTAGTGCGGGGTCTCGATGGAGGTATGGATTCCAATGCGAAGGGATGCTGCTCAAGGCCTTGCAGCAATCGCGGGATTCCTTTGTCGCGAAGGCAATCTCAACCTTGAGCGCTACACGATCCACCTCGAGCCGCTAAAGGGAAGCCAAGACGTGGCTCTCCGACCTCGGTCGGTCCGTTGATGTCCGGTGTGATAATGGCTGCGGGTCCTTCAAAGGCGTGATCAATCGATGTACTGCCGCGATGGCCGTTCGCGAGAACGAGTTTGGGAAAGCATCACGGCCCTCATGCCATCGGGACGGCGACGTCACCCATCGCGAGGTTGGTGTCCCAGATGAGGAAAGACCGGGACGTCTGGCGATCAGCGTGGAACAACATCGGCTATGTGCGCGAACCCATGAGCGCGAATGTTCCTGCGGTGATCAAATCCTGCTCGGTGTGTTCGGGAAGGGTTGGGTGGGGCCTGGTTCCTGGTTAGTCGACGCCGTGATTCACAATCTGATTGGTAGTGTGACGCCTATGTGCTCTGATTGGCGGCGAGGCGCTCCGGGTGCGTATTCCGCTCAAATCAGCCACTTGCTCCGGTCGGAACCAGCCATCGATTCCGCTGCAAACCAGCCGCTGCGAAATCCATGAAATCGAATGATAGGTGGGGGTTGAAAACCTCCAGCGGAGGAGGCGGGTGATTTCCACCGGAACGAGTGGCTCTTTTAAACCGGGATACGCAACTCTGGCATCGTGGCCGTAAACGGCGCATGAGTCGCTTACAGCCGGGCTCTTCGCTTTCCTGCAGCAACGTTAAGTCTGTGTAGCTCCCTCTCAATGTCATGCCGAATGGCCTCATACCGTTGAATGTCAAACGGCGGGATTGCTGTGCCTGCACCCATCTTGTCCCATATGTTGACGAGTCGCTCCTTGTCGATCAGCTGTACCTGAAGGGACCGTGCCAGCTCTTGGGCAGGCTCGGTGAAAAACGAGTCCGTAATCACCAGCGCTTCTGTCGCGTGATAGTGGCGCGCGCCTGAAGCCACTTCTTGAACGGCTCGTACCCCAACTTTGGCGGAGTACCGCTTCGCTTGTATGGCTAGGAGCACGGTGCCTTTACTCGCTAACAGATCGACGCCAAAATCGCCAGACGCTTTGGTCAGCGTGACTTCGTACCCGTTACGTTCATACAGACCTGCGACGGCGACCTCAAATTCAATCCCAGTCAACTCGCCGATAAAAGCCAAGTTCCTAATTTTATGGTATTGCTGCCAACGCTGTCTGGCGATCTTGTGGTGCTCCGCAAAGTCTTTCCGCCGTTGTTTCGCTTCCTGTTCGGCACTCTTCTCCCAGGCGACGGAATCGGCCGCGGCCCTCTCAAAGCAACGAGCCAGGCGTTCTTCGTCGAACTCCGAACGGGGGGATATCCATGTCGCAATCCCCGCTCCCACGGTGGCTCCAATGGCGGCGACGATCCCTCCGCCAGATGCCGCACCCAGGAAGCCCCCGAGCAGGCCACCGACGGTCACTGGCCCCACGACGTCCCGTAGCTTCTCACTCACGGTGGCTGGCCCTCGAAGGGTCAGGTGTTGTGACACGCAGTAGGGCGAAAACTCGTTGTGCGGCAGGCTGAGGCGAGAAATTCTAGTGTGATGCGGTGGCCGGGAGGCCATTTTCAGGTCCTCTTCCGCCTCATAGATATCGTATCCGTCCGTAATACATACCCACCGGCCTGCCTGGACGGCCACTCGATATGCAGGACTCTGCTGCGGATCACGACCGTCGAGTGCGACTCCTTGGGGAGAAAACGGCAGAAACGCATTCTGCTCGATATAGTCAATGTACAGACCGGTTTCGTTGTAGAAGAGCGTGCCGCCGCATTCTGGATGGCGAAACGCCAGCAAGACACGGTCAAACGGTTCAATCCCGGAGCTGGGTGTCGTAGTCCAATGCCATTCTTGACCTGAGGCGATCTTGTTCGCTCCACACGTGAGGCACACAGGTTTCGTTCTCGATGGCAACCAGGCCAGCCATGCGTCGTGGCTCGGGACGACCTTTCTCATGAAGTCGACATAGGCCAGCTGTTGCCGGGAGACGTCAGCACTGGCCTCAACCTCGGCTAACGATTTTTTGAAGTCCTCGATAGAGGCGTCGATGAAGGCCCGAGACGGTAAGACTTCCAACACTCGCATGGTCTGACAGTGGTAACACCAGCCTTCTTCCGTTTCGAGCGGCACCATGCGCCCATTTCCGAGATCATAGTACCGGTAGATGCCCGGCAGGTCCAGAGGCAAGCCAACCTCAAAGTCGCATCGGTCACACTGCAGAAAAATACTCATCACCAGTCCTCTTCCAATGTGAGAGCCACGACGAGAGATCTGGGATATTAGACGCCTCATTCAGGCGAGTAAAGAATGAAGCACGACGGGCTATCTTCATGAATCCTGTCACTTGCTGGAAGTTATCGAAGCCCGTACCGAAGGACGCGCTACGCTAATGACAAGTCAGTTGCCGGTCGATAAATGGCATGACTTTTTGAGCGAGGGAAATCCCACCGTGGCAGACGCACTCCTTGATCGTTTGGTCCGTTCTGCCATCCGGATCAAGTTGCGTGGGGAGTCGATGCGGAAGTAAGAAACACATGTCGCCCTGGCTTCGAAACGGCTGGCTGGTTTCATGCGGAATAGATGGCTGACTTCACCGGAACGGGTGGCCGGTTTCCATCGGAACGAGTGGCTGATTTGGACTGGAACAGGTGGCTGGTTTCGACCGGAATGGGTGGCACATTTGGACCGGAATACGCACTCCGGGCTGGCAGAGCCACGGTCGGCGTGGAGCAGGGGATGTTGAGAAAAGATTTCCTGGTCAAGGCTATGCGATCCCGTGGCTCGATCAGGGTGTTGAACGGAAGACGTACAATCCGTCGTGATAAGCCGATGATCTTGACCAGATTCCAGCCATGCGACTCGATCAGTCCGAACGTCACCCACCACGTGCCGCTCTAGTCATCAAGATGATGATCGCCAAGATTACGATGAGCTCGGAGCACCGTGGCCCGACCTTCCTCGGAGCCGTCTCAGGTGACCCGGCCGGCCACGATAAAGCCTTGGTCGAAGGCACTGTCTAGTGCACGAAGGACAGTGAAGGGAGGTCGGCAAGGGATGGGACGAAGCGTTTATGGTGAGGGAAACGAAAATTTCGAGGAGTGGGACTACAGACTCAGGGCTTGTTTGCCGATGAGAGAGGGACGGGAGGACTTGATGATGGATAATGTACAAGAAGACATGCTCTCACTTGAGGCTGTCGTGAAGTTGTTGTGGCAACACGACATAGATGCGCAGCACCACTTCACTGCTGCGGCAGGCGGAGACTACGGCTACGTCTGCGCTTGGGTACTGCCAGACGGCAGGTTTCTCGTTCTCTGTGAACACTTCGAACATTCGAGTTTCGCGGTGAGTGATCATGTGGACTACCTTGAGAAGTATCTGTTTCATCCAGACCTCCTTGACGAGGTTGCCATTGCACACAGGGCGAACGTTCTAGGAGCAGACCAGATCGGAACCGCAACGATGGATGATCTGGGTCCATTTGTGGTGTTGAGGACACGGTACTACGAGGTCGATGAGGAAGAATTCGAGAGAAGGGAATATAGCGACTGTGCTGGGGAGGATCTGCCGGGTGGAGCTATCAAGTTTCGTTCATATTTGGAAGCCCAGGCATGGATTGATCGAGCCCCAGCCTTCGAACTGGACAATGACAATGACAATGAGGTCCCATTGACCTACAAGATCGTCGAATTGCCCTGACCTCAGGAGGGAGTGGGCACTTGGGGGTTCCCTCCTGCCCTTAGTATCTGATCCGCCCCCATACTCGTATCACCCTCTCTGTGCGTCATGCAGCCGAACTGACGCGGGGCGACTCTTCACTCACCTGTCTGTGAAAAAGAGGGTACAACCCTAGCTCGAGGCCATCGGAGACCATATACCCCCTGACCTTAGTCATTGACTTAATATTAAATATATCAATGGCTTATACTGGTCTACCGAGATGCTCATCGACTTGAGGTGTTGTCCAATGGATAGCTTCCAAAATTGTATCTCTTCTCATTGCGTTACCTCGCAAGCTGGGGTGATTTCGAGAAAGGAAAGAGGTATTCTTTCACCGCACTGTAGGTCATTCACCTTCGAACGGTCCTAAATGAATGGCGACTTCTTCTCGAAACTCGTTCTCAATCACGTCCATTTCCTTGGAGCCACTGATTCCTGCAGCGAGATGGGTTGGGAATCGTGGGCTTCACCCGCGATATCTTCCGGTGTTTCGCCAAATCACAGTCCTGGCGCATCGCTAAGACACCTATCAACGATTTGGACGATGAAGGGATGAAGGTCCTGAAAGTGACCGAAGGTCGAACAAGATTCGAGTAACCGAACAGGAGCAACCCACACTATGTCCGACGAGCACTCGCATTCCCACAGCGTGGTTGGATGGTTCAAGAAATTGGTTCGGCCGATCTTCGAAAAGTCTGAGCCAGCACCTGTTTTGGAGGAGCTGGACAAACAAGCGTCCCGAATTGAAGAGCTAGAGCGGAACAAAGGAAGCCTGTTTCCCATCTGTCTCCTGGGCCAGGCGGGAGTAGGGAAAAGCACTCTCATCAACACCCTGATCGCAGACACGGGTATCGTCGTCCCTTCTGGTGGGGGCACTGGTCCTCTTACCGCGAATGCCCTGCGGGTAATTCACGGCGAACGCGCGTCGTTTGTCGTGCGATACCATTCAGGAAAACAGGTTGGTCAAACTCGGTTTATTCTCGAAGCGGAGATCCAGCGCCAATCAAAGCATGAAGTCTCGCTGGCCCAAGCAGAGGCTAGTGAAGAGCTGGAAACTATCGCCATCGAGTTGGATGCTGAGGAACAGAAGACAACACGCACTCAAGAGGCGATCGGACGGGCTTGCCTGCTCGTTGCCGGATCGCAAACAGCTCAGCGAGAATTAACCTATCTGGTCGACGCGTTGCGCTGGGTTTTGGGACAGGCACCAAAGTTCCAGACACAGATTCTCCCAGAGGACCTGGACCGGCTACGGCATGCGCAGGAGGCTTTAACGCATGGGACAAACGATACGCCCCGACACTTTGATAGCTTGGACAATCCAGATTTTGGGCATCGCCTGCGTGATCATGCGTGTGGCTTTTTGGCGCCGCTAATTCTGGACATGTCTATTCACTGGCCGTCGCCTCTGTTGCGCGATTCCTTGGAACTGATTGACCTCCCCGGAATCGGTATTCTGAGTGATGCGTATGCCTCGGTCACTTCGGATTACCTCCGCAATCGGGCCAAGGCTGTAATGCTCGTCGTGGACTCCAGAGGCATTCGCCGGGAGGATGCGGAGCTCTTGAACAACAGCGGTTTCTTGAACCGGTTGCTGCATGCGGGCAATGACCTGACTTCCGATCCGGTCGCGTTGATGGTCGTCGCGGTCAAGATCGACGATGTGGCCGTTGAAAATTGGAGAAACGATAAGGCTCTCAACGGCACACCGCTCAAGAGTAAGGCACAACATTTTGCCGACCAGGTGGAACGGTGCCGAAACGATATTGCGCAGCGCCTGCAATCTTTTCTGCGAGAGGTTTGGGAGGATAACTCCGAGGGTAAACGTGTCGTGATCCAGTCCATCCTGGATCATCTACAGGTATTCCCCGTTTCGGCTCCACAATACCGTCTCCTCTGTGCCGATGATCCCGACGACGATAGACCGTTTCTCCCGGATGTCGAAGCAACCAACATTGTTGCTCTGCGCACAGCGATTTCTGACGTCGCCCGGCAGTGCCTGACCGAACAAAGCCGACAGCGCGAGGAGACCCACCAACGTTTTTTCGGGCAACTGCGCGCCAGATTGGAGGTCCTGAGTGCGCAGAGAAGTGAGGAGCGGCAGGCAGAAGCAGAAATTGTAACGTTCAGGCAAAGCTTGGAGGAATTCATGGCCCCGCTTCAGCGTGAGTTTGACACGCGTCGGGGGGGCTTCAGGACCTTTCTCCGGAAAACGATTCCGGCACAAATTGAAGCCAGAGTCCAAACTGCCTCCAGCAAGGCCAGCAAAGATATTCAAAGCTATCTTAGTAAGTTGCGAGATGCGCACTGGAAAACATTACAAGCCGCTGTGCGGAAAGAGGGGACCTTTTACGGTAGTCGTCATATCAATTTGCCCAATGACTTTGCTCTCCGTTTTGAGGCACCCGTCGCTGAGGTCTGGAGTCGAGAAATCTTGGTGGATATCCGGCGCGAAACTCGGGAATTTTCAGACTATCAATCTGGGACAGTAACCGAGGTCCTTGATTGGGCTCGCGGGCAGGGCATTCGTGTGTCTACACAGCTGCTCGAAGCTTTGGTCGAGGTCGTCAAGCAAAACCGACAACAGGTGAACGCGGTGGGAAAAGAGGCCGTGGACGAGCTTCGTGACCAAGTGCGCCGCGAACTGATCAAGAAAATCGAAGGCCCCATCCGGCGCAAGTGCCAGAAATTCGTGGCCGACCAGAAAGATCATGGGATCGGTGTAAAGTCTCGCATCCTTGAACTGTTCGAGCAATTGGCAGAAGAAGTAGTGGACGCCGCCGCGGTTCCTGCGGTTGGGTTACTCGTTGAGAAATTCAAGGAAGTCGACAAAGAAATCTTGGCAGCATTCGGCGGGCATAACGAGCCCCTCGGCGAGGCAGCGGATGCCCTGATGCAACGCCAAGAGAGAAACGTGCAGCGCAAGGATGACCAGCTCGGGGTTGCAATTGAGTCAGCCTTGGCCGCTCTGCCTGGTGAGGCTACGGTACTCTCGAAAGGGCTCGCATGAGTTCTCAGATGGTTCTCTTTGAGCGCATTCCGCACGCCGTTCTCCGGGAGACGAACGACTGGGGCATTCGTGTTCTCGATTTAGCCTCTCCTCCACGGCGTCTCTGGGGAAGTCAGGCGGCACTTCCGGCTCCGGTTCGCACCCATATCGACCCCTATCAAACGCAGCCCTATCCTCTGCCCGGGGCATTGCTCACCGCTCCATTGTCCGATGGGGATACTTGGAGCGCCATGAGCAAGCGGAGTCTCGCCCGGTTTGAAGCATTCTTCCTCGTCGCCGAGGACCCTCAGCGTCGCCTGGATACCAGGGAAGTCGTCACGCTCGCCCATCAAGTGAGTTTGGTCCGCCACATTATTGACACCCCTGGTCGCCGTCGGGTCCTGATTGGTGATGAAGTTGGACTTGGGAAAACAGTCGTGGCTGGGCTCATCATCCAAGAATTGCTGGCGGCCAATCCAGGGCTGAGGGTGCTGTATCTCGCACCCGCACGCCTGGTTGCGAATGTCGGTCGCGAGTTCAAGCGATTGTCCTTATTCTTCAGAGAGTGGAAATCCCAAGATGGCGATGCTCGGCTCGAAACAGACAGTCGGATCATCGCCAGCATTCATCGCGCGGTGCATCCCAACCATTTTGACCGGCTGCTTCAATCGCGCCCTTGGGATCTCATCGTCGTCGACGAGTGTCATCATCTGAGCGCCTGGGGCGACGGAGGCGTTGACCCTGTCAGGAAGTATCGCTTGGTTCGGGATCTCGTGTCCGCGCAGTCCGCCGAGAGTCGTGTGCTGCTCTTGTCTGGGACTCCACATCAGGCTCACGCCGCTCGTTTCGATAATCTCCTGCGGTTGCTCCAACTGCCAGGCGAATCACAAGACGCGGCGGCAGGCCGTGTCATTTACCGCACCAAGGAAGATGTTCGCGATTGGGATGGCAATCCTCTGTTCCCACGGCGGCAGGTCAATCCGCCGATCGTGGTTGATCTTGATCCAGACCACCGGTCCTGGCTGGCGGACATTCACGGCTTTTTTCAGCCTCACCCGATTCCAGGCAGTCAGGCGGTTCAGCGTGCGGCCGGCTGGAAGTGTGCGCAAGCACTGCAATGGGCTGCGTCCAGTCCCAATGCCGGCCTCGGCTACCTTGTGCGTCAGTCGCTCCGTGCAGGATGGACCTTGGAACAAGCTCCGCTCGCCGAAGCGATCGCTGCCTTGCGCCCGTATCGCTCGGGTGCTCCAGACGAACCCGTTGAATCTGTCTACGGGCGGCTGGTTGCCGAGATCGGTCGCCAGGCTTCTGACGATGATGTCGAAGATATTGAGGAGAACGTCGACGAGCTGAGCAGCGATGTCGACCATGGTGCCCTGGCCTCGCTGATCCGACAGGGGATCAAGCTGGTTCGCTCGCCGCGCCAATTGAAATGGGAACGGCTCTGGCGCGATGTCCTTCAACCGGCCGGGCGGGAAAAGATTGTTCTCTTTGCCCAGCCCATTGAAACCGTTCTGGCGTTGGCTCTCTGGTTACAAAACAAGACCGGCCAGCGGCCTGCGATCATCATGGGAGGGCAAACCGATGCAGACCGGGATCGGGAAGTCGCACGCTTCAAGGATGCGACTGGCCCGCAATTCCTCATTTCATCCCGCGCCGGCGGTGAGGGCATCAATCTCCAGTTCTCCCGACGCTTGGTGCATCTTGATGTGCCCTGGAACCCGATGGAAATGGAACAGCGGGTTGGTCGCGTGCATCGGTTTGGTTCTCGCGAAACCATCCTGGTTGATACCATTGTGGTGCGTGATAGCCGCGAGACCCAAGCTTGGAGCGTGGCCCGGGAAAGACTCACGGCGATCGCGCAAACGCTCGTTGCCCCTGACCGATTTGAGACCGTCTTCTCGCGCGTTATGTGCCTCATTCCTCCAGAGGAATTACAGACCGTGCTCATCAACAGTGCCGCCTCACCTTTGGCGGACAATGAGGTGCAGCGTTTATCGTCTCTCGTAGAATCAGGATTCCGCGACTGGCAAAATTTCCATGACCGCTATGCTGCGAACCAACGCCAGATTCGTGAGCAACCGGCTGGACTTGCTCGTTGGCGTCACGTTTCAGACTTCCTGACCCATTACGGTGGAGCTGAAAAGGCTCCCGGCATTGCTAGAACCCGCTTTGTCCAACGTGATGGGCTGGTCGAAACGGTGGATCAGTCCGCCGATGTTCTGAAGCTCAGTGATGGGTCACTGTGTTTTGTCGGTGACTTCGATGGCGGTCTTTTTACTGGCCAATCTTCCAACCTGGTTGGACCGCTCGGCTTGAACCTTCCACCCGTGGCTGAACTGCTGCGTACCTGTGCCAGCCCTGCGTCCCCCACTGGAGCAGCTCACTTGCGTTGGGGCGACGATCAAACGCAACTCCGTTCACGGCTCGGCCATGAGGTCATCATTCTCGCGTTTGTACGTCAGACCTTTCGGCTCGATTCCATCGGGGGCATCCACGAGGTGGGCACTGAATTGGCCGCGTATGTTGTGGGCCAAGATCAAACGTCCCTGCTTCCCCCCGAGGATCGCATTGGACTTTTTGATATGAGTCGCTTGGCCACGGTTAGGGTCCGTCCGGTTGAGTCTCCATTGTTCGTGCGTGCCGTGGCGGAAGAGTTACGGCTTATCAATGAATTGCGCCGTCCTTCCGAAGAGGACATCAAGCAGGGCCTGCGTTACGCGGTCTGGCCGATTCTCGCTTTGCACCTGAGCGCATAGCATTGGGGGAAGTCATGTGCTGCCTCACCTTGGACGCACCACGCATTATCAGCTCTGAGAGGGAAGCGAAATTAGGAAAGTAGTGCGATCTACTTGACCAAGCTTTGGGCGCCCGTGCCGAGAATGGCTGGCCTTGCCTCTTCCTTCTTCCCTCAGGTGAAGGTGCACACCCGCTCTTTCTCCTTCTTGGCTCTGACCTCCGGCTGTCTCTTGTGCTTTCGTCACCTCCCGCGCTCCTTTCTGCTCCTCGCGTGACAGTCTCCTCGCTGTCCTGTCCGCTTCCCGCTTCTCCTCCGATCTCCCATTTCCTGTGAGCCTGCTCTGGCGGTGAGCCCAGGTCTGAACTGAGTGTGTTCCGGTCTGACCTTTCGTCCGGATCGCTGTCCGTCTTGGCGAGTTTCTTCACGCGAAGCCTTCCCACACAGTCAGTCGCGACTGGCTGGATCCGGCTCTGGTCCAGGTGCGCCAAGGGTCCGCTCGTGAGTTTCTCCGGCCCTCTGGTGTTCCCGTGTGTCTTTGTTCCCGGCCGTCGCGACGGGAAGAGCGGGCCCCCGGGCGT